>NZ_JAQAGZ010000009.1 GCF_027533625.1 Paenibacillus gyeongsangnamensis | reverse complement strand
GCAGCATGTTTCTCCTTGGCAATGTCGATGCCTATGACAAGAGTGGAAGTGGAAATACGCTCTACACGTTGATTTTGAGCTTTAATTAGTCTAGACTTCATAATAACGCCTCCTAAGGTGAGTTCTGAGGGCCGCAACCCAGTACATACTCATCCTAGCGAGGCGTCCGTTTTTCTGCAAATTGAATCTACTAACACCTACAGGAATGTTAACGGAAACGATAGTGCAAATAAAACAACAAATCGAGGCTGCCGCAGATCGGTGGCCTCGTTAGCTATTGGGCAGCATAGTGTCGTAAAATTTTGATCTCAAACGAGTTCAATATATTTCATTTACACAAGAACAAACGTTTGTTATTATGGGAAAAATAGGTATTCTAATTCCGCTCATAGGGGGGGCTTAGTAAGATGCCACATTTACAATGTAACGATATCGAAATGTTTTATGAACAGATGGGTATTGGTGACCCCGTTATTTTTTTACATAGCGGCTTTTCACGAGGAATATTAGCGTTTGCAAATCAGTTACTCGATTTTCAAAGAAAATATACATGCTATTTCCCCGATTTTCGAGGACATGGTCGAACCAGGAGCCAAAGTCTTGAATGGAGTACTCCACAACATGCCGAAGATATTGTTGCTTTTATGAATCAATTACAGATTTCAAAAGCTCATTTAATAGGTTATGGAATGGGTGGGGGAGTTGCGCTTTATTGTGCCATCAAACATCCTAATCGAATTGCATCGTTGACTTCAATTGGACAAAGTGGATTTGTCGCCTCCCAAGGTTCTGAGGAATTTGAACCTGAATGGTTAGTACGGAATAATCGGAATGATTTTATTAGTTCCATGATTGAAAGACATATAGAGGCACATCGTGGAAATTGGCAAGAATTCTTACGACAAAAAATAAGGGATTGGCGGACATACCCGCAACTTAGCAATGAACAATTAGGTAGCATCCAATGCCCCACATTGTTTATTGCTGGACAGCATGATGAATTTGCTCCTGAGGAAGATCTCAAACGAGTAACCAATCTCATTCGTGACTCCCGATATGTTATCGTACCTGAGTGCAGCCACCGCCCTCACATGAGTCGGGAGAACCCGGTATTCGTAAATGATACTATCTTACGCTTCCTTGAAAAGATATTATAAATTGCCCTTGTCCTACTGACCATTTTGAAACGCCAGATTGCTCTAAAATTCACTTCGGTACTTGTTAAGTAGCTGAGCCTGAATTGTGCGATTGAGGGACGGATACGAGAGCTCAATACACTCATGATGAAGGCTGCCGGCAAGTTCGGCAGCCTTTGCTCACCTAACGGGCAGCATACTTGATGTCGGTTGACAAGAACTTGAAGTCGTAAATGACAAGAACTTTATCCTATTACTGCAGTATGACCTCGACATATTGAACATAAAAAAACATCGCCTACAAGGTGGCGATGTTAACTATCAACGAAATTTCAAATTGTCAGCCTGGAGACATATTGGTCTACTTACGAGAATCAAATACAGGAGGCGTTGCGCATATTGTTTTGCAATCTGCATTTTTAATTCAATACAGGAATAGTTCCTTTTTTACATTCAATACCCAGCTCAGTCAACCACAGCATGGAGTTGCAGGGTGAAGCCGCATGGCACTGCGCAATCCAGAGTGAAGCTCTTTTTTTCTAGGTCGTAATTGAGATGCGCCACCTTGTCAATAGAATCCAGTACAACAGAGAATGCTTTGGTGAACAGATAGCCGGCTACTACCAGTACTCCCTTGCGGGGGAGTTGCACGGGATTTCGATGTGCAGCCAGATTCTCACTCGCCAGTGTATTCATTCGTACATGCTGCTCCTGCGTTATATTACCAAGATGACTGCGGGTTCCCACACTTTCCATCTCGTAATAGCTCACCAGATCTTTTTTGCCGAGTTCCTCCGCCTTTTTGATAAAAAGCCGGGAATGCTCCGACGGCACCCGAACATCTGTCTCTCCGTGCACCGCAAAGAGGGGAGTCAGCAAATTTCCTACGGTAGTAATGCCGCTGCGGGCGTCATATGCCATCCTGTCTGCCTCAGGGGGGGAGCCAACCCAAACATCCAGCTCATCACGGAATTCACCTACGCTGTCATTCTCATACCACAGGGCGTAATCCGAGATGCCGTACAGTGCATTAATCGCCGCGAAAAAGTCCGGGAATTTCCCTGCTAGCGCAAATGCATTGCCGCCGCCGCCGCTTCCCGACTCGAAGTAGACCACCTCTGGATCAAGGATGAACTCGGAATAGCGCTCTCTAGCGTAGTTCACTGCATCAATTACGTCATACAGTTCCCAGCCGTTGCAGTCGGGATTTCCAGTTGAATATGCTCGACCGCGCATATCCACCTGCAGGGTGAGGTATTCTATTCCCTCCGACGGCTGCTCCATATGCTCGAAGGCATCAATGGACATATGCCAGCCATGGGTGCCAGCTTGAATATAGCCGGGCTGTGCAGGCTTCAGAACACGCATAGCAAGAGTATTGGAAGGGTCCCGGCTGGACGGGTAAAGTATGAAATCACAATACGGCGAGTATAGACTGGTCAGCATCTTGCTCGTTTTTCTGTTCGCTTCAGATCCTCATACTGGGCTTCTCTCACAGGCTTTCTACTCCATTCTGCCTTGGCGGCTTCAGTCAGTTTAACTGGAATGAAAAAAATTCCTTGGCGTCTTAATAACAGATATTCGCGATAACCTCAGCCATATCCTCTTACGTTATAGTAGCAATAGGTAAGCGTTATCTTTTTTAGAATTCATGGTATGGAAGTTTACCTATTACTTGGTGATGGCGTCTGTAATTCAAAGCTTGCGAACAATCTTTATAAGCTGAACGTACCTTCAACCATGCGTAACTGGAAAACGATTTAAAAGCTCATGCTTTAGCAATGTATGTTTAAAATCAATGTTCTTGCGGAGTACGCAAGTTAGTGACCAAAGGACTGCAGCACGGTAGCCTTCGCTGCACTAACGGATAAGCACGACAAGTTCTGCTACAAGCGCTACGTCGTGAAAAGCAGGAGATTAAAGGATTAATCTTAACTTTACAATCGAGGATGGGAATGACGGAGCCATGTTTCCCGAAACCATCCCGTCAACACTCCTGCATGCGTCATGACTGACAGGTCATGAGGTATGAAGTATAGGTAGATTCGGCAGAACGAAGGCTAGAGCCATTCAAATCGAAAAGGTAAGCCAATGGATATGCCGCGCGGCTGAAAAACTGGATATGGTGAGAATGTTTCGCGAAAAGGAACTGACGAACAACCGAATGTACGGGTCTAAAGTTAGAACATATGGAAACATATGGACCATCATACGATGGGGTGAGCGGCGTAAAGTAAAAATTTTTCCTATGAAATACGCTATGCCGGACAATGGCGGCATCCAGCTCACAGGCTCAGAGGGAGCACCTAAGTCCAGAACGAAGAGCTAGGTTGTAAGGGACTTGGAAAACAAGGGACGTTGTAACAAGTGCTGTCACCCGAAACGGTTGCTATAAGGCTTTCGCCGAAATGTATTTATCCTTGTGAGGGCAGGGGCACGACTGATGAACCTTCTGTAATGGAAGCGGAGGAACAGCCCCAAGTCTAACTGAAAAGAACGATCATTTTCCAAGCGTGAGTTGCACCGATTGTCCGGCGACACAAACATAGGTGCTTTGAGATCTCCGTTAATTGGGGATTTTTTATTTGAAAGCACATATGTTTGTGTCGCGAAGTCACGACACAAACATATGTGCATAATCGATTTACGACACAAACATATGCGCATAATCGTGAATGAACTTGGTGTAGGCTGACAAGTACATTATCTAATTCCCGACGGGTCTCTGTGAAGTGAAAGAGGGGGATATAAGAAATCGTAGGAGCTTCGGCCTACTGATTACGGGATACGATAGCTTAATAAGCTTATACGGAAGGCAACCGGTAAATCAGCTGCCTTTTTCTCAACTAACTGGCAGATTATACCAAACATCGAAGATGGTAATTATAACCACAACAAATTGCGGAGGGGTTAAGGTGAAGCGCGGCAAAAGCGGATTGATGTATTGAAGGTAGCCCATCATGGAAGTAAAAGTTCAACTTCGCCCGAATGGCTTGAGGCGTGGAAGCCGAAACAGGCTGTCATTTCGGTAGGGGCGCATAATGTTTATGGCCACCCGAATCAGGGAGTACTGGATCGCCTGACAGCCACCGGTGCTATGGTACACCGGACCGATCTTAATGGTGAAGTGCAAATGAAGGTGCGGCAGGGACGCATTTTTATGCACTCGAAATTTTAAGTGATCCTAGAACAAAAAAAGCGGAGTTCGCCATAATTTTAAGATAAAATGCGGCGATTAAGAATAAATGATATCCAACCCGTCATCCTGTTAAAGGTCTATTCCCAAGGGGGTAAGGAAAAATGATTGAAAGCGCTAACCAGAGTATTTCCACTTCTCGTACTTCATCGATTAGGAGGAGGCCGGACAGCTTTTTGAACATCTTGCCGAAATGGTAGAAGTAACAACAACCAGCGGATTGATCGGCGGACCGTAGTGCATGTCCATAAATGTTCATGGTAGTATTGATATTGCTGTGTCCAAGACGTTGGGAAATAATCTTAGCATGTACGCCTTGGTTAATCAGTAACGTCGCTGAAGTATGACGAAGGTCGTGGAAACGGATATACCTTAAATTATTCTTTTTTATAAAGTCACGGAACCATAAGTAGGGTCGTTCTTGATGAAAAGCTTTACCGTCCGGATGACAAAATATGAAATCATACTCACCACCTTGAAACCTATCTCCCATTTTCACACGTTCCTCAATTTTGTATAAATAGTATTCTTTCAATTCCTCCTTCATTGAACCGGGAAGGGCAAATTTTTCGTTTTGAGTTCTTCGTCTTGGGCTCCTTTACGTGGGCGATACCTGCCGGAGACATAGAAACGCTCTGTATTACATTAAGAACACCCGTTTTCCAGTCAACATGACTCCATTCTAGCCCGAGCAATTCGCCGCGGCGAAGGTCCTGTGGTTAGAGCTAGGGTTACCATTACTCTCCAATGAATAGTCCCCTTTATGAGTAGTGGACCAAATTCTGTGGGCATTACTTATGGCCAGGTTTAACGTTCGTACAGGGGTCATAGCGACTTTAATAGGGAAAACAAATTCGGAACTTTGATTGATAATTGATAGGGGTAGAGTGAAAAAACATAGTGATAATTACCATATCGTTTCCATACGTTTGCGGTCTGTGACAGCTACGCTGGTACTACCCCTAATAGTGCCGCTACCGTCATGACTGTTAGAGAAAATCAAATAGGGACTAACATTGTCACCAGTAATGGTATAGTTTTCAGGTAATTTTGCAAGCATCCACACTTTCTTTCCGTTCTGTGAGCTCCCTGCGGTCTTGAATCGAACTCCTTCGCCTAGAAGTTCATCAGTAATGGCGAAGGCCTCGTGATTCTGTACGATCTTTTAACGATCAGTTACCACACCGAGTACTCGCTGATCAGATTGGCGGATGTTGGCTTTGTACCCACTAACCTCAATCTGGTTATCTGTTTGTATAGGCTTCTGAATGACCATCTAATTTAAACCTGATTTCTCTAATGCTTCCTCCGAACAGAGCGCTTGTTCCACACATTTTCCTAATCCGTGGGAGAACAAAGATATTTCTGCTTCACATTCGGAGCAAATTGATACTAAAAATTTATTCGATTTTGGAAGAAGAGTTTGAATGCTTGGATTTGGTTCGTTTTTCAGCTTTATTTTTCTACATGAGGCACAAAATATCTTTATTTCCATAAGAGTCACCTCGAAATTAGGGTACTCATATATATGATTTAAGAATTGGTAATATCTGAAAAAAAGTGAAAGATCCGTCGCTGAAGTTCCTTTTTACGCATCAGTGGATCTGTTGCCGCAAGTTAGCGACGTTAAAGACCTCACCCACATCTTCAATGAAATTTGTTATTGAATATGCTTTTGCAAAGGCTTTTAATATGAGCGAGATAAAAGCAAACTTGCGCGTCTTCAAACTGAGGAAGGAGTTGTTCCAATTGTTAGCTCGCATGTACATCGGAAGTTTTCTTACGATTTCGGCTCGTTATCTTTTAGTGGCGGTCGCTCCGCTTATCTTCCTGCATGGAGGTGCATCGTCCGTTGAGGTGGGCTTGCTCGTAGGCATTTCGTTTCTTGTTCAAATGATTGCCTCGCCCGCTCTCGGTAATTTTGTGGACAACCAGGGCAGAAAAAAGGCACTGCTATTAGGTGTGTTAATGATGGCGATTGGTGGAATTATCATCTTCCTTTTTCCAACAATGCTCGGATTCATTATTGGTCAAATTCTTTTCGGTACTGGGCCTGCCGCTTTCTTTGGCGCAGCGTTCGCAACCGTGGCCGATCTGGCCCCCAAGGAACAACGAGGCTCCGCCATGGCCCGTTTTGGAATACTTATCTGCGCGGCAGAAGCAGTTGCGCCACCGATAGGATTAGAGATTGGCTTTTCGAAACCACATGCCTTTTTAGGCGCAGCCATTCCATTAAACATTTCTATTTAGCTACATCACGTCAACGATGGCCGTTTATATTATAGAGATAGAGGAATCCGGTTTATTGATATTCCTTTCCTTGATAGATGACGTAACCGACGGGACTGTGAGTGAAATGGATAACTGGGTCTCCTTCTTGATTATCTGGAGTTAGATACACATGGTTCTCGTCAATATATTCACCTTGAAGCTCGATTGGTTGCCCAACCTCGAGGCCTGGGATAGGTTGATTAATTCCAAGATGATCCCCGTAACGAATCGCAACAAAATGTTCCTTTTGCATATCTATGATGGCCCTATCTGCTCCTCGTATTTGAAGGACATCCGTGATTTTTACGAACAAATGATGATGCATGGCACCCTTGGCATGGGCATCCGGCAATAATTTTGTGATTTGGGCCTTTACGTGAACAACAGGAGCGTGAAGGGATAATGGGTGAAGCTGATGGCCATAGGAATCGTTAGTAATGGTGTGACCAAAATGAGGGTGCTTTTCCAAATGGTGATGATGACGGGAAAGAAGAAATTGATGCATAAGATGACCTCCCTAAATAGATTGTGATACGGTTTAATCTTACTCTTAAAAAATGGGAATAAATAGTGAATTTTCTATTAACGTTGTTGGACGTGAAATCGTTTCAAGAATCAACGTGTTTTTGTTCGTGACCAATACGACCTGACACAAAAGAAAACCGCCTGTTAAAAAGGCGGCAATGTCGAGAGATTTTCGGGATTTGAGGAAACATACGACAAGTACCGGTCCGAAGCTCCAGAAAAATATCGATGATTTCATTGAAAAAAATCCGTTAAGAACTCTTCTACCGTTGCTGGTGTAAGGCTTTAGCCGTCAGTGCAGCTTCTTTTGAACAAAGAACGAAACATCGCAAAAATCCTGTATTTAACTAAACGGAGAACGATAGCATAAAGTTGGTGGTATTACCTTCAATGAGATATACTATGAATACCCCCGTTTTGTTAGGGGCATAATGTTTTTAACTTTGGAGGTTATTTAGTAATGGAAACAGGTACTGTCAAATGGTTTAATGCGGAAAAAGGGTTTGGCTTCATTCAAAGGGAAAACGGCGACGATGTATTCGTTCATTTTTCTGCCATTCAAGGCGAAGGATTCAAATCTTTGGACGAGGGGCAACGCGTTCAATTCAATGTTGTTAAAGGCCAACGTGGACCTCAAGCGGAGAATGTTGTAAAACTGTAATACTGACATCACAGCCTGTTTTTTGACGATATGTCAGGAGCAGGCTTTTTATTGTCTTTTGCCCCTGAAGTTACTGAACTCCCTCGGGTACGATAGCAATGAGGCAGTCTATAACATTATTATTCAGTTTAGATCCATGAATTGCTTCATTCTGACGTTGAGTTTAAAACTAATTTTCAAATATCTAGCGATTTAGAAGACCGGGACTCCTTGTACCAAAAGGGGTTCCGGTCTAGTACTTTATTTTCACTGAACAAATGTCGCCACCCAGCCGTTTTGCGGAAATGCGTCATGAGCGAATGATGGAAGGGACGGCGATACTGGTATTCCGATAGGCCTAGGAAGTACTGCAAATACGGATTCTCCAGAATCTGCCGGAGCGTCTCCCGATCGTCGGTGCCAAGCCGTTCTTGAATGATCAGCGCACCGATCGCGACGCGAATCAATACTGCTTTTTGTCCCTTGAGACTCCGCTTGAAGTTTTTCGTGTATTTCTCTTCTATCTTCCACCATGGAATCATCTGGGCCAGCAGCACCCAGAGGTTATCTTCCGACGGTTGTGTTGCAAAAATAAAAACGATAGTCTTAATTTTAAATGATAAGAAATTTATGCAGCCAATTCGAACAATTTATGGATCCAATCAACATCGGAAAGAACAGGTGATATTTCAACCTGTTCTTTACTGAGCATATGAAAAGCTTCAATTCCAGAAATTGTTTTCTCGGCTGACCGGAATGATTTGAATCCCATCATTGCATTTGTAATTTTCTTTATGAATCGATGGTCCTGCTCCATCGTCATACCGTCGGGCTTAAATCGGACGGCACGGTGACAGCTGTGGGTGATAATAAATATGGCCAATGTGATGTAAGCGGCTGGCGCGATATGGTGGCGGTAGCGGCGGGTTGGCGACGTACCGTCGGGCTTAAATCGGATGGCACGGTGGTGGCTGTGGGTCGAAATAATGAAGGCCAATGCAATGTAAGTGGCTGGCGTGATATGGTGGCGGTAGCGGCGGGTGACTGGCATACCGTCGGGCTTAAATCGGACGGCACGGTGACGATTGTGGGTAATAATCGGTATGGCCAATGCGATGTAAGCGGTTGGCGTGGCATCCAACTGCCCGGCAATTAGTTTTCTTTTAAACATTGGCTTGTGGATTACAGAATTACATCTCGGTTATACACAACAACCGGCGTGTGGTTTTGCAGCGACTGTAATAGACAGCTTCCGAAGCAAGTAGGGATAGATCCGAAGCTGAAGGTCACGCTTGCTCAGGTTTGGTCCGGGATAGATGGCGATCAACCCCATCTCCTGCATATAGCGCCTCACGGTGTTTTCATGTAACCTGTCTCCTTCCCGATTCATAATCGCCGCAATCTTCCGATAACCCAGGAACGAATGCGCCGTGTAAATCTCATCAATCCGGTGCTTGAGGCGAATTTCCTCCGGAGAGGGAGGAACCGGCTTGTAATACAGACGAACGATTCAGGCTTAGCAGATCGGCTTGTACAGTGATTGGGAGTTCAGAGCCATCCCAATCCAAGAGGGCGATGCACTCGTCACGAGGTAGCTCAGAGGCCAGATTTTTTTTTGAGCCACGACAGCTGACTGATGAGTTTTCAATCTCGGTGTAGAGGTCATTGATCGTCTTTTCGTAGTCGTTTTTCATTTTCGTGATGCCTTTCCGATCATCGACGAACAGTTGCGAGAGATATTCTGAACCGCTTCTTTTTTCCACCGGTTGAGGACATTTGTATGAATGCCATGCTCCGAAGCGAGTTGCGAAATTGACTTTTCTTCTTTCAGAATTTCCAGTACGATTTGAGCTTGTTCCTCAGGTGTAAACTTTCTTCTGCTGGTCGTCATACAACTAAGAAACTCCTTTTTTGCTGTCTAGTTTCTATGTAGACTCCCATGCCGCCTTACGGCGGCACCATCAGATGATGAAAATGGGGTGTATACTGTATACTTTTTATACGGCTGGCGAAGGTAGGTCGTAATGCTATGGTACTTCGAGTCCGCTATGTAGACTGATCACAGCGACCAGGTGCACCACAGATTGTCGCTCCCGTCTTGGGAAGCACGCAAGATAGAATAACCGGGAAATGGTTGTTGCACCAGCCTCGAAATCACAACAGTCGTAGGAAGGATGATTTGTCGTGAAAGTGGTGTATAAACATTGCTGCGGACTTGATGTTCATAAGAAGAGCGTCACGGCTTGTGTTCTTACACCGAAAGGCAAGGAGATTAGGACTTTCGGAACGATGAGTGATGATCTGATTCAGATGGCCGACTGGATTAAAAGTCATCGTTGTACTCACGTTGCTATGGAAAGTACCGGAGTATATTGGAAGCCTATTTTCAATCTCTTGGAACTAGAAGAGCTTGAAATAATGGTTGTGAATGCCCAGCACATAAAAGCGGTACCAGGCCGCAAAACCGATGTGAAAGATGCCGAGTGGATCGCCAATTTATTACGACACGGCCTTCTACAAGGCAGCTTTATTCCGAATCGTGAACAACGAGAGTTGCGTGAATTAGTTCGATATCGTAGAAGCTTGATTGACGAACGTTCTCGTGAAGTAAACCGGATTCAAAAGGTATTGGAAGGAGCAAACATTAAATTATCCTCTGTCGCCACGGATATTCTTGGAGTTTCGGGACGAGCAATGATTGAGGCTATGATCTCCGGAATAGAGGATCCCCACACTTTAGCCGAACTGGCTAAAAACAAATTGAGAAACAAGAAAAATGATCTGGAAAGGGCATTACAGGGTTTGATCGGCCCACATCAAAAGCTGATGCTCGAAGCACAATTAAAACATATAGACTTTCTGGACGAGCAAATCGCCAAACTGGATGAAGAAATTAAGTTGCGCATGGAGCCTTTTGAGAAGGACTTAGAGCGGTTAGACACGATACCTGGTGTAGGACGCCGTACAGCTGAACAAATACTTGCGGAAATTGGTACGGACGTGAAAAATCAATTCCCATCGGCTAACCATATGTGTTCTTGGGCTGGGATGACTCCCGGTAACAATGAAAGCGCTGGAAAGCGAAAGTCCGGTCGAACACGAAAAGGGAACAAAAAGTTACGACAGGCGTTAGTGGAAGCGGCACGATCAGCAGCAAGAACTAAAAACACATATTTGTCTTCACAATACCATCGAATTGCCGCTCGTAGAGGCGCCAATCGAGCTGCTATTGCTGTTGGGCACACAATACTAACTATCGTCTATTATCTATTGACTCGAAATGAAGATTATATCGAACTGGGCGCAGACTTCTATGATCAACGGCGCAAAGACATGGTAATCAAACAGTCGATCAAACGGCTGGAATCTCTTGGAGTGAAAGTCAGCATCGATAAATCGGCCTAATTCTGATGCTCGATCTTAATATAACATTACAAGACCCTTCAAAAAAATGAAGTAGCAAGGGTCTAGTTTCGTATTGTCTAAAAAGTTACTTCGAACGTACTTAGATTTTCAAGATAGCATTATAGTGTCATAAAATAGCTCAAAAATGAACGAGAGTTTAACATACAACACTACGAGGTTTCCGAGGAAGATCGGGTGACTCGTTAAGCTAAACCAGAAGAAGCTTGATGGTCATAAGATAAAAGGAGAGCATATATTAAAGCAAACGAAGAGACGAATAGAAAGGTTCACATAAATTTAACACCTATTTTACTCTGTAATTACAATTATTCGTTATATTTAAATCATGAAGGCACAATGAAAGAGGGAAATAGCAAACGTGTCCTTATTGTATGCTTTCGGGAAAAAACCGATAATTGCTGCTGTCCGCAAGCCTAGTGATGTGAGCTTGGCGTTGGAGAGCCAGGTAGACAATCTCTTTTTCATGGGTGGGAATGTAAAGGAAATCATAGAAGCGGTTCGACTTACGAAGGACACAAATAAAGGTGCATTTGTTCATGTGGATTTAATCCGCGGGCTTTCCAACACGGATAAAGAAACCGTAGATTTTATTGCAGATTACGTTCAGGCAGATGGTATCGTGACTCCGAAAGCCCACTTAATCAAAGAGGCCAAACGAGCAGGTTTATACGGTATTTTACATCTCTTTATTTTAGATTCGTTGGCATTAGTAAATGGCTTAAAATTAGCTCAGAACATCAAGCCGGACGGAATTGAACTTATGCCGGGAACAATACCCAAAATTATTCGGGAATTTGCCGATGTGGTGGAGGATATCCCGATTATCGCCAGCGGTTTAATTCATTCGAAGGAAGAAGTAATAGAAAGCCTTGATGCAGGAGTGACCACCTTATCGGTAAGTAGCCCTCATTTGTGGAATATTACGTTCCAAGAATTGCAAAATACATAACAAAATATTAATCATTGTTTTTAGAGTGAGGACTAAGAGAAAGCTCTAAACAATAAACCGGGCAGGAAAATGCCTTCGTTTGTTGTTTGGCTTTCTCTTTTTTTATAAACCTCAGTTTAATAATAGAAAAAGGGGTTAGACAATTGAATGAAGTATTTCATCCAGGGATAAAAGTGTATTTTTTTGATTTGGACGGTTGTATTTATCTTGGCAATAAGCTGGCCTTAGGAGTAAAGTCGCTTCTGCATGAATTGGATAGGAATCATATTCAATACAGCTTTATCACGAATAATTCCCGACAAACTGCCCGAGAAATTGCAGAAAAGCTGAAAAACTTTGGCCTGGATGTGGCAGCAACGAAAATCATTCCTGTTACAGATGTGATCGGTAAATATTTAAAAGAAAAGTTTGGTACAGTTTCTGTAAAAACGGTAGGCAGCGCTAATCTCAATTATGCTATTGCAATAGAGGGA
The DNA here is from genome assembly GCF_027533625.1 of Paenibacillus gyeongsangnamensis. Lineage (GTDB taxonomy): Bacteria > Bacillota > Bacilli > Paenibacillales > NBRC-103111 > Paenibacillus_G > Paenibacillus_G gyeongsangnamensis. The sequence goes on along the minus strand of NZ_JAQAGZ010000009.1, from coordinate 266,933 downwards.
CACCGAATCATACCTTTGGAAGATAAAGAAAAGACCGATGTGATCGTTGTTGGCAGGGACGTTGATTTTACCTATGAAAAACTGCAAAAAATTTCAGAAGAAGTAGGGAGAGGTAGTCTAGTCATTGGTACGAATTCAGATTTGTATCATCCTGGAGAAGGCGGGAAAAAGATACCTGAAACCGGTGCAATTATTGCCGCCATTCAAGCCGTTACAGGTACAACGATAGAATATATAGGGAAACCAGAGCCTTATCTTTTTTTGCACGGGTTGCGAATGTATGGAACGAAACCGGACTCCTGTGTCATGATCGGGGATAATCTTGACACAGATATCCTGGGTGGCAGGAGAGTTGGAATGAAGACGGTATGGGTTACAAATAACGTAAATAAAGAACTATCTCATCAATATTCTGACTTAACAGTAAGAAGTATATATGACTTATACGAAATGATTTTAAAACCGCAAAAGAAACAAAAAGAACATTTTAAAGGGGGTGATTGCTGAGAAAAAATTGAAAAAATTTTTGTCGCTTTACTATTCTTTACCACCTGAACAGATTCAGAAAATAATGGACTCAAAAAGGAGAGAATAGAATGAAAAAAGTAAAAGTAAGCAAAAAATTAATTGCAACTACATTGGCGACATTGCTTCTTGGTTCAGGGACAGCATTTGCAGCTTATAATGTTGTAGCAGGCCCGCAAGCGAACGATACAGGAGTTACTCCTCTTGGTTGGACAGTTACCCCAGCCGGAAAACAACTGAGTTTGGGGGATAAGCCTTGGGGAGGGGCGATCAGTCCGGATCAACAATATTTAGTAGTGTCTAATGATGGAGAGGGACCCCAATCTTTACAAGTAGTGGACATCAAACAACAAAAAGTGATCCAAACCATTTCTTATAAGAGTCCAGAATCTCTGTTTCTTGGCGTAGCTTTTAGTCCTGATGGAAAGAAATTGTACGCTTCTGCTGGTGGCAATCAGAAGATCCGCGTTTATAATTTCGATAATGGTTCCCTTACAGAACAATCACCAATACTTATGAAGGATCAAAATAATACGGATTTCAATCCAGCGGGAATTACTGTATCTCCAGACGGTAAGTTCTTGTATACGGCTAACAATTTGAATAAATCGGTTTCTCGAATTGACCTCGCTACAGGTCAAATCTCTGCAACTATTGCCGTTGGGAAGGATCCCTATATGGTGCTTCTCAGTCATGATGGAAATTCGTTATATGTCAGCAACTGGGGAGAGAGTAGCGTCAGCGTCCTAGATACAAAGAGTTTCACCGTTAAAAATACAATTTCCGTAGGTTTACACCCGAATGCTTTAGCTGCAAACCCAGTAAACGGGCTAATCTATGTAGCTAATTCCGACAGCGATGAAATCTCGGTTGTGGATTCCCAATCGCAGCAAGTGGTTCAAACTATCTCCCTTGCTCCGTATCGAAATGCACCAACAGGGAGTACACCTGATGCTCTGGCGGTAAGTCAAGATGGGAAAACACTTTACGTAGCGAATGCAGGTAATAATGATATTGCTGTAGTCGATCTCGGGGATGGAGAAGGTCATACCGAAGCGAAGGTAAAAGGTCTCATTCCCACAGCATGGTATCCGACAGGCGTTTTTCCTAGTGGAGATGGGAAACAACTTATGGTTCTCAATGCAAAAGGGCTGGGGGCAGGCCCCAATCCGAAACACACATTTAATCTTTGGACTCCTGAATCCCAATATATTGGAAGTCTAGTGCAGGGTACAATGTCCTTTATTGATATACCTGATAATAAACAACTGAAGGAATATACAAAACAAGTCGAGGATAATAACAAAGTTTACAAGGCAGACGGCGAGCAGAAAGGGGATAAAGTATCTCCGATCCCTCAATTTGCTGGCCAACAATCTCCGATTAAACATGTCATTTATGTGATCAAAGAAAATCGTACCTACGATCAAGTATTTGGTGATATGGGTAAAGGCAACGGTGATCCGAGTTTAACGTTATTTGGCAAGGATGTCACGCCAAACCTTCACAAATTGGCTAATCAGTTTGTGCTCCTTGATAATTTTTATTCAAATGGAGAGACAAGTTCACCAGGGCATGAATGGGTAACTGCTGCCCAATCCAATGACTATTCGGAAAAAGGTTGGCCTGCGGATTATTCCGGACGCCGAGCAGATATGGATGTTGACGCAATCCAAACAAAGGAAGGACGTATCTGGGCGAACGCTAAAAGATCAGGGGTATCCTTCCGTGATTATGGCGAGTACATCAATTGGTGGTCGAGTTATGACAAAACTAAGGGATGGACACCGGATGATCCTTCCATTGGAAATAATTATGACGCTAATTATGCGGGTTGGGACATAAATACAACCGACATGACACGTTACAACGAATGGGAAAAAGAGTTTAAACAATTTGACCAAAATGGAAACCTGCCTCAACTCGAGACAGTATATTTACCAGATGATCACACTGCATTCACTGCGCCAGGGAAACGGACACCTCAAGCATATGTAGCAACTAACGACTATGCCCTTGGGAAACTCGTAGATACGGTGAGTCACTCGAAGTATTGGAAAGATACGGCGATCGTTGTAACAGAAGACGATCCCCAAGATGGTCCTGATCACGTGAGCGCTCTTCGCACGGAAGCATTAGTCATCAGTCCATATACCCAAACAGGAAAAGTGGATAGTACCTTATATAGTCAAGTATCCATGGTCAGGACAGTGGAAATGATCTTAGGCATGAAGCCAATGACTCAATTTGACGCTGCAGCCATTCCGATGCTTAATGCATTTACCAACCATCCGAACTTTAAATCGTATTCAGTTGAGCAACCAAAATATCCGCTTGATCAGTTAAATGGACAACCGGGTCCGGTTGCGATCCAAAGTTCACCTGCATCAGACCTCGACAAACCAGATTCGGGTTCTGCAGATAAGCACAACCGTGAGCTTTGGAAGGCGATCAAAGGAGACCAGCCATATCCGGAATCAAAAAAATGATAAGAGGATAAAAAGGATCTTCTGAATCTCTGAGAGAAGTGACGTGCTATGATAAGTAAGCACGTCACTTCGTTATATAAAAGAGCTGTCAAAATTGAAAGTATCTTTGGAGAAAATGGAAAAACACGACTTTGATTGAGCATACGAGAGATAAAAAAGGAGAGCATATATAAAGGCTAACGAAGAGACGAATAGAAGGGTTCACATAAATTTAACACCTAATTTACTCTGTAATTACAAATTTCAGTTATATTAAATCATGAAGGCACTATGAACGAGGAAGAATAGTAAACATGTCCTTATTGTATGCTTTCGGGAAAAAACCGACTATTGCTGCTGTCCGTAAGCCTTGTGATGTGAACTTAGCGTTGGAGAGCCAGGTAGACAATCTCTTTTTCATGGGTGGGAATGTAAAGGAAATCATAGAAGCGGTTCGACTTACGAAGGACACAAATAAAGGTGCATTTGATCATGTGGATTTAATCCGCGGGCTTTCCAACATGGATAAAGAAACCGTAGATTTTATTGCAGATTACGTTCAGGCAGATGGTATCGTGACTCCGAAAATCCACTTAATCAAAGAGGCCAAACGAGCAGGTTTATACGGCATTTTACATCTCTTTATTTTAGATTCGTTGGCATTAGTAAATAGTTTAAAATTAGCTCAGAACATCGAGCCAGACGGAATTGAACTTATGCCGGGAACAATACCCAAAATTATTCGGGAATTTTCTGATGTGGTGGAGGATATCCTGCAAAATACATAACTATATAATTGTTTTTAGAGTGAGGACTAAGAGAAAGCTCTAAACAATAAACCGGGCAGGAAAATGCCTTCGTTTGTTGTTTGGCTTTCTCTTTTTTTATATGCCTCAGTTTAAAGTAGAAAAAGGGGTACAAAAAAGGACATTTAAAGGGGGTGATTGCTGAGAAAAATAAAAAAATTTTTGTTGCTATACTATTCTTTACCACCTGAACTGAATTCAGAAAATAATGGACTCAAAAAGGAGAGAACAGGATGAAAACAGTAAAAGTAAGCAAAAAGTTAATTGCAACTACATTAGCGACATTGCTTCTTGGTTCAAGCACTGCTTTTGCCGCCTATAATGTAGTAGCAGGACCACAAGCGAATGGTACTGGGGTTACGCCTCACGGTTGGCTCCTTACGCCTGCGGGGAAACAACTAAACTTGGGACATAAACCATGGGGTGGTGCGATCAGTCCGGATCATCGATACCTTGTAGTATCTAATGGGGAAGAACCTTGGGGAAGTGTGAAAAGTAGACAATCTTTACAAGTAGTGGACATTGAACAACAAAAAGTAGTTTCAGAAGTAATTCCTTCGGAAGGTTTGTCGTTATGGTTAGGTGTAGCTTTCAGCCCGGATGGAAAGACACTTTATGCTTCAGCATCAGGTAATAAAATTGCCGTGTATCACTTCGACAACGGCATCCTCACAGAGAAACCGTCTATTATTATGAATGACGTAAATAATCCTAATAATAAGTTCTCTCCAGCGGGGATTTCTGTGTCCCCCGATAGTAAGTTCTTATACGTAGCGAACAACTTGGATAACTCAGTCTCCCGTGTTGACCTCACTTTAGGTCAGGTAACTGCAATCAAGTCGGTTGGGAAAAACCCGTATACGGCTTTTCTAAGCCATAATGGTAGTAAATTGTACGCCACTAACTGGGGCGAGAGTAGTGTCAGCATCTTGGATACGGAGAACTTCACCGTTAAAAAGACGATCAATGTAGGATTACATCCGAATGCTGTTGCCGAAAATCCAGTAGATGGATTTATTTATGTTTCGTGTTCGGACAGTGATCAAATCTCTGTTATTGACCCAAACACGGAACAGGTTATCCAAACCATTTCTCTTTCTCCATATAGTGGGGCACCAACAGGTAGTCAACCTGATGCTCTAACTGTTAGCCCAGATGGGAAAACACTGTACGTTGCGAATGCAGGTAATAATGATATAGCGGTGGTGAGTCTTGAAGATTCTTCAAGGGCGAAAGTGGAAGGTCTCATTCCTACGGCTTGGTATCCGTCAGGCGTTTTTTTGAGTAAAGATGGAAAGAAGCTTATGGCACTGAGTGCAAAGGGACTGGGGGCAGGTCCTCATCTTAATGGAACGATAGAGGACCTTATCCATGGATCCCTGTCTTTCGTTGATGTGCCTAGTGATGAGCAGTTGAAAAAGTATACAAAACAGGTCGAGGATAATAACAAAGGAAATAAGGCTGAAGGTGACGGTTGGTTGAGCAAATTGAAAGGAAACAACGATTTCCCAATTCCTCGATTTGCTGATCAACATTCTCCGATTAAACATGTTATTTACGTACTTAAAGAGAACAAAACCTACGACCAAATTTTAGGCGATTTGGGTAAAGGCAACGGAGATCCGAACTTAACTCAGTATGGTAAAAATATTACCCCAAACCTCCACAAACTCGCTAACCAGTTTGTAACTCTTGATAACTTCTATGTGAATTCGCAGGTCAGTGCTGACGGACACGATTGGTTAACAGCAGCAAAAGCGAATGACTGGAAAGAAAAGACCTATGGAGCTCAGGATCACGATTATGATTGGCAAGGAGTCGATAGCGCAAGCTATTCGAAGGCAGGGCATTTGTGGAATGATGCTGCTATTTCTGGGGTATCGTTCCGGAACTATGGTGAATTTATGTTTCCCACTAAAGACAAATCTCAGTGGGAACCAAGCGATAAAAGCATGGGTAACAACTATGATGCCAATTATCCAGGATGGGATTTAAACATTCATGACCTTACTCGATTTAATGAATGGAATACCGAGTTTAAGCAATTCGAGAAAAACGGCAACTTACCTCAGCTAGAAATGGTGTACCTTCCTAACGATCATACAGCAGGTACATCCCCTGGGATGCCAACACCTCAAGCAATGGTAGCAGAGAATGACTATGCTCTTGGGAAACTGGTGGATACTGTGGCCCAATCGAAGTACTGGAAAGATACGGCTATCTTTGTGGTGGAGGATGACGCATGGGACGGTTTTGATCACGTAGATGCACATCGGACTGAAGCTCTGGTCATTAGCCCTTATACACAAACCGGCAAAGTGGATAGCACTCTCTATGATCAGACTTCAATAATACGGACAGTGCAGTTGATCTTGGGGATGAAGCCAATGACCCAATTTGACGCTTCTGCAGTACCGATGCTGAATTCTTTCACAGATCGTCCGAACTTTGCGCCTTATAAAGTGGAAGAGCCGCTCTATCCACTGAATCAGATGAATGGGCAGAACGCACCGATGGCTGATGTTTCGAAGCAATTAGATTTCTCTCAACCAGATACCGTAGACAAGGATAAGCTCGACCGAGCAAATTGGAAGGCGACAAAAGGAGACCAACCCTATCCTGGAGACAAGTAAAGAGTAATAGCAAGGATTTTAAACATCTAAACCAGTGGCCCTTAATCCTAAACAGGGCTTCTGGTTTTTTTTGATTTGAGTGGAGGATTCATTAGTTAAAAAGTTCTCGCCCTCGGCTAAATTATTCCGCTTTTTACCGGCTGGATTACCGCGTATACTGAATAATGTAAGCGGTGCCAATTGGAGGGGGATACGAATGGGGAAAAAGGTAGCAGCCGCATGCACCATACTCGTTGCAACAATGGTTAGCGCTTTGGCCGGGTGCTCATCCGATTCGGGAGATACGGCAAAGGGAAACTCCGGTTCGGCGGACAGCGCAGCTTCAAGCAAACCGGTCACCATCAACTTCTGGGGGCGTTGGCCGGAAGTGACTGGCGTCATGAACGAAACGATCGCCGAGTTTCAGAAGAAATACCCCAATATTACCGTAAAGTATACTGATGTGCCTAGCGTACAATATGTAGCTCAAGTACAGACGGCGCTTTCCGGACAAGATCTGCCGGATATTTTCGGCTACACACCAAGCATCCCAACATATCAGCTTACGGCGCTGGATGCGATTATGCCGTTAAATGATGTCATACCGGAAGATAAACGCAAGCAGTATTATGACGGGACCTGGTCGGAAGGCTACACAACAATGAAAGGGAATATATACGCGATTCCAATCTTTAATCCATTGAGGCCGTCTTTTGCCATGTATTACAACAAAGAAGTGTTGAAATCGGCGGGATTAACGGAGAAAGATATTCCGAAATCGTGGGATCAGCTATATGATTTCAGCAAGAAGGTGAAAGAGAATACGAACGGGCAGGCGTATGGCGTAGTCGTTGGGATTAAGCCAACCACCTATATGAGCTCTATTCTCGTTCAGATGGCGACTTCCGTCACACCGGAGGTTATACCAGATTCCTTGGGGCCCTTCAACTATAAAACCGGAAAATATGAGTTTAACTCCCCGGGCATTATCCAGACGCTGCAAATGTTCAAGAAGCTGCAGGATGAGAAGCTGCTTCACCCGAACAGTCTGGTCATGTCGGCCCGTGAAGGAACCGCACTGATGGAAGGGGGCAAGGTTGCGCTCGTCTTGGACGGGGTCTATTTCGCTTCACAGATGCAGAAGGATAAACTTGCTAATTATGGAGTTGCACCGCTTCCTACGTTTGACGGCAAGCCGCAATACAACCATTTCTATGGAGAGTCCAAGGTCTCCTTGCATGTCGCCAAAACAACAAAAAATCCGAAGGAAGTCAAGCTGTTCCTCCAGTTTTTGGCCGACAATCTATATCCAAAGCTTGTGTCCTCCGGAATTGAATATTCTCCTATTCCAAGCATTAATGAAAACACTAAAGTGAATCATCCGGTTGCCGAACAAGCTTTGAAAATTCAAAGTAAAAATTTCGTGCTTATTCCGCGGCCGTTCCAGAAAAATGCCGAGACGATCAAGGTTGCGACCGAAATGAGCGGCAAAATGCCTAAAACCACCTTGTCGGACATCTCGGAAGGATATTTAACCGGACAAATCAAGGATCTTAAGCAAGCACTGGATCAGCTGACGAATGACTCCAACAAGGTGTTCTCGGACGCCTTGAAGAAAGTGCAAAGCTCCGGCGCAAAGGTAAGCGAATCCGACTATATCTTCCCTGATTGGAAACCGTACGAGCCTTATGGGGCCAAATAAGACAGAATGCTATCAAGAAGGAGTTTTGCGAAAAACTCCTTCCATATTTCCATTAGGGAGGGAGTAGCGTGAACGGCATCAGCAAATCAACCGGCTTAAGCAATCCAAACAGCGTAAGCAGGCTCCATTCGCGATCGGCCCAAAGGTATATGTGGGCGTACCTTTTTATACTTCCGCAGTTCGCATTCTTTCTTGTCTTTACCGTCTATCCGATTCTGATGAGCTACGTATACTCCTTCTATGACTGGAGCGGAATCGGACCATTGAACAAGTTTGTATTCTTGGACAACTTTAAGGCTGTTCTGGCCGATCATGCCTTCTGGAACGCATTTAAGAACAATATGATCTACATCCTGCTGCAAACCTCTCTCGTCCTGCCTCTTACACTAATCATGGCCATTCTTCTCAATATATCCTTTCTAAAAGGCAGAACATTGTACAGAACGATCTATTTCCTTCCGGTCATTACTACAGCCTCCATTGTCGGAGCCGTGATGAAGTTTATTTTCGGAAACGATAATGCGTTATTCAATAATTTCCTGCTTGCGCTCGGTATTATCCGCGAACCGGTCGCTTGGCTCAGCAAGCCGATCACGGCGATGGGAGTACTCATTATCGTGGGAGTATGGAAAATATTCGGCATCATCATGGTATATTGGCTGGCTGGCTTGCAGACGATTCCGGCGGATAACTACGAAGCAGCCAAAATCGATGGGGCGGGGGCATGGCAAACGCTCCGGTTTATCACACTGCCCCTGCTAGCCCCGGTCGGTGCAGTAATACTGCTGTTAACCGTAGTGAACGGTATGCATGTTTTCGATTTGGTTAAGACGCTGACGGAGGGCGGCCCGTTCTTCGGTACGGATATGGTGGACCTGTATATTTACAGATATGCTTTCGGCTCCGGTGGCTTCCCTCAATTGGGGTACGCCTCTGCTGCAGGGGTTGTGTTCGGCGTCGCCATCTTTACGATCACGCTCGTGCTCGGCTGGTTCGTGAAGCTGTCGAATGACTCCGGCAAATCACGCGTGATCGGACATTAAGGAAAGGAGGTGACTGGCATGAGGAAGCAAGCCTTGATGCATGTCCTACTGCATATCGGGTTAATCGTTCTGGGTGTCTTCTGGGTATATCCCTTCGTATGGATGATCTTTTCTTCCTTCAAAACGAACACTGAGTACATCAGCTCCGGCTTGAAGCTGTTCCCGGAGGTGTTCCAATGGGAGAACTATACCCGGGCTTGGGGAATCGCTCATTTTTCCACGTATTTTAAAAATTCCATCATGATTACGGTATCTGCCGTCATAATTGTAATTGTGCTGTGTGCATTGACAGGCTATGCGCTGGGCAGGGTGAAATTCCCGGGTAAAAAGCTGTTCATCGCAGCCGTTACAGCAACGATGTTTATCCCTAAAGGATATACTGTGATTCCGGTATACCATATCATTAAAGGGCTGGGCCTGCTGAATACGCTGCCGGGCGTCATTGTGGCTGAATCGTCTGGAGCACATGTATTGTTCATCCTGCTGTTCATGTCGTATTTTCAAGGTCTTCCCAAGGAGCTGGAGGAGGCTGCGGAGATGGACGGCTGCGGGTTTCTTAGAACCTTCGTACAAGTCATGCTTCCGATCTCCAAGCCGATTATCGCCACTACAGGAATCATGCAGTTTATATGGACGTGGAATTCATTCTTCATTCCGTTGATCTTCACTCTGAATAAACCGGAGCTTCGGACCTTATCCGTCGGCATGTATTCCTTCATCGGGGAGCATGCGATCGATTATACAGGGATGGCTGCCGGAGCTACCATCGCACTGGTGCCTATCATTATTGTATTTGTTTCATTTCAACGTTATTTCGTGGAGGGAATTGCCGGATCGGTAAAAGGATAAAAGGTACGGAGGAGGAATTGAAGCCCATGAGTGCGACTCAAAATAGACCCAATATTTTATGGATTTCATTGGAGGATACGAGTCCCAGATTCGGCTGCTACGGCGATCCCTTGGCCCGGACACCCCAGATTGACAAGCTGGCGGAGAAGGGAACGATATTCCGCAATGCATTCTCAACGGCAGGCGTATGTGCTCCCAGCCGGTCCGCCATTATTACAGGCATGTACCAGACCTCTATCGGCACGCATCATATGCGTACCGAGCATACGAACGAATACACGCCGGAGCTGCCGACCCCTTATTTTGCAGTTCCGCCTGCACATGTGAAGCCCTTTACCGAATATTTACGCGCCGAAGGGTACTATTGTACGAATAACTGGAAGACGGACTATCAATTCGCGCCGCCGTTAACGGCATGGGATGAGAACAGCATGAACGCCCACTGGCGAAATAGGGAGCCTGAACAGCCCTTCTTTGCCGTATTTAATTACATATGCACTCACGAAAGCAGTATGTGGTCCGATATGATCCGGAAGAGGTACTATCCGGATCAAGAGAGGAACAGGCCTTTGGTTACCGATCCTGATAAGGTGACCATTCCTCCTTACTTGCCGGATACGCCCAAGTCCCGCCAAACGCTTGCCAAGCATTATGACCATATTGCCGAGGCGGATGAATATGTGGGAGAAATTCTGAGACAGCTGGAAGAAGATGGATTGACTGAGAATACGATCGTATTCTTATGGAGCGACCATGGTGAAGGTCTTCCCCGCGCCAAGCGTTGGCCTTACGATGCAGGTATCCGCGTGCCTCTCATTGTCCGTTGGCCTGGTGTTCTGGAAGAGGGGCAGATCAGTGAGCAAATGGTCAGTTTGGTGGATTTGGGGCCGACAGTGCTTTCTTTGGCGGGGGCCACACTCCCGTATCATTTGGAGGGCCAACCGTTTATAGGCCCGGAAGCAAAGGCGAGAAGCTATGTCTTTGCTACCCGCGACCGTTATGACGAAGCTTACGATAGGGTTCGCGCCGTGCGTGACGGGCGGTTCAAATATATCCGGAATTACTATCCGGAGAAGCCTTATCTGCTCTGGATTCCATTCAGCCATCAGCATCCGATGCTTCAAGAGCTGTGGAGGCTGAAACAGTCCGGTCAGCTCGAAGGGGATCAGCAGCTTCTTCTGCAGAACAAGCGTCCGGCCGAGGAGCTTTACGATTGCATTCAGGATCCTTATGAGACTTGTAATTTGGCCGGGAATCTCGCATATCAGGAGGAATTGGAGCGCCTCCGGTCAGAGCTTGATTCGTGGTGCAGCAAATACGATACGTGGGGTGATGTCGCGGAGGTACAGATGGTGTCGCGAATGTGGCCCGGAGGCGCTCAGCCTCAAACGGCAGCCCCGATTTTTATTCCGATCAACAGTAAGCATCCAGGCATAGACCCGACAGTTCAAGCCAGCGTCAATGAACCGACAATGATCATGCTTCATTCCGCAACTCAAGGCGCTTCCATTGCCTATTCGCTGGACGAGGGACCGGAACCGAAATGGAAGCTGTATACAGGACCTATCCCTATAAACGAAGGAGCTGCCGTCATCCGGGCGAAGGCCGTTCGCATAGGATATAAGGACAGTGTGGAAGCAGCTGCCTCGTTCACTCTAATCAATAATGTAAACATGGGGGTGTAAAGCATGGTCATTCGACCGAATGTAGTCATTATTACGTGTCACGATTTGGGCAGGCATCTCGGCTGCTATGGTGTATCTACGGTTCAGACCCCGTCCATTGACAGGATGGCTGAGGATGGGGTGCTGTTCTCGAATTATTTTACGGTTAGCCCGGTGTGCAGCCCAAGCCGCGGAACGATGCTGACAGGACGCTATCCGCAATCGAACGGTCTGATGGGCTTGACTCATGCACCTTGGAGCTGGGCTCTGAATGAAGGGGAACGGCATCTGTCTCACTTGATGAGCGAGGCGGGGTACCGCACAATGTTATTCGGCATCCAGCATGAAACAAGCAACGCCGATTCGTTAGGCTTCCAGGAGATGTACGCGCAGCGTCAAGGAGCAGGATTGCCCCGTTCATGTCAAGAAGTAGCTGGGGAAGTCGTCGGTTTCTTGCGTATAAACAAGGAAGCGGATCGTCCCTTTTACGCGCAAATCGGTTTTTTTGAGACACATCGCCCGTTCAATTTTGCCGGCGTGGAACCGGATGACAGCCATGGAGTCTATATCCCGCCCTACATTCTGGATAATGAAGAGTCCCGGGCTCAATTCGCTCAGCTCCAGGGAGATGTGCGCAGCGTAGACGCGGCGGTTCAATCGATTCAAGAAGCACTTCGTGAGACCGGTCAGGAGCGGGATACACTCTTCGTGTTTACAGCCGACCACGGCATCGAATTCCCACGGGCCAAATGGTACTGCTACGACCCCGGAATTGAAATCGCGCTGATCATGCGTTGGCCCGGAGGCGGCCTGGAGGGAGGGAAGCGCTGCGAGTCGCTGCTCAGCAACATCGATTTTCTGCCGACGCTGCTCGATTTGATTGACGTCTCGGCACCGCGCAATCTGGATGGCACCAGCTTTAAAGCATTGATCCCCGGTCAAGAGGCGGATGATACCTCAGCCGCTCCACAGAAGGCCGTGTTCAGCATTTTCGAAGGCGGATTGACGATGGTTCACCCGACCGTCAGCCGGGCGGTTCGAACGGAGCATTATAAATTAATCCGTCACTTTTGGCCTGCCCGCAAGCATGAGGTACCCGTGAATATTGCGAACCCGGAGCTCAAACAGAAGATGCCGGTTGTTCAGCTGTTTGATTTGGATAAGGATCCGAATGAATTCTGCAATGTTGCGGACGACCCGGCATATGCCGGCATCTTATCCGAGCTGAGCGGGCAATTATGGGCTTGGCTTGAGAGAGTAGATGATCCGATCCTGAAAGGGCCGACGCCGACACCTTATTACCAAGAAGCGATCGCCGATTACATAAAAAAATGATGAGGCATTTCATATGACCTTGGAATAGACCCAGAAGCCGGAGCATTTTACAGAAGTAGGCGAAGGTATAATGAATATCGGGAAGCTTATCGGTACGATGCGGAAGGTGGGAGTCAAATATATATTTGTCGAGCAGGATATGTCGGAAAGGGCTGAGCTGGAAAGCATTCAAATCAGCTATCGCAACATGGTCCAATTACTAAATCAATAAGCGGTCGGAATATAAATTGAAACCTCGGTCCCTTTGTTTAATACACTGATTATCTTAATTTCAGTCTGATCTCCATAAGCAAGCAGGAACCGGCGGTACACATTGAAAATGCCAGTATGCTTAAGAAAGAATGGTTCCGAACTGTTGCCCTTGCTCTCAAACAGCAGCGTAAGTTTGTCCAGCACGTCTTGCGGCATGCCGCTTCCCGTATCGCGGATCACGATACAAGTCCCGTTCTCCTTGGCTTCCGCTTTGACGGTCAAAGAGAAGTCCTTCGCCTCCATGCTCGGGCTCCAGCCATATTTAATTGAATTTTCGACAAACGGCTGTATGCTTAGCTTCATGACGGAGAGCTCGAGCAGCGCCTCTTCGATAATAAAATCAATCTTCACATGGATGTCATGACGAAAATAATGGATATTTAAAAAATGGCGGATGTAATCGAGCTCTTCCCTGAGAGGAGCCCATCCTCCATCGTTCCTCACGTTATATCGCATAATGCGGGATACGCTTTGCACCATGTCGCTTACGGCATTGCCGTTGTTCATATGAGCATAGGATTCGATCGTTTCCAGAGTGTTGAACAGGAAATGAGGATTAATTTGAGCTTGGAGCTGCAGAAGCTCTTTTTCTTTTTCCTTCAGCTTCGATTGGTAAACCTCCTGCTCCATTCTCTGTAATTCGTTCAGCATCTGGTTGTAGCTCTTGATAAGAAATCCGATCTCATCGGTATGGTCCAACCTGGGAATAGGGACGTATTTGCCCATCCCGAGGCTCTGTAATCCGGACTTTAGCTGATGAAGCGGCCTCAATACGATATTCATTATAGGAAAAGCAACAATCAGGGCGACAACCAGGCTGGCGATCTCGATCATCAGAGTCATTCGGAACGATTGATCGACGCCTCTGGAGATGCTGCTTAACGGGGCCATCCATACGAGCTTCCATTCACCATAAGGGATATTCACGAACACCGCTTGAAACTCATCTTTACCGGATTCGAAAAGAATCGGCTCTCCGGGCATATGCTTCGGCTCCAGCGCTTTCCTCAGTGCATGAATGACGGCTGAACCCGGATCGGTATTCGTAATGGCGGTACCGCTTGAAGGATGATACAATATCAGGTTGTTTCCTTGATTATTTCCGGACAGGTTCAGCAGCCGATTCATTTCCTCAGCCCTGATTTCAATAACGAGCCAAGAGGAAACGATGCCGGTTCTTAAATTAATGACGGGCTTGACTAAGGAGAATACGCTTTCAGGAGATCCTAAAATATAGTTTGCGGCGTGAGGGATCGTCAATTGCTGATTCGTTATTTGATAAATTTTGCTATAGAACGGATCGTTCACAAAAGAAAAATCGAAATTCAAGTTTTTCTGATAAGATTCCAAAGACATCTTGCCCAAGCCGTCAAGATATAAAATGCCAAGAAGCTCCCGGTGAGCCTGAAGTACCGGTTGAATCGTTGAGCGAAAGTTAAATTCATACCCCGCCTGAGCAGGGATATCATCCTTCGATAGGTCCATATAGGCTTGAAAATCTTTATTCACAACCAAAGGATCCAGGGAACGGCTTATTTCTTGCAAGTAATTGCCCACATCCTGGGAGACGAATTGCAGGTATTGGGAAGAAACGGTTGCGGTATATTCCGTACTGGAGCGAAACATAAAGCGAAGAGAGCTGTAGCTTACAAGTGTTATAGGAATAATTGAAATAGCGATCAGCATAATAAATAATTTATACTTTAGAGACAGAACTTTATTAAGGCTGCCGATGGGTAATCTGAATATTCGTATGATGCTAATCATCTCCTTCTCCGTACATAATTCGTGCCTGTTGAAAGAAGTCCCTGCAAGGAGTTGAAGTGAATTGAAGATTTGTGTTGCCGACGATGAGAAAGCGGTTCGCCAAAGCATTATCAATAAACTGAGATCTATCGATCCCCTTGCGGTAATTTATGATGTCGGATTTGGCCATGCTTCATTGGAACAAATACTGTTGGTCCAGCCGGATTTGGTGTTCTTGGATATACGGATGCCGGAGCTTGACGGATTGGAGCTTTTGGGTGAAATCAAACACGCTTATCCCCGTATTCAAGCCGTAATGCTGACAGGATTCGGTGAATTCGAATACGCGCGGAAGGCGCTCCAATTAGGAGCAGCGGATTATTTGCTCAAGCCCGCCGATCGGGGGCAGCTCAAAGCCATTGTGGAAAAAGTAAAGTCGGATATGGAGGCTTGCTTTATACAGGAGCTGGAGCCGTATCTGGACAAGCTATCCGATAAGTACATATTTGTTGATGTCATGCAATGTCCTAATATTAGCTTGTGGTTTGATGAACGTCAGGCTAAGCAGGTAATCTTCGCGGACAGTCTTGATCTTCTGGCTGGGGCCAATGAACAGATTTCTGAAGAAATGTTATTTTCGTTTTCCGTAAATAACGACTATGCAGGAATCGTTGTCAAATCGGACGGCCGCCATGGAATTGAATTCCATACTAAAAATGAATTCTTTCATATGTTCCAGCAAGGCATGGTGCAATGGGAAACGGGTCGTTTCTTTGGCGGCTGCTCTTCCATTCGGCCACTTAACCATTCAGATAACATGAAGCATGCCATTCAATTGCGCAAATCCATTCTAGCCAGTGCTAAAGGGACGGATTATAAAAACCTTGAATCTTGCGTAAACGAGTGGCTGGATTGCGTGTATAAGCTGGAGCTGCGGGAGCTGAAGAAGCAGTGTGTTAGCTTGATGGCTTTGCTGGATGAAGGCTTGGCCAGTAAAGAGGAATTTATTGTGTTGGAAGAAGAGAAAGTTCATTATTGGACTCAATGGGTGGAGCAGTATAAAACATGGCTGAAGCTGAAAGAGAGAATTCGGAAGTTTATATTGGACGGTGTCCGGGCGCTTAGCTTCACCGATCACCAGCCGAATCTAGGGTGGTTTGAACAGGCGCTTGGCTGGATCGATTCCAACCGCGATCCGAATGCGACGCTTGAATCGGTTGCCGCTGCGGTAGGGGTCCATCCCGTAACCTTAAGCCGTATCTTTAAACAGAGAACAGGCATGAATTTCGTCAAGTTCCTTGTCAAAAGGAAGATGCAGCTATCACGAAGGCTGCTTCTCAGTACCGATAAAACAGTGAGGCAAATCGCTGAAGACATTGGTTATATGGATTACAGGTACTTCAGGAATCTGTTCAAGAAAGAATTCGATATGATGCCTGCAGAATATCGCAGCCAGAAGGGAGTAGCACTAAATGATGATGCTCTGCAATGAAGTAATGCTGAGGGCAGATTTGCTCAAGAAACGGGGGGAGAAGGAGAACTTATAATGATTTTTTCTCTTGTTCTAACTTAGATAAATAATATATGTTCAGTGAAGGAGATTAAGTTTCAATTTTAAAGGAAGCCATGCCACTTTATAAAAAATTGAGTCACCCCACCTTAATTAAACTAATTGATCATTATAAAGCTGGAGCCGGTTACGCAGCTATATTCGAATGGCTTAACGGAGAATCCCTTCACCCGCACTGGGTCTTTTCCACCCCCATCAAAATACAATGATCCTAAATCACCATTCTATCGATATAAACACTTATCAGTGGAACAAAGGATACACACATTGGATCACATCTTTTCTTTTCATGAATTTGTTGAAAGCAAAGGCTTTGTGGCTATTGATTTTTATGATGGGAGTCTACTGTACGATTTCTCTAATAATGAGATAAAAATATGCGATATTGACCTTTATCGAAGAAGTCCCTATTTCAATAAAATGGGGAGATTACGGGGATCTTCCCGGTTTATGTCCCCGGAAGAGTTTTCTCTCGGTGCTCAGATAGACGGATGTACAAACGTATTTACCATGGGAGCAACCGCGTTTGCCCTGCTCGGAGGAGAGTTAGACCGTTCATTTGAATGTTGGGAAGCCGGAAAGGAACTTTATGAGGTTGCTTTAAGGGCTGTAAAAGCAAATAGACAAAATAGGTATTCCAGTGTGTCGGAATTCAAATCAGCTTGGGATTTAGCAGTTAAATGTACTGGTTGGCTTAACTAATGGGAGACAATAGCTCAGAAACATCATGAGGCTACCGCGGAGTCTTTAGAAAGTAGAACAGCAATTCATTACTAGGATATAACCAAGCGCAATATAAAATTAAAACTATCAAATGTTTAAAATTCTATGGAATGACGAGACTGATATATCTTTCATTGTTTTCTACAATAAAATCAAGAAAGCACCTAACAGCCATTGAGGCTTGCTTCTTGTTCTTTATGGCTATTCCGATCCTCCTTGAGAAACTTGGACTTGTTTCTTTTGTAACGATATGATACTGAGTTCTTTTTAAGATGAGTTCAGCTAATATGCTAATACCAAGCCCGTTTTCCACCATGGACATAATTGTATAGTCATCATCTATACGATATTCAATTCTGGCTTTTATATCATTTTGGCGAAACATTTTCGAGCACTTCTTTTTTAGTCACTTCCAATAGGATGACCGGTTCATGCTCGAATAGATGTAAAGGCACGGACTCTTTATTGGCATATGGATGGTTAGCCGGTAGAATAGCGAGCATTCGGTCTTCACTGATGGGGATTACCTCAAATTCTTTTGATGTAGGTAGATCAACAAAACCAAAATCAACTGTTCCTTCGGCGATCCATATTTCTATCTGACGGTAATCTCCCTGCATCAGCTCAAACTTGATATTCGGGTGCTGCGCCTTAAAATCTTTTAGGAGTGAAGAAAGCAGATGACAGGAGATACTAGAAAACGTACCAATCCGAATAAGTCCACTCTCAATACCAAGCAACTCAAAAACCTTTTCTGAAAGCTCGTTATGTGCACTGCTCAATTTTCGGATATAAGGTATCAATTGTTCGCCGTCTGAAGTAACTGAAACTCCGGCGTGACTTCTATTTAGTAATTTGGTGCCAAATTCATTTTCCAGGGAAGTTATAATTTGACTCACTGCTGATTGAGAATAATTACAATATTCTGCTGCCCGTGACAAGCTACCGAACTCAACAACTTTAATGAATACTTCATATTTGGATCTCTTCATAATGCCTCCGGACGAATATAAGTTTTTCTAATGTTCATTATAAAATATATTCACTTCTCTTATATCGTACGCTTGGGTAAGATAATTTTCAAGACGTGATGATAGGAGTTAAGGTGGATATAATGACACAAAAGCAAGCAAATCTAATTTTAGCCTCTGTATCACTGGCTTGGGGAGTATCTTATTTGTTTATGAAGCTGGGGGTTGATGGGATGTCTCCATCAACCATAGTGGCATTGCGGTGTGGAATTGCATTTCTTGTTACTGCGCTCATCTTTATGAACAAGATGGTCAAGGTTGGAGCTAAAACGTTAAGATATGCTTCCATCTCCGGTGCTTTACTATTCGGTATCTTTTTTATGCTTCTATATGGTGTACAGCATACCTCTGCGACATCAGCAGGATTTTTAACTAAACTACTGTAGTTATCGTCCCTATCTTTCAAGCAGTCCTCAAACGCAAATTCCCAGCACCAAAAATCGTTGTCGGTGTTGTGATTGTATCCATTGGTTTGTTATTACTAACTGCTCGTGATCATCTTACATTTGACGTTGGCGCTAGTTATTGCCTAGCTGGCGCTTTGCTTTACGCAATTCATATTATTGCTTCAAACCATTTCGTGCGAGAGGTGGATGCGTTACAATTAGGCATTTATCAGCTTGGATTCGCTGCAATTTATGCAGCTCTAGGCACATTTGTTTTTGAAGAAGCTACATTGCCAAGTACCCTTGTACATTGGGTGGCAATTTTCGGCTTAGCATTTATTTGTAGTGCTTATGGCTTTGTTATGCAATCTATAGCACAAAAGTACACCACACCAGAAAGTGTAGGTTTTTTGTTCTCCCTTGAGCCGATTTTTTCAGCAATATTTGCTTTTTTGATTCTCCAGTTAGCTCAGGACGCTCTTTAAACGCGAACATTCGTTTGGTATAATGAAATCAAACGTACGTTCGGGAGTGGGTATCATGGCTAAGCAAGAATCGATCAACCTTATTCAATTTCAAAAGAAGTTTCAATCCGAAGAAGATTGCCACCAGCATTTGTTCAAAATGAAGTGGCCCGATGGGTATCGTTGCCCAAAATGCAATCATTCGAAAGCCTATGAAATTAAGACTCGCAAATTGCCTCTGTACGAGTGCGCAAGCTGTGAACACCAGACGACAGTGATTGCTGGCACGATCTTTGAGAAGACAAGAACCGATTTACTCAAATGGTTTTGGGCCATATATTTGATCGCCCAAGACAAACGTGGCGTCTCAGCCACACAGTTGTCCGAAGAACTTGGAATCGCCTATCAGACGGCTTGGACAATCACTCACAAAATCCGTAAGGCGATGGGCGAACGTGATGCTACCTATACGCTTGCTGGCATTGTCGAGCTCGACGAAGGTTTTTTCGGGGCGCCCACGGAAGGCGGGAAACGTGGACGCGGCACTGAACAAACTCCCGTGCTCGTAGCATTATCTCTAGATAAGAAAGGTTGTCCCAAATATCTGAAAATGCAAGTGATTCCTAATGTCAAAGGAACGACTCTGACGGACTTTGCAACGAAGTACATCGAAACGGGTTCAACGATTGCCAGCGATAGATATGGTTCCTACAGAGCTTTGGCCAAGAAGGGCTTTCACCATGAAGCGAAAGAGTACAACCTGGAAGAAAATCCGGATCATCTGAAATGGCTTCACACGATCATTTCTAATGCGAAGGCTTTTATTGGTGGAACTTATCACGGCCTAGACTCAAAGCATCTGCAATCCTATCTTGATGAGTTTTGTTATCGGTTTAACCGCCGCGAGATCAAGAGTGAATTATTTAATCGGCTGGTTCATTGTTGCCTTTCAACTACGACGATTACCTATCCTGAGCTAGTTGGATAATCAAATAACAAAATATGTACGCCGCCGCGCTGCTCGCGAAACAAGTCCTCATTTCGCTGGCGAAGTACAGTCAGCCATTTCACCTAAAAACCTCCCTTCAGTTATACGCTTCGCTTCTTCCATAAAGGGTGATCAGATAAAACCCTTCGTTTGTTGCATTACTCCCTGTTCCCCGTATGGCGGCTAGCATTTTGGTTAAGTTTGGAGCTGGATATTTCAGCGTCAGTGTAATGGTCGGATTCGGCGCATCTCTCAGCACTTTTGTACTCGTGCTGCCTGCAAAAGAGGGGTACATCGTTCCCCCGACGGCAACACTTCCTAGTCCGAGCGCTGAAAGTCTTGCATTGGTATTGGCAATGACGGTAGGGCTAACATAGCCAACGGCTTCCGCTTCTTTAAGCGCATGGTTGGCAATCAAGTGCATGTGATCGAGACGCATTGAATAAACGAAAAATGGCACGATGGAAAAGCATAAAAATAAAAGCAAGGGCATGATTAACAAGGTGACTATTAAGTTAGCAATGCCCTTTTCATTGACCAAGACATGGATAAACGGATTTTTTGTCATAAGCCAATCCTCTCTCTGTCTCTGGTTCTTTCCTAGTCAAAACCTCGTCTTGTATTGGTCACCTGGTTGTGACCTGTTTGCAAATCTTGTACAATCCCGCCGTTACCAAGAAAAATGAACACAGCGATTCCAAAAATAAATGTCAAGAGCAACAAAGTTGTAATGAGTTTGTCCATCGTTTAAGGTGCGGTAGCCGTTACGGCACCTGTGGTAGTGTCAACGGTTGTCCCTGTAATAAAATTTATTTTTGATCAGCAATTGAAATATTACGAACTTATGATCCATCTTCGGTATATCAGATTCGGTGGATGCCCCGCGTGTAACCAAGACGTATCATTATACCACATTAACGCGGTAATTTGTCGAAGAAAAAGGGCAAAAAAAGACTGCCGACATGGGTTCGTCGACAGTCTCAGCCTCTCTCTCAAGAGAGCGGCTTATGGAATTTAAAAGATTCGTGTAAATACTAGTTTATTTTTTAGATTCAGGGTACGGTTGATCCCCTTTGGTTGCTTTCCAAATTGCCAGATTGAGCAATTTATGGTCAGCGGCATCCGGTTTAGAGAAGTCCATTTGTTTAGAAACTTCGGCCATCGGTGCATTTTTCCCATTGACTTCATTCAGTGGATATGTCGGTTGTTCAGCCGTATAAGGCGCGAAGTTCGGATGATTCGTAAAAGCATTTAGCATTGGAATCGCTGAAGCGTCAAACTGGGTCATCGGTTTCATGCCCAAAATGTTCTCAATTGAACGATACATCGACATTTGATCGTAGAAGGTGCTATCCACTTTCCCTGTTTGTGTGTAAGGACTGATGACGAGAGCTTCCTCTCGATGTGCGTCGACGTGATCCGGCCCATCCTGGGCATCGTCTTCTGCCACGAAGATCGCCGTATCTTTCCAATACTTCGAATGGCTCACAATGTCGACCAGTTTGCCGAGAGCGTAATCGTTTTGGGCCACAAATGCCGAAGGTGTGAGGGCTCCCGGCTTTGTCCCTTCTGTATGATCGTTTGGCAGCAATACCATTTCAAGCTGTGGCAAGTTATCGTTTTGTTCAAACTGATGGAACTCCTTCGCCCATTCGTCTACACGCTGAACATCGGAGATACTGGATAGAGGGCTACCCCAGCCTGGGTATTGCGCATCGATGTTGTTCCCCATGCTGGGATCGTTCGGCGTAGAGATTCCCGTCTTTGCATTATAATTCACAGCCTCGCCATAATCACGGAACGTTACACCGGATCTAAACGCATTGTTCCATATAAATCCTTTGCTTACTTTTGTGGCATCAGCATCGCCCCCTGCTTTACGGCTAGTAGGGTAAGAGTAGTTTGCCGGCCAGCTCTTCTGCGTATAATCATTGGCTTCAGCCTGAGTCATCCATGGATGTCCATCCTGACTGACCTCTCCATCTGCATAGAAATTATCTAAGGTTACAAACTGATTCGCAAGTTTGTGCAGGTTTGGCGTAATCTTCTTACCAAACTGAGTTATATTCGGATCACCATTGCCTTTCCCCAAATCTCCAAATATTTGGTCGTATGTGTGGTTCTCTTTGAAAATGTAAATCACATGTTTTATAGGAGATTTTTGGTCAGCAAAGCGAGGAATGGGTGAATCTTTTTCTCCTTTCACCCGGCTGAACCCGCCGTCTTTACTTGCTTGGGTTACTTGGTTGTTGTTATTGACCTGTTTTGTATACTCACTGAGCTGCTTATCACTTGGTACATCGATAAAGGACATGGTTCCTTGAATCATATTTCCAATGTACTGGTGAGAGGCCCAATTGTCGGCGGTAAAGGAATTAATCGTATGCTGAGGGTTTGGACCTGCACCTAATCCTTTTGCATTGAGTACCATCAGCTGCTTTCCGTCGTTAGTCAGGTAAACGCCTGTTGGGTACCAAGCGGTAGGAATCAGACCTTTCACACTTGCTGTATCATTACCAAGATCCACTACGGCAATATCATCATTACCTGCATTTGCTATGTAGAGCGTTTTTCCGTCAGGGCTAACCGTTAGAGCATTCGGAATGCTGCCTGTTGGCGCATTACGATACGGTGCGAGGGAAACGGTTTGAATCACTTGCTGCTGCTTTGGATCCACAATGGAGATTTCATCGCTATCCGAATTTGCTACATAGATGTTTCCATTCACTGGATTTTCAGCTAAAGCATTCGGGTGTAATCCCACAGTAATCGTCTTTTGAACGGTTAAGTCTTTTGCATTTAAGACAGTAATGCTGCTCTCTCCCCAGTTACTCACGTACAAGGTACTACCATCCCGACTGAGAAGCGCCATATATGGGTCCTTGCCAACCGGAATGGTTGCAGTGATAGTACCTGTAGAAAGGTCAATGAGAGAAACGGAATTATCCAAATTGTTTGCCGTATATAAGAACTTACCGTCGGGTGATATAGAGATTCCTGCCGGATAGATTTTGGTATTTTTTTGATTCTTCATTATGATTGGGGATTGTTCGGTAAGGATCCCATTATCGAAATTGAAAACTCGAATTTTGTCATTGCCGCTAGCAGAGGCGTACAATTTCTTTCCATCGGGACTGAAAGTTACACCAAGGAAGAGGGATTCTGGAGTTTGGTAAGGTATTGTCTGAATTACTTTTTGCTGTGCAATGTCCACCACTTGCAAAGATTGAGTACCTGCTCCATCATTGGACACCACGAGATACTTATGATCTCGACTGATTGCCCCACCCATAGGGAAACTACCCAACGTTAGCTGTTTTCCGGCAGGGGACAAAAACCAACCGTGAGGGGTAACCCCGGTAGTGTCCGACTGCGGGCCTGCTACGGTATTGTAAGAAGCCATGGCTGTTCCGGATCCGACTACCGTTGCCGCCAATACAATGGCAAACATCTTTTTACTGATTTTTTTCATAATTACTCTCCTTTTTTTAAAATTCAATTTCTCAGCAGTGTTGTTTTAACTATTTTTTTACTATGAATTAACTATGAATTAACAACTGCTGCATTTAAAGTCTAGAAGAGATTTGTTAATTGATTGTAAGAAGAGTTTTAAGATTTTCTCAGATTCCGTAAATTGGTAATATCGGATCAATTATACAATTGATAATGTCGAATAGAGTTATAATATACCGTAAATTGGTTATATTGGTGCTATTATACTAGTCGATAATGTCGAATTATGATGCTTTGGGTACTTTTATTACTCGTTCCTGTTTTAATAGTCAATCAGGAGATGGTCATTCGTCTCGGACTCGTAACCGGTGTAGGACATGCGAAACTAATCTTTGAACGGTATGGTCGTTTTTGGGGAGCATTTTCTGTCGGTGACTTGTTTATTGTCAATTGTTTAACCCTCGTCACCGAATTCATAGGAATCGATTTGGCGATGCAATATTTCGGGATCAGTTCATATATTTCCGTGCCTATTTCCGTATTGTTGCTGATTGCATGTACCGTAGCAGGCAATTTTCGGACGTGGGAATCATTTATGTATCTCTTCGTAGCGGCTAACTTTTTAGCGATTCCACTTGCTTTCATGAGCCGTCCAAACGCTCATTCGGTTATTCATGACTTTTTTATCCCTCATGTGCAAGGTGGCATTAACTCTGATGTCATGCTGCTTATCATAAGTATGGTTGGAACTACAGTGGCCCCTTGGCAATTGTTCTTCCAACAGTCTAACGTGATCGACAAGCGTCTGACTCCTCGTTGGATGAAATACGAACGTGCGGATACGATTATCGGTTCTTTCGTCGTGATTCTCGGGGCAGCAGCCTTGATCGTTACAACTGCCTTTGCATTTCAAGGCACGGAACTTGTCGGGAAATTCGTTGATGCCGGTGCGGTAGCCAAAGGTTTGGCCGAGAAAATCAGGCCGATGGCGGGCGCATTTTGGGATCAGTCTAAAACTTATTTCCCATTAGCTGCCGATTTATAAATCCAAAAAACGCGTGGGATCAATGACTCCAGTCTACAACTTTATTTTCATCGAACACCAACAGCGTGACCAAAATCCACGAATTAATCGCAAAGTACAACAGCGTTCCGCATTGGAGTGGACCTGGAAGGCTACAAAGATGTGCTCGGCATTTGGATTGGCGAGAACGAATCTGCAAAGTTCTGGCTGGGCGTTTTGACGGATTTGAGAAACCGTGGCGTCCAGGATATTCTGATCATCTGTGTGGATAATCTGAAAGGATTCAGCAATGCCATTGCAGTATGCTATCCGAAGACCGAAATTCAGAAGTGCATTATTCATCAAATCCGCAATTCCATCAAATACGTGTCCTACAAAGACTTGAAGAAGGTTACCGCCGCGTTACGTCCCATCTATACCGCTCCGACAGAAGAAGCTGCACTACAGGAATTAGACCAATTTGAAGCGGTTTGGGGCAAGCAGTATCCGCTGATTGTACGTTCTTGGCAGAACAATTGGGAGGAGCTCGCTACCTTTTTTAAATACTCCCCAGAATTGCGTAAATTAATCTACACAACGAATATGATCGAAAGCTACCACCGTCAGCTTCGTAAGGTCACAAAGGGGAAAAGTATCTTCCCGACCGATGAGGCATTGCTCAAGATGCTATATCTTGCGACAATGGACGTTATTCGTAAGTGGACGGGGCGCGTTCAAAACTGGGGACAAATCCTGCTGCAGCTCACAGTGCACTTCCCCGAACGTGTACAGGTCCGCTAAAGGACTTTACATGGAGAGGGCGGGCATGATAGGCTGGTCAGCCTCGCGATGCTAACTTTCCAGCATCGCCCAATCGCGAGAAGTCATGCCCGCCAGAGGCTCCATGTCAAGTCCGGCTTCAAACTTTGGAATCACTGAGTTTACACAAAATTCTTGACAGACTCGCCCGTTTAGTTGAGCGATAACCAACGGACATCTGTACAAAAACCATGATTTGATACATATGTCAAACACAAGCCTGACCAAGATTGTTATACCACAAAAAAATTTCTCATATTTTCTTAAAGCAATTTCGATATAAGTAATGATAGAAACATCAAAATTTATAGAGGATAACTTTGAAGAATATTACTTGCAACTGGTGCGTTGATGCTATTTGTGACATCACCTGCTTATGCATCAACTAAATACGATTATGGACCAGAACCTAACGAAACTAACGAAACCGTACAATATCAACGAGACGAACCCCAAGGTAGAATACCTACGACCTTGAGTTTATCTGCTAAATCAATGGAATTAGGAGGTACGTATGAAATCACGAATCTTTACGACCCTGCTGTTATTAGGTCTAATGACTTCTTCTTGTGCGAACGCGATCGCTCAGCAAAAGCACCCTGTACTATCTGAAACCCATAGTCAATCTGACTTCGAAATCCTAAAGGATAAATCGGTTATGACCGACTTCCGAGAAGACGACCTTGTTACCCGCGCAGAGTTTACAGCGGTGCTCGTTCACCTTCTTGAACTTCCGCTTGCTTCCGATCATAGTAAATTCGAGGATACGAAAACCCATTGGTCGGATAGTGTAGTTGCAACCGCGAACACAAAAGGATGGATTAACGGAAAGACCGATACTCTTTTCTATCCTGACGACCACGTTACCGGTCATGAAGTTAACCTTATTCTCGGACGTGTAGGAATTCCCGAAACCGTCTCTGAAATCGATACCCCGATAAAGCGCGGTGATATCGCCGCCGTAGCACTCGCAGAGTATAAGCGAACACATGACTCCGAACCTTCAACGCTCGCAATCACGAAAGCGATCGCTACCTCACCTACTTCAGTTGACGTAACCTTTACGGACGGAAAAACAACGACGATAATCGTACCTTCCCTCCAGCCTGCAAGACAAACTTGGGAGACTGTCGAGTACAACGGATTGAATTATAATTTTACCGTAACGTGGCAAGGTTCTCCTGTGAAAACAATTAAGACCTTTAAGACTCGCCTATCGATACATGCTGGCGAAGTCGAGAAAGACCGCCTTCTGTATCTAACATATAACGAAAATGGTGATTCCGTACCTCTCCGTGATGGGGAAACCGTGGAATTCTCTAGCGACGACCCTCATGTAACAAAAGACGGATACTTCGACAATACTTCGAATCCGCTCCCTGTTGGCTCAACTGTAACATATACTGCGACCTTAAAGGATCGAAAAGGGAAGATTATAGACTCTGCCGCGACAACGGCTACTATCTACGACGCCGCCGTAGGATATCGACCTACATCGTTTAAAACGGTAACTCTCTCAGGTAAGACTTGGGACTCTAAGTACGTTACCGTACAAAATGATGGGAATCGTGACCTCGACCTGATGATGGTAGTGGACACCGCTGTTGATCAAAATGGAACTTCTGTTAACTTAAAAGATATAGACATCGGGGATCATACGTATTATAGTACCGACGAGCGGATAGTGAAAGTCGATAATACCGGAAAATTGATACCTGTCACTCCTGGAATTGCGCAGGTAGGAATTATTATTGGTGACTTCTCCTATCAAGCGAGACTAGAGATTTTTCCCGAGCAAATCCCTACCTCCTTGGTTTATTCTCCAGAGGAACTTAAGTCCGGAGATACATCATTTAGCTTCTCAGTAAAAGATCAATTAGGACAAAAGCTGAGAATTTCCGTAGACCCGAAGAACTTTACTATCAAGAGTGATAACCTAGACCTAAGTGGGGCTAACATAGCCGACGCGAACGGTAATGTTTCTGTTTCAGGAGTTAATCTCCCTACCGGACAGAGTAAAATTAATGTTTCTTACGGCGGCACTGATCTTGGTCAACTAATATTGACGGTGAGGTAAACTTTTATGAACGATAAAGAGAAAATATTGCACCTACTACGCCGAACTCGTTTCGGTACATCGAAGTCGGAAGTTGAGAGCTACCTAAGTACTCCGATCAAGAATATCGTAGACCAAATACTAAATGCCCCCGCTACCTCTCCGAGTCCTAATGTAGACTTGACCTATCAAAATAGTAACGAAGAATTGATATTTTGGTGGTATAACGAAATCATAACTACCGCGAACTCTTTCTTGGAGAAAATGACTTTGTTCTGGCATAATCATTTTACATCGTCTTTAACTTCGGTGAGTCCGGTTTATATGGCTGAGCAGAATCAATTTCTCCGATCTCACGCTCTTGGGAATTTTAAGACCTTCCTGTATGAGGTCTCTATCGAACCTGCAATGATGATATACCTAAATAATCGTTCCAACGTGAAGAAAGCTCCTAACGAAAACTACGCCCGAGAGCTTATGGAACTCTTTACAGTCGGCGTCGAAAACTATAATCAGGATGACGTAAAAGACGTAGCAAAGTCTCTGACCGGTTGGAGACTAAATAGCGAATCCGAGACCGTCTATTTTGACCGGAACTCTTTTGACGATTCCTTCAAAACAGTCTTCTGTAAACGTGGCGACTATGATCTTAATGATGTCATTCGGATTCTAACATCTTCGCTAGACTGTGCGAACTTTATTGTAAAGAAGGTCTGGAATAAGTTCGTATTCCCGAATCCTACCGATCAGGATATCAAACCCTTTGCTGACCGCTTCTTCGATAGTGGGTACGATATAAAAGGTTTATTCCGAGATATCTTCCTATCGGATGCTTTCTATTCCGATAAAGCCTTAAGATCGATAGTGAAAGACCCTACGGAATATATGACCGACTTGATAAGGAAAGTTCCGACCTATGAATTCTCAATTCATGATCTCTACCTCGTAAACCAAATGGGTATGACTCTCTTTAAACCCCCGAACGTCGCCGGATGGAAGGGTGGCAATTGGTGGCTCTCGGCAAGTTATCTATTTGCTCGCGGAAACTACGCTGAGAAAATCTGCAATACCGCGACATATGAAAAACTAGGTTTAGATAAGTCAACGGGAACTGCCGCTGTAGATCAAGTCCTAGACTATGCGGGATACTACGACATCTCCCCGACTACAAGAAAAGCTTTAAACGACTACGCGAACGGGCAAAATGACCCTATGCAGTTGCTGAGAGGTTTATTGTATCTAGTCTATGTGTCTCCCGAAGCACAGTATACCTAAGGAGTGTATTCGATGAGTAATCCGATGAGCAGAAGGGAATTCTTAGGACTGTCCCTAAAAACAATGACCGCTTTCGGGCTGACCCCGCTCTTATTTAATAGTTTCGCCGAACAATTCGTAAAAGCCGATTCTGTTGCCTCTACGGACCCTGTGCTCGTAGTTATTCAGTTAACAGGAGGTAATGATGGTCTTAACACGATCATTCCCTACGGAATCGGAGCCTACTACGATGCTCGCCCGACGATCGGCTATAAGCAAAATGAAGTTATCCCGATAAATAACACTCTCGCATTTCAACAATCTCTTAAAGGTTTATCGTCGATTTACGGAGACGGTAAACTTGCAATTATCCAGAACGTAGGTTATCCTGATTCAAGCCGTTCTCATTTTGAAGCTCAGGAGATATGGCAAACGTCTTCTCCGAATCGAATTGAAACTACCGGATGGGTAGGACGTTATACTGATCTCGCGAACGAGAAGAAAGACCCGTTGTTTGCCTTAACGGTCGGTGCAACGACAAAAGCCTTAGATGCTAAAAACTTACAGTATCCACGTATAGACGATCCCCGAGCTTTTAAATTCGTTATGCACGCGAAAGCCGACGAGATCGCCCGCCGTGACCGAGCTATCTCGGCTATGTACAAGAACTTCGACCGAGGTTTATCCGCATTAATCGCATCGGACAGACTTGTAAAAACGAGTAAATATCAAGACCCGACTAGTCTTTATCCTTCTAAATACGGATTCTCTCAACGTTTAAGTTTTATTGCCCAATGTATCGCTTCCGGTTTGCCGACGAAAGCCTACGTAACCGAACTTGAAGGAGGGTTCGACGAACACGAGTCAGAACGAAACTCCCATGCGAGAGTGTTGTCTACGGTCGACGAAACCCTCTATGCCTTCTACCAAGACCTCCGACAGCGAAATGTACTGGATCGAGTCGTGATCGTGGTCTACAGTGAATTCGGTCGGCGAGTTCACGAAAACGCAAGCGGAGGAACTGACCACGGAACCGCGAATCCGGTATTTGTCATCGGAGGAAAGGTAAAGGGAGGACTTTACGGAGACCTTCCGAACTTTCATAATCTCGATGCCTTCGGAGACTTCAAGTATGGAATCGACTTCCGTTCAGTCTTTGGAACCCTAGCTGAATCGTGGATGGGCGTTCCTACTAAGTCCATTATGTTCGGAAAGACCTACGAAACCCTCCCAATATTTTAAATAGCCTCTCGGCAATGCCGAGGCAGATGGAACAAGGCTCTGCTCGTACCATCAATATGAGATTCCTCCCAATTTATTGGGGGGAATTTTTATTTGATCAAGCTTCAAACTGGAAAAAACATTTCTAAAACTCGCCAATTTCTTGCAAAAAACACTTGACTTTTTAAAGTCGCCCCAAAATCGCGTGAGAAGGGTGTCTTCTACCTTACCAACCGAATTGGGGTGTTTCACTTGAAACCGGTTTATGTTTCGCATTCCGCTTACCAAAGCTTTGTGCTTCAGCAGCTTCGCCAGCACTATTCCGGCGGTATCCTCGTGCTCGTGAACTCAGACTGGCCCCTCATCCTCCGCTGTCTTATTACCGATCTTTCGTTTACAGCCACCTACCTGCGTGACTATTACGATCTGAGAGGACCGGCCCCCCGTGACCCCGCCTCCATGCTACGATCATACCTTTTATTTCTCATGACCAACCCAGAGATTGGCCTGACCAAGTGGGTCGATGAACTATATAGGGTTCCTCTCTATGCCATTCTCAGCGGTTTTGAACCCGGCGACATCCCCGGCGTCGGTACTTTCTACGATGTCCTGTCCCGTTTCTGGGCTGCAGACGAAAACCATTTGAAACCAAAGAAGAAGCCGAAGAAACGAAAACCCAAGAAAGGCAAGAAGGGAGAGAAGGCGCCAACCACTTCACCTGGTAAGGTTCAGCGTTTGGTTAACCGGTATTTAAAATATGGAGCATCCCGGAAAGACCAACCCTTTGACCGCCTGATGGAGTTTTTTCAGTCTCAGATCCTTGCGGTTTCTGCACAACTCGGCTTGCTTGGAGATCCAAGCGCCCTTGATGTTGCCGGTGATGGCACGCCCCTTCAAACGGCTGCTTACACCCGCAGCAAATCGACTTGTACTTGCAGTGCCCAGGGCCTTGCGAATTGCAACCATCCCCGTCTCTATTCCCAGCCAGACTGCGACTCCGGTTGGGACAGCGCTCGGGAGAGGTATTTCAACGGATACCATCTGTACATGCTCACTGCTGCTAACAGTAAGCACGATCTGCCTTTGTATCCAAGACTTCAGCCCGCCTCTCGCCATGATGCGGTAAGCTTTGTCGTCAGTTCCATTGAATTTTCGCAACGTTTCACCTTGGGCACATTGGATAAGATGCTCCTCGATGCCGCGCATGATGCCGGGGCAATCTATGATCTTCTGCAGCATCAACAGATTGAACCCTTCATCGACCTTAATGTCCGTGGTACAAGAATCTAGAGACAGACGGCAATATGCGCATCTCACCAGAAGGCATTCCCATTTGTCCCATTGGAAAGAAGATGCACCGCAACGGCTACGAAAAGAAACGAAAGCGCCACAAGTGGATTTGCCCACTACAACGAGGTACGGAAAACTTATGCTCCAAGCCCTGCACAACCGCGAAGCATGGACGTACTTTCCATATATC
Organism: Paenibacillus gyeongsangnamensis; assembly: GCF_027533625.1. GTDB lineage: Bacteria > Bacillota > Bacilli > Paenibacillales > NBRC-103111 > Paenibacillus_G > Paenibacillus_G gyeongsangnamensis. The sequence continues at coordinate 235,483 of NZ_JAQAGZ010000009.1, read as the reverse complement.
CTGCAAAGACAACCCGCGGCTTTTCCCGGAAACACCTCGCGACTCCGAAAAGTGGAAGCTCATTTACAAGCGTCGTACGACGGTCGAACGTTCCAACAAACGGGAGAAGATCGATTACAAATTGGAGTCCGGCCGACATCGCTCAACGAAGATGTGGTACATCCGCACATACGGCATTATAATGTGCCAGCATATTGACGCTTGGTATGTCCACCAGGAAGAAAAGCTGAAAGAGCTTCGAAATCTTGTGAACCTGCCTGTGGCATAACTCGGCTCATTTTAAAAAAAATCTAATGAAACGGCTTCTTTGACATGCCCACTTTTGAAAATATCTTGAAAACGGAAGTTTGCACTTCGGTTATATCCGAATTTCCAGTTGTTTTCGCTATTTGCCGCTCTTATCCCCCTTCGACTTCCGAGAGTCTATTTAAGTCAAGTAAAAGTTGAACTTCGGTACAATTTATCCGAGGTTCAACTTTTGCTTGACTTTCTATGATCCTTAGGTCGCTGGCTTGGCATAATGCTTGTATCTTTTCCTTTATAACTGAACAGGCCGCCCAGTAATGCCGGCAGCATGTGGTCGTTGTGCACTTTCCTGTTAGTCCTAGTCTTTGCTGTTTCGATTTGCAAATTATAGAGAATTGATTACGTAGATTATACTGAAACTGACCCATATTGAGAACGGTGCCTTTTGCTTATCATAGCTGCCTTATACAGGAACCGATGTGAGCCCGACTTCTTGCTCGCTCCATTCCCAAAACCGGTGTGCTTGTTCATCATTTTTCGCTCTCGCAGAGGTTGCCGCCACTTTCTTTTTGTAAAAGTACTCCCCATTGACCGTTCGAACCTCCGGCTCGAAGCCAAATAAAGAGCCGTCTCCGCGCCCTGCGCCGAGGTGAGGAAGAATGGACGCAGCACGGCGTGGATTGCCTTGCCGAAGCCGGTATCGCGATCGATGCCTATGTTCGTACTGACTGCGCCCGGATGCAGGCTGTTTGCCGTTGTGGAAGTACCTTCCCTTAATCCACTACAATATGAATTAAGCAAAGTGTAGGGATGAAAGATGCAGCGGAAGAGTTACAGCAAGGAATTTAAACAGCAGCTCATCTAAGAAGCACTCGAAGTAGGAAATGCCAATCAAGTCGCAAGACGTCATGGAATTGACGGCAAGATGTTATCCCGATGGATTCGTCAATCCAAACAAACAGATTAGAAAAAGACCGCTCCGGAAGCCAAAAAAATAACGGCTTATACGCCATCACCCAAGGAATTTCAAGAGTTGGAATATGAGAACGACAAGTTAAAGAAACTGCTGGGTGAAAAGGATCTGGAGATAGCGATTCTGCGTGACCTCGTAAAAAAGGTGAACCCCGCCTATCGGACAAAATAGAGATCGCCGACACATGGATTGCGCGGGGGTATAAAGCTGCAGTGTTGCTGCGAATCGTCGGGTTCAATGAAGCTACGTATTACTACCGAAAAAAGCATTTCAAGAAAGAACGAGTATACAATGGTGGTCGTCCAATCCCTAGGTATTCTTTCAACCACCAAAAGCGTCCCATCAGTGACAATCTGATCAAGGAATGGCTGATGGAGCTCATTGCCGGGGAAGAGTCAACCTATGGTTATCGAAAATTAACCGTATGCCTCAAGCGGCAGCATGGTGTATATCGACTTTGCCATGAACTAGACATCCTTCAGCCTCAACGGCGAAAACGGGTGCAGTATCCCAGAAAGCTGGCAAATAACCGGGAAATCCGGGGCTCTAATCAACTTTGGGAATAGACGTAAAGTACGGTTATATCGCAGCAGAAGAGCGGTTCTTTTTCCTGCTGAGCCTCATTGATGTTTATGATCGGTCGATCATCGATTACCACATGGGTCTGTCTTGCGAAGGCAAACATGCCGCGCAGATCGTACAACGTGCCCTTTGGAAACGACAACTCTTTGGTAAAGAGTCCCTACCGATGATTCGTACCGATAACGGTCCGCAGTTCATTAGCCATGTCTTTGAAGAAACCTGTTTGAAGCTTCAGGTAGAGCATGAGCGAAAACCGCCAAAAACACCGAACAAAAATGCACATATTGAGGCGTTTCATGCCATTCTGGAGAAGGATTGTCTATCCAGACATGAGTTTGATAGTTATCAGGATGCTTATCAGACCGTATCAGACTATATCCTATTTTATAATCAGCGACGGATTCATGGCAGTTTGTACGATTTATCTCCAGTCTAATTTGTACAAGCTATTCAGCAGCAGAATGTACCACCGCTGGTCATTAAGGTCTAGCAGACGGACAAAGCCCTTTACATGGAGAGACGGGCATGATTGTATTTGTCAACTGAAAAATCCACCATTCGCTCATTTAAAATTCCCCCACCTTTGAAAATTTGACTTGGCTTAGCGAGTGGGTTGACATACAATTAATGGAAGATGGGAAAAATCCGGTATGCCCTATTAAGCTATACCAGCTAATAGCTTGTCAAGATTTCCAGCACGATAATGTTAACTGCTGTAATATAGTGAAAAGTAGGCATGCCAAATAACCCTCCATTTCCCCATGTTTTTTTTGAAGGTTATAGTGCGGAATGTCTTTTTAGTTTTTAAGATTGCGAAGATCCAGTGAATCAACTTAATGGCACACGCGACCAGGGTTACTTTGTGTGGCTTTCCTTCGGCTCTCTTTCGGTCGTAATATTCCTTAAGTCGAGTATTTCGTGAACGCGTCAACCCGCATTGAACAGCCATAATTAAGGCGTATCGCAGTTGTCTCGCCCTGCGTTTGGTGATTCGATTCTGGGTTACCGTAACTTTCCGGACGAAAAGACGCTTGGATCTATACCGGCATAAGCTACGAGCTTCTTTGGATGATGAAATCGATCGATTTCTCCAATCTCCGCTAAAATTGTGGCAGCAATTTTAGGTCCGACTCCTGGGATCGATTGAATTAAATCATACTCATCAATTTCTTCAAAATAAAAAAGGATCAACCAAAAAAAATGGCTGACCTCATAATACGATCGGGCAGGATAATACTTGTATCTTGTCGAATAAACCCAAGGTAAGAAACATCCGACTAAAAGGGATTGGGGGGCGTTACCCAAACGCTAAAGTAGCCTTTTAGTCAGTTGGAAGCTGATTGATCACATAGATCGATTTTGAGAGTTTATACAAAATTCTTGACAGACTCGTCTAATGTATGAACTATCCCGTTGAAACGGCTACGCTTGTTTCAACGAATCGTTTTTATGCTCGATGGATCAACTTTTCTACGTCGGACTGATAATGCTTCTAGTCCCCAACCATATCATTGATGGCTAAAACACGAGCATTCAAAAGGTGAATCGTTTCTGATAAAATGCTATTAATTTTTCATGACGTTCCTTAGAAATCATAGTATATGGCTCATATAGATGTGTTTCATTATAATCTAAGTGTTTTATCAGCTCTGCGCTATGCTCATAGATATCTCCATCCGTATTGTATGTGATCCAATACCAATTATTATTTTTATCGTACTTTATGTTTAGTTGTTTTTGAAGAAGGGGAACAGCATTTATCAGCGGCACACCATCTCCCAAATCTAACACATGTATTATCCGTTGTTCTTTATCTTCATGTAGCTGAAAGTAAATACCTCTCGCATACATATTCATTCCTCCCACTTTAAAGTAATTTTTGTCCTGTTTTCTCAAACACTCTTAGTTTTTCAACTTTGACGACTTGAGGGAATTTGGAGGAGAACGGGAAGTATTCAGAGCCAGATTTACTAGATCACAGTCGAGGATATTAAGGGGCGGTGAGATCTTGTTACCATTTTGGTTCACAGCTCCGCCTTGCGGCTTAATGCTACCCTTAACTTTCCAGCAAGTCAGGATAGCTATGGGCGAACGTATCTCTGCTCGCTTGCCTCTTCGTACTTGTGATCCACTTCGATCTCATTTTGTTGTAAATACGGTCTTCTCCAAGCAGCAGAAGAACAGTTATTTCACAAGGCGATCCACCAATGTTAGCTCAGTGATATATTCTCCTTCCCCATTCACAGAATCTCGCATGTCCTGCTTTGCTGACTGGGACTCATGCTCGTTCATATTCATTTCACTGCTTTAACCGTAGCCATGCGATGTTATCCAAAATCGCAGTATCCCTTGTCCTGACTAGGCGCACGGTAATTTGTGCATCTACGGACTGGAAGTCGGGGTTCATTAAAAAATGTAAATATCGAAAAGACAGCCTGGACTGACTTGTTAAGCGTACTCGTACATCGTTCTATGAAGCAATTAGCACACTTCTTTTTATTGATGTTATACATGTGAAAATGTGAAAACTTAGGATTTCAAGGGAGATTCGCATTAGCTAATGGAAAAGAACTGGTTGCAGAATGAAGCCTCTGCTCAGCGGCTGTACAGGTTTTTGTGTGGGCTCTTCCGCTAATCGGCGGAATCAAGCAATTATTGCGTTGTCATCCCCCGATATAATGCATTTCAATCTTCTGACGATTCGTAGGTCGGTCTTCAAAAAACGTTCCTCCGAATATTGAACGTGTCGAAGATTCCAAATTTCCGCTATCTTATCTCTAACGATTTCATTTCTTGATTCGGACCGAATCAAACTCATCAAGTCTGTCCCTTGTGTGGCGAAGAGGCATGTGAATAGCTGACCGTTTGCAGCAAGACGCGCACGATTGCAGCTTGAACAAAAGGGTTCACTTACCGAAGATATAATCCCGATTTCATCATCAGACCCCTGATACCGATAACGTGAGGCTACCTCACCCGAATAATTGGCCTCTATAGGCTCAAGCGGCATCAAGTTATGAATCAATTCCTTGATTTCTTGTTTGGTTACGACTTGTTCAAGATTCCACCCATTGCTATTTCCAACTTCCATAAATTCGATAAATCGTAGAATATGGCCCGTTTTCCGAAAATATTGCGCCATCGGTAAAATGTCGTTTTCATTTTTTCCCTTCTGCACGACCATGTTTACCTTTACGGCAACCCCCTCGGCAGCAGCAGCTTCAATTCCTTGCAGAACAGTGCTTACACTGCAGCGCCCCCCGTTCATCCGTTGAAACGTCTCTTCATTTAGACTATCCAAACTAACATTGATCCGTTTCAACCCCGCTGCGCTAAGTTCCTTTGCTTGTTTAGAAAGAAGAGATCCATTGGTCGTTAAGGTAAAGACCTTCAATTTCGGTCAATCTTCGTATTAAGTCCGACACATTTTTCCGTAACAGAGGCTCTCCTCCGGTTAGACGGATTTTCTCAACCCCTAGCGACACGAAAATTTGGGCTAGTCGGTCTATCTCCTCAAAAGATAACAGTTGATTTTCTTTCATAAACGGAAAATCCGGACCGAATATTTCTTCTGGCATACAGTACCGACAGCGGAAATTGCATCGGTCTGTCACAGATATTCGTAAATCACGAAGAGGACGTCCAAGCGCATCAAGTATCTTATTCGTTTCCAACCGTTATCCCCCCTCATCTCGTGATAAAGCAATGAACCTATATAGAAAACCAATCCTACATAGGTTCATGGATATTATTCTAAATCCGGGCTATTCGATTACAATCTTATCTCCGCGGCGAATTCGCCCCGTTTGAATCACTTTGGCATATACCCCCATGGCACCTTTATTATGCTTAACTGCTGTCCGCAGAATCGCCGGATCGTTGGGGAGATCTCCTTGAGCCAAGGTTGTCATGATGCACCGAATACAGGGCTGCGTTACTTGAAGCAAGACTTCGTCGCCGATTCGAATCTGTTTGCCGACCCAACCGTTCTCCACAAAACCTTCTTCATTGGGGACATCTATGACAATATTGGTCCTGAAACGTCTAACCTCAATACGGCTTTCCGGAATCAGCTCTCTCATTTTGTTAATGCTTGCGGTAGTTAATAAGTGAACGATGTCAATATCATAAAAAGTGCCTTCCGGAGAGCTGCGTGTAAAAACGGATTTCCTATTATTGAGTCCTTCAATATCAGGGATATATCCCTCAAACTGAACATCGCCGGCTTCGGAGGAAATCGTCGCTACTTTGACAGGCCGATCAAGATGCTTGGTTAGCCTTTGATCTAAGTCTCCATCCGTTGTGACTCCCCAACTGCCGTCGGGAAACGTAATTCTAACCGCAGGAAGCTTCGCCGGATCTTGAGGCGGTTCAACATAAGCGGCGCGATAATCAAACATATTCGGCCATTTGATCGGATTCTTTGCATTAGCAAGTTTACCTGTTGAAGTATCAATCAACGCATATTTTCTATCTCCGACCAGTCCTTCTTCCGTTATATCGGTTGCATTTAACTCTTCGCCCATCATCGATTTGACGGGATATCTCCATAGCGAGACTACATTCGGCTGACCCATAGCAGCATCTCCTTCTTACACATATTCCTCTACCATACCCACATACAACCGGCTTCATACCGTAGGATTACACTTACTATAATTTTATTAAAGCTATAGATCAATATTGAATTTTTAATCAAACCCATAGATGAAATAAATCGTTTATGGACTTCAAACTCTGATTTATGAACTATTGGAGAGATAGCGAAAGGGGCAATAGCAAACCTCCCAACTATAAAGTAATGTTTTCGCCTATTTTTCGCGTTTATTCTCAAGATTTCAACTTTGACAGATAAAGAGGTCTTTGGCCTTCGGTATGCTTCGGATCCATTGGTTTTACAAGACATTAGGCTTACCAGACTTAGGGCAAGCTTATGGTTCCAAATTTTACTTATGGCAAATTTTTGGGTTAATTCAAATCAATTCGGATGATCTTTCAGAAGAGATTGCTATTATTTATTTATGGCAATCTTATGGTTCATGGGATGGTGAATTTATAGGTAAAGTCACACGGTTTATAACCCCTACCAAGCACGCAAGTGAGATACGAATCTTCCACATCCGGTTCTGATATGATGAACGGGATATCGATCGGAAGTGCCGCTACTGCCTTTTGAACCTTCCGAATGTGCTCCTTCATTAAGGGCTGGTCTACACTGCCGGTATCGGCCGAGAGAATGATCAGCTTTGTCTTGCATTCTCGATGAGCGAGCTTATACCGGATACATTTTTGCATGATCACTGAACTATCCTTGCCCCCTGAAAAATTAGCGACCACCGTATCGTGCTCTGCAAAACACCGCTCTATTGCCGCATCCGTCTCCCGCTCCAGATCCTCGGGAACCGCCTCATCGATGGCAAACTCCTCACCGCCGAACGAAGTTGCAGCTGCAGGTCGTTCTACCCTCACGTCTTCGTCGCTAAACAAGGAAAGCGTTTCATACTCCATGACATCCTCTAAGCGAAGGGGCCAACTCATCGTCGCCCCGACTACGTAAGGAGCAAATGGCTGATGGAAGAAGAACTCCACTAGTAGCGCCATATCTTCTCGCACAAACCAAACTTTCAGTTTATGCTTTGGCGATACGAGCCGCTCTGGAACGTGCCGGCCGGCCATCTCAAACAAGTAGGCATCCAAAAAAGTCCGAATCGGCAGAAATACCCCGAAGTCTTGCTTCTGAAGGTACCCAAACAACTCACCGGTTAAGCCTTCTTCATCAAGGATGCGATTCCACTGGATGCCGCTGTCTTCCCCAAGCAGCCGCCCATCGGGAAGATCGTCAATGCCCATCCAATGATGGATGACCATATGGACATCTCCCGTCGAGAAGACAGCCGTGAAATCCCTAATGTTCCGGGAAAATAAAAGTATTAGACCGGATGAGTTGATTTCATGCAATTTTTGAATTCCAATCACGGCAGACTCTGTTTAATAAGTCTTAGACTGAGCCAATAAAAGAAACCGCGGCAGCCTAGGACGGGAAAATAAAGTCCTAGACTGTCGCGGTTGTCGAACTAACGTACCCGTTCAATTAGGGATGGCTGGTGCTGTCAGCCACGCTGGTACTGCCCCGACTTAAGGGTCGGAGGCTTCTTTATCCTATTTCAACCACGTTCCTGTAAACCCTGTCATCGGTTTAAACTTTAGCTCATGCACCAATTCATCAATAAGATGTTTTTGACTATTTTCAAATAGCTCCAACGTTGGAATATTATTTAGCGCCATATTTTTTGCCCAATCTGGCATAAATACAGATTCTGTAATTTCTTTTTTGAAATTATCGACCATTTCTTTTACGACCAATTCTATTTTAAGTAAATTTTGTTCCTCAAGGTATTCATGCATTACTTTATTGAAATAAAAAAAATGCCGTATCTTTTGACGACGATACGACGACGATTATTCTGCTTCATATTGCTTAACCCGCGCCTATAAAATGAAACAGCGGCGGGCCGCTGTTTATTCAACTAATGTTCTCAGAGGGAGCGCAATGATCTAGCTTTATTATATGTTACGGCATCGGACAACTTCTATTACAATATTCTTTAATTAAGTTGACACTAAATTAAGTAAATGCTAATATTATGCCATGATCGAAAAAGCCATTCACGCTTTGTCAGAACCACGGCGCCGGGACATCCTTACGCTTGTCCAAAACGGCGAGCTTGCTTCCAGTGCTATCGCCGCTCATTTCGACGTAACCGCACCTGCAGTTTCGCAGCATCTCAAGGTTCTCGAGGACGCCGGCCTTGTCGCCGTGCGTCGCGCGGGCACCAAACGGTACTACCGTTTGAGAAGGGAGGGCTTCAGTGAATTGAAAGAATATATCGACCGTTTTTGGGATGAAAGCCTGCAGCGCTTGAAAGAGGCCGCGGAAGCCGAAGAAAGGAGCCGTCATGAACAGCGAGAACGAAAGTAAAAGCGTCACCCGCGAACTGTTTATCGAATGCAGGCCGGAAACACTCTTTCCTTTTTTTACCAACCCGGAAAAAATGACCCAATGGATCGGTCGGCACGTGCTTCTGGAGCCGAAAATCGGCGGCGCCTTTCGGATCGATATCAACGACAGCAATATCGCGGTAGGTGAATATGTCGAGTTGGTGCCATACGAAAAGGTGGTGCTGACCTGGGGCTGGACACACTCTCAGCTCATGCCGCCCGGTTCCAGCACCGTTGAATTCCGGCTATATCCTGAAGCGAACGGTACGCGGCTTGTGCTTACGCATTCCGGTTTACCGGTGGCTGGAATGCCTTCTCAATTACAAGGGTGGCTACATTATACAAGCCGGTTGCAGGCCGTGGCTCAAGGCCGTGACCCCGGTCCCGATCCGTATGCTACACCGTCGGGTCGATAAACTGCACGTTCGATACATATGGAAACCAAAGGAGGAATTAAGGAAATGAACACAAAGCAATTGTCGGAACAATTAGCGCCTGCCGCGCATTACCGGAAAACGCTACTCATTAAGGCATCACAAGAGAAAGTTTTTCAAGCTCTTTCAACCAACCATGGAATTGCGGGCTGGTGGACCGGCAACGTGCAAGGTGAACATGAGAAGGGAGGCATCGTGCGTCTGGAATTCGATGGGCCCGGCCACCTTATTGAAATGCGTATCGACGAACTTCGTGATCCGGAGCTCGTGGCTTGGAGCTGCGTGGCCCACAACGCTTTTCCCGAATGGCCGTCGACGAAGGTGATTTTCGCACTTACTGCCGAATCAGAGGCATCCTGCAAGTTAAGCTTTGAGCACCTTGGATTGAAGCAACAGTGTGAGTGTTATGGAGATTGCTCACGCGGCTGGGATCACTTTCTATTAAGCCTCGCTAGCTTCTGTGAAACCGGCTCGGGCTCCCCGTGGAAACTCTAAATTTAGTTACCGTTCTGAAGAGATCCAGGAAGTTGCAAGGTATGCCAGTGGCATGTGCTGCTGGCTTTTTTCTTCATCTACTTTGTGGGTAGTGCCTGCTTCACTGGCATGGAGCTCTACTGCCCGTTTGTTGAGTGGAGCCCACAAAAACGAAAACAAGCGATGGATAGGTTCCATCGCCGCGCTATCGTCTCCCGTTAGTTGAACAATTAACTTAACCATCTCTTATGATCGTTGTTAATTACAATCTCCTGAAATAAACATACAAATCAACAAATTGTGTTTCACTTTTCTTGAACGCCTCTTTTATCGTTCCTACGCGCTCAAAACCCAAACTTTCCCACAGTCGAATAGAAGCAGTATTACTAGAAACTATTGAATTAAATTGAATGCCTCTATAGCCACATTGCCGAGATTTTTCAATTGAATGGTTCCCCAACATCTTTCCAATTCCTTTTTTTCTATAGTCGAATCGGACGGCATATAATGCATTTGCAATATGACTGCCTCTCCCTGGATAGTTCTTATGCAATATATAAAAGCCTACAACTTCGCCACTTTCAAGGTCAATGGCGCAATAAATTTCATCTTGTTTCTTTATTATCTCCATGATCTTGTCTTTAGAAAAATGTTCTGTCCAAAGAAAACTTTCACCTTCATCAATAACATGGTTCCATATTAACTCTATAGCAGATGCATCATTTTCTTGGTATGATCTAATTTCAATACCCACGTCAGAACCTCCTTTTCCGTTTATCTAATGTATTTCAGAAATTCGTTATCCTATTTTGTTTTCCTTTTTTTATTAAAACGCTAATCTGCCAGTTAGAGAAACGAAGGGCCGCCACGCGGCAGCCCTTCCGACATTAAACTATCGTACCCGTTAGTTTAACAAACTTGTGCCACGAAACCCGATTGCCACTGATAAACAAGCCTAGTTTTATTGCCCTTAGACACTTCATAGAGATTACTTCCTTCGGCGGAATTTTTCCTTCTACGTTTCGTTCTTACGGTTGAAGCAGGGAAATAGAATGGATGTGAAGTCCGTTTCATCGAAGGAGGATTCCAATGGCATACGGTCCATTCAGTCCATACAAAATGGTTGCTTATACATCGATCAATCGCGAGGACATCCCTTCGGGTCTGAGCTATGAAGCTCTTGTAGTGGCATTCGAGCGAGAACTGGGGCGGTGGGATCCGGTCGTCGGAACCGCGCTCATTGAGGAAAAAGCGTCTTGGGAGAAGGTGGAGAAAGCCTTTCAACGCATGGCGGGTCCCCATGGACTTATGATTTTTTTTCATGTGAATCAGGGCCGGTTAACCTCGCTTCATCAAGGCATTAAAAATGCGTTCTGTATATAGTCGGCAACGGAGTCGTCGCCGAGCCCATTCTTGCCATAGATATTCGGGCCAGTTTGTATGTACCGTTCCGGTTTGTCTTTACGATAACGGCAACCCGTGCGGCGCGATCATCGGATATGAGCGTCCATCGTCTTTTCTGGCGACATTGAATCAAACTGCGCTATATCCCTATGGCCGCTTGCTTGACTACAGAATGGACTGTGTTGTGTAGTCCATTTTAAGAAACTATCGAGGTTAGCAAAGAGCCACCCGCTGTTTGTAAAATTAAACCCCGCTGACAACGACAACAAGTATCCTGGTGGTTCTCAAATGCCTTCCATTGTAGGGCATGTAAAAATCAATTGTGTCAGTACAGGTGCCACTGTCAACATCGGTGATGCTGCCTCAAGCCGATTCCGTTCATCGGACGGATCGCCGGACATATAGACGAGCTGTTTGTCCTCGTTCATAAATAAGAAAACGTTTTCATAACTCGGATCGAACATTTGCTTGCTCAGACGCTCGATCTCTTCCAGCGAAAAATAAATCGACAGCAGCCCGAGTACGGTTGGCTTCGGAAAATCACTCAGCTTTTTGTGTATCACCAAATATCGTCCACCGCCCCACTGCTTTATTTCATAGCCGGGCAGGCTATTCCAATCGTCCTTCCGATCTGAGGGAATCACCTGCTGCGGGGCGCTCGGCTTTTCGAATGATCGCCGCCGCCACGCCTTTTCTGTAATAATGGTCTACGATCTGTCCCGCTTCCAGGAAGGCGCTGCGCGTCACGTCCACATGCCGGGTTACGCGTTCGTCCTCCGGATCGCTTATTTCTCTTACTCTAGTCCTATACCTTCGTCAAATCCAAGCATAATGTTCATATTTTGAATGGCTGCCCCCGAGGCGCCTTTTCCCAAATTATCAAATCTAGAAACAAGTAATATTTCATCTTTATGGCCAAAAACAAATATATCCAAATAATTTGTATTATTGCATTGCATGAGATTAAAGTAACCGTCTTCAAGATATGCCTCAGAGTCGTATGGAATAACTCGAATAAAACGTTCATCTTTATAATACGAGGCAAGCAGTTCTTGAATATCTCTTGCCGTTACATTCTTTATAAACATTCTAGGAAAGAGAGGAATAGTAACTGCATCACCCTGATAATAGTTTGCGACTATTGGAGTGAAAAGTGGTGCTGAGTTCAACCCAGAATACAGTTGCATTTCTGGAAGATGCTTGTGGTTAAGGTTAAGTGCATATTGTCTTGGTGCGAAAAGCTGTTCTCTATTTGAGTTCTGATATTCAGATATAAGTCTCTTACCTCCACCACTATATCCTGTAAGCGAATAACAAGACGTAGGGTAATCCCTCGGTATAATTCCTTCAGCTACCAAGGGCTGTATAGCCAAAATAAATCCTGTCGCGTGACATCCTGGGACTGATACTCTAGATGAATTTTGGATTTTATTTCTTTGATTTTTATGTAATTCTGGTAATCCGTATGTCCACTCCTGGTTGGTCCTAAACGCCGTACTTGCATCAATTATTTTGGTCTTATTATTACTTATCATAGATACGGAATCCCTTGAAGCGGAATCTGGAAGACAAAGGAATACAACATCTGCTTCATTTAATAAAGCCCTACGGGCTTCGTAATCTTTTCGCTTTTCCGACTCAATTTTGATTACTTCTATGTTAGAAATCTTAGATAAGTAATCATGTATTTTTAAACCTGTTGTACCTTCTTGACCATCCACAAATATTTTATATTTCACTTTTCCACTCCTTACCATTTATACATGTGTATAATTATATATCGAAATGTATATATATTCAATTGTAATTGTTGAGTTATCCTGCCCAATCGCAACGAGGCTGCCGATAATCACTCCGCGGCAGCCTCGAGATGTTGTTTTATTGAACTAGCGTACGAGTTAGCTTAGTCGAAATTGCATAAGCTCCCAAGCCTACCGCGCCTTCGGCAGCGGCTTCTGTTCCTTGTACTGGAGCTCGTACAGCCGGTAATAGTATCCCCGCTGCGCAAGCAGCTGGTAATGGCTGCCGATCTCGCGCACCTTGCCCTTGTGCATGACGATAATCTGGTCGGCATGCTGGATCGTGGATAAGCGGTGGGCGATGATCAGCGTCGTCCGGCCGGCGGAGATATTGTTTAGCGCATCCTGCACGACGAGCTCCGTCTCGGTATCAATGTTCGAGGTCGCCTCGTCGAGAATCAGGATTTGCGGCTCGAAGGCGATCGCCCGGGCGAAAGAAAGCAGCTGGCGCTGGCCGAGCGACAGGTTGATGCCCCGCTCCCCGAGCAGCGTGCCGTAGCCGTCCGGCAGCGTCCGGATATATTCGTCGATGTGCACCATCTTCGCCGCTTGGACCACTTCGGCATCCGTAATCCCGGCGTTGTTTAGCCGGATGTTCGAGGCGATGTCGCCCGTGAATAGGAAGACGTCCTGCTGCACGATGCTGATGTAACGGCGCAGCTCATCCAGCGGAATGTCGCGGATATCGACGCCGTCCAGCTTGATGCTGCCCTTCTGGATATCGTAGAACCGGTTGATCAGCTGAATGATCGAGCTCTTGCCCGCGCCGGTAGCCCCGACGAAAGCGACGGTCTGTCCGGGCAGAATGGTGAAGGATACATCCTTCAGCACCCAATCCTCCCCCGCGTAGGCGAACCATACGTTCTCGAATGCAATCTCCCCGCGCACCCGCTCCGGCAGATGCCTCGGCTTCACGGGATCGACGATGGCCGGCTGTTCGTCGAGCGTTTCGAAGATCCGCTCCGCGCCCACCATGGCCGTCTGGATTTGGTTATATTTCTCCGCCAAGCTCATCAGCGGTTGGAAGAACTGTCTGACATAATGGGTGAAAGCATACACGATACCGAACGTAATGCCTCCGTCAATGACGCTCGCGCCCCCGTACCACAGCAGCAGGGCGATCGCGATATTTCCCAGGAAACCGATGGCCGGCTGGAAGATCGAGTTGATGACGGTGCCCCGCATTCCAGCCCTGTAGTACTCGGTATTATGCGCGTCGAACTGCTCCCGCTGCCGCTCCTCCCGGATAAACAACTGAGTGATCCGGATTCCGGACAAGTTCTCGGCCAGGAAAGAATTGAGTCTCGATAGAATAACCCGCGATACCCGCTGTGCTTCCCGGATGACCGAGCGGTACCAGAACGTCAGACCCGCGAGGAACGGAAGCACGGCGAAGGAGAGCAGCGCCAGCTTTACGTTCATCTGCAGCATGATTACGATAATGCCGATCAGGACGATCATATCCTTCACCAGGTTGACGACGACCTGGGAATACAGCTGGTTGAGCGCCTCCGTATCCTGCGTGACCCGGACCACGAGCCGTCCGACCGGATTGCGGTCGAAGTAGGACATCGACATGCGGCTGAGATGCGTGAACAGCTGCTGCCGGATGTTGAAGATAATGGTCTGCCCCGTGAACTGGAGCAGATTGCTCTGGTAATAGTTCAGCAGCGCAGCGCCGGCCACGGCCAGCAGGAACAAGGCGCCCAGCTTGGCAAAACCGAGATAGTCCTGCTTGCGGAACGCATCCAGGGCGGCGGGGTCCAAAGGAACGGCAGGATAAGTTTTCCCGTCGACGATCACCCCGCCGTTACCGCCTGCCGCTGCTAGAATATTCGCCCCTTCTACGGATGCCTGGGCCGGGAGCCAATCCGGAACGAGCCATTCCTCCCCGCCCGCTCTCACAATTTGTGCTTTGCCCAAACCCTCGGGAAGGGTTGTGCCCGGGTCGAGCCGGGCGTAAGCTTTGCCGTTCCAAACGACCGTTTCGCCATATTCGCGCTTCAGCCGGTCGGCCTGAAGGGCATCGGCCATGGCCATCGGCTTATGCAATCCGTTAATATGTCCGTCAATGGCAATCTTCATAATGTAGGGCCGGGCCAGATCGGAAACGACGCTAAGGAAGGCCAGCATGATGCAAAGCAGAATCATTCGCCAATAAGGCTTGGCGTAAGACAGGAGCCGCGAAAGCAGCTGCGAGTCCTTCAGATGATTGATATTATTCTCCGAATGAATATTCATGCTCCGGCTCCCCCTTGGAGCAACCGCGCCTGCGTCTGCGCCATTCCGTCCTCGCGCTCCGCTTCCCGGTCAAGCAGCTGCTTGTGATACATGTCCGCATAGATACCGTTCTTGCCGAGCAGCTGTTCATGCGTTCCGCGCTCCACAATGCGGCCTTCATCCATGACGATGATCTGATCGGCGTTCTGAACGCTGGAGATCCGGTGTCCGATAATGATGGTCGTACGCTTGTTCATGACGGATTCGAGGCCTTCCAGGATCAGATCCTCCGTAATCGTATCCACGGCCGAGAGGCTGTCGTCGAAGATGAGCACGGAAGGCTTCTTAATAATTGCCCGGGCAATGCTCACACGCTGACGCTGACCGCCGGATAGAGAAATCCCCCGCTCGCCGAGCGCCGTATCGAATTGATGCGGGAATTCCACGATGTTGTCGTACACCTGAGCGACCTTCGCCGCCTCGACGACCTGATCGTCGGAGTACGGCTTCGGGTCGAATCCGATATTATCCCGAATCGTCGAAGAGAACAGGAATTGGTCCTGCGGCACAATTCCGATCTGTCCCCGGAGCGTGCGGAGCGGAATTTCGTGGATATCGTGCCCGTCGACGAATACCGTCCCCTTCGGCGGGTTATACAGCCTGACCAGCAGATGCACGAGCGTGCTCTTGCCGCTGCCGACCCGGCCTACGATCGCAAGACTCGTACCCTTCGGCACCTTGAGCGAAACGTCGCGAAGCGTCGGACGCCCCGCCTCCGGGTAAGAGAATGTCAGGTTGCGGATTTCGATGTCGCCTGCAATGTCCTGAATATCGTCCTTGGCCATGATGTCGTCCACCACGTCCGGCTCCGTGTTGAAAATTTCCATCAGCCGCTGCTCTGACGCTTTTCCGCGCTGAAGCAGGTTGACGACCTTGCCCAGCCCCTCGATCGGTCCCATCAAAAGCGACAGATACGTGTTGAAAGCCACGAATTCGCCGAGCGTAATGCCTTGCTTCAGGACCATAATACCGCCCACAATGACGGATACCAGGAAGCTGAAGCCGACGATCCCGGTGCTGAGGGCGCCGAAGAGCGAGTTGGAGCGAACGAACCGCCGGTTCATCTCCACCGCCCTCCGGTTGTCCTCGGTGAACAGCTTGCGCTCCGCCTGTTCCTGAATAAACGCTTTCACAACACGGATGCCTGCCGTGAATTCCTGCACCCGGCTTGTCAGATCGGAGATCGCCTCCTGCATATTGGCCGACTGCTCCATAATCTTGCGGTTGAATTTATAAGCAAGCAGGCTGAGGAGCGGCAGAGGCAGCATCGTGACAACCGTAAGCCACAGACCGACCGTCTGGACCATGGCGGCCACGGACACGGTGATCAGGAATACGGCCTCCATCACCGTAAAATACCCCTGCATCGTCACCTCCCGGATAACTCCCACGTCGCTGATGGCGTGGGACATCAGGTCGCCGATGCGCTGGTTGTTGAAATATTGCGCCGACAGCTTCTCCCAATGCGCGAACAGATCGCCGCGCACCCGCATCTCCAGCTGCCTTGAGAGACGAAACAAATACATCCGCGATACCGAACGGAAGAATGCGATGCCGAAACCGACGGCAATCATCCAGATTCCGAAGCGAACCGCTTCCTCGTAAGTGAGCTTGCCGATTTGGAGCCGGTCGGTGAATTGGCCGAGCAGCCATGGAATGAACAGCTGCATCACGGAAGATATGGACAATAATGCAAAACCCAAACCGTAGGACCAAGCATTGGCCTTGATGTGGGGCCAAAAAATATGATTCCTTCCCATCCAATATCCCCCTGCTTCTACTGAGACTATTGATAAGGTTACATCGAACGGAAGGAAGAAACCATGGATATCTTTACTGCAAAAGATGGACTATATCACTTTTTGGAACGACCAGATATGGATTCGGCCTCGCCCTCCGTCGATCCACTCGTCAAGCGCTTTCCATGTCTCCGGACACCAGCCGGCGCCTTCCGCAGCGGCCCCCGCACGCTGCGCTTTCATCGCTTGGAAGCCCTCCGGCCCCATCCCCTTCCACAGCTCGACGAACAGTCCGGGCTGCTCCGTCCCTTCGTAGCATTCGAGCTCCGGATGTATGCTGCGCAGCTTTTCCAGCCAAACTAAGTAATCGGAACGGGATTCCTCCTTGATGGAATATTCCACAAACACGAGACACATATTTTTCACGCCCCCGGCTTTATTTTAATGTAGAAAATGATACACTAAAGTTACCCGCCTGCAATACACTGTTGAGAAAAAGGGTTTCAGGAGGTTAGTCATGGACACCGGAACACACCTAGTGATAGGCCTTGGATTAGCGGGCCTGGCTTACATTGACCCTGTCGTGGCTTCGGATCCTACCGTATCCACAGCCGTATTGATCGGAACCGTGCTGGGCTCTCAGGCTCCCGATTCGGACATGCTGCTTCGGCTGAAGAGCAATGCGGCATACATTAAGAACCATCGAGGCCTGTCTCACTCCCTGCCCGCCGTCGCGCTATGGACGCTCGGTATTACCGGGCTGCTGAAGCTCGGCTTCGGTCAGCTGCCGATCGGGCACGTGCTGCTGTGGGTATTTATTGCCGTTGCGTTTCATGTGTTCACTGATGTATTCAATACGTACGGCACCCAGGCATTGCGCCCCATCACGAACAAATGGATCTCGTGGAATATCATTCATATTTTCGATCCGGTCATTTTCGGAGCCCACTTAGTGGCCATTCTGCTCTGGTCCCTACATTGGACGGAGCCGCAGACGCTCTTTCCTATATTATACGCTTTTATTGCGCTTTACTACGTATGGCGCTCTTGGCTTCACAAGGAGCTCGAATCGAAGCTGTTCCGGCAGGACCCTGACTATGAGGCAGGCGACCGCTATACCCTGATTCCGACGCTCAATCTTACCCATTGGCAGATCGTGAAGCATAAGGCGGATGCTTCGTTCCAGCTCGGCGAATACAGGAATAAAGCCATCAACTGGATCGATCGGGTTAGGTGCGATGTCCATCCCGCGGTGGACGCGTCCAAAACGCATCCGGACATCGCTTCCTTCCTTTACTTTTCCTCATTCGCGTGCGCTGAGGTCAAGGAGCAGGTTTGGGGCTACGAGGTCGTCTGGGCGGATGTGCGGTACCGGCACCGGAAGCAGTATCCGTTCGTCGCGGTGGTGCGGATGGATAAGGAGTTTCGGACGCTGGAATCTTATGTCGGTTGGCTCAATGAGGCCAAGCTGCAGAAAAAAATGCGCGTGGACTATTTGTCCTAACGGCAGCGGCTGACGGAAGCTCGGGGGGCGCATCCAATCCGGTTCAAGCCGGTACGGCTCACCGGGCTTCGTCGTTCTTGCATGGAGAACAATAGCCGCCTTCCAAACTTTTTTGGTCGTCCAGGATAAATGATTACGCCGTCCTTGTCTTACAAGGACCAGCGCGTTTATCAAGGTTGATGCGAAGCTATAAGTTGCGAAAACTTATAAATTCTTATCAACTCAAAAAAGCCCAAGGATTTCTCCTTGAGCTTCTATTGATGAAGCAATTTAGCGCATTTGCCCTGCTTGACCGGAGATGGTTTGTTCGGCGATTTGAACCAGACGGCGAGTGATGTTACCACCGACTGCACCCGCGTCGCGGGAAGCGATGTAACCCCAGTAACCGTCTTGAGGAACCTGAATGCCCAGCTCTTGAGCTACCTCATACTTCAATTGATTCAAAGCCTGATTCGCTTGAGGAACTACCAATTGGTTGCTGCTGCGGGATTGTCCTGCACCCATTTTTCAGCACTCCTTTCAATTGAATGATGTCTTTGATGTATTTGCAAGCTTGCAAGCTTATTATGTGATGTACGGGAAAAGATATGCGCAGCATTTGAAAAAACTTTTTCGAGTTTCAGAACCTCTTCGAAAGGCGGTGTAACTGTCGCATGAATAAAGGACTCGCGTTATTTTTTGCCGTCGTGGGCACGGCTCTTCTGGCCGCAATCAGCTATTTCATGGCGGCCGGCAAGCCTTGGATGGCGATCCTGTTCGCTTTGATCTCGTTCTTCTTCATCGGGGCGGGCTTCATTACGAAAGCGAAGCTTCGCAAAGACAAAGAGTAGCCCTCCAGGCCGGCCATAATAAAAAGGATGCATCCCCTTCATCAGCGGACAAGCTCCGCTTTCCCGGGGGTGCATCCTTTTTTAGTATGCGTTAGGCTGCTTATATTTCACAGCAGCACAAAGCCCATCTTCTCCTTCACCTGCTTCAGCATGCTCTCGGCCTCGGCCGCCGCGCGCTCCTTGCCCTGCTTCAGGACATCGTACAGCTCGCCGGAGCTGCGGATTTGCCTGTAGCGCTCCTGAATCGGCTCCAGTACGGAGACGACGGCTTCGGCCAGCTCCTTCTTGAACGGCCCGTAGCCTTGGCCCTCGTACTGCGCCTCCAGCTCGGCAATCGACTTGCCGGAGCATTGCGCGTAGATGCCTAGCAGATTGCTGACCTCCGGCTTGTTCTGCGGATCGTATTTCACCTCGCGGCCGGAGTCGGTGACGGCTCTGCTGATTTTTTTGCGGATCACGTCGGGAGCATCCAGCATCGCAATGAAGCTGCCGGCGTTCGGGCTGCTCTTGCTCATTTTCTTCGAAGCGTCGTCGAGGGACATGATTCGCGCCCCCACTTCCGGAATATATGGCTGCGGGATCTTGAACGTTTCGCCGAACCGCTGGTTGAAGCGGTGCGCGAGATCGCGCGTCAGCTCCAAATGCTGCTTCTGGTCGTCGCCGACCGGCACCAGATCCGCATTGTACAGCAGAATGTCCGCCGCCATGAGGGACGGATAGGTGAATAGGCCCGCGCCTACCGATTCCTTGCCTTCGGATTTGTCTTTGAACTGCGTCATCCGTTCCAGCTCGCCCATGTACGTGAGCGTCGTAAGCATCCATCCGAGCTCGGCATGCGCAGGAACGGTGGACTGCAGGAATACCGTCGCCACGGACGGGTCAAGGCCGGCCGCCAAATACAGCGCCGCCACCGCTTCGGATTGCTCCTTCAGGGCGGCAGGCTCCTGTGCAACGGTGATCGCATGAAGATCGACCACCATGAAGAAGCAGTCATGCGTATGCTGAAGCTTTACGTAATTTTGCAGCGCGCCGATATAGTTGCCGAGCGTCAGCTGACCGCTGGGCTGCATGCCGGATAATACTTTCGGTTTCGACATTGGGAATGTGCCTCCTTTGTATAGTTAAAATGTATCCTATTTTGAACGCAAAAAAGGCCTCCCGCCGCAAGGGACGAGAGACCGTGGTGCCACCCTAATTCGCTCCTTCAGAACGAACGCAAACATTGCGCTCCGATTCTAAAGAGCCTTCTGTTCTCCTGTAACGGGGAGATGCCGGAACAGCCTACCTGCGTGCAGCTCGCGCTTCGCTTACAACGCCCGGGCCCGGGCATGCTGCCGCTCTCAACCTTCAGCTCAGGGATCCATTCAACGCGCCGCCGCCCGCCGATTCGCACCTGCCACCGGCTCTCTGAGGAGCATGCCTGCCGTCTACTTCTTCCCGTCATCGCTTTATTATCCATCATCTTATCGAACCGCTCTCCGGATGTCAACCTGCTTTTCAAAAACTCGTCCTATATCCGAGAGCGTCCGCATACGTTATAATAAATTACGACCAATTTATGAGATGAATTCAAACAAGGGAGAGTAGACCATTGCAAACGCTCATTACACGCTGGGCCGCGAACACGCTGGCCGTTCTGTGCCTTGTGATGCTCATTCTGATCTTCACGCAAAGGCCGGTTCCCGACCTATCCTTCCTGTCGTCTCCGAACCTCCAGAGCTTCAAAACCTTATTTATCAGCATCATTCTCGAAGCGCTGCCCTTCGTGCTGCTGGGCGTTCTCGTATCGGCGCTGCTGCAGCAGTTCGTCTCCGAGCAGCGAATCCGCCGGATGATCCCGAAGAATCCTGTGCTCGGCATTGTGTTCGCCTGCGTCATGGGCATCATCTTCCCGCTGTGCGAATGCGGCATGATCCCGGTCATCCGGCGCCTGCTGCGCAAGGGCATGCCTGTTTATGTCGCGGCCGTCTTCATTCTCGTTGGGCCGATCATTAACCCGGTGGTCTTCGCTTCCACCTACATGGCTTTCCGCAGCCGTCCGGAGATTGCTTATTCCCGTATGGGTCTTGCCTTTGTAGCGGCTCTTGCGATCGGGCTGATCCTGCACCGCTTCGTCCGGAGCAATCCCGTTCGCGGAGGCTCCGAGCCGGCCGCAGAGCTGCATATCCATATGCACGAGCATACGCATCATCACCATGAGCATCATACGCATCATGAAGCTCATCACCATGACCACGATCATCATGGTCATAATCACGGCGGCAAAGCCCCCGCCGGCAAGCAATTCCTGTCTGTGCTGGGCCACGCTTCGGATGAATTTTTCGAGATGGGCAAATATTTGATCTTCGGCGCCTTCTTAACCGCTGCGATCCAGACGGTCATGGACCGGAGCAGCCTGGTGTCGATCGGACAGGGGGAATACAGCTCCCATCTGTTTATGGCCGGTCTCGCCTTCGTGCTCTCGCTCTGCTCCACCTCCGACGCGTTCGTCGCTTCATCGTTCGCTACGACGTTCTCGACCGGCTCGCTGCTTACGTTCCTCGTGTTCGGCCCGATGCTGGACATCAAGAGCACCCTGATGCTGCTGTCCGCGTTCAAGGCGCGCTTCGTAGTGATCCTGTCGCTTCTGGTCATCGTCGTTGTCCTGAGCTCCTCGATCCTGTATGAACGATTTTTTCTTACCTGACAAAGGAGGGACCCGCTCTTGCGTCCTCGTACATTAGGCTTTCACCATACAATAAAAGCACTTATTCTTCTCGGCTTCGCCGTTTATATCGCCTACCTGGTCAAGACGGACGGCATCTTGCTCTACATAGCGCCCCGGATGACGGCGTACGTCAAGCTGTCCTCCCTCGCCCTGTATATCGTCGCCATTTACCAGCTGTACCTCGGCATCCGCGCCTTCGGCGGCCGGACCGAGACGGATTGCGACTGCGATCACGACCATACCCCCTCTTCGTCCAAGTTGAAAAATACGCTGCTCTACGGCCTTTTCGTCTTTCCGCTGCTGCTCGGCTTCCTGCTCCCGGACACGACGATGGGCTCGAGCCTGGCGGCCAAGAAAGGAATGAACCTGAACAGCGCCGCTTCCGTGAAGAAGGATTCGGCTGCCGCCCAGCCCGCCGCGCCCGCTCCTTCGCCGGGGGGCGGCCAGGCCGGCGGCGCGGGAAGTGCCCCGGCAGCGCCCCCATCGGGGAACGTCGCGGCAGCCGGCTCCGGCAGCAGCGCCGCTTCGAGCGGCACTGCCGGCGGCACTGCCAGCAACAGCGGAGAACTGTTCCCGTCGGATAAATTCACAAAATCTTATGCCGACTTTGCGAAGAAGCTGTATGCCATGGACGTCATTCCCGTGAAGGAAGATTTGTTCATGGAGACGCTCACTTCCGTGGACCTATTTCTCGACCGTTTCGTCGGCAAGAAGCTGCAGCTGACAGGCTTCGTCTACCGGCAGGACGAGATGAAGCCGAACCAATTCGTCGTCGCCCGCTTCTCCATCCAGTGCTGCTCCGCGGACGCTTCCCCGTTCGGCGTGCTGGCGGAATACGACAAGGCGCAGACGCTGGCAAGCGACAGCTGGGTCACCGTAACCGGCACGATCAGCAAAGCCAAATACGAGGACAACGACATCCTCGTACTCAAGGTGGAGAAGGTCGTCAAGGCCGAGCCGGCAAAGACGCCGTACGTTTACCCGAATTACGATTTCGGCTCGTAACCTTCCCGCATGCGGTGACAAGTCTTTCGTTTCTCTGGTACAATGACTAGAATAAGACCAAATTTGACAATTCAAGCCATTCCCATCCTTTACCCGAGAAAAGGAGCTGTAATTCATGATCAAGCAAATCGACTGGCAGGGCACGCCCGCCTTCGTCCTGGAGAACGACCGTCTCATCGTCAGCATCTGCCCGGCTCTCGGCAGCAACCTCTACAGCATCTGGGATAAGACGCTGCAGCGGGAGATGCTCCGGGTTCCTCCATCCCCGGGAGAGCTTGCCGAGCAGCCGGTGCAGTACGGCACGCCGGTGCTCATGCCGCCGAACCGAATCCGCGAGGGCAAGTTCTCCTTCGAGGGGCGGGATTACCAATTCGACCGCAATCAAGCGGCAACAAGAAACCATATTCATGGCATGCTGCGTAGCCAGGCATGGACCGTCAAGGCATCCGGAGAAGCGGACGGCAAGCTGTTCATAACGACCGCCTTCCGCACCTGGGAAGACCCGAACATTCAGCGCCAATACCCGCACTCCCTCGAGTTGGAGCTCACCTACGAATTGGAAGGAACGATCCTTCGTCACCGGCTGTCCGTCCATAATAAAGGCGAGAATGCGGCGCCTTTCGGCTATGGGCTGCACACCTGGTTTCTGCTGGACGGAGAGCCCGCTCAGTGGAAGCTGCAGCTTCCCGCAAGCGGCATTTGGGAGCTGGACGAAGCCAACATCCCGACCGGCGAGATCGTGCCGTTAGGCAAGTACGAGTCCTTGCTTCAGGGGGATATCCTCGAAGGCCACAACATGGATACCGTCTTTCAGATCGGCGATTATCCTTGCCTCGCCGTACTGTCGAAGGACAGCGTCGAGATCCGATACAGCGGCTCGTCCCTGTTCAAGCAATGGGTTATTTATACGAAGGGCGAAGCGAAGGACTTCATCTGCCTAGAGCCTTATACCTGGGTCACTAATGCGCCGAATCTGGACCTCCCTGCGGAAACGACCGGTCTTCGCGGCATCGCCCCGGGCGATACGCTGGAACTGGAAGTCAAGCTGGAATTGCTCTACCGATAAACGATAATTCATCGCGAGATTCGATAGCCCTCTGCCACGGAACGCTTTCCGTGCCGGAGGGCTGCTTTGTTTTTCACGCTCACCCTAACATTGAAACGTTTAAATTTTTCTTTTAATTTAAACGTTTCAATGTTATACTTTCCTTGGAAAACAGCGAATTATGGGGAGGTAATTCAGCAATGGATCAAGCGTATATCAGCTCGGTGCTCGAACGTCTGCAGCCGAAGGTCGACCGGATGATCGGGCAAATCGGCGACAAGTGCCCTCATGTGGCTAGACAAGACGGCGTTTACGACAGCACGGGAAGCGATTGGTGGACGTCGGGCTTTTGGCCGGGGCTTCTGTGGATTATGCATGACATGACGGGCAAGGATCATTACAAGGAAGCGGCTTGGCGTTGGGACGAGGAGATCGAGCCGTGGCTGCTCCAAGCCTCCGAGGATCTTCACCATGACGTGGGCTTTCAATTCCTTTCGACCGCCGTCATCAAGCATAAAATTACCGGCGATGCCGACGGCCTGCGCCGCGGTCTCCAAGCGGCCAATTTCCTTGCCGGCCGGTTCAACCTGGCGGGACGCTTCATCCGTGCCTGGAACGGGGACAAGATCGGCTGGGCTATCATCGACTGCACGATGAACCTGAGCTTGCTCTTCTGGGCTTCCGAAGCTTCCGGCGACGCCCGGTTCAAGCATATCGCCGTTGCGCACGCCGATATGGCGCTGGAGCATTTTATCCGGCCCGACGGCTCCGTCAACCATATCGTCAGCTTCGATCCCGAAACCGGCGCTTTCATCGAATCCATCGGCGGCCAGGGCTACGGTCCTCAGTCGGCCTGGAGCCGGGGACAGGCATGGGCGATCTACGGGATGGCCAATACGTATAAATACACGAGGCAAGCCCGGTATATCGAGGCGGCCAAACGCGTGGCGCACTTCTTCCTGGCCTCGCTGCCGGAGGATCATGTGCCGTATTGGGATTTCCGCGACGATCATCTTGAGGATGCTCCGCGCGACAGCTCGGCCGCAGCAATCGCCGCTTCAGGGCTGCTCGAGCTCGCGAATCACGTATCGGCGGCGGAAGCGCGCTTCTATACGGAGGCGGCCAAGCGGATTCTGAAGTCGCTCACGGAAAGCTACGCCACTTGGGACCTTCCGGAGCACGAAGCGATTCTGCTGCACGGAACGGGACACAAGCCGGCCGGTGAAAATATCGACGTTTCCCTGATCTACGGGGATTACTTCTATGTCGAAGCGTTCGCAAAGCTCGGCGGCTGGAAGCGCAGCATTTTCTAAGCCCGGAAGCCAGGATAAACAGCTACGCCATCCTTGTCTTACAAGGACTAGCGCGATTATCAAGGTTGATGCGAAAAGCCTTCAAAGATCCTTAGGATCCTTGAAGGTTTTTTGCCGTTTACGTCGCGGCCGAAGACTGCTGCTGTTTGATATACGCATGGACGCCCATGATGACGACCACCAGCTCCTCCGTCGGCAGCTCCGAACGGTTCGTCAGCTCGTACGCGCCGGCGGCGAAAAACCCGCTCACCCTCCGAAAATGGGCCGCATCCCGCCCATCGCCCGTCGTCATCGTATATTCCCTCGAGAACGCCGGACTTTCGATCAGGAACTCCCCGAATTTGACGCTCTCATAAACGTACCTTTTTTTGAAAAAGGCGAATTTCGCCTTCAGCACCCCGATTTCTTCCTCGTAACGGTCATACACGTGCCAGCCTCTGGCCATGAACCGGAATTGTCCGCGGACGACCGGCTCGCCAGCATCATTCCTGACCGTCACTCCCGAGGTGAACATGCTCTGCAAATCCAACGTCCCGATAACCGCTCCCTGTGCGTCCGTAATATCCGTCTCGCCGCTGGAGAAAAAGTTGTCCTTGAAATAGACCGTCTTAGACATGACGGCACCTCCTAAGGCTAACGTTCGGAGCGTTCGCTCCTCTCCCTTCTTTTTACGGCTCACCCGGCGAAAAGGTTGCAGCGCGCGCGCCGTAAGCTCCCGGTGTCCCAAGGCCCGGCGGCACTCAGGACGCTCCGCTCAGCTGCGCCTTCAGCCAATCGTACGCGTGCGCGCCGGATATCTCATGCCGTCCCTCGAATACCTCGTGCACGAAGCGGTCCTCCGCCCCCAGCGCCCGGTACGCCGCTTGGAGCGTCTCGGCGGCGGCAAGCGAGCCCTTCAGCGGGAATACGGTATCCTTCGTTCCCGACTCCACATACAGCGCCCTCGGCGCATATAGGCTGAGGAGATCGGCCATTTCGCCCAGCTCCAGCAGCCCGGGGACGTAATTGTCGAGGCAGTGCTTGCGCGAGAGAATGCTGTCTTGATACGTATTGGCATAGCCGCTGAGCACGCAAGCCTGAATACGCTCGTCCAGCACGGCGGTCAGGGCCGCAATCATACCGCCCGACAGTCCCATGCAGCCGACTCCCGCATTCGGCCGTGCGTCTTCCCGCGCCAGGGCGTAATCGATCGCCCGCATCGCCTCGAATGTGCGCACGCCCGCAAGCGTCTTGCCCATCAATAGCAAATAAGAGGCAAGCTGCGGGCAGGACGATTGCCGCGGACCGGCCTGCACATCCTCCTCCAGCCTGCGGTCGCCGAAGCCGAGCAGCTCGGGTGCGACGACAAGGCAGCCGCGGCGCGCGAGGCCGACCGCAAAATGCTTATGGATGCCGCTACCCTCCGCCTGCTCCTCGCCCTCCGGCGAGAGCCCGACGATCTCCCGGCTGCCGTAACCGTGGCCGTGCAGCGCAAGAGCCACAGGCAAATGCCCGGCCGCCTGCTTCGGGCGCAGCACGTAAACAGGCATCCGCAGCCCCTCGCACATGCCGATCTCCACACGCTCGCGGATCACATCGCCGCAGTCCGTCATCTCCAGCAGCTTCGGAGCAAGCTCGGCCCGTTCCCCGGGTACCGGCTGAAGCCGCTCGGCCAGCCGTTCCGCGCCCGCTCCGTCTCGGACAGGTTCCCGTCAGCAGCCTCCTTTAGCCCCTTCTCCCTCAGCCTTGCAATAAACGTATCCGGTCTCCATGGGTTCATATCGTTTCCCTCCTCTTCTTCTTCAGCATACGGGAAAAGACCTCCATGCCGGAACACGGAGGCCTTGCAATTTGTTAAACCGGCTGCAAATTCCCGGAAAGGACGTCCTCCAGCCGAACCGGACGGTTCTCCTTCACGGAGCGCCATACCGCTTCCCCGGTGCCGATCGAATAAGCCCCGTCTTCACTGCCGGACAGTATGCTGTAAGGACGCTTCGGATCGGGACCGAGGAACAGGTCCTCGAGAAGCACCGGATCGCCGCCGCCGTGTCCGCCTTCGCGCTGCACGACGTGGATCGTTTCCTTCGAGCCGAACAGCGGGAAGTAATCGATCGTCTGCACTTCCGTCGGGAACGGCGTACGGGACGGCGCATGGTATTCCATCGTCTCGAGACGTCCCTTGGTGCCGTTGATCGCGAGCCGGTAGCCTTCATACGGCAGCGAGAAGTTGACGGAGTAGCTCAGCAGCGTGCCGCCGTCATAACGCACCGTAGCGGCATACGTATCCTCGATGTTGATCTCGGAATCGTAAATACAGGCGTCGGGGCGATACCCGGAATAAGCGCCGTCCGTCTTCACGGTGCCCAGATGGTCGTCCTTCACCGACTGGTTCTGCGAACGGGTCGTCCAGCGGGTATAATATTGGCAATCCTGGCGAACGTCGCAGGTGTCGCAGTAGCGTCCGTCTTCCTTCTTCGGATTCAGCTCGCCGTCCGGACCGTAATAGTTCAGCGCGCCGTAAGCGAACACCTCGACCGGCTTCTGGCCGATCCACCAGTTCACCAGATCGAAGTGATGGGAGCTCTTATGGATCGAGAGCCCGCCGGAAATTTCCCGGATCCGGTTCCAGCGCTTGAAGTAGCTGGGGCCGTGGTACGTATCGATGTACCAGTTCAAATCGACCGAAGTGATGCGGCCGAGCTTGCCCTCCAGCACCATCTCTTTGATCTTCGTATGGATCGGGGCGTACCGGTAGTTGAACGTCACCGTCACCTTGCCCTTGCTGCGCGCTTCGGCGTCCAAAATGCGGCGGCAATCCGCGCCCGTCGTAGCCATCGGCTTCTCGGTCAACACATCGAGATCCTTTTCCAACGCGCGCACGATATATCCGGCATGCGTATCGTCACGGCCGACGGCCAGGATAACGTCCGGCTTCGCTTCCGCTACCATCCGGTCGAACTGCTCCGGCGTATATTCCGGAACGTCCGCCATTTGCGGGTATTTGCTTTTGCACACCTCATGCCGCTTCGGATCGATGTCCAGCAGCGCCACCACTTCACACGTTCCCGCGAACGTCGTCAGCATCGGCCCGATAAACATGCCGATCGCCCGGTTGCTTACTCCGCATACCGCATATCTTTTCTTCATCCCAGTCCCCATCCCCTTCTGTTTAGACTAAGCTTGTAAGAAATGTTCAGCCGGAAGGAGGGTCCTCCCGGCTGAACGTTCATTGCTGCCGTAGTTAAAGTGATTATTTTTTGCGTGTCTTGAGGTAGTCCGCTTTGTATTCGGCCATGATTTTGTCGCCGCCGGCTTTTTTCCACTTGTCGATTTCGCCTTGATAAGCGGCATCGTCGATTTTGCCCATGATGAAATTGGTTTGCGCGTCGGCGATCATTTGATCGATCTCGCTGCCGCGGTCGTTATATGTGGCGGAAGTCAGCGTCAATGCCGGATTCGGCACGATGTACTTATTGTTTTCTTTCGCGATATTGACACCCTTCTCGCCGATCGGCGTATCTTTAAGCGGAAGCACGTTGAAGCCCTCGACATATGGGAAGTTGTCGCGGTAAGGCTTCACTTCGCGCTGGAACGCGGTGAAATCCTTGTATTCCGTCTTGTTGTCGGACGTCTTGACGTAATGCTTGTTCTCGACACCGCGCATGAGGAGCGTGGCCGCGTCCGGATCCATCATTTTATCCTCGAAGGCGAGCAGCTTGCGGAGCTCCGCCTCGGTCTTCACGGACGATTTCGGGAAGACGTAGAAGCCGCTGTTCCCCGGTTCGCCGGAGACGCGAATGCCCTGCGGGCCTTTGATCGGCTCGACGTCGACGACCGCCTTCGGATCGTTCTTCGACAAGCGGTCCGCCTGGCTCTTACCGGTTTGCGCTACCGCGACCTTGAGGCCCGCGCGGCCGGAGTCGAACAGTTTGTCCGCTTCCGTGGAATCGAATACCGCAAAATCCTGGTTGATCAGCTTCTCGTCATACAGACGCTTGAACAGCTTCAGGACGTCGTTGTATTCCTTCGTCATAAATTCCGGCGTGAAGTTGCTGTCCTTGTCCACCGCCCACTTATTCGGAGCGCCCAAGGAAGTCGCGAGCCGCGTCGTCAAGGAGTACGCGCCTTCGTTGTATTTCTTGAACAGCATCAGACCGTAGGTATCGTTCTTGCCGTTCTTGTCCGGATCGTTCAAGGTCATGGACTTCGTCACGTTGTACCATTCGTCGATCGTAGTAGGGAGCTTCAGCCCAAGGGCGTCGAGCCAATCCTTCCGGTAAACTACGGACGCCCGGCCCATGTCGCTGAAGTTCGGTACGCCGTAGATTTTGCCGTCCACGGAAATGTTGTCGTAGAACAGCTTGTTCTGGGCGGACAAATTTTTGTAGTCCTTCAGGTAAGGGCCGACCTCCCAGAACTGGTCGGAACGAAGCGAGCTGACGATATTCGGGTTGTACTGCACCTTCAGCATCTTCGGCAGGTCGTTCGAGGCGATCATGACGTTCACCTTATCGTTGTATGCCGCATTCGGAATCCATTGAATGTCGAGCTTCGTGTTCGTATACTTCTCGATCAGCTGCTGAACCTCGTTATCCTTCGCCGGGATGTCGCCTACCTGGGTCATGGCGATGGAGATGTTCGTCGGGCCGGCGTCTTCCTTCGCCGGAGCCGCATTCTTGCCTCCCGCTCCGCCGCCGCAAGCGGCCAGCGTGCCGCATGTCAGGATGAGCGCCGTGGATAAGGCGACGCGCTTGTTCATTTTGGAATTCATGGATAGTCCCCCTAATTTCTAACAAGATGATTTATGAATTACCCCTTCACGGAGCCGAGCATGACGCCCTTGGCAAAATGCTTCTGAAGGAACGGGTACACGATCATAATCGGAATGGTTGCAAAAACGATCGCCGCCATCCGGATCGTCAGTGGCTGAATCTCCGTCTCGTCGAAGGACGTATCGCCGATCCGGCTCTGCGCCAGGATGACGATCTCGCGGAGCAGCACTTGAATCGGCCACTTCGTGTTGTCGTTAATGTACATGATCGCGTTGAAGAATTGGTTCCAATGCTCTACGGCGTAGAACAAACCGAAGGTGGCCATCGCCGGTGCGGAAAGCGGAAGCACGATCTTGATCAGCACCCCGATATCGCTGCTGCCGTCAATACGCGCCGCTTCCTCTAGCTCGGCAGGGATTTCCTGGAAGAAGTTTTTAAGCACGATCAGGTTGAACGCATTAATCGCATTCGGAATCATAAGCGCCCAGAGGGAGTTCGTCAGTCCCATCGCCTTGACGACGAAGTAAGTCGGAATCATGCCGCCGCTGAAGAGCATCGTGAACAGAACGGCCATCAGGATCGGCTGGCGGCCCCGGAGCGTCCGGCGGGCGAGCGGATAGGCCATCAGCGAGGTGAGAATCAGGTTGATCAGCGTGCCGACCGACGTCACATAGATCGATACGCCCAAGCTGCGCACCAGGGTATTCGTTGAGAAAATGTATCTGTATGCGGACAGCGACCATTCCTTCGGAAACAGGATAAACCCGCCCTTGGCCACTTCATGGGGGCTTGTGAAGGACACCGCCAGAATGTAAATGAACGGCAGAACCGTTATCAGAGCGATGATCGTCAGCAGCACATAGTTGATGCCGTCGAAAATTTTATTGCCGAACGTATTGTCTTGTTTGACCACGGCGCTTGCGGAACTCATGGCTCATCGACCTCCAGTCGTTATTCTTGTGAAGCGGGCTTGCTGCGGAATCAATATACGCCTTCTTGCCCGAAGCGCTTGGCGAGCCAGTTGGACCCCATGACAAGGACGAGACCTACGGCGGATTTGAACAAGCCTACCGCGGCACTGTAGCTGTACTGCGATTGTGTAAGACCTTTCACGTAAACGTACGTATCGAACACTTCGCCGACTTCCCGGTTCGTCGGGGTCAGCATGAGGAAGATATGCTCGAAGCCGGCGTCCAGAAACTTGCCGAGACGAAGAATGAGAAGAATGATGATGGTGCTCCGGATTGCCGGAAGCGTAATATGCCACAGCTGTCTCCAGCGGCCTGCACCGTCCATGCGGGCGGCTTCATACAGCTGAACGTCGACGCCTGACAGCGCCGCAAGGAAGATGATCGTGCCCCAGCCGACTTCTTTCCAGATGGATTGGGTAATAATCATCGTCCGGAACCACTCGGGCTCCAGCAGGAAAGCAATTTTCTTCCCCGTAATGGCGAACAGCAGCTCGTTCAGCACGCCGCCTTCCGTCGTCAGCAGCAGATAGAAGATACCGACCACGACGACCCACGAGACGAAGTGGGGAATATATACCATCGTTTGCACCCAGTTCCTGAAGCCGGTCTTTCTCACTTCATTGAGCATGAGAGAAAGAACAATCGGCAGCGGGAAGAAGAAAATCATATTATAGATGGCGAGCAGGAAGGTATTCGTGAACAGCTGCCAGAAGGACGGTTCGCTGAAGAAGCGCTGGAAGTGCTTCAGCCCCACCCATGGGCTGTTCAGCATGCCGATATGCGGCTTATAGTCCTGGAAGGCCATCAGAATCCCGTACATCGGAACATACTTGAATATTAGGAAGTAAACAACGCCCGGCAGCAGCATCAGGTACATCCAACGGTCTCGAATGAGATCCCTTACCCAAGATTTACGCGTGAATGACACTTTACTGTTCTGCTTGATGGCACCGTTGGACGGCAGATCGGTCGGCAAGCTCATAAGCTGTCCCCTCTCTTTGGTGTGATTGAGCTAATTATTATCCGGAATACAGGAACATGCTATAGCCTGCTGTTAACTTGTTCTCCGGCGGTTGAACCGAGCCGATTCCGGGCCGGCCGACCGGCCGCGCACCCCCTCTACCGCCCCCGCAGCGCCCATGATCAAGATTTAACTTCGGATAGACCGATTTTAACCAAGCGCCGTATGCATGCGAAAAAACCGCGCAACGGCGCGGTTATTGTCGATTCAAGGGGAAGGCGGAATGCCGTCATTAATGTTAGGATGCAGTTTTGACTGGTGCAACGACCGGCCCTGGAACGACCAGGATAAACGGCTACGCCGTCCTTGTCTTACTAGGACCAGCGCATCAACAAAGAAAGCCTATTTTCCGCCTAAGCGGAAAATAGACTTTTGACCGTCACGGAACCGATAAAGCCTCCGCCTTAACCGGTTTTGGAGATGCTGCTTTACCTAACGGTCAATTCAATGACGACGGATTGATCGTCATAAACCGCCGTAAGGAAGGTCCACCCGGCTTCCTTCGCGGCAACGCTCTTGCCCCCGTTCAACTTCAGCTTGCCGATCCTCGGATCGTTGATATACAGATCAGCCTCGGAGGTCACATCGCGCGTGCTACCGTCCGCATACCGGGCGATCAGCTTGAGAGCCCGCTCTTCGCCCGGTCCTAGTGCCAATCGCCCCGGCTCCGCCGTAAGTCCGACGAGCCGCAGCGCTTCTGGATTCTCCACCTTCACCTCAGCATTTGCGGTCATCCCCTGGTACTCCGCGGTAAGAAAGGTCGACCCCGAAGCGCCCGCCGTCAGCAAGCCGCCTGTCCCGATGGACGCCGCCGCCGGTTTATTGCTGTAGAACCGAACGCCTGCGGCAAGCTGCACCCGTCTCCCGCTGCCGTACACCGCCGATACGACGACAGGCGTCTTCTCCCCGGGCTGGAGCGTATAGTCGCTGCGATCGAAGACAATACCCTGAGGCTGATCCTGCGACGGTTCCGGCTCCCCTTCGCTTCCCGGCGCCTTCAACATCGCAAGAAACGCATGGCCGAGCTTGGACGAATCCGCAGGAAACGGGATCGTCGAGCCTGCGGCAAGATAGGCTCCCTGATTCAGCGGCAGCAGCGCCCCGGCATTCGCTTCACTAAGCGTCTGCTCCCCCGTAAGGTTCCCCTTATCGTCGGTGCGGACGAAGTAAGCTTCGCTATGTCCGTCCGCGGAGGACTGTCTCGTACCTGCAATGAGATAGCCGCCGTCCGGGGACTGAACCACCGCATTCCCCTTTTCATGATCGTTATTCCCGAATTCCGCCTGCCACTCCGGCTCCTTGTCCGCTCCGAGCTTCAGCAGATATACGTTGCTTTCCCGGCCCGCCGCCGCAGTCTGTCCGGTCACGATGAAACCGCTGTCCGCGGTGGGCCGAATATCGCTCGCGGACGTCGTTTTCCTCTTGTCTCCGTAGGTACGCTCCCATTTTACTTGTCCGTTCGCGTCGATGTTCAGCACGTAAGCTTGACTGCTTAAGTCGAACCACGAAGGACCCTTTTGGCCGCAAAGCAGGAACGTGCCGTCCGGAAGCGGCAAAATCGACTTAAGGCCGCTGGAGCCGTTCCGATTGAGGTCGCTTCCGTACGTCTTCGTCCACAGCTCTTTGCCGTTCGCATCCGTACGGATCAATACCCCGGCCCGAGCCGGGATATTGCCGTTAACCAGCAAGCCGGCAACCAAATAACCGCCGTCCGGCAATTCGGCAACATCCTGTCCCCATTCGGTGACGGAACCGCCCAGCCTGCTCTCCCACTGCTTGTCACCATGCGCATCCGTCTTGAGCAAGTAAATGTCTTCCTGCAGTTTCCCGTGAACCGTATGGGTAGTGCTGCCAACGACGATGCGGCCGCCGTCTTTGGTCGGATGGACTTTCGCACCGATGGTATTGCCGCCGTCGTAACTATACGTTCGTGCCCACTTCTCGCGTCCTTCTTGATCGACCCCAAGAAGCAGCAGTTCCTCAGCACCCGACGTTCCCTTCGCGCTTCCCGCCATAACGAATTCTCCGTACGCAGCATCCGTAACCGACACGGCTGAGCTGTTATCCGGACCAATCGGTTTGTTCCACGCGATCTCCGGGGCTGCGGCTGCCGCCGCAGACGAACCCAAACTCGCGGCCAGAAGCAGCGAGCTTAGGACCGCAGCGCTTTTTTTCAGTAAAAACGGATTTCTCATCATTACATCTCCTCCTTCAATATCAGGGCTTCGGGTCGATTTTTGTCACAATAAGTCTCTAGAACTATGGAAAAGGTGATATCTTCCAAATTATAATGAGACTATCACGAACGAACGAAAGAACGGGACCGGACTTGCGACGCACTCTCCTTTCATTACGCCGCGTACATCGATTCACGAACTTCGGGATAAATAACTTCAAGGCAGCAAAGGAGAGCTGAATCGGACATGCAGTTCAGTCACAAATTTTTAAGCCGTCGCGTCGGAATTTGGATCATGGTGGTGTTGCTCGTGTGGATGTCGCAAGGCCTGGGAACGAAGGCATATGCGGACCAGGTGCCGCTCAGCAAATCTAAGGCGACTTGGCTATGGGACACGTCGCTTATTTCAACCGACAACGGACGAACGGAAATCTTGCAATTCGCCCTAAGCCAGCAGGTGGGCCGCATCTTCCTGCAGGTCAATCCGGATGTGGCGAATGACGCCTACAGGAGCTTCATCAGTACCGCAGCGGCGAACGGCATTGCGGTGCATGCGCTTGACGGCGCTCCGCAGTGGGCTCTGCCCGAGAACCGGCAGAAAATTACTGATTTGGTCAATTGGGTGAAAGCTTACAACGCCTCCGTCGCCGCGAACGAACGCTTTGCCGGCATTCAAGTCGACATCGAGCCGTACCTGCTTCCGCAATGGAGCACCGACCAGAATACAGTTGTCCTTTACTGGCAGCAGTCGCTTAAGTATTTCAACGACTTGGTCAAAAAGGACACGGCGCTGACAACGGCCGCCGCCGTCCCGTTCTGGCTCGACAGCATCACGCTCGCGGGCGGATCCGGCACGCTCAGCGAAGCGATCATGCCCCTCCTCGACGAAACCGCGATAATGTCGTACCGCGACTCGGGGCAGGAGGTCGTCCAGCTGGCGGCAAACGAGCTGGCTACAGGCGATCGGCTCGGCAAGATGGTATGGGTCGGCGTGGAGACGAATCCGGCTCCCGACACGCCTTTCATCACCTTCTATGAAGAAGGAAAAGCCGCCATGAATAACCAGTTGGCTCTCATTGACGGCTTGCTGAAGGATCGTCCTTCTTACGCGGGCATTGCGGTTCACGACTACGCCGGTTGGCGCAGCTTGAAGAATTAAATTTTATTTGGCCGGGGCGGCGGACGCTCCGGCCGTTTGTTTAGGCGGGAGCTGTCCGTACTTGCCGAACGTCTCTTGCAGAATCGGATAACTCATCTTAAGCCGTTCGTGCGACGTGACCTTGTTCCAATCGTCCCACTTGTAAACCACCGGATCGGAAGCGCCCGGATTGCCGGAGCCGGCCGGGCCGATCCAATGCGGCTCGACACGGACGGCTTTGCTGTCCTCCGCGCGAAGCGCCCCTGCTTCGTACGGATAACGCCATACCTTGTGCGTGCTCGGGTCCATGAAGCCGAGCAGCATCCAAGGGATACGAACCTCAATGACGGGGCCGGAAACATACCAATCGGCCAAATTATTGAAGTCCGGGCTTTTCGGGTCGGTCGTGCCCAGATGCAGCTTGCCGACCTCAACGTCCTGGAACGGGATCTTCTCCTTGGTTTGCGGCAGCGTCAGCGGCTTGCTGACCGGCAGCCTCCAAGGCAGGAACAGCCCGTTCTCGGGATGGGACCAGGCCTCCTGCCACGGCATTATTTTCTGCACGGAGCCGAACTGCCACGTATGGTAGTCATAAGCGCTGTTCACATAAATGGCGGAGTCCTTCTCCCCGCTCAGCTTCATGACAAACTCCTGTCCTCCGCTGAAGGTGACGCCGGGAGCCACGTCCGCTTTCGTACTGCCCCCATTGATCGTATCAAAGCCGATATAAAGCGGCTGTTCCCCCGGCTTCCAATCCCCTTTCTTGTTCTTCAGCAGCAGATACAGATAAGCTTCGTCATGCGATACCGTCAAGCTGTAGCCGGGGTAATCCTTCGTTTCGGTGTTCTTGCGCTTATCCCAATCGTTCGTCTTGCCGTCCAGCACGATCATATCGTCCTGCGATTTCCCCGGCTCCACCGCCACGACGCCGAAATGCTCTTCATTGGTAAGCATATTCCTCCAATAAGGACGCCGGGCCGGTGGAGAATCCAGCTCCATCGTATTCCATGTAATCTTGAACCATTCGTCCTGCCAGGAAAACAGCACCGCTCCGTCATAATTCTCGTTATAAATGCTGCGGTACAGGTCGGCGTCGATCTGCCCCTGCTCCTTCTCCGTGTGCATGCCCTGGTTCCTGCCTAACGGACCGTAATGCGCCATCCCGCGAGAGCTTGGGACACCATATTCGGCAACGATCAGCGGAATGCCTTTGTGATACTCCCGAAGATCGTGCAAATATCCCGCATAAGGATTGACATTCCCTTCACTGTCCTTATACGACTGATACTTCGGCTCGTAACGAAGCAGATCCGGATAGTACGGGTACACGTGATACGCGGCAAAATAGCCCGCCTTCCAGCCTGCCTGCGGCGTCAAATGCATCGGATCGACGGAGACGAGATCCTCGTTGTCCGAAGGCTCGTTCGGATGCGTCAACGGATCGGTCGTCACCCAGTTCGTGAACGAAACCGGATGCTGCCACCCGAATTTCATATCCTCCTGCGCAGCAGTATCCAGCATTTGCGCGAGCCAGCTCTCGAAGGGCGAAGCGCCCTCCTTGGCCTGGAAATATTTGCCCTGAAACGGCTTCAGGCCGGCATGGGCGTCGTTCGTCGCTTTCACCATATACGGATCCCATTCGGTACCGATCACCCAGCCGAGGACGTAAGGCGAGACGTCCGCATCATATTTGCCCGAGGCATGGCCCGGCGAAGCCTTGCGCTTCAGCTGCCCGTGCACGACCTGAACGGCGTCGCGGATTTCCTGTTCGAACAAGTTCACGGTGTCCTTCTGGAGCGCGTCGTAGGCTTGGCCGTTCTCGCCTACCAGATGCTCCTCCGGCGCCCAGATGCCGTGCAGGATGTACAGCGGATCCTTCCGGCCGGCGTTGAATTCAGCCAGCGCTTGATAGAAGTAAGGCGGAAGAATCGTATATATCCGGACCACGTCCGCATGCATGTCCTTCATCTGAGCAAACCATCTCAGGTAATCCTCCTTGGTCGGACTCAGCTCTCCCGGCGCATGACCCGGCGTTGTCGCCCCCAGATTGACTCCCGTCCAGAACTGCGGCTTCCAGGACGTGCCGTCGAATACTTCCAGGTGGCCGTCCTTGGCCGCGGACGTCTGTTTGACTCCATCCGACTCGAATACGGGCAGCGAGGATTTAGGCAGGTTTTTGCTCCCCCCGGTAAACCAGCTTCGCGACGGGCCTCCCCACCATAAAGCGGCGCAAACCGCGAGAATGGCGAGAATCGCCAGCCCGAGAGCAATTCTTTTCTGTACCGAAATGACGTGCATGATGGCCTCCTTGGTTTTACTCCACCTTCGCCTGCATTCCTTTATTCGGATTTACGCAAAGGGACGTGCCCGATTTGATGAGTACAACCGGGTCGCTGGCGCATTTCAGCGGCGATTCCTCCTTGAATTCGATCCCGTAGGCCTTCAAGCGCTCCCGATTGGACCAGCTGTAGGTAAAATCGGCCTTGACCGGCTGCGCCGATGCGCTGATCTGCGTCAATTGAGCGCGAAGCTCTTGGCTCATCGCCCACTGCTTCGTCGTGAACGAGCCGCTGACGAGCAGCGCGTTCACGGCAATGACGAGCGCCAGCGCCGTTCCGACCCCCTGCAGCATGCGGTACCCCTTCAGGCTGAACGCCAGCCATACGCAGATGAGCGGGACCATCCATAACTGCGGTACGTAGCGGGCCCACCAGGCGGCCGGATTGATGAAGGTGGAAACGGCCAGGACGGCGATGACACCGACCGCCGCCAGCGTAAGGCCGGTACGGCGGCGGAAGGCGAGCACCAGCACAGCCAGCGACAGGAGCAAGGCGCCGCTGAAGAGCGGCCCGAAGCCGGCGACGGCTACGTCCGTCTCGGCGTAGGTCGGCAGATCTTTGACACTAAGCATGAAAGGCCATTGGAACTGCGTCGGCTTCTTGTCCGTAGTGTTGCCGCGGGGCACGGCGAAATTCGCCGCCGCCACCTGCTCGAAACGGTTCATCAATTCGAGATTACGCGGCGTGAAGTTTTTGACGACATCGATCGCGTTCTCGCCCGCAAGCGGGTACAGCGGATTACCGTAACGCATTGTGTTGGTGACGTACGGGTTGTAGCCAACGATCAGCACGCCAACCATGCCGCCGATGGCCGCGATGCGAAACAGCCTCTTCGCGCGGTCGAACTGCTCGCCCATATACAGCGCGATTAATAAACCGGCTGTGAGGACGCCCGCATAGCCGATGGCGGTGAACTTGATGTTCATCGTCATGATCATGGCCGCCGTGTACATCGTCAGCAGCAGCCAGCTCTGCCGTTTGAAAATAAGCACGCCGAGCGCAATCATGGAAAGCAGCAGCGAACCGAGCAGGCCGTCGACGTAGTACGTAAACGATTGATAGACGCTTACCGGATTCAACGCCAACAGCACCGCAACGACTGCAGCCGTGATGCGGTTCTGCGGTCTTAGCGCGAGTAGCGCCGCGTGGCTTAGCAGCCCGGAGGCGGCGATCAGAATCAGGTTGATGACCTTGCTCTGCTCGATCAGGCCGGTCGCCTTATAGATCGTTGCCGCAGCAATCTCGGATGCCTTGGCATAGTGATTAATCCAGATGCCCTGGCCGGTCGGCGGCGACAGCTCCTTGTCATAGACTGGATTCCAGCCCTCCGCGAGGTGGATGATCGCCTCCTGGTGATACGACTGACCGTCATAGGACAGGTCGAAGAAGTATCCGCAGATGACGAAGCCCGCGATAAATAGGATTGCCGCCAGCCCCAGCGAGACGGCGAACACCGTCATCGGCTTGTCCTCTGCCAGCTTCTTCGAGGCAAACCAGGCCATAGCGGCCGCGAGCGCCGCCGTGATCCAGAAGTCTGCTTTCATCATAGGCAGCCCGGCGAAAAACAGCAGCGACGGCACCACAAACGCAGCGACATCGATCGTCACAAGCGTGAGTCCCGCGACCAGGCTGTACGTTGCGATTCGGTTGTTCATAGAGCCACTCCCCCTATCCGAAAAAAAGTTTATATATTTACGTTGCTTGACGGGCGCGTCCGCAGCCACATTTGAAATCCGTGAAAGCGCTGCGGCTGCTAAGCGCGGCGCATTTTCACGGATTTCAAAGGCGGACACGGGCACCCGCCTGCTTCGAGGGCGCAGACCTGGATGGACGCACCCAGTCCGCGCCTACGCTCGTGCCCGGCCTGACCGCTCACGGCGCTATCCGAGCACCAGTGAGCCGAGCCAGCCGAGCAGCGTCCCGACGGCGAGACCGCCAAGCACCTCGACCCGTGTGTGGCCCTGCCGCTCCCGCAGCGGACGCTGCTCACGGGCAGCGGCAGCCTCGCCGCCTGCAGTCACGCGCGCCAGCGCATTGATCCGCTTGGCGCTCTCGCCTACGGCGCGGCGGATGCCGACGGCGTCGATCATCACGATGTAGCTCAGCGCCACCGCCAGACCGAACATCGGCGTTCCGAAGCCTTGATTGAAGCCGATCAGCATCGCCACCGAGGAGACGACCGAGGTGTGCGTGCTTGGGAAGCCGCCGTTGCCCACAAGGTTCCGGGCTTCATCCCCATAGCGGATCCGATTCACCGCGTACTTTAGCGTCCCCGACACGACCCACGCGATAAAAGGCAGTGCCGGGTACAACAATCCGGCGTTCATACGAACTTCTCCTCCTTCATTACGCCCGCGCAATAAGCAGCACGCCGACGGAGATGAAGGCGGCTCCGAACCATTTTTGCATCGACAACGTTTCTTTGAATAGAACGTATCCCAGCACCATGACCAGGATATAACCGAGGCTTACCATCGGATAAGCCGTGCTTAGCGGAAACTTCCTCAGCGCGAAGAGCCAGAAGATCGAGCTCAGCCCGTAGCAGGCCAGCCCCGCTCCAATCGGCCAAGCGGCCGCAAGTCCGTTCCAAGTCAGCAAACCTATTCCGGCCGCACGGGGCGTGCTGACCCCCCACTTCATGAGGATCTGCCCCGCGGCACCAAGCAGTACGGATACGATTAACCATATGTAGTTGATCACCGCAGCTTCTCCCTCCGAATCCCATCCTATTTTTGTGTGACAATCTAATCTGTTTGTAAGCAGGATCAAGGCAAGAACAATAGAATGCAGACAACGGAAAATCCGTACAGCACGACCGTCATCAAAATATGCTTGTCCTCCAGCAGCAGCTTCTCCGGACGCCCGCCCTTGCCTTCCATATGAATCAGATACAAATAGCGGAATACGCCGTAAAGCACGAAAATCAGCGTCCACATCAAATGGATCGAACGGCCCGAAGTGAAGGTAAAGAGCGCGTAGCTCATAATCGTAGCCGTCGTCACGATCGCCGACATTTGATTCAGCATTTCCATCGAGTACGATTCCAGCACCTTGCGGTGAACGCCCATGCCGCCCTGCATCAGCAACAGCTCGTGGCGCCGTTTACCGATCGCGAGGAACAACGCCAGCAGCATCGTACAGAGCAGGAACCACGGCGTAAGGGGCACGCCGATCACAAGGCCCCCGCCGACCGCGCGAAGCACGAAGCCGGATGCCACAATCAGCAAATCGACGATGACGACATGCTTCAGCTTCAACGAATACAGCACATTCATGCAAAAGTATCCGGCCAACACAAGCCCGAACATCCACTGGAAACGGAATGCCGCTCCGAGGCAGCACAGGAGCAGCACGAAGCCGAACAGCAGCGCCGTTTGCGGATGGATCGCGCCGGAGGCGAGCGGACGGTTCTTTTTCTCCGGATGGAGCCGGTCCTTCTCGCGGTCTACATAGTCGTTGAGCACATACACGCAGCTTGAGACGAGACAGAACAGCACGAAACCGGCCAGCGCCTGACCCAGCATCCGCATATCCACGTGCTGAATCGAGAAGATCAGGGCGGCGAACACGAGCAGATTCTTCGTCCACTGCCGGGGACGCATGAGGGCCAGGTAACGGATCGGAAGCGGCCGGCTTCCCCAGCCTTCCAGCTTAACTTGCGCTTTCGTTTGGGACATGTCGAGTCTCCTCCTTCATTAGATTAAGGAAAGAAACCGGAGATTGACGCGTGACGTCATGCTCCACCCTTCCGCGATTCATTATAACGAACATTAAATTCTCTATAAAGAACGAGATTAGGTCGTATTCTGGAGCATAATGGAGGTTTTCAGCGTATTTCGTTCGTTAAAACGAAATAATCCGACT
Source organism: Paenibacillus gyeongsangnamensis (assembly GCF_027533625.1). Lineage (GTDB taxonomy): Bacteria > Bacillota > Bacilli > Paenibacillales > NBRC-103111 > Paenibacillus_G > Paenibacillus_G gyeongsangnamensis. Next base: position 193,889 of record NZ_JAQAGZ010000009.1, on the reverse strand, counting down.
TATCCGATTTTTATTTTGCCGATTTTTGCGGTATACTCCAATTGTTCGTTCGTTATAAGGAACGATCCATCGAACGAACAGGCTTGAACCCTGCGAAGGCGAAATGAATGCAAAGGACCGATGGATCATGTTAGGAAAGCGAGTGAGGAAGCTTCGCATGGAACGGGGGTTATCCCTCTCCGAACTGGCGGAGGCCGCAGGTGTTGCCAAGTCCTACTTGAGCACCATCGAACGGGACATTCATTCGAATCCGTCCGTCCACCTGCTCGACAAGATTGCGGCCGCGTTGGATGTTTCCATGAAGCAGCTCGTACAACCGGATCCGCCCGAGCCGGATCCTCTAGTAATGCAGGAGTGGTACGACATGTTCCAGGACGCTCTGAATTCCGGAGTGTCCCGGGAAGAACTGAAAAGCATCATCGAATTTAGAAAATGGCAAGTAGGCCAGAGTGAAAAAGAGGAGGAGTAAGCATGTGCGGCATTGTCGGCTACATCGGCAACCGGGATTCACAAAACATTCTATTGGAAGGCTTGAAGAAGTTGGAGTACCGCGGATATGATTCCGCCGGGGTAGCGATTCACACGAATACAGGGCTTGCGCTCCGCAAAACGAAAGGCCGCATCAGCGAGCTGGAGAACCGCCTGCAAGACCAGCCTCTTGAAGGGTTCGCCGGCATCGGCCATACCCGTTGGGCTACGCACGGTCGACCATCCGATGCCAATTCGCATCCTCACACCGATAACGATATGAAAATTTCCGTTGTACATAACGGTATAATCGAGAACCACCTGCAGCTGAAGGAAGAGCTTGAAGCGCACGGGTATCGGTTTATATCGGAGACGGACACGGAAGTGCTCTCGCATCTGATTGCCCATCACTACGACGGCGATTTGGCCCAGGCGGTCCGCAAAGCGGTAAGCCATGTACGCGGCGCCTATGCGATCGCCGTTCTATCCGAGCATGAGCCGGATAAGCTGGTTGCCGTTCGCTGGGCTTCCCCGCTCATCATCGGCGTAGGTCAAGGCGAGAACTTCATCGGCTCCGATATTCCGGCGATTCTGGAATATACGCGTGATGTCTACATCTTAAATGACGGCGAAATGGCTGTGCTTACCCGTGAAGGGGTCGAGCTGATGACGCTCGAGGGCAATTTTATCGCGAAGCAGCTGTTCCATATTGACTGGGACCTTGTCATGGCGGAGAAGAACGGATTCGATACGTTCATGCTCAAGGAAATTCATGAACAGCCGCGCGCGTACGAGGATACGATGCGCGGACGGATCGACGAAGAGAAGCAGCAAATTGTGCTGCCAGGCGTCTCGCTTACGCCGGAGCAAATTCGCGAGATCAAGCAAATTCAAATGGTCGCCTGCGGCACCGCCTATCATGCGGCGCTTGTCGGCAAAACCGTCGTCGAACGGCTGACCCGCATACCGGTTGAAGTCGATCTCGCCTCCGAATACCGTTACCGGATGCCGATTATCCGGGAGAATACGCTTGTCATCGCCGTCAGCCAGTCGGGCGAAACCGCCGATACGCTGGCCGCCATACGTGAAGCCAAGCAGTGGGGCGCACGGGTCATGGCAATTACGAATGTGGTCGGCAGCTCGGTGGCGCGGGAAGCGGAGGATGTCCTCTTCACCCTGGCGGGTCCGGAGATCGCCGTCGCTTCCACCAAGGCTTACAGCTCCCAGCTGATCGCCTTTTATCTGCTCGGGATGTTCATGGGCCAATCGCTCGGGACGCTCGACCCGGTTACTTCCGTTGAAATGATCGCCATGCTCGAACGCTTGCCCTTCCAGGTGGAGGAGATGCTTCGGCATCAAGATCCGATCCACGGGATCGCAGAGCACATTACGCAGCAGGAGCATCTCTTCTTTATCGGCCGCGGGCTCGATTACAGTCTGGCCATGGAAGCTTCGCTCAAGCTGAAGGAAATTTCGTACATTCATTCGGAGGCTTATGCGGCGGGAGAGCTGAAGCACGGGTCGCTTGCGCTGATCGAAGACGGCACGCCGGTCATCGCGCTGGCCACGCAGGAACTGCTGCTGGAGAAAACCGTCAGCAATATTAAGGAAGTGAAGGCGCGGGGCGCTTATGTCATTGCGCTGGCGCTGGAGGGCAATACCGAGCTGGAGAAAACGGCCGATCAAGTCATTTACGTGCCCCGCACGTATTCCTTGCTGACGCCGGCCCTTGCGGTCGTCCCTCTGCAGCTGCTCGCCTATTATACGGCGGCGCTCCGCGGGAACGACGTAGACAAGCCCCGGAACCTTGCCAAGAGTGTAACGGTAGAGTAACAGGGGGCAGCCCTCTTCATCCGGGATTGTGAAGTGAAGTTCGCCGCAGGCGGAACTTCACTTCACTGCATCACGGATGCACAACCATAGCGAGATTAGAGAGTATAGCGAGGCTAGAGAGTAAGGAGGAGAAACCATATGTGGACGGAGCCTTTGGATCAGGCGGCCTCCGTATTGATCGTCCTCGGCATTGCGATTGTCGGCGGATTCGCCGCACTGTTTCTGCTGCGTGCCCGGCATGGCGCCATCGCTGAGCGAATGAAGCTGAATTTGGAGAAGCATCAGGATTATTTCAACTACCTAAGCGCGAGTATCGGCAGCTCGGAAGCTCTGCTTCCTCCGCCCGGCAAGCTGAGCCTTCCGGAGCTGCGGGCCATTCAATCCAAGCTGCTCGAATGGATCGAAACGATCGGCGGGGAGCATCGGGAGAAGCTGACGGCCTTATGCCGGGATCTCGGACTCGTTGAGCTCGAACGGCAGCGGCTGCGCAGCCCTTGGCCCGGCATCCGCATGGAAGCCGTCTATCACCTGGGCGTAATGAGAGCGCCGGAATGCACGGACGAGCTGCTGAAGCTGCTGGAAGGACGGGAAGGGATGGAATCGACCGCATTCGTCATCGGGCGGGCAGCGGCGAAATGCGCTTCGAGTCTCGAAGAGCTCCGCACTCTGCTGCTGCTGCTGACCGAGCGTCATCCGCAGGCGCATCAGCTTATCGCCGATATGCTGGCCTCTTCCGCTCTGGATCCGGCTCCGCTTTATACCGAGCTGCTGAACCGGGAGGATGACGAAGCGCTGCTGACGGTTGCGCTGATCGGTTTATCGGGCCGAAATAAACGTGCGGCCTTCCATACATTGGATCGTCTGGTGCTTTCGGAACATCGGGAAGTGCGTATCAAGGCAGCCAAAATCCTGCTGCAATACACCCGCCTCCTACCGCTCGAGAGGATCGGCGAGCTGATCCGCCACCCGGATTGGGAGATCCGCGCGGCCGCCGTCAAGGCGGTAGGCGAGCAGCAGCTTGAGTTTTATCTCGATGCGCTTGTCGGCGGACTGGAGGACGAGCAGTGGTGGGTGCGCTTCTACAGCGCGAAGAGCCTGTCGCGGCTCGGGCCGGCCGGCTTCGAGGCTTTATGCGCGGCAGCCGCTGCCGCGGAGCAGGAGGAAAGCCGCGAAGCGGCTTGGGAAGCGGTACATGAAGAGTTGGACCGCGCTGCGGCCGATTCCTCCAAGGAAGTCCAGTTGATCCCTTACTACAATCGGCTAGCTTACATCTACCGGCGCAAGCTGGGCGAGACCCGCAGAGGGCTTCAGGCGGAGCCGGCCCGGATCAGCTCGTAGAAAGGGGAACCGGATGAGAACGTTTTTGCTTGATTACGGAATACTTGCCACTTATATGATAATCGTTTCCAGCTTGCTGTACTTTGCCATTCTGGTCATCTCCCATCAGAAGATGCTGTCCGTCGTCAAGAGCAGCATGAACTCCCGCTTCCGGGAGCTGGCAGGCTCGGAATTTGTGCCTCCGGTATCTATCCTGGTGCCTGCTTACAATGAGGAGCTTACCATCGTAGAGAGCGTACGCTCCCTCATGACGCTGGAGTTTCCGACCTACGAGGTCGTTGTGATCAACGACGGCTCCGCTGACCGAACGCTGCAGGTGCTGCTGGAAACCTTCGAGCTGAAGCCCGGACGTCTGAGCGGCTTCCGCAAGCTGCTGAACTCCAAGGAAATTCGCGGGGTATATCATAATCCCACATACCCGAAGCTGGTCGTCATCGACAAGGCCAACGGCGGCAAAGCGGACGCCCTGAACGCCGGGATCAACCTCTCCAAGTATCCGCTGGTCGCAACCATCGATGCGGACAGCCTGCTGGAAAAAGACGCCTTGATCCGGCTGGTCAAGGTGTACATGGAAAACCCGGAGCAGCATATCGCCGTAGGCGGCAACGTGCGTATCGCCAACGGAAGCACCATCGAGGACGGCCGCGTGCTGTCGGTGCGTCTTTCGAACAAATGGCTGCCCGCCATACAATACGTCGAGTATATGAAAGCTTTCCTCGGCGGAAGGATCGGCTGGAGCGCCATGAATGGACTCTTGATCGTATCCGGCGCCTTCGGCTTGTTCCGCAAGGATGTTCTGGTCGAGGTCGGCGGCTACGAAGAGGACTGCCCCGGCGAGGACATGAATATCGTCATCAAGCTTCACAAATATATGCTGGAACGCCACTTGCCTTACAAAATCGTATTCTGCCCCGACGCCGTCTGCTGGACACAGGCGCCCGATACGCTTCGCGTGCTGGGCTCCCAGCGCCGCCGGTGGATCAGGGGCAGCCTATGGAACGTCAGCCGGTTCCGCTCGATGCTGTTCATTCCGAAGTTCAAGATCATCGGCTGGCTGGCGCTTCCTTATACGATCGTCTACGAGCTGCTTAGCCCTTACGTCCGGCTATCCGGACTCGCGGCGCTCGTAGGCTATGTGCTGCTCGATATGACGCAGCTGCCGGTCCTGCTCATCTTCCTGCTCGTCAACCTGCTGATCGGCATGGTCTTTACTTGCGGCTCGATGCTGATCGAGGAATTCGCCTTCCGCCGCCCGATCTCGACGAACGATCTGATTCGGATCATCGGCTTGTCGGTCATCATGGCGGTCGGCTACGATCAGATCAATGCCTATTGGAAGCTGCTCGGTCAATGGGACTATGTCCGGCGGAACAACAGCTGGGGCAATATGGTGCGCCGCCGCTGGCAGGACGAAGCCGCGGAGCAGGCCGCTCCGGCTCCCGCCCAGAAGACCGCAGGCGCCAATGCCAGGGTCGTATAAGAAGACGGCCCTCCAAACACCTTTTTAATCCATAGAAACGGAGTGAATTGTCCATGAATACGGCATTAGCGGTTCCACCCGGTTTGGCTCACCGTCTATACGAGCAAGTCAAGAATGTGCTGCAGGCTACCGTCCCTTGGACCGAGTGCGGCGTGATCGCCGCCAAGACCGGCCCCGTTTCCTCGCTGCTGCTCCAGGATCTGGAGACGCGGCTCGGGCTGGAAGGCCAGCAGCTCGTCATTGTCGCCTCCTATGAGGCGGAAGAAGGTATCCTGACGGTAACGATCCCGGGACAATCCCTGGCTTTCACACATTTCGTCGCATTATCCGCCAAAGCTTTCCTTCAGGATGCTTATCTGTTGAACGGACCGATGGCCGTAGCGAGCTTCCCGGAGAGCGCTCCCGTGTCGGAATCGAATGTCATCGACTTTCTTTCGCTGCTGGAGAACAAGGAGCTGACGGAAATCGCCATCTATAGCGGGCAGCGCCAGGCATCGGAAGCGCCCACCGTCGTCATGATCGATCCGAATGCCGACCTGCTCGATTTTCTGAATGTGCGGCTCGGCCTTCAAGGCTACGATGTACGTCCCGCGACGGACGGCATGGAAGGTCTGCGGCTCGTCGAATCGGTGAAGCCGGACCTCGTTCTTACCGAACTGGCCCTGCCGGCGCTGGACGGCTACCAGCTGATCCACCGGATCAATCACGCTCACAGCGGATCGGCCAAAGTGGTCGTACTGACCGACCTGAACGTCGAGCAGGATATCTGCAAATGCTTCGAGCTCGGGGCGGCCGACGTGATCCGGAAGCCGTTTTCTCCGATGGAATTGGAAGCGCGGCTGAGACGGCTGCTGGCTTAAATCCTAACTTGAAGAACAAAGGAGCTCATGACCATGAAGCGGACCGCCACACCGGTCACCTGGCTGCTGCGGTTTGTCGCGATGGCCGTCGTGTTCTTCCTGGTGTGGCATTACTGGCCCGCCAAGAAGGTGGAGAGCATCCAGAGCAGCGACGGCTCGCAGATCAAATTCCGTACGCAAGGGGATCACATCGAGATCTACACCAAGCAGGCATGGACACCCTTTTTTGTGAAAGGGGTCAATGTCGGCGCCGCATTACCGGGACATGACCCCGGTGAGCTGCCGATCAGCAAGGATAAATATATGGAATGGTTCAAGCAGATCCAGGACCTCGGCGCCAACACGATCCGCGTGTACACCATTCTATCGCCGTCATTCTATCAAGCGCTGGTCGAATACAATCAGAAGCACGCCGACCAGCCCCTCTACTTCATCCAAGGCATCTGGACGCCGGAGGATGAGCTAATCGAGAAGAAGGACGCGTATCAGCAGGATATTTACAGAGAGTTTCAAGAGGAGATCACCTATTCCGTGGGCGCCGTTTACGGTGCGGCCGACATCCCGGAACGGTTCGGGAAGGCCAGCGGGACTTACCGGTATAACGCCGGGCCTTATCTGCTCGCTTGGTCCGCCGGTACGGAGTGGGATCCGAAGATGGTCCAGAATACCGATGCGCTGCACAAGGACAAGACCGGCTATAAAGGCACCTATATCTCCGCTAAGCAAGGCTCCACCGCCTTCGAGAACTGGCTTGCGGAAATGCTAGATCATCTGGCCGTGCAGGAGTCCCAGAACGGCTGGAAGCATCCGCTCACCTTCACCAACTGGGTAACGACGGATCCGATCAAGCATCCCGGCGAGGTGCTGCTCCAGGAAGATATGGTAAGCGTCGACGCCACGCATCTGGACGCGCATAGCTGGTCGGCGGGCTATTTTGCCTCCTTCCACGCCTATCCTTACTACCCGGACTTCTTCCGATTGGATCAGACGTTCATGGACGTCAAGGATAAGGACGGCTCGGTCAATACGTACCGCAGCTATCTGCGCAAGATCAAGGCCTATCATAAGGGCATGCCGGTCATGATAACGGAATTCGGCGTTCCTTCTTCCCTGGGGATTGGCCATTTAGCCAACAAGGACCGCAATCAAGGCGGCCACGACGAGACCGAGCAGGGCAAGATCGACGCCTCGCTTCTGCAGGACATCGCCACGGAGGGCATGGCCGGCGGCATCGTCTTCTCCTGGCAGGACGAATGGTTCAAGCGGACATGGAATACGATGTATTTCGAAATTCCGGCGAACCGGCGCAAGCTGTGGCACAACGTGCTGACGAACGAACAGCACTTCGGTCTCATTGCGGAGCTGTCCGGCAAGGACGGTCCGCTGAAGATCGACGGCGATCCGTCCGACTGGAAGGCGCTGAAGAACGACGACAAAATGACGCTTCCGGGCACGTATCCCGGCTTTAAGTCGATCACGATGACCCACGATGAAGCTTATGTGTATATTCTGGCCGAGCTGGAACAGCCGTTTGACCCGAACAAGCAGCAGCTGAACTTCGGTGTTGATACGCTTCCGGGCGGCAACAAGCATGCCAAGGAGCTGGGTGGCGTTCAGCTCGACGAAGGGCTGGAGACGCTCATTACGCTGGGCAAGGACGGCGAGAGCCAAGTAAAGATCGCGTCGAACTATGATTTCCATACCCGGCTGTACGGCAACCAATACGGCATGCTGAAGGTGAAGCCTGAGGAGATGAAGGACGATTCCGGTATCTTTAACCCCTGGAAGCTGTCCGTAGGACTGCAGCTCACCCCTCCGGATGCGGCCAAGGATTTTCCTTTCGAGGATGTTCCGGCCGGGCTGCTGAAGCGAGGTACGACCGATCCGGCTTCGCCGAACTTCAATTCGCTGGCCATGTGGGAGGCGAAAGGAAACATCGTCGAGATGCGCATCCCTTGGATGCTGCTGGGCTTCACCGATCCGAGCTCCCTGCAGGTGATGAGCTACGGTGACAAGGGCGGCAAGATGTATGCCACTACCACCAAAGGCATACGCCTCGTTCCTTGGATCGCAAACCGCGACGGCAGCGGAGTAATCGGTCTTAACAGCTCTGATGGAGTCTACCAGGTTTCCAAGCTGCCGATCTATCAATGGGCCCCTTGGAACAAGGTACAGTATGTCGAGCGCCCGAAGAAGAGCTATGATTTGATGAAAAAAGCGTTCAACGCGATTGACGAAACCGCGCCAACGCGTTGACCGGAACCAGGATAAACGGCTGCGCCGTCCTTGTCTTACAAGGACCAGCGCGTTTACCAAGGTTGATGCGAAGCTATAAGTTACGAAAACTTATAAAGTCTTATCAACCAAGAAGACCCGCGGAAAGCCGCTTATGTAAGCGACCTTTCCGCGGGTCTATTTGCGCTCTCTGCCGCTTTCCTTGCCGTTCCGGAAGCAAGAAGTAAGCGCTCCTTCTTCGGCAGCTTCCTTAAATGATGAAAGCGAATAGCCCCCGAGCCATCTACAGCATGGACCCGCGGGCTTTCTTGCATAACCGTTAATTCTCCGGGCGCTTATGGCGGTTGCGCCATTTATTGTATTCCAGAAACTCCGCAAACTCCTCTTTGCTGATGCCGGAATCCATTGCTTCCCTTACCAGGCTCAGCCAGCCTTCATCCAACTGCTCTTGAGGCTGCGGAATCGGCTGATTATGAATGAACGTTTCGAGCGGAACGCCAAGTACCGCACTGATCTTCTCCAAAAAATGAATCGACGGGTTGGACTGAACCTCACGTTCGATCGAGCTCAGATACGACTTGGCTACCCCGGCCTTGTCCGCCAATTCCGTAAGGGTAAGACCTTGTTCCATGCGCAGCTGCTTGACCTTCTTGCCAATCATGGTAGCGCCCCTTTTTTAACTTTCAGCAGGTTTAATGCTATTTTAACAAAAAAAATAAAGGATGTAGATAGTAATTTTCATAACTACTCTATATGAAAGCGTTATCATTCTGTTTTAAAAAAAATTTTTCAAATTTTAATGGTTTTTTCTCTCTATGGAAGCTGCTACTGTTCGTTCTTGCGATCATCGTCTTCTTTGCATTCGCGGAAAAATTGCCGGACTTCCTCTTTGGAAAGGCCCGAATCGCGAGCTACGATCATTAAGTTGACCCAGTTCTCGTCCAGGTTCTTGTTGGGTACAAGCGTTTGTTTTACGGACATAGCCCGATCCCTCCAGATTCCGGAAAGTTGACGCGCATCATACTATTCGTGTCAAATCTTCAATTTATGCGGGTATTCGAGATGAAAAATACATAATTTCCCTAAGCTGACGGACGGCAGGATGACAAACCATCACCTATTACCCTATTCCGCCCTGTTTGAAACCGATTATTTTATTTAAGCTCGAATTCCATTCTTTATCGTAGGTGATTACCCATGCGGATGTCTATTTTATTGGCGGATCCACTAATCCCGTCAATCCTTCCTACACACACACAAAGACCGTCCTGCCCGGACGGCCTTTGTGTAAGAACCAATTTCGATCAATCCTTCTTGAATTGCTCCCGGTACTGCCCCGGCGTCATGCCGACGATTTTACGGAACGTGCGGATGAAGGCCGTCGTGTTCGTGTAGTTCAGCTTTTCCGCGATTTCGGAAATTTTCAAGTGCGTATTTTCCAGCCACGTCTTCGCCATGTTCATCCGGTATTCGGCCAAATATTCGCTGAAGTTGATGCCCATCTCCTTCTTGAATACGCGGCTCAAATAAACGGGATGGAAGTTCAGCGTGCCTGCGCACGATTCCAGCGAGATATCCTGATCGAACCGCTCGTGAATCAGCTTCACCATTTGGCTTGCGATATTGATGTACTGCGATTCCGCCTGCTGATTGATGAACGCCGAAACCGGCTTGAACAAATCCTCCTTGAACCAGGTCCGAATATCGTCCATCGTGTTCAGCTTGAGGAAATGCTCAATCGTCGCGCGGTCGCCCAGCACCTTCCGAACCGTGCCTCCCTGCTCCTGTACAAGCTGGAGCACCTTAGAGATCAGCTGAATCATAAGCACCGGATACTCGTTGAAATGAACCTCTTTATCGAGAATCGCCGTGATGTATTGGCGGAACAGCTCCTCCACCCGGTCCATATCCCCCAGCTTCATCGCATTGACGAGCTGGTCCTCCAGCATCTTGAGCTGGGTATAGACCGTGACCTCCATTCCTTTCTTCCCGGCTTCGATATCGTCGTAGTGAATGATAATCTCGTGCCCCAGGCTGATCCGGTTCTTAAGCGCCTCGAGCCCTTCTCCATAAGCCCGGGCCGCATTGGTTACTTTCACGAAAGGAAGGGAGATGCCGATGCTGACCGGCAGCTGCAGGAATTCCTGCACCTTGCGTTTGATTTCCTCGGCCGTTTCATAAAACTCCCGCTTGGCCTCTTGATCGTCCTGCGCTTCACTCGTCAAGAGCGTCACCTGGGACTGATCGAGCAGCACCGGACTGAAGCGCCGGCCGGCCGGAATCAGCTCGCCCACCATATTGTTGATGGCGAACAGCAGCAGCTCCCGGTCGTGCTCGCGGTAGCGCGTGCCCTGCAGCGAATCGATCTGCAGCGTCAGCACCCCTAGCCGATGCCATTCTGCGGGGAAGCCGAACATCTGGGCCCGGTAGCCGAAGTCGCCCTCCGACACCTGTCCCGCAAACAGCTTCAGCACGAAAAACTCCTTGAGCTGCATAAACTGCCCCTTCACCTGCTGCTGAAGCTGCTTCTCCGTACTGAACAGCGTACGGAAACGGCCTTCGATCGAACGGAGCTCGTCCTTGTCGTCCTGTCCTTCCACCGCGATATCCTTGGTGAACTCGAACAACCGTTTAATCGGAGAGTACATGCGGCGGCTGCCGTAGAATGCGACCAGGCCTACAATTAAGAATATGACCGTGCAGGCAATAAACGTGATCCAGGCGATGGCTCTGGACTGCTTTGTAATTTCCTTGATCGATACAACGGAGATGTAATTCCAGCCGTTATATGATGAATGACGGTACGTGACACCCATTTCCTTGTTATTCACATTCGCGTTGAAGAATCCGGCTTCTTCACCGGAAGAGGCGAACCGCTGCATCACCATCCGGTTGATCTCCGTATACCTGCTGCCCGACGGGTCGGATAAGAAATTATTCCCGTCCCGGTCCAGCACGTATACGTCGCCCAGCTTGTTGTTCTGGGAAAGCAGGTTGCTGATCTGATTGTTCAGTATTTCAACGACCAGAAGTCCCTTTGGCTTCGATGTCGTCGGTACGATCGGAATCTTGTATACCATCCGAACCGTATCCGGGGAAGTGGCCGTTTCCTCCGCCGCGGCGTCCTGTCCGGCCGGGGCCTTCGGCTTGACGGTAAGCCAGAATAAGCTGTTCGGGTATTTGGCGAACGCTTTGAATTGCTCCGCATCGGGGTGGGAGTCCAGCGTTTGGAACGATTTGAAGCTGATGAACCAATTTTTATCGAAATTGATTAAATAGGCATCGCTGATCCCGGCAATGGTCTGAAGATTATACAGCCCCTTGGACAAATCTCGGATCTTCGGGAATTCGTCCGCCGTGATCGTTTCCCCCATCGAGGACGAAACGAGCGAGGAGTTGACGTATTGAATCGATGTCAGCTCCAGCGTCTTCATCACCTGCTCCACCCGCATCTGGGTCTGCAGCAGGACCTGCATGTTGCCTTCCTTCACTTTATCTTCAATATCGCCTGTTGCGATATAATAGGAAATAATACCGATCGAAATGACCGGGAACGCTCCGAGAATTAACGTAAACGTAAGGAGGCGGAGTAAGTATTTAGGCATCCGATGCTGTCCCCTTTCCGATGTTGGCCGCTATTTCTATTATTCCATGCCGGGTATACGAACTCCTCTTTAGAAAGCGGATTGAAAAACTCCTTGCTGCCCGGAATAATCGGTCCGAAGTTCCGACCGCGGCTCGCCGTTGCCAGCCGTTCTTACGTCTTTATCCCATGTGGAAAATGTCCCATCCGGTGCTAATCATTCGTTCTTCGCTTCTGTGAAAAGCAATGCTCGTGACTGCCGTCCCCGCTGCCGATGCCTTCTCCGGACTAACCGTCGTTCTTCGGCCGATCCCTAACCGAAGGATCCCATGGAAACAAATTACGATAAATCAATTGTTCTCTTATTCTGAAAGATAGAGCCGTTACAATAAATAGTCCGAATTTAACTTGTTGCTTCTCCCCTCGAACCACGCCAAAAAGGCGGACCCAAGGAGAGTCTGCCTCCTTGAATCACGCCGCTGATAAGACCCGTTTAGTTCTTCTCCACCGTGAAAAAGTTAAAATCAGCGTGGCCGCTGGGGCCCGTTTGGTTCCGGTCCGCCGCGAACAGGCCGACCTTCGCGCCGACCCAGCGGCCTTTGGCCGCCCGGAACGGCGAGCCGATCGGAATATACCGCTCCCCTTCCAAGCTGTAGCTGAACCGGCACTCCGCCCTTTCGTCGACCGAAACCTTCAGGTACACCGTGCCGTTATTGTACCTGACGCTCTCCTCCGTCCGCTCGACCCGATCTCCATCCCGAGCTTCCCCGATCGAGAGGCTCAGCTTGTAGCCGCCTTGTTCTTCCCCTGATATCGCCAAAAATGCGTATCGGTCGCCGAATACGATGAGACCGGCTTCTTCTCCGGACTTCGGCTCAAATTCCAGCCGGGTGACCGCCGAGAAGGACGGCGCCGGCAGCTTCTGCATCAAGAGCTGAGGCGCATCGTACAAGGTGGCCGCTCCCTCCGGCAGCGGTAAGGTATGCAGCCGCAGATAGCCGGGCCGCTCCTCCAGCGAGAACCACTCCGCGCGGGGATTCGCCTGCCACTGCCACTGCAGGCCCAGCTTCGCCTCCTCGAACGTATCGGAGGTGGCCGGTACGGCGAAGGCGGCTTCAGTACTCGTCTTCGGCTTTTTATATCGGAGTACCGGCTCGCCGATGCCGTCCCCGTTCGTATCCTCGCCCATCAAAGGCCAATCGTCCTCCCAGCGCACAGGCTGCAGGTGAACGATCCGGCCGAAGGCGTCCCGGTCTTGAAAATGAATAAACCAGGACTCGCCCGATTCCAGCTCCACCCAGCCGCCTTGGTGCGGCCCGTTCACCGTAGAATCCCCTTGGTGCAGCACAATCCGGTCCTCATAAGGGCCGGCAATCGTCTTCGAACGAAGGATCGTTTGCCAACCGGTCGATACTCCGCCGGCAGGGGCGAAGATATAATAATAGCCCCGGCGCTTGTACATCTTCGGTCCTTCCATGGTCGGATGCCCTTCCATGCCGTCGAATACGAGCACCCCGTCATCCAGCAGCTCCTCGCCGTCCGGGGACATGCGGTGGAGCATCAGCTTATGCTTGATGCCGCAGCGGCTGTTCGCGAAGGCGTGAACCAGATATGCCCGGCCGTCCTCGTCCCAGAACGGACATGGATCAATCCAGCCCTTGACTTCTTTGATCATGTGCAGCGGGGTCCACTCCCCTGCGGGATCTTCCGCGGTGCTCATGAATATCCCTTCGTCCGGCGTGCTGAAGAACACCCAGAATTTCCCGTTGTGATAGCGGATACTTGGCGCCCATACGCCCTTGCCGTGCTGCGGGCGGTCATACCCGGGAAGCTCCAGGGTGGAGATCAAGTGACCCAGAATGGACCAGTTAACCAAATCCTTCGAATGAAGGATCGGAAGACCCGGAAGATGGGAGAAGCTTGAGGAAACCATGTAGAAATCGTCCCCGACGCGTATTACGTCCGGATCGGAGTAGTCGGCATAGAGCACCGGATTTTGGTAGGTTCCGTCACCGAGATCGGCCGCCCATGCAGGCGTCAGACGGGATTGCGTTGGATTCATGCGAAATCTCCTCTCTTGTCATATATCCGTAGCGCATCCTGTATTCGCCGGGGGTCATCCCCTGCGCGCGGCGGAAGGAGCGGATAAAGTTCTGCGGGTTGTTGTACTGCAGCCTGCGGGCGATGTCCTTCACCGGCAGTGCCGTCTCCAGCAGCCACAGGCGGGCCGCCGACAAGCGGCATTCGGCCAAATACTCGCTGAAGGTCATATTCATCTCTTTGTTGAACATGCCGCTCAAGTAATTCGAATTGTAATGCAGCCGTTTGGCTACGCCCTCGAGCGACAAGGCCGTATCGAATTCCTTGCGGATAATCTCGGCCATCTGATGCGATATTTTGTTCCTGTCTGCGCTTTCGGCTCGTACATTCATCCTAACCATCCCCATTTGTATTGAGATGCAAGATTCAGATGAGTTCATTGTAGCCGCATGACCGCTGTATGCCATCAGCCGAAATTAACTTTTAGCCGCAAAACCGAACCTGTGCAAATTCAGCATATCCTTGAAACCCGCAAGCCTGATTAGAAATACGGTCCCGGATACCCGTAGCTTCCTTAAGCGCACCAGAATAAACGGCTACGCCGTCCAGGCTGTAGAGAAACCCATGAAATAGAGAAATCTGCCATGGTACTCCGGTGGGGTATCCCCTTCCGGCCGCTGTTGTTATCAACTGAAAAAAACACACCCGAGCTTCCATTCGGGTGTGTTTAGAGTTGTTCCGCATTCCTTAAGCCGCGGCGGTAGCGTCCGTCGGTTTCTTCTTCCGGTCCGATAGCAGAAAATAACCGAAGAAGGAGGCCATCATCTGCTGGAACAGCATGCCGATGATGACGGGCATGGCGACGGCCGGCGGAAAGTACGCGATGGCAAGCACCGCTCCGGCGCTGATATTGCGCATGCCGCAGTTGAAAGTCATCGTCACCGTCAGCCCCCGGTCCCAGCCCAGCAGCCTGGATCCGAGGAAGCCGGCTAAATATCCGACCGCTACTACGATAATGATCACGACGGCGGTCCAAATCAGCTCCGGCGTCACTCCTGTGAAGTAAGGCGCGATGACGGCGGAGTTGATCATGATGACGAACGCCAGACCGATCTTGGAGAACGGAGACAGGCGAGGTCCCCAGCTCGTCTTGACCCTGCCTCCCGTCCATCCGTTGAGCAGCATCCCCAAGACGGATGGAGCAACCACCATAATCAGGAGCCCCTTCATCATGCCCCAAACGTCCATGTCCACGTCAGCGCCTACAAGAAGCGTCATCACCCCGGGTACGACGAACGGAGATAGCAGCGTATCGATGAGAATGATGGATAAGGTCATGGCGATATTGCCTTTATACATGGACACCCACATGAAGCTGACGATGCCTGTCGGAACAGCGAGCAGAAGCACGAGGCCGGTCACGAGATGCGGATCGCCGTGCAGCAGCAGCTTGCCGATTGCCCAAGCAATCAGCGGCATGATGCCGTGGAGCAGCACTAACGAGGCAGCGATGGGAAGAGGCTGTGTCAGCACGCGCTGCAAATCCTTAAAGTTCAGGCTGAGGCTTCCCGAGAAGGTAATAAAAGCGAAAATCCAGGGCACCAACCCGGTGTAAGGCTTGAAGTAAACCGTAAGCAGAATGCCCAGGATTACGCTGGTCGGCGTAATGAGAGGCATACATTGTTCCAATCGCTTGTTGATGGCCTGCAGCATGCTGAAATCCCCCGTTCAGGACAAATGATCTTGCACACGTTAACATTAACGCAATAAACAAAGGAAGTAAAGAGTACATTTGTACCCTCTACTTCCAAATCACCTATTATTTCTTGTTCAATTTAGCGTATGCTGCTTCATACTCTTTGATGAGTTGATCTCCGCCCGCTTTGCGCCATTTGTCCACTTCCGCCTGCCAGCCGGCGTCGTCGATTTTGCCCATAATGAATTTCGTTTGGGCGTCCCAAATCTGCTGGTCGAGCTCCTTGCCCCGTTCGGAATAAATGGCGGAGACAAGCGTGAGTGCCGGATTCGCAACCGCATACTTGCCGTTATCGCGGGTCATCTGCGTGCCTTTATCCCCAATCGGCGTATCCTTCAGCGTAGCGACATTATAGCCTTCGATATTGACGAGATTGTCCCGGTACGGCTTCACTTCGCGCTGGAACGCAGCCAAGTCCTTGAACTCGGTTTTTCCGCCTTCGATCTTGACGTAATGCTTGTTCTCGAGCCCGCGCAGCTGCAGGGCGGACATTTCGGGATCCATCATTTTGTCCAGGAACGTAAGCACCTTCTTGAGGTCCGCTTCCGTCTTGACAGCCGATTTCGGAATCGCGAGGAACCCGAAGTTGCCCGGCTCTCCGGCAAGCCGCGGTCCCTGAGGACCGCCGAACGGAGCGACGTCGATCACGCCGTCAGGCACATTTTTGACCAGACGCTCTTGGAAGCTCTTGCCGTTGTTGGCTACACCGTTCAGCTTCATTCCGACGCGGCCGTTGTCCATCATCGTATCCATCTGCGACGAGTCGAAGGCCGGGAAGTCCTGGTTGATCAGCTTCTCCTCGAACAGACGACGGAACAGCTTCATCACGTCCGTATATTCCTTCGTCATGAATTCCGGCGTGAATTTGCCGCTTCCGTCCACGCCCCACCGGTTGACGCCGCCGATGCCGACGGCGATCCGGGTAAGCACCGGCTGGGTGCCTTCGTTATACTTCTTGAACAGCATCGTGCCGTAGGTATCGTTCTTCCCGTTCTTATCCGGGTCGTTCAGCGCCATCGCCTTCATCACGTTGTACCAGTCGTCCAGCGTAACGGGCAGCTTCAAGCCGAGCGTATCAAACCAATCCTTGCGGTACACGATCGCCGCGCGGCCGATATCCCGAAAGTTTGGCACGCCATAAATTTTGCCGTCTATGGAGATGTTTTTATAATACTGCGGATCTTGCGCGTTCAGGTTTTTATAATCCTTGAGGTACGGTCCGATCTCCCAGGACATGTCCGACTGCATAGCCGCTACCACATTCGGGACGTAGTTTACCTTCATAATTTGCGGCATGTCGTTGGATGCGATCATGACGCTGACCTTCTCGTCGAAGGCGGCCTGCGGAATCCATTGGAAATCGAGTTTCGTATTTGTATATTTCTCCATCGCCTGCTCCACTTCATTGCCTTTGGCCGGAATATCGCCGACCTGCATCAGCGAGATCTTGAGCGGCAGCGGCGCCGAATCGGCTTTGTTTGCCGCGCCCTGCTGCTTGGATTCCGCTCCGCCTCCACAGCCGGCCGCAAGGCATGCCAACATGGACATGGCGCATACCATGGTGATGGTTTTGTAGTGTTTTCTTGTACGTTTCGCATTCATCTGCAATCTTCTCCCTTATGCTTATTCATCCCGCTGGTTATTGCGGAGCAGCGTTCTTCACGGCGCCGCCGTTGCCGGATGTGCCGGCCCCCGCCCATCACTATCCGGATATCAAGTGAATCCGCTTTCAGCATAATATGACTTCCCCTACATCTATAGCCCGTTATGCCGGCCGGGAAGAGCAATCTTTCGGCCCCGGTCTTACGAGCTTTATTATCCTCGACTTTTGTCGAATATGCCATCCGTTGGATTTAACTTGTTCCTGCACAAGCCGGATCATTCCGCCGCAGCAAGGCTTCATCCGAGTTCGCACTGTCGTGGATGTGCCCCATTTAACCTTGGCATATGCCGGGTTTAATCGGGTTCATCCTAGTTCCCTTGACCGTCATCCCGGTTGTATAGGCCCGTTTGGCGTCAGAGTTATGCCTACTAGCGGCACACCCAGACGCTAGTTAGCAGATGAATCCATTTTCGCGCGTTTATCAAGGTTGATGCGAAGCCATAAGTTATGAAAACTTATGAATTCTTATCAACAAAAATAGCCCGTACATCCGTACGGGCAGGCTGCAGGGCGATTACAACCCCTGCATAAATTTCATCGTCTTGTCCGAAAATCCAGGCAAGTTCTCATGTCCGAAATCCGGGTAAATTTCAAGCGACTTCGGCGCGGTGATCTTGTTGTAGGCGGCGAACTGCGTCGACGGCGGGCATACCTTGTCCATCAGACCTACGCCCATCATCACTTCGCCCTGAATCCGCTCCGCCAGAAACTGGATGTCGATATAACCCAGCTTCGTGAAAATCTCATCCTCCCGCCGATGCTGCGGGTCAAAATGGCGGAAGAACGTCCGCAGCTCCGCATAAGCGTTCTCCGCAAGATCCATCTCCCATACGCGGCGGTAATCGCTAAGAAAAGGAAAGACCGGCGCCAGCCGCTTAATCCTGGGCTCGAGGGCAGCGCAAGCGATCGTCAGCGCTCCTCCCTGGGACCCCCCGAACGCCCCTACGCGTTCCGGGTCGACCTCGGGCATGCTCATCGCAATACCTGCCAGCTGGGCCGTGTCTAGAAAGATATGCCGGAACAGCAGCTGATCCGGGTGATCGTTCAAGCCGCGGATAATATGCCCGTGATGCGTCGTTCCGCGAACGCCTCCGGTATCCTCGGACAAGCCGCCTTGCCCCCGGCAATCCATGGAGAACAAGGAGTATCCGAGAGCGGCATAGCCCAGCTTGTCCGCCCAGTCCCCGGAATGGCCCGTGTACCCATGAAACTGAACGACTGCCGGATGGGGGCCGGCCCCCTGCTTCGGCTTGATGTACTTGGCATGAATACGGGCTCCCCTTACACCCGTGAAATAGAGATGATAGCACTCGGCAAAAGGCAGATCCAGATCCGCCTTCACCAGCTCCACCTGGGGGTCGACCGCTCTCATCTCGGCAATGGCTCGGTCCCAGTAAGCATCGAAATCATCGGGACGCGGATTGCGTCCCTCATACCGTAACAATTCCTCCAATGGTTTATCGACTAATGGCATGGGTCGCATCTCTTCCTTTCGACGTTCCTTCTATAGGAACGAATTTCTCACATTATACGACGGTTCGCCTGAGTTGTCGCGGGTTAATTTTGCAGCCGATCCATCAGTTCCCGAACGGTCCGCACCGTCTCGCTGTAATAAGGCCGATAGTCGAGCCCGTCCACAAACCGAAGAAATGCCTCGCCGATCGCGATCACCTGCGCCTTGTATTCCGACTCGCTTACCGTATAGCTGCCCAGCACGCGCGGGGAACCGCTCGGCTTCTCTTCAATTTCCAGCAGCTCCATTTCACCTAGGCCCGAATGCCGGACGATAAAAGAAAACGCGCGGCATTCCGGATCCCCGCATCCGCAGCAAACGAACGGCATCTTGTTCCATTCTGCCGGGTCGGACCAGCGCGCAGGCTCCACGTCCTCCACAGCGCTGAGCAGCAGCGCCGGAAGTCCCACGTCGATGCACAGCGGCTCCTCAATAATTGTTTCCCCATCGATCTCCAGCGTCACATCCGCATGGACGATCTGCAGATCGGGCTCGAGCGATAAATGCTCATATTGCAGCTTAAACATCCGGCCTTCCTCCTTCCGGAAGCACTTGGCCATTATTTACCAATTATTGCTCCGCGTATAAAATTTGCTTTGGCACATACTACCTAATGAACAGGAGGTGATATCGATGGCAGCAGGACAATCCCGCAGCAGCAACGTTTTGGTCGTGCCTCAAGCTTCCCAGGCTCTGGACCAAATGAAGTATGAAGTTGCGCAAGAACTTGGCATCCAGATTCCTCAAGACGGTTACTTCGGCTTCATGGCAACCCGTGATACCGGAGCAATCGGTGGCCACATCACTCGTCGTCTCGTTCAAATCGCCGAACAGCAACTGGCCGGCAAATTCGCTAGATAATGCGGCACCTCGAATACTTACCGGGCGGCTCCCTCAGGGCCGCTTTTTTGTTTTTTATATTATACCGGAACCGGCCGAGCCGGTAAATACGCTCGTTTTACCGTTCTCTCTGTGTTGTAATTTTTCTCATGCGAAGTATAAAATCTGGAAATAAGATCAAGATAGTATTGCTTTTCCACATTAGAAAAATTGGAGTTGTCTTTATCGTGGGTATTCAAATGCTGCTTTACCTGCTTCTTTTTCTGCCTTGGATAACATTGGGTCTGGCGAATAAACAAACGATCAAGCGTTATATGCCTGTAACGATCTTTTCTTCTTTTCTCATGACCATCCTTTTTCAGGTTGCCTATCAATACGATTGGTGGACGATTCATAAATACATTGTCCCCTGGGGATATATGATAGATGTCAGCTTTGCTTATGGCATTTTTGCGGTCGGAACGTTTTGGTGAATTCGGACTTAGCAATATTTTTTCGTTACTCTTTCACTTTCAGTTGTCCTTTACGTATACCAAATATGGCAAGATGAAATTTATAGAGCCGCATTTGAACCACAAGGGAAGAACACCCGGTTCATTTTTATTAGGAAATTGAAACTAGGTTGGTTAAAAGAAAAAGCAAAGTAACTGAAGTATTCTGAACTCTTAGAGTGAGGTGCCATTCACAATGTCTCTTGGAATAAGTGTACTTCTTTCATGGTCGGTAATTATCATCTTAACACTTATACCCAAGAAGCTCTCCGAATTGGAGATGGTATTCCTTTATTTTACCAATATTATTTTCGAATTAAGTATTTTTACAATTTTCCATTTGAATCTTCAGTATATTCAGGTAAGCAACGATATAGAGAAGTCATTTTCAGATCTAGTATTAAGGATCATTATGATTCCTACAGTGCTTTTAATTTCGTCCAATGTGCTGTTATATTCTTGGAAATACTTGAAATGGATTATTGTAGCGATGATGGTGTTATCCTTTATCTTAATTCAGAAATTAATTGAATGGCTGGGGATTATTACAACAACGAACTGGAACGCAGGATATACCGTGATCATGTTTAGTACTTATGTAGCTTTCTCAAGAGTTATGGTGTGGTGGATTAAACGTGCAGATCCGAAAGAAGTGAATTTGGAATGATTGTTTACGACAATCAATTTAACGGAAATGAATGGTCTGTTATTATCGGTTTATCCATTGGGATTATCGTTGTGTATTTATTGCCCAAACGGTTTCCAAAACAGATTGCAACCGTTTTTTTTCTGTGCGGAGTTTTTACCGGTTTCTTTTTCGACCACACGCTTAGTGTTCAACCCGTTAGTTTTTATGATGTAAATGATGTATCTCTTTTTGAGGTCATGGATTTTGTTTCTTACTGGATGTACGGACCGTTCAGTTATTTGTTTTTTTATGCTTATGAACATTTCCGAGTTAAACCATCGTTTATTCCAATTTACATACTAATATGGTCTTTGATTGGTATGGGTATGGAAGGGGTAGCTGCAATATTGGGCATTTTTCACTATACAAACGGTTACAAATTTTGGTATTCATTTCTGGTATATTTGTTAGTGCAAAGCCTTTGGATGATCTTGTATTACCGATTTCGTGGCAGATGGCAAGGTGAGCCAGGGAAGCAGCCGCAATAAGAAAAACTCCTTATCGGAGTCCTTCAAAGCAGCCAGACCGTTTTTAGAGGTAGCTTTTCTTGGTATAGAAAGTTGCAGTCCGCTTTAGCGCTTCAGCGAACTTAAACTTTCTATAGCGTTAAAAAACCTTCGCTATAGCGAACGCTTAAGCGAAGGTTTGTTGATCTTAAGATAGGAATGGAATAATTGCTTTTCAGTCTAATCTTAAACGTCCAGTAGATTCCGACAGAAGATTGGCCATGTTGTAGTTCGATTCAAACTTCTTAATGCGTTTTTTGAGTTTTTTATAGTCCTGTGAGTCCGCTATATAATCGATTTTTGTACATTGCTTCCACTGTATTGACCACAGAATTTTATTATCGTGGTCAAAAATGTGGTCAAGCTATCTTGTCTGGCAATAGCCCTTTGAGGAAGCAACCTCAAAGGGCTATCAAATTTGAGGGGTAGCTTTTTAGCTCCTTGCTTCAGCAAACCCTTTTATTTTTGGAGTGTCGAATTAGTCACCTTAACTCCAAAATAAACTCTTCAAATAAAGAAAATAATACGACGGGTTAAATTGGCATAGACATTTAAAGTTGCCAATTCAAAGGAGGTTTTAATTTGAGATTTTCTAAGGACAAGGAGCCGGTTCAAGAGGTTGAAACATCAGTTTGGATATGCAATAAAGAAAACTGCTTGGGTTGGATAAGAGAAGATTTTTCTTTTGAAACAGCTCCGATTTGCATTTTTTGTAAATCAGAGATGGTTCGTACCATCAGAATGCTTCCTGTCCTAACAAATAGCTTTAGAGGTAGTTATTATTAAGAGTGTGATTTGAGGAGGGGTCGGTGGTGATTTGGCCGATCTCTTTCTCTTGTTAATGAGTGATCGAATCCAAACCAAAGTGGGTTATAGTTCGATTCGAGTACGTTTAAACGCGGCAATTTAATGAATTAGTGATGTTCATTTAATGCTATGCTAATGTACTTATTCCATAATAAAATTGACCAATCAAACATTGCCCCGCAGTCGCTCTCCATCGACATGGCGGGGGCTTTTTCTTTTTATTCCCTCTTGCACAAGGAACGAATGTTCTGTATATAATATAAGAACAATAGTTCTTATTGGAGGAAGTAATATGGAAAAGTCCCTTCAGAAGTATACTGGTCGTATCGTCGAGATCATTTACCTTGACCGTGACAACCGGATCACCCAGCGGCGGATCGAAGTAAGGGCCATCTACGACGGGGTCGTCAAAGCTTTCTGCCTTGAACGGCATGCGCCGCGGATATTTCAGTCTAAAAATATTCTGGCCGTACAGTCGGTAAGAAGAACAGCATGAAGAACAACAAATTAACGCCAGGTGGAAACCTAGTCTGGGAAGGATCTCGCATGATGCTACCTGAGCACAAGCAGGCTCTAATCGAACAGAGTATCAGCCTTAGAAAGCAGCCGCGGCCAGAGTTGACAGAGGAAGAGCAACAGGAAATGTTCGGTAAGCTGCGAATGTCGATGAAGGAGCATTTAGAGGTCATGGTTACGGTCTTTGGCGAGTACGAGAACAGTCATTATACGGGCGTAATCACCGGTCTCGATCCTCATCAGTATCTCGTTAAGATCAAGCTTAACCACGATTGGAAAGTGATCGATTTCAAGGATATCGTAGGAGTTGAGTTTTGATATTGAACGGAAATTGCTACTACTCATCATTGCAAACTTCTCTGCCGGCCGTAGCCGGATGCCGTCCGTTCATGAGCTCGAAGTTAAAACGGGCCGGGAACGAGCCGGGATACTGGAAGTTTGCCCGAAGGTTTCGAGCCACTCGACCTAAAGCAAAAGGAGCAGGAATTATATCCTGCCCCTTTGTTTGTTTTCAAATGGATACAGCAGTACTGTAATTGTCCAAATACATTACTGCTGCATCGTGTAAAATCTTGGAATTTCGATCATTATGATCGGATGACCAATAGTGGATAGCAGCTGTTAAAGTTTGATGATCTGTTTTCTCAAATTGAGCGATTAAATCATTTACCAGTTCGTATATTTCTTTTTTAATAACCATGACTTCACCGTCATTCCTCTGCACCTCAACCATACCGTTTTCTCTTTCAATAACTTTCAGATCCACCATAGCGTACCCTTCCTCCTTTGCCTCGCAGCTTTATCAACTTCCCTTTTGGTTAGGCTTCGTTCAATCCCTTTTTGCTCGAGGTGATGATACATAAGCTCAGAGACAACCTCAGCTTGTTCTTCGTGATCGATGTCCAGGTTAATGTAAATGTGCTGATGATCAGGATTAAGAGGGTCGGATGTATACAGACCAACAAGGTTCCCTAGCTTAGTGTAAGAGTATCCCACATCTAAATGTTGAGCTAATCTATACGGGCTATTGTTGCCAATCTCATCAAAATATTTTTCGGCCAATAATTCAGCTGCAGTTTTTTCTCTAAGGCGAAAGATTCTCTTCCAGAATTCGGCCATGAATCCCATCTCCCTTAATTGGCTTTAAGTAGTCCGGGTATGATCAGATCATCAAATTCAATTACTTCCTCAACATTTAACATAACGCTTGTGAGGAAGTCGTACGCAGATCTTGACCTTAATACTTCCATAAGGGAATTAATTACCGTCTCTTCTTGCCCTTCCTCCACAGACCCCAAGATCAAAAAGCCGGAATCAATTTTGTAGACATTCGATTGATTGGTAGGCATAACATGTGTCAAGTACAATTCTCCATATTTTGGTTCAACATACATTGCATGTTGCGAATCGGTTAGATATCCGTTGTACTCTTCCTGATATCCATTTTCTTCGATGTAAATGACGGTGATTTTAGGAATCAATTTTTTTCGCCTCCCTTTGTTTAGCAGCGATCATGGTCAATGGATAAAAGGTTCCTGCTAGCTTGACATAAGCACGGCCACGAATGATAACGCCACACATCTGCATTTTATCACCTTCTACCGAATATTTTTTAACCTTTTATGATTATATATTAACTCTATAGAGTTAATATTGTAAAATAACTAAGTAATTATTTAATAATTTATTGCATATATTCGCCTTGGGAATTAAAATGTTGTTAGTTTAAGGTTATAGATGGAGGGAATCAAAATGCCGATCAAAAATAAATTGCGTCTTATAATGGCCGAGCGGAGAATTAACAATATTAGTGATTTAATGTCAATTACGGGGTTAAGCAGGAATGCACTTAATAAGTTATGGCATGATGAGGATTTGGAGTCGGTTAAGCTGGGGACGTTAATTCAAGTATGCAATGCTCTCGGAGTCGCACTATCGGAACTCATTGAATATGAAAACGAAAAAGACGGTAGCCAATAACGGCCGCCGTCTTTTTAATTATCAATTATTTGGATATTTTTATCGAACCAGTTACAGTTATCCCACCAATCTGCAGATTAATAATACCTGCTTTGAACAGCCAACAATAGAGTTCCTTATAATAACAGTACAGCAGAGATGCCCTAAATGCCTTTTCCCTATCGGTACGTGCTTTTGGCAAGGTAGCAGCAAAAATAGGGCTCCATCCAAATTTCCGGACTGCACCCGGAATAGACAGCTTGAAATGCCATTACTCTCCGCTAGTTCCATCATCTCACGAGGATATCTACGATTTAGTTCGATTACCCGGCGTATGTGTTCCTGCCTCCCTTTCAAATTCTGAAGTGGAACAGTTGCCGCAGAGTGATCATCCCACCCAAGAGAGATAGTGCGATTTTTGAAATTTTCATAGGAAATACCATGAGCCTTCATAAGCTTCTTTATTTCCGTGCGATCCTTTTGAACTTGAACTGGTTCCGTAACTGCTCTTTGTTTTACCCAGGCATATCTTCGAATCCTTGCGTCAAGAGTGTTACGATTGATGCCGTTTCGTGCCGCTTCTTCGTATTCTTCGGGTGTAATGTAATAATCGTATGGGTTAAACACAAGTTCCTCCTCAAATTCTAGAATATCTGCACTCAATAATATCCTAAACCTTTGGCCAGATAGTCGCCATTCCGTGCACAGTAAATGCAAAACCCCTCAAGAACAATCGGAGGGGTTGTAGACTACATCACTAATGTTGAACCTTGCCGTACAATTCGATAACGGTTTTTATTAAATTCGGTATACCATTCGCTACAGTTAAGTACTTATTTAGCTTATCAACAATGTCCTGTTCCTTTGGCTTATTTTTATTTAATTCATCCATTGCCTGTTGAAGAGTATCAACGATTTCTTTAAGTTCCTTGACTTGGTCTAGTATGGAAACATCTGATTGATTTAGAATTGTAGCCTCTAATGCTTCTTTTCCTTTGTCAGTAATCTTTGCTTTTCGAATCCGATCTCGCCCAGTCTTTTCAAGTTCAACTAGACCCTGTCTTTCCAATTTTTCAAGCTCAAGGGATAAGGTGGTGATATCCATTTTAAAATGTTCAGAATGTGGGCTCATTGATCGGTCGAACCTTTTTAATTCATAAAGAATCCTTTGCTGATGTGCATTCATTCTTCATTAACACCTCCATACTTCTTATTTTTCTATAACTGATATTAAATTCCTTGAATTACTCAGTCATAAAGTTATCTTCTAACTTTTCTGGAGCGGGTTTCTCGTCCTTGGCTGAGTGAATTACCATCTTTTCCATATCAACATCCAACACCTCGGATGCTACGATAGAACCAGAGGTGATCGATAGTGCTGTTTACACCACTTAAGCCCATGCTATTACATAAATCTGATTTACCACCAGCCGGGGAATATATTCATCAACTCAAATACGACGGCTTCCGCTGCCTTTTGCATGCCGATGCTGGTAAAGTAAAGCTGTTCACCCGTCACCAGAATGATTGCACGACTCAGTTCCCGGAATTTGCGGGTGTTAACCTGCCTTCGGGAATGATCTTGGACGGCGAGATGATCGCGCTTGGTGACGATGGTAAGCCCGATTTTGAAGCGGTTATGAGCCGGTTTCAAACTAGGCGCCGGAACCCAAAACAAACGGTTCATTTTGCCGCGTTTGACGTCCTCTGTGCCGGCAACCAAAGTGTATTGACCGAACCTCTTGAGAAGCGCCTAGAAAGGCTCCAGGGGCTTGTGAAGAGCTCTGAGCTTATATCCGCCGTGCAGTCCCATCAAGACGGCAGTGCGCTTTTTGAATCCGTCAAGCAGCTCGGCCTCGAAGGGATCGTCAGCAAGAAGAAAGGCAGCCGATATCAGCTGGATTATCGGTCGCCGAATTGGCTGAAGGTAAAGAACTATCAATACGCTACGGTGGCGATTGCTGGGATCCGGAAGAAGGAGTTTGGTTGAGCCCTGCAGCTGCCGGATGGAAGTCATGCGGGAGTTTGTGAATTTGTGCCAGCTGAGGCGCGACAAGCCTTTTTTCAGATCGCTAGGCAACTGGTGAGGTCGGAGAATCAGAATTGGTATTACCTTGAACCGCTTATCCGCTGCCGCGTTAAATATCAATGCTTGACCCGATCTGGTTTATTGCGAACGCCAAGCTTTGTTGAATTTGTGTTCGATTCAGCAGCTTCGGTTTCTTAATGTATAAATATAGTCTACTATGGGCAATATTGTTTTCTATTATGAAGTTCCGTGGCAGATGGCAAGGTGAGCCGGGGAAGCAGCCACAATAAGAAAAACTCCTTATCGGAGTCTTTCAAAGCAGCCAGACCGTTTTTAGAGGTAATTTTTCTTGGTATAGAAAGTTGCAGTCCGCTTTAGCGCTTCAGCGAACTTAAACTTTCTATAGCGTTAAAAAAACCTTCGCTATAGCGAACGCTTAAGCGAAGGTTTGTTGATCTTAAGATAGGAATGGAATAATTGCTTTTCAGTCTAATCTTAAACGTCCTGTAGATTCCGACAAAAGATTAGCCATGTTGTAATTCGATTCGAAGGTTACGCTTGTGCAAAGCTTGTCTTGTCGCATGGCGAACTCGAACTGGATTTCGCCGTGCGTCCAGCGCTTCATCTTTAGCGACTCGAGTGCGGTTTGGCGGAACGAATGCTGCTCCGTCTCCGTGAGTCCTTTGTCCATCTTTTGAATTTGAGCCCCTTTGCTTTCCAGCGGAAAATGGCGGATGCCGAACTTGCCTACCGCATTATTGCGGATTTGAACGAAAACAGTACCTGATGTCAGGTGTGTCAGCTCCTCCTTTAACGCCTTGAACACCAAATCCAGTTGTCTCGCTAATGAGAGTTCGAAAGTCATAGGCCCTCCTTTTTAGTAAAATTGGTAATATTATTCATTACTGGGTATTCAGTACTATTATAAGAAGAAGGTTTCCAATAATCAACATATATTTACATTTTTGAGGATAAATTTACTAATTATTTACCATTATGCACAAAATAAAAAGACAAAAGACGGCCGAAGCCGCTTTTGTCACCTTGATTATCCCCTTAGACTACCGCCGATTCCGCTCCAGCGGCGGCCATTACGGCAGCCCCTCTCTTCAGCAGCGAGGCATCCGGGCCCACTTCGGATGCTGCGGCAGCCGTTTCCATACATTCGCCGCATACCACGGAATGCGTTTCTTCCACAATATATACTTTCCTGCAGTGATTGCAAAATTCAAGCTCCAACAAAGGTCGCCTCCGTCCCAGGCCTCATGCGGCCCATCCCTTTTTGTTAATCTGATTATACCGAAAAGGACTTGGAGCCGACAGCGTAAAAAGTTCTAGTATAATGGACCTGTACGTCACGATTCCTATAGACCTAAAATAAGCGGGGATGGTATAATTACCCATAGGTTTCTGTCGAAATCAGGATAATTTTACTACTTCTACTTGAAGGGGACATTCTCATGAACTGGTTCCAAGGTCAATCGTTCAAAAGGAAGCTCCAAATCGGCTGCTATACGATCGTCGCCGTTTTTTCAGCAGCCCTGCTCTTCGTCAGTCTGCAGTCCACCTTAAACCTCATCGCCAGTATCATTCTGCTCCTAGTACTTATCGGGCTAAGCTTTCCTTTCATCGCCTGGCTTGAGAGAGCGCTTACAGAACCGATCACGGACATTTCCCGTTTGGCGCTGGGCATCTCCAAAGGGGATTTCTCCCAGAAGGTGACTATTCAATCGAACGATGCGCTCGGCGAATTGGCGCAATCCTTCAACCGCATGATCGACAAGCTTCGCGAGCTGCTGAGCGATACGGGCAGCGCATCGAAGCACGTTTTCGAGTCCAGCCGCGATATTTACGAGAAGAACGAACGGCTGAAGGCCGTGCTGGAGGAAGTGGCCGCAGCCTCCGGGGAGCTGGCGGCAGGGGCCAATCAAATTTCCGAGGAAATTATCGGCATTTCGATGGCGACCAAAGATATCGAGAATAAAGTCTCTACCTATACCGACTCTACGAGAGAAATGAACGCCCGCTCCGGCCAGATGCTTTCCTTGGTAGAGCAGGGGCTTCAATCCGTCGAAACGCAGAGCGCCGGGATGCGCAAGAACGTGGAGGCGACCGCGAACGTATCCCAGACGATCCATCTGCTCGCCCAGCAGACGGAAGGCATTTCCCATATCACCCGCTCCATCTCGGACATTGCCGAGCAGACGAATTTACTGTCTCTGAACGCTTCGATTGAAGCCGCCCGCGCCGGAGAGCACGGCAAGGGGTTTGCCGTCGTAGCCCAGGAGGTCCGGAAGCTGGCGGAGGAATCCACCACCTCGACCAAGGAGGTCTTTAATCTGGTCCGAACCATCGAGGAAGGCATTCGCCAAGCCCTCGCTTCCATGAAAGAGAACGAGAAGATCGTACAGGAACAGACCCGACTCATCGAAGAGACGGAGCATATTTTCGCCGACATTGTCAGCAGCGTTAAATTCATCTCGGAGCAAATCTCCGATTTCGCAAACAGCAGCGAGCATATGCTGACCAGCGCCCAGCAAATTTCCGGCACGATGGAGAACATCTCGGCCATCACGCAGCAATCCGCAGCCGGCACGCAGCAGGTGTCCGCTTCCATGAAGGATCAGATTTCTTCCGTACAGGCGATTGTCAGCCAGTCGGAAGAAATGACCAAGCTCGTGTCCAAGCTGCAACAGACGATGAGCATCTTCAAGCTCTAATAAAGAGACAAAATAAGAAGGGCTCCATTGCCGGCGAATCGCGGCAATGGAGCCCTTCCTTCTATCTTACTGCGTCAGCTCTAGAAACTGCTGGACGTCTGCAGCGCTTAAATCGAGCGCTTGCTGCCAGAAATCAGGCTTTCTAAGGTCGATGCCCAGATGCTTTTCCGCCAAAGCCTCCACCGTCATGCTGCCGGTATCCCGAAGCAGAGCGATATATTGATCCTCGAAGGCCTCGCCGCGGCGAAGCGCGTCCGCGTACAGCCCCGTACTGAACATGTAGCCGAATGTATAAGGGAAGTTGTAGAACGGCACCTCGGTTATGTAGAAATGCAGCTTCGACGCCCAGAAGTGGGGGTGATATTCCGCCAGACTATCCCGGAACGCTTCCTTCTGGGCCGCCACCATCAGCTCGCTAAGACGCTCGGTGCTGACAAGTCCTTTGCAGCGCTCGTCATAGAAGGCCGTTTCGAATATAAATCTGGCATGAATGTTCATATAGAACGCAACGGAGCGCTGAATCTTATCCTCCAGCAGAGTAAGCCGCTCTTCGTCGGAGGAAGCGCTCTTCAGCGCCGCGTCGGCTACGATCATCTCCGCGAAGGTGGAGGCCGTCTCCGCCACGTTCATGGCATATTCCTGAGCAAATGCCGGCACATCGTTCATCACATGCTGGTGATAGCCGTGTCCCAGCTCATGTGCCAGAGTGGATACGTTGGAAGCAGTACCGGCATAGGTCATGAAGATCCGCGTTTCTTCCGCCACCGGGAAGGAGGTACAGAAGCCGCCGGGACGCTTGCCGGGGCGGTCTTCGGCTTCGATCCAGGAACGCTCGAACGCCAGCTCCGCGAAATCGGCCATCTTCGGACTGAACCGCCGGAACTGATCGACGATCAGCCGGGCACCCTCGTCATAGGTATAATGCTTGCTGCCGGAGCCGACGGGGGCCTCGACGTCGTACCAGCTCAGCCGATCAACGCCGAGCAGCTTCGCTTTGCGCTCCAAGTACCGAACGAAGATGTCCTTGCCGCGTTCGATGACGCCCCACATGGCGTCCAGCGTTTCCTTGGACATCCGGTTGATCTGCAGCGGCTCCTTATGGATGGAATCCCAACCCCGACGTTCATACAGCTTGAGCCGGAAGCCGCCGAGATGATTGAGCGCATCCGCGCAGTAGTCGGCGTGCTCCCTCCACTGCGCCTCCCAGCTCTCGAACAAACGGCGGCGCACCGAGCGGTCGGGGCTGTGCATCTTGTTGGCCGCCTGCCCTGCGGACAGCTCCAGCTGCTTCCCGTCCTCCTCGAAGGTCACCCGGAACTTGCTTACCGTCGTATTATACAGCTCCCCCCAGCCGTGATACCCGTCTACGGCCAGGTCGTTGACCAGCGCTTCCTGCTCCGGAGGCAGCTTCTCCGATGCCAGCGACCTGCGCTCCTCGAGCGGATAAGCGATCTCCTTGACCTGCGGCAGCTCCTTCAGCTGCGCCCACACCTCGTCCGGAGTGCGAAGAAGCACATCGTCGAACCGGGTCAGCGCCGAGGCGTAATCCGCATAGAGCGTCTTCACCTGTCCGGCCAGCTGGACGGCGCGCTTGTCGCTCTGGTTCTCGGCCGCGAGGCAGGCGGTGAACGAATCCGCTTCCCGCAGCTTTAATACGGCTTGCTGCAGCTGCTCAAGCACGCGAAGCAAAGGATCAGCCGAATCCGCGGATGACGGAACGGCAAGCGCATCCAGGGCGGCACTTACGGACTTCAGCTCCATACCAATTTCTCCCAGGAATTCCGCGAATGCCGGGGAGCTGCTGCCGCCCGCAAAAAAACGATCCAAATTCCAAGTTTGCGGCAATGGATGCTTCATACCTAACACCCTTCCTTTTTCGAATGAATGGACTACAATACCATTAAATCACATTTTTAACCAATGCCCAAATGGACCGGCATGAACGCATTCTTATGTTGAATTTGGTCTGAGGACATGATTAAATGAAAGTTATAAATCATGGAGAGGCGAGGTGTCCCACCAATGAGACCGCTTCAAATATCACCGGAAACCGCGATAAAGCTGGCCAAACAATTAAACGTTCCATTGGAGAACCTGATGCATATGCCGCAGCACATTCTGCTCCAGAAGCTCGCCGAGCTGGCCAAAGCGCAGTCCGGGGAAACTACTGCCGAGGCTCCGTCCAAGACGGACAAGCCCGATGCCGAATAGGAAGTATGCCAGATGATTCCTTTTGAGAACACTTGGCCTTATGAGCAGTTCGGCAGAGACATTTATTTCTCCAGCTGCCCCGTGTGCAGCGCCGTGAATGTACTTCTCCCTCTCAAGCCGCAGGATCTGCAGAGCTTGCGCGAAGGCGTCAAGAAGCTGCTCGTTCTTCCCTGCTGCAGGAACAAGCTGACGCTGGTGGAGGCGGACGGGGATTACGTACGCGCGAACCGGCCGCTTCGACGGTACGGCAATGCCTAGGGAGATATCCCGGCGGTAATCGAGAGCTGCAAAGCCCCGAACAGACAAATAACGCTTAAAGACCGGTCGCCTCCGCAGGGGCGGTCCGGGCTTTAAGCGTTATTTTGCATAGGCGGCTTTACATCTCCTGAATTTCTTCTTCGAGCTCGACTTGGTCCGCCAGCATGTCCTCGCGCGCCGCCGTCCATTGCTCCCGGCAGGCGCGAATCATGGCCGCGTCCATGATCCGCTTGTCATTGATGACCCGCGCGAACCATTTCACGGCCGGCTGGTACCGCTTCAATCGCCGGCTGAGCTCGCCGAGCAAATACATCAGCCTGGCGTTGTTCAGCTCTCCGCCTTCGGTTTCGAAGGTGCGGGTATATTCGTCCAGCGCATATTCCAGAAACCGCAGCTCCTGCTCCTCGTTCCCCTTATAACGGTAGAGCCAGGCGATATGATGCAGCAGCCCCGCCGTGACCCGCCCCTTCTCGCCCACCGTCTGGCAGCATAAGAGGCCGAGCTTGTAGGTATACAGCGCATCGTCCCAGCTGCGTTCCCCTCCTAAATCCCGATAGCCCCAGCGAGCCGTTACTTTCTCCTGGAATGCTTTCTTCTGGAGAGACGTCAGCCGCTCAAGCGAATTCTCGGTGCTCGCGAAGCCGCAGAACGGACATACTCTCACGACGTAATAATCCGGATTGATCTCTTTATAATGAATGCAGAAATCAGTATCCGTCCGAGCCGCTTTCTTGAAGCTTGGGCGCACCCGGGACGTCTTGTACTCCGAATCGCATTGAGGGCATGCTGCTTTGACCTGATAAAGCGGTTCGACTTCACTCACGAAGACACTTCCTTAACTGTTGATAAAATGGTAAGCCGGCGCTTTCAGCCGCTCCAGCACGGCTCTGCGCAGAGCCTCGTCCTCGACGGTCTCGTCCAGGGCGAGGCTCATGCAGCCAAGCCAGGCATCCGCCCGTTCCGGCGTAATCGGAAACGGCATATGGCGGGCCCGCATCATCGGGTGGCCATACTGATCCGAATACAGCGGCGGGCCTCCGAAGAATTGGGTTAAGAACAGCTCCTGCTTATCCATTACGGGCGTAATGTCTTCGGGAAATAGGGGACCCAGCAGCGGGTGCTCCTGAACCTTGGGATAGAAGGCTTCCACCACCCTGCGAATACCGGCCGTTCCCCCAAGCGCTTCATAAATCGTCTGATGTTGCCGATTGTCTGACAATGAACATTCCTCCTCTTTGGCATATTTGCAGCATGATGCTAACAGAAAAAAGATGCTAATGCCTGCAGCGTTAGCATCGTCTTTTGAAATCAAACGGAACCGTGTCCCATCAACGATAAGTCAACTTTCCAAATCTTCCTCGCCCGTCATTAGCGTTTCCCTAATCACGTAAACAAAGGCGCATACGAGAATCCCGGCAATTATACCCATCATCGCGGATCACTCCCATTCTCATATTGGTACTATTGTACCATAATTCCGGTGAAGTTCACAGCAGATTTGCACGCCCCCATTCTGATTTTTGAACCTATTTTGAAGCAAAGACGGACATGTCCGGACGCCCCCGTTCATATATCAGATTGACAGGCTTTTTTCAGAGGAGAGGAAGAGGTATCATGCGAAAAAACATATCTCCCGCCCTGGCCGCCGCCCTGCCGGCACTTGCCATTGCGGTGCTGATCCTGGTATTTCCGGCCGAAGCGCTGAGAGCCTCGCTCAAAGGGGTATCGATCTGGTGGGACGTGCTGTTCCCCGCCTTATTCCCGTTCTTTGTCATCTCCGAGATGATGCTCGGCGTCGGACTCGTTCATTTCTTCGGCACGCTGCTGGATCCGCTCATGCGTCCGCTGTTTCGCATTCCCGGCATCGGCGGCTTCGTCATGGCGATGGGCTTCGCTTCCGGCTACCCGATCGGGGCCCGTCTCACCTCCCAGCTATGGGATCAAGGGCTCGTGAATCGCGAGGAAGGCGAACGGCTCGTAGCCTTCACGACCTCCTCCGACCCCATCTTCCTCATCGGGGCGGTATCGGTCGGCTTCTTCCATAACCCCGCCCTGGCGGTGGTGCTCGGAGCGGCCCATTACGGATCGGCCGTCCTCATAGGCCTCCTAATGCGGTTTCACGGGGTTCGCTCTCCGGGTAATAAGGGAAAGAAGGACCTCGTGCCGGCTCACCCTGCCGATAAGGCTGAGGGCTCTGGCATCTGGAAGCGGGCGTTCGAGTCCATGCATGCCGCCCGGCTGAAGGACGGGAGAGCGCTCGGAACGATGCTGCAGCAGGCCGTCGGCTCGGGACTGCAGCTCGTGTTCATGGTCGGAGGACTCGTCGTTTTTTTCGCCGTCGTTATGGAAGTGCTCGCTTCCGCACATATCATGGCGTTCTTTTACATATCCATAGATGCGGTATTAAACTTTTTCGGAATACCCGCTTCTCTTTCGCAGGCGGTGGCGACCGGCTTCTTCGAGGTGACGCTCGGTGCGAAAGCGGCTGGAGGGGCCGAAGGCGCCTCGCTCCTGTTCAAGACGGCGATCGCCGCTTGGGTGCTCTCCTGGGGCGGTTTATCCGTGCATGCGCAGGTTGTCAGCCTGCTTCATCACACCAGCCTCCGGTATTGGCCCTTCGCCGCGGCGCGATTCCTTCATGCATTACTGGGAGCGCTGCTGGTGTTCGTCTTGTGGGAGCCGTTGGCCCCGGTCCAAAGCTCGCTGGCGCCGCTTATTCCGCTGCCCGATATGAATCGTCCGCTGTCCACGCTGCTGCACTACACGCTTCCGGCCGCAGGCTGGACCTTCTCCGCTATGACAGGGTTGCTGCTGCTCATAACTATCCTTTTCCTGGCAGGTAAAAGATGTATGAAGGCTATTCGTTCATAAGATACTACAAGGAGTTACCGGTTCGTTATCTTAAGGAATCATAGAGGTGAAGATATGCATACCATGTTCAATCCTAAACAAATCGCGCTTCCCCCAGCGATCGGGCGATTGGCGGAGCTCTCCTGCAACCTGTGGTACAGCTGGAACGAGAGCGCTCTTGCGCTCTTTGCCCGGATCGATCCGAAGCGCTGGGATCAGGTTCAGCACAATCCCGTTCGCCTGCTTACGGAAGCCGAACCTGACCGGCTGCAAGATTTGGCGCAGGATGAGGATTTTCTCCGTCATTACGAGGAGGTTCTCTCGAGCTGGGAAGCTTACCGGAAGGAACCGTCCTGGTTCGAGCGGAACTACCCGCAGCATACCGGCAACGTCATCGCTTATTTCTCCGCGGAATTCGGCTTTCACGAATCGCTGCCCATCTACTCGGGAGGACTAGGCGTGTTGGCGGGGGATCATTGCAAATCCGCGAGCGATTTGGGACTGCCCCTTGTCGGGGTCGGATTGTTATATAAACGGGGCTATTTCACGCAAAAAATCGACGAGCACGGCAGCCAGCGCGCCGAAGCCTTATCCTACGATTTCGCCAAGCTGCCGATCTTTCCGGCTTATTTGATCCCGCCGCCTTCCGGAGATGGCGAGCCAGCCGAGCCTCGGGAGCTGTTCGTCGACGTACCGCTCGCGGACCGGCAGGTGCAGGTCAAGGTTTGGCAGGTCCAGGTGGGGCGTATCCCGGTGTATCTGCTCGATGCCGATCTTGAAACGAACAGCCAATGGGACCGGGAACTGACCGCCCAGCTGTATGGGGGCAACCAGGATACGCGCATCGCTCAGGAGGTGCTGCTCGGCGTCGGCGGCGTACGCGTCCTCCGTGCGCTGGGCTTAGCTACGGGAGCCTATCATATCAATGAAGGGCACGCCGCCTTCCTGACGCTGGAGCGCATCCGCGAGCAGCTGGATAAAGGGCTCCGCTTCCATGTCGCCCTGGAGGTGATCCGCTCGAGCACGGTCTTCACCACGCATACGCCGGTGCCGGCCGGCCACGACGCGTTCCCGCTGCAGATGCTCGAGTATTATTTCAGCGGCCTGGTCACGTCCTATAGCCAGCATAAGCAGGATTTTCTGCGGCTCGGCCTGGACGTGCGCAAGCAGTTGTTCAATATGACCTACCTCGCGCTGAACACGGCGGCGATCCGCAACGGTGTCAGCAAGCTGCACGGGCAGGTGTCGCGGGATATGTTCCGCGAGTTTCACGGGGGCATCGACGTGCAGGAAGTGCCGATCGGACATGTGACGAACGGCGTCCATCTGCCCACCTGGCTGGCGCCGGAGCTGAAAGAGCTCTACAGCCGCTTCCTCCCCGGCACGTGGAAGTCGAATCAGGCGAATGCCGACGCCTGGAAATCGATCGGCCTCATCCCCGCCGAGTCGCTCTGGTCGGTGCATATGGAGCTGAAGGAGCGGATGGTCAAAATCGCCCGCGCCAACCTCCGCGAGCAGCGGCGCCGCAACAGCCTGCCTGCGGAACGGATCGAGGAGGTCCGCGATTATTTGGATCCGAAGAAGTTAACGATCGGCTTCGCCAGACGGTTTGCTACGTACAAGCGGGCGAATCTGATCTTCAGCGATTTATCGCGGCTTGACCGGCTCATCAACGATCCGAACCGTCCCGTTCAGTTTATTTTCGCCGGCAAGGCTCATCCCGCCGATCAGCCCGGACAGGAGCTTATCCGCGAGATTTACAGGGTATCTCAGCAGGACCGGTTCCGCGGCAAGATCGTGCTTCTGGAAAATTACGACATGAATCTTGCGCGCTGCCTCGTCCAAGGCGTCGACGTCTGGCTGAACAACCCCCGCCGGCCCTATGAGGCAAGCGGCACGAGCGGCCAGAAGGCGGCCTTGAACGGCGTTATCAACTTCAGTGTGCTCGACGGCTGGTGGGAGGAAGGCTACGACGGCAGCAACGGCTGGGCGATCGAAGGGCGCAACGAGGCTGACTGGGAGTCACAGGAACGGGAAAACACCGAATCCATTTATCGGGTGCTGGAGCAGGAAATCGTACCGGTTTATTATAATCAAGGCGCCCTGCCAAGTCAGTGGGTGGCCCGCATGAAGCGGTCCATTCAAACGCTCGCGCCGCTGTTTAATACGGACCGGATGGTCATGGATTACGTCAACGCCGCTTACGTGCCGTCGCTGAAACGGACCCAGAAGTTTGTGGCGAACAACTACGAGGAAGCGACGAAGGTTGCCGATTACAAGCGCTTTATTCTGGACAACTGGCACCGGGTGAAGATCACCGAAGTGAACGATAACGGCGCCCGGAGCACGGGAAGCGCAGGCGAGGCGCTGAAGGAAGTGAACGCCACGGTCCGGTTCGGTCCGGTATGGTTCAAGGATGTCGCCGTGGAGCTGATCTATTATAAGGAGCAGGAGGAAGGCTGGCATCAGGTCATTGTGGAGATGGAGCCCTTGAGGCATCTGGACGATAACACGGTAGTGTACCGTACTGCCGTTCCGGCACATTTGAAGCACGGATCGTACTTCAGTCTGCGCGTCCATCCGGTGAGCGCGAACTTTGCGCGCCGCTTCGAGCTTCCCTTGGTTACTACCTGGTAAAAAGAACACGTGAGGCCGGCCAGCGGTACTGGCCGGCCTTTTTAATTGGGGCATGGCCTCCCTTCGCTCGTTACTTGAGCTGTTTCTTCAGGTTTTCTTTAATTTTTTCTTCCGATCGGCTTCAGAATCTCAAGTTAAGCTAAGATCATCAGGACGAAAACCTTTCGTCCCGTCTCACAAGAAAGGATTCTTGGCGATGCCGATCGATTCGTTGATTGCTATGATGCTTCTACCCTCGTTTCAGGAAGGCTGCATGGCGCTGTGGCTGTTGTTCGTGCTGACGGCCGTATGTCTCATTATTCGCTCCCCCGGTCCGTTGGAGGAGGCCGAACGTCCCCCATTCGATGCCGGATAAACAGATGCTATCGTCCCCCCGGGCTCGCCCGTTTTTCCTTCTAGCTCGAAGGCTCCTGCCCTTTCGGTCCTGCCGAGGCGCAGGCTTTCGGCATTTTCCCCTTTGTCCCGTGAACGCAATCATGATATGATGAAGGCACCTGATGCTTCCTGTCAGCGATAACGTACAAACATGGTGATGCGTAATGGAATGGGAACAAGCACTAACCCAAGGGAGCGTAGCTCCGCATAACCGCTGCAGCCTCATTTTCATCGGAGAGACGAAGGAGGGGCAGCCTTTTTGCTATGAGGACTCCTTCCGGATCGAGAAGGCTGATCTTCAGGAGCTCACGCTGTCGATGGAGTATCCTTCCATTCATCCGCTCGAGAAGCTGCATCACGTTCATTTTGTTGAATTTTCCTTCAAAGAGCAGGGTATGCTGTATTATGCTCTCATCGATTTGCTGCAGCTGGAAGCGAAACGGAATGTCTGCACCCTGAAGCTGACCGCTCCCAAGGCGCTCAGCATGAAGCAGCATCGGCGCTACAGCCGCGTCTGTCCGCCTACCCGCACGCCGGTCACCTGCCGGATTGTCGGGGTGAGGGGACCTACGACTCACCAGGGCATCGTGTTCTCGGGACAAATGCTGGATGTATCGGCCGGGGGCATCTCCTTTTTATCGTCCACACGCATTTTGTGTCCGCTGTTTCTGGAGATCTCCTTCGTGCTTCCCGGCGTGGAGCATAAAATCACGGTTTACGGCGAGGTCATCCGGGTCGAGCTCTTCGGCAGCGATGCGTACCGGGTCGCCGTACGATTTGATCATCCGCCGGAAAGCGTTGTGAAGGGAATTGACGAGTTTTGCCAAGCCTTTCATGAGAAGCAGGAGAAGCCATGAAAGCCATGAGCGCGTCTAAGACGAGGAGGACAACCGTTTGAAATACAATGTGGTGCACCGCGGCGATGAAATATCGATCGGATTAATGAATACGTTTCATACGCTCATACAAAAGCAAGGCTTGATGCTGGACGAGGATGCTCCGGACATCGTGCTGTCCATCGGCGGGGACGGGACGCTGCTGCATGCGTTTCACCGTTATAAGGACTTTCTGGAAACGACCGCTTTCGTCGGCATCCATACGGGCCGGCTCGGTTTCTTTGCCGATTGGAAGCCGGACGAAGTGGAGCTGCTGGCGCAGCTCATGGGCGAAAGCGCTCAGCAGAACGATCTCCGCGTGGTGAAATACCCGCTGGTAGAGATTCAGATTACGACCCCTCAAGGGATCGAAACGGAGCTTGCACTCAATGAATTCACGCTCAAGGGCGTGGATGCGACGCTGGTGGCGCAGCTGCATATCAACGACGAGCTGCTTGAGACGTTCCGGGGCGACGGCATCTGCATCTCGACGCCATCCGGCAGCACCGCCTACAACAAGAGCTTGGGCGGCGCCATCGTCCATCCATCGCTCGATGCCATTCAAATTGCGGAGATCGCATCGATCAACAACCGCGTCTTCCGGACGCTCGGCTCGCCGATCCTGCTGCCGAAGCATCACCATTGCGACATTTATCCGCGTGCGCAGCAGAACATCATGCTATCGCTCGATCATTTGTATATGCAGCGCAATGACATTATCTCAATCCGCAGCCTGGTCGCCGCCGGCAAAAAGGTGAAGTTCGCCCGCTTCCGTCCGTTCCCGTTCTGGAGCCGCGTCCGCGAGGCGTTCATCGGGTATGACATGGGCTGAGCCTTTGTAGTGAAGTCAGGTTCACCAACTTTTCCCAGCTGTTAGTGAACTTTAGTGTCATTCGAGCGAACCAAGATTCGCTAGTAGAGCAGCCAAGTTCACTACGGCTTGTTTTACAGCTTGCCTGGCTTCGTTAATGAACCTGGGTTCACTTGTTGTGAATCCGGGTTCACTAACGAAGCTGTTGCTCTCTTTTCCCAGCCGTTATTGAACGATAGCGTCATTCGAGCGAACCTAGATTCACTAGTAGAGTAACCAAGTCCACTACGGCTTGTTTTGCAGTGCACCATGTTTCGATAATGAACCTAGGCTCACTTTGTAATGAATCTAGGTTCACTAACGAAGCTGTTGGTCCCTTTTCCCAGCTGTTAGTGAACTTTAGTGTCATTCGAGCGAACCTAGATTCGCTAATAGAGCAGCCAAGTTCACTACGGCTTGTTTTACAGCTTGCCTGGCTTCGTTAATGAACCTGGGTTCACTTGTTGTGAATCCGGGTTCACTAAACGAAGCTGTTGGTCCCTTTTCCCAGCCGTTAGTGAACTATAGTGTCATTCGAGCGAACCTAGGTTCGCTAGTAGAGTAGCCAAGTTCACTACGGCTCGTTTTGCAGCGTGCTTGGCTTCGTTAATGAACCTGGGCTCACTTTGTAGTGAATCCAGGTTCACTAACGCCCGCCCGCCAGACTCGTTTGCGAAATAACGTACGCTGGCACAGCACCGAAAGCCAAGCTGCGCAAAAAGCACCCGCCAACCGGTATTTACATACGGTTGACGGATGCTTTTTTTCGTCGCTTATCGCGCATCCGAGTTGGAGGACGAGTGCTGCTTCTGCTTGGAGCCGTGGCTGCCATGCTGGCCCTTGGCGTGGTGCTGCCGGCCTTGTCCGCCGCGCTGGCCCGGATGGCTGCCGCCTCCGCCCTGCTCATGGCGCGGCCCGCGCTCCTGCCGCGGCTGCCCGTGCTCACCGCGCTGCTCGTTGCGCGGGCCCCCTTGCTCGCGGCGTCCGCCGCCCTGCCCGCCACGCTGGCCTTGACGCTGGCCCTGCTCATTCCGGGCCTGGTGCCCCTGCTCCCGGCGCTCGCCACGCTCCTGGCGTTCGCCGCGCTCCTGCCGCTCCTGGCGCAGATCCTGCGCCTCACGCTCCTGCTGCAGGCGCTCCAGCCGCTCCAGCCGGCGCTCGTTACGCGGCGCCTGCTCGTGCTGCCGCGAGGGCTCGTACCGGTTCTGCTGCTCATAGCGCTGCGCTGCCGGCTGATCTTGTCCCTGTGCAGCCTCTCCACCCGCCTGCCCGGCGGCTTCTCCCGCATCGAGCAGCTCGTCGCCCGGCTGCACAGGAAGCTTATTCGCCTGCTTCTCGATAACAAAATAAGCGCAGCCGAAATTGCAGTACTCGTTCAAGTAGTCCTGCACCGTCGCAATGGACGAATCCTTCGTCGCCTTCGGGTGCGATTCCTTGAAGAAGCCCCGAAGCCTAAGCTGGTTGTATCCCCAATCGCCCACGATATAATCGTAGCGCTCGAGCACCTCGCTGTAGCGGTCCCGGAAAGCCTCCGCCTTCCATCCGTTCTTATGATCAATAATGACTTCGTAGGTCCTGCCTGCAATATGAATCACGCCGGCCCGCCTCCTCTACTGTTACGACTGGTGTGCCGATTGTACCTGCTCATGGGCATGATACGAGCTGCGAACCAATGGCCCCGACTCGACATGGCGGAAGCCCCGCTTCATGCCTTCTTCCTTCAACGTCGCGAACTGCTCAGGGGTATAGTAAGCCTTGACCGGAAGATGCTGCAGACTCGGCTGCAGGTACTGACCGATCGTCATAATATCGCAATCCACCTCGCGCAAGTCGTCCATCGTCTGCAAAATGTCGCTCCAATCCTCGCCCACGCCGAGCATGATGCTCGATTTGGTCGGGATGCCGGGCGCCAGCCGCTTGGAACGCTGCAGCAGCTCGAGCGAACGGCGGTACTTCGCTTTGGACCGGACCCGGTCGGACAGCCGCTCAACCGTCTCGATATTGTGGTTCATGATATCCGGCTTTGCATCCAGCACGACCTGCAGAGAAGCCTGATCGCCTTGAAAATCGGGAATCAGCACTTCCACGCTCGCCATCGGCAGCCGTTTGCGGATCGCCCGGATCGTGGCGGCAAAAATCGCCGCGCCCCCATCCTGCAGATCGTCCCGTGCCACCGACGTGACGACCACGTGGCGCAGGTTCATTTGCTCCGCCGCTTCGGCCACCCGTTCCGGCTCCTGCCAATCGAGCTCCGTCGGAAGCCCCGTCTTCACCGCGCAAAAGCGGCACGCCCGGGTGCAAATATCCCCGAGAATCATGAACGTTGCGGTCCGATTGGCCCAGCATTCATGAATATTCGGGCATTTAGCCTCCTCGCATACGGTATGCAATGTCTTGGTCCGCATCATATTTTTAAGCTCTTTGTAATTTTCCCCTGTGGTCAATTTGATTTTGAGCCATTCCGGCTTGCGTT
The DNA here is from genome assembly GCF_027533625.1 of Paenibacillus gyeongsangnamensis. Taxonomy (GTDB): domain Bacteria; phylum Bacillota; class Bacilli; order Paenibacillales; family NBRC-103111; genus Paenibacillus_G; species Paenibacillus_G gyeongsangnamensis. The sequence continues at coordinate 152,035 of NZ_JAQAGZ010000009.1, read as the reverse complement.
CTATAGGTTGGGTCGCCAAGATCGGCACCTCTTTCTCTGGAAGTTACACATGACAGTCTGTTAGAAGCTATTATATCATGATTACCGTAACAATCCACATTCGATTGAATTTGTGGTAAACTTAAATACGTGTGCAATGACTGAACAATCACGAATTTATGCCTGGCAACCGGAGGATCTATCGGCTAATGATCAACGTGGATAATATTTTAAAAAGGGTCCGAAGCGGAGAAATGGACATTTCGGAAGCGAAAAGGCTGCTGCTGGAGGTTCAGCAGCAGCAAGCGCCGTCTCAGGCTGCGGCTCAGGCAACCGTTCCGCAGCCGGTGCAGCGGATCGACGATACGCTGGGCTACGCGCAGCTCGATGTGGACCGCGCCGCGCGGACCGGCTTCCCCGAGGTCATCTTCGGAGAAGGCAAGACCGCTGAGCAAATCGCCGCCATCTTCCAACGGCTAATGAACCACACGGACCGCGTGCTCGCTACCCGTGTCAGCCCCGACAAGGCCGCTTACGTGCTGAAACAGGTGCCTGCGGCGGAATACCGCCCCGACGCGCGCGCGGTGCTCTGGCTGCGCCCCGGCCTCGCGGCTCCCGCAACGGATGACGGCTACATCGCCGTCGTCTGCGCCGGCACCTCGGACGTGCCTGTCGCTGAGGAAGCCGCCGTCACGGCCGAGAGTATGGGCTGCCGAGTGGAACGCGTCTTCGACGTCGGCGTCGCGGGCATTCACCGGCTGTTCCGCCGTCTGCCCGTCATCCGCGGCGCGAACGCCATCGTCGTCGCCGCCGGCATGGAAGGCGCGCTCGCGAGCGTCCTCGGCGGACTCGTCTCCGTGCCTGTCATCGCAGTGCCGACCAGCATCGGCTACGGCGCCAGCTTCCAGGGCATTGCGGCCCTCCTGTCCATGCTGAACGCCTGTGCTCCGGGTATCTCGGTCGTCAATATCGACAACGGCTTCGGCGCCGGCTATAATGCGGCGCTCATTCACAAAAACCGCCTAAAGAGGGATGAACAATGAAAATCTTATACCTGGATTGCTTCTCCGGCATCAGCGGAGATATGACACTCGGTGCTTTGGTAGACGCAGGCGCGGATCGCGATTATATCGAAGAGGAATTGGCCAAGCTCGGCATCGAGCCGTTCACGCTGGAGTGGAAGCAGGTGAACAAGCGGGGCATCTCTTCATTGAAGCTGGATGTGCTCACGGATCCCGACCACCCGCCTGTCCATCACCGTCATTATTCCGAAATCGTAGACCGTATATCAAAAGCAGGCTTCAACGAGCGCGTCGTGAAGCTCAGCTTGGCCATCTTCGACAAAATCGGCGCAGCTGAAGCAAAAATACATAACATACCGATAGAACAAGTGCACTTCCATGAAGTCGGCGCAATCGATTCGATCGCCGATGTAGTCGGCGTTGCGCTTGCCGTCGACTCGCTGCGCATCGAGAAAATCATCGCGTCCCCCGTGCCGCTCGGTTCCGGAACCGTTCATTGCGATCACGGAATTTATCCCGTACCCGCTCCCGCGACGCTGGAAATGATGAAGGGCCTGCCGATCGCGCCGACGCCGTACTCCATGGAGATGACGACGCCGACCGGCGCGGGCATTGTGTCCGGACTGGTCGACGAATTCGCCAAAGGCCTTCCGCCGATGATCGTCGAAGCAATCGGCTACGGCGCAGGTACCCGCGACCTGCCGAACCAGCCGAACGTGCTGCGCGCGGTCATCGGGCAGGCGGATCCTTTTATAAACAAATATCACGTTCATCATGAGACGGTTGCTCACGAGCACGGACACGCTCACCATCATCATCATGAGCACGAGGATCATCACCATCACCATGGTCACGCGCACGAGCATCCGCATGCCCATGGTGAGCACGTTCACAGCCATACGCACGGCGGTCATACGCATTCTCATTCGCACGAGCATCCTCACAAACACAATCACGACAATGATCACGACCATCATCACGACCATGACCATGATCACGACCATCATCATGATCATGACCATGCGCATCACGACCATCATCATGATCACGACCACGATCATGAACATGCGCATCATGACCGCGCCGAAACGCATATCCACGTGCATGATCATCAAGACGGCGCGCATCCAAAGTCCCACGGCTCGAACCATTCGCACTAGCCAATCAAGGCTCGAAACGACAAAGCCCGATCAGGCATTCGCTGCCTGTCCGGGCTTTGTCTTATTGTTCGCGCTTTCCGTTCCGGCTTTGCAGGAACCGGCTCCGCACATCGTCATACACCTGCTTGAGCGGTATGCCGTAGCTTTTGGCGGCCTGCTCGCATTCCTTGAACTCCGGCGCGAACTGCACCAGCTCTCCGCCATGAAACCCTGCCTTGACATGAATCGGCCCCCAGGGTGTATCTACGCTATAAAATTCGCGGCCCAGCCGGTGACAGGTTGCCCGGACATAGCGCAGGCCCAGCGTCGTCGTTTCCCTGAATATAATGCCTTCCATCCGCTCCGCCGCCGATTCCTCGATCAGGACGTTCAGCATGACGCCGGGACGGCCCTTTTTCATAATTATCGGAATCCAATACACATCGTTGGCTCCCTGCTCGAACAGCAGATCCGTAATATATGAAGTGTGCTCCGGATTCATATCGTCCAGATTCGCTTGAATGATCAGCATGCTCTCATCGACATGCTCCACGCGATGCTCAAAAGCCATAGCCTTCCCCCCTTTCCTTCGATGATATCAAAGATGAACCGGGATAAAAAGCCATTCCTCCGTGCAAGCTATACTCAATCCGTAAATGTACCAGAATAACGTTAGGATACCCGATGCCAAGGAGGTAGCAAACGTATGGCCGCTTTCCCGTCACGGACGTTAGCCGCCGCGCTGTGCGGCAGCCTGCTCATGAGCAGCATCGCCGTACGGCCTTCCCCCAGCTTCGCTTCAGCAGCAGCACCCGTCTCCACTCCGGCACCCTCCGGCCAGAGCAGTGCCGGCGGCATGAAAGCCGTCTTCGCGGAGCGCAAGGACCTGTTCGACAAAGTGAGCGCCTTGACCGGCATCCCTTGGTATGAGCTGGCGGCGATCGACCAATATGAGCGCACCCTTCAGCTGGCCAAGAAACGGCCGGTTGAGGTCGGGCGCATCGCGATTCAATATACCGACCTCCAATGGGGAGGCATGCTGAACCCCGACCATGAGGATACCAATATCCAGAGCATCCGGGTGTTCGGAGGCTTCGGGCAAGACGGCGACGGCGACGGACTGGCCGACCGGCGCAACGACATCGACCGCTTGTACTCCATGGCCGCTTATTTGCAGCACAAGGGAAGCTCGGCGGAGGATATGCGGATCGGACTGTGGGACTATTACCAAAATACGCGCAGCGTTCAGCGGATCGAGCAATTTGCCAAAATTTACGCCAAATTCGATACGCTGGATTTGCACGAGCACAGTTTTGTCATGCCGCTGGGCTCCGACTATACGTACAGGGACACATGGGGCGCAAGCCGGGGCTGGGGCGGCCATCGGATCCATGAAGGAACCGATCTGTTCGCAAGCTACGGCGTGCCCGTTCGCAGCGCCGCTTACGGGATCATCGAGATTATGGGGTGGAATCCCTACGGAGGCTGGCGGATCGGCATCCGCGATTTAAACAACGTGTACCACTATTACGCCCATTTATCGGGCTTCAATAAGAAGGAAGTGAAGCAAGGGGACATTGTGAAGCCCGGACAAGTCATCGGCTGGGTCGGAAGCTCCGGCTATGGCAAGCCGGGAACGTCCGGGAAGTTCCCGCCTCACCTTCATTACGGTTTGTACCGGGATAACGGATTGACCGATTGGTCGTTCGACCCGTATCCTTACCTGCGCAAGTGGGAGCGTGAAGAAAGGCTTCGCCGCAAAAAATAATGCTGTCCAGGATAAACGGCTGCGCCCTCCTTGTTTTACAAGGACCAGCGCGTTTACCAAGGTTGATGCGAAGCTGTAGTTTACAAAAACAAGCCCAAAGGCGCTTCCGCCTTGGGCTTGTTCCCGCTTCCGGATTTCCGCTATCCGCTTCACTTCGACGCCGCCTGCGGCTTCTGCAGCGCGCCGGGCAGGGCTACACCGGGCGGCGGGCCGTTCTGCCCGACCGGATTGCCTTTGCCGTCGAAATAATACGTCGGCACATCCCCCACCACAAGCGCGTAGGACACGGGCAGCTCCGTCTCTACGACCTCCGGCTCGGAGTCGAACGGAATGATGACCGAGACCTCGATCGTGATCCGGATGTACACTTCAACCAAGATCATATTAATTCCGGCATTCTGATACCGCGTGCCCAGATCGACCTTGGCCGCTCCCGCGGGAACGAGCTTGATCGGGATGTCGGGACCGAACGAAGCGAGAATCGGGCTGTTCATCGCTTGGCCGAGCGGAATATGCTCCGGAATCGATTGAAGCTGCTTCATCTGGCGTTCCACGGTTCCGATCGTATCGGACGTGATCCGCATTTGCTCCGTCGGATTGAGCACGAAGCCGGCCGTCTTTCCATTTTTATCCATGCGCCAATCAATCATTTTATCCAGATTCGTATTTCGCGCGACTTGCTCCGACACGGCCGTATTAATGGTTTGGGTGGCGATTTGCTTCAAACGGATTTTGGCAAGGCTCACCAAGGGCTGCTTCAAATTTTTCTCCATGTACAAGTACGTTTGCAGCACGAACAGAAAGCCGATCAGCAGTCCGATCAGCACATATCTCTTCAGCTTCGTCTTGCCCGCGGGGCTGCTTCTCCATCTGCGCTTCAGCAACCGTTTCCCTCCTCCAGGCTTGATCTGGGATCAACTCTCCGCTCCAAGAAATTCCATTTCTACGGATTAAGACAGCCTGTTCGTTAGAGCATATGCGGCATTGTCCGGAAAAAGAAGACAGCCTCGGAAGAAGCCGGATTCGGCTGGATAGAAAGAGCAAAGCTGAGGCCGTAATAATTAAGCCTGGTAAGACACATCCTACAGAGGTCCGAATTCCAATCAAACCTCTTTCCGAATTCCAATCAAACCTCTTATAGAAGGGATTGTTCTTATGGCTGATTTGTTGTACATTACGGCGCATCCGCATGATCACACAACCTCCTTCAGCATGGCCGTCGGCAAAGCTTTTATTGATGCTTACCGCGAAGCCCATCCGAACGATGAAGTCATTCCGCTCGATTTGTACAAAACGAACATTCCGCATATCGACGCCGACATCTTCAGCGGATGGGGCAAGCTGCGGAGCGGTCAGGACTTCTCGGCGCTATCGCAGGATGAGCAAGCGAAGGTCAGCCGCCTCAGCGAGCTGACGGATCAATTCGTAGCTGCGAACAAGTATGTGTTCGTCACGCCGATGTGGAACTTTTCCTTCCCTCCGCTCATGAAGGCTTATATCGACTCGATTTGTACGGCAGGCAAAACGTTCCGTTACACCGAGAACGGCCCGGTCGGTCTGTTAACGGACAAAAAGGCGCTGCACATCCAAGCCCGCGGCGGCATTTACTCTCACGGCCCCGCAGCGGACATGGAGATGGGGCACCGGTATTTGAGCGCCATCATGAGCTTCTTCGGCGTTCCGTCCTTCCAAGGGCTGTTCGTAGAAGGCCATAACCAATTCCCGGACAAGGCCCAAAGCATCAAAGAAGATGCGATCGCCAAAGCGCGGGAGCTCGCCAAATCCTTTTAAAAATGCAGAAAAGCGGCCCATGAATCGGGCCGCTTTCCTATTTTTCCTGCCGGGATACCGGCTTGCGCATGTGATCGTACCGATGGCCGGCCACGTCTAGCTCGCCGTCCTTCTCGTAGCCCAAAGAAACATAGAACCGCCTTGCCTTGTCATTGCTCTGCTCCACGATCAACGCCGCCCAATTATGGCCGCGGGCTGCCGCCTCGCCCTCGAAGGCCCGCAGCAACCTGCCGCCTACTCCTTGGCCGCGGCATGCCTCGCTCACAGCGAGCGAATCCAGGTAAAACTCATCGTCGCGCGCTTCCTTCGGGAAACGGTCCACCGCGTTCGGGTCGGCGGCGCAGGAACGCAATCGCCCCAGCAACGGCTCATCCAGCGCCCCCATACGGCTTCCGTCATAGAACAAGGCAAAGCCGACCGGCATTCCTTCCGTCTCTTCAACTATCGCGTTCTCATAGCTGATCCTGTTACCCGGCAGATGATAGAAGGAGGTCAGCACCTCCATCGTGCGTTCGAAGTCCTCCGTGCCGCTGAGCAGATGGGCGATGTCCCCGATCGCTTCGTACAGCAAGGGAATCACTTGTTCCGCGTCCCCGGGGGCTGCGGGTCTAATCATGTCACGATGCCTCCAAGTTGAATACTAGCCGCCTGTTCCCGGGCGTATGCTAGCGTTGAACAACAATCTCCGCGCTGAAAATCCGGGTCGCTTCATCCCAGGAAAGGTTGATCAGCAGCCGGTCGGAATCGTATGAATAGTAAGAGGACATATACAGGGCCACGGCATCAATCAGCTCCTGCTGATTCATATAATATTCCTGGTAATTGAATCTGCCTCTGGCCGAGAACCCTTTATGCTCGTCAAAATAAAGCTTCAGGTCATGAACGTGATGGGGCTCGCTTCCCTCAACCCTTCCCCGGTTCACGCGCGACGCAATGCCGACGCATACGGAATCGAACAAATCCTGCTCGTCAAATAAAATTCTCATGCTCTTCTTCCTCTCAAGGATCTAAACACTACGACGATAAGCCAAATGACAAAGGCCGCTAATGCTAAATCAAACAGAAGCGACAGGAAAGAGAAAGACTGGTGAACGTAGCCTCCGCCGGCCGCCGGATAATAACCGCCCATCGGATGCAGCATGGAGCCCAGGAACGTTCCTGCGGCAAAGGCGCCGACGGCAGGCCAGAAGCTGCTGCGCGGCTTTACATTGGGCGGTACTTGATTGTAGTACGTGCTGCCCCCGTAATAGCTTCTTCCCGTACTCGGATTCACTTTGCTGCCGTCGGGTACGCTGGACCTCTGGAACCCGGTGCTGTAGGTCGTCCCGTCCTTGCTTACCGAGCTCGAGCCGTTCGTGTTCCCGGACGTGCCGGGTACGGTGGTTTTATTGGACGCTCCGCCGCTGAAGCCGGAAGAGCTGCTGCTCGCCGGACCGGATGAAGCGCCGCTTGGCGCCGTCTTGCCGCTGGCCCCGCCGCTGAACCCCGAAGACGGCGTCGCGGAGGAATCGGGTGAAGTCGTGCTGTTCGTTGCCGGACTGGAAGGCTTCGAAGCGTTCGGGTTCGTCGAGAACGATCCCGAACGGGAGGACGTCGAAGGCGCCGACGTGGATGATGACGGCGTCGAGCTGCTTCGGCTTACCGAGCTGGACGAACCGGACGTACTGCTCTTGCCTGAGCTGGTTGCCGCATAAGCCGACAAGGGACTAACGGATAACATAAGAGCAACCGAAATTACTATCAGTTTCCTGTTCATCATCTCAAATCCTTCGTTATAAAATGACTATACGTCCCCTATTATACTATATTTCGACATCCTTTCTCCAATCCTGCTAGTTTACGATTTTATAGCCGCGCCCCCGTACCGCTTGGATGCTGACCTCGGATAGCGTCTCGAATTTCTTGCGGATGCTGCTCATATAGACATCCACCTTCCGGCAGTTCTTCGGGTTCGTCGTATCCCAGAATTCCGTAGCGAGCTCATTGCGGGAAACGACCGCCCCCTTCCGTTCGGCCAGATAGAGGAGCAGCTCGAATTCCTTGGCCGACAGCTGGAGGCTCCGGCCGTCGCAGGTCGCTTCATATTTGTCCGGGAACAGGGTCAAGCTGCCCAAGTTGATCGGGCTGACCTCCTGCTCCGGAACCGGCAGATGCTGCATGTCCTTGAACCGGCGAAGCACCGCGTAAATCCGGGCCAGAAAGAGCTCTACGCCAAACGGCTTGATAATGCAGTCCTCCGCCCCTATCCGCAAACAGCCGGAAATAAATTCTTCGCTGGCGTTCGCGGAAAGAAGCACCACCGGGGCCTGAATGTGATGCTGCCTAAGTTTTTGATAAAATTCCATCCCCTCGGTTTCAGGGTTTTCCAGGTCATAAACGATCAAATCATATATTTTGCGCTTAGCCTCTATTAAACCGGATTGCTTCTGTTCGGAGCAGTGAATTTCGTAGCCCTCCCGCTGCAGCGGATAGGACAGGAGAGAAGCGATACAAGGATCCTTCTCAATTAACAGTATATGGGGTTTCATCGCCCTTGCACCTTCCTTTCTGCTAAAATACAGAGAGATACAAATGAGTATAAGCAAAGTCAAGGCGGGTTTCATGAGAGTTTTGTAAATTTACCCGAGGAGCGTATACCTGAATGAAAGAAATCTTATTAGTCGAAGATGAAAAACCGTTCGCCCGTTTCATGGAGCTGGAGCTGAAACACGAAGGCTTTGCCGTATCCTGTGCATATGACGGGGAATCGGGACTGAAGCTGGCCATGGAACGCGAGTGGGACTTGATCCTGCTGGATGTCATGCTGCCTGGCATCGACGGAACCGATGTGTGCAGAAGGATCCGGACGGGCCAAGACCTGACGCCGATCATCATGATTACGGCCCGGGACGCGGTGACGGACCGCATACTAGGCCTTGAATGCGGTGCGGACGATTATTTGCCTAAGCCTTTTGCCATCGGAGAATTGCTGGCCCGGATGCGGGCGATGCTCCGCAGAAGCGGACAGGCCGCTCCCGCCGAAGCGCCGCTCGTCTACCGGGACATCCGGATGGACGTCGAATCGATGACGGTGCATCAGGGAGAACGGCTCGTCGATTTAACGAAGCGCGAATTCGATATCCTCCGTCTGTTCCTTCAGCATGCCGGAGAAGTCGTTGCAAGGGACGTGCTGTTGGACGAAATCTGGGGGACCGAGACTCAGGTGGAGACGAATGTCGTGGATGTCTATATCAGTTACCTCCGAAGCAAGCTGCATCCCAAAGGAGAGAACAGCTACATCGTCACGGTACGCGGCACAGGGTATAAGCTGCAATGAGGACGGCTATCCGGCTTGCTGTCCCCCGACCCGCGCTGAAGATGAAGCTGCTGCTTGCCGCGGCGCTGTTGATTCTCGGGCTCTTCATCGTCTACAGCCTCGTCCAGTACTTCGTACTGCAGAGCTGGATGCTGAAGGTGGAGGAAACGTCGGTCCGTAAGGAGATGCTGCAGCTCCAGGACCATTTTACCGGGCGCCTCTTAACCGACGACCCCGTCCTGTTGGACGGACAACAGCGGTTTATCGAGACCGTAAATCAGAACGGTCAGCGGATCCGGCTGCTTCGTCCGGACGGCAGTATCCTGCTCTCCGTCAGCGACGGCATTCCCGAGGACTGGGTACCTCAGGAAATGGCCGCCGCTACACGACTGATGCATACGTCGCATGAAGACAACCTGCTCATCGTCATGCGCAGTCCGGTCCGAACCGGACAGTTTACCGGCACGATCGAGATTGTGAGCAACCTCAGCATGTTCGGACGCTTAAACCGGCTCATGCTCGTCGTTATGCTTGCAGGCGGAGCGATCGCCGTCGTCGTCAGCGGGCTCGGCGGCTGGCTGCTGGCCGGTCAGCTGCTGCGCCCAGTTCAAAGGCTGGCGGAGGCGATGCGCAGGGCCGAAGCGAACGGTTTGCAGGAACGCGTGGCGTTGACGGATAGCGGGGACGAGCTGTCCTGGCTGGCGAAACTGTTCAACGGTCTGATGGACCGGGTGGAAGCCTCGTTCCGCCAGCAGAAGCAATTCGTCGAGGATGCGTCCCACGAATTAAAGACGCCCATTTCGATCATCGAAGGGCATCTGTCGCTTCTGGACCGGTGGGGCAAGCGGGACCCGGCCGTTCTGGACGAATCGCTGTATACCTCCCTCCAGCAGGTCAGCCGGTTGAAGGGGATCATGAGGGAGCTGCTTGACTTGTCCCGGGCGGAGGCGGGGCCTCCGGAGCATGTAGAAAGAATCGAGCTCGCGGAGGCGCTGACGCCGGCGGTCGCCGGCTTCGCAGCCGTGCATCCCGACTTCCGGTTCGAGACGGAGCTGACCGGATTGTCGGGCGTAACGGCCGTCATATTGCAGCAGCATTTGGAGCAGATCGTGCTCATCCTTCTGGACAACGCAGTCAAGTACTCGGCCCACCGCAAGGAGATCCGGCTCACGGGAGCTTATGAAGAAGGACGCGCCATCGTGCGGATTGAAGACCGGGGGATAGGCATCGCGGAGAAGGATTTGCCTTATTTGTTTGATCGCTTCTACCGGGCCGATAAAGCCCGAAGCCGGGAGAGCGGAGGCACGGGCCTCGGCCTTTCCATCGCCAAGCGGCTTGCGGAGAACTACGGCGGCACCGTGACGATTGCCAGCCGGGTGGGCGAAGGCACGGCCGCTACCGTTACTCTTCCAGCCCATCTTGTTTCTTGAACATGGTGGCCTTTAACGAGAAAACCCGATAAGTTGAAAAATGCAAAGGTGGTAGGTGGGGTATCCCCTGTAGGAGCGATAGCGTCCGCCTTTGTTATCGGAAAATGACCGCTGCACAAGCGAACTAATTGAAAATTTTCCGATAACAACAGCGGCCGGAAGGGGATACCCCACCGGATTACCAAGGCAGATTTCTCTATTTCATGGGTTTCTGGGCAAGCTCCAGCCCATCCTTGTTTCTTGAACAAGATGGGCGTTTTTCCCTTTACATTTTCTTTAAAATTCCTTTAAGTTTCTCTAATGAAACGCGTATCGAACCGATCTATGATGGGATCAAATCTATAATAGATCCAGGAGGTACGCATGAAAAAGACGGTTCATTATTCGCTTCTTGCTTCATTGACCCTGGGATTGCTCTTCCCGTATGCCAGCGCGCGCGCGGCGGACAGCCCTTCGCCGGCAACTGCATCCCCGGTCAAGCACCTGGTCGTGATTTTTCAGGAAAACCGCTCATTCGATAACTACTTCGGCACGTATCCGAACGCTCCGGGCTTCCGTCCGCTGCCGGGCACGCCGGCTGCCGAAGGCATTCCTCAAGGCTCCTACAACCTGGACGAGAACGGCAAGCAGGTCGCTCCATTCCTCTTCTCGAACGAAGAGCTGCAGACGGCCGACGTCAACCATAACTTCGACGATATGGCCAAAGCCGTGAACGGCGGTAAGATGGACGGCTTCTACATGGCTTCCGAGAACCATGCCAAGGGCACGGGGCGCATCGCCATGGGCTATTACGATTACAACGCGCTGCCGGCTTACTGGCAGTATGCGCAGCATTTCAGCATGGCCGATCATTTCTTCCAGCCCATCTTCGGCCCTTCCACTCCCGGCGCCCTGTATTTGGTTGCGGCGCAATCCGGCAACGCGGGGAACGCCATCAAGGGCGACCCGGTTCCGGCATTCGGCCCGCTGGGCGGAGACGGAGGCAAACGCTGGGAGCCGCTGACTTACGCCAACATCGGGGACAAGCTCAGCGCCAAAGGCATCAGCTGGTCTTGGTATCAAGGAGGCTACGCGGCCGCCGACCAAACGTATTCGTCGCACCATAATCCGTTCCAATACTTCAAAAATTACGATACCGGCGCTTATGCATCCAATTTGAAGGATTATAACGACTTCAAGAAGGATCTGGACAACCGTTCGCTTCCGGCCGTTTCTTACGTAAAAGGGGCGTACGGCGACGACGAGCATCCCGGCCTCGGCAACCAAAGCACGCCGACGGCGGAGGACTTCTCCGTTCAAACCATCAATGACCTGATGCGGACGGATTACTGGAAGGACACCGCGGTTATCATCACCTATGACGAGTCAGGGGGCTACTGGGATCACATGGCGCCGCCTCAGCTTCAGCCGAGCCCGGACGGGCTGGCGGGCGCAGGCCCGCGGATTCCGATGATCCTCGTCTCTCCTTACTCCAAGATGAACTTTGTCAGCCATACGACCTATGACCACACTTCCATTCTCAAATTTATCGAATGGAACTGGGGCGTGGACGCTTTGAACAGCCGGGACGCTTCTGTGAGCAATATCACGGACATGTTCGATTTCGATCATCCGAACTTTGCGCCTTATGTGTACCCGCTGCAGCAAATACACACGAACCCTTATGGAACCGCGGCCGCCGTTCAGTTCAACAATGCGCCGCTGGCCCAAACCATCATCGGCGAATACGCCTTCTACGACAAAGACAAGCAGCTGATGATTCCGGTAACGGATCTGGCGCGCAGCCTGAATGCGGTCGTCTCCTACAACCCGGATACGAAGACGGTCACGCTGGCTTACAATAACCATAGCGTTGATCTGAAGCTGAACTCCGATCAGGCGTCGGCGGATGGAGCGGGCGTAACCTTGGAGAAGGCCGTATGGGTCAGCTCCAGCAGCCACGCTTATCTCTCGCAGGCGGCGGTTCACAACCTGCCTGGGGTCAGCTTGACCAAGAATGCGCAAGGCGTTGTCGTTATTGAAACGAAATAATTAGCAGGCCAGGATAAACGGCTAGGCCGTCCTTGTCTTACAAGGACCAACGCGTTTACCAAGGTTGATGCGAAGCTATAAGCTACGAAAACTTATAAATTCTTATCAACCCAGGATAAACGGCTACGCCGTCCTTGTCTTACAAGAACCAGCGCGTTTACCAAGGTTGATGCGAAGCTATAAGCTACGAAAACTTATAAATTCTTATCAACACCAATAAATACGCGGCCTCGCGAACGGTCCCGACAGGGTGCCGTTCGCGAGGCCGCTTTTCCTTATATCCATTACGATTCGCCGATAACCGAGCGGACGGCGGCCCGGATCTCTTGGTAGCTGGTGCAGCGGCACAGGTTCGACTGCAGCCATTCGACAACGACCTCTTCGCTTGCCTGCGGCCGGCTTTCGCTCAAGGCATGGCACAGCATGATGAACCCAGGCGTGCAGTAGCCGCATTGGAACGCGAAGTTCTCCGCGAACGCCTTCTGAATCGGCGCATCGCGCAGCCCTTCAACGGTCCGGATACTGCAGCCGACGGCTTCGACCCCGAGCATAAGGCACGATTTGATCGGCCGGCTGTCGACCAGCACGGTGCAGGCGCCGCAGTCCCCGTTCTCGCAGCCGGCCTTGGCGCCGGTCAGCCCCAGCTGCTCCCGCAGCACGCGAAGCAGCGTATCGGCGGAACGGACGCGGACCCGCCGCCTCTTTCCATTGACAAGCAGCTCGATCTCGCCTTTGACGAATCCGTTTATAGCCATCTCTCACCCTCCTAATGCGGTCAACGTTTCCGACAAGGCATTGCGCAGAACGAACGTCCGGTATTCGGCGGAAGCCAGAATATCTCGAAGAATCGGCGCCGGCCAGAGACGGATGGCATTCTCGATCCGATGCTCCATCGATACCGACGTATCGTTAAGCGCCTCCTCCACCCGGATGGACCGAAAAGGAATCGAGCTCACCCCGCTGAACGCGGCCCGAATGCCCTCTGGTGCCCTGAGCGCGGCAACCCGAACGATTGGGTAGTCGATGACTTCCAACTTGGTCTTTCTCACCGTGAAAAAAGGCAGCCGGACTGTGCTTCTGTCCGTGAGGAGCTGTAACAGAAGCTCCCCCTTGGCCAGACGCGGCTCCCCGTTAAACACTTGCATGACAGGGATCGTCCGCCTGCCCTCCGGACCGGCCAGCACCGCCCGGCTGTCCGCCAGCAGGAAGGGCAGCAGCGCCTCGCGGTAAATGAATTTACCGCACAGGTTGCCGCCGACCGTAATTTTGTTGCGGTTCGTATAGTCTGCCACATGCCGCGCCGACTCACCGAGCAGCGGGAACATGCCCCATTCCGATATCGTCGTAAGGGGGATGGCGGCTCCGATGACCAGCTGGTCCTGCCTGGCTTCCAGGAGACGGCAATCCGCAATCCCCTTGATGTCGATCACCGCCCCGGTCCGGAGCCGGTCCAGCCTGGCCATCGAGATGAACTCAGTGCCTCCGGAATAATAAAGCGGGTTCAAGCCGCTCGAATCGGCCTGTTGAAACAGGCGGACCGCCTCTTCGGCCGAAGACGGCTTACAATATTCGAAATCGTAGGAAATCACCGCGAACCTCCTTTGTACCGCCAGATGAGCTCCGGGGTCAGCGGCAGCCGGTTCAGCTCCACGCCGGCGGCCAAGGACAAGGCGTTGGCCAAGGCCGGGGCCATGCCGATCGTGCCGTACTCCCCGATTCCGCGCGCTCCATAAGGGCCTTCCGCATAAGGCGTTTCCACGAAATCCACGAGATATTCCGGGTTCTCGCCGAACCGAATGAGCTTATAGGTGCGGAGCTGCGGGTTCAGCACGACGCCGGCTTTGTCGAACTGAAAGGTCTCCCGGCTGGCGAAGCTGAGGCCCATGCTCATTCCGCCCATGATTTGCCCTCTGGCCGTCCCTTCGTTGATCACCTTCCCCGCATCGAACACGGATGCCGCCCGAAGGATGCGATAGGTGAACTCGCGTGTATCCAGCTCAATCTCTACGGCCTGAGCCCCGACGGTCCACTGCGGCCCCGGCACCCCCCGGCCGGTCTCGGGGTCCAGCAGACTTAAATGATGAATCATGTATCGCCCGCGACCGATCACCGGCTCGCCTATCATGCTGCCGTCCGGCCGCCTGTAGCCTGCCGCAATCTCAGCGAACGGCAAGCCGATGCCCGGCTCGGCGCGGACGACGACTTTCCCCTGCATGAGCGCCAGTTCGCCCGGGGACCTCTTCAGCACCAGCGCCGCATTCGCTTTCAGCTGCTCTTCGGCGTCGGCTGCCGCATGGAGCACCGCCCGGCCGACCATCATCGTGCTGGTGCTCCCGACCGTCTTCCAATGCTCCGGGGTAACCGCCGTATCCACTTCGATTTTGACATGAACTTGTTCGACAGGAACGGTCATCCGCTCCGCCAGTATCTGCCCCATAATCGTACGGTTGCCCTGCCCGAGCTCGACAGCGCCTACGCTCAGGTTCATGGAGCCGTTATGATTGAACGTAACGATCGCGCCCGCGCCCGATTCCATAGCCGCGCTGGATGTCTTCCAGACGCCCGCCATGCCCTTGGCCCGAATTCGGTGCTCGCTCACCCGCAGCACTTGCCCCCCATCCCAGCGGATCAGCTCCTTCAAACGGGACAGACACCGGGGGAAATCTCCGATGTTGCTGCGGTTCAGCGGAGCCTGCGTCGGCGTCGTATCTCCGGGCACAATCGCATTGCGCTGCCTCAGCTCCAGCGGATTCATTCCCAGCCTCTTTGCAAGCAGATCCAAGGTACGCTCCATGCAAAAGTGCGCTTCGGGATGCCCGAAGCCCCGGAAGGACGTGGCGTAAGGATGATTCGTATAAACGCACAGCGCATCGCACCAGACGTTGTCGATACGGTACGGGCCCGTGCAGTTGACGGCTCCCGCCTTGGTAACGACCGCCCCTTGATCCGTGTAGCCGCCGGTATCGAACCAGAAGGTGAACTTCGCCGCTGTCAGCCTTCCGTCCCGGGTTGCGCCGAGCCGTACCCTGGCTTGCAAGCCGATGTGGCAAGGCGAGCTGACCATATCCGTCTCGCGCGTATTATTGATCTTAACCGGCCGGCCTCCACATGCCTTGGAGGCAAGGTATGCGATATATTCCAGCTGAATGGAGCCTTTGCCCCCGAAGCCTCCCCCTACGAACGGAACGTGAACGACCACATTCTTCTCGTCCACGTGAAAGTACCTTTCGAACAGCCGCTTGATAATATAAGGATCCTGCGTAGAAGTCTCGATATGAATCTGGCCTCCGGGCATCGCCTCGGCGATCGAGCAGCGCGG
Source organism: Paenibacillus gyeongsangnamensis (assembly GCF_027533625.1). GTDB lineage: Bacteria > Bacillota > Bacilli > Paenibacillales > NBRC-103111 > Paenibacillus_G > Paenibacillus_G gyeongsangnamensis. The sequence goes on along the minus strand of NZ_JAQAGZ010000009.1, from coordinate 136,261 downwards.
TTCCATCGCCGCATGATCCGAAGGAGCAAAAGCGAATTCCTCCTCGACGATCATCTCGCTGGCGGCCCAGCCCGCTTGCATGTCGCCCTTGCGTATTTTGACGTGATTGCCGATATTGGTGCCCGGAACGGGATACGCATCGCCGTATACGACGTAGCTGCCCAGCTTCTCATGAATCAAGGGGGCGTCCGGCAGCAGTGCGTCACGGGGCGAGTTCACCACCGGGAGCGGCTTGTACTTGACGCGAACCAGCGCCGCCGCCAGCGCCGCAGTATGCTCGTTCTCCGCTACCGCTACGGCGACGGGCTCGCCGAAATACCGCACCTTCCCGACGGCCAGCGGCGGCCGGTCGGCAAGGACGGTCCCCGTAAGGACCGGATTGTCCTTTCCCGTGACCACGGCGATCACGCCGGGAAGCTGCAGCGCCTCCGCAATGTCGACCGCTTCCAGCTCGGCATGCGCATAGGTACTTGTCACCAGAACGCCGTGGAGCAGCCGCGGGGATTCCGTATCGTTCGTGTATTTCGCGAATCCGGTGACCTTATCGTCCGATTCGATTCTTGGAATAGCCTTACCGACCGTATTCATCTCATACGCCTCCCGCTTCCGAGGAACGTTTCGTTGCTATTATCCATGCTATGACTGCGGTCCGGCGCCTAGACCACGATGAGCCTCTCCGGAGCACGCGTTTCGGCGTAAAAGCCAAAATCCCGCCGAGCGGTTTCTCGGCGGGCCGGCTATCATGATTTTATCCTTCTTACTGACCCAGCAGCTTGCTCTTCAGGGAGGCCACCTGCGCCTCGGTTACTCCGATCGACAGCAAATAACGCTCTGCGCCGCCGTAAGCCTCCTGCAGATACCCCAGCATCATCGACATGTTATCCCGGTCGCAGCCCAGGAACTTCTCGTACATCTCGGCCGGCACCATCTCCGGGCGGCCTGCGCGAAGCTCCTCCATGAGCGGAGCGATGCATTCGGACGTCATCGCGTAATCCTCGATGATGATGTCATCCGGCACGCCCGCGAGCTGGAGCAGCAAGCCGGAAATGACGCCCGTCCGGTCCTTGCCGGCCGTGCAGTGGAACAAGACCGCTCTTTGCTCTTCGCCTGCGATCAGTTCCATTACGGCGCGAATGGAAGGATGGGCCTGTTCCAGCATGCCGACATACATGTCGCCCAAGCTGCGAATGGAAGAGTTCGCCGTGGAGGTCGGGTTGATCAGACTGACATGGTGATACGCCACCCGGTCCGATCCGGCAAATACATCTTTCATTTCCTCGATCTCCCGATCGTGGCGCAGGTCCACCACTTTCGCCAATCCCCGCGCAATCAGCTCCTGCTGGTCCAGCTCGCTCAGCTTATGAAGCCCGTCCGCTCGGTACACTTGCCCCCACCGGGTCATGCGTCCGTCCGCCGCAGCATAGCCGCCGAGATCGCGCACATTGTAGGCGCCTTGAAGCTTTATCACTCGCTCTGGAGTAGGTGTGATCGAATTCATCATCGCAAACCGCCTTTAACGAAGGATTCAATAATTTGCCGCTGCAAAATCAAATAGAGAATAAGAACAGGCAGACTTGCCAGTGTTGTCGCCGCCATCAGAGGACCCCACATGTTCGCATCCGATGAAATGAACATTTGCAGACCTTTCTGAATGGTGGAATGCTCCAGCTTGGTCGTCACGAGGAGCGGCCAGAAATAATCGTTCCAGCTGCTGATGAACAGCAGGACGCCGATCGAGGCGATAGCCGCCCGCAGGTTCGGGAAGATGGTCCGCCACAGCACGCTCCAGTCCGATGCGCCGTCCAGACGGGCCGCTTCGATCAGCGCCTTCGGGAACGACTTGAACGTATTGTACAGCTGCAGCACGGCGAACGCGGAGGCAATGTTAGGAACAATGAGCCCCATCAGCGTATCGCGCCAGCCCATATTGCTGATGACCACGTAATTCGGAATCATGATGACCTGGAACGGCACGAGCCACGTCAGCGCGATCAGGGAGTAGATCAAATGACTGAAGCGGAAATCCCACCGGGTGAACGCATAGGCCGCCAGAATGCTGGAGAGCAGCTGCATGATCGTCTGGGCCACTGCTACCGCCATCGAGTTGCCCAGCATGCTCGCCATCGGAATGGCCTTCCAGGCCTGAACATAATTGCCCAGCGTCCAATGCTGAGGCAGCAGGCTGGACGAGAACACCTCGGCTTCCGGCTTGAAGGACGTGACGACCATCCAGTAGAGCGGGAAGACGGCGATGAGGCTGAGGATGATCAGGGCCGCATGCTTGCCAAGAACCGAGACTTGAAATTTGGGCGTCCGAGCCGGACTCGCCATGTCATGTACCTCCTCTAGTCATCGAAGAACGATAGCTTTTTCGTTAGTTTCATGAAGCCCCATGCAATCAATCCGAATCCCAGGAAGAGGACGACGGCGGCGGCGGAGCTCCAGCCTACCGAGAAGGTCTGGAAGCCGTACGTCCACAGCAAGTAATAAATGTTGGTCGTAGAGTTCAGTGGTCCGCCTTGCGTAAGCACATTAATATAGGAGAAGCTCCACTCCGAAGCGAACAGCGTGTTCAGCATGGCCATAAACAGAATGGTCGGGGATAGCAGCGGCAGAATGACGTGCCAAATGATCTGCAGCCGGTTCGCCCGGTCGATCTTTGCCGCTTCGATATACTCCTTGTTGATTCCCGTCAGCGCCGCCGAGAAGATCAGCGTGCTGAAGCCGATCAGCTTCCAGCCGGTAATGAAGGTGATCGCCCAGATCGCCCACCGTTCATCTGTGAAATAACGGATCGGCTCTTGCAGGTGAAAGATTCCGTCCAGCGTCTTGTTCAGAATCCCGTTGGTCGGGTGCATGATCCACCGCCATACGGAGGCGACCGCCACCGGTGCCATGATCATAGGCAGGAAGATCAGCGCCCGGTATACATTGCGGGAACGCTTGCCGATATTCTCCGTTACAATCGCAATGATCAGCGGAATGATCAGCGAGAACGGAACGACGCCGACGGTATAAATCAGGGTGTTCCACAGCGACTTGCCCATCTCCGGTAGGGTTACGAGCCGCTCGAAATTTTGCAGCCCCACATAGAGCTTCGGAGAGGTAGGCAGCAGGTTCCATTGGTAGAAGCTAAGCTGGAACGTTTGAACAAGGGGACGGTACACCCAGAAGCCGATGGACAGCAGCGCCGGCAGCAAATACAAGTACGGCTTGAACTTGTCCAATCGGGGCACGTAAGATTTTCGAGCTTTGGTCTTGGGAGCCGGCTTAGCCTTGGGCAAGGGCGTTGTGGCAATTTCGTAGCTCATGGCTTCCTCCTTACTTCCTCACTTATTAAGGCATCAAGGCTTGGGCGCGCTTCTGGGCATCCTGCATAATCGGCGTGATGTCGCCGCTGCTCAAGATTGATTTTTGCACGCTATCCAGCAGTATGGTCTCGATCTGACGCCAGTTCTGGCCCGGATAAGACAGCCAAGGCTGCAGCTTCTCGAGCTGCTTCAGATTCGGCTTCACAAGCGGATTCTTGGTTACCCAATCCTTCAAATATTGCGGATCCTCGACGAGCGCCGGACGAAGCGGCAGGTAGCCGATTTCGGACGTAATGATCGTATAGCCGCGGTTGCCCGTAACGAACTTCAGGAACTCCCAAGCCGCTTGCTGCTTTTTCTTGTCGCCGGACAGAATGAACAGAGCGCTGCCCGAGTTCACAGGCGTCGTAGGCTTGCTGCTGAAGGACGGCATCGGAGCGGCCTTCAGCTCCCAGCCTCCCGCTTGCGCCGCCTTCAAGAACGAGCTTTGCAGCGCGCTTGTAAACAGCAGCATCCCGACCTTCCCTTGACTCATCGCTTCGACCACTTCACTGTCGTTCATTTTGCTGTGAGCGCCGCTCACCACGAGGTCCTGCCACATCTTGATGGCATCCACCGCCTCCGGTTCGCCGAACTGAATCTTCTTGCGGTCGGCGGACAGCACCTTGCCTCCATTGCTTCCTATCAGCGCCTGAATGATCCAGTCGTTGCCGGTCGCTCCTGCAATATGCACGCCGGCAGCGCCGGTTTTCTTCGCAATCTGCAGCGCGTCTTCCTTCACTTCCGCCCAAGTTGCCGGCGGCTTCTCCGGATCGAGCCCCGCGTCCTTAAACAGCTTCGCGTTATAGAACAGCACCGGCGTACTGAACGTGAACGGCAGGCCGTACGTTTTGCCGTTCAGCTGTCCCAGCTTCAGACCGTTCGGAGAGAACCCCTCGAAATTCTTCTTCAGCTCGTCCGCCGGCACGATGTCCTCCAGCGGCTTCGCATTAAAGTTATTGACGGCAAAATCGAGACCGTCAAACACCAGCTGCGCTACATCCGGAGGCGAACCGGCTACGATATCCGCCTGCACCTTGGCATTGATATCTTGAGAGAGCACCGGAATGCCCTCCACGTCGATGTTCGGGTTCGCCGCCTTGAATTCGTCGATCAGCTTCTGCGTGCCTTCCTTCTGCCCGGCCGTCGCCAGGTTATAGCTGTAAAACTTGATCTTGACCTTGTCACCGCCGGCAGCGGAGGCTGCTGTGCTTGGATCGGCACCGTTTGAGCACGCCGCCGTGGCGATGAGTGAGAGCGACATGAGCGCCGGAACCCATAATCTTCTGCGTTTCATAGTTTATCCCCCTGTGTGTGTTTTTCCGTTCGGATGATCAGGCGTGAGCTTGCACTTTGTCCGTATCAATTTTCCATTCATACAGCATCCGCTAATCCCCCGGCATCGGCATCGGATGAACGATCATTTGTCCGTCCTTCACCATGACCAGATTGTAGCCGCAGTTATCGATAAACTTCATGCTGCCGCGGGATGTCGGGTCCAGACCGAAGGCGACGCCGGTGCCGGCAGCGCTCGGGATGCCATGGAACAGGCCGATGCTGTGAAAATGGATATGCCCCGACAAAAGTCCGATGACGTCGGTGCCCTCAATCGCTGCCGCCAGGTCTTCCGGATTGTCCAGCAGATGGCTGTCCATCATCTCCGAAGGTGTCTTGACGACGGGATGATGCAGCACGACAATCGTTCCCGCCGGAGCCGGCTCGGACAGCACTCCACGCAGCCAGGCAAGCTGCTCTTCATCGAGACGCCCCGCATGGGTTCCGGGTACTTGAGTGTTCAGCACGGCGAGACGAAGCCCGCCTTCCATGACGCTGTAGTAGTATGATTCCTCGGACGGCTCTTCGCCGAGGTAGCCTTCCCGGAAAAACGAGCGGAAATCGTGGTTGCCGAGCGCCACGTGGATCGGCACGCCCAGCAGGGCCGACTCCTCATCCACCAGCTGCTTGAAATAACGGTAATCCTCTACATCGCCGTCGTGAGTGAGATCGCCGCTGATTACGACGAAGGCGGGCTTTTGCCCGAGCCCGCGAACCTCCTTCAGCACGGCGCGCAGCTTATCGGCAGTGTTCAATTGGAATAACGGCGTTTTACCCGGCGCACTGATATGCGTATCGGTAAGATGAACAAAGAATATCGGTTCCATAAGAATTAGACCTCCACGGCAGGTTGGATTGGGGCAGGGTAAGCTCCGATGGACTGCACGCCGTCCAGGTGAATCACCCGGTAGGACGGAACACCGTTACGCATCGTCACCCAGAGCATCAGGTTCTGGTCGCCGGGTCCATGGCCATGGCCGTGACCGCCGGTTCTTCCGAGCTGGATAAGCTGCTGATTCCCTTCCGTGCTGTATTCCAGGGAGTGCAGATGACCGGCGAATATCGTGTGGGGACGGTTCTGCAGCATCTCTTCAAGCATTCGGTACTGCAGGTTGTCCGACTTCCAGCCCGGCTTGTGCATGCTCACGAACGTCCATTTCACATCCTGGTTTTGCTCCAGTATTCGCCGGATGAATGCCAGCTGCCGCTCTCCGATCGCCAGATCGATGCGGCTGAGCGATTTCAGCTGCTCGGGGGACAAGCCGCTCATGATCTCCTCGAAGAAAGCTTTCATATGTTCGTCCGCATGCTCCGGATCGTTCTTCACGTTATTTGTCGCTCTTTTGATGATGTCGATCATCTCGTCGCTGAATTCCATCGGAGGATCTTCCGTATTTACGGTAACAAAGAGTGCATCGCCGAGCCGGAAAGCGTAATACTCGAAGCCTTTGCGTTCCCTCCATACTTCCAGCATAAGCTGATTGCCGACATCATGATTGCCGACCACATGGAAGAACGGAAGCCCGGCCGCCTGAATTTTGGCGTCGATATCATCCCACTCCTCGTGGGCCTGGGCTGCTTGCTTCCAATAGCCTTCGATTAAATCGCCGACCGACAGGACGAAATCCGGCCGCAGCTCCTTCAGCACCTCGAGCGCCTTCTCGAATACGCCTTCCGTCGCCATGCCGCAGCGGTCGCCCACAACGGCGAAGGTGAAATCGCCGGTCGGAACGTCCGGCAGTTCACCGAACCATGGACGCTTGTCCGTGGCAAATACGGGATCATCGAACCAAATGGCGTTCGTTTTTGAGGCGGCATCGTTTGTTTTCATCGCTTAAGCTCCTTTATAAGAGGATTGGTTTTGATCTTGTATACAAGAATCTTAATTCTTGTATGTAAGAGGAGTGTTAACTCGGTTTATCTATTTTGTAAATCTCGATTCCTGACCTATGCAAAAAAGCCCCCCACCGCAGTGAGAGGCTATCGCTTTCCGTATGAACTTACAAAATTCCGCTTCGGACCAGCTCTTCTCTGGACTTAGTCTTCGATTCATGAATGGCCTTCTTCGCTTGCTCGAAGTTGCGGGCCACTAAAGCTTCATAAATTTCGGTGTATAGTTTCTTGCCGGTGTACGGCTGGTTCTGACGCCTTGTCGATCGGGTCGCCACGACATAGAATAAAATTTTGTCCTTGTACATATCGAACGTATCCAAGAAGCATCGATTGTGAATCGTAGCGAGCAGGGACCGCATCAGCAGCAGGCCGTTCTCGTAATAGTCGCGGTACCGCTTCTCCTCGCTGGCCAGGACCAAGGCGTCCAGGCAGCGTTTCATCTCCTCCAGGTCCATTTCGTACTGTTCTTGCTCAATTATTTGAAGCACGTACATGTGCATCGCATTCATCAAGTCGAATATATCGAACAGTTCATTGAAGTTGAGTTCTTTCACCAGAACTCCGCGTTTCTTCAAGGTTTCGAGAAACCCTTCTTTCTCCAGGCGGTCAATTGCCGTCCGGATCGGGGTGCGGCTCATCTTCAGCGCCCCGGCCAGCTCGCTCTCCGACAGCAGGTCGCCGGGCACATATTCCGCGTTCAGCAATTTTTGGCGGATCGCTTGGTAAGCAATATCCCCAAGTGGAGTGTCGGACATGAACGTATAGCTCCTTATATTTAGAAATAAATGCAAACAGGATCAACCTATTCTAACAATTCCGTATACAAGTATGCAAGATCTTGTATGTAAGGAATTTGTTAAGATCGGTTGATCCGTCCCTACTCGCAGCAATACTATCCTTACGGCCGAACCTGATTAAGGTGGGATGATCCAATTAAATGTCGCAAACGGCGTTTTATTCACCGTTTGAATGTAACGCTTTCAATTGAATATTTTGCTTCACCTGTCCCAAATGATATAGAAGCGCTTCTTTGGCCTTCAACGGATCATGCTCCTTAATCGCTTGGAGAATGTTGAAGTGCTCCTTATAAACCTCGCTCTTGCGGCCGGGAATTTCCACCGTCTTGATCATCGTCTTCTGCAGCAGATCCATATGCAGATCAATCAAGTTGACAAGGACCACGTTGTGCGTCGACTTGGCGATCGAGAGATGGAACGCCTGGTCCGGGTTGCCCGGGTCATCCGACTCGCTGTCGATCTTGCCCCACTTCTCCAGCGCGCTTTCGATCTCGGAGATATCCTGCTCCGTCGCCCGCTTCGCCGCCAGCTCGACAATCCCCGTCTCGAATATTTCCCTGGCCTCCAGCAGCTCGATGATGGTCGCACGCTCAATATTCTCAAGGATTCGCTTCTGGTCCTCCGCTTGATTCAGATTCTTGCTGAGGAAGCGGCCGCCGCCCGGCCGGGTTTCGATCAATCCCTCGCGCTCCAGAATGCGGAAGGCCTCTCTAAGCGTCCCCCGGCTGATGCCGAACGCTTGAGCCAGCTCTCTTTCGGTAGGCAGCACGTCGCCCGGAGCGAGGTTGCCGTCGAGAATCAAGCTTTCAATCTGCTCGATCACGTCTTCATATACACGATGGTACTTGATTTTTTTTATGGTCATAGTCGCTACCTTCCAACGGAGTGATACTTTCGGACAATTGGATCACCCAATTATCCGCTTCTTTATCTTAATCCCGGGTTGCACTAGAAGTCAAGGGAAATTATGCAAGAACCGAGTGGGGTAATGCCGGTCTTCCGAACACTGAATCGATGACTTGCCAGCTTCTTACAAGCTAACTGGTTTACCGCCAAACTGCTTGACCCTCAAGTTACCGGGGCATTCAAAAACGAAAAACGGTTGGACAGGAACGATCCTTTGCTCAACCGTTTTTTCTATATGCTTCTTTATTTAGACAAAGCAGCTTCTTCAACCTCTTACACCATCTTTTGGATTAATTGAAGGTATTGATTTTTGCCGGTTTTTACCCATAGCAGGAAATGGAGACGATTGAATAAAATTGCGCTTTTATTTTTTATAGGTTTGGTTTGCATGTTTATGATCCTCCTTCCAGGGAGATATTTACGATGTCATAAAAGAATTAATCCAGATGATCCTCAGGTTCAAAGTTAACCAGAATACGTTTAATGGCTCTGGTCTCTTGAATTACACCCAGCATGATGGCATCTACCATGGTTTCGCCGCTGGCCATTTGTGCAAGATCGTAGCGATGATCCAGGATACCAAAACAAAAACGGTAGCCCTCGGGAAGTTTTATTAGCGTATATTGACCGTCGTACTTATTCCTGGCTATGCTTTCGGCTGTCTCGAGCCAGAATAGCGTGTTTTTGTCCGACATCAAAGAACCTCTCCCTTCATCATTTTCAATTCTTAACTTCAGTTCTAGCACTTAGTATGGACAAAACTATTAAATTTATACACAAATCTATCAACGATTTAAAAGAATAAAGGCTCGTAATGTGCGTTTATTTACAAATAATAAGTAAGGTACATACATTATGTTAGTAATGGATCAAGCCTATTTTACATCCAATTACGAACGAATGATGATAAAAACCATAGTATACATAGTCAAATGACTATATTATGAACGGAGGAGAATATATGGATAATCAACACGTTAGAAGCTTTGGAGGCGGGATGCCTTTTGCAGGGATACCTTTTGGCGGCATGCCTTCTGCTGGAATGCCTTTTGGCGGCATGCCCTTTGGTGGGATGCCTTCTGGTGGGATGCCTTTTGGCGGCATGCCTTTTGGCGGCATGCCCTTTGGCGGCATGCCTTCTGGTGGGATGCCTTTTGGCGGGATGCCTTTTGGCGGGATGCCTTTTGGCGGGATGCCTTTTGGCGGGATGCCTTCTGGCGGGATGCCTTTTGGCGGGATGCCTTTTGGCGGGATGCCTTCTGGTGGCATGCCCTTTGGCGGCATGCCTTTTGGCGGGATGCCTTCCGGCGGGATGCCTTCTGGCGGGATGCCTTTTGGCGGGATGCCTTCCGGCGGGATGCCTTCCGGCGGGATGCCTTCCGGCGGGATGCCTTCCGGTGGGATGCCTTTTGGTGGGATGCCTTCCGGCGGGATGCCTTCCGGTGGGATGCCTTTTGGTAGACAAGAATACTTTACTACAGATATCTCCTAGAACTAATGATGGCTTAACCGGCACATCAGGTTACGAATTTAATACCAAACCAAAAGCCAGGGCGCAAATTCCCTGGCCTTTTGCATGGAGTCACTGGAACCCGGGGTCGGGATGCCGTAGCTTACGATTTCGCCGCTGACCGCGATTCGCCCGATGCGATTCGCTTTTTGCTCCGCAAACCACAAGTCAAGATCTATTCCCTTCGCGATCCCGTAGGGCCCAGTATCCCCGCTTGCTGCGTATTCTTTCAAAATTCATATCCATGTTCCACTGCCTCCCTCATTCATTAAGTTATTTCCCCGGTAATAAGGCAGCCTACGCCAGGATAAACGGCTGCGCCGTCCTTGTCTTACAAGGGACCAGCGCGTTTATAAATCTTATCAACCAAAAAAGCCCCCTATCGCCGTTCAGCGGATAGGAGGCAGGCACAGCGATGCATGGAGAGACTGCTTCAACGAAGTAAATCTTACCTCCCCATGTTCATATTGAAAAAAGCCCGAACTAACCCTATCCAGATCAACTCGTTCGATCACGATTTGCTTCTGAGAGCAGGATTAGTAGATCAATGGCTTAAAGTCACCCTTTCAACAGCATATTACACTGCCGAATTCAATCCTGCAGCAGCCGTATATACGATATGCAGATTCTGCTCATCTGCCGTCACAGGTATGAAACAAGGCAGCCGCGCCCACCAGGCCGGCATCGTCCTTTAGACCTGCAGGCACGATTTCGAAGGTGCGGCGGTAAGGCTCCATGACAAGCCGCTGCGTCTCGGCCCGAAGCGCCGGGAAGAGCAGATCTCCCGCTTTGCTGACGCCGCCGCCGACCACGATCCGGTCGGGGTTGAACGAATGAATGACATTCACCAAGCCCAATGCCATGAAGTAGATTGCCTGATCGAGCACTTGGATCGCTACAGGATCGCTACGCTTCCGCGCTTCAAAGATGTGCTTGGCCGAAACCGCCTCCCCGGCGGCCGCCGCAATGTCCGCGATAGCCGATGGCGTATGCTCCAACAGCCTTAACGCCGAATCCCGGATCGCCGTCCCCGACGATACCGTCTCCCAGCAGCCGCGGTTCCCGCAGCGGCACAGCGGCCCATCCGGGTCTAAGATGGTATGGCCGAGCTCGCCGGCAAACGAGTGGCTGCCTAGCAGAAGCTTGCCGTCCAAGACGATGCCCGCTCCGATACCGGTACTCAGAGTGACATAAACCATATTCTCCGAGCCTTTGCCCGCCCCTCTCACATACTCTCCCCAGGCTGCGGCGTTGGCGTCGTTAACGACTTGGACTTCGGTACCGAGCGACTCCTCCATCCACTTCTTCAGGGGGACATTCTCCCACTCCGGAAGGTTGGTCCCGTGGAGCACGATTCCTTCCCGGCTGTTGACCGCTCCGGCGGAGGCGAGGCCGATTCCGGATAACGGCCGCCCCTGCGCTACCTGGTTGATCATCTGCACCAAGTGCTGCGTGAGCTCTGCGGCGGTTTTCACCCCGGCCGTTTCCATGCGGTCGCGGTTCACCAGAGCGCCCTGCCCATCGAATAGAGCAACCGCCATCTTGGTGCCTCCCAAATCCACTCCCACGACGTACTTCTCTTTATTTTGCAATCGATTCACACCTTTTCCGTTCTTTGCTTTCTCCTAAGCCCGATCCATAGCGTGAAGCCTGCCGGCTAACGAATGAAGCTTGGCCGGGTCGATCCCCTGCAGTCCGGACCGGCTGAAGCGGATCGCGGAGCCGAAGTGTACCTCGGTTACCCCGGTTTGTTCGATAAAAGACGAAGCCCCTTCCGTCGTCAAGCCGTGACCGGCCAGAATGCGAACCCCGCTTCCGCGGGCTTGCTCCACCAGGCGGCGGATTTCGGGAATCGCCTCTTCGGCCGGCCTTCTTCCACCCGAAGTCAGCACTCGGGTAATGGGCGGATAGCGCTTCAGCACCTCCAGACCGGCGCCTTGATCGTTCAGCTCATCGAAAGCCCGGTGAAACGTCACCTGCATCCCGCCTGTATAGGACAGCAGCGCTTCCAGCGCCGGCTCGTCGATGCGGAGTTCCGGCGTCAACACCCCCAAGACGATGCCGGCCGCGCCGGTTGAGGCTATGGCTTTCATCTCCGCCGCCATCGTTGCCAAATCGTGCCGGTCATAAACGAACGAGCGGCTGTGGGGACGGACCATGACATGAACGGGGATTCGAACCGACCGGACGACCTGTTCGACCATGCCGATGCCTGGCGTAAGCCCTCCTTCCGTCACGGCGGTAATCAGCTCCAGCCGGTCGGCGCCGTTATCCTCCGCAATCAAGGCGTCCTGCACGCACGTCGCAATGACTTCCAGAAGCATATCGTCCCCTCCTTTTATTCCTTATTCCCGAAGTGGCTCGCTGCGTAGTCCGCCAGCAAACGCGCCCCGTATCCGGTGGCGCCCTTCTCCGAATAGCCGACATCCTGCTTATACTGGACGGTGCCAGCCATATCGATATGAACCCAGCGCATCGGTTCGGCGACGAACCGGCGGATGAACAAAGCGGCGGTTATCGCTCCCGCCAGCGTCGATGTGCCGACGTTGCGCAGATCGGCATAATCGCTATGCAGCTCGGATTCATATTCCTCCATGAGAGGCATGGGCCACAGCCGCTCTCCGCTCCGTTCGCCGATCTCCACCAGCATCCGCGACATCTCCGCGTCGCCCCATAGTCCCGCAATGCCGAGCCCCAGCGCCTGGCCCACATTGCCCGTCAGCGTGGCGATGTCGATCGCTTCCGCAGCGCCAATCCTAGCAGCATGAAGCAGCGCGTCCGCCAGGATTAGGCGTCCCTCGCCGTCCGTGTTCGCAACCTGAACGGTTAACCCGTTCGGATACCGGATGACGGATGACGGCAGCATCGCGTTCGCGTCCGGCAAATTATCCGCCACGGCAATGAGCGCGGTCACATTCACCCGCCTGCGCTGCCGGACGAGAATATCCATCGCGCCGGCCACTGCCGCAGCGCCGCCCATATCCATCCGCGCATCGCTGATATCCCGACCGGTCTTGACGTTCATGCCGCCCATATCGAACGTAATCCCTTTGCCGACAAGGGCCAGCATCGGCAGGCTCGGGTCCCCTTCGTATCGGATTTCGATCAAAGCCGGATCATGCGGGCTTCCTGAGCCTACGGCGAGGAGGCCGTTCATTTGGTGAGCCGCCAGCTCCGGCCCCCGGTATACATGTATCCGTACCGGCATGCTGTGGAAATGCGAAATCACCGACTCCACGAGCGCATTCGGATGGAGTACTTCCGGAGGCTCATTTACCAGATCTCTTGCCAGTGCCGTGCCTCCAGCTCGAATGCGGGCATTTTCCACTGCGCTCTCCAGCTCCGGTACGGACAGCTCCGGCCACTCCTCCGGCGTCACATTCAACCGGACGCCGCCCGGCGCTTTGGCAGTTTCCTTGTATTTGTCAAATCGGTACAAGCCCAGCAGCCAGCCCTCCGTCCAAGCCTGCAGCCACGCAGCCGCATCCTCCTTATCGCCCCCGCCCGCTGTGATCGGACGAACAAGCTCCGCGCAGGATCGGCCTTCCCGCAGCAGCGTTCTGGCGCTTAACCCTCCCGCCCGGCGCACCGTCTCAAGACTTGAAGCACCCCGGCCGCCCATGCCGACGACAAGCACCTCCGACTCCCCGGCGGCTCTCGGGTGAAACCACGTGACGGTACCGGACTTCCTGCGTTCTTCGCCAAGCGGGAATTCAAAGCTCTCGCCCGTATAGACCGGATGTACGTACACCCCCGCCCTCCGGTCCGGACTGATCGTAATCTCCATGGTCAACCCTTCTTTCACAAAGAATCGAGTTCTTACCCCATCCGCCTAACGTTTTCGTCAAACAAATGGCATGCCACCTGATGTCCCGGCTCCACTTCCAGGAACTCCGGCTTCAATTGTTTACAAATGTCCATGCAGGCAGGACAACGCGTATGGAATCGGCATCCGGAAGGCGGATCCACGGGACTTGGAATATCTCCTTTTAAAATAATTCGTTCCTTCTTCAGCTTCGGATCCGGTACCGGAACGGACGACAGCAGCGCCTGTGTATAAGGATGCAGCGGGCGCTCGTACAGCTCATCCTTCCCCGCCGTCTCGACGAGCGTGCCCAAATACATCACGCCGATGCGGTCGCTGATATGCTCGACCACGCTCAAATCGTGGGATATGAACAAATAAGTAAGCCCGTATCGCTCCTGAAGATCCTGCAGCAGATTAAGCACTTGCGATTGAATCGATACGTCCAGCGCCGATACCGGCTCATCGGCCACGATCAGACTCGGCCGTACGGACAGCGCCCGGGCAATGCCGATCCGCTGCCGCTGGCCGCCGCTGAACTCATGGGCATACCGTTCCGCATGGTAGCTGTTCAGACCTACCTCCTCCAGCAGCTCGGCCGCCAGCTTATCCCGTTCGTGCGAGCTGAGCTTCGAATGAATCAGCAGCGGCTCCGCGACGATCTCCTTCACTTTCATTCTCGGATTCAGCGAAGCGTAGGGGTCCTGGAATACCATCTGGATTTCCTTTCGCAGCGGGCGCATCTGATGATCGCTCAGCCTGCTGATGTTCTGCCCGCCGAACCACACTTCGCCTTCGTTTGGCGCCAGCAGTCGGGTGACGAGCCGCCCCGTGGTCGATTTGTCGCAGCCGCTTTCCCCGACCAGGCTGAACGTCTCCCCTTTGCCGATGTCAAACGAAATCCCGTCCACCGCTCGCAAATATTTGTCGCCGCCGAACCAGCCCTTACGGACGAGAAACGACTTCCGAACGTCTTTCACCTCAACCAGCGGAGCCTTCATGCACAGTCCCCTCCCTTCCGTTCGTGATCCTCCGTCAGCCAGCAGCGGCTTTTTCGGTCCGGGTCTCCTTCCACCGGAAGGAGACCCGGCTCGGCCGACAAGCATTTCTCCATCACGTACGGACAGCGGGGAGCAAATCTGCAGCCTTGCGGCATCTGGTACAAATCCGGCACGCTGCCCGGAATCGAATCAAGTCGCCTCACCTTTTGCCTCAGCTTGGGAACCGAGCGAATCAGTCCCTTCGTATAAGGATGCTGAGGCTCATCGAACAATTCCTGAACGGGAGCCTCTTCCACGACCCGACCCGCATACATCACGACGACCCGGTCGCACATTTCCGCCACCACGCCGAGATCGTGCGTAATGAGCAGCATGCCCATGTCGCGCTCTTCCTTGAGCCGCTTCATTAGATCGAGAATTTGCGCTTGAATCGTCACATCGAGCGCCGTCGTCGGTTCGTCGGCAATCAGCAGCTTCGGATGGCACGACATGGCCATGGCGATCATGACCCGCTGCCGCATCCCGCCCGACAGCTGATGCGGGTAATCGTTTACTACGTCCTCGGCGCGCGGGATACCGACAAGCTTTAACATATGGACGGCATGCTCCCTTGCCTGCTTCCGGCCGTAACCCAAATGCAGCATGATCGGCTCCTCCAGCTGCTTGCCGATTCGCAGCACCGGATTCAGGGACGTCATCGGCTCCTGAAAGATCATCGCCAGCTCTTTCCCCCGGATGCGCAGCATGTCCTTTTCCTTGATCTGCAGCAGGTCGGTGCCTTCGAAGAGGACGGAGCCTCCGGCGATCCGGCCGGGCGTATCCTTCAGCAGCCTCATAATCGACAAGGAGGTCACGCTTTTGCCGCAGCCGGACTCGCCTACAAGGCCCAGGACCTCCCCGCGGTTGATATGAAAATTCAATCCGGCTACGGCCATAGCCATGCGTCCGCCGCGGTCGAACTCCGTGATCAAGCCTTCCACTTCAAGCAATTTCGTCGTCACGGTCTGTCCCCCCTAATTTTTCGTTTTGGGATCCAACGTATCCCGCAGACCGTCCCCCACCAGGTTGAAGGCAAGCACGGTCAGAAAAATCGCCGCACCCGGAAAATAAACGACATGCGGAGCGATGCTCAAATAATCGCGCCCCATGCTCAGCATCGCGCCCCAATCCGGCTCGGTCGGCTTCGCTCCCATGCCGAGGAAGCTGAGGGAGGAGGCGGCCAAGATCGCGGTTCCGATCTTCATCGTAAGATTGACGGTAATGCTGGGCAGCGTCTCGGGAAAAATATGCCTCCATATCATGCGTCCGTTCCCCGCTCCGATCGAGCGGGCCGCCTCCACGAACAAGGTCTCCTTCGTCGACAGCGTCACGCTCCGGATGATCCGGGCAAACGACGGAGTGCCGAATACGGCTACGGCGATGACCACGTTCATCAGTCCGGGACCAAGGATCGCGACAATCCCGATGGCGAGCAGAATATCCGGGAACGAAAAGAGCACATCGCTGCTCCTCATAATGAGCCGGTCCAGCCATTTTCCGTAATAACCGCTGAGCAGTCCGAGAATCGTTCCGCATACCGCCGCAATGAATACGGAGCTGAGGCTGACCGCAAGCGTAAGCCGTGTGCCCGCGATCAAGCGGCTCAGGATATCCCTGCCGTATTCATCCGTTCCCGCCCAATGGGAAGGGGAAGGACCGAGCAAGATTTCATCGTAATTCGGCGTATCGGGATTGTAGGGAGTCAAATAAGGGCCGAATAAGGCAACCAAGAACAGAAGTAGGATCACGGCGCCTGCCGCAACCGACAATCGCTGCTTGCAAAATTTGCGAAAAACTTCCCCCGCCCGGCCATTTCTCCTTAACGGAGCCGGAGCCGGATCGGACCTTCCCGGCGATCCGGGACTTACTATCGTTGGGTTGTCGTTCATCATTACCCTCCTCCCTTGCTAGTTGGCATCGTACCGGATCTTCGGATTCAATACGCCGTACAGCAAATCGACAACCAAATTAATGAGAATGAATTCGGTTGCAAACAGCAGCAGCTCCGCTTGGATCACCGTATAATCCCGGAAAGCGATCGAATCGACAAGCAGGCGTCCGAGCCCTGGAATGCTGAATACGGTCTCGACCATAACGGAACCTCCGAGCAGAAAGCCGAACTGCAGCCCTGCCACGGTAACGACCTGGATCAGCGAATTGCGCAGCGCATGTCGGCCGACGACGAGGAGTTCCCTCAGGCCTTTGGCGCGCGCCGTCCGAATATAATCCTCCCGCATGGATTCCAGCATCGACGACCTGGAGAAGCGGGCGAGCATCGACATGATGCCGGCCCCTAGAGTAATGGACGGCAGCACATAGCCTTTCCAGGAATCAATCCCCCCGGTCGGGAACCAACCCAGCTCGACCGAGAAGATCTGGATCATGACAAGACCGAGCCAGAAGCCGGGCACCGAGATGCCCGATATGGCGGTGATCATGCCGGCGTAATCCTGCCACCGGTTTCTTTTTACAGAGGAGACGATCCCGATCAGCACGCCGATGACGAGCGCCCAGGACATGCTGAAGACCGTCAGCCAAATCGTAGGCATGAACCGGCTCTTCAGCATTTCGCCAACCGGCAGCCCGGACCTGATCGAATAACCGAAGTTGCCGTGAAGCAGGTTGTTCATGTAGCCGATATATTGCTTCCATAACGGCTGATCGAGGCCAAGCTGCGCCCGGATCGCGTCGATTTCTTTCAGCGTCGCTTCTTTCCCGGCGATAAGCCGGGCCGGATCCCCCGGAATCAGGTGGATAAACATGAATACCAGCACCGATACGACCAGCATCAGCGGAACAACCCCGGCCAGCCTTTGCAATGCGTATCTTCCCAAGCGTGTGACCTCCTTCACTACTGAGCGTAAAAAGGGGGGCTGCTTCCGCGGCATATCTTCAGAAGCAGCCTCCTCACCCATCGTATAAAACTTTGCCTGCTGCTGATTTCCAGCTGTACCGGATTACTTCACTGCGGCATTCGCTACGCGGATGGAGCCGTCCGGCATGACTTTTACGCCGTCGATGTTCGAGCGTTTGCCGGAAATGACCTGGTCTACGCCCAGGAACGCCCAAGGCGCATCGGCCCAAATCGCTTTCTGAATATCGGCATAAATCGATTTGGCTTGTGCCGAATCGATGGCTTTATTGGCGTCTTCAATCCATTTGTCGACATTGTCGTTCTTGTAATAAGCCGTGTTGGAGCCCGCCGGCGGGAACATCGTGCTGCTGAACAGCCCTCTCGTCGCGCCGTCGGCGTCATTGGAGGAAGGGGACCAGCTGACATTCCACATCTGGATTTTTGCCTCCTGCGGCGTTTTGGCGGCGTTGATCTGATCGGATAGGGTCGCGCCTTCCATCGATTTCACATCCAGCTTGATGCCGACCAGCGCCAGCTGCTGCTGGATGAACTGCATCCCCTTCATCGTCTCCGAATCGTTCTCGCCCCAGATTTCCGCTTGGAAGCCGTTCGGATAGCCCGCATCCGCAAGCAGCTGCTTCGCTTTGTTCACATCGTAATCATAGCCCGTCTGCTTCGAGTAATACTGCGTCTTGGAGGACATCGTGGAATCGAGCTTCGCGCCTAGGCCCGACTTTACGACCTTCACATAAGCGTTCTTGTCGATGGCATAGTTGATCGCTTGACGTACCTTCACATCATCGAACGGCTTTTTCATCGTATTGAGCGTAATGTAACGGACGATGGTGGAATCGATCGTGTCCACGACGATGTCGCTTTGGCCTTTCACTTGAGCCACCTGCTCCGTCGGCATCGGATAGATGAAGTCGGCCTCGCCCGTCTTCAGCATCGCGATCCGCGAGCCGTTCTCCGGAACCGGCTTGAAGGTGACGCTGTCCACCTTCGGGATGCCCTGCTGGCGGTAATCCGGGTTTTTGTCAACGACGAGACGGTCGCCTTGCACCCATTCCTTGAATTTGTACGGGCCCGTGCCTACCGGATGCTTGGAAATATCGGCGCCGTAATCCTTCAGCGCCTTCGGGCTGATGATCAGCGCCATCGCCAGCTTATTCAAAAAAGCATTATAAGGCTGGCTGAGCGTAAAAATAACCGTCTTCGGATCCGGCGTTTCGATTTTGTTCACGTTCAGGAAGTTTTTGCGGAACCGGAGGTTGTTCTTCTGGTCCAGAATCCGGTCGAAATTCGCTTTGACCGCCTCGGCGTTGAACTCGGTGCCGTCGTGAAATTTTACGTTCTGCTTCAAAGTAAAGGTATAGACAAGGCCGTCCGGACTGATTTTGTAGCTTTCGGCGAGCGCCGGAGTCACCTGCATATTGTCATCGAAACCCATGAGGCCTTCATACATCGTCCTTGCCGCCGTGATGGAATGCGTATCGCTCGTATTGTGCGGATCCAGCGTAATGAAATTCGCGTTGATCGCCACGACCAGGTTATTGCCGTGCTTGGCGGCCGAAGCGGCCGGAGCAGGGCTTGGAGCCGGTGTCGTGCCGGCAGCCGGCTTGCTGCCCGAGGTGCAGGCCGAGCTGACGATCACAACCATGATCATCAACATCATGAGAGACCATGCTTTTCCTTTACTTTTCAATGTGTTTCACTCCTTTAGAATGATTTCATTTATTAGAATCACTTCTCGCCCGAAGGTTCGGCAGGCTGCGGGTTTGAAGCTTATTCCCGGATTAAGGCTCCCACGTGAATACGGCCTTTCTCTCACCAACCGGCGTTCCGCCGTCGTTCACAATCGCGTTCGGAACCAGCTCATAGAGCCGGTTGATCGTCTCCTTGTTCCCGTAACCGAGGCGTTCCAGGATGGATGCGATGATGCAAGGCCACACCTGCTCGGAGCCGTCGGATACCTTCAGCGAAATACCGAGCCGCTCTTTGCGGAGGCCGATGCCGTAGACGCCTTTCGCCCCGCCCTTGGCGGACAGGTTATCGTCCTTCAGCAGCGCGGAGCAGACGAACCGCGTATCTGCGATCATGTCCGGGTAATCGTTCATCAGCTTCGCCATTCTTGCCGCAGCCGTACGCGTCAAAGGATCTTCGATGAGATCGGGGCAAGCCAGCTTCAAATAAAGCAGCGTGATGGAGCGTAATGGAAGCGCATGCACAGGAAGGCCGCAGCCGTCGATTCCGACGGGGATCGATGACACCGGCACCCCGGCGATCTCCGCCAGTGTCCCGATAATTTCCTGCTGCACCGGGTGATCGGGCAGGTAGTAGGTGCGTTCGTCCCATCCCATATGCTTGCTGAGCGCGATGAGACCTGAATGCTTGCCCGAACAGTTATGGAATAACCGCCGTTTCGGTTCATGAGCCCGGTGCCGCTGCGCCTTGGCATCTTCATTAAGCGGGTAAGTCGCGCAGCAATGAAGTCCTTCCTCGGAAATGCCTGTCTTGTGCAGGATGGATTCCAGCGCCTCGATATGGAAGGCTTCCCCGCGGTGGGAAGCCGCAAACAGCGCAGCCTCCGCGTCCGTGAGCCCGTACACTTCGTCAATCCGCCGCTTCATGACGGGAATGGCCTGGAACGGCTTGGCGGCGGAGCGCAGGAACGTCATGTGCTCCGGATGGCCGGCACGGTAAATGACGGTTCCCTTTTCGTCCACTACGCAGACGGCTCCGTAATGAACATTCTCCAACACACCGCCGCGGTACTCTTCAACCAGCTTGGTAAAGCTCATCGCGATTTCCTCCCCGAATTTCGTTGATTGCGCTATTCCAGTGCAAAAAAGCGTCGCTGCGCCATCAGTCCCGATCCGATGATCACCCCTTTCTCGTTCAGCTCCGAACGAAGGAAACGGAATGATCCGTTCAGCGGCTCCCATACGAACCGGGAAGCGCAAAGCGACTTCACTTCCTCATAAATTTCCGGGAATTTATCAATCAGCTCCCCAGTCAGAATGACGCTGTCCGGGTTGTACATGCACACGACGTTGTTCACCGTAATGGACATGTACATCAGAGCGCGATCAATTAAATACACGGCCCAGCGTTCGCCGGCGCGCCTCGCCTCGAACAGCTCTTCCATCGAATGAATCCGCCGATAGTGATTCGCTTCCGACAATAAGGAGCTGATATTGATGTAAGTCTGCAGGCAGCCGGCCTTGCCGCATTCGCACAGCTTGCCATTCGGATCGACCGTGGAATGGCCGATCTCGCCCGCGCTGTTCATCGCGCCTCGGTAAATTTCTCCGTCAATAATTAGCGCGGAGCCGACCCCGTTGCCGAAGCCAATCAAGGCCGTCCGATTGGAGCCGATGGCCGCTCCCTTCAAATGCTCGGAGAGCGCCTTGGCCTTCAGCTCGTTGTCGACATCCGCCTTAAAGCCGGTCAGCTCGCTCAGCCGTTTCGCCAGCGGGACGTTCTTCCAGCCCAGCTGGACGGAAAAAACGACAATCCCTTCGTCGTTGTTCACGATGCCGGGCAGTCCGACGCCGATCCCCGCCACCCGGCCCCGCTCGATCGAATGCCGCTTCAGCAGCTCACCCGTCACAGCAGCGATGCGTTCAATCGTAGTATCCGAGCTTTCATCATCTTTACGGCTGTACGTCTCGCTGCAGACCGTATTCCCCTGCAGATCTACGAGACCGATGCTCATCCGGTGACGGTCCAGCTCGACGCCGATCGACAAGACCGAAGCGTCCACCATTTCGAGCAGCATCGATTTCCTGCCGAGGCCTTCCGACACCTTCTCGGACTCCAGAATATAGCCCTGCTCCGTCAACTCGCCGACAATCCGGCTGACGGTAGTGGCGCTCATCCCTGTTTGCTTGGCGATCGAAGCACGTGAGATCGGATTTTGGTTTTTTATTATTTCAAAGACCGTCAGCCGGTTTTGCCGTTTCATAAAGTCCTGATCGTGCTTTTTCATCAGCAGCCCCCTTATATATTTTCATCAGTGGATTAATTCATTTGATTATTTTTATTTTTTGGATTAAAAATAAACTTATTTCATAAGTAATTGTCCATATCACTTCGATTTTCCATCTCATATTCTCCAGTGATGTTAATAATAAAGGAGGAAGCTTTAAGTGTCAATATACATAACATTTATTTTTTTTGATTTTTGTTAAGCATAAAATGAAAACGTTTCATAACTCCGGATTTTTGTGCTGAAGAATAAAATTAACATGAAGTTGACATCAAGTTCGCCTTCGTTGCCCGTTGTGCTTCATGAAAAGTTGCCCGGATGCCTGTTAACAAGCTTGCAAAGAAAAAAGAGATTGCCGCTATAAGCAATCTCTTCGTATTCCTTGCTGAGTCCGCTTCACGCCAAACCGGACGCGCGGCTTGGCATAGTCATTGCCGTCATCCGGTTGACCCCAACCAGCTTGTCCGGGTTGATCGAGCCATTTTCGTAAACCTCCGACGATGAGCCTCGGGACGCTGCTGCCGATCATCAGCCTGTAAATTCTCGCGTTCTATCCGGGTATCCGGGTCAATGGAGAATATGATGGTCTCCTCTTGGCGAGTCCCCTCTGTTCTGTTCGTTCTTCAATTTATCCGGTGTCACATCGTTTCCGTTCGGGTCCACGATCGTAACGGACAGGAGCGTGCTTCGGATGGAGCCGCGGAAGGTTTGAAGATATTCTTTCCGAAGCCTCGCTTGCTCCGCGACTTCTGCTTCGGAGAGTCCATCCCTTTTGGATTTACGGGAAAGCTCGTTAATTCTTTTTAATATAGGCAGCATTCCTTCTCCCCTCCTATAGTGGCGCCCGATCTCAATTTCCCATTTTCTGTTACTTTTTAGGAACGTACCGGAGTGCCGGGCACTAGTGAATCCAAGTTCGCTGCTAATGAACCTGGATTCACTACCGGACTGCCGGCCCCCATGAGACTTGCTGTAGTGAACCTCCGGGCCCTTGGAGCGAACCTAGTTCACTGATATCGAACGGAGGCGATTTCCTTCATTATTTCCACTTGGCCCCAAGTTATTCGGCAAAGCGATTCCGGAACCACTCCGCGGCGGCGGAAGCTTCCGAAGAGGTCAATTGATGCCCGTAAGGCTCCCAGTGCACCGATACGGAGGCACCGGCGCGGCCAAGAAGCTGCTGCAGTTCTTCCGTTTCCTGCGGAGAACAGATCGGATCATTCGTTCCGGCTCCGATAAAGACCGGGGTTCCGGCCAAATCCGGAATCGTTACTCCTCTGCGGGGAACCATGGGATGATGCAGCACAGCTCCTTTGAACGCTTGCCCGTAATGGAACAGCAGACTGCCGGCGATATTGGCGCCGTTCGAGTAGCCTACCGCAACGAGATTGCCGCGGTCAAACCCGTACTGCCCGGCGGCATCATTCAGAAAATCGTATACTTCCTTCGTGCGGATCACGAGATCCTCTTCATCGAACACGCCTTCGGCCAGCCGCCGGAAAAACCGGGGCATCCCGTTCTCCAGCACGCTGCCCCGCAGGCTCAGGACGGACGACTCGGGCGATATTAGCCGCGCCAAGGGCAGAAGGTCGCGTTCGGTTCCTCCCGTGCCGTGGAACAGCACCAGCGTCGGCGCTTCTTGGCGCGTGCCTTGCTCGAATAGATGCTTCATTGCCTCTTCCCCTCCAATTCCCTCACCTCAATCGGGAGCAGGTTCGCTTCAATCTGCGAACGATGCGGTTCATACCACTCCGGCAGCATCAGCTTGCCGCCCAGCCGGTCAGCCGGCTCATCCTTCGCGAAGCCCGGAGGATCCGTTGCAATCTCGAACAAGATGCCGCCGGCCTCCCGGAAATAAAGCGCGTTGAAATATTGCCTGTCAATGACGGGCGTCGGACGATAGCCGTATTGCTCAACCGAGCTTCTCCATTCCTCATGCTGGTCATAATCCTTCGCTCGCCAGGCGATATGATGGACCGCCCCGGCACCGTCGCTGCCCCGCTCCACGGCGGCCAGCGGCACATCGATCACGTTGCCGATATCCCCTTCCGAGCGGTAGCGGACGTATTCGCCATCCTCCGCCACTTTGCTCAGACCGAGCAAATGCTCCAAGGCGTCGACCGTTTTCTGCGGATTCACGCTGAACAGAACAGCTCCGCCGAAGCCCTTAATGGCATGCGCGGCCGGAATTCCCCCGAAGGTCCAGCCGCTGCCGCGCCCCTCTTCCCGTTCCACGATCTCCAGACGCAGTCCCTCATTGTCCTCGAATTGCAAATACCGCTCCGAGAACCTGGACGCTTTCGTAACGGCAATGCCGAAGCTTTCAAGCCGGCTCTCCCAGAAGCCGAGCGAGCCAGGCGAAACGACATACGTCGTGATCCCGACCTGTCCTCCGCCGATCCGTCCCTTGCGCGAGCCGGGGAACGGAAAGAACGTAATAATCGTTCCCGGACTCCCAGCCTCGTTGCCGAAATACAAATGATACACCTCCGGAGCATCGAAGTTGATCGTTTTTTTCACCAGGCGCAGCCCGAGGATACTGGCGTAAAAATCGACATTTGCCTGCGGATTTCCTGCAAAAGCGGTAATATGATGAATGCCTGCCGTATGCATAGTCATGAAAAATTCCTCCCTTAATGTCTTTTATCCTAACTTCCCCAACCTGTCGGATAAGAATCCTTGAGCAGGTTGAAACGAGCTTCCGAAACTCCAATTACTTCGAATTCAATAATCTTCACTTCAAGATATTATGCCAAAAAAGGGCTCATTCCCTACCCTTCTTTCGCTCCTATTCCCAATTTTTTGAGCAGTGAGGTCGCAGCTTGCTTCTCCTCCAGAGAAAGAGACTTCATGATCGCGTGGATCGAATCCGAATGAGCGGGAAAGATCCGATCGAATAAATCATGTCCGGCCGCGGTGATCTCCGCGTAAGTGACGCGCCGATCCTCTTCGCAGGGAACCCGCTTCAAGAGGCCCTTCTTCTCCAGCTTGTCGATATTGTAGGTAATGCTTCCGCTTGTAATGAGAATCTTTTCCCCGATTTGCTGCAGCGGAATTCTTCCCTTCGTATACAGCACCTCAAGGATCGTAAACTCCGAAGGAGACAGATCGTACTGCTTCATGTCCTTGACCGCCCGGTCCATGACCGTTTTGTAGGCTTTGGACAGCACCACGAACAGCTTCAGGGACGCCGCTTTGTCTTCCTCCATTGCACCAGCCATGAATTTCACCCCCTTCGAATATCTTTGATTTAATTATCTTGAATTAAAGATATATCATTGGAGCAGCTTTGTCAATAGCGAATCAAATTCCTTCAACCGCTCCACGTGAAAAAATCGCAAGCCCCTAAGCCCGTTCCTGCCTGGCGGCTTGCGATTATTTTTTAACGTTTAGTCTTTAACCGGCTCAAGCAACCCCCGCTCCAAGCAGGCGGCAATGGACAGAACCTTCATACCGGTTTCAAATCGGATATGGATTTGTTCCCCGTTAACCTCGATAACCTTCCCTTGGCCAAAAACCCTATGCTTTACAGCTCTGCCTTTTGTTATTTCCGCTTTATTCCGTATCGCATTGGGGTTGGTTGGAAGCTTTACTGCAGACCCGCTCCGTCCCTCCGCCTTTTTGCTTTTTCCGCTTCGATTGTTCGAATTCGATACCGCAGATTTGCTTGCAGCCGGGACCGGTTCCGGAGGATTCAATATCGTTCGGACATGCGTGACGAATCGGGACTCTTCGATCTTTTGACCATCCCGCTCCTTGTACAGGAGAAGCTCCAGGTGTTGTTTCGCCCGAGTCATGCCGACATAGAACAAGCGGGTCGCCTCTTCCATCGATTCGGAAGCGCCCTCCGCCGAACCTCCTTTAAGATCCTCGGAGGACGGGAGAATGCCATCAGTCAAATCGATCATATAGACGCGTTTAAATTCCAAGCCCTTGGAGCTGTGAAGCGTCGAGAACGTGACGGCATTTTGCCCCTTCCTCGCTTTCGACGTCTTCAGCGCCGATTCCAGATACTTGAGCCGGCCAGCAAAATCCTCCATCGTCTCCAGCGTATCCGCAATTTCCTCCAGCGTATTTAAGATGCCGATCAAATATTCCCTTCGGAATCCGAGACGCTCGCACATCTTCTCAAGCGCTTTCTCATAGCCTAGCCGGCTTCGGATGACGCGGATGGCTTGCAGCGGCGGCATGCCCCTCATCTGCTGAAACGTCTCTTTACATGTCTGCAGCTGTTTAACTTGATAATCCTGAAGCTGCACGTAGTTCAGCAAATTATCGAACACCGATTCGTTATTCTCGATCGCTTTGACCGCCGCCATTTGCTGCTTACTGATATACCCGTGAAGCTTCAAATGAATTTTCTCAAGGAGATCGGCCCGCTTGTCCGTAAAGGTCATCCGCATGAAGTTCAAGATATCCTCCACGACCCAATGCGAGAAGAAGTGGTTATCGGCATCCTTCATATAGAAGGGAATGCCTGCCCGGTCAAATTCATTCATCAATGCAATGGAAGAAGAATGATTCCGGTACAAAACCGCCACTTCCGAGAGGTCCTCGACTTTTTGGATTTCCCGCACCAAATATTTAGCCTGGTACTTGTAGTTGGCAAAGCTGACGATCTTGATCGGCTTGGATGAAGCGTTCCGGGTAAACATGTTCTTGTCGTACCGGTTCTTGTTGCGCTTGATGAAGTGATTGGCGGCTTCCACAATATCCTTGGATGACCGGTAGTTTTGTTCCATAAACAAAGTGACCGCATGGGGGTACACCTGCTTGAAATTCAGCAGATAAGACGGCTCGGCGCCTCTCCAGCTATAAATCGACTGATCATCGTCGGCGACCACGCACAGGTTTCCATGCTCCCGCACCAGCTTCTCAATCAAGGCGTGCTGAACCAAGGAGGTATCCTGGCTCTCATCCGTTAGAACATAGTCATACTTCATCTGATACCTTCGAAGAAGCTCCCGGTCCCGCTCCAATACCTCGTTTCCCAGGGTCAGCATATCGTCGAAATCCACCAGCAGCTTACGATGTCCCAGCCGCTTGTAGGTCTCATACTCCCACAGGATCCGTTCGGCCTCCGGCACATCCGTCTTCACCCGCCGCCACTCTTCCTGAGGGATCATTTTATTCTTGATATAACTGATGTACGTCGTCAGCTCGTCCATTTGGTCATCGGTTATATTGTCGCCGGCAATCGATTTGAACAGCTCCCGTAAAATAATCTTTTTATGAAGCGGCGGCCGGTCCGAATCGGTTTCCTCCAGCTCCTTCAAATCCAGGCTGCCCTCGATCAGCTGGTACGCAGTCCTCGTTTTCCGAAAATGCTCTTTCACCACTTCGAAAGCAAAGCTATGGATCGTCGAGAAATCGACGGGTTCAAGGTGCGGAAAGAAGCGCTTGAACCGCTCTTTCATATCGGCCGCCGAAGCACGGCTGAACGTTACTGCCTTGATACGGGACGGGTCGATGCCCTTCTCTTCGATCATATAACCGATCCGCATAATGATCGTGGTCGTTTTGCCCGAACCGGGCGATGCCAATAACAGCAAAGGCCCCTCTGTCCGGAGTACGGCCTTGGTTTGTACTTCATTCAAGGAAACACCTATTTCCTTCTCCTTGCGGACACAGAAATCTTCCCGTACCTTCATACTCATTTTCCCTTTCGTTCGAACCTTCGGTTATCATTATAGCACCCTGTAAGGAAAAATAGACAAGGGTACCGATATCTCTGCAAAACCAAAAAAGGAATGCTGCGCCGTCCTTGTCTTACAAGGACCAAGCGCGTTTATTAAGGTTGATGCGAAGCTATAAGCTGCAAAAATTTATAAAGTCTTATCAAATAAAAACGGCTCCGTTCGCATGTTTTGCGACAGAGCCGTTTTTCGTTTTAAAAATTTACGCGATCGTTTCCAAATAGGCATCTTTCTTTTTAACCCTAAATCTGACCGCGGTGTAAATCCACTCATATATGATAGGTATCACAACCAAGCTAATTAATGTCGAACTGATCATCCCTCCGACGACAACAATGCCGAGCGTTTGGGAAATAATCGAATCTCCGCTAGGAGAGACCGCTAAAGGAAGAAGGGTCAAAATGGTTGTAGCAGCCGTCATTAAGACGGGTCTCACTCTTGATAATGTCCCTTCAAAAATGGCTTCTTTCGGTATCATCCCCTTTGCCAAGTTACGCTCTATCTTATCAACAAGCACGATGCCATTCGTAACCGCAATCCCCGTTAACATCAATAAACCGACTAAAGACGCCAGGTTCCATTCCTTGCCGAAGCTAACCATTCCTATGACCGATCCGATAAAAGCGAATGGAATGCAAATCAGCACGGACAAAGGGGGTTTCCATCCCCGGAAAACCGTACTTATGATAAAGAGAACAAGCAATACGGAACAGGACAATGCGATCGTCATCTCATAAATCATTTGATTGACCTGTTCCGTGGCACCTGCGAAGGTAATCTTCACGCCTTGAGGCAGTGAGATGCCTTCAAGAACGGCTTTAACTTCCGAAGTCACTTTTCCTACATCCGTTGATGTGATGTTCGCGGCAACTACCGCATAAGGTTGTCCGTTCTTGTCTTGTATCACCGATGGATTGGCATTTGGAGCCAGTGCCGCGAGCTCATTCAAGCTGACATTTTGGCCCTGCTTATTTTTAAAGCTCTCCTTACCCATCAATGTAAGAATGCTTTGAACGGAAGCTTTGCCGGCCGCGGATCCCTTGTTTGCTTCAGCGGCAATATTTTGTATATCCGAATGAATAACAAGAGGAACTGGCCCCTGGTCCGTCTTCAATGATACGGTTATCCCTTCTGCCAAGTACGGACCCATCCGGTCTAAAATATCATTTATCTTAATCCCGTTGCTTTCAATGGCATTCTGATTCAGAGTTATACGATACGGCGTCGCCTGCTCTTGATTATCCGCTAAGCCTTGTACGGCCAACCCGGAAACTAGCTGCAGTTTGCTTCTAATGGTTCGAGCCGCATAAGCAAGCGTCAAGTTGTCGGATCCCGTAATATTAAGCTTCAATAACGAATCGTCGCCAGCGATTCTTAGATTCGTAACCGTGTAGACGGCCGAGCTTGATAATGCTTTTAACTGATTCTGCAGTTCGGTCGTAAAAACCGGCACATCTATCCCTTGTTTGACCGTAATCGACATATTGGCGACATTCGTCTTCTGCAGCCATCCGCCTCCTTCATCGAATATATCATCCGCTTGCGGAGTAAAGGATGAACCAAGGCTTGAAGAAAAGGAGTCCACTTTCGGATTCGATCGGATCCATGCTTCCAATCGTTTAACTTCCGCATCGATTTGCGTTAATGCAGTCCCTTCCGGCATTTCGACTTGAACGCCGATTTGACCCGATTGATTTGCGGTAGGCAGAAAATTCACCGGGAGATAAGCAGCCCCCGCCAACGCCATCAAAAATAATGCAATACAAATGCTGACCATTTGCAGCTTTCTCTGAAACACCCAATGAAATAATTTTGGGGTAAATGATTCCAACGGATCTTTGATCTTTATAGGCTGCCCCTTCCAAAAAAGATGAAACAGCGTCGGCACGATGAAGATGGAAACGAGCAAAGAAATCACAAGCGCAATGACTACGGACCAGGCGAACCCGGAAAAAGCCGCGCTCACCATGCCTCCAATCATGGCTATTGGTACAAAAACGGCTATGGTTGTTGCAGTAGAGGAAGCAATGGCAGGAAGCATTTCGCATACGGCTTGCGATAAAAAATTCAGGCTGAGCGCTCTATTCCCATCCCCTTGTCCTTTCCGGTAAATATGATCGAGGATGACGATCGAGTCGTCTACCACCCTTCCCATGGCGACAATCAGCCCGGATACGGTGAGCAGATTTAAACTAGTTCCCATTGTTTTTAGTATGCCGATTGTCGCGAGTAGACAGATCGGCAGAGAAAGGGCTATAAGCAGCGTGGACCGGATTTTACGAAAGAAACAATATACGCAAATCATGGAGAAGAAGCAGCCCAGCAAGCCTTCCTTCATCAGGCCGTTTAATGACGAATGGACCTGCTCTCCTTGATCCAAGAGAATCGAGCACCGGATCTCTTTATTTTTAATTTCCGGAATCTCCTTGATTCTGCTGTTTATTCTATCGGCTACTTCCGTAATATTGGACGAAGGAGTTTTTAATATATCCAAGAGCACGCTAGCTTTTCCATTTGTTCTGGAGATAGTTTGAGCGTCAACGATCGTCTTTGAAATATTCGCCACATTGGAAAGGGGTACCGATTTCCCGTCCGCGCTAAATATAGGCAGCTGCATAAGATCCTGCTCGCTTATTCCCGGGCCGGCAACTTGGATTGGAACGGATACTTGGCTGTCGGATATATTGCCCTGCATTCCTGTCGAAAAATTTGCCTCAAGCGACCGTTTTACGTCATTAAGCGTGATTCCGTCTTTGTCCAGGTCCTTTATGTGAATAGTTACGGCGTAGCCGTTATTTCCGCCTCCGAATATTCGTACATCCTTTACTCCCGGCACTGTTTTCAATTGATTCGACACTTTTTCCTTAACCGTAGTACGAAGCGTATTTTCATCTATTTTTTCCGAGGAGCTCTCCAGACTAAGTCTCATAATAGGGATAGCATTCGTGCTAAGACGAGTTACTGCAGGTTTTTGTACTCCGTTTGGCAAGGCAACGGCATCCAGCACTTGGGATACCTGTCCCTCGGCGCGTTCCATATTCGTGTTCAACGGGAAATAAAGACTGACGGATAAACCGCCGTTAGACGAGGTAGTTTCTATATCCTGTAGACCGTCTACCGTCCTTACGGCTTGTTCAATCGGCGTGGCTATGTACGCTTTTACTTGATCTGCCTGATAGTTTTGAGCGCGCACCGTCACCATAAGGGTCGAATTATTGATAGACGGCAGGTAATCATGCTGAATATTGGAGGCCGAAATCCCGCCCCACAAGAGAATGAGCATAATGGAAACCATAACGAGTGTCTTGCGGTTCATTATTTTTTCAATCATTATCTTCATAGGGCAACCATCCGGGAACCTATAACCCGAACAATCCTTTCATAGACTGTTTAGAGTATGGATTAAAAACCGGATCGGGGCCCCCGGAAATTCCCGGGAACCCCATTCCGTCGGGCATTGCAGGCTGCTGTGATCCTACCAGCTCCAATGGGTCATCTTGTTTGCGTCCTGTCCATCGTTCTCGTCACCGAACACGGAATGCTTAGGTTTAGGCATCGGAACGCCCGGTCCCTTGATTTCTTTCCAAAGCTCTTCGTTGAGCTGATCCGAGTCACCTTGGTCAGGCCGGCCGGGCTGTATTACAGGCTGCGCGCTTGAAGGTGCCGGGGTATTAGCCGGTGCCGCCGTGGTTGGTGCGTAAGTGCTCGACTGTACCGTCGGATTCATGGCTTGTCCCGGCGTGAGCACCTGATATGGCGTGAAATTCGGCTTATCCGCAAAAGACCAGATCATCGGCAACGCGGCAGCGTCGAATTGGGACATGGGTTCGATGCCGAGGAAAAGCTCCATCGTACGAAGCATCGACACTTGGCTGTAGAAGTGCGAATCAACCTTGCCAATTTGCGTATATGGACTGATCACTTGAGCTATCGTTCGGTGTGCATCCACATGGTCGGGACCACTCTGGGCGTCGTCCTCGACAACAAAGATCGCGGTGTCCTTCCAGTACTTGGAGTGCGATACTGTGTCGACGATTTTGCCAAGGGCCAGATCGTTATCGGCGACCAATTCCTTGGCGGTTTTAGCCCCTGCGGTGTGATCTCGAGGCAAGTCGATGAACTGCATCGCCGGCAGATTGTTATTAGCGACATAGGACTGGAAATCCTTGTTCCATATGTCGAATCGGGTTTGATCGGATATGCCCATATCAAACCAAGGATAATCATGATTAGTGCTCGCATTAAGAATCGGGTCATGCGCATAATATTTGCCCGGCTCCGTCTGCATCTCGCCCGGCTTGATCCAGTCACTCGGCACTACGAATTGACCATAGTTGCGGAACGAAATGTTATGCTGCGCAAGCTTGTCCCACAAATAAGCGCGGGAAGGGTCGGCGCTGCCGGCTGCAACGTTAGGAGAGTAACCCTCGGAATCGTATTCGGAGCCATTGCCGGCATAGCCCTGAACCGTCGCCGTCTCATTGTAAGGATTGGAGCTGGCTTGCGTTACCCACTGCCACCCGTTTTGACTTACTTCACCGTTTACGTAAAAGTTGTCGAGAGTGACAAACTGCTGGGCGAGCTTATGCTGGTTCGGCGTGATATCTTGACCGAATAGCGTCAAAGTCGGATCGCCGTTGCCTCGCTTACTGCCGTCCGGATTCTTTAAGTCTCCGAGAACCTGGTCGTAGGTACGGTTTTCCTTGACGATGTAAATCACGTGCTTGATCGGAGAATCCTCGCCGACCCGGCGGGGCACGATGGTGCCCGGAGTCCCGTCATTGAACCCGCGGACCTTATTCTTCTGTTCAAATCCGTTATTCTTGCGCACCTGATCCGTGTATTTCTCAAGTTGATTTTCATTCGGAGTCGGTACGACGGACAGATAGCCCTGCAGCTGGCTCTCGATATAAGGGTAGCTGTTTGGCTTGGATGGGTCGGTGCCCTTGTTAGGACCGGTACCGAGCCCCTTGGCGCTTGTAATAAGCAGCCGTTGTCCATCTGGCGTTACCTGCACGCCGGTTGGATACCATCCGGTTGGGACGAGTCCCTTGACGCGGCCGGACTGTTCGCTTTCGCCTTCACCGGTTAGATCGATTACAGCCACGTCGTTATTTCCGCCGTTGGTAACATAGAGCGTACGGCCGTCAGGCGACATGGCCAGGTTGGTCGGCTGAGATCCGGCATGCGCTCCTTCAAAGGGCGCGACCGAAATCGTTCGCTTCACCGCATTGCTAGTCGTGTCGATTTCGGTGATCGTATCGTTGTCGCCATTAGCGACAAACATACAGTGTCCTTTGGCATCCATCAGCATGTTATTGGGGTGGGTACCGACGGTAATTGTGCTTTTAGGAGTTACGGTGAGTCCGTCAACGGAAAAGACCGAAATCGTATTTTCACCCTGATTGCTGACATACGCCGTATGCCCGTCTGTTGACAGAACTACGCCGAACGGGTAGGCGCCTGCCGCCGCCAGTGCGGTTTTGCCCGAGGCGACGTCGACAGCAACAAGCGTACGGGCGTATTGACCCGTGACATAAATGGTTTTATCATCAGGCGAAACGGCTACGCCTTGCGGATATGTACCTTTCGGAAGCGCCAGAGTTTGCTGGATCGTCAGCTTACGGGCATTGTTATCCCAACCGAAAACAACCACCGTATCCATGTTGGCCGTTGCCAAGTATACATGGCCGCCATCGTGGCTGAACGCGAGACCGGCAGCCGCACCCTGACCCGCTTTCTTGTCCAGCTCAACCACTTGTATCAAACTGCCGTCTTTTGCGTCCATGACATGTACGGTTTGCTTGCTGCTTGCATCCTTGATAATGTTGGGAACCAGTACCGCCGAGCCGTCAGGTGAAAGCACCGCATTTGCGGGGAAGAAGCCGGCAGGCTTTTGCGTTCCTGCAGGAGTTACCCGCCATCCGGCAGGGGTATAGGCAGTACCGTCTCCCTGGGGACCAGCTGTTAACAAGGAGGACGCAAGCGCTGAACCTGAACCGACAATCGCCGAAGCTACTACAATTCCCGTAATGAGTTTTTTCATTTTCTTGTTCTTGCTCATTATACAATCTCCTCTCATGATAAGTTTCCATTCTTTTCCTTTTGGAATAAAATGGTTCTCGTCCAGTCTAGTAATATTTTGTAAACTAACTGTCAAGACAGTTTAAAGATCTTATGAATGCGAGCATTTTCGTTCTTTATTACCAGTGAATAATGTCGAATCAGGATAAACTTTTACTGAAAATTCTATTGGTTCTAGGTAGAGAGTCCCTTCTTCCCTATTAAACCTGATATCCGCAAGATTATGGACCAGGATAACCGGCTACGCCGTCCTTGTCTTACAAGGTACAGCGCGTTTATCAAGGTTGATGCGAAGCTATGAGCTGCAAAAATTTATAAAATCTTATCAACTAAAAAAAACGCCAGTACCGCGGTTATTAACCCGGGT
The DNA here is from genome assembly GCF_027533625.1 of Paenibacillus gyeongsangnamensis. Taxonomy (GTDB): domain Bacteria; phylum Bacillota; class Bacilli; order Paenibacillales; family NBRC-103111; genus Paenibacillus_G; species Paenibacillus_G gyeongsangnamensis. The sequence goes on along the minus strand of NZ_JAQAGZ010000009.1, from coordinate 102,633 downwards.
CTGGCGCTGGTTTTTATTATACAGGTAAGATCGTTTTATTCTTGGTCCATGACTCCCGTTGTCTCTTGCGAAGCCATTTGTTTTTGCGCTGCGGCTGCTTGGTTGCGTTCGTGATTGAATTCGTTAACTTCGCTGAATCTCTTATTATCTTCTTGCAGCTTTTCTTCTTTCATTTCGGCTTCCGATTCCGGCATATATATCCCCTCTCGGCAAAAACTACGAATTTTCTCCTGACCAATGTTACATTTCGGTTAATCAGGTCGGCTTGGTTCTTTTTCAAGAGCTGGTCGTAGTATTCCATAAGATAGGGATGATTATGCGCACGTCCCTTCGTATCTATCATTTCGCCAATATGGAGGCTAATATGAATAAGCGGTCCAGCCGGCATCGGCTGTAACGATTGCTTCCCTCCAGTTACATCCAAACCTTCAGCCCTTCCGACCGAACCGTCCATGAACCGTCCTTCGGAAAGCCGGGCGCAGGATCATCCGGTCCGCCCTGCCAGCCTGCGGCCATTAAAGCTACCGCAATGAGCAGACCTCCGTTCCCGGGCAAGTAAGCCATAAGCCGTCCGTTCTGATAGTTATGTCCGTTCGGCAGGTAGGTGTTCTTCTGCACATCCATCAGCAGCAAATCAACGGCCGCCGCTCCGTCCCCGAGCCTGGCCGCGGTCATCGCCGCCATGGGGAAATCCCATCCCCAAGCGGAGTCCCAACGCCAGCACTCCCTTACCTTCGCAAGGGTGCGCCGCATCGCTTCAGGGTCGACGAGTTTACCCGGAAGCATCCCCAAGGCACCCAGCATGGAGGGATGATCGTGATTTTTGACCGTAAAGGTATCCGGAGCGTTCTCATGCGCAAGATAAACCCCGTTCGCCACCGGGAGCGGCGACAAGCTCCCGATCACTTCACTCCACTTGGGATTCTCTGGCCTTCCCAGCCTGGCCGCCCATCTTCTTGCGGTTTCCAGGCTGTGCCGCCAATACTCCAGCTCGTAGGTCGGATTCCAGGTAGTAATCCCTTTATGATTTTCTTGCGCGGGAATGACGGGCGGACCGAGTACGTAACGCTTCCGCTCCTCATCCCATGCCGCGAAAGAGGCCATAAAATCGGCGGATTCCCACACAATATCGGCAAATCCACGGAGCGTCTCTTCGGTCGGCTCCGACAAGTACAGCAGCTCCGCCAGCTCAATCGGATGCGGCTGCTGCCAGATCAGCAGCGGAGCCACGGATGACGGGCTCTGATCTCCTGCCGGTCCGACCATTTTGGGCCAGCGGGCTCCTTCGTAGCCCTGAGAACGTGCAAGCGTCTGTGCGACGGGAAGAATTTGACGATACCAGCCCATGCTCCGCTTCAGTAAGGATGTACGCCCCCACAAGGGAAAATGATAGGCATGCCAATAGTGCATTTCCAAATGCGGCTTGCCGAACCAGCTGTTGTACAAGAGACCCGTTTCCTGCGGCGGAAGGGAACCGGCGCTGTGGATCGCGAGCAGAAACTGGGATAGTACGATGCGCCGCTCCAATTCCGCGGCCCGGGGATCCCGGCTCTCCGACAGCTCCACGGCTGCGCCGCTCCTCCAGAATTGCTCCCAATGCCGTTCGCTCTCGCCGAACGTCTCCTGCGCCGAAACGGCCGCCGGTTCTTCGCCGGGAGGTGTGAACCGGGCGACGAAGGCGAAATGCCTCGAAGGGCCGCCGCACTCCAGCAGCAGCTCATGCATCCCCGTCCGCTTCAATGCTCCTTGAGTCCAATGCAGGTGTACCTCATAGCCGTCCTCGTCCATGGAGCGTTTCACGATAGCACGATTGGCTGCAGTGACTGCCGCTTGCGTATGATGGCTGTCGGCTCCTCCCCAATTCAATCCCGTTGTCCGGTCCCAGCTTCGTGAAGTAACCCCGGGGGCGGGAAAACGGATGGAAATATCCAGTCTTCCATCCGGGATGAGCGCGCTCTCCACGTCGACTGCCAATTGATCCAATGAGGGATGGCAAGCGGTTCGGACCGTGACGGGCACCCCTGCCGCTTCAAAACGACTGGTCAGGACGCCGGTCCATAGGTCAAGCACCTGCTCGGCGCCGGTCATCTCCTGCGAGGAAAGAAGCTCTCCTTCGGCGGACCGTAGCACGAAGCCGATTTGGCCGAGCTGCAGACGATGCGGGTTTTGACGCAGCCAATGGTAGGGCTCCTCCCGGTCTTCCGCCTGAAGAGGATAGCCTTCCGCGCCTATTTCCGGGCGTCCGTACTGCATACGCACATCCCGGAGCGACCATAGGCTGCGCCCGCCGCTGCTGTGCCACCCCCATTGGGACTGAGTTCCCAGAGGGGCTTCATACTCGTCAGGAAACGTTTGCAGTCCCGTAAAATCGGCGGTAAACGCAAACTCCCCGTTGCCTACCGATAGCGGAGACAAGGGCAGGATGCCCCGTGTCACCGGATTATGCCTTGTCACGAGTGCCTTGCGATCGATCGCCAAGGTGAATTCCTCCCAAGCTGTAGTTTATGAAGCTATTGTTTTTTCGCGTCCGCCAGCTTCTTGCCCGCATCTTCCTCCGTGGCGCGGAACACGGTATTGTAATCCCCCGAGAGGATAATGGGATTTGCGGCCTTGGTATAAGGCGAAAGCAGCAAGCTGTCATATCGGGATTTGGCCGGGATAGGCGCAAACTTGTTATAAAAGGCGCTCTTCAAATTTTTATCCTTGAAAGCACTCTCTTGCCCGTAAACCTTCTTGATCGCATCGCTCTTCGCTACCGGCATGACCCCTTTTTTACTGAGGCTTTCCTGAATGGAGTCGGAAATCAGATACTGAATCACCTTCATCGCCTGATCCTTCTGCTTGGACATGGAAGTGACCGAGAAGTAAGTCGGATAAGCCTGAGAGCCTACGTTCGGAAGTCCTTCAAAGGTCGGCAGCGACACGACATCCCAATTCATGCTTTTGAAGTCGTCGGGAAACACGAAGATGATGGACGACAGCCAGACGAACATCGCCAGATCCTTATCCTTCAGGAATTCGTTCCGGTAAGGGAGCCCGTCCTTATGGGCCTTCATATACTCTTTATATCCAGGAGCTTTGGCCGGGCCGACGAAGACGGTGTTGAAATATTCCTTCCACTTCTCGTCGCTGAAGATCGTCGGTGTTCCTTTGGCCGGAGCTGGTTCATCAGCAGCATATGGGTTGGCGAAGAGGACACTCCCACATACTGTTTATCCTCGAAGCGGGTAAGTTTTTCCCCGAGCTTATTCGCCTCCGTCCAGGTCATCCCGTCCTTCGGATAAGGCACGCCGAATTTATCAAACAGATCTTTATTGTAATACAGCACCATGTTGTTGTTGAATACGGGGATTCCATAGATTTTATCCGGACTGATCTGCTTCACGGAATCGGCCACCGTAGGCTCCATGCGCGAGAAATCCACGTTGTATTTTTTCATCAGCTCGGTCATGTCGAATTCCAGGCCGTTGTCCAGAATGGATGAAGCAAAGCCTCCGATGGAATCCCAATAAATATCGATCGTTTCGCCGGAGGTGAGCAGCTCCTTGATGCCGATGTTCGACTGCTTCTGGATATACCTGACATTGTAGTTCGGGAACTTCTCTTTAATCGCGTTGCCGAAGCGTTCGTTCCAGCTCTCCACGGAGTCGCCGCTGCCGGAATATACGACCAGGTTGGCCGGCTCGGAATCGGAATGGTTCGCAGCCGCCCCGTCTCCCTTATTCGTGGAAGCGCCGCCCGAGCAAGCGGCACTCGCCAGAGATAAGCTCAGTACAACAACCAAACACGTTCCGCCCTTTACATATGGCATCGAAACTCCCCCTAATCTTTTGAACCAGGATAAACGGCTACGCCGTCCTTGTCTTACAAGGACCAGCGCGTTTACCAAGGTCGATGCGAAGCTATAAGCTACGAAAACTTATAAATTCTTATCAACCCAGGATAAACGGCTACGCCGTCCTTGTCTTACAAGGACCAGCGCGTTTACCAAGGTTGATTCGAAGCTATAAGCTACGAAAACTTATAAATTCTTATCAACTAAGAATGTTCCAAGAGCCTTACAGGACCGATCAGGCCGGAAGGAAGGGCGGCTCCATCCATCCGGTTCGCCAAGCTGTTCGTAACGGCAACGGACAGTTCATTCGCTCCCTGCTTAACCAGATGGTCAATTCTAACGGTGTAAGGGTGCCACATCGCGACGCCCGCCGCTTGACCGTTAATCCGGACCTCGGCGATTTCATGCACGTCGCCCAGATCAAGCGTGAGGGGACGACCCGCTTCCACGGTCTCAAGCTCAAACCGGCAGGAATAAACCGCCGTTCCCGATACGCCCTTCAGCTCCGGATAGGCTATCCAAGAGCCGAGGCCCTCCGGGATTATCGGAAAGCCGGAGGCGGCGATATCCCAGCCGTCCGTAAGCATGAGTGCTTGAACCGGTGACGACTCGCTGCGCGCGGGAACCAGGATCGGTTCCGCCTTCGGATCCACATGCAGAATGACGGATTGTCTGCGTTCCAAGATAATCCGAACGTATGTCCCTTCGCCCTTTGGATAAACCTCAGCCTGCCGAATATCCCCTTCCCATGCATCCCACTGCTCGACGGATCCGGAAACCGCTGTAAGGACCCCGCCCTCGTAACGCGCTTCCCCTTCATTCACGAGAACATAAAAATGATGACCGTCTTTCACGACATGGCTTACCCGGATCTCCTTGCACGGCGGTTCCAGCAGGACATCGCGCTCCAAATAACGGTCCAATGCGTTCAGCATCGGATTACCGGCGTCCGCTCCGGCTCCGAATGCTTCCGGGTAACTCTCTTCCTCCTGCAGGCCGATCACGATGCCGCCATGCTCGCGAAAACGACTCAAGGCCTGAAGCGTCGCTTCTTCCAGCTCCTCCTCGTCCTCCACCAGGAGAACCGAATAGCGCTGATCCGCAATGCGAACCGTACTATTCTCCAGTTCGGCTGCGGACACAAGCAGGCTTTCCTCCAAATAATTAAATTCCATTTGATGCTCGTACAGCGGTTTAACGATTCGCCAAGGCAGCCGGTCCTCCTTACAAACGACAGCCACCGGTGTTACGTTCCGGCTGTCCGTCATGAGCCAGCTCATTCTTTTCATATAATCGGCAAAAGCCCGGTAGTGCGGCCACCAGATATTGTTCGGACCGACGTCCGGCGGCCGCTCTCCGGCTCTGCGGGGTCCGTCGATCGAATAGTAAAAGGCGTGGGGGCACAGCATATTGACTCCCCTGACCGCAAGCCAGTCCATGTACCACTTCATGTCGCCCGCACTGAGTGCCCAGCCGCCGCCCGGACTGCACACGCCTAGAAACTCGTTCAGATTCCTCCGTCTTCCCCGGTGCCTGGCGGCGTCGGAAGAGCATTTGGCGGCCGTGCTGTGCTTTCCCTCCAACGCTTTGCCGTCTTCGGGCGCTACCCAGCGCCACACCACATCCTGGCCCGGAATTTGAAAATGCTCGAGCAAGCCGATATCGTCGCTGCCGGCCGGGTGTCCCGTCAAAACGATCCCATGGCTTGCGCACCATTCGCTCAGAGGGCGGTAATAGGCGGCCATCAACCGCTTTTGCACCGCCTTGCGGTATTTCATGCGTACGCCCGAAGCGTCCTCGCCTTCGAGCCACAGGAGAGGCAGGTCCTTCTCTTCATTTCCCTCGCGGATAAAGCACGTTAAAAAATCGTTCGTCCAAGGCTTCAGCCCCTTCAAATGCCTTCGTCCGAGAATATCCGGCTCATCGGTAAACATAGCCCGGATCGTGGTTCCGAAATAGCGGCCGAGCCGCTGGGCATACCGCTCGTGCGTGATGCGGATAAATTTGCGGACGGCTTCCGGATTGAGCAGATCGGCGGAAGCTGGGGCGTGGGGCTCCCCGTCGTCTTCTCCGAAATGGATGCCCCGGATCGTTCCGCGGGAATACGTTTCGATAAACAAGAGGATTGTCCACTTCTCCGCACCGGGAGGCTGAAACGTAACGATTCCGTCCTGCGGACTCAAAATAACGCTCGACGATGGCTCCGCTAGACGGTCGGTGTCCTTTCTTACCGCTTGCGCGGAGATAAACGTATCCCCCGGACTTAACACGGAATCGAGAGCAATCGGCTCGTCGCAGTCGAATTTCGCCAGCTTCAGGCCCCGGCTGGCATATTCCGGATTGCCGTCCATCACAAGCCCTTTAGCCGATCCGGACGGATACATATCTTCGTCGTATAAGATGACGGTCATTCCCCTGTCCGCCGCTTCCTGTACGGCCGCTTCAACTAAAGCCATATAGTCGTCGGACAAATAGACCAGCCTCTCGGGGATGCCGATTCGGGGATGAATAACGAAGCCCATGACCCCCTTGGCTTCAAAATCGGCGATTTGCCGGATGAGCTCCTCTATCGTCAACTCATCGTTCCAGAACCAAAACGGGACCGGCGTAAACTCGTTCGCCGGATGGATGAACTGCTGTTTCAAGCTTGATTCATGCATGGATGCAAGCCTCGCTTCTTCTTTGGTCAATGCAGGTCCTATTATTTCTTAGCCGCCGCCTCGATCGCTTTATCCGCCTCTTCCGCGGCTTGCCGCAAAGCGGTGTTGATATCCGTCCTGCCGGCTGCCAGATCCGCGAGCCGTGCGGTGATGGCGTTCTCCGCGATTTTGTCATTCTCCGTTTTGGGCGAGATAGGCGCGAATTTATTAAAGTATACCTCCGCTAAATTTTTGTTCTTGTTCGGGCTGTCTTGTCCGAAAGCCTTCCGGATCTCGGGGTTCGTCAGAACGGTCAGTCCGCCCCGCTTGGACAAGGCCATTTGGTACTCGTCGGAAACCAAATATCGAAGGACCTGAAAAGCTTCATCCTTATGCTTCGCGAACGCCGGGATGGCCCAATACACGGGATACTGCTGCCCGCCGATCCCCGAATTCTCCTTGGGCGTAGGATAAGCCGCCAAATCCCAATCAAAGGGACGGGAGTCGGACTGACGACCTGCCAATCCGAGAAGACGCCGAAGATCGCGAGCTCCTGGCTTTTCAGCCATTCGCCGGAATAGGGAAGCTTGCCCCCCAGGTCGGCCATCTTGGACTGATACTGCGGGTCTGCGGCGGGAGCAAGAATGGGCTGTAGAATTTGCTTCCATTTCTCGTTGCCGAAGGTTGACTTGCCCGTCCCGGGATCGACGAAAGGAACGGAATAAGGATTCATTCTCATGCTATGGCTTGGAGAGATGGCAAGTCCTACGTACTTTTTGCCTCCATCCGTCCGGTTGAATTTACTTGCCACGTCGAACAATTCCTCCCAGGACATCCCGTCCTTCAGGTAAGGAACGCCGAACTTATCGAAGATGGCTTTATTGTAGTAAAGCGACATGCTGTTCGTCGTCACCGGAAGTCCCCAGATTTGGCCTTTCCCATTGTCGCGTAAAGCATCGATTAGGGTAGGCTCGAACCGGGTTAAGTCCACGTTGTTTTTCTTGATCAGATCGGTTAAGTCGAATTGCGCCTTATTCCGGGATAACGTTGAGAAGAAGGTTCCGATCGACTCGTAATAGAGGTCGACATTGGTTCCGGTTAAGATCAGGTTCTCGAACTTGCTCCCGTCCCCGTCCCGAGGGTTGATGTATTTGATTTTAAGTCCCGGAAATTTCTTCTCGATAGGTTCCCTGAAGTTTTTGTCGAATTCGTCCTTATCCGTTCCTCCCGCCGAGTAGACGGTCAGCTCTACTTGCTGCTGTGCGGCGGATGAGCTTGGCGCTTGATCCGTACCTCCTTTGGAGGAAACGCCGTCCGGGTGATCGGAAGAATGGGCCGAACAGCCCGCCACGCTGAAAGCCGTTACCAGACAAGCAAGTAACCAATGAAAACGATCCCCCCGCATGCGAAACCCCTCCTCTATTCGTTGCTCATGTCCGTAAAGCCTTGGCTGCGGTTAGGTCCATTATAGCGGCACGCGCCTACCCTGTCTTTGTTCCAGGCGGCGTTATTTATCCTTTTGTCCAATCATCTTGAAGCGTATCCCGTAGTTGTTTATCATGAGGTTAGGGCAGCGCTTCCATTGTCAGCCGAAAGGATGTGACGCAAGATGAAAATCCCGGTTTACCGGTTCCAGACGGATTATGTGACACGCTATTCCAACATCAATCCCCTGCTGCTTTTTGCGCAAAAATACGAGTTCGGCGCGGTCGAAGCCACACCGCTCAGAAGATGCTACGCGAACGAGATCGTGTTAATCGAATCCGGGAAAGGCACCCTCCGGCTGCGGAACGAAGATATTCGGCTGGAGCCCGGGACACTCGTTTATATTCCGGCCGGCAGCATCCACCGCTGGACGGCGGACTCCGCCGATCCGATGGTTCACCGCTGCGTTTATTTTGACTGGAGCTTCGTCGGCAGGCCCGGCTTTCACTTTCAGAGGAACTATTTCACGGGGGCCGAATCGGCGTTCCGCGAAGAATTGATCGGGGCCCTTCCCGATCTGAAGCTGAGAGACCGCGCTAAGGTGAACAATATCCCGCTCTGGGTATCCTACTTCAACGCCTTCACGCCGCCCCCCGAGCTGCTCGACCGTCAAAATCCGTGGGATTCCTTAAAATATAACGGAGCGTTTCAAACGTTTCTCCATCACTATTTAGCTTTTGCGATGCTCCATGGCGGTACGGACTCCCGGATTACAAAGCTGCTCCAAAGGATCAGCTCCGAGCCGCTCGAAGCGTGCGAACGCCATTTGTACGAATGGGCCGCTGAGCTCGGCATGGGACGCAGCCGCTTCCACGACTTGTTCAAGGCCGATACGGGCTTCACGCCCAAAGAATACTTGCAGCAGCTGAGGCTGCATCACGCCGCCGAAGACTTAAGCTGCACCCTGCTCACCGTAACGGACATCGCGCAAAAATACGGCTATTCCTCCATCCATTACTTCTCCAAAGCGTTCCGCAATGTTATGGGGATGACGCCAACCATGTATCGGGCAAAGCATCGCTAAGCGCTTCGCTCCGCAGAATGCATTGCTGTCCCGGCAACAACCGCAAACGATAGAAGCCTTTGCCGGCGGGCGACAGACGGCCTTCCCCTTCCGGCACGGCTGTCAGGACCCGGTCCGCCCACTCGGGCAGCCCGATCCGGATATCCGTCTCTCTGTCCGCCGACAGCACGGCCTCGATCGTACCGGCGTTTCGATCCCAAGTCATCGATACGCTGCCGGTGCAAAATCTCAAGCCCCGGACATTCCCCCGGACCCACTTCGACGGCAGGGCAGGCAGCAATTTCACGAGGTCTCGCGAGCCGTAGAGCAGCATTTCCTGTACGGCGTGGACGAACCCCATGTTAGCGTCCATTTGGATGGGAGCATCCGTTCGATTCATCGAGATTCCCATGTTCCGCCAATCGTTGTGCAGCGTGACGAAATTGTTCAATAGACAAGAACGAGATAACAAGTCCAGCGACTCCAAAGCTTGATCCCCCATGCCGAGCCGGGCATAAACGGAAGCCATGTGAGCCAGCGACCAGCCGCTCTGCGCGCCGATCACCCGTTTGCGAACAGCGATTTCGAACGCCTCGAACAGCTCCGGCTCCTCTTCCTTCGTAAATTCCTGCCCAGGGAAGATCGGGTACAGGTGCGAGATGTGACGGTGCTCATACCGGTCCTCGAAGGCGGGATGAATCCATTCCCGGACGGCCCCGTCCGAATTCACGGCGTAGGAGGGGATGCGCTCCAGTATGCTCCTCCATTTCTTCGTCTCGACCGTATAACGCCCGGCGGCTTCGCTCCCTTCAATCAGATGGGTGAGCAGCTCCTTCAGGATCGCGATATCCATGGTCGCATTGATCGTCGTCGGCATGGGATGAGCCAACGGTTCATTATTGGGAGGCATGAAATTGAGCGGCGTATTCTCCGGCGATACCGAGGGGTACAGCTTGTAGCGTCCGTCGTCCCCCAGCACCGCGAAATCCTCGTAGAACTGCGCCGCTTCCCGCATGAAGGGGAGCGCCGTTTCCAGCAAGAAATCCGTATCTCCGGTGTACACATAATACTCGTAATAGTGTCTCGCCAGCCATCCGGCCGCGCCGGTCCAGTTCATGATGACCGGCACAATCTGATTGGGGAGCCCGATCCCCGGCGTGGAGCCGGCCGGGATGTAGATGCCTCTGCAGCCGTACAGCTTCATCGCGCACTCACGGAAATCGTCCATCATGCTGCCGTAATAGTTGAATAAGGCCGGCATCAATTCCGTCAGCCCACCGGCCGCCGCATGCCAGTACATCATCTGGACATTTTCATTGGCCATGTTGTGGCACCACACCAGCCGGTAGTCCCCGGCCCACAGCCCGTACATGCCGAACGGCATGGCGTTCGGAGCCGTGCCAGAAATAAACAAATACCGGCCGAAGGACCACATTTTCTCCACCAGTGCGGTCGGTGCTTCCCCTTCATAAGCCTCCAGCAGCAATTCTTCGTTCGACCGGTCCCGGCGGTCCCCTCCCAGATCCAAAGTTACGGAGGAGAACAGTCTTCCGTGCAGCTCGGCATGCATTGCGAGATGACTTTCATAGGACGGATCCAAAAGGGCGAGCTCTTCCTTCAGCCGGTACCAGTCCTTGCTCCGGTCTCCCTTGACGAATACCTTGACCAGCGCCAACCCTTTCGTGCAGCCTTCAAACCGGAGACTCCCATCTTGAGACGTGCTGATTTCGGGGCTTCCGCCCAGCGGGATCCAACGCAGGACCGCCCCATAATCCGTACCGTCGTCGTTTGCCGCAGCAAAATAGGAATACCCGTCCGCAGCACAGCATTCCGCCGTTTCCTCAAGCTCCTTGAGCTTCTCGGCTTTATTCGCCTGCTCGCTTCTCCGGAAGGCCAGACCAATCCGTCCGTTCAAGAAGGCTCCGGCCGCCTTGATCTCGTAGATAATGCAATCGTGCGCACGGGAAACAAACAAATTTCGTTCGTACCTCGCGTCTCCGGCCTGCCATTTCACGGTTACTTCGCCGGTTTCCATGTCGACGCTTCTCCGGTATTGCCGAAAAGCGTGTTCGCCCGGCATCGAGAGCCTGATCTCAGCCAGAGGCAGCTTGGCGGCCAATCGCGTATGGTAGCCCGTTTCCTTCAGCGTGCGGGTCAAATGCCAGCTGGCTTCGAGGTACTTGCCCTCGGACATGAGCCTGCGGGTTTCCGGCAAGGTGCGGCTTACGTCCGGCAGCGTATCCTTGACTCCTCCATGCCATAAATCAGCGTGATTGATGATAATCGTTTCGTCCCTCACGGCACCGAGAACCGATGCTCCGATCGTCCCGTTTCCGGAAGGCAACCCTTCCCTCCACATGCCCCCCCGACCAGGAGGCGGGATATTTTAAAATCAGCTTATTTCTTGTGTCCGTTTCCGTCATATGCCGTCGTCCTCCTATTGCTCGTCGATGTCCCTGAAGCTCATTATAGCCCGCTCGGGCCGACTCGTCGTTGCAGAAAGCGCGGTTCATTTGTCCTATTCTCCAACAATTTGATAAGGAGCGTACATTGACATCACCATGGTTAAATCATTTTAGAACCGGCTAAACGGCAATAAGCGTCCCCGGGACGCTTCAAGGCATAGGGACGCTTGTTTTTCTTCTAAAACACATCGTTTAATAATTTATCTTAGACAGAAATCGTTAGAAAATGGAAATTAAGCATCAGATTGAATAAAAATGCAAACGAGTCAGGCATAAAGCTGGTAGCCTGACCCGTTCATTTTATGTGAGGTTGAAACAGATGGGGCTTCTTTGAAATCGTCCTACCGCATCAGCCAGCAGGTCTTCTTCTTACTGAATACAATGCCTTCTTCCCTCGGAGAGCTTCCTAATGTTAATTCTGGTTAAGCAACGCGGTGTCGATAACGAAGCGATAACGTACGTCCGCTTGTTTGACACGCGACCAAGCATGTTGTACTTCTTTAGCGTTTGCACCGATCAACTCGATCATGGGAGCAATACCGTGCTCAGCACAGAAATCGAGCATTTCCTGAGTCTCCCAGATTTCGCCTACGAGCGATCCGGCAAGGCTTCGCCGGCCCATAATAAGCGAAAATACGTGATAGGAGTCCGGTTTGGATGGTGCACCAACGTTAACAAGCGTTCCATCTACACGCAGAAGCGACAGGTATGCGTTCACGTCAAGATTTGCTGAAACCGTATTTAAAATGAGATCGAACGTGCCAGACAGCTTGGTAAAAGTATCTTCGTCACGGGTTGCGTAATAATGATCGGCGCAAAAACGGTAAGCTTCTTCTTGCTTGCTTAAGGATTGGCTAAGTACGGTAACTTCCGCACCCATCGCGTGAGCGATTTGCACCGCGAGGTGTCCTAGCCCGCCCATGCCGACAACGGCGACTTTCTTGCCCGGACCGGCATTCCAATGTTTTAGCGGAGAATAAGTGGTAATGCCGGCGCACAGCAACGGAGCAGCGACATCCATAGAAAGGTTGTCCGGAATGCGGACTACGAAGCCCTCGGTTACGACAATGTTCTGGCTGTATCCGCCATAAGTGGGATTCCCGTCATAGTCCAACGAGTTGTATGTTTGAACGACTCCTTTTTTGCAATATTGCTCCTCGCCTGCCAAACAATACTCGCATTCTCCGTAAGAATCGACGAAGCAGCCTACTCCCACACGATCTCCCACCGAGAACTTCGTCACGCCGGAGCCTACAGCAGCTACGAGTCCGACTTCTCCTTTATCTAATAGATTCGGTTAAATGATAGCCGATAACCTCATCGGAGTTCTTCCTTCAAACTTTTTTGGAAAGATATGAAGTATACAAACCCCACAAATACAGCACCGCCAATTACATTTCCTATAAAAGCAGGAACAATATTCCCTGCAAAAGCTCCCCATGAAAAATGACCCGCAAAAATGGCTGCCGGAATTACAAACATATTTGCTACAACGTGCTGAAAGCCAATGGCGACAAATGCCATAACCGGAAACCACATTCCAACCATTTTCCCAATGATATCGTCCGCCCCATAAGCAATCCAAATCGCAAGGCAAACAAGCCAGTTACAACCAATGGCAGAAATTAAGGTTTGTCCAAAATTGTCCTGTAATTTTGCCTGAGCTATAGCCACGGTTTTAGCTAAATAGGGCCCTGTTTCTGTCAATCCGACCACATGTCCGAAAAAATAAGCAACGAAAAGAGCACCGGCAAAGTTAGTCAAAGTTATCCAAAACCAATTATTCAGTAACTGTTTCAAAGAAATTTTCCGCGCATAAAGTGCTAAAGACATTGACATCAAGTTCCCTGTAATGAGTTCTCCTCCTGCCAGAATAACTAGGATAAGCCCCAAAGGAAAAACGCTGCCTCCCAGCAAATTGGATAAGCTGCCCCATTGTTGCGGCAAACTGCCAGTAACCCGAATATCAAGTAAAAAACCTAACGCAATGAATGCTCCTCCCAAAAAACCAAGCATTAGCATGGTTGATAGAGATAACTTCGTCTTTTGGACTCCAGCTTCTATCGCAATACCGGCGATTTTTCTTGGTGTATGATACGCCATAACAATTCCTCCATTTTGTCAAATAAAAAAGCAGCATCAAGTTCCCTACGCAAGGTACGGGTTCTCGAATGCTGCTTAATATCCATGCACGCTTTCCTACAAGGATATCAATCATCATCACTATCACTAGAATAGAAAATATACAAAACTTGCATACTTTCCATTTTGCATATACATCTTTATATACAGGCATTGTCCATCATAACAAAAAAGGAAGATGCCAGCAATATTATTTTAAAAATGTATTATCAAATATTTAGAATACGTTTCGGAAACGTATACACATTTAGAGATTGATTACGGATAAAGCCTATTGTGGTAATTCCCAATTGTTCAGCCAGCTGTAACGCCAATTCTGTCGGAGCTGACTTTGACAATATCACTTCACAGCCTATTTTGGCAACTTTCAATAAAATTTCGGAGGATATGCGGCCACTAAAAACGATAATTTTATCTCCGATGGGAATGTCATTTTTTAAACAATAGCCATAAATTTTGTCCAAAGCATTATGTCGTCCTATGTCCATCCGACTTAAAACAATTCCATTGGCGTCACATAAGGCCGCATTGTGGACCCCGCCCGTATGATGAAAAGTATCCGCAGATTGCTGCATTTCATTCATTAATCGAAAACAATCATCGATGGATATTTTTACACGAATATCCTCCATCTTCTTGGCGGTCAATGCATCGTTTACAAAAACAAATCCTTGTCTGCTCATCCCGCAGCAGGAGGTAATATATCGTTTGCTTTGAAAATCACGGTAATAAGGATTGATTTTTGTTGTTGTCACATGGACAAACCCTTCTGTTTCCTGTATCCAGATTTTTTCAATATCTTCGTATTTCCTGATAATGCCTTCGGATGCCAAAAAACCTATAACCATATCTTCTATAAATTCCGGCGTACAAACCATAGTAGCAAATTCCTGCCCGTTAATTTTCACCGTGACCGGATATTCCGTTACAATGCTGTCCTCAACAGCTTCAGCGTGACCATGAACAAAACGAAGGATTTCCCTTTTCACCTCGATTGGTTTCATGATCATTAGGCCCTCTCTAATGCTATGTTTTTATCAAATACAAACACGGAAACTGCAATATCTTCTTCTACCTTCATATCCGTAAACAGGTGAACCAATTTGGCGCCGACGATTTCCTCTATCCCTTTCGGAACATTTGTCGAGTACACTTGCTGTATCATTTTAGTTCGGGCTATATGAACCATATCTGTACCATCCGGTCTACTTGCAATAAACTTTTCCGTAGGCGTCAAATTTCCATACAGCGTGGAAATAGCCATGTTCTCGACAAATACCGTATGAATGCGTTCCGGCCCTTTGCCAAACAAATCTTTGCGAAGCTTTCGAATAATATCATTAAAATCATGTACCATTTTTGACATGTTTATTCCTCCTCGTTAAACCGTTTGTTTTAAATGATTACGTTTGCCTAATTAGTTTTTTAATCATAAATCAACAATGCAAAAAAAAAAAGTGTGGATTCCGAAACTGGATATTCCAATAAATAGTTATATGTTGTTTATACTCTGGTTAAGCGCTATAATAATAAACGTTAAAGATGGAGTCATGATATATTATTGTTATGGTTCTATTATTTCATTCCCACGTAAATGGATTGGTATGTTAGCAAGGACTGCTAATGAACTATTCCACCATGAGCACGCACCGTTCCTGTCACCCAGGCGTGTATTGCTCATGGTGGTTTTTTTATTTGTCTAAAAGGAGGTAAACCATGAACGACAACATGGTTAGAATTACTATTGACGGCAAAGGGTATCAAGCTGATCCGGGTTTAACGATCTTGGAAATCATTAATCAAAATGAGCTCAAGCATCCGCAAATCTGTTACGTACCCGAAGTAGACCCCATACAAACGTGTGATACCTGTATTGTGGAGGTCGATGGAAAGCTTGTACGTTCTTGCTCCATGGTTGCAATGAACGGCATGAACATTGAATTGTCATCAAAGGGTGCAAAAGAGGCTCAAACTGAAGCGATGGATCGCTTATTAGAAAATCACCTGCTCTACTGTACGGTATGTGACAACAACAACGGAAACTGTAAGTTACATAACACAGCTGAGTTGATGGAGATTGAACACCAAAAATACCCCTATACACCAAAAGCAGACGTATCTGAAGTTGATATGTCCCACCCTTTCTATCGTTATGACCCTAACCAGTGTATCGCATGCGGTCAATGCGTTGAGGTTTGTCAAAACCTTCAGGTCAATGAAACGTTGTCCATTGACTGGGAAGCGGAGCGTCCTCGCGTTATATGGGATGATGGATCGGCTATTAACGATTCCTCCTGCGTTAGCTGCGGTCAATGCGTGACAGTCTGCCCTTGTAACGCCTTGATGGAAAAATCCATGCTGGGTGAAGCCGGCTTCATGAGCGGTATCGAAAAAGACTTGTTAAATCCGATGATTGGCCTGATTAAGGAAGTGGAGCCGGGTTACAGCGGCATCTTCGCAATCTCTGAAGTAGAAGCCGCAATGCGTGAGACTCGGACGAAAAAAACAAAAACCGTCTGCACATTCTGCGGTGTTGGCTGCACCTTCGAGGTTTGGACGAAGGGCCGCAAAATTCTGAAAGTTCAACCGAGCTCGGAAGCGCCTGTTAACGGAATTTCGACTTGCGTAAAAGGAAAGTTTGGCTGGGATTTCGTCAATAGCGAGCAGCGCTTGACGAAACCATTGATCCGTCAAGGAGATGAATTTGTAGAAGCGACATGGGAAGAAGCGTTGAGCCTAATGGCAAGCAAGTTCGGTGCCATTAAAGAAACGTATGGCGGGAAAGCGCTTGGATTCATCTCATCATCCAAGTTCACTAACGAAGAAAACTACTTGATGCAAAAAATAGCCCGTCAAATCTTTCAAACGCACAACGTTGACAACTGCTCGCGGTACTGCCAATCTCCGGCATCTTGGGGCCTGCAGCAGACCGGTGGAGTCGGCGGTGACTCCGGAACTATTAAAGACATCGCCTCAGCAGGACTAGTCATCCTCGTCGGGTGTGCTCCTGGTGATGGACATCCGGTACTGGCAACGCGCATCAAACGCGCGCATAAATTACATGGGCAAAAGCTCATTACCGTTGACCTTCGCAGGCATGAAATGGCAGACCGCGCCGATTTGTTCATTCGTCCGAAGCAAGGAACCGATTATGTTTGGTTATCGGCTGTTACCAAATACATGATCGATCAAAACTGGCACAATCCGAAATTCATTGAAGAGCATGTGAACTTCTATCCGGAATATTTGAAAGTGCTTCAGACCTACACTTTGGAATTCGCTGAGAAAGAAACCGGCATTCCAAAAGAAACGTTAATTAAAGTGGCAGAAATGATTCGCGATGCAGACGGAACTGCAATTTGCTGGGGTATGGGCGTAACACAAAACGTAGCAGGCTCGCATACATCCACTGCGATAGCCAATCTGCTCCTTGTTACAGGGAACTTTATGCGTCCTGGCGCGGGCGCGTATCCGCTTCGCGGGCATAATAACGTTCAAGGCGCCGCTGACATGGGCACCATGCCGGATATTTTCCCTGGATACCAGCCTGTTACTAACGATGCAATTCGCGCCAAATTTGAAGCGGCCTATGGGGTGCAACTTCCAGCCCAGCGCGGCCTTGATAATAACGCAATGTTAGAAGCGATAATGCGCGGTGAGATGAAAGGCATGTACATTGCCGGTGAAGAGATGGCATGGGTCGATATAGACTCCAACTACACCCAAGAGGTGCTCGCGAATGTTGAATTCCTTGTGGTTCAAGACGTATTCCTGAGCACAACCGCTCAATTTGCCGATATCATTTTGCCAGCTGTGCCATCGTTAGAAAAAGATGGGACGTTTACAAATACCGAACGTCGTGTGCAGCGGCTGTATCAAGTACTAGAACCGGTTGGTGACAGCAAACCCGACTGGTGGATTTTCAGTCAATTTGCGAAACATATGGGATTTGATTGGAATTATAGTCATCCACGTGAAATCTTCGCCGAGATGGCATCGCTCACGCCGTTCTTCTCACAATGTAATTACGACGTACTGGAAGGCTGGAACAGCTTCCACTGGGGCTCGCCAGACGGAAGCAACACGCCGCTTCTCCATACAAAGGGATTCAATTTCCCGGATAAAAAAGCGCGTTTGTCACTCTTAGAGTATATCCCGCCTGAGGAGTTCCCGGCGGAATTTGATCTGACGCTGGACAACGGCCGTTTGCTGGAACAGTTCCACGAAGGAAATCTGACAGCCAAATCCAAAGGCATTCAACTCAAGCTTCCTAATGTGTTTGTGGAAATATCGCCGGAGTTGGCTAAAGAGCGTAGAGTCAAGGACGGAACGCTGGTTCGTTTGGAATCGCCTTACGGTGCCGTTAAGCTCCGTGTTGTTGTTACTGACAGAATGAAAGGAAAAGACATTTATGTTCCTATGCATTCGAATACCCATGACAGTGCAGTGAATCTGTTAACCGGCGGGGCGCATGATGTCAAAACGGCTACCCCGGCCTACAAGCAAACCAAGGTTCGGATGCAAATCCTGGAATTAGATGGAGATATCCCGCTACCTCATAATAATCAACGAAATAAAAAGCGCCATCCGCAAAACGGGGTTGAAGTACACCGCAAATGGAACCGTCCCGGTTATGTAGCTCTAGTGGATCAAGAATAAGGAGGTCGGGAATCTTGGCTAAACCTATTGCGACAATTCGTAAGCAGATTCCAACGGAAAATGAAAGGAAGAAACAGTCGCTGGATCAGCTCTCAGCTGATCTGGCGGAAAACGACGCTGCTCTCAAAAAGACGATAGAAATTGTGCGGGAACTGCATGACAGCGGAATTCTGGAAGCCGTCCAATCCATGCTTAAAGCAAAAGAAAGCATCGCGAAAATCGTCCTCAACCAAGCGACACGCGAGCCGGTTACGAATTTGATCAATAATCTAATGGGGGCAGCCGGCCTTTTAACCAGCCTCGACACGGAGCTTACGAAGAAGCTTGCCGGCAGTGTGGTGCAAGGGATGGACGAAGGAAGCAAACACCTGCAAAGCAATAATAAAATAAGCATGTTTGATCTTTTAAAAGTATTAAATGATCCGGATATAAATCGCGCAATTGGATTTGGAATTTATTTCATGAAAGGGTTAGGCAAAGGATTAAAAGAAGAATGATTCGAAAATTAAAAGGAATGATCGTATGCTGACGAACGAAAAAGCTTTGGAAGCCCTTAGGCATGTAGAAGATCCTGAGCTCCATAGAAGCATTGTTGATTTAAATATGGTTAGAAATATCAAAATCGATGGTGCTCGTATTGGGCTGGAAGTTGTATTAACTATCCAAGGCTGCCCTTTGAAAGCTAAAATTGAGCAAGATATAGAAGAATCTCTTCGAAGCATCGGTGCTTCAGACATCTCCTTATCATTCAGTTCTATGACGAATGAAGAGCGCGCCGCCTTAACACAGTCGCTAAAAAAAGAGGCTACTACAAAAGCAGGAATGCCCAAAATGTTACGCCCGGATTCGGGTGTAACGTTTATCGCTGTAACTAGCGGAAAAGGAGGTGTCGGAAAATCGACTGTAACGATTAACCTCGCAGCCGCATTGGCGCGATTAGGAAAAAAAGTAGGCATACTGGATGCTGATATATACGGCTTCAGTATCCCTGCCATGATGCAAATCAGGCAGAAGCCGACAATGATTGACCAGACGGCTATCCCTCCCGTTAGTCACGGTATTAAAGTCATGTCAATGGGATTTTTTGCACCGGATAACAATGTAGTGATGTGGCGCGGGCCTATGCTCAACAAATGGATCCGGAATTTTCTCGTGAATACCCACTGGGGAGAATTAGATTACCTTCTTCTTGATTTACCTCCCGGCACGGGTGATGTCGCGATTGATGTAGCTGCCATGATTCCTCAAGCAAAAGAAATCATTGTGACCACTCCTCATAATGTAGCTTCTTTTGTCGCTTCAAGAGCAGGTGCCATGGCGATGCATACCAAACATGAAATTTTAGGCATAGTGGAAAATATGTCTTATTATGAAAACAAAGCTGGAGAGAAGAATTACCTTTTTGGAAGAGGCGGCGGTGAAACGCTTGCTTTGCAGCTGCAAACCGAGGTAATCGCCAAAATTCCTTTTGCACAGCCAGAGGAAAATACCGGTTCATCTGTTTATTGTGAAGATTCTCTCATTGGGGAGGTCTTTTCACTTCTTGCTGAAGAGCTTGTCAACAAAGATGGAGCAACAGGGACAAGACTCTCGCACCATGTACGGCAACACGCCAATTTGGAATAACAAGACAAACTATAGGGAGTGAGCAATGCAGGGACCGCAACCTTCGGCACGCTGCTTGATATGGATCCTGCCGAGTGGCAGCGCATCATTCAGGTCAATCTGATGGGTACTTATTATGTGACCCGTGCCGTTTTGCCCTCCATGATGGAACGCAAACAAGGGGATATTATGAATGTATCTTCGAGCGCCGGCGAGAGAGGATTCGCAACAGGGTCGGCCTACTGCGCCTCCAAGTTCGCCTTGATAGGATTAACGGAATCGTTGTTCCACGAGGTCCGCAAATCCAATATCCGGGTGACCGCTTTGGCTCCCAGCACGGTAAACACGGATTTGGCCGTCAAAACCGGATTGCCGGTTGGGCCCGAAGACCGGATGATGCAGCCGGAGGATGTTGCGGAATTGATTTTGGCAGGACTAAAGCTGCCTTCCCGTGTCGTTCTGAAAACGGCGGGAATCTTGACTACGAACCCTATGTAAACGTAACATGGCGACCTATTTTAGGTCACATTATCTAAAGGAGGTAATCACACTTGTCAAACTCAACGGTTACGGCCGAAATGTCGGGTAAAATGACCATTGGCGGGGATCTCACGGTTAATCGTCTCGGGTTCGGTGCTATGCAATTAACCGGTCCTGGTATCTGGGGTGATCCAAAGGACCCAGCTGAGGCTTTGCGTGTATTGCAACGAGCCGTCGAGCTCGGCGTTAATTTCATTGACACGGCAGACTCCTACGGACCTTTTGTCTCGGAACAGCTGATCAAAAAAGCACTGCACCCTTATGCGGATGATTTGATTATCGCGACCAAGGTGGGGGTTACTCGCTCCGGCCCGAATGATTGGAGACCTGTAGGCCGCCCTGAGTATCTTCGTCAACAGGTGGAACTGAGCCTTCGTCACCTCGGCTTAGAGCGTATTGATCTTTTGCAGTTGCACCGCATCGATCCGAAGGTACCGCTGGCCGAGCAGCTTGGAGAGCTGGCTTTACTGCAACAGGAAGGAAAGATTCGTCACATTGGTCTAAGCGAGGTTTCGGTCGACCAGTTGAAGTCAGCCGAAAAAATTGTGAAAATCGTATCCGTACAAAATTTGTATAACCTCATTAAACGTGACGCCGAGCCGGTACTACAGTATACGGAAGCAAACGGTATCGCCTTCATCCCCTGGTTTCCGCTCGCAACCGGTGAGCTGGCACGCGAAGGCAGTCCGCTTGATGAGATTGCGAAGCGTTTGAATGCCAAACCCTCGCAAATCGCGCTTGCTTGGCTTCTGAAGCGCTCGCCGGTCATGCTCCCAATTCCAGGTACATCGAAGGTGGCACATCTGGAAGAAAATATCGCGGGTGCAGGGATAACGCTCAGCGAGGAGGATTTCAAGACGCTTTCCAATTTGAAATAAGCACGAAAAGCCCGCCATCCGATTGGGTTGGCGGGCTTTTTTTAAGTGTTGTCCAGATCTGTCCATCAATCTTTTCCCATGTTTCTTTAGTGCAAACCGCGAGCATTATGATCCGTAACCATTCGTGCCCTCTCCAGTTCGGACAACATTCTGTCGGGCGAGACGGGCCTCAAAATGTCTCCGTCAATTGCCCTGTCGTTTATTCTGCCCTGCAATTTGTCAGCTAATTTTTTCCTCCAGACTTGAGCTTTTGCCGGAAGTTTTGTGGAAAGATCAGAAATTTCATCAGGATCATCAGCTACATGGAACAACAGCTGCGCGTCGTCTTCCTCATACCAAATATATTTCCAGCATCCATCTGAGAGCATAAATGAACGTTTTCCGATTGGACCAAATTCGCCAAGTATGGCGTCGCGCACTTTTGCCGAAGGTTCCTTCAGCAACGGGAGCAGGCTCTTGCCATCAAGACCATTTGGTGCCGCTACCCCGGCAATTTCAAGGCAGGTCGGCATAATGTCCTGAAGCCCAACCACGGAGTGGCTGGTAATTCCCGGCACCCAATTTTCGGCAACGGCCCGATCCAGGTTTCCTCTCGGCGGTGGTGTGATGATAAGCGGAATGTTGCAAGCTCCCCGCAAAAAGTTGGACTTGGACCATAGTTGATGATCTCCCATGCAATCGCCGTGGTCCGAAGCAAATATAAACCACGTGTTATCCAGCATACCTTCTTCCCTCAAGGTACCGATAATGCGGTTAATTTGGCGGTCTACCTGAGTAATTAAAGCGTAGAATGCCCGATAAGCGAGATCGGTTTGTTTTTCGGTCGTTTGATCGCCAAACCATTGAGCCAAATTATATTGATGAAACAATGGATGATTGCCCACCCAGTCTCCTTTGACCGGTTTTGGCATGCTGTCCCGATCGTACAAATACAAGTCGTTCAAAAGCGGGGCTAAGGGGGGATGCGGCGCTGTAAAAGAAGACCACAGGAACAACGGCCTTGTCCAATCCCTGTTTTTGATCGCTTTGCAGGTTTCCAGCCCTATCCATTCCGTAGGATGCAAGCGGTCGGGCAAATGCCAGGGAGTAACGGCATACTCATTATTGGCCAAACCGTGTCCGAATGCTTGTCCCGGATACCCTTGCTCGGCCAACCATTGCTCATAATCGTCCAATCCTTTGTTTTCGTTATTCGCCTGACCAATGATTCGACCTTCTTCGCAAATAAGCATGCTTTCAAAGCCGTAATGGCATCTTTCCGGATATACGTGCATTTTGCCGACGGCCTTCGTTTGGTAACCCGCTTGATTTAACAACCGGGGAAGTGTGTCTTCAACCGGAATTTCAAATCCTTCTTTATAAGTTGTAATCCCCAAGCTGTGGCCTTCCAAGCCAGTCATGATTGTTGCGCGTGCCGGAATGCACACGGGCTGCGTCGAAATGGCTTGGGTAAATCGGCCCCCTCTCTTCGCCAGAAAATCCAAGTGAGGCGTTTGAATAATCGGATTCCCGGCACAGCCCATCAGGTCGGCCCGCATTTGATCGGTTGTTATAAGTACAATGTTCGGAACACTCATCCTGCGACTCCTTTCACTTCTAACACCCTTACTTATACATATCTTTGATTTTCGGCATGACCTTGCTGATCACATCATCTACACCATTGCCGTCGGTAACCAATTGTATCATAGAGGTCGATTCTTTCATGGCATTATCGAACTTCGGATTTGCAGTCGGCAGTGCGGAAGCCGTTTTCATTTGTTCGTTAAAAGTCTTTGCGTATTGATCTTCGTTCATTTCAGGCAAAGCTGCAATCGATTTCCGGGCGGACAAAACACCGTTGGATTTGTGATACATGGTCATTGCATCTTTAGAAACAAGCCACTTTACGAATGTTGCCGCAGCTTCTTTTTGCTTTGAATCTTTGGAAATCAGCAATTGGTGCTCCGTAAATATGGTTTCACTTTTTCCTGTCTTATTAACGGGAATTACAGTGACGCCCCATTCTTTGTCGAACGCTTCGCCTTTGCCGCTGGCATCCCGGAATATGTTTCTGGCAAAGTCCCCGTCGATCGTCATCCCCAAAGTTCCGTTTCCGAACAGCGCCCGCAAGTCTTTGATATCCCCGCCCTTTGGAGATACATTGCTGGAAATCAGCGTCCGGTACATATCGAGCGTATCTTTAAGCGCGGAGCCTTGATCGAACACAACAGCACCTTTATCATCGACAAATTTGCCGCCGAAAGACATGACATGGCTAAGCAAAAAGTTTCCCGTATTGGAGCTCGAAGAAGAACTTAAGCCCAAACCATAGATCGGCTTGCCCTGTTCATCCGTCTTAAGAGCGGTGATTTTTTTTGCCATTTCCAGCATCTCCGCATACGTTTTCGGCGGCTGCTCGGGGTCCAAACCGGCTTTTTTAAACAAAGTTTTGTTCCAGAAGAAGGAATTCGGATGCGGGGTCCAAGGCATCGCCATCAGCTTGCCGTTGTATGTAACGCCTTGTTTGCTTCCCTCTATGATGTCGCCCACAATATCTGGACCCAGCAGGGAATCGAGCGGCTCGGCAATCCCGGCGCCTGCAAAAGCCGAAGTGTAATTCTGATTGGACTGCATAACGTCGGGGGCATTACCTCCCATCGACATAACTAGCACCTGGTCTTTAAATTGATTGAACGGAATGCCGACGGATTTGATCTTAATATTGGGATTTTCCTTTTCGAATTCGGTCACGAGATTCGTAAATATATTTTTGGTCGCATCCTCTACCGAAAGCCAGTTAGTAAATGTGATTTCAACCACGCCCGAACCTTTTGCACTGCTGGACGCGGTATTTGTTCCGGTTCCTCCGGAACATGCGGCAAGCGTCGTGACTAATGCTGCAAAAGCTGCCAACATAAACGGTTTTTTTGTCATTTTCATATATTTTTCCCCCAAATTCATTTAAAATTGCTATTATTATTGAATTTAAGCCAACTCTTCCTGTTGGGTCACGCGGCGTTGACCGCCTGGCCTCGCTGGGGCAGAAATAATATTCGGCACCGCTTCTCCCGCTTCCTTCATCCGGATTCTAAGCCGTTCCTTCATCACATCCGCAACAACACGATGTGACTCCAGTCCGATTAAATTAGTAAGCTCATAAGGATCCGCTTGCAGATCATATAAGTAGGTCTCCTCATAACTGCTGGAGCCTGCGTCAAGAAATGGATTCTTTTCCGGAGCGGTTACCCCATACTTCCATCGGCGGGTGCGCACGGCGCGGCCTACCTCCGACTCGCTGATTTGTACAAACACTTCCTCCGGCCATGAAACCGTCTCACCTTGCAGCAGCTGTAAGACCGATCGTCCCTGCATATCCGCGGGTACAGGTATGCCGGCCGCCTCCAACAGCGTAGGCGGCAAATCGATCAGGCTGACCAGCTCTTTAAGCTGGCGTCCTCCGAAAAAGCCCGGCCCCGTAATGGCGGTAGGCACTCGAAGGGAGGCGTCGTGTACGGAGCGCTTATATTCGGCGTTTCGCGTTTTGAAATGGCATCCGTGATCAGAAGTAAAGAGCACAATCGTATTCGAATCCAGATGAAGCGACTTTAAGCTATCCAGCAGCCGCCCGAGCGCTTCATCCAACCGTTTTACCATCCCATAATATCCGGCGATATGCTGATGGGCCGATCCCCCCATCGCCGCCAAATCCGGCGGAAGCCATGCGCCCGTATACATCTCCCGGTATCCATCCGGCGCCGGGTAGTCATCAAGGTGGTTTTGATGATGTGGTTCGAGATACGAAAGGAACAAATAAAACGGTTCCTCTTGATGACCGTCGATATAACGGATCGCGGCATCCGTAATCGCGTCGACTCTGTAACCGGGAAGCTTGACCGGCTCGTTTTCATTATTGTACATCACAGTATTGTAAGCATCGGACGTAAACTCCAGAACGTCGGAGGCCAGCCAATATTCATATCCTCCGCGGCGCGGTTCAGTTACCGGTTCTTCTTTCGCAAGATGCCATTTGCCGATATATCCCGTTTGATAACCCGCCTCCCGGAAATAATGCGCCAACGTCTTCGACTGTTCCGGCAAATGGATGCCGTTGACGAAACAGCCTGTAGTTGTGGCGTATTTACCGGTTTGCAAACAGGATCGCGCCGGACCACAGACCGGTTGGCATGTAAATGAATGAGTGAGATGAGTTCCCTGCAATGCCATTCGATCAAAATTTGGCATCAACCGCAGCGGATTCCCGTGCAAACCCGACGTATCCCAACGCTGCTGATCCGTGAAAAAAACAATAACGTTGGGGCGCTTTTGATGATCTTTTTCCATCTTATTTCCTCCTTATCTCGAATATTATTCCTTCACCCCTCCGGCCGTCAAACCCTCCACCATATATCGCTGCAGGAACATAAACGCAATCAAAAGCGGAAAAGTCGCAGTTGCAGCGGCAGCGGTAGCTCCCGACCAGTTGTACGAAAACTCGCCTAAATAGGTGAGAGACAAGCCGGGACTGAGCGTTCTTTTGCTTATATCGCTGACCAACGTTAGGCCGAACAGGAAATCGTCCCAAGCGATAAGAAATGTATAAATGGCGATCGCCATAATGCCAGGCTTGGACAGCGGGACAATGATCGAAAACAGCGTTTTAAAACGCGAGGCGCCGTCTATCTCCGCTGCCTCCTCCAACTCCCGCGAAATGCCGTTAAAAAACGTCCTCATCAGCATAATGCTGAACGGCAGGGCTGTCGTCGTCGTAGCCAGAATCAGCACATACAACGTATTGAGCAAATGGAGAGCTCGATATTGCGAGTATAAACCGATGACTAACGTTACCGTCGGAAACATTTGTGCAGACAAAAATACTAACGTAATCAGATTGCTGCCCTTGAAACGAAACCGCGACAATGCATACCCTGCAAATATGGAGACGAAAATGCACAATACGGTAGCTCCAAGGGCAACGAACAACGTATTTTTATAAAAGGTAAGAAAAACAGAAGAACTCAATATGCTGATATAGCTGGCCAACGAAATATGGACGGGCCACCATTTCGGGGGCAGCTGCATCAATTCGCTGTTGGTGTGCAGCGATGTGACGATAATCCAGTAAACGGGAAACATGAAAAAGAACAGAAGCGCAAAAAGCAAGACATAGGTTAGCCCCTCTTTTTTAATAAAAACCTGTTTAAAAAGACTCATCTGATATCACCTCCTATTAATCCGTGTTTCTATTCATGATACGGGTATAGATTATGGAGAAGCTGAACAGAAGCACAAGCCAAATGACACCGATCGCAGAGCCCTTACCCAGTTCATACTTTGAAAATGCCGTTTCATAGGTCAGGATGGCAAGCGATGAAGTCGCATTGGCCGGCCCCCCGCCGGTTAGCGTAAAAAATAAGGTAAACATCTGAAAGTTGTTGACGACCATAATGAGCGATACACTCGTAATGACCGGCTTCAAGAGCGGGAGCGTCACGTTAGTGAACATGCGCCATCCGCTGGCTCCGTCGATCTTGGCCGCTTCGTATAAGCTCCCCGGAATATTTTGCAAACCCGCCAACAGCATGACGGAGACGAGCGGCGTTTGCCGGAAGACGGCCACAACGACAATGGCG
This sequence comes from Paenibacillus gyeongsangnamensis, assembly GCF_027533625.1. Lineage (GTDB taxonomy): Bacteria > Bacillota > Bacilli > Paenibacillales > NBRC-103111 > Paenibacillus_G > Paenibacillus_G gyeongsangnamensis. Next base: position 75,770 of record NZ_JAQAGZ010000009.1, on the reverse strand, counting down.
AAGAGCGCCCAATTGATACTGTGCAGCCAATTGATTTTTTCATGAACAATCCCCAAATGATTGAGCGCATAGTTCAATACCCCGTAATCGGGCTGGTAAATCCACATAAAAATAAGCGCTGTAACAATGGTCGGGATCGCCCAGGGAATCATCACGATGCTTCGAAAGAAGCCCCGGAATTTGATGCTTCGGTTCAATATCAAAGCCAAGCTCAAGCCGATCAGCAGATCGATGAGAACCGCATTGACGACATAAAGCAAAGTGATTCTCAAAGAATGATAAAAATCCGGCGATTTCAGAATGGTGATGTAATTGTCCAGGTTGTTCCACTTGTACGTGGCGGACATCAGCGAGTAATCGGTAAAGCTCATGTAAATCGATTTAAACAGCGGACTGATGATCGTTAAGGACATAAGGCAAATAGCCGGTAACAGCAAAAGAACTGCAAAAATTACATTGCGTTGTTGACGTGTCAGCCTGGTTGGCAAAATGCTCACTCCATCCGTTTAACTTTTTAAATGTTATTTATACATTTCTTTAATTTTGGGCATTACCGTTGCGATCGTTTCTTCCGGACTCTTACCGCCATCGGTGATAAGAACGATCATATCCGCAGACTCCTTCATGGCGTTTTCAAATTTCGGATTTGCCGCAGGGAGCAAGGATGCCGTTTTCATTTGTTCGTTAAACACTTTTGCGTAATCGTCCTCGTTCATCTCCGGCAAAGTCGCAATGGATTTACGCGCTGACATCATTCCGTTCGTTTGATGATAAATAAGCATCGCGTCCTTGGAAACCAGGTATTTGACAAATCCCGCGGCGGCTTCTTTATGTTTGCTTTCGTGTGAAATGATAAGCTGATGCTCGGTAAACACCGTTTCGCTTCGTCCCGTTTTGCCGATGGGCATTAGCGTTACGCCCCATTCCCGGTCAAACGATGCCCCTTTACCGCTGGTCGTTCGGAAAACGGTTCGGCCGAACTCGTCGTCTACGACCATTCCCAAAGTCCCGTTTGCGAACATGCCGCGGAGGTCCTTGGCATCTGCTCCTTTCGGAGATACCCTGTTATTGATCATATCCTTCATATAAGCCAATGAATCTTTTAAGCCCGTTCCCTGGTCATAAACGACATTGCCCTTGTCGTCGACAAAATTGGCTCCATAAGATAATGCGGTTCTAAGCAGCATATTACCGGTAAATAAATCCGTTGCAGAGCTTTCGCCGATGCCATAGATCGAATTGCCTTTATCGTCTTTGCCGAGAGCAGCGATTTGTTTGGCCATAGCGATCATTTCATCCCAAGTTTTCGGCGGCTTTTCCGGATCCAAGCCGGCCTTCTTGAATAACGTTTTATTCCAAAACAACGCGTATGGATGAGGAGACAACGGCATGGCCATCACTTTCCCGGCGTACGTCACCCCCGCTTTGCTCCGGTCGACAATATCGTTTATAATATCCGGGCCAAGCAAGCCTTCGAGGGGCTCAGCCATCTTAGATCCGACAAATGCTGCGGAAAAGTTCTGATTGGCGATGATTACATCGGGAGGATTTCCCCCGGTCGAATTGGCCAGAACTTCATTCTTAAAGCGGTTGAATGGAACGCCAAACGGTTTAACCTTAATGTTCGGATGCTTTTGTTCAAAATCGGCAATTAATTCGGAGTAAACCTCCTTCGTCGCGTCCTCGGCGGAAATCCAATTGGCAAACGTAATTTCTACAGATGTTGTTCCCGTTCCGGAATCCTTTGCCGGAAGCAATCCGCCCAAGCTGCACGCTGCCATAGTGGACGCCAGGCTTGCTACTGTCATGCCTGTTGCTATTTTTTTCCATATGCTCATTTCACAACACCCTTAATCATGATAGCCACAACGGGAATATAGCTGACATTTTTAATTATAAGAGAAACATTCTCCCCCATTTTTCCGAATATTCGGGAGAATTGTTCATTTTTTCGTAAAATGATGACTTATGTGCAAAATTGGGGAAATCAGTCGAATTATGCGGAGAGCTTTGGAATTGGGGAAGAGGGAAGTTTGTTTTCAACCTGTTTTTACATTGTCAATGCTTTAACCAATAATCAGTTTTGTGTACCGCCGCCTGCTTGTTTAAAATCCATTGGCGTCATCCCCATCACTTTTTTGAACACTTTCGTAAAGTAGCTGCCGTTCGGGTAACCGACTTGTTCGGCCAAGGTGCTTATCTTGCCTCCGGACAAAATCAACTCCTTGGATTTGTCGATCCGGACCTTCGTCAAATAATCGTTGAAGCTTACACCCGTTTCTTTTTTGAAAAGCTCGCTCAAGTACGTTTTATTAAGATGAACCAGATCGGCAACCTGCTGAAGCGAGATATCTTCGGCATAAGCGGTGCACATAAACTCGCAAGCTTTTCGAATCGGTTCGCTATAAAGCGGGCGCAAAGCGGCGATCGCCTCCAGCAACTGACAGACTTTCCCCGTCAACCAGCTTTTTACTTCCCAAAATGAGGTTAGCTGCATCACTTCCTCGTGGGGAAGGCCGGCGTCTAATACCCCTTTGACATCGTTAATGCCCGCTTGCAATTCCCGAATTTTTTGAAGAAGCAAAAACACAATTTCCAAAGACAGCGTCTTGACATCCTTCTCGGATACATGCATATGTTTTTCAATTTCATCTATAATGTTCAAAACCGACATCTCCACATGGCGGAAGTCACCCCGCTCGAGATAATGCGAAAGCCCGGAAAGTATGGAGTGAAGGTCCATGTCGTTAACTTTAAGATACATATTGTGGACATCCTGAAACCAGACGATACTGCGTCTTCCGAAAAATTGCTTCTGGCTGAGCGCTTCATACGCTTCCTCGTATTGCTTGCCGAACATCGATAGGTCGTTGTACGGAAGGCTGATGCCGATGGAAGCGGAAACCCCGAGAAAATCGTTCAAATGGTTGGATATCCGATGAGCATATTGCAGCGTAGATTCCCGAACGGATTTGTCACCAATCCGGTACGTATTGACCAGAACGACGTAAAGGTTCCGATCGTAGAGAAAGCCGCATCCGTTGCCAGCTTCATTTTGCAAAGTTTCGTCAATGATATTGATGACCGCCATATCCAGCAGCTCTTTTGTTCGAATTTTGGACGTTTGCAGCGCATTTCGATAATCGTCGATACTCACGATCATGATCGTGAGATGCTCTTTCTTCAGGGGAACGCGAAGCGTATTCATTTTATTTTCAAATTCTTGAACCGCTGAAGGAAGCCCTTTTAACAAATCGGAAAAATAAATGGATCTCAGTGCATATTGGTTCTCATTTAAAGCGCTTTTTAACAAATACATTTCCTGATTGCGCTTACGTTCCAGTTCAATTTCGGACTTGACCTTCTGGAGTGTTTCACGCAGTCCTTCCACGGTCACTTCCGCCTTCAATATATAATCGCTTGCCCCCAGCTTCAGCGCTTCGGATGCAAAATGAAACTCACCGTAAGAGCTTAAAATCAAAGTCCGAACAGAAGGAAATTCCGTTTTCAGTCGTTTGATTAATTCGAGTCCGTCCATCACTGGCATTTTGATGTCGGTAATGACCAGCTCTACGGGTTGGTTTCGGCATATTTCGAGCGCTTCCCGCCCATTTCCACAAACACCCGCTATGCTCATATCGACATTAGTCTTGCGGATCAGAAGGTCAAACCATCTCCGGATTTGCTCTTCATCTTCAACGACTAAGATGTTCATTCCGCTTCAACTCCTCCGCTTTCATAAATACCGGCAGCCTTAAGAGAACGGTTGTACCTCCGAGCTTGGGGCGATATATTTTGACGCAGTAAGGATCGCCGAAATGCAGGGAAATCCGGTGAACCACATTGCGTAAACCGAGACCGTTGACAAATCCCAGAACAGAAGACGTAATCTCCCCTTCTTCGGAACCGTCGTCCCCTTCAATACCGATGCCGTCGTCCGTAATCCGAAACCAGATTTCGCCTTCCTCCATCCAGCCTTTCACAATCACGGAGCCGGAACCCTCCTTCGGTTCAACTCCGTGAAAAATGGCATTTTCCACAATCGGTTGAAACAAAAGCTTTAACGTTTTGTAATGAAGAATTCGGTCGTCGATATCGAATGCAACATGCAGCTTGCCGTTCTGACGAACCGTTTGAATGTAAACGTAATTTTTCAAATTCTCAATTTCCTCACCAATCGGGATGTACTCGCTTTCATCCGTCAATGTCTTTTTCAGCAATTTGACAAGCGCAATAATGATGGAATCGACCTTTTCCACGGATTCCGTTAAGAGCATATATCGGATAGATGCCAGCGTATTGTAAAGAAAATGAGTGTTGATTTGCGATTGCAAAGATTGCAGCTCGGATCTTCGCTTCATCTCTTGCTCCAATAACACCCGATCCCTCAATTCCTCGATTCTTGCCACCATGCGGTTAAATTTTTGAGCCAGTTCACCGATTTCGTCTTCTCCCTTGACATCCGATCTTTCGCTTAGATCGCCCATCTCCACTTTTTTCATACTGTTATAAAGTCGTTTAACCGGTACCGAAAGACGTATGGCAATGAAATAGGATACGATAACGGAGAGCAGCAGCACGATGACGAACACGACCAAATTCAAAAACTGGACTTTATAGATATTGTTTAAAAGCTTATCGAGCGACGTGAATGCAATAATCGTCCAACCCGTTTTGTCGACGGTATGATAGGTTACCAGCATCCTATTATTATCGATTTTGGATATGAAATTTCCCTTATCATTGCGCAAGATTTGCTTGTAATATTCGGTATTGCCTATGTTCTGATGAATTAACGATTTGTCGGGGGCCGAAATGATCGTTCCCTTCCCGTCCACAAGGAAAAGACGATCGTAATCTTGAACCGTGTAAGCGTACTGTTTGTATAGGAAGCTTTCGTTTACGTTTATCATGAGCAATCCAAGCAGCTTGCCGCTTTCGAAATCCTTCAGCACCCGGATCGCCGAAACAAAATGTCCTTCGTCCACCGTAGGAATCAGCTTGGTCGAGGGATCCGATACCCAGACGATCCCTCCGTTTTGCCGGACAGCTTCTTCATACCAGCTTTCCTTTGTCAACGAGTCGATACCGATCCTGCTGCCATCGTAAAACGTATGCAGCTCGAACCCGTTCAATCCGAAGATGGATGTATAATATTCGAGCCAGGTATAAGCATACTTATAATTGATGATAATTTTTGTTAAAAAACGTTTTTTGGCGCTTTCCTCGTATGCTCCCGTTCCCCAATTTCCCATAAGCATGACGCGCAAGTCGTCGTTGGAAAAATAAATGTTGGATATCGCCGACACGTCGGATGCCATAATGTTCAGCTTCTCCGAAATGAGACTAAGCGTCTTTAGATTAGAAGCGCTTGCTTGTTCTTCTATCGTTTGCTTGGATATCGCCAATGAGATATACCCGAAAAAACCTAGGGGAAACACGATAAGCAAAAGAAAAGAAACAAGCATCTTCTGTTGTACGCTGCTTTTATGTATGAGCATTTTGTTTAACATATAATATTGGATCATTCCTTAAGCGATACAAATTCCCAAACAATCAAGCATGCCATATTCTTGGATTGACAAGCGGTTCTTTCCCGAGCTCCGCCCAGAGCTCGTCCGGGTCTGTCTGCAAATCAAAAAGTTCCCTATATGTCTAGTTATAATACCCTATAATTTTATATCGGTCGTTTACATAAGTTTTTTGATGAATCGTTGTCGGTTCATGCCGGAATTCAAACCCTCAATCTTATTGTACATTACTTTATTTCATTTAGGAATAATGATAGACGAATATCAAAATATTTTATTTAATAAAATGAGTAATAAAAAAAATATCCAACAATTCCAGTGTGTTTTATTCATTTTGAAATTATGTTAGTACACTCACATAAAACGTAAAAGGTTTGAAATGCTGGTTTCTCCATAAGTGGTTATAATGCGATAAGCTTCCATTTGACTATTAAAGTGCGACATAAGAGCAATTTTTTGTTACTATAATGGAAATAACGAAAAAAGTAATAAAGCTGGTGAAAAAATGGAGAAAACGGTTTTGGTCGCTGATGACGATCGTGATATTGTAAGGCTAATTTCAGAAAGCTTAAAATTTGAACAATTTAAAGCGATACCGGCTTATTCTGGGAAAGAATCTTTATCGCTTTTGAAAGAAAACAAGATTGATTTTGTCATTCTGGATATTATGATGCCGGAAATGGACGGTTTGGAAGTTTGCAGGAAAATCAGAAGTGAGTACAACATCCCCATTCTGTTGCTAAGCGCACGAAATAGGGATATGGACAAGGTTATCGGGCTGGAAATAGGTGCTGACGATTATATGACCAAACCGTTCAGCATTCAAGAGCTTACCTCGCGGATCAAAGCACATTTTAGAAAGGTTAACCGCTTGTATCAGGAATGGAACAGTTTCTTGAAGGAAAGGGATATTCCAACTTCAAGTTCGCCGCTCGTATTGAATGATAAAACGTTAGAAGCTTTTTTAAATAATCAAAAGTTGGAGTTATCAACAAAAGAATTTCTGATTTTATCTTTTTTGAAAAATCACCCTAATAACGTCCTATCCCGCGAACAAATTTATGATAATGTCTGGGGAGATGAGTACGGAGAATTAAACACGGTTACGGTGCATATCAAGAATATCCGAAAAAAGCTTGGCAGGCAGTACGATTTCATCAAAACCGTCTGGGGTATCGGATACAAATATGTTGAAGATAACGTCTTAACATGAAGCTGAAAACAAGACTTCCTCTATTGTTTCTGCTAATGTTTCTACTCATGTTTCTCCTAATTGCCATCTTTTTTGTTTTATATATTAAATCGTTAGTAGCAGATGAAAAGCACATTTGGCTAGGAAATTTATTTAGTCCTGTTCATTTTCAAATGCTTCTGCTTTTAAGCATTTTAATGGGCTTGATGTTTGTTGTTTTAACCGTATATTTCCACTTCAGCATTACTAAACCGATTCAGATCCTTAATTTAAGATTAACAAAGGTAAATATAAGGCACTCCCGAACCCCTTTGCAATCAAGAAGGAAAGATGAAATCGGTGAATTATATAATCACTTCAATGAGATGGAAGAAAGACTTTATCAGGCGCATAGGGAACAGGTTGATATGATCACAGCCATCGCTCATGATTTGAAGACTCCATTGACGACTATAACAGGTTTTTTGGAGTTACTCTCCTTACAGAAAAATCTAACCGAAAGTGAGAAACAGGAATATTATGAGCTGATTATCAAAAAATCAAAACACATGGTGGAGCTGATCGACGCTTTCTCCATGTTTACAAAGAACGAGCTTATGCTGGAAACCATTGATATGAAACCAGTGGAAGCGCATAGATTTTTTAAAAATATTGCATCTGAATATGAAACTGAATTATCTGCAAGCACGGTCCTATGCGCCATTTTGGCCAGAAACCGCCTATAGAAAATACGGGGGCGCAGCAATCATGACCATGAAACCAGGACTCCGCAAGTTCGCGCTCACCGCGCATGTCACTTCCTCTGTCGGCTGGCTTGGCACAGTCATTGCATACTTGGCTCTCGCAATCGCCACCCAGACCTGCCAGGATACCCAAACGGTACGTGCCTGCTGGATCGCGATGGAGCTGACCGGCTGGTACGTCATCGTACCATTGGCTCTCGCCTCACTACTAACCGGGCTTGTCATGTCTCTTGGCACTCCATGGGGCTTGTTCCGGCACTATTGGGTTCTTTTCAAACTCCTGCTAACTATCCTTTCCACCATCGTCTTGCTGTTGCATATGTCGTTAGTGAGCTCCCTAGCTGGCGTTGCAACAAAAACGAATTCTGCAGATCTTGGCAGGCTGCCAAGTGAACTGTTCCACCCCGGGGCCGGCTTACTTGTGTTGCTCGTGATCGTGATACTATCGGTATACAAGCCGCGAGGAATGACCAGGTACGGGTGGCGTAAACAGCAGGAGCAGTGTAAGGTATCAAAGCAGTAATAAAACACTCATTCAAGTGATAAAGAAGGCAATTGTAAGAACATTACCGCCGAAGAACTCAGGCAGCTCCCTTTCGAGCGTTAAAATAAACCGCTGTGCGGGAATGTTGCCATGAATTTAGTATCCGGTCACGACGATTTTTCATGACGGAACCGATCATTCTAATAGGTGTCGTTTGGCTGAAAAGTTAATCGAAAAATGAAAAAAAGCCGCGTAAAGCGGCTTTGGACATGTTTAGTTAATTATTCGTCTTGCTCCCGCATAATGTACATCATAGTAGGGTGTGCCAAAGTAGGTGCTGATTTTTACTTCTCTGGTTCCCATGGTACCCGCCTGAAGAACCTTATTATTCCCAAGGTAGATTGCTACATGGGAAATGCCGCTTGTATAAGTATCTTGTAAAAATACAAGGTCTCCTTTACGAAGATCACTTTTAGCAACAGGTGTCCCCAATTGGCTCAACATGGATGACGAATGTGGAAGGTTAAATCCATTTTGGTTAAAAGCATATTGTACAAATCCGGAGCAGTCAAAAGCAACATAAGGGGTATCACCACCAAAGACATATGGCGTCCCAAGCTGCTTCATCCCCGTAGCAATAATGGCATCCGCTTTGGCTTCCCAGCTTTGTTTTTGAGAAGCGGAGCCAGGTAATTGGATAACTAAACCGGCATAGATGTTTTGCGGATTTACTTGTGGATTTGCTGACATAAGATCCGCAAGATTAACATTGAGCTTTTGTGAAATAGTCCAAAATGTGTCGGAATCTGTGGCTACGTATTGATTGGAAGGCGCTGCGGAAGCGGTTCCTCCTACTAAGAGAGTCGTTGCGAGTACGGTAGAAATTATAACCTTCTTCATTCCATTCCTCCTAGAATGTGTTAGTGATGGTACATTATAATTCTACCAAAGATGAATAAATACAGAAAACATGTAAAGTATGGAAATAGAATCGGGACGTAAAAACAATGAAGGAGTCACTCCTGTGACCCCAGAAATTCTATTTTTTGTAAAAAAAAAGCTGCCGTGGCAGCTTCTTTAAATGTTGCAATCTTAATATTTCCATAAATATCAATAAATTTACGCCTTTGTAATAGCTCGTGAAGAAAAAAAAATGCTAATATTACTCAATAAATGGCGTGTGTTCAATTATCCTTCATAATTTGTGAATACAAATCATCACTCAAAATTCGACGAGCAGTAACATAACGATTCGCATAATAAGATTGACTCATCTTGTCAATTCTTACACCATCATCGGCTGCATGAGCAAAGAAACCATTTCCCACGTAAATCCCTGAATGGGAAATTCCTTTCCCGAAAGTATGGTAGAATACTAAGTCGCCAGGCCTTAAATCGTTCTGAGAAACCCAAGTTCCTTCTTGTGCTTGTTCTTTAGATGACCTAGAAAGTTCAACGCCGAAGCTGTTAAAAACATATCTAAGAAATCCGGAGCAATCAAACCCTGTTGGTGTAGTACCGCCCCATTTATAAGGTGTACCTACAAGACCATTTATCGTTTGACTTAAAGGGGTTTCTGCAAAGACACTGCCGACTTGAAAACTAAAAAACATGAATAATGCAAATAAAAACAAAGATGCCTTTTTCAAAACTTTACTCCTTCCACTGCCTACGAGGTTAGCTGGAGGGTTAGGTTGAAGGTTCCCTATGATCACTTTATTGCGAGATCATTTCACCCGGAATGGTTCCCCCGTTTTCCATACGGAAATTCGGCAAATATGTATTTATTAATACAAATTATTTTTCTATATTCCAAATTTCGACATTAACTCTATTAATCCTTCCGTGTCACAAAGTGTTCACTTTTTGAGATCACGTAATAATCACAAAATCTTCTAAATAGTGAACAAACAAATGGACTAATGAAGAACGAGGCCTCATTTTTTGCCTAAAACTACTTTAGAGAGAAAGAGGACTCAAGTAATCTTATAAGCTTATCCAAGACATGCTCCTGTTTGGGATCAACCAGAACGGGAAACTACTAACAACGATAGGTCTGATGGCTAAATCCATACTCACATGGGAATCACAGTCAACACAGGAGCAACCGCTAGCGCTTCAATAATTTTTTGCGAAGCAAGCCCTGCCCCTACTTCTTCAATTTCCCTTAGGACACTTCGATTTGTACGTTGCCAGGACATAAAGAAGCCGGTATGAACGCTTCCATCCAAGTTTCAAAATGATATTTAAATAAATTACTCCACCAAGGTGTGTTTTTATTTCGAAACTGATTTTCGGTTTTATGACTTTACAAAAACCGTTTAAATCGAAGTGTAATACTCGATCACCGCTTGTCCTTGCTCACGGGAGTGAGAGCTGGATTACTTCATGCCTCCGACGGAGCTTGCAGCTCCACACCGGCGCTTTCGGCGTTGATCCGGACCAGTCCGGCATCCATTTCATTAATAAAGGAAAGCATGTGCCCTTGGAAGAACGCCATAGAACGGACGGAAGACGGACGAATCTTTATACAATCTTTATAAAAATACTTTATCTTAAACCGTGTGTCAGCAATAAATCAAAACAAGGAGGAAATGTAATGAGATGGGACAAAATAGGTATTAAACGCATATCGGCTCTCGGTCTGACGGCGGTTTGGGGGACGATTCTGCTGGCAGGATGCGGCAGCGGCGGCAGCAGTAACAACGGAGGCGCTCCCGCCGCAAACGCCGGCGCGCCGGCAAGCAGCGCTTCGGAAGCGGCGGCCAGCCCCGGGAGTACGGCGTCTGAAACCATATCCCCGGGCGGTCCGTCAGGCAATTTTGTATATGTGGTCAACCGGGGCTCCAACGACGTACAGGTAATCGATCCGGAGAAAAAAACGGTTACGGCCACAATTCCGGTCGGCCAGGACCCGACATACGATCAGGTGACGCCGGACGGGAAATATTTGTACGTCGCAAACAGCCAATCAAACGATGTGTCGATTATCGATACGGCATCGAACAAGGTGGTCAAAACCGTGCCGGTCGGCAAAACCCCGAAGGGCGTCAATTTTACGCCGGACGGAAAATGGGCATACATCGTCAACGAAGGCGCGAGCACCGTCACGATCATTGATATGGCATCGATGCAGGCGGTTGCAACCGTCAAGACGGGCAATACCCCGCATAACAGCGTATCCAGCCCGGACAGCCGTTACGTCTACGTAACCGATACGGGATCGAACGCCGTAACCGTTATCGACGCCATGACGAAGAAGGTCGTGCGCACCATCGAAGGCGTCGATTCCCTGCCGCACAACCTGACCATTACCCAGGACGGTAAAACGCTCTTCGTCACGCTGACGCAATCGGACGCAATCGGCGTGATCGATTTGGCTGAAGGCAAAATGATCGGAACGATTCCAGTCGGCAAGGGCCACCACGTCATCGACCTTACGCCGGACGGGAAGCGCGCCTATGTATCCGGAGTCGGCGTCGACTATACTGCCGTCATCGACGTGGCAAGCCGCAAGATGACCGGCAAGGTGCAGGTCGGCAAAGCGCCACACGGCACGGCCGTTTCGCCGGATGGCAAGACGGTGTACGTCGGCGTAAGCGGTGAAAACAAGCTGGCCGTCATCGATACGGCCACCAATCAGGTGACCGCCACGATCCCGACGGACAAGGTGCCGTTCTTCGTCGCCGTCTGGGGAAGCCATGGCAGCGTGAACCGGCAGGACGCCGATATGATGAAGTCTCCCGATGGCATGGATCACAATGCAATGGCTGGTATGAACGACAGCGGTACGGACGCGGGTTCCGCTTCCGCCTCCGCCTCTACTTCTCCCCTGCTGTCCAAGGACGATACATGGGACTACGATTTCCGGGAAGCGGGAGACTATGCGGTCGTCTGCGACATTCACCCTGATATGGTCATGTCGGTCAAGGTGGAGAAAGGAGCGCCGGGCGGCGCAAAGACGGTCGAGCTGAAAAACGAATCGTTCCAGCCGAACGCGCTGACTGTTATTGCCGGTACGAAGATTACGTTTAAAAACGACGATTCCGACGCGCATAACGTTGACATTCAGAAGAAATAGTCCGGAAGCCGCAATATAGGTGGCGGAAAGGATTTCTGCCGCCTTCCGTTGAATAAGTTTACCGGTTGAAAATAAGGCTCGTGGAGGAAGATCATCTGGAAACGCTTGTACTGAATGGGCCCGTCTTGCTTGTGGACGACGACGAGGCAATCGTATCGTTCTTGAAGGCGTATCTGGAAGCGCTCGGCTGCAGAATCGTGACGGCGTCGAACGGCCGGGAAGCGCTGGACGCCGTAAATAAGATAAGTCCTGCGTTCATTATTCTCGATCTGATGATGCCGTTCATGGACGGCTATGCCGCCTGCGAGGAAATCCGCAAATTGAGCGGGGCCCCCATCCTGATGCTGACGGCCAAAATGGACGAGGATGATAAAGTCCGGGGGCTGCTTGCCGGCGCGGACGATTATTTGACGAAGCCGTTCAGCCCCCGGGAACTGGCTGCCCGCATGCAGGCGATTTTAAGGAGGATTTCCGGAAGCCGGGAGCACTTCCGCCGCATCCGGGTGGCGGATTTCGAGTATGACGAGGAGAGGCACCATTTCTCATGGAAGGGAACGCCGCTTTATTTTACGTTTCAGGAAGCGAAGATTTTGATCCATTTGGCGGAAAACAAAACTCGCATTCTGACGCGCGAGCAGCTGCTCGAGGTGCTGTATCCGGCTGGCGACAGCGAGGTAACGGACCGGATCATCGACGTTCACATCGGCAATATCCGGCACAAATTTCGGGCGATCGACTCCGCTTTCGACTTGATCATAACGTGCCGAGGAATCGGCTACAGCATGAAAGAGGAGCCGTATGAAAATTAAACTGCTGTACAAATTGCTCGCCATCAACGCGATTGTCGTGATCGCGCTTGCCGCCGGCATCACGATCGGCTTCCGGCAGTACGTGCTGACGCTGATCGAACAAAACCGGATGATGGTCTATCAGGACTTTCTTATGTTTCGTCAGGCGGCAGGCCAATACCTGCTCTTCACCAGCCTGATCGTCGTGCCGCTGGCGCTGCTGTTCTGCTGGGCGGTCACCCGCGCGATCGTCAGGCCGCTGATCCAGATGCGCAAGCTATCCGAACAGATCGCCAGAGGCGACTACCAGGTGCGGCTTGACGTGACGACCCGGGACGAGATCGGCGAGTTGGCCCGGTCGTTCAATGACATGAGCGCCGAGCTGGCGCGGATCGAGATGCTTCGCCGCAATCTGGTCGCCGACGTCGCCCACGAGCTGCGCACCCCCCTGTCAACGGTTCGCGGATACACCGAAGCGATGAAGGACGGCGTTCTCCCCGCCAGCCCCGAACTTCTCGAGAAGGCCTACCTGGAGGTGGAACGGCTGGTCCGGCTCGTCGAGGGCCTGCACCTGCTTTCGATGATCGAAGGCGACCTGTGCCGCCGCACGGCGGAAGAGCCGGCCGAGCTGACCGGAATTGTACGGGAGCTGGCGGATTTGTTTCTGCACGGTCTGCGCGGGAAATCCATTCGCTTCCGTTTGGACCTGCCGGACTCACCCTGCTGGACGACGCTGGGGAAAATCCGGGCCGGCCAGGTGTTCCGGAACCTGTTCGACAATGCGGTCCGGTATACACCGGCGGGCGAAAACGTAACATTGACCGCGACCGTAGATAAAAATACGCTGCGGATATCGGTTACGAATACCGGCGTCGAGATTCCCGGCGACAGCATGCCTTATCTTTTCGAGCGGTTCTACCGCGTGGACGCCTCGCGCTCGCTAGCGAGCGGAGGCACCGGAATTGGTCTTGCGATCGTGCGCGATATCGTGACCGGATCCGGCGGCAAGGTTTGGGCGGTCAGCGGGCGGCAGCAGACGGCTTTCCATGTGGAGCTGCCGCTTGTTCCGCCGCCGGATGGGGCGCAATCGCCTTCAGCGTCTCCCGAACTTTAATAACCGGGCACATCGCAGTACGACCGGTCGGCGGCGCCTGCCGACGCGATGCCTTGGACGATGCAAAGCCCCCAGTTTGCCAGACAACGGGGGCTTTTGCCATGCACGGGCTGATGATATGAACTTTCATCTTTGGTACGGTTCAGCATATCGCTCTTAAGGCGAAATTCCATTAATTGCACTCGATAATAACGGCATTCAGCCTTAGGTCCGAATGCCGTTATTATCTGAGGCTTTTAGCGAATTTTCGCCAGAATGACTTGAATTACATGCCCCATTCCGGTATGAAATAGGCCTTCGTCTCTCCTTTGTTCTCCGTAGAAGAAATGCAGAACCTCGTACCCGCTTGCCCACGCCAGTACATCTTCAGGACAATAAAGCAAATCAACTGCTTTAGGGCCGCCTGTTTGATACCGAATCTGCTCTTCCGAGTAAACCTCCATCATGACAATACCGCCTAGTTTCACGACGGAGAGCAATTTGTCAAACACCTTTCTTTGTTCCGCTTTTGGGAAGTGACCAAACACCATAATGGCGCCGTCATAAACTTCTGAAGGCACTGGATCATACAGCAAGTCCTTTTTCTCGGTTACCACCTTTACTTGGAATCGTTCCGCCAGCTTTTCTGTTTTCTTCAATCCATTCTCAGCATAATCCCATGCCGTCACCTGATATCCTTGCCTTGCCAGAAATACGGCGTTTCTGCCTTCTCCTTCCGCAAACGCCACGATCCGCTTCCCATTGAACCGGTGTGCTTGGGCTTCAATAAAAGCGTTGGGTTGCTCGCCATACGCGTACTCGTCCGCTTCGAATCGTTTATTCCACTGATCCTTCATCTTAACAGCTCCTAACTTTTTTAACTTTACATTACTTCGCTATTGGTCTGACCAATGTTATCCCAATCGTGCCGTAAATCCAAAACATTAGGGATCCCGGTTGCTTGGTTATACGTTTGAACCCAAATCAAAGTAGATTTATCAGGGTTATTTAAGGTCTCCACCATAGCCAACTGCTCAACAGCTATGTAGAGAACGCTTTGACCCGGATGATGAAATCTCCCACCAGATGACAACCCAACCTCGGGGGCGTGCATCCTCAATTTTTTTTGCATACTGCTTCAATCCCTATTATAGGGCTCTTCTTCAGCAATCCGAAACCATTTCTCACCACTTATATTTATTTATTCCATCTGGCGACGATAAAGCCTGCTTTATTTTTTAAGGATGATTGGGAAAGTCTCTTCTCCAATTCAAGTGCTTGGATTTCACTTTCGAAATTTCCCGGGGTTATATATAAACCATATCGAAAGAATCGAAGTGATTTTTTTCCCAAGATACAATAGTTTGTTCCGAATAAAATCGAGCATGGGCAAAGACTTCACCTACTTCTGGAGATGGATTCAGATGTTCAAGCAACGGTGGAATCGGTAATGCTGTTTCATTCTTTGAAGAATGAAATATCTGATAAAACTAGCTTTTCAAAAGAACAAGAATAATCACGATGGTTATCAACCCTCATAAAAAGTCCTCTGCTCTTTTCCATCTTTGCCTCCGCGATCCTGTTTACAATGACAAAAATAATGTATCCCTTTTTTTCCATAATAATCCGCGAATCGCGACAAGCAAAGCAAAGTGCGATGACTGACTTTAGTCAAAACCACATATCGAAAATCTCTTTACAATTAGCATCGAATAGGGGAGCTTTCATGAAAAAAATTCGGTATCAAATAGCAGTTATGGTCAGCTCAAGATCATCAATTCCAAAATGAGACAGGGATTTTACCAATGCCAGCTTCATCTTTTCCTTATTCCATGCTCGTTCTTTTCCCTCACCTATATTAATTACGATTTCCCCAAAATTTCCTTTAAAGTTAACAAGTTCGAGTGTCGCTGAAACTGGAAACGGGTTTTCGTATCCATCGTTCCGGGTTTTGAGTAACATGTTAATTGCCGTTATGCGCGGCGCACGAACGGAGGTTTTATTTAGATACTTTACTTCAAGGGGCACAAGCAATTCGTTTTGAAATAAATAAACCGTATAGGCTTCCACACTTGCTTGGTTATCTTCATTCGGCCGTTTTAATGCAACGGTTTGTTGATTTAAACGTTCGATTAGGTCAATGATATACTCTGTTTCTTGAAATTCTTCAATCCTGTAAAGTTCATTGCCTTGATAATCCAGGAACAAGCTTGTTGGATTTTTCTTGACACGATAGTGGTTGGTTATATCTGTCTGAACATCCACATAAACCGTTTCGAACTCAATTGCATCAAAAGTCCTTTTCACTTCACTCAGAACAGTTCCCATCGACCTTCCCGTGGGACATGCGCTTAAAGTAAAAAGAATAATTTTAGATACCTTTTGTTGTTCCATTTGCCTCTCCCCGTTTATTTTATTTTTGAAAAAGATTTTTTCATGATGTCGTAATTAATCGCTCCTTGATACTTATCCTGGATGATTCCTTGGGAATCGATAATATAGGAAGTCGGATAGGCAACGACCTTATAATTCTCAATTACGTTTCCTTTCTCATCTAATGCGACGGGAAATGTTAATCCGTAATCATGAACAAATTTCGGCACATCATCGGCCGATTTTTCCGTTTGGGTCAAATTTATGGCTAGAACAACGACATCTTTGCTTTTGAACTCTTCATAAAACTTCTCTATCTCAGGCATTTCCACACGACACGGCGGACACCAAGTGGCCCAAAAATTAACCAATATTTTTTTGCCGCGATAATCACTCAGCTTCACCTTTTTTCCTTCCAAAGACTGCAATTCAAAATCCGGAGCCTTGTTCCCAAGGCTAATTCCCTCTTGAAGGTTTGCTGTTTCTTGAATCTGATTCCCATAAGCGGAAGGTTCCTTTTTTGATTGATAATCATATACCCCCCAGATGATGAGCGCGATCAATGCAATTAAAGCAATGGCATTTTTCTTCATTATTGCACCACCTAATAAGATAATTGAGCTAACCATGCGCTGATTTTTTGAAACTGACCTGTAAACAAGAGCAATCCCATTACCACCATAATCCATCCGTTAATGACCGAAAGGTAGGGCAGTATTTTGTTAATTTTTTTTACAATGTTCAAAGAGTACGTTAAGAGTAAAGAAATAATTAAAAAGGGCACCCCGAGTCCTAGCGAATATACAGAAAGCAGAAAGATACCTTGATATAGTGTCTCGCTAGATCCCGCTAATAGAAGAATGGAGGATAAAGCAAGCCCTACACAAGGCGTCCACCCCGTCCCAAAGGCAAGTCCTAACAAAAACGAGCCTATATACCCCTTCTTTGAAATTTTCCCGCCGTCCCAACTTTTTTCAAACATCAGCGCTCGAATATTCAATACACGCGCCATTTGAAACCCAAATATAACGATGAAAAGACCGCTTATTTTTTCAACAAGATCACGGTAACCTGCTAGCGCCTGCCCGATCATGCTGGCCGATGCGCCCATGGCAACAAATACTGCACTAAAACCCAAAACGAACCAAACCGAGTGTAAAAACAATAAGCCTTTATCCGCTTGAATTTTATTCTGTTGTACAGTTGAACCGGTTAGATGTGAAACATAAGCCGGTATCAAGGGAAATACACATGGGGAAAAAAAAGACAGAAGTCCGGCAGTAATGGCTATCATCAGCGATACTTTCTCCAATGCACTTTCACCTCCTTCGCTTGTCCACAACACTAATAAGTCCCAGAAAAATCAATGATAACATCGCAAATATCAGCTGGGTTTCGGAAAATCCTGAAACCACAGTTGTTCGATTTTCATTGAGAAAGGAACTGAATATTTGAGCTAAGCTAAACCAAAGCAAGATCTGAAGATTAAAAGATAAGTTGTCTCTTTTTTTCTGTTTGAAAATCGCCCCTGCCAAGATCATGGATATAACAGCCGATGACACATGAAACTGCCACCCGTGGATATCGCCAATCAACATCAGTAGCTGATAGCTGCTGAACCCACAAAAAAAAGTAATAGCGGCAAACTCTATCATTGCAGCGACAGAAAGCAGATTTTTTCTCAAATTACTCCATAAATAGATCCCGCTTAATGCTCCTGCAAGCCACATCCCGTCTTCACCGCCATTGAAATAAATCAAAGAAAGCGGAGCTTTTATAACTGGGATGGGGTCAAAAACAATGATGCTAAATTTCCAAATGACGAGCCAGAGCAGAAGGGCGTTAGAAAATTTATCTTTCACAAAAGTCTGTACGGTTTGATATCCATTTAATCGAATGCTTAACCCGATATATCCGAATAAAACGGATAAGATGAGCATTATAAGATCGGTATTTAATAAAAATGGACCTAACTGCAAGGTTTTCACCTACACCTCCTCCCTTTTACCCATGCTATCTCCTGAATGTTAAGAATCGTTAAAGTAAAGCCGAGAACCCCCATATCATCTGCATATAAGAAAAGGCAGGTTTCATCAAGCAACCTGCCTTCGTTTTTATTTTTGTGCAACGATGATGTAATGTGACTCTGTAGGGAAAGTGAAATGAACGATTTGAAATCCACTGTCCTCAAAAGCTTTTTTCATATCGTCAGAATGAATACGATGTTCCAGCGGCGGTCCCTGCTCCATCGGCTTCTTTTCCCATTCCAAGCATAGGCATCGTCCGCCGGATTTTAAAACACGCCAGATTTCTTGCAGTCCCTTTGAGAGCAGTTCTACTTCATGTAATACAAAAGAGGCAATAATTTGATTGACTTGATCGTTATCCAACGGAATGTTTTCAATAGCCCCTTCAATTAGATCAATATTTTTTAAATGTTGCTCATCTATGCGTTGCTTCAAGACTTCAAGCATTTGCGGTTCTACGTCCAAAGCATAAACGGTTCCAGATGTAAGCTTTGCGGCTGGAAATGAAAAATATCCCGTTCCAGCCCCCATATCCAAAACAGTGTCATTCTCCTTAATTTCGAGCAAACTTAAGATTTTTTCTGGAGGCAATGCTTTTCTGCGCTCCGGACTATCCAATCTAGCCATCTTTACCGGATCAAAGCGACGTTCAGACATGCTGATCCCTCTCCTTTAACATTTTATAATCATTCCCTATCGTGTTCATTTCATCCATTTTTATCCTTGAGGAAACAAGGTATGGATGAATGATGTAGGGGTTAAAAAAACGTGTTACGGGTGATTAAAGATTGATTACGGGAAGTGTAAACCAAAAGGAATGATGCTTCCCATCGGTATTTACTCCTACTTCCCCTCCATGGCGCTCCACAATTTCTTTTACAATCGCAAGTCCTAGTCCGGAACCACCGGTTTCCCTATTTCTTGATGGTTCTAATCGGTAAAACCGTTCAAAGACTCGATTAGCCTTTTCAAAAGGAATCGCTCGTCCCGTATTATTGACCATGATCCTGTATTCCGTATCCGTAAGCTCTCCACGAATCTCGATCACCTCCCCTGTATTGTATTGAATCGCATTTTTTATGAGGTTATTTATGATTTGCTTGAACCCGATCGGATCGACTAAAACCGTTGCAAATGGCATGTTTAAAGAATAACGAATTTTCTTTTTTTTAAACTCCAATTCAAACTGCTGAATGCTTGTTTTGATGAAAGAAGGAACCTCTATTTGCCGTAATTCAGCTTCGTGTAATTTCTTTGCTTCCCAGGCAGAAAGTTGGTGCAATTGATCAACGAGCTTTACAAGATGTACAGATTCCTCATGCAACGAACGGTAAATTTCTTTGTTCCCTTCGATGATCCCTTCGCTTAACGCTTCAAGATAGCCGTTGATGTTGCTTAGTGGCGTGCGAAGATCATGTGAGATATCGCTTATCATTTGCTTGCGGCTTTCCTCCATTTGCTTTAAGGTTTGAACCATTTGATTAAAATCTCTTGTAAGCTGTCCAATTTCATCTGACGTTTGTACTTTTATGGGCTCCGGCTTTTTGCCTTTTGCTAACTCTCTGGTTGAAGCTGCTAATTTCCGAATCCGAATCACGATACGACGAGCAAAAAAATAATGGATAATGGCAGCAGCGGCAACGGCTAGGATGCTGGCTCGAATTAAATAATCCTGCATCGTGCTCTTAAAAAACTCTGGATTAATTTCATTTGACAACCTAGTTTGACTTACCAATAAACAAGCGAAATCTTTCACGGATACACCGGTTAACCAAATCACCACACCCATGACTAGCGCATTTATCAGGACTAATTTCCAAATGATGCTTTTTCTCCAAAAGCCTGAAAAATCCCCATTAAACCGCAACAAATCGATACCCCATTCCCCGAATGGTTTCAATGAAATCGGGCTTTCCGTTCAGCTCTTTAATCTTCTCCCGAAGCTTGCTTACGTGTACATCAATCGTTCTTTCCACTACAATTTTTTCATCGTTTGGGTAGAGCTCCTGAAGAATCTGATCTCTCGTTAAAATTTGATTGGGATGTCTCATAAAAAAATACAGCAAGCGAAATTCATGTTGGGTTAGCTGCAATGGCTGCCCGTTAACTTTCACTTCCCCTTTTAATGGTTTTATCGTAAGTCCTTTATAACTGATCTTGCTGCATCTTTGCGCAGTTCTCCTAAGCACTGTTTCGACCCTTGCCACTAGTTCCTGCGGGCTAAACGGCTTTGTGACATAATCGTCAGCTCCCATCTTCAAACCTTTGATTCGGTCTTCCGCCGTTACCTTAGCAGTGAGCATGATAATGGGTATATCGCTTTTGAGTTCTTCACGAATCCATGAGCATAATTCTTCTCCGGAAAGCCTCGGCATCATCAGATCCATCACAACAAAACAAGGATCATAGGTTTCAAAAACCTCTTTTGCTGCTAAGCCGTCCTCAGCATCCCATACTTCATATCCCGCTTTTTCTAAATAAATTTTCACTAAATTTCTGATCTTCGGGTCATCCTCAACGACCAATATCGATTTTCCTTTCAAAACAACCATATCTTCAGCTCCCTTAACTAAATCTAATTCTCCATTGTTAAGATTCATTAAAGCTATTCGTGATAATCACACTAATGTGTGATATTTAGCACAGCGTCCCTTTTATATATATCGTAACATCTAGATATAACGATACGAAAGAAGGCTGTTCCCATGGATAAACCAATAAAGGAGTTTGAAAAAAATGCTGAGCTTTTAAAAGTGCTAAGCCATCCCGTTCGATTATGTATTGTAAAAGCGCTTATTGAAAAAGAAAGCTGTTGACGCACAAGCTTTCGGAAAAGAAGGTGAAGACAAGCGCATCGATGTCATTTCCACCGTCATCCGTTTGAAATTAATTTAGTCATACAAAAAAGACCGATTAAGATTCAGTTATCGGTCTCTTTAACGTTTATTTTATAGACGGAATAGGAAGTCGGATAGTTGCTCCATTTCTGAAACATCGTTAGTTACATGATTCAAATCCGCGATATGTTCCGTTTCATTTCTGTTTTCAGAACTAAATTGATATTCATCTACGCGATCTTTTACTTCATAGTCGTCTGGCATTCACCCGTACCTCATTACATTCATATACTTTTATCAATACAGGAGATTAATCTTTGTTCAACATCCGCAGCAATACCTTGCAAGGAGCCGCTATCCACCATTCCAATTAAAGCCGTTGGTTTAGGTAGACCTATTTTTGTTTTCCCCTCGTCTTCATAAATTGTTATTTTACATGGCAAGAAATAACCGATAATGGAGTTTTCACTAAGCACGCGCTTTGCTTCGACGGGATTACAGACCTCTAGAATATGATACTTTTGTTCAAAATCAATTCCCTTTTGCTGCAGTTTTTCCTGCATGTCTAAGTGCCATAAGACACCGAATTTTTCTGCTTTTAAATTATTTTCCAGAGAAGCTATGGCTTCTTCTACAGTTTTATTTGTTTCAACCGTGTAATGAAACATTTTTAATCACCCTTCCATAAATTTCTTTATTTTCAATTCAACCGATCTTACACTATAATTCGTAGTATAATAATCGGATTTAGGGGGGTTGAATATGATGGCACTCTTAAATAAAATAACTCAAGAGAAATGCCCTATTTGTAATGAAACACTAAGCACTCATAAATCAAACATGCTTTTTTCGCATATCGTAAAATCGTGCCCCAATGAACATTACGAAAAGGAATTTATTTCTGCATTAGAGGGATATATCGAGCATTATAACGTTCCAACAAAATAAGTATGTGTAAACTAAAAGTAATTTATGTAAAAAAATCATTAGCTCAATTAGGCTAATGATTTTTGGTTTTATTTTGCTATTTTCCCTTTCCAGGACATAACGCCACCCTGGAGATGAGCAAGGTCATGAAATCCATTCTTTTGGAGGATCCGTGCAGCTTGTTTGCTTCTCATGCCGCTTCGACAATATAGAAATACCCTTTTGTCTTTTGGAATTTCGTGCAATCGGTTTTTTATTTGGGATAAAGGGATGTTTTTAGCGCCGGCAATATAACCTTGCTTTACTTCAATCGGTTCGCGCACATCAATCAGGATTTTATTCTGGTTTGTCTTCAATTCATTATGAAATTGATCTGGCATCAGATTTTTAAGACCTTTAACTCCAGCGAATCGTGAATAAACAAACCAGCTTAGAAAAGCAATGATCACGAGATTAAAAAGTAATTTATAATCCATATTTAAACCTCTTTTCTTATTAATGGCTTTTAACTAACAAATCAACCGCTTGCTTGACGATTTTATTCATATCTCTGCCGGCTTCTCTTTCCTCAATAATACATCTTTCGAGATTAATGGCAACGATGTAAGCAATCGCTCTATCCGCTGCACTTCTAACGGCAGATAATTGGGCTACGACATCTTTGCAAGGCTGTTCTTCCTCCATCATCTTTAAAACCCCGCGAATTTGGCCTTCCACGCGTTTCAATCTTCTTTTCACATCATCATCGTATTGCATTTTATCTACCTCCATTTTAATACCGGTATAGGTATATTATTTCCCTTTTTAACCGGAACCTGTTCTTCTTTGCGCAGCGCGTTTAATCCCCAAAAGGTAAAGAAAATCGTCACATCATGGTCGTATGCTGCTACGCACCCCATATGGTATTTTTGATGAATTGATTATATACCCATGCGGGTATCATTTCAATCATAGATCATTGGCAGTTTTGGTAAATGAAATCTAAAAGTGAACAAACAGATCCGCCGTAGCTGCCTCATTTAAAAGCCATTTTAATGGAACTTTTTCAAATGGCAGTTCTGAAACAATTCTGCTCTCCGGAACATCAATATCAGGAACAACAAATCGAACTCTTAAATTGACTGCAATGGATAAAAGATCGCTGATAGAAGTTGCTTTAAAGTCATCTAAAGCGTTAGCAAGGTATTCTTTTCCCTTAGAAGGTGTAGGAATATAATTTTTATCTAATATATTGATGCCATTTCTTGAGAAGGCTAAAATAACATCAGCATCTGTTGACGCCGCGCCAATGGATATATTCAAAGGGGGGTATGCGGATTCTAATTCGTCATGCATTGCAAAAACCACTACTTTTTTCGTGTCCATTTCGTTTCCTCCTTAATAACTCAAAATGGCGTCTGCATCATAAGCCAAATCAAGGAATGTAGCTACTCCAGCAAGTTCTACGCCATCAATACAATCCATTCCATTTTTAAACATGACATTCATTTGGCATCCATAAAATTTGATTCCCTTACTTATTGCCAAGCGAAGTAATACATTAAAATCCGTTGCTTTTGTTTCCTTTAGTTCTTTAAGATAACGTTTATCTAACACCCGGGAGCCGTCTAAATCGAAAAAAATAAATACTTCGTTGTGTTGTGATTGATTAATAGCTTCTCTTAAGACAATCGAAGCATTAGAACTTAAAGTAACAAAGTAAATGGTTCGTTTTCGTTTCAAGACTGGTCCCCCCATTCAGTTGAATTTTTTAAAAAAGCTACCACCGAGTGTTGAAGTGGTAGCTTTTTAAAATTTTATTATCCTTTTTTAACTACAAAGGTGAATACCCCATTGTCTTCTTTGGAATCAATCAGCTCGTGATTGGTTTGATTTACCCAAGCCTGAAAGTCCTTCATCGAGCCTTTATCCGTTGTTTGTAGTTCCATAATTTCTCCGGACTGCAACGAATCAATTGCTTTTTTCGCTTTCACAATTGGCATTGGACAAGAAAGTCCTTTTGCATCTACTATCAAGTTTGCCATTTTATTTTCTCTCCTTTTAAATTTATTGATGATGAACTGCGCAACGCTTCGGACCGATTTCTAATTCAATAGCTCGTTCCGGGTCTACATGTAATTCGCCGCGATTTATGGCCACAATCTCTTTGAAGTTCGGCGGCTTCTCCGTGGATACAGCTCCGGCAACTTGTTCAGTGAATGCAAAACATCATCCGAAAGACTTTATTAAAGATGGTATAAAGCAGGAAAGAGGTAGAGCCCGGTGTGTGCCCCGGTATCGGAATGGCGAGCACCTCAACTTCAACTTTGCCAAAACGGATCGATTTATGTTGTTCAAGTGGTTCGAATTTCAGATCTGTTCCCTTCACTTCACCTGACGCCTTTTGCACATACGACAATAATATCCTTATCTTTGGGCAAATCCTTAAAGTTATTTTCATCCTCCTCCAAAAAGTTGAAGTTAGGAATATTCATGGATTTGACCTTTTTTCCCTCAATCTTCCAATTATTGAAATCTTCCGTATTACGTACATCCAGAATAAACACTTCTTTGCCTGAATTCATTTTTTCATGCAATTGTTCAGCAGTAATCAATGGAACATTAGACATGCTTTCCCCCCTGTTCTATCTTTAGAAATTCAAGCTTACCTGTGCATCGAAAGCAAAGTCCAGGAATGTCGCGGCGCCTCCAAGCTCAATTCCATCGATGAAATGCTCCTTATCCAGTCCTATGACATCGATCGTCATTTGACAGCCAATGAGACGTACGCCCGATTCTTTTGCGATCTCAATAAGATCTTTTACAGATGGAACGTTGGCTTTTTTAAAGCCTTCTGCCAGCCCTTCATTTCCTGGCTTAAGCTGCAGCATTTGCTCTGAATCTTTATGGATAATGGATAATCCTTCAAAGGTGAAGAAAATGGCTACTTCTGCATCAAGTGCTGCCGCCGCTGTAGCAATGTTCAGTACTTTGTATGCAGTCTCCAGACCTCCGTTTGATGCAATAAGAGCTACTTTTTTGTTTGCCATGATAAAATCGTCTCCTTCTTATGTTTAGTCTTGTTCTACATCATGTTTCCATTCAGACATACCAGGAACTACGTTTTTCACACTTTTAAAACCTTTTTCCGATAGAATTTGACAAGCCATATCGCTGCGGGTCTTTTTGGTACGAACCACCGGTAGCGGACAAGCAAGTCCTTCACATTCCAAGATGCGATCGACTTGTAAAGTTGCCATGATGAATTACTTCCAGTTATTAAAATGATTATTTACCGTATTCGATATCCCCTGACCATTCCGTCATACCGCCAGGCATATTTACGACGTTATAACCAAGAGAGGACAGATATTCACATGCTCTGCCGCTTCGACCACCACTGCGGCAGACAACAATTGTTTCTTCCTTTGGCTCAATTTCGTTCAATGCTCTGTTAATTTGACCTAGAGGAATATGTTTTGCACCAGGAATATGGCCCGCTTCCCATTCATCAGGTTCACGGACATCGAGAATGACAACATTGTCTTTCCTTTTGATTCGGTCAAGAACTTCATGTGGCAGTCGTTCTTTGTAAGTTTTCACACTCATACCGAGTGCCTCCTTAAAACAAAATTGAAATCCATATTTTAATAACCGTTGCTGTAATCAATGCTGCCAAAATCCATTGAAGAATTTTGGTATTGATTTTTTTACTGATTATCGCTCCAATTGGTGAAGCAATCGTGCTAGCAACTACTAATACAATGGATGGAATCAAAAGCATATGTCCGCCCATTAATTTACCTGTTGTCACATATACTCTATAGGGTATATTTTTGAGTAAAAAAATTTAACCAATTCTTAAAGATGATTTATGATCATGTTGACCAACTGCGATTTAGATTGCAGACCTACAATTGTTTGCACAACTTTTCCATTTTTAAATAACTTAAGCGTGGGAATACTCATAATACCGTTTTTTACAGAAACCATTGGGTTATGATCTACATTGACCTTTGAAATGATTACATCATTTCCAAGCTCCTTATCAACTTCAGTTAATACTGGAGCAATCATTTTACAAGGTCCACACCAATCGGCAAAAAAATCAACAAGTACAGGCTTATTTGAATGTAACACTTCTTGATCAAATGTTTGATCTGTCACATGAAATTAGAGACATTTTTTATCCTCCTTTTGTTGTATGATACCCATACCGTATGGGGTATACAAATAATATAATAAATTTTTGATTTGTCGTCAACCCCCTTAACGATACCACCCTTAACGATAAGAAACAAACACGCCCCCACCCAGAACACTTTGCAATGCCGCTGGCCAGCTCCATCGAGTAATCGCCGCGCGCCGGATGCCTGCCGGCAAAGCGACGCATACCCGATCATCCCGATGGATATCGGATATGGCGTGCTCCAGGTCAAGATCGAAGCCTCTCGCAATACCTCCCCTTTTTCTACAATTTTTACAGTAATCCTTCGAACCATTTTCTATTTTCTTAACGTTTCTTTCATGCGGAAAGCAATCGTAAGTCCCGCAGCTAAAGGTAACAGAGCCACTAATCCGATTGCCCACAAAACATTGAGCATATCGGCCAATATCCCTGCAAGCAGCGCGCCGAATGCATATCCGCTGTCCCGCCAGAGCCGGTACACCCCCATTGAGGAAGCGCGCCAATCCGGATGTGCTACGTCGCTGATGCTCGCCTGCAAGGTCGGATAAACCAGAGCAGTCCCCAGCCCTAACAGTACTGCCCCCCCAATCCATAAGCTATAACTATGGGAAAGCAAGATCCACCAGATGGCCGCCGCCTGGGTCCACATTCCTATGGCAATGAGCCATTTCCGTCCGATCCGATCGCTTAGCAGTCCGGTAAACAGCTGGAAGAACCCCCACGCTGCCGGATATAATGCCACAATAACGCCGATTTGGCGAACAGAAAGATCGGCCGTCGCGAAAAATAAAGGAAATAATCCCCAGGCCATTCCATCCTTCAAATTCGTGGACAGTCCGGCAAAACTGATGCTGGACAGGGTCTTGTCCCGCCATGTGGTTTTCTTAAAGACCTCTGCGGCGGACATGCTTTCATCAATTGCGGTCTTCGCTTGCATGAAGGCTTGGGTCTTCAGATGTACGCTTGTATTTTTGGTAAACAGCGACAGAATGAAGCCGATCACCACAGCCCCTATCCCCAGATAGAAAGGCTCGGGTCTGAGCGAATAAGCCGAGGCCAGGTAACCGGATGCCGCCGCGGCCGATGCGACTCCCGTGTAACCGGCAAACTCATTGAAGCCGATAGCCAAACCGCGTTGATTTCCTTTCACGAGATCGACCTTCATATTGACCGTCATCGACCAGGCCAATCCTTGGTTCATTCCCAATAAAATATTTGCGAAAAGAATGACCGTCCAGGACTGGGCGAACATCACAAGCAGCGGTACAAAGAGACCGATCCCCCAACCAATCAGAAGCACTTTCTTTCGTCCGATCCGGTCGGCAATTCCGCCGGCGAAGAAGTTCATAAGCGCTTTGGAAAAGCCGAAGCTGACGATGAAGGAAAGAGCGGCGCTGGCAGATGCGAGTCCGAATTCTTTCTCACCGAGCAGTGGAAGAACGGTTCTTTCCAGTCCGACCATCGACCCCACAAAGAAGTTAATGAGCACGAGCAAGACAAACAGGAAACCATTTTCTCTCAATCCGATGGACGCTTGCGCATTCATCTGATCTCACCTCCTGATCGAAGAAAGGAACCCGCCTGGGTTCCTTTATCCCGATTATTCTTTTCCTTGATTCCTTAGCCGTATGCTCTTGAAGTTTTCAGGTTGAGGCGGTACGTTTTCCGTCATAAAGGCAACGAATTCATCCTGCGCTTTCATTTGCAATGCTTTATTAAACCGCTTCTCGAAGCCGATGGTCGACATGGGTTTGCCGCTTAACGCCCGCCCGCAAACGGAGCCCGAGAACGCACCCGGATATACTTCCAAGTGGTCGTCCAATTTCCACAGCTTCTCAAACAGGCTGCGGTATAGCTGAGTCGCCCCTTCTTCCAGATTGGACGCCAGCTCCGTTCGGCCGACATCGCCGACCATTAACGTATGACCGGTCAAGACAAACCACGGTTCGTCTCCCCGGGTTCGGTCCGTTACCACAATCGAGATGTGCTCGGGCGTGTGGCCCGGCGTATGCAAGAAGGTAAGCTTGGTATTTCCGGCCATCCGCTCTTCTCCATCCTCTACCGGCGTGAAGGGAAAAGCGGCATCCGCCGAACGATGAAGAAGATACTCGGCGCCGGTTTTATCCGCCAATTTTCGGCCTCCTGAAACATGATCCGCATGCAGATGAGTATCGATCACGTAGACGATATTCATGCCCAGCTTCTTTGCTTCCTCGATATAAAAGTCAACCTCTTCCTCCAGCGGATCGACAACGACGCCCTGCGCTTGACTGCCGCATCCGAACAAATAAGAGGCGGCAATCGGGTTGGTATGAAGATATTGGCGGAACAGCATAGCCGAATCACTCCTTTATTTTCTCAATGTACTGAACTTTGCGATTGTTTTAGCAGGAAAGCCTTAAACCTCACGTCAATTCCATAGGGCTCCCTGCCTTCCTAATGAAATCGTAAGTAGTGCGCTCAATAACCGGGATACATATACCCTATATGGTATATTTTTGAGTAAAAAAATTTACAATAATTAAAGATGATTTTTGATCATGTTGACCAATTGCGATTTAGATTGCAGACCTATAATTGTTTGCACAACTTTTCCATTTTTAAATAACTTAAGTGTGGGAATACTCATAATTCCGTTTTTTTACAGAAATGAGTAGGATTGCCTTTTATTCGATAATAAAAGCTTTCAGCATTTATACACTTCAAACCTCAAACAGGCCGATTAAGTTGAAACAAAATAAGCACTACAAGAAAAAGTAAAACGTATTGACGACCCCCCCCTTATACCCCATGGGGTATCTATTATTGATGTCACCATTATATACCCCGTGGGGTAATTGAATCAAGGGGATATCTTTGGAAAACCAAGTTTATTAAATAATCTTCGAGTATTTTAGCCGGCTTTCAATCTTAAAGTAGAATCTATTCTTTCCTGAATACTTGAATTAGCTGTGTTGCTCAAACTTTGTACTCCTAGCATACACATAACACCAAAAAGCAGCGAAGCAATAGAAACATGAAACAGAACCGCTAGTAAATTTAACTGGGTATATATTAAAAGAGCTCCACTAAAACCTTGCATGCATACTAACGTAAGAGCCGCGATACTTCCAATAAACAGATCACGTCATTGATGTCTAATTTTAAAAGTAAATAGAGTAAGCATGAAAATCAGAACAAGTAATCCAAAAGCAATACCTCTGTGAGTAACGTCAATAAAAAATGTTTTCGAGTGTAATTCGGATACATAAATCCATTGAAATAAGCCCCAGCTCCAGAGCTTGTAACATAAGCTCCGAAGTATATTGCCAGATACAGGTACATTAATGTAATCCATATCAAACGTGATATCTTTTTACTACCTGGATACTTGGAAAGTTTATCAAAATAATCGATTTGGTAAATCGTCATTGTCAATACCACAAGTGCGCCAAATGAAATCAGAGCTATTCCCATGTGCATGGCCATAATCGCCGGTGGACTAACAAAAAATACACTAAGTGTACCTAATGTAGATTCTAGAATTATCCCCAATATGGCCGAGATGATTGTTAATTGTACTTTTCTGTTTGACTTATATTTTCTCCAAGCGGTGACTGATAAGCTTGTTAATAATACCGATACGGAAAATACTAACAGTCGGTGTCCAAACTCAATCCAAGCGTGAATGTCCCCTGTCCAAGGCATGATAGAACCATTACAAAATGGAAAACTTTTTCCGCATCCCATTGTTGAACCTCATTAAAACACATCCATCACCATGAATATAAATAATACCGGCAAGTATAGAAGCGAAAAAAAGAATGTACGTTTCGCCCAAACGAAATCGGTATCAGTTTCCCACAGGACAAATATATTATGGATTAAAAATATGGTGCCTAAAATTACTGCAGCGATTAAATAGGAGATCCCCACATATTTAGTAAAATAAAGCAAGATGGATGTAGTGAGTAATATCACTGAATATAAGACGCTTTGAATCTTGGTATAGCGCGCACCTCGTACGACCGGCATCATAGGAATACCCGCTTTGGTATAGTCCTCATTTTTATATACAGCTAGGGACCAGAAATGAGGAGGTGTCCAAAAGAAGATAATTAAAAACATAATGATTGGCGTAATACTTAGCGATCCTGTTACGGAAGCCCAACCAATTAAAACCGGCATTGCGCCAGCTCCTCCACCGATTACAATGTTCTGAGGCGTTCTTCTTTTGAGCCACATGGTATAAATGACAGCATAATAAATAAACCCGAGAGAAGACAACAATGCTGTTAACGGATTTACATATAAAATCAGCACTAAGCCAGAAAGCACTCCCAATATTATACCGAACCATAATGCTGCTTTCGGTTGAACTATACCAGTTGGAATAGGTCTTTTATACGTTCGTGTCATTAGCGAATCAATATCTCTGTCGTACCACATGTTAATCGCTGCTGATCCTCCAGAAGAGAGCGCTAAGCCAATTAGCATGAAGAAAGTTACCTTAAGATCAGGGAAACCTCTCTGTGCAACAATAGCTGCACAGAGAGAAGTAAACACTAACATCACAAGAATCTTCGGCTTTGTTAAGGCAACAAATGCTTGTATTGTTTGAAGCACCGAGCCCGATAGTAAAGCTTTTTTATCTGACGAATGGACAATTTGTTGCTGTGAAATAGCCATGTTCTCGCTGCTCCTTTCTAAAATTAAGTTTTTATTGTACTTGCGAATTAAATGACATAATCCAAACAGAGCTAGCTACTATAGTTATTACAAAAATTACGCCAAGGACCAATGCCATGATATTATAGCCCGGCCTTTCACTTTCCCTGATGTGCATAAAGAAAAATAGTTGGACTAAAAATTGTAAGATCGCCATGGTTAAAATGGCAATGATAAGTGGAACCGTGCTTAGTATATGGTTCAATCCAAGCACCAATGGAATAATTGTTAGTACGATGGATAAAATAAAACCAAAAATATACGATCTTGTGGAATCATGTTTCTCTTGATGCACCACTTATATCACCCCCATTAAATAAACAACAGTAAAGAGGAAAATCCAAACGGCATCAAGGAAATGCCAATAAAGACTGATGATGAATACTTTTCGGCTTGTGACATCAGTGATTCCGTATCGTCTTATTTGAATCATAATGGCAATCATCCAAATTAATCCGATCGAAACGTGTAACCCGTGCGTGCCAACTAAGGTGAAAAAGGAAGAAAGAAAAGCACTTCTTGAAGCCGTTGCGCCTTCCATTGCCATTTTGGTAAACTCATTTACTTCCAATCCTACAAACGCTAAGCCCAATAACACTGTTACAACCAACCAATTGATCAAATTTTTGATCTTTCCTTTTTTTAGAGCGATTGTGGCTAATCCACTTGTAAAGCTGCTTGTTAAAAGAATAAATGTTTCTGTTATGAAGCCAGGGATCTCGAATAATTCCTTTCCAATTGGTCCTCCGTCCGTATGCGTGCGCAAAACAACGTACGTAGCGAATAACGTGCCGAATAAGAGACAATCCGTTACAAGAAAAATCCAAAAACCAAGGATTTTTAAAGCATTTTGATCCTCATGATGTGCATCATGTTCCAAAACAGCATGTTCCATCATTACGCCCTCCTCAATGATTTCTCTGTACGCTCAATCTCATCTACCGGAATATAATAATCCGTGTCATATTGGAAAGAACGAGCTAACAAAGAAATACCTACTCCTATCAAACCGATAACAGCCATCCAAATCCATTCAAAGGTAAAACCAAAACCTGCAATGAAGAAAAATACTGCCATAATGAATGGAATTCCCGAGTTTTTTGGCATGTGAATGGGCTCATAATTTTTTTTCATGAGTCTGTCTTTTTTCTGTTCTTGTTTGATCAACAACCATGCATCTTGTCCCTTTACTTCGGGGAGAATAGCAAAGTTATAAAGAGGTGCCGGCGATGGTATGGACCATTCCAAGGTACGCCCATTCCATGGGTCACCCGTCAGATCACGTTCACCGTGTTTAATGCTATAAGCAATTTGCCATACTTGAAAGATGAAGCCGATTCCCATTAAGAAGGCACCAACGGTGGAAATAAAGTTTAACGGCGCCCATCCCATGTCCCAACCATAGGTATACACTCGACGAGTCATCCCCATAAAACCTAATGCATATTGCGGCATGAAACATACATAGAACCCAATATTCCATAACCAGAACGCCCATTTACCCAATCGTTCATCCAACTTAAAACCAAACATTTTAGGGAACCAATAATACATTCCGGCTAGCATTCCAAATACCACACCACCGATCAATACTTGGTGGAAATGGGCAATCAAGAAATAACTATTGTGATACTGATAATCAGCCGGGGCAACCGCCAACATAACACCAGTTGCGCCACCAATTGCAAAAGTTGGAATAAAAGCGATTGTCCATAGCATCGGTTGAGTTAATCGAATACGACCTCTGTACATGGTAAATAACCAATTAAAAACTTTAACCCCCGTTGGAATCGCAATTAACATTGTAGAAATTGCAAAAAACGTATTGACATCGGCACCTGAGCCCATGGTAAAGAAGTGATGTACCCAAGTGAAATAAGCCTGTACACTAATAAGCATCATTGAAATGACCATGGATTTATAACCAAATATCTTTTTTGATGAGAACGTGCTTACAATTTCGGAGAAAATACCGAAAGCCGGAAGCACTACGATATACACCTCGGGATGTCCCCACATCCAAAACAGATTGACAAACATCATAGGATTCCCGCCATGTGTCATCGTAAAGAAATGCATACCGGCAAAACGATCTAAAAACAAAAGTGCAAGTGCAACTGTTAGTACAGGAAACGAAAAAATAATAAGAATGTTAGTTGCCAGTATTGACCACGTAAATAACGGCATTTCCATGAGTTTCATACTCTTAGTACGCATTTTTAATATGGTAACCAAGAAGTTAATACCTGTTGCCAAGCTGCCGATTCCGGAAATTTGGATTCCCCAAATATAAAAATTCTCACCTGGTCCTTGGCTAAAAGGTAGTTCGGATAAGGGTGGATAACTTACCCATCCTGCATCAGGAGATCCTCCAATAACAAAGGATAGATTGAACAGCATTGCTCCTAAGAAAAACATCCAAAAGCTTACCGCATTAAGAAAAGGATAAGCAACGTCTCTTGCACCGATCTGAAGTGGAACGACGATGTTCATCATCGCAAATATAAATGGCATTGCCATAAATATGATCATGATTGTTCCATGGGTGGTGAAAATTTCATTATAGTGTTCTGACTGCAGGAAATGAACATTTGGCAGAGCAAGCTGCAATCGCATTAAAAGCGCATCTACTCCACCGCGAAATAACATCAGTAAGGTTGAAATCATATACATGATACCGATCTTTTTATGATCGACAGTCGTTATCCATTCTTTCCAGATCCATCCCCACTTTTTAAAATAAGTGAGGACAAAAACGATTGCTAAACTTGTTAATACAATCGAAACATCTGCTCCGTAAATTAGCGGATCACCTGTTACAAAAAAATGAGATGCAAATGTCTTTATATGTTCCAGCATCTTTTCATCCCTCCTAAACTTTACGGTTCCATTTTCATCGTTTGCATATCATGATCTTTGCCACTATGCTGCATATACTGTCCACCGTTTTTATTTACTGTTTCTTCAAAAAGACCGTCAGGATATGAGGAATAAGATGTTTTATCAGCAAGACCCGGTTTCGCCAATTCTTCATATCCATCCTTCGTTAATGGTGATGCTGTGTTTTTTACTTGCTTGACCCAACTTTCAAATTCAGACTGTTGTTTTGCAACCATTTGGAATTGCATATGTGCAAATCCTTTTCCGGTAAAGTTAGCGCCTGTGCCATAATACTCACCTGGTTGATCTGCCTGCAACCAAAGACGCATTGCCATCCCAGGCATAGTGTATTCTTGACCGCCTAATTGAGGAATCCAGAATGAATTCATTGGTGCATCCGCTGTTAGGACAAATTGAACCGGTATACCTGCTGGTATTTCTACATAATTGACTGTAGCAATTTTCTGATCAGGATATTGGAAAAGCCATTTCCAATCTAACGATGTAACTTGAATTGTAATTGGCTTTGTATCTTTGACAGGGGACTTCGTTAAAGCAAAGGTATCTCTTGCGGTATAGAAACCAAGAACACCAATGATAACAATTGGAATCCCCCACCATATGACTTCAAGAATCTTGCTATCTGCCCATTCTGGCGAAAATGGAGCTTTATTACCAGGTTTATCCCGAAAGCGATATACAATATAGAAAAGTATCGCTAGAACCGGAATAATAACAATCGCCACTAAAATGGTTGAAAGAACAATTAAATGATATTCTGTTTGTCCAACTGGACCTTTAGGGTCAAGTACAATAAATTTATTGCTGCAACCAGTACTAAGTAACGCAATTATTCCAATTAGGAAAAATATTCCTAATAGTTTAAGATGCTTTCTCTCCATGTCTTTCATCTCCTGTTTGTAGCATTACAGCTTCATTCTGAAAAATATCAAATTCAGATTTTTACCAACCACCTCCATATAACCCATACCCCTATATGTATATGTTATCAGGTGTTGGCTGAATAATCATCGAAGTTCATAGATTTGTCGATTTATTTCGAGCTGTCTGTTCAAAATTTACTCACGATTTACCCATAAATTTCTTATATAAAAATTTAACCAGGGCTGTCCTAAAAGCAGTGAAACTCGCTAAGGGGGCAGCCTCCTTTTTCTGTTTCATCGTTTGGGGCACGAAAAATACCTAAAGTGAGAACGAGAACTGTGAATCACACTGGTACGATGACTGTTGGCGATGCTCCAATGACCAAGAAGTCACGATCTTGTTGCCGTGAGAGCGCTGTGAGTGGTCTGTGTGGTAGAAACTTGAAGTACACTCCTAGTAAAGCGTCAGAATCTATACAGGGACGTCCTGTTATTGAACCATAGAGGGTGTAAAATATACAAAGCAGTCCTTGAGACCGATAGAATACACGCCAAATCCGTAAGCGTCAAACCTACCGAAAGATCTCCGGACCATTTGGACATCCCGCCAGAGCAGCACGAGCAGACCTGCTCGTCTTCAGTCGTACCTTTCAATTGAACCTGATTTGTCACTCTGCATTCCTCTCTTAGAATAAAATGGACATCCAGATTTTAATTACTGTTACGGTGATCAGTACAGCCAAAATCCATTGAAGGATTTTAGTGTTCATTTTTTTGCTTAACTTTGCCCCCATAGGCGAGGCGATCAAGCTCGCTACAACTAAGGTAACGGAAGGAATAAGAATCATATGTCCGCCCATCAGCTTTCCTGCCGTCGAACCTATCGAGGATATGAATGTTATGGCTAAGGACGAGGCAATCGCTATTCTTGTCGGAATCTTAAGCACAACAAGCATGACCGGCACAGTGATGAAAGCACCCGCTGCGCCTACAATCCCCGACACCGTACCGATGATCAGCGCAAGAACAACCGCCAACGGTTTGTTGAAGGTAACCTTACTGGCATCCTGCCCCTCAAGGCCCTTCTTGGGCAAAAACATCATTACGGCGGCAATGAGCGCGAGTACTGCATAGACCAGATTGATCGCCGCACTTGGAAGGGAGTTCGATATGAAACTGCCCAGGAAACTCCCGATGATGATGGAGATGCCCATATAGAGTACGAGCTGTTTGTGCAGCAGTCCGCCCTTGCGGAAGACAAGCATGCCCATCATGCTCGCGAAGAACACCTGAACCGCACTTATCGCTGACACTTCCTGTGCAGAAAATGCCGAGAAACCGAGAAGCGGGGGAATAAACAGCAGCATCGGATAGTTAATGATCGATCCGCCGATTCCCACCATCCCCGAAATAAATGAGCCTAGGAAGCCGATCACGAAAATGGTCAATATCCACGCCAAATCCATTTCGCTCCTGCCTTTCTATAATTTCTGAGGTGGTATATGTTTCTCAAATGCCTTTATGTTAAATACCCCATTGGGTATATATTTTTCTAAAAAATACCATCATTTCAGTTGCTTTTTCAGCATTGAAGCAATTCAGCACTATGTTGCAAACCTCTGATTGTATTGGACCATTTTTCCCGTTTATACACAATTCCATGTGGGAATACTTCTAATGCCAAATGATGTCGCAGTTCCGAAATTCTTATCTACATTCCTAGTCAATGGTTGTGAACGTATTAATTTCCGGTTGCTTTGAAGCATCTCTTGGTGTTTCCGCTGAAAGATAATGCCCAATTGCTGACGGGATTGCCTGTCCAAGAGTTGCTGAATATAATGACCGTATTAAGAAAAGGAAAAGGATACTCCCATGGATGTGGGCCTGAGGAACAGGCTCACGGGATGCATCCCCAACTCAACATGGTCAATGTATCAAAGTAAGAGCTAGATGTGAAATCATCCGGCGTTTTTTGTTCGGTGTGCAGATCCTCCAGATTGAACTGTTACTTTTAAACATGGTCGACAGGTGCACATTCACCTGCCGACCATTCAGGTTATCGTGTTAATAGCTGATCTTCAGACGCCTATTTTCTAATCCATTCGTCATAGCCGCCAAGTAAGTTAACTACCTTTTGATTGCCGTTCGCCTGGAGTATGCTAGCAGCAATCGCGGAGCGTCCGCCACTCTTACAATGTACCAGAATTGGTTTGTCTGTTGGCAAATTTTTCACACGATCTGGCAAGTGCCCAAGCATGATATGCTGGGCCTCGGGCATGTGTCCTTCTTCCCATTCATTCGCATTCCGGACGTCTAGTACGTACACATCTCCGCGTTCTATTGCTTCTCGGCCAACTTCGCAGGTGACATTGTCATAAGACTGAACATTCACTCCGGGTATATCGACCACATTTGGATCCATCGTAGCGGCTACCTTGTCTAGTCCAATTGACTGTAACGCCATTGTGACCTCTGAGACGTGTTTATTAGACGTCAAGAGATAGATTGGTGCATCGTATGCAAGCAACCAACCTGCCCAATTAACGAACGATTTATTGAACGGAATGTTCAGCGTACCGGCGATATGACGTTCTGAAAAAGGTTTTGACGGTCTTGTGTCTACCACAATCCCCTGTTTTGACCAATCGAGCACCAACTGTGCATCCATAGGAGTGTTAACGGGTTGGTTAACATCAGACAACAAAGCCGGGCCTACCTTGTTAAGTTTTTTCATCATCGCAAAGTACTTAGGTGCCTCCGGTTGTCCCTTCAGCAACGCTTCAACAAAATGATCTTCATTGTCATATTGCAGCGCCCAATTTACCATTTTTTCATAGCCAACGGTGCTCGATGGTACGGCACCCAGCGCCTTGCCACACGCGCTGCCCGCACCGTGCGCCGGGAGTACTTGGATGAAGTCAGGGAGCTTCTTGAACTTTTGTAGGGATTGAAACATCTGTCTTGCCAAAACGTCAGACGTACCTTGTTCACCCGCCGCTTTCTCAAGCAAATCCGGGCGTCCAACGTCACCGACAAACACAAAATCACCCGTAAAAATCCCCATTGGTGCAGCTGCATTGGCCCCACCGTCAGTCACCAAAAACGAGATGTGTTCAGGCGTATGACCAGGGGTATGCATTACTTCAATTCGGATATTACCAATATTAAATTTATCGCCATCCTTTAATTTACGTGAGGGATACTGATCAACAAACTCATATTTCCACCCCTCTCCTCCCTCATCAGATAGATACAATATTGCTCCAATGTTAGCAGCCAACTCTCTTGCTCCAGAGACAAAATCAGCATGAATATGCGTTTCAGTAGCGGCAACAATGCGGACTCCCTCTTTTTTTGCTGACTCAATATAGGGTGTAATATCACGTGCTGGGTCAATGACAATGGCCTCTCCTGTAGCCTGACAGCCAATCAGGTATGAAGCGTGCGCTAACTTTTCATTGTAAAAATACTTCAACAGCATCTTTTCCCACTCCGATCATAATTGAGTTGTTATTCCTTAGATACCCGATCCCGCGCTTCTCGCTCCTCAAGGATGGCCAAGAAGGCCTTTATCAGATGAAGTCCTTTCTGCACAGAAGGATCCTTCAAAAGTTTTAAAAGCGAAAACACTGTTACTGACGACGTATCGTTCGACGCCCTTTTTTTTGCTTCTTGTACGATTGACAAACCCTCACGGACTTTCAAGTTCCAGGGTTCCACCATCTGTTTTGCGCCATTGACCAAATATTCGACAGATTGCTTGTCGGCGGCCATCGCTTCGGCCATATCACACACTCGTACCATCGCCTGAACGTACTTGGCGATTTTAGGCAGCTTGTCGAGAAGCAACACAGCTGATTCGAGCGTTTCCCTGCCTAGTTGCACAGGAGGTAGCTCGCCTTTCAAGCTGCCAAGCAGGTAATCCATTGACGCCTTATCTTTGATCACTTCATTGGCAAACGTCAACATGCGGTCCAACGCGTCATACTTTTCCAGGAAATCCGGTAATTTCTCCAGCGCATTCACGATGTTAGACTGGATCTCCGGTTTAGACAACATGACTACAAGCGGATCTAAATTTGGCTTCGTCACGCTTTGTTCACTCGACATGAAATATCCTCCTTTCCAAAGGCTAAAAACCGCTTACATCAGGCCCTTCAACATTCCATCCCAGTAGATGACAGGCAGCAAATCCTTTTTCAACAAATACATGCTCCTCCGCTCTTTCCCTTGGTCAACTGGAAACGACTCGTCCGGCGTGTTGCTGTAGTCAAATTCGGCGAGAATGAGACTACCGTAACCTGTTACCAAAGGGCATGAAGTATAGCCGTTGTACTGTTTCACGACGGGTTGCGTATGCAGCATACTGAGTAAATTAGCCACGACCACCGGCGCTTGTTTACGAATGGCCGCACCCGTTTTCGAAGTCGGCAGACTCGTGCAATCCCCGATTCCAAACACATTCGCGAACCGATTGTGCTGCAACGTAAATTTGTCAACGTCGACCCAACCATCCGCATTAGCAAGGGGGCTTGTCTTGATGAAGTCCGGAGCGCTCATCGGCGGTACCACGTGAATCATTTCATACCGTATCTCCACTCGCTGTTTGCTATCCAGATCTTCAAATACAGCTACCTTTTCTTTTCCGCGAATCTCAACCAGATTGTGTTTGAAGCGCGTTTCAATTTCTTTACGGGCAATCACCTTATTTAGAGAATCAGCGTATTTCTTGACGCCAAATATTACGGTGCCGCCCGAAACAAACATCACATTGGATTTGTCGCGAACCTTCGACTTGCGCAAATAATCATCCGCAAGATACATGATCTTTTGCGGCGCGCCGCCGCATTTAATCGGTGTGTTTGGAGCAGTGAAAATCGCATTTCCGCCTTTGAAGTTACGCAAGCTCTCCCATGTACTATTAACGTAATCATACGAGTAGTTACTGCACACTCCGTCTTTGCCAATCGATTCTCTCAGACCTTTAATCTTGTCCCAATCAATCTGAATGCCCGCAGCAACGACGAGATAGTCGTACGAAATCCACTTTTCGGAGCTAGTCACCACTTGATTTTCTTCCGGCTTGAACTCCTTCACAGCCTCTTGAATCCATACAGCACCTTCAGGAATGACAGAAGCCTCTTCGCGCTCCGTTACTTCACGAGCGACAGCCCCGCCGCCGACCAATGTCCAAAGCGGTTGATAATAATGTTTTGTGGCCGGATCAACAATCGCAACTTGGCCGGAAAGCCAGCGCGCTTCGCGTAACAGTCGAGCAGCCACACTAATCCCGCCACTTCCCCCACCAACAATGACAACCTTGTAATGCATCCACATTCACTCCACTTCCTAATAGAATTCAATTCGGTTTTAACCACCATATCCACTAGTTATGATAGTTAATAACGATATGCCGTCGAGAAGTTGCTGGTTGTTCTGCTATAAACGTACTACTTTAGCAAGAGAACATGTATCAGGGAAAACCCTGATTATCGGAGAAAAAACTGATATGTGAATGGATGGCGATGACAATAACTCTCCTCCCTTCATGAATAGAGTGTATAATTGAAATGCATATTAGTATATAGGGGAAATCCCTGATTGTATCTATACAGATACTCTCTAAAGTAGTTACCCTGTTGCCTGCATTCAGGCACTTCATAATGGAGAGAGTCAGATGACCAATGAGCTTTATCAAGATGCGCAAAGACTTCGAGAACTGTTTAATTTACTTAATGACGGAATTATAGTTATGGATCAGAACAGAATTATTGTGTATATCAATCCATCTGCAACCCGAATTACTGGATGGGAATTAGGGGATGTCATCCCATATTGTCTTTATTGTCAAAAAAGAACCGTTCCCCAAGGTGAAGAACGATGCTTTTTAGCAAGCCAACTAACGCAGAGTTATTTCGAATCCGAACTGCCGACAAAGATGGGAACGCTCGTACCCGTCGGAATGAGTCGAACATTTCTATCGTCAACAAACAATGCTTATGCGCGAAATATGGTTATCACAATTCGCGATGTGACGATTGAACGTCAAACCAAGGAATTGGAGTCACGCGCACAATTAAATCAACGTACACTGGAGGTTCAAGAAGAAGAGAGAAAGCGGATATCCCAGGAATTACACGACAGTATTTCCCAGACACTTTACGCAATTAATCTTAGTTTGGAACATCTTAAACGTCATGTCCCAAGTCAACAAACGAAAATCGAAGAAATCAACAAACAAGTGAAACTTTGTTCAGAAGAAGTGAGAGCAATGTCTCGGAATTTGTACCCAGCTGTTCTATACGACCTAGGACTCACTGCAGCCATTCGAACATTAGGAGAACAGATGTCATCGAACGACCGCGTCATCGAAGTCAACATCGATGCGGATTGGCTGCACGATGATTTAAACCGAAGCGCTGTGCACGTTTACAGAATCGTGCAGGAATCCTTGCATAATGCAATTCTCCACGGTAAAGCTTCTCAAATCCTTGTTTCACTTTCCTGCGATAGGGTATGTTTTGTGACCATCGAAGACAACGGACAGGGATTTGACACCAATTTCATCAAGGACACTCCCGGTTACGGGTTGAAAAACATGAAGGAACGAGTATCCGCATTAAATGGTAAACTTAACATTATCTCATCGCCGGGTCATGGTACCAAAGTCGAACTCCAATTCCCTAACCCTGTAATCGAAAGCCGGGAAACAAAGGATGATGCCTAATGCAGACGATAAAAGTTGTGATTATCGATGACCATACGCTTGTTCGTCAAGGATTATGTCTTATTTTTGAAGGTGTGTCTGACATTGTAGTTGTTGGCGAAGGATCTTCTGGTGATGAAGCCCTTATATTAGCTGAACGCTTAACTCCTGACGCCATATTGATGGACGTACACATGCCTCATGGGTTGGATGGAATTACTACAGCAAGACACATTCGTGAGTTATACCCTCAAATACGCATGGTCATGTTAACTATGTTTGACGACGATGCACATGTTGAAAAAATGCTGGCCGCAGGCGTAGACGGTATTTTGTTTAAACATGATGATAGCATAGAAATTTTAGAAGCGCTCCGAACTGGAACTACACGGCATCCCTATCTTCCAAAACGCCTGTCATATGAAACTCGGGAACGATTATTACAAAAATCTAAGGAAGAAGAATTTTTTTTTGATAAACTTTCTCCTAGAGAAACTGAAGTGCTGATTTTACTCGCGAAGGGATTTACACACAAAGAGATCTCAAACAAACTACACATCAGCGTAAAGACAGTAGAGACACATCGTTCGAATATTATGAAAAGGCTGTGCTTAGGATCACGCGCAGAACTTGTGAATTACGCGCTTAACAATGGATACATTGATTCTCTGAACTCTCTGGAAGACAAATAGACATTCAATATCGAGTAGGCCCATGCGCATTTGCATGGGCCTCTCACAGATCCGGACGTGCGGGTCATCGCATCCGGCTCCTCCAAGATTATCCCCTTTGGGGATGAAGTTCATTGTACATGGATCGAAGTGCTTGTAGCGACAATCTGGTTTATCTCCATTTATTATAGGGTGACGGTTTTTTACTATATCTCCATAATAGGTATCGCCCAAGTGCTGGAATTGAAAGATTACCGGTTCTTGACGCTGCCGTTGGGTGCTATTCTGGTCGTTTTCGCCCTTGTTACGCGTCCCAATGTCGCCTATTCGTTCGAATTTTTACAGGCTTATACAGCATTTGCGCCAATTATTGGTATTTTTTTCCGTTATTACTGCTTGCTGTTGCAGTTATACGGAAAAAATGAAATAATCAACCTGTTGA
Source organism: Paenibacillus gyeongsangnamensis (assembly GCF_027533625.1). Taxonomy (GTDB): domain Bacteria; phylum Bacillota; class Bacilli; order Paenibacillales; family NBRC-103111; genus Paenibacillus_G; species Paenibacillus_G gyeongsangnamensis. The sequence continues at coordinate 33,236 of NZ_JAQAGZ010000009.1, read as the reverse complement.
CGTTGTCCCCTAAAAGCGCTTGATCCGGAAAACGAGGTTGACCGCCCCCCGTCACGGAGCACCGGCGACATTTCGCGTCACGGGAACAAAATTAAATTTGGAGCTAGCCTGGCCAAGGACCTGAAATAGACAAACGAATTCGCCCCTACTTGAAGTAGCTTTATCGAGCAGTGGATTCTGAAGGAAGCACGGTTGATTTCATGCTTTCCGAAAACCGCGATATTCATGCTGCGAAACGCTTTTTTAAGAAGGCGTTATCATCCTCACACAATCAATCGCCGCGTGTGATCACGGTGGATAAGAACCCTGCATATCCACCCGCACTGGAACAGTTAATGAATGAAAAGGAGCTTTCGAAAGAAACCATAATCAGACAAACAAAGTACCTTAACAACGTTGTAGAACAGGACCATCGATTTATAAAGAAAATAACAAATGCAATGATGGGATTCAAATCATTCCAGACAGTCGAGAAAACAATTTCTGGAATTGAAGCTTTTCATATGCTCAGGAAAGAACAGGTTGAAATATCACCTGTTCTTTCTAATGTTGATTTGATCAGTAAATTGTTCGGGTTGACTGCATAAATTTCTTATCAACTAAGATTAAGATTATCGTTTTTAATTTTTGCAACACAACCCATCTTTTTCTATGAAGAATGAAATATAATCCCCCGCTGCCGCATCGCCTCGAACAGCAAGACCGTCGCCGCCATCGCCGCATTCAGCGATTCCGCGCGGCCGCGCATCGGGATCAGCACCTGATGCTGCGACAGCTCCAGCGCTTCCGCGGACACGCCGGCGCCCTCGTTGCCGATGACGAACCAGGTCGCCGGGCGGAAGTCGTGCTCGTAGCAGCTGACGGCGCCCTGCAGACTCGTCGCCGCGATGTGGATGCCCGCTTCCGCCGCCTTCGGCAGCCATTCGCCAAGCGCGCCTTCGGCGATCGGCAGGTGGAAGAGCGAGCCCATCGTCGAGCGCACCGTCTTGGGATTGTACAAATCGACCGTGCCGCGCCCGAGCAGCACGCCCGTGGCTCCGACCGCATCCGCGCTGCGGATGATCGTGCCGAGGTTGCCGGGGTCCTGGATGCCGTCGATAACGACGACAAGCCCATCCCTGCGGCTCGCCTCGATCAGCTGCTGCGGCCGCCACGGCAGCTTCGGCACGACGGCGAAGACCGGCTGCGGCGTTTGCGTATCCGTGCACTTGGCAAGAACCGGCTCGGTCACCGCCAGGCATTCCACACCAAGCGCGGAAGCCTCCTGCAGCAGCGGCTCAACTGCTTCCTCCCTCGCTGCCGAATAAACCAGCGTCTCGGGAGGAAGCTCGGACCGCAGCGCCTCCTGCACGAGGTGGATCCCCTCGATCAGGAAGCGTCCCTGCTTCTCCCGCCCTTTCTTATCGAGCAGCTGCGTCCACTGCTTCGCTCTCGGATTTTGCAGCGATTCGATCACTGCGCTTCCGCTTCTTCTATACTCCATGTAGCCGTCCATCTCCCATAATTCCATTCGTGTTCTATGTACACAGGTTCGTATATTGCCAAGACAGCAACCGATCCGGCTTATTCTGCAAAAGACTTTTCGAAAGACCGCAGATCTTCATTACTTCCTACGACGACGAGCACGTCTTTATCCTTAATCAAATCCTCGGCGTTCGGGGCGATATTCATCCGCTCCCCATGCTTGATCGCCATGACGTTGCAGCCGTATTTGGCCCGGATATCGAGCTGCTGCAAGCTGCGTCCGATCATGGCGCTCGAAGCCTGAATCTCGATGATGCTGTAATCCTCGGATAGCTCAATGTAATCGATAATGTTGGAAGAGATCAAATGATGCGCCACCCGCATTCCCATATCGCGTTCGGGATAAATCACTTTGTCCGCGCCGACCTTGCGGAGCACTTTGCCGTGGAGCTCGTTTTGGGCCTTGACGACGACCTTCGGCACCCCGATCTCCTTGACGATGATCGTCGTCAGAATGCTCGCCTGGATGTCTTGCCCGATTGCGACGATTACGACGTCGAAGTTGCGGAGTCCGAGCGCCCGAAGCGCTTCCTCATCGGTCGAATCCGCCTGCACTACATGGGTGACGATGTTCGATACATCCTGAGTACGCTGCTCGCTGCTGTCGATCGCCAGCACCTCAAAGTCGAGCTCCGACAACGTCTTGGCTACACTGGAACCGAACCGGCCCATGCCGATGACGGCAAATTGTTTTTTTCCTAGTGCCACATCCAACGCCTCCCCTCGTTCAACAGTGTTATTATACCAAATCGAAGCCCATAGAACCAAAAAACGAAGCATGAACCTTCCCTGTTCCGCGCATATTAAAGGAAGCACATTCCCGTTATCGATTTCCATGGAGAAAGGAAGACCCCGACGATATGATCCTAACACTCAGACAAGCGATTATCGAACGCGTTCATGACAAAAGCAACGATGAGCTCAGCGATATCATTTCAAGCTCCATCGACGGCGAGGAACAAGCCCTTCCGGGCCTTGGAGTTTTATTCGAGATCATCTGGAAAAACAGCGGGGCCGACGTCAAGAACCAGCTCGTCTCGACGTTGAAAGAGCATCTGGCTTAACCTAAGCTTTTGACCGAAAAGGAATGTCTCAGCCAGGCACCCAGGATAAAAGGCTACGCCGTCCTTGTGTTACAAGGACCAGCGCGTTTATCAAGGTTGATGCGAAGCTATAAGTTGTGAAAAACTTATAAATTCTTAACAACAAAAAGAGGACAGCCCGCGCAAGGCATGCGCACGCTGTCCTCTTTTCCGTTCAATCCAAAACGCCGAACACATAGCCCTGCGGCATCGCTTTCGGCCGTTCGCAGGTGCTCTGCATGAGGTAATGCCGGCCCTCGTCCGAAGCGTCGTGGAAGCCGTGCATCGCTTCGAGCACATGGTAAGCCAGCTCCCCGTTCGCCCGGTTGATGCGGCCGCCGTGGATCGCGTAGGCCATATCGAGCACGCCGAGCCCCCGTCCGTTCTCTGCGTAGCCGTGGGACAGCGGGATTTCCTTCCACTCCTTCGCGTCGTGGCGCTTCAGAAGAACCGGCCCGCCGAACGTATTCGGATCGGGAACGCTAAGCGTGCCCAGGCTTCCGTATACCTCGATGCGAGGCAGCTGGGCGCCCCCGAATACGTCGAACGACGTGATGATCGTGCCGACTGCGCCGCCATGGAAGTCGAGCAAGCCCGCCACATGCGTCGGAGTGTCGACTTGAATCATCTTGCCGAACTTGGGCTGGCTTGTGATCGTACGTTCCGGGAACGTCACCTTGGTGGAGCCGGTCACGCGGCGGATCGGACCGAGCATCGCTACCAGCGCCGTCAAGTAATAAGGTCCCATATCGAACATCGGTCCGCCGCCCTTGGCGTAATAAAACTCCGGATCCGGATGCCAGTGTTCGTGCCCGCGGCCCATCATGAAGGCTGTGGCCGCCACCGGCGTGCCGATCCAGCCGTCCTCGATCAGCTTGATGCAGGTCTGGATGCCGCCGCCGAGGAACGTATCAGGCGCGCTTCCGACGAGCCGTCCCTTCTCGCGGGCTTTGGCCAGAATGGCCTGCCCTTCCTCGCGCGTAACCGCAAGCGGCTTCTCCACATACACGTGCTTGCCGGCCTCGAGCGCCTGCAGGCACACGTCGGCATGGGCCGCCGGAATCGTCAGGTTGATCACGATGTCGATCTCCGGATCGGCCAATAGCTCGGGTACGGTGCAAGCTTTCGCCACGCCGTGCTCTTCGGCGCTCGCCTTGGCCCGCTCCACATTTAAATCCGCGCAAGCGGCCACTTCTATGTTCGGGTAAGAGCTGCAATTTTTGAAATAAATGCCGCTGATTTTACCGCAGCCCACGATTCCTACTTTAATAGTAGACATTTCTTCGTTCCCTCCAGAACCGGCTTTTTCGCCCTATCGATTTAGTTGCTGTCCCCCATGCCCGTATACTGCAAATCCGCGGAAGCCTGAGCAGCAGCCGCTTTGGCTTTGCCTTCGGCGCACCAGACGAAGCCGCGCCGCATCAATTCCCGCACCTGCGGCATATCGACGATGTCGGCATGGTGGCCCAAAGAGCAGTAGTACACGCGTCCGACGCCCCAGCGCTTGGTCCAGACGACCGGCATATCGACCGCTTTATTCAGCGAATGCGGCCCGGCCACGACCGGGAACCGCGTCGTCGCCAGCACTTCCACCGTAGGATCGACGTGAAGATAATACTGCTCGCTCTTCACCGCGAAATCCTCGATGTCCTCCACGAGCGGACTCGAGCTGCTCTTGATATTCACCGTATATTCCACGCCGTCGTTACCCGGGTGCGCCACCCATTGCCCGCCGGTCATGAACTGCCAATCCACATTATTGCGGAACGAATCGCACATCCCCCCATGACAGCCCGCAATGCCGACGCCGCTCTGAACCGCCTTTGAGACGTTTGCGGCCTGCTCTTTCGAGATTTCGCCCATCGTCCATACCGGAACGATCAAGTCCAATCCCTTCAGCTTCACACCGTCGTTAAACGAATCTAGCGTATCCGATACTTCCACCTCAAAGCCATCGGCCTCTAACAATTCGCGGAAAATCCCGGCTACCTGCTCCGGCTCATGGCCCAGCCATCCGCCCCATACGATCAACGCTTTTTTCATCTCGGCCCGCTCTCCCTTATAGTTCATCTATTTGCACCCAGCGCCGCCCGGCGACGGACAGGTCCACCGCCTCAAGCACCTGCTGGCATTTAACCCCGTCCACAAAGCTCGGCTGCGGCTGGCGGTCTTCGGCCAGCGCCTGCATCAGCTCCACCGTCTCGTGGATAAACGTATGCTCGTAGCCGATCGTATGGCCCGGCGGCCACCAGGCGTCCGCATAAGCGTGTGCCGGATCGGTCGCCAGCACCCTTCGGAACCCCTGCACATCGCCTTCATCGTCCGCAAAATAAACCTGCAGCTCGTTCATCCGCTCGAAATCGAATTTCACGCTGCCTTTGCTGCCGTTAATTTCAAACGCATTGGTGCACCGGTGCCCCGCCGCGAACCGCGTCGCCTCGAAGCTGCCCAGCGCCCCGTTCGCGAACCGGCTCAGGAACAGCGTCGCATCGTCCACCGTCACCGGTCCCCTCGGCGCGTCCTTGCTGCCCTTGGCGCTCAGGCCGGTCATCGAAGACGGCACCGGACGCTCCTTGATGAACGTCTCGCTCATGCCGATCACCTCGGTCATGTCGCCGACAAGGTAATGGGCGAGATCGATCAGATGCGCGCCCAGGTCGCCGTGGGAGCCGGAGCCGGCCACCTCCTTCTGGAGCCGCCAGACAAGAGGGAATTCCGGATCGATGATCCAGTCCTGTAAGAACCAAGCCCGGAAGTGATAAATTTGGCCGAGCCGTCCTTCGGTAACCAGCTTCTTGGCCAGCTGCACGGCCGGAGCGAACCGGTAATTGAAGCCGACCATATGCTTCACATCCGCCGCCTGAACAGCCGCCAGCATCTCACGGGAATCGGCCAAGGTCAGGGCCAGCGGCTTCTCGCAGAATATATGCTTGCCCGCCTTCGCGGCCGCCAGTGCGATCTCCTTGTGAGCGTCGCTCGGCGCGTTGATATCGATAAGGTCGATATCGTCCCGCTCCAGCAGCGCCCGCCAATCCGTCTCGTGACTTTCCCAGCCGAATTGGGCCGCGGCCTGCCTTACCCCTTGCGGGTCTCGCCCGCAAATCGCCTTCATCACCGGCCTGGCCGCTTGCGGGAAAAACATCGGCAAATCCCGGTATGCATGGCTGTGAGCTTTGCCCATAAATTTATATCCGATCATCCCTACTCGAACTTCCTTCATCGGTCACCCTCCCATTTGGCATCCTGGAAGGCCGGTTAACCAGGATAAACGGCTACTGCGTCCTTGTCTTACAAGGACCAGCGCGTTTACCAAGGTTGATGCGAAGCTATAAGTTACGAAAACTTATAAATTCTTATCAACTAAGAAAACCGGACTTCCGGATTACTTGCTGGTCATGCAAGATTGCCGAACGACCAGCTCCGTCTTCAGCCGGACCTGGAAGCACGGCTCCGCTGCGCTCTCCGGAGCGGCAAGCCGATCCAGCAGCTTCTCCGCGGCGAGCTTGCCCATTTCGTAAAACGGCACGGCGACGCTCGTCAGCGGCGGATCGGTGACCCGGGCCGTATCGGAATCGTCATAGCCGACAATCGCCAGATCCCGCCCGACCTGAATGCCAACCTCGCGGAGCCCCTGCATAAGGCCCGTAGCCATCCGGTCGTTGGCCACGAATACGGCGTCCACCCGGTCCAGATGCGGCTTCAGCGCCGCCGCGGCGCGGTAGCCGCTTGTGCGGCTATAATTTCCCTCATAATACAGATGCCCGGGTACCTGCACTTCTCCGGCTGCGACTGCAGGGAGCAAGCCGCTCTCATGCATCGCCTTCTTGTAGCCGCGCAGACGGTCGCCGCTGTTCGAGAACTGGGGCGAGCCGTTCAGGAAAGCGATCTGCCGATAGCCGCGCTCCACAAGGTGCTTTACCGCCTTGCGGCTGCCCTCTTCATGGTCCGCGTCCACTTCGCAGAAGCGTTCGCCGCTGAAATGTTGGTTCACCAGGCAGAACGGATGCCCTGCCGCTTCCAGCTTCTTCAGCTCGCTCCGCTCTCCCGGCGAGTCGGTTGCCCCGAGGATGACGCAGGCGTCCACCTTCTGTGAACGGAACAAGCTGCTGTAATCGCTTTCTTCTCCGGGACTGCGGAACATAAGCAGCATATCGTAGCCCTTCTGCTTAACGGCTTCGCCGATCCCGCTGAGCACCTCGGAGAAATAATACGTCGAGAAAATATGCACCTTCGGCACGTAAGGAAGCACGATGCCCAAATTGCCGCTGCGGCGGCGGGCGAAGCTCTGAGCGATGGCGTTCGGATGATAGTTTAAGGTCTTGGCTGCTTGAAGCACCCGCTGCTTCGTTTCCTCCTTCATCGGGCCTACGCCGTTGAAGACACGGGAAACGGTCGCCTCGGATACTCCCGCTAGCTCAGCAACTTCCTTGCGGGTAACGATTCCAACCCCTCCTCTTCCCAAAATGTACGCGCGTTCATTATCTCACGCTCCATTAAAGCTGTCAATGGTGATCGGGGATTTTTTCCAAGCTGCGCTGACCGAAGGCACCCGCATCGGAATGCCGTTTTCCCCCTCTTGTCAACAGCCTTCCGAGCGACTATGCTTGAACTAACCTACACAACTTGGGAACACGTTATTTTGATGCGGGAGTTGCTATAATCTATGAAGCTTCTGGTTGCGGAAGACGACCACTCGGTCTGTGAAATGCTGCAGTTGTTTTTCAGCAAGGAACAATATGAAACGACCTTCGTCCACGACGGCCTCGCCGCGGAGCAGGCGATCGCACAGCAGGGCTGGGACTTCATCATTCTGGACTGGATGCTTCCTGGCAAAGACGGCATTACGCTCTGCCGGGACATCCGCCGCAAGCTGGCGACGCCGGTCATCCTACTGACGGCCAGAGACCAGGAGCAGGACCGCATTCTCGGTCTGGAGCTTGGAGCGGACGATTATGTGACCAAGCCCTTCAGTCCGATGGAGCTGATCGCCCGGATGAAGGCGGTGCTGCGGCGTTATCGTGCCGGAAGCGGAGGTGCGGAGCCAGGCTCCTCTGCGGATGACGTCTTCTCGGAGGAAAGACCCGACGATGAGGTGCTGAAGCATAAGAAGATCCTCGTTAATTTATCCGCGCGCAGCGCCACGCTGAACGGAACGACCATCACCAACCTGACCCCCAAGGAATTCGAGCTGCTGACTCTTTTCGTGCGTTATCCGAAACGGGTATTTACCCGGGAACAGCTGCTGGAAAGCATCTGGGGCTTCGATTATTTGGGCGAGGAGCGCACCGTCGACGTGCATATTAAACGGCTGCGCAATAAAGTCTCGTCGCCGGAGCACCCGCTGATCGTCACCGTTTGGGGCGTAGGCTACAAGCTGGAGGAATGACCATGCCAGGGGCGCGCCGCCGGTTCCGCTACCGCTTTACCTTCTTTCAGCGTCAGTTTCTGAGCCATCTGATCGTGTCGCTGCTGATCCTATCGCTCTTGTCCGCAGGCTTCATTTATTTTATGGAGAAACAGTTCTACAAGCAGAAAACCGAGGAGCTCAGCAGCATAGCCAGAGCGATCGTACGCCTCGTAGCCAAGGAGGAGGAAGACCCCGCCGTTTCGCTCCAGACTTATCGGGGCCTGCTGAGCGAAAGGAAGGTATCCTTCATTCTTCTGGACAAGTACGGTGAACTCGTTTACCGCGATCCCAGGATGCCCAAAGCGCTGAGCGGCCGTCCCTTCCTTGACAGACTTCGCGGCAGGGTGCTGGGTACGAAGGAAATAACGAGCTTCACCATCGTACGCAATACGGATCAGCCGTTGGTCATCTACTATAAGTCCATCAAGCCAAAAAGTCAGAAGGGGGATCTGCAGCTCTTCGTCATCTCGCCTCTCCAGGGCATCCAAGCTACGCTAGTGACACTCGATCAGGCGCTGATCTACATCATTGCCTTTGTCTTTTTGCTAGCTGTAGCTGTCTCTTGGCTGATCTCCAGAAATATGAGCCGCAGCATCCGTTCGCTGCGCCTGACCACGCGTCAGCTGGCCTCCGGCATCTACAGCGCCCGTTCCCCGGTCAATCGCTCTGATGAGCTCGGCGAGCTTGCGCGCGACTTCAACTCCATGGCCGACCAGCTGGAGCAGTCGGCGGAGAAGCTGAAGCAGTTCGAGACGCGCAGGCGTCATTTTATTACGGACGTGACCCATGAGCTGCGAACGCCGCTGACCTCGATCCGGGGCATAATCGAAGGGCTGAAGAATGGCTTCGTCCATAAGCCCGAGGAGCAGTTGAAGTATTACGGCATCATCGAGAAGGAGACCTTCCGCCTGATCCGTCTCATCAACGAGCTGCTCGACATGGAGAAGATCGAGAGCGGCTTGATTACGCTCCATAAGAAGACGAGCCCGCTCATCGAGCTGTTCGAATTCGTCTCGGAGACGCTGGACGTGCTGATCGAGGAGAAGCGGCTGCATCTTGTCATCGAATGCCAGCCCGAGCTGAGGGTGTACGGGGATTACGACCGTCTGACCCAAATCGTCATCAATCTCGTGAAGAACAGCATTCAGTTCACGGACTACGGCACGATCCGCCTGACCGGCATCGAGACGGAGGACGCTACGATGATCACAGTAGCCGATACCGGCAGAGGCATGTCCACTGAGGAGCTGGCGCTCATCTGGGAGCGCTTCTACAAGGCGGACCCCTCCCGGAGCAAGACCAACAGCGAAACCGGTCTCGGCTTGTCCATCGTCAAGCAGCTTGTCGAAGCGCATGACGGCTCCATTGAGGTGAACAGTACCGCCGGCCTCGGCTCGACCTTCACCGTGACGCTGCCGAAGCGGGCGCCGTCTGTAGAGCCGGAAGGCGGCAACGCCGCAACATAAGCTCGTCACAAACGGCAACGACCGGCATGCGCACGAAGTCTCGCGAAGCCGGTCGCTTTTTACGTTTACGCCCCCTTCCGCTACAATCTGCCATACGCCTTGCAGTAACGGTAGATGCGGGAGAAGATGCGCTTGTCCTTCAGCTTGCGGAAGATCCATGGGTCGGGGCACGTGTTCACTTCCAGCACCCAAGGGTGCAGCTGTTCATCCAGCGCCACATCGAGCCCGATCTCCTTCAGTCCCGGATATTTCCTGTACAGCTGCCGGGCCACCGAGGTCCCGAGCCGGCGGAGCTTTTGAAGCAGACGCCCCGTCTCTTCTCCTGACAAATGCGAGCTTAGCAGCGTTTCCACCGGATATAAAGTGCCTCCGTTGTGGATATTGGTCACCACCTTATTCGCCGCGGCCAGCCGGCCGATCAAGCCCGTCGTCTCCCACCGTCCCTGCGGACTGAGCTGCACCATCACCCGCAGATCAAAACGCCGGCCTTGATGCTTGAGCAGCTGAATCCCCTTCTGCGCCAGATACAAGCGGCCGCCGGTCAGCCCTTTGATCGCATCGTACATCGCGTCGTAATCGGTGAAGCTTCGTATCCTCGTCCCCGCTTGGAACCGGTACCGGGTGCTCCCCGAGCCCGTCTCCCGCTCGATGCGCATGACGCCGATGCCGTACGTTCCAGTGCTCGGTTTGACATAAACCATGCCGTATTTCTTCAGCATCTCATTTAAATGGGCCCTGGTCATCGTCTGGGTTTCCGGAATATGCAGAGCAATGGCACGGCTATCCAGAAGCGCTTTCGTCTTCTTCCATTTGCTGACCACAAATCTTCTGCGAACAATCGCTTTCTTCATCACGAGCCGCCTTTCATTCCCGCTTTCTTTACGTCACCCGCAAGCTGCCTTATTCCTTCATGCAGTCCTTTATTAGTGTATGCCCGGTTCGGACCGTTGGTCCCGGGTGTCCGCCTACCGCTAGAGGCTGTGCGAACGCCGCCCCAACGCACAAAAGGCTCCTCACCTCCCGCACCGCGGGCATGTGAAGAGCCTGATGAAGAGACGGGCCTGATCGTTACGGCGCCATCTCCAGAAATTTCAGATTCGGATTTTTCTCCATCGACGTCCGAAGCGCATATTCATTCTCGAACAGCGCAACGTAGTTGTCCTTCTTGTCTTTCACAAGCTGCGAATTGATCCGGAACTTCGCCGGGTCGATGTCGTCTCCCACGAGCCAGCGGGCGAATTGGTAGGTCATGCGCGCCAGCTGCACTTCCACGCCGTACTCCGCCTTCATCCGGTACTCGAACACCTCGAACTGGAGCTGCCCGACGACGCCGAGGATCAGGTCCTCGAAGCCGATCGTCTTGAACACCTGAATGGTGCCCTCCTCCGTCAGCTGGTCAACGCCCTTCTGAAACTGCTTATGCTTGAGCGCGTTCTTCACAGTCACCTTGGAGAACAGCTCCGGGGAGAACGTCGGCAGCTCGTCGAATTCGAGGCCCGCCGTCTGGCTGAGCGTATCTCCGATGCGGAAGATGCCCGGATCGAACAGACCGATAATATCGCCCGGATACGCATCCTCGACGATATCGCGGTCCTGCGCGAGGAACTGCTGCGGCTGGGCCAGCTTGATCTCCTTTCCGACGCGCACGTGCTTCACCGACATCCCCCGCTCGAACTTGCCCGAGCAGATGCGCAGGAAGGCGATACGGTCCCGGTGCGCCGGGTTCATGTTTGCCTGGATTTTGAAAATGTAGCCGGTAAACTTCTCGTTCAGCGGGTCGACCTGGCCCTCGTTGCTCTTGCGCGGCGTCGGCGTCGGCGCCAGCTGCAGAAAATTCTCGAGGAACGTCTGCACCCCGAAGTTGTTGATCGCGCTGCCGAAGAATACCGGCGTCAGCTCGCCTTGGCGCACCTTCTCGAAATCGAACTCGTCGCCCGCTACGTCGAGCAGCTCCAGATCCTGCACGAGCTGGTCATAGAAGAACTCGCCGGCGATCTCCTTCACGACCGGGTCTTCGTAGCCGCTGACCTTGCGAACCTGGATTTCGCGGTGGTCGTCGCCCTGGAACAGCTCCACCTGCGTCAGCTTCCGGTCGTACACGCCGCAGAACTGCTTGCCCATCCCGATCGGCCAGTTCATTGGGTAAGATCGGATGCCGAGCACGTTCTCCAGCTCCTCAAGCAGGTCGAACGGATTCTGCCCCTCGCGGTCCAGCTTGTTGATGAACGTGAAGATCGGAATGCCCCGCTTGCGGCATACCTGGAACAGCTTCTTCGTCTGGGCCTCGACGCCCTTGGCGGAGTCGATCAGCATCACCGCGCTGTCCGCAGCGGTCAGCGTCCGGTACGTGTCCTCGCTGAAGTCCTGGTGACCCGGGGTATCCAAAATGTTGACGCGGTGCCCTTCATAATCGAATTGCATCACGCTCGACGTAACCGAGATTCCCCGCTGCTTCTCGATCTCCATCCAGTCTGAGGTCGCGTGGCGGCTGGCCTTGCGGCCCTTGACCGTACCGGCCAGCCGGATCGCGCCTCCGAAGAGCAGCAGCTTCTCGGTCAGCGTCGTCTTCCCCGCGTCCGGGTGGGAAATAATAGCAAAGGTACGGCGTTTCAGTACCTCATTTTTCAATTTGTCGGTCGTTCCCGTGCTCATATGCGTTGATGTTCCTTTCTTTTTGCGAGAATAACGCGGCTCGGCCGCTGGGGCTCATCCCCCTGGTGTCAAACCAGCTTAATCGTCCAGTCGGCTTCCTTCAGCCAGGTTCGGGTCTCGAACTCCCTGCCGCGCACCGTGACCTTGTCTTTATATACCTGGACGTACAGCCCCTGGGATTTGAGCTTGGCGCTCGCCCCGTCGAAGTTGCGGTTCAACACCCGTCCTACGGACGAGTTATGGAAATAGTGGAACGTTTCCTTGACGTAATGCTCGACTGTGCCTTGAAAATCCTGATGCCGGTGTCCGCAGAAGACGAATACGTTCTTGTACGGCTTCAGAATTTCGCGGAACTTCTTGGCCGGAATCAGCTGATGCGACCCGCCGTCCTGCCCGATTGGCGGAAGCGGCTGGTGCGTCATCACGAAGACGGGCTTGCCGTCCTTGTAGGAAGCGAGCTTCTCCTTCAGCCAGTCGAGCTGCTCGTCGGAATACCAGGCGCCTTCTCCGACCTCCGGCCGCTCCTGCACATAGGCCTCCTGCGACAGCAGCACCAGATGGTGGTCCTTCACCTTGACGTCGTAATAAATTTTCTGCAGGCCAAAAAACTTCATGAACCGTTCGCGCGACTGCCAATCCGTCTTGCCGTTCGGCACCGTGTCCTTATTGAAGCCGCCCTTCCGATCGATCCAGATGTCATAATAGTCGTGGTTGCCCATGTTGGCGTAAATCGGCGGCAGCTGATAAGCGGACAGCAGCTTCTGCAGCTCCTTGTAGTCGACCTCGCGGCCGTAGTCCGTCAGATCGCCGGTGATGACAATTGTATCGATCGGCGAGTCAATTTGCTTGATATCCTTCAGCGCTTCCTTCATATGCTGAATGGTCAGAGGATCGTAGGTCGAGATATGCAGATCGCTCAGAATCATATAAGACAGCAATGGTCCACCGTTTTCCGCCGATACGGAGGCGGTCTCCACCCTCGGCTCCTGCTTATTCAGCAGAACGGCGTCCTTCGCCGGCTCCGAGACCTGCGAATCCACTGACTTTTGCAGCAGCTTTACGAGTCCCGTGAGCGCTGCCCCGATCATAACGAGCATCCCAAGCATCCAACGAATAAAAGCGCGTCGCGTCATGCGGCGTATGCCCCCTGTTTCTCTATGCGGGAAGTGCTCCCATCCCTTTATTATAGCTTTTTTTTGCAGCGCTTGCACTAAGGGAAATGTCATCCTTTTAAATGACTTCCTATCAACTGAAAAAAAAGAACCCGTATAACCGGAATGATCGAATCATTCCTGTTTCACGGATTCTTTCTCTGATTCCATCTTTAGCTGCCGAGCAGAAAAGCCCGCGCCGGCGCCGCCTCGATGCCCTCCAGCTTGAGCGGCGCAAGCACGAAGAAGTAGCTGCCGGGAGGCACGTCAGCGAGGCGCAGCCCCTCGAGGATGAGCACGCCTGCCCGCATCAGCGTCCGGTGCGTCGGGTACCCCTCTTGGGACCGTTCAATACCCAGGGCGTCCGTTCCGACTCCCTTAATGCCGAGCTCCGCCAGATAGGCCGCACCGTCGGCCCGCAGAAAGACGAAGCCGTCATCCCAGCGGTCCGTGAACGAATTGCGGGTTTTGAGCAGAATCCATTCGCCCGGCTGAATCGCGTGAGGCTTCAGATCCTCCGCCGTTACCGCGTCCACGACACGGGTCAAATCCAGCACCCTCGCCGTCCCGACCAGGTCCTGCAACGGAATCGTATCGATCGTGGCGCCGCCGTCCAGCATGTGCAATGGAGCATCGAGATGCGTCCCCGTGTGCGCGTCGATGCCGATGCGCGTTCCGTAGGTTTGTCCTGTCTGATGGTTGCTCGTATTCTCGAATGTCGGCCGCACTGCGGCATTATCTTTCCATACCTGCATATCCGGCCGAATCGCCGTCGAAATATCGTACAGCTTGAACATCCTTGGCTCCCCCTCCTCGGCACAGCCCCTGTCCGGCTAGTTCATGGCTCCGGCGCTTAGCGCTGTACGAACTCCCAGTGCACTTCGCCTTCGTCCTGCCCCTGCACCGGCCACCAGCGGAAGCCGTCTTCGGCGACCAGCTGCTGCCCGCGCTCCGGTCCCCAGGTACCGGCAGCGTACAGATGCAGATCCTCGGTCCGCTCTCCCCAGGCGGAAGCAATTTTATCCACGTATTTCCAGGCCAGCGCCACTTCATCCCAGCGGGTAAAATAAGTCGAATCGCCGCGCGCCGCATCGTACAGGAGACGCTCGTAAGCCTCCGGTGTATTCAAGCCGACCTGGCAGCTTTGGCAGAAATCCATCGCTACCGGAATAATCGTCCCTTCGGTGCCCGGCTGCTTGGCATTGATTTTGAAATAAATGCCTTCCATCGGATTGATCCGGAATACCAGTAGGTTCGGCTCCAGCTTATGCTTGCGGGACAAGTAGACGTTGTTCGGCACATTCTTGAATTCGACGACGACCTCGGTCGTCTTGGCCGGCAGACGTTTGCCTGTCCGGATATAGAACGGCACGCCCGCCCAGCGGAAGTTGTCCACGAACACCCGTGCGGCAAAATAAGTTTCCGTCGTCGACTCCGGATTCACCGAATCCTCTTCGCGGTAACCCGGCACCGGCTTGCCCTTGAGCGTACCCGACACGTATTGGCCGCGTACGGTGTTCGCCCGCACCTCGGCCGCCGTCTGGAAGCCGCGAAGGGAGCGGAACACCTTGACCTTCTCGTCGCGGATGTCCTCCGGATGCATCCGGCTCGGCGGCTCCATGGCCATGACCGCGAGCATCTGAAGCATATGGTTCTGCCCCATGTCGCGCAGTGCGCCGGAACGGTCGTAGTAGCCGCCGCGCTCCTCTACGCCGACGGTTTCGCTTAACGTGATTTGAATGTTGGCTATGTACTTATTATTCCAGAGCGGCTCGAAGAACGTGTTGGCGAAGCGCACCACGTTAATGTTTTGCACCATTTCTTTGCCCAGATAATGGTCGATCCGGTAAATGTCCTGCTCGTCGAATACTTGGCGGATTTCCGCATTCAGCTTCTCGGCCGAAGGCAGGTCGTAGCCGAACGGCTTTTCGATAACAAGACGATTCCAGCCCGTACCCTCCAGCATTCCGCCCGCCTTCAGGTTATGGGATACGTTGCCGAACAGCTCAGGGGACAGCGCGAGATAGAACAGCTTGTTGCCGCCGATCTCGAATTTGCCGTCCAGCTCGTCGGTCAGCTCGCGGAGCTTCTTGAAGCCGTCGACGTTATTGATGTCGAGCGGCAAGTAATGGAAATGCTCGACGAACGAATCCCACTGCTCGTCCTTCGTTACATTGTAACGGGCAAATTCTTGAATGGATTCGTACAGATCATCCCGGAACTGCTCATTCGTCCGGGGACGCCGGGCCAGTCCGATCACGGCGAAACGGTCGCCCAGCTTGCGCTCGCGATACATACTGTAAAACGCCGGAAAAAGCTTGCGCCGGGCCAAATCCCCCGTCGCTCCGAAAATCAGGTAAACGGCACTCGTCATGGTTTCCCTCATTCTTTCTTCTATAATTTGGGTAAGGACTGACTGGTTCGATGTTCCCCCTTAGCATAACCAAAACTGCCGGGAGATTCAATACTTCCTCTATGTAATTTAAGATGGGCTGCTGCCCACAGGGCATACGTCCAATCCCGCCGCCCAACCCGGGCATAGACTGAGGTGTAGAGAAAACCCACCCGGAGGTGCATATATTCATGAGACCGATTCATCCCATTAATGCCGAGCAGTGCAGGCCGCACTACGGTAAGCCGGTATGCGTCATCATGAAGGACGAAACCGAGTTTATAGGCACGCTCAGCCGTCTGGAGAACGGCAAGTTGATATTGAACGAAGACACAGAGACGGCGGCGAACCGGCCCCGCGCCAAGACGACCCGAATCCGTACGAAGAAAAGGAAAACCGTATCCAAAAACAGCAAGTCCGGGCAGCCGGCCGCCAATATCTTGGCTTCGGCCCCGAGTCCCGCGTTCGGCGGAACGGTTGCCCTCGATCTGCCGACGGTCGGCCTGCTGTTCGTCCTGGACTGACGCCGGACCCGGCAGCTCCGTCAAGGATAAACGGCTGCGCCGTCCTTGCCTTACAAGGACCGGCGCGTTTACCAAGGTTACAAAAAAACCAAGGCAAAGCACCCAGCGCTCTGCCTTGGTTTTGTACATATCCGAAGCTACAGCCTCTTCACCATCATGTAACATTTAAGATTCGGATCGAAGTGAATGATCTGATAGCCGTGCTTCATATAAAACCGCTGCGCTTGGTTATTCGCTTCATCCACCCATAGGCGGATCTCGCGGCAGCCGCGAGCCCCGGCGTACCGTTCGGCGAAGCGCATGAGACGGGAACCGACCCCGCGTCCCTGCTCCCGCTGATGCACGGCCAGCATATCGACTTGCAGATGCTCCCGTACCGTTCTCAGCGTGATGAACGCGACGGGACGGCGTCCGGCGGAGGCCACGACGTACGTGCTGCAGGCCTCCAGCCGGCTGCGCAGGACCGACGGCGTCAGCTGCAGATGAGGAAAGGTTTGTCTTGCATAAGGAAGCAGCAGCTCCGTGGTGAGCGTATAGATCGTACGGTCGTCCTGCTGCGGTATGCGCTTGCGGATCATCCTCGCGCACCTCCATTCGTCCGTTAAAGGAAGTACTTTATCGTATGAACGGACGGCCGGAGGGGTTTAGGCTTACTTTAAATATTTTTTGCCGACGAACATCATGAACAGCACGCAAACGACGATGACGGCGATGATAACGATCCATTGTACCCAATTCATGGAGAGAAGGGCTCCTTTTAGCGAGGTTGATAAATAATCATACTTGAAGCCGTAGAAGAGTGTCAAGGATACCCGGAAAGGTCCGTTGTACGGCTATCGTCATCAAGGTATAATGAGTGCAATAGGAGACTGAACCCTGCGGAGGTGCAGCGCGATGAAAGAGCCGGTAGAGCGGGTGACGCAAACCTATGGACTTAGCGCGTTATGGCACGAAATGGAGGAAGAGCGCCGAAGGAGATACTTATCCGCTTCGCCGGACGGGCGCCGGATACCGATACGCCATGCCCTGCCGGAGTACTCATTCGACCAATTCGCCCGGCGGGCGGCCGCGGCGGTTGCCGGCGTTTGGGGCGCCGTGCAGCAGCTGAAGTCCGCGGCGGAAGACCTGCAGTCCGACCTTTCGCCCTTGAGAAAGCGGCTCGTGAGGACGACGGATGCTCGGGCGGTCACGGCCTTAGCGGACGACGGCGCCGAGCTGCAGACCTATTCCGTCCGCATCGACAGCATCGCACAGAAGCAAGTGAACCGGTCGCTATGGCTCCGCCGGAGCGAGGAATTCGCTTGGGCAGGCGAAATGCAGGCGTTGACCCTGCTCACGGAGCATGCAGCCAAGCGGCTCGAGCTGAGCTTCATGCCCGGGGAATCGAACGAGACGGCGCTCGGCCGCATTCGGCGGGCCGTGAATATTTCCGATTCGGGCGTTACGGCCCAGGTCGTTCCCGAGCGTGGCACCGACCGGATCCGTCTGGAGATCGCTTCCCTGCATACGGGAACAAGCCACGCCTTTGCTTTAAGCGACTCGAACGGCTGGCTGGAAGCCTCGCTGGACCTCGCGGAAGCCAAGCAGCCGCCGCTGAATACCGTGTTCAGTGTGAACGGAGGTACGGTTGTCAGTATTCCGGGAACCGGGCTTACACTGGATCAAGGCCGTTTGAAGCTTGTGCTGAACGATGTGCCCGAGGGGCCCGTTACCGTTTCGGTGCTCCCGGTACTCGATTCCTTCAAGGATGAAGCGGGGAGGCTGCTCGCTCATTATAATGCGCTGACCCGCTGCATTGCGGAAGCGCGGGATCTACTGGACCCTTCCATCGAAGCCGCGATGATGCAAGCCGCCCCTGCGGAGGAGCTGCTGGGGCTCGGTATCGCCGGAGCGGAGGAAGGCTCGCTGCTTCTCGACGAGCCGCTGCTGCTGAAGCAGCTGGAGGACGATTTCGACGGTTGGCTCGGGCGCTTCAGCGGGGAAGAAGGCTGGACGCACCGGCTTGTCCGCATGACAGGTCATCTGATGAAGCTCCATGCCGCCGATTTTTTAAATACCGGACATGACGCTTACCGCTCCCTGACTACTTATGCCTATGGCCCAGGAGATACGTTCCGTACCCATTTGCCGGTACCGATTCACGGTTTCCTGATGAACACCTATGGCTAACCGCAAAGAAGTCTGCCCTGGTACCCCGGTGAGGTATCCCCTTCCGGCCGCTGTTGTTACCCGTAAAATTTTTAATTTATTCGCTATGCAGCGGTCATTTTCCGATAACAAAGGCGGACGCTACCGCTCCTACAGGGGATACCCCACCTGCACCTTTAGCATTATTTCTACTTAACTTATCCGGGTTTCCCGTCAATCAAAGTGACCCTAGGAGGTCACTTTTTTCAGTTGATAAGAATTTATAAGTTTTCGTAACTTATAGCTTCGCATCAACCTTGGTAAACGCGCTGGTCCTTGTAAGACAAGGACGGCGTAGCCGTTTATCCTGGAGTGTCCATCTTACGGGTCACAGCTCGCAGAGCGGGAAGGAGTCTTATTTTTCGCCTAGAGGGCTCGCGCTTTTTCCTTCAGCGCATGGCGCATGGAAGCCGCCTTCACCGAAAGCCCCCTGGCCATGCCCCGACAGGTCGAAGAATGAATCCTGCCGATATAATTCCGTCAGCGTGTCCTCCGCTGCGCGGCGCGCCATGGCTTCATCCTGCAATAAATAATAGGCAATCTGGTAGGCGTATTGCTCGTATTGCTTCAGCACTGCCGCCCTTTCGTCAGGCAGCGGGTTCGTAACGCCGAACGGGCCCGTCATCCGTCCCTTGGGCATAGTCAACACGGTGCACTCCTCTCCTTTCCGATCTCCGAACGCCACTGTATGCAACTATATAAGACGGATGAACCCCCAAAAAACTTTCAAATCTAAAGAAAACTTAAGAAATGAGCCGATAACGAAGCAACCTTACGCAGCGAAAACTGCACGTCACCCAACGCAAAAAGGAGCCTCGCCGCGCCACCGCGATCTCAGACTCCTGTGCAACGTTATCCCTTACGTCTCTACTCGACCAAGCCATGCTTGTAGGCATAAATCGCCGCCTGCGTGCGATCCTCTACCCCCAGCTTCGCCAAAATGTTCGTGACGTGGAACTTCACCGTTTTCACACCGATGAACAGCTCGTCGGCCACATCCTGGTTGGATTTGCCGGAGGCGATCAGCCGCAGCACCTCCATCTCGCGCTCCGTCAGCTCCTCGTGCGGCTGAGCCGCCGCCTTCGGCTGCCGGAACCGGTTCATCAGCTTGGAGGCGACCTGCGACTCCAGCACGGACTGCCCCTTCACCGCGGAGCGGATCGCCTGCGCGATCTCTCCGGCGCGCGACGTCTTCAGCAGGTAGCTGAACGCTCCCGCCTCGATCACCGGGTAAATCTTCTCGTCGTCGATGAAGCTCGTCAGCACGATAACCTTGCAGTCTGGATGGAGCTGCAGCAGCTTCCGGGTCGTTTCGATTCCGTCCATGCCCTCCATCACCAGATCCATCAGCACGACATCCGGCTTGTACTCCTGTGCAAGCCGAATCCCTTCCTGCCCGCCGCTTGCCTCGCCTACCACTTCGATATCGTCCTCCGTGCTCAGCACGGCGGCAAGCCCGATGCGTACCATCTCATGGTCGTCCACGAGCAGCACCTTAATCGTCATCTCTTCCATCTGCCGCCCCTCCTTCCTTCATAATCGGTACGCGTATGTCAATCCGGGTCCCTTTCCCCGGAGCCGTAATCAAATTCATCGAGCCGCCGATTTCGTTCACGCGCTCGCGCATCGTCACGATGCCGTAAGACGTCTGCTTCTTCGCGTCGAGATCGAAGCCGACCCCGTTATCCCGGATAATAAGGCGGATCGCATCGGATGACGGATTCACCAGCCGCACCTCCAGCTTCGTCGCCTTGGAGTGCCGCAGCGCATTGGACATCGCCTCCTGCACAATACGGAACAGGTGATCCTCGATCCCTTTGGGCAGCTTCACGTCCTCGGCCAGCTCCCACTCGATCTGCATCGGCACCTTCGCCTTCAGCTCGTGCAGCAGCTCCACAAGTCCTTCCGCGAGCGGTTTGCCCTCCAGGTGCACCGGCCGCAAATGCAGCAGCAGCGCCCGCATCTCCGACTGGGCCACCGAAGCCATTTCCTCGATGAGGAAAATTTGCCGCTGCGCCTTATCAAAATCCTTATCCAGCGTCCGCCCCACAGCCGTCGCCGTCATCGAGATTGCGAAGAGCTGCTGGCTTACCGCGTCGTGCAGCTCGCGCGCCAGCCTCTGGCGCTCTTCGACGATAGCGGAATACTTCGCCTTCTGAGCGAGCTGCGCATTGTTGCTGGAGAGCCGCTGGAGCGAGGTGACCTGCTCCTCCCACTTTTTCGTGATGGCGTTGAGCTGCTCCCCAAGCCGCCCGATCTCATCCTCGCCGAGCGGCGGCACCAAGCGGCTGAGGTTTCCTTTCTCCAACGACAGCATTACCTCGCGAAGCTGCTCCAACCGGCGCTTCGTTCGGCTCGCCGTCCATAACCCGTATGTACCTCCGATGGCCACCACGATGGCGATCAAGCTGAGGCTGAGCATAATCCCCTCCGACCAGGACTCGAACGGAACGATATACCCGTTGTAATGCAGTATATAGAAGATAACGCCAAACAGAACAAGGCTGAGCCCGATGGACTCCGCCATGCTGCGCCAAATCATATTGGTAAGACGTTTATCGTGTCCTTCCACTGTGCCTCGGCTCCTTTTTGGCGATTACACAATTTTGATATCGATATCCGCGATAATGTACGAAATCTCCAGCTTCAGCTGCCGGTCGGCCGTCCAATAGTTAGGCGATTGCCACACCATCTTGTTCAGCACTCCCGCTTCCTTATCGAACCCGACGCTCATCTGCCCGAGGACGACCGACGCCGTCACCGATAGCCCCATATCCTCCGGTACGATAATGTCGACGTCCGCGATCACGCCCTGGAGCACGATGGTCGTTTCCTTCTGCTCCGGAATGGCGTAGGTCAAATCCATCTGCAGCTCGCCAAGCACGTTCCAGATCGACATGCTGCGGAGAATCCAGGGGTCCCTTCCCCAGCGGATGCTTTCGATGATGCTCTTTTTCTGAAAATACCGGGCTTCCCGGTGCATCCTTCGCGACTTCCTGTAAAATAACCCGAGCGAGATTAAAATAACCGCCAGGATCATCGGCAAATTCCCGCCGACCAGCAGCAGGAGCCCGATGGCCATAAGCACGTAGCCCCTGCGCTCCGAGCCCGTTCGAACCTTATGAACACCCAGCAGCAGCAAAAAGAGGGCAACGACGGTAAAAAAGCCCAAGTGGTTGTCCGCGAGCATAAAAACCCCAGCCCCGATCAGCACCAAAGCGATGTTTCGGTTACGTTTCCGGTACATCCGTGTCGCCCCCTTCCGCAAATTCTCGTTGACTCTACGCCTCGATACAAAAGCCATAGCGGGAACGTTAAGCCCACTATGGCATTTGGCCTATCATAGCATATCACAATTGCCGTACTGGCTCCAAGCGCTTTTTATCGCTGCTCCGGGCGATTATTGCCCCTGCTCGGAGTTCAGCTTTTCCTTGAGCAGCTGCAGCTGGTCGTCGATTTTTGCCTGCTTGGCCGGATCGGCCGCCGGCGCGCCGTAGGTCGTTCCGACGTAGGAGCTTCCCACTAAAGGCTTGCGCGCGATTTCCGCTTCCACTTCCAGCGACATGATCTTCTCCTCCATCCGGCGGAAGCCCTTCACGGCATGGCCGCCTTCGATCACGTTCGATGCCGTCACCTCGGCCATCTGCTTCTTCGCTTTGGCCAGCTGGGCGCGGGAGACGAGCTCGCTGCGCTTGTTGCGCATTTGGTAGAACGCGTCCTTCATTTCATGCAGCTGCTGTACGAGCTCCTGCGCCTGCGCTTTGGACTGCTCGTGCATTTCGGAATACTCGGCGATTTTACCTTCATGATACAGCTTCTGCTCTAGAGCCGCGCGGGCCGCTTGCTCCTGGCCGTTCCTCAGCGCTTCCTTCGCCGCTTCCTCATACTTCGCCGTCAGACGAACGGCTTCCTCCTGGCGCTCCTTCAGCTTGCGCTCGTTCGCGATTTGACGGGCAACCGTCACTTCCGCCTGCGCTATTTCCTCCTCCATGTCGCGGAGATATTGATTCAGCATGATAATCGGATCTTCCACCTTATCCAGCAGCTCGTGCAGCGATGCCTTCGTCATATCCTTAATTCGAGAAAATACTCCCATGATTACACATCTCCTTTAGTGTTTTGGTTTTTTTCATAGCTCGCGACCTTCTCGCGCAGCTCTTCAATTTCTTTTCTCATCGCTTTTTTCTCGATGTCCTTCATCATATCGTCCAGATTGCTGCCGGAAGTCTGCTCGGGACGGGCATTAGGGCCGGCATGCGTATATTCGCCTTCATACTCGTCGCGGTGCTCGTGCGGAGCCCAGCCGTGTCTTTGCGCCCGGCGGTAATGCTTCTCGGCGTGCTTCCACTCTTTCCAGCCGTGCTTCCAGCTCTTCCAGTCCTCCCACTCGCCTCTGCGGTGTCCGCAGCCGCGGCCGCCGCCGAAGCTGTAGTCGGGGCCGTAAGGGCCCCCGTGATAAGGCTCGCTAGGGATGACCAGGGTCGCCAGAAAATATAAGGGGATTACCACTCCGCCGGAGAAGAACGCCGTTACCACGAGCACCAAACGGAGCAGGTTCGCGTCGACGTTCAGCGTTTCGGCCAAACCTCCGCACAAGCCGGTTATTTTACGATCGGTACGGGAACGGTATAATTTGCTCATAGCTTCGTCCATCCCTCCTGCTGCAGTTTCGTCTTCAGCTTAGCCAGCTCCTGGTCCAGCGCCTGGGAAGCGGCTCCGCTGACATTCGTCCAAGCCTCGCGCACCTGTCCTCTCACTTCACGCAATGCGCGTGCTCCGAGCTCCAGATCGGATACCCGCTCCTCGAGCCGGTCGAACATGCGGGGGGAAGGTCCTCCCGTGGCGCGAAGCCGTTCGTTCATCCGCTGCTGCAGTCTCACCGACTCCAGACGGGCGATGTAATAAGTACGCTTTGAGGCGACTTCTTGAAAATCCGCCTTCAGCTGCTGAAGCTGCTCCTCCAGCTCGACGATGCCGAGCTTGCTTTGCTCGTAGAGCGCTTTGTATTGACTCGCCTTTTCTTCCTGCTGCATCTTCTCGTGCAGCGCGATCCGGGCGACTTCCTCCTCGCCGGCCTTCAGCGCCAGAAGCGCTTGCTGCTCGCGCCGCTCCTTCAGCTGCTCCGCCGAGACGTACTGCTGACGAAGCGAGGAAGCGTGCGACAGGCATTGCTGCAGCAGCCGTTCGGATTCGCGGATTTGCTCGGATTGCGAGGTCAGATATTTATCGATCATGCGGACGGGATCTTCCGATTGCTCCAGCAATTCGTTGAATGACGCTACCGTAAGGTCGCGGAATCTTTTGCCTAAACTGCTCATCCTTCGTTACCACCTTTTCTGGTTAATGGGTTTTAGATTAGTGTACCGACCGGTTCCGGAACAAGCTGAAGCCGTAAACGATCAATCCTACGGCCACCGCGATCGCGATCAGCCCGGACAGCTTGCCGAACAGAATCAGACCGCCGATCACGACCAGAATCCAGCCGATCGTGCTTCTTCCGTTCTTAATCCCTAAGTATCCGAGTCCTACCATGGCCAGCGGGAACAGGAAACCGATCAAGGAGTGCCCGATATGATGGAATCCGCCGATCTTGCTGCACAGGATCATGATCCCGAAGAAAATCAGCAGCGCCGCGAGGCCCGTTTTCCGATTCATTCTCATGGATGTACTCACCGCCTTTCGTTTGGTTGTCGTTTGCTTATGTCTTTATTCTAGGGTTTGCAAGCTTTTTTCAAAACGGACCTGCGGCGGTTTTTGGAACTGGACCTAAGTCCAGTCGCCTGTCCGACCTGAGGCAGGAAGCAGGCCGGCCCCTTGTGTATGCCGGACCTGCGCCCGGCTTATACTAACCTGAAAACGCAAGTAAAAAAGGGCTGCCGCCATGGTTAAAGGCTTCATCCAAACGCTGCCGAATACGGAAGCGCTTCGTCTTGACGCCGTCCGTTTACTGAGCGGAACCCGCGGACTGCCCGGAAAATTCCGAATTGAAGCGAAGGACGGCCTCGTTGTCCGCATCCGATCGAGCCCCCAGCAGAACGCAGCGGCAGCAGGTCTATCTTTTACGTGCAGGGAGATCGGCCTGCTTACAAGAAAATCCCCGGCTGCTGGTATTCAGCACCGGGGACCCGCTGTACGTATTCGATGGCTCGATGGAGGCCGTAGTTCCTTTTTTGATAAAATCAAAAAAGGATTTTTGAGGGGCCGCGCCGAATTCATGAACATGGGAATTCTACCCCTCACTTGATGGTTTTGTTGCCTCGGCAACAACTTTCATCGGGAGGTTGCGAATTCTTTTTTATTTTCTTTAAGCTTCCCCTATTTTTTCAGGGGTCACTAACTAGATGAGGAGAACGTACAGGCATGAGTGAAATGAAACGCAATCTAAAACAGCGTCACATTCTTATGATGACGCTGGGGGGAACCATCGGGGCCGGAATTTTTAAAGGATCCAGCTCGTCCATCGATACCGCGGGACCTTCCGTACTTCTGACTTACGCAATAGGCGGTCTGCTGCTGCTTGTGGTCATGCGCTCTTTGGCGGGGCTTGTTCTAAATAATAAAGGGGCGGCCAGCTTGCGTGACTTGATCGAACCTCTTCTGGGACCGGTGGCCGGCTTTACCGTCGGCTGGATTTATTGGCTCGATTGGGTGCTTGTGATGGCTGCCGAAATGGCCGCCGCTTCATCCTTCCTGTCCTTCTGGCTTCCGAGTGCTTCGTTATGGGTCTTGGCCCTCATCGGATCGCTCGCTATGACGGCTATTAACCTTTTTCAAGTGAAAATCTATGGAGAGACCGAGTATTGGCTTGCCGGTGTTAAAATCATCACTTTGGTCTTATTTGTATTGTTAGGATTCGTCGTTTTGGGTACGCAATCTTCATTTCAGGGCATCGCATACAACCTGACCTCTCATGGCGGGCTTTTCCCGCATGGTCTTATGGGCACCGTATCCGCAATGCTTGTGGTGATGTTTAGCTTCGGCGGAATCGAAATGATCGGAATGACCTTAAGGGAGGCGGAAAATCCGGAGAAAACCATTCCCAAAGCGACTCGGAGCATTATCGTACGCGTTTTGATCTTTTATATTTTACCGATCTTTGTCATTCTTAGTCTGGTGCCGTGGGATGAGCTCTCCAAGAGCGGAGAAAGTCCGTTTGTTTCCGTATTTGTCCATGCGGGCATTCCTTATGTGGATCAAATCATGAATTTCGTGCTTCTAACCGCGGTTTTGTCCGCAACCAATACCGGAATGTATTCATCCAGCCGCTCTCTTTATGAACAAGCCGTAAAAGGGAACGCTCCCCTTTTCTTTGCGAAGCTGTCGAAAAACAATGTGCCCGTCCGGGCCTTGTTATTCAGTACGGTATTTTTATATATCGGCGTCATCGTGGCTTTCTTTGCCCAAGGGCATACGTTTGATTATTTAATGGTTTTTCCTGGCTATACGGTAATGATCGTATGGATTACCCTTGTTTTATCTCATATGAAACAAGAAGGCGTACGATGGCCAACGGGACTTACATTGGTATCCCTTCTTGCGATTTTGGCCGGCGTTATTCTGACGACTCCCTGGATTGGAACTGCGATTACATTCGGATTGCTTCTTCTGATCGTCTGCCTCTATTTTGTTCAGCATAAAAGACCATGATCTGACCCGGTGGGGTATCCCCTTCCGGCCGCTGTTGTTATCGCTCCTACAGGGGATATCCCACCTACAAATGGTTCAAGCCAAATTCCATTCCGAGTGGATTTTCGGCACATCGTTGATTAACTGGCGGGTATACGGATGCTGCGGAGCCAGAATAAGGCTTTCCGCGGGGCCCCGCTCCACAAATTGCCCTTTTTGCATAATGTACAGCGTATCGCTGACATAATAAGCCAGCCCTACGTCATGGGTGATGAAAATAATGGTCATGTTGTTCTCATCCCTCAGCTTGAGGAGCATATCCAGTATCGTAGACCGGGAGCAGGCGTCCACCATGGAGGTCGGTTCGTCTGCAATCAGCACCTTCGGGTGCAGCATGAATATTCGTGCGATCATGAGCCGCTGCATCTGGCCTCCCGACAACTCGAAAGGATATTTGTTGTATAGCTCCTCGAATTTTAAATTGACGAACGAGCAGGCATCCTTCATTTTCAGGAATTGCTCTTCTCTCGATAGCTTCAGCCCCTGCAGCTTGATACAATCGAGCAGCAGCTTTTCCACTTTATGGAACAAATTGAAAGAGGAGAACGGATCCTGAAAAATCGCCTGGATATCCTTCCAATACGCCTTGCGTTCCTTGTGCGATTTGAGCTGACGCGGCTTTCCTTTATATTCGACAGCCCCGCCGGTTTCCTTCAGCAGTCCCATCAAAATTTTGGCCAGCGTCGTTTTGCCGCTTCCGCTCTCTCCGACGATGGAGATAATCTCCCCCTCGTGAAAGTCAAAATCGACACGGTCCACGGCGGTCGTTTTTTTGAGGCCGTAGCCGAATTCCTTCGTGACTTGTCTTCCGCTGATCAAGAGATCATGTCGGCTCACTGGCGTACCACTCCTTTAAGGTTTGCGGATCGAACAGGCACCGGTACATCCGGCCTTCCTCCATGCGGCTCTCCACCTTACCCTTACGGCACTCGTCTGCCGCATAGGAACAGCGGTCCGCGAACCGGCAGCCTGCGGGCACGTTCTTCAAATTCGGCGGCGCGCCGGGTATGGCCGCCAGCTTGTGGCCCTTCATCCCCTCCTCCGGCACGATGATGGAACCCATCAGCTTCTTCGTATACGGATGGATCGGATCGAAAATCATCTGATGTGCCGTGCCTCGCTCGACGATTTCACCGGCATACATGACCACGATATCGTCCGTTACGTGGTAGAGCAGCGGCAGCTCATGGGTGATAAAGACGAGCGATCGGATGAATTTCTTATCCAGCAGCTCCTTAAGCAGCTTAATGACCGCCTTCTGGGAGGTTACGTCAAGCGCGGAGGTGGGCTCATCGGCGATCAGCACCTTCGGATTCAGGATCGTCGAGATCGCAATCACCGTTCGCTGCTTCATGCCGCCGGACAATTCGTTCGGATAGGACTGAAGCACCTTGGCGGACAGGTTGAGCGTCTCGAAGCGCTCCGCAGCCATGTCCCAGACCTGCTTCTTGCTTAGCTCCGGCCGGTGCTCCTTCATAATATCCTCGATAAAATGAATGATCTTCAGCGTAGGGTTGAGCGCGTTCATGGCGGCCTGCGGGATATAAGCGGTTTCCCGGCCCGAGACCTGCGTACGCAGCTGCTCCTTGGTAAGCTTCATGATATCGGTTCCGTCGATGAGGATGGAGCCGCTGCCATAGTGCAGCGGCGGGAAGTAGAAGCCCATCAGGCTGAGGGCCAAGGTGGACTTGCCGCAGCCGGACTCTCCCGCGATGCCCAAGGTTTTGCCGTCCTCCAGCGCAAAATCCACCCCGTCGACGGCGAATACGTTTTCCTTTAACCGCGTCCGGTAGTACGTTTTTAACCCGTTGACCTCGAGAATGTTTTGGCTCATGAGTGGCTAGCTCCTTATTTTCGGATTGAAAATTTCGTCCATTCCCGTATTCATCATATACAGCGAGAACGTAATGATCGCGATCGAGAAGGCCGCCGGAAGGAACGCCCACCAGGCGCCTGCGACCGGAGCTTCAAATACAAGAGCCCAGTTCATGATAATCCCGAGCGAAATCGTATTATAAGGCCCGAGGCCGAGCATCGAGATGGACGCTTCCGACAAGATACCCGAAGCCGTTTGAAGCACGAAGGCCATCACCACATACGAAGCGATGTAAGGAAGAATTTCAAACCCGATGATGCTTGGCGTGCTGTGTCCCGATATTTTGGCAAGATTGACGTGGTCCCGGTTACGCAGTGACGTGGTCTGGGCCCGGACGGCCCGTGCCGTCCACGGCCAGCTGGTCAATCCGATGATGATGGCGGTAACGAGCGAGCTCCGGGAATTGATGCTCACGGAGATCAGAATCAGGATGACAAAGGAAGGGATGACAATAAAAATATTCGTAATCGTCGATAAAATGTTATCCACGATTCCTCCGATATAGCCGGAAGCGAGACCGACGATGAGCCCGATGACCGTCGCGAAAACGCCCGCGATCAGACCTACCCTCACCGAGGTTCGTATTCCATACATCAGCTCCAGGAACAGGTCTCTGCCAAAATTGTCCGAGCCGAGCAGCAGCTTGCCATCCGGGGGCTGGAAGGCGAGCGCCACCATATCAAGCGGATCCTGCTTGTGAATCATCGGGTAGATCGTCACCAGCGCGAGCATCAGCAGAAAGGCGGCCGCTCCGAACACAAACTTCGGAGATTTCATTAAGATCTGGGTGGAATGCTTCATCTTAATTTTCCTCCATCTGCGCAGCCTTGATCCGGGGATCGACGAAGCCGTAGACGACCTCGATGGCGAAGTTGGCGAGCAGCACGGCTCCCGCAATAAGCAGCGTGCAGCCGGAGATCAGCGGGTAATCCAGCTGGCGGATCGCGGTAAACAGCCAGGTGCCGATTCCGGGGTAGCTGAACACGATTTCACAAATTAACGAGCCGCCGACCATCGTGCCGATGGACAGCGCGAGTCCGGTAATTTGCGGCAGCATCGCATTTTTGAACACATATCTGGCTACCTTGGAGTCCCGAATCCCGAGCAGCTTGCTGTAAAGCACATAATCCGAATTCAGCTCGTAAATCGCCATTTCTCTCATGCCGATCGCCTGACCGCCGATCGTGACGAGAACGATCGAAAGGAAAGGCAGCGTATGATGCCGGAGAACCGAACCGATAAACTCGAAGCTGAGATTCGGAATCATCTGGTAATCGTAGCCCCCGTGCAGCGGAAACCATTTCAGCGTAAGGGCAAAGTAAAACATCATGATGATCGCCAGCGTGAAGAAAGGGATGGAGTTGATGAATAAGGCCACCGGAAAAATAACCTTGTCCAGCACGCCCTTCTTATAAGCCGCAAGCGCGCCCAGTACATTGCCGAGGATCCAGCCGACGATAATCGCCGGCAGCTGCAGCGCGATGGTCCAAGGGACCGCCGAAGCCAATATATCGGTGACCTTCTTAGGGTACAGACCGAAGGAGGTGCCCAGATTGCCCGTCAGCAAGTTCTTGATATAGATCAGGAACTGCGTCCCGAGCGGCTTGTCGATCCCGAACTCCTTCATGAAGGTTTCGTATACTTTCTTGATCGTATCGCTGTCCGTCATCCCCTGGGACATTTGGGATACGATGACGCTGACCGGGTTGCCCGTAATGAGCCGGGGCAGCAGAAAATTCAAACCGATGGCGATAAGCAGCGTGAGGAAATACCACAGAAATTTTTGTAGAAAGTACTTCTTGTAGGCAGTCAACCGTCGTCGCCTCCCATGGCTTGGTGAAAAGAGGCCTATATCGGACCGCCCGCTCCGCTCCAATATAGGCCTGCCTCGTTAATTGTGGATCTGATACAACGCCTTCACGCCGGCTCCGTCGATGGCGATTTGCGGAGGAATATTTTTGCCGTCGCCCTGAACAGGGAAGCCCTTCCAAACGGATTCGTTGACGGTGTAGAATACCCAAGGACGGTACATAAGAGGTATGGAAGGAATATCCTTCAGCCAAATTTTGGTCAGATCAGTGTACATGGACTTCAGTTGGCCTTCATCCGATACATTCGGAATTTTGTCGATCAGGGCATCCGCCTGCTCATTCTTATAACGGCCCCAGTTCCAGAACGCCATTTCACCGGCCGCAGGGACGCCTTTGGAGTACATAATGGTTCTCGCCCGGTTCCACGGCTGGCTCGGGCTGACCCCGCCGGCCGGCGTATTCATGATGATGTCGAATTTGCCGGTTTGCAGGTCGTTGGTCCATACAGGGGCTTCCGGGAATTTTGTCCGAATCTCAATGCCGATCGCTTTGGCGTTCTGGGCGACAATTTCCAGTGAAGCGTTCCAGTCCGACCAGCCGTAAGGGCACTCGACCTCCCAAGGTCCGAGTCGGGTTCCGTCCAGTACGCGGATGCCGTCGGCCCCCTTCTTGGCCCCGATCTTGTCGAGCAGCGCGTTCGCCGCAGCCACATCCGTCGTCCACTGCAGCGATTTGATCGAATTTTGATCCACATATTTGGCTTCCGCATCCGTGTTCAGCGTAATCGAAGGCTGCATCGCCGCCGAATAGCCGCTCATCGCGAGATCCGAAATCTTCTTGTAATCGATGCTCATGGCGATAGCTCTTCTGACGTCGGGGTTATCCAGACCCTTCTTGGACATGTTGAAGAAAATGGACGGCATCGAGCCCGGTACATAATAAGGCGCGTCCTTCAGGTACGTCTTGACGGGTGCTCCGTCCTTCCACATGTTCCAAACCTGCGGCGTGAACTGTTGGGAGACGTCCACCTGACCGCTCTTGAAAGCGAGGTCTCCTGCGGCGTTGTCTTTATAGATCACGTGGGTGATGTATTTCGGCGCGGGCAGCTTACCGAACAAGGCTTTGCCCCAATAATTGTCGTCCCGGACGACCGTAATCTTCTGATCGTTATAGAAATACATCTTGTATGGGCCGGTGCCCACCGGGTTATCATTCATTTCCTTCCGGATGGAGGCCAGGTCGTTGTTGTTTTTCTTTTCGATCGCTTCCCAAATATGCTTCGGCAGCATCGGAATGAGCTCAATGCTGTCCAGAACGGTCAGCTTGTTCGGATTGGCTTTGCTTAGCTTGATGTTCACCGCATTCGGTCCATCGGCCGTAACGTCCTCCAGATAAGTCCAGGTGCTGCTCCAGTTAATGGCATACTTTTTACCGAGCTGGTACGTGTACACCACATCATCCGATGTAAACGGCTTCCCGTCGCTCCATTTCGCATCCTTATTGAGCTCGACGCGCAGCGTACTGTCATCCGTCCAGCTGTACTTGGTCCCGAGGAGCGGCTCCAGCTTGCCGTCCAACTGGTTGATCATGAAGAGCGTTTCGTAAATCAACTCCCTGGAATTTCCGTAGTTAATCGGAAAAGCCGGGTTGCCACTAATCAGGTTGAAGTTGGTCGGGGCTCCCCATTGCAATCCGTTGATATATAGCGTTTCGTTCCTGGGCGTCGCCTTAGCGTCACCCGTTTGGGCAGTTTCCGCAGGCTTCGTTGCCGCAGGCTGCGCTTTATCGGACGGAGGCGGCTCCGTCTTGGTCTGACCGGTCGTCGGAGGCGGAGATTCGCAAGCCGCAAATATGGACGCCGCCAAGGCGAAGGTGAAGGTCAGGTTGAAGGCTTTTCGTAGCTTCATCTAAAACACCCTCCTCAATGTTCGATCCCGATATAGGACCGCTTCAACATTAAATATATTGCATGGAGTAACAAGCTATGCCTCATTCCGATCCAGTTCCGGCGTATATGTACGTGCGTACACATGCTTTAACGGCCGGCCCTGCATCAGGGCAGCTTCATACCGCTTATCAGTAATCGCAACCTTGAAAAATAAAGAAGGAAGCACCCTCTCCCGCCTTACGGCTAATGAGAAGACGCTTCCTTCTTTATGGCGGTACAACTGCTTTCATGGATCGACACATTCGCTCTGTCACGGAAAATCCTGTCGGCATCCACGTCCTCCGAACGCGCTGTTCATTCGTCCGGGTCCTGGGCGATGAACTCCTTCCAAGTCCTGACGTTCGGGTCTATTCCTTTCCCGATCCGGCCATTGTCCGTCATGGGGCCTCCGATCTGTCTCCCCCTCCGTTACACCTCCGCCTTTTCCGATGGATTATGGCTCTGACATACCATGATCACGTTGCCGTCGGGATCCCGGATCGTGAAGAAGGAGACATCGCCATGCTCCTCCCGCTTCCCGAACAGCGGAATGCCGAGCCCCGTAACGTAACGCTCTGCCGCACCGATATCCCGTGTATCGAACATAAACAGCACTTCATAGTCATCCCCCTGCCGGTACCGGTTGTCGTACAGCAGAAGGGAGGCCCCGTACGCAACGCGAAGGCTTAAGACCGACTTCTCCGTCTCCCCGGCTTGCAGGGGAAGTCCGAGCAGCCCACTATGCCAAACCGCCATTGAACGCATTTCGCGGACGTTCACGAACACGCCCCCGATCCGCGCCAGTACCGGGCTTTCCGTTTCGGGCGTCGGCCCGTCGACTGTGCCTCCGCGGCTCCAGCAAGCCATGAATACCCGGCCCTCCGGGTCGCGGAAATTGAAGTAAGCCATCCCCGGATGCCGGTTCGGCTCCGACAGCACCTCCGTCCGGCTGCCGACGTATGCGTAGGCTTCGTCAATATCGGAGCAGGGATACATGAACAGAGGCTTCATATCTTCCCGCCAGTCCGGGTTTTTCCGGTTGTTCTGATTGTTGTCCAGCAGCAGGCCGGTTCCGGGCAAATCGAAGAAATAGACCGATCCCCCGTCCAGCTGCCGTTCGTTCAAGGGAAGTCCCAGCAGCTTGCAGTACCATTCCGCCGCCCTTCTCACATCGCTTACATGAACGATAACGCTTCCAATCCGGTTTTCGATCGGCGAAGCCGTAATCATACCATCCTCAGCCCCTTGCATATTAGATCATATGTTCGCACATTGCATAACTAAATGTATTCCTGAATCCGTGAAAGTGAATATATGAAAACAATAGAATATGAATGTCCGGTGGCTTAAAATGGAGAAAAGAGAGGAACTCTTCGTTTTTCTCAACTTCACCCGGAGGTGCAATGATGAAACCTGTTCGATTCAATTTGGACCAGTCGATGGAAACACTGACAGCACATTCTGGTCTAGCACTCATCGGCTTGCTTCTTTCACATACGCGGACAGCCAAACGTCTCATAAAAAATAGATTACCTGGCGTTCATAATCCAA
>NZ_JAQAGZ010000008.1 GCF_027533625.1 Paenibacillus gyeongsangnamensis | reverse complement strand
TGCAGAGGCTCACGAGATGGTATGCCAAGAAAAGACAGCGTGCAAGATGGATGGGCTCGCTTCAAGAAGTAAGATTTCTGGCCAGTCAATGTGGACTTAAAACGCTCTTGTGATCTGCATGCACATGAATGACGAACATCGGAAAGCCGTATGAGGGAAAACCTCACGTACGGTTTGATGAGGAGGGGCAGATTTCTCTGCCCTTTACTCTAGTATTAATTTATAAGTTTTCGCAGCTTATAGCTTCGCATCAACCTTGGTAAACGCGCTGGTCCTTGTATGACAAGGACGGCGTAGCCGGTTATCCTGGGTTGCTGCCGGGAGAAGACGGCACGGCCGCCGGTCCGGGCGCGAAGGGACGATTCGGGCTGCCTCAGAACTCCGTAGGACAAACCGAATAAAGGGGTGGATTATCATGTCTAAAGGATTGAAACTAACCGATATACTGGTGACTGTCGTGGTTGCCGTCGTATTCGGGGTCATTTACCGTTTATGGGGAGACGTATACAATGTAGCGAAGCTCCCCGGAATCCAAGTGGATCAATTGATTTACGGATTGTGGTTTATTGCTTCTACCGTCGCATTCCTCATCATCCGCAAGCCCGGCGTAGCGCTGCTGGCGGAAGCGGCGGCGGCCTCGGGCGAGCTTCTTGCGGGATCGCAATTCGGCGTCGAAGCGTTGACCTACGGGATCGTGCAAGGGCTGTGCGCGGAGCTGATCTTTGCCGCGTTCCGTTACCGCAAATTTTCCGCTTCGGCCGCAGGCCTGGCCGGACTCGCGGCTGCCGCGGGCTCGTTATTGTTTGACGTGGTCAAGGGGTATACGGCCGATTACCAATCTTGGAACCTGCTGCTGTATATCGTGTTCCGTTTGGTCGGCTCTTATGTGATTTGCGGATACGTCGCCTTCGGACTTGTCAAGGCGCTGGAGGCAACAGGCGTAACCCAGCTGGTGCGGCCTGCGAATGCGGACGATTACCGGGCGCTGGATAAGAAATGAGCAGGGAAGCAAGAGGAGAAGGCCCGGCAGCGGCAGCAGCAGCGGAGGTCTGCAGGCTGCGGCTGAAATTTCCCGGCAGCGGCGGACTCTTGTTCGACGACTTGTCGATTGCGGTGCCGAAGGGCCAGAAGGTGCTGCTGCTGGGCCCGAGCGGCTGCGGGAAATCTACGCTGCTGCAGGTGATGGCCGGACTCATTCCGGGCAGCATCGAGGTCCCGATGAAAGCGGAGAAGCTTCTAGTGCCGGACTCCTGGGGCTATCTCTTTCAAGATCCGGACGCCCAGTTCTGCATGCCTTTCGTGGATGAAGAGCTTGCCTTCGTGCTGGAAAATATGAGCGTTCCGCGGGAAGCGATGGAAGGCCTGATCCGTGACGCGCTGCACAAGGCCCAGCTCCATTTGCCGGAGGCCCATGTGCCGATCGCATCGCTATCGCAAGGGATGAAGCAGCGGCTCGCCATCGCTTCGCTCCTGCTTATGAATCCGGAAGTGTGGTTTCTGGATGAGCCTACCGCGCTGCTGGACCCCGAAGGAACGGACCAGGTATGGAGCACGATACGGCAGGTGGCGGCGGACCGGACCGTTCTGATTGTCGAGCATAAGATCGAAGAAATCGTAAGCTTCGTCGACCGTGTCGTTCTGTTCGACGGGCAAGCCCGCATCATTGCTGACGGAAAACCGGAGGACGTATTCCGTGAGCATGAGCAGGCATTTCGGGAATATGGCATTTGGTACCCCGGCGTGTGGGAGGACTATGCGGAGAGTCTCCGGTACGGGAATCTGCTTTCCGGAAGGACGCTGCAATCGGAGAACGCGGAGCCGCAAACGCTGGCGGAGATCCGGGAATTCGCCGGATTTCATGGGAAGGCTCGTAAAATCTTTGTCCACCAGTCCCGGATTGCGCCCGGAGACTGGATTGCGGTCGTCGGCGAGAACGGCGCAGGCAAAAGCACGCTCCTGCAATCGCTCATGCAGCTGATCCGTACGGAGGGCCGCTACTCGCTCGCGGGCCGCATGGTATACGGGTTCGCGGATATCGCGGACGCGGCGGCCTATGTGTTTCAGAATCCGGAGATGCAATTCGTGACGAATTCCGTCTTCGACGAGGTGGCGTTCACGCTTCGCCGCAGCGGGGAGAAGGAAGAGTCCGTAACGATCCAAACCTCCGAGTCACTGGAGTGGTTCGGCCTCTCGGAGCACCGCGGCCATCATCCGTATCAGCTGTCGCTGGGACAGAAACGGAGACTCAGCGTTGCCGCGGCTGCGGTGGAGGCCCGGCGCATGCTGCTGCTGGATGAGCCTACCTTCGGGCAGGATGCGGCGAACACGTTCGCGTTGCTGGAGAAGCTGGAAGCGTGGCGGGCCGAGGGCACGGCGGTTGTTATGGTTACGCATGATCCGCAGATCGTGCGCTATTTTGCCACACGGGTATGGGAAGTGAAGCAGGGCGAGCTGGCGGCAGAGCTGAGTCCGGAGGCATATCTGCGGCGCTTTGAAGAGAAGGCGAAGGCGGAAGCCCGGGAGGAGGAGATAGCATGCAGCTGAGCTGGAACGTTCGCGAAACGTGGCTGCACGGCGTCAATCCGAGCCTCAAGCTGCTCGGTTCGGTGATGGTCTTCTTCCTGCTGATGTTCACGGATAACATCAACATCCTGGCGAACGCGACTTGGATGCTGCTGTTTCTGCTGTTTGCGGGAACGGGTCATCCGGTGCGCCGCCTGCTGCTGCTTCTGCTCCCGTTTGCGCTGCTGTTCGTTTCATCTTCAACGTCGATGATCTTTTTCGGAAAAGGGGAAACGACCTGGTTTCGCTACGGACTCGTTCATGTTACCGAAGAGAGCTTCTATCGGGGGCTGCACATCGGCTTGAAAACCGTGGATATGGCTCTGGCCGGGATGATCTTTGCCTTGACGACGCGTCCGGTGAGGCTGTTCTATTCGCTCATGCAGCAGCTCCGGATGCCGGCCAAATACGCCTACAGCTTCATGGCCGCGCTGCGGCTGATGCCGATGGCGGCGGAAGAGTACCGGACGCTCCAGATGGCGCTCAAGGTGCGGGGCGTCCGGTATTCGCCGGGGCCAGGCGGATGGATTTCGCGTCTGCGGCATGCGGTGATTCCGCTGCTCGCGCAGAGCATTCGCAGGGCGCAGCGGATCGCTGTGGCCATGGAGGCGAAACGGTTCTCCGTCGCCGGCGGGGAACGGACGTTTTATTACACCATCGGCTGGTCCGTCCGGGATGCCGGCTTTGTCGCGCTGCTGGCCGGCTGCGCGGCGGCCGCCTTTTATTTGGGGCATTATGCGCCTTTCTTTCATGTCGGCGACGTTCGATATCACGTGATCTAATGAGAAAAGGATGATGAAGGTATGGCCAACAAATTTTCGCAAGAGCTGCGGCAGGCCGCAGCCGGGAGCTGGGACGCCAGCTTCGCGCATCCGTTCGTAACCGGCATCGGCGACGGATCGCTGCCGCTGGATTGTTTCCGCTATTATGTGCTGAATGACGCCTATTATTTGTCCCATTTTGCGCGGATTCAAGCGCTGGGAGCGGCCAAGGCGGACAATCTGGCGACGACGAGCCGGATGGCGGTTCACGCTCAGGGCACGTACAGCGCGGAGCTGTCGCTCCATGAGAAATTTTCGAAGCTGCTCGGCATCACGGACGCGGAGCGCGAGGCGTTCGAGCCCGCGCCGACGGCTTACGCCTATACCTCGCACATGTACAGGGCGGCCTATAACGGGCACCTCGGCGACATTATCGCCGCTATCTTGCCCTGCTATTGGCTCTATTACGAGATCGGAGAGCGTCTGCAGGGATGCACGCCGGACGAGCCGATCTACCGGGAGTGGATCGCCGCTTACGGCGGCGAATGGTTCCGAGAGCTGGTGCAGGAGCAGATCGACCGGCTCGACGAGCTGGCGGAGCAAGTGACGGCGCGGGACCGTGAGCGGATGAAATCGCATTTCATCCTCAGCAGCCGGTACGAGTATTTGTTCTGGGACATGGCTTACCGCAAGGAAGACTGGCCGGTGTGAGAGCTCAAGAAGCAAACCATGAAAATAAGGGACGAAGTCCTTTAGGTTCATGGTTTTTTTTATTTGCTTGCTTTTGGTCATATTGGTCATAAAAACCTAGGACTCTTCGTCTGGCGGTATAAAGCGGAGCGAAGTATAATATATTTGCAATGAAAGCGCTTACTACTAGTCCAATTGAAACGGAGGACACCACTCATGAAGGCCCATGCGAAAAGCTTTACGGACATCGCCCGCTCGAGCCGGTTTCAGACGCTGATAGCCAGCAAGAAGCGGTTTCTTCTGCCGATGTCGATTTTCTTCTTCGCCTTCTATTTCGCTTTGCCGCTGTTGACGTCCTATACCAAAATCTTGAACGCATCTGCGTTCGGGCCGATCAGTTTGGCCTGGGTGTTTGCATTCGCCCAGTTCATCATGACCTGGGTACTCTGTATGGTTTATTCCCGCAAGGCAGCCGAGTACGACCTGATGATTGAGGAAATCCGCAGCGAGAATCATCTTCCATAACCCATTCAGAACGGAGGAATTCGGATGAATATGACGGCATTTTCTCTCTTTGTCATCATCGTACTTCTGACGCTCGTGATTACGTATTATGCAGCCAAGAAAACGAATTCCACAAGCGAGTTCTACACCGCGGGCGGCGGATTGACCGGCTGGCAGAACGGTCTCGCCATTGCCGGCGACTATATGTCGGCCGCATCGTTCCTCGGCATCGCCGGCACTATCGCGCTGTCCGGCTTCGACGGCTTTTTCTACAGCATTGGCTTTCTCGTGGCATACCTTGTCGTGCTGTACCTGGTGGCGGAGCCGCTGAGGAATCTCGGCAAATATACGATGGCCGACATGATCGCAGCCCGTTTCAACAACAGCAAGGTACGCGGCGTCGCCGCGCTGAATACGGTTACGATCTCCACCTTCTATATGATTGCCCAACTGGTCGGCGCGGGCTCGCTGATCAAGCTGCTGCTCGGCCTCGACTATACGACTTCCGTACTGATCGTAGGCGTCCTTATGACCGTTTACGTCGTGTTCGGAGGCATGCGCGCTACCTCTTGGGTGCAGATCATCAAGGCGATTCTGCTGATGGCCGGGACGCTGGTCATTTCCCTCATCGTATTCGCCAAGTTCAACTTCAGCCTGACGGACATGTTCATGCAAATGAAGGCGGCCACACCGCTCAAGGAAAGCTTCCTGAATCCGGGGAACAAATATAAGGTTCCTCTGGATACGCTGTCGCTTAACCTTGCGCTCGTGCTCGGAACTGCCGGGCTGCCGCATATCCTGATCCGCTTCTTCACCGTAAAAGACGCCCCGACGGCGCGAAGCTCCGTCGTGTACGCGACCTGGCTGATCGGCATCTTCTACGTGATGACGATTTTCCTCGGCTTCGGCGCAGCCGCCTTCGTCGGCTACGACAAGATCGTGGCCGCCGACAAGGGAGGCAACATGGCAGCGCCGCTCCTGGCCAAGGCGCTCGGCGGCGACTTCTTCTTCGCCTTCATCAGCGCGGTGGCGTTCGCCACCATTCTGGCCGTCGTGACCGGTCTCGTGCTGTCTGCCGCCTCGGCGTTCGCGCACGACTTCTACACCCATATCATACGCAAGGGTCATGCAGGCGAGCAGGAGCAAATGAAGGTAGCCCGCTGGGCTTCCGTCGGCGTAGCCGTGCTGTCGATTCTGCTGTCGCTATTCGCGCAGAAGCTGAACGTCGCTTTCCTCGTCAGCGTCGCATTCGCCATCGCGGCGAGCGCCAATCTGCCCGTCATCCTGTTCACGATCTTTTGGCGGCGCTTTAACACGGCTGGAGCGGTCACCGGCATGCTGACCGGATTGATCAGCGCCTTAATCCTGGTGCTTGCAAGCCCGAGCGTTTGGGCCCCCGAGGCGGGCAAAGCGATTCTGGTGGGCACGCCGCTGTTCCCTTATGCGAACCCCGGCATCATTTCGATCCCGCTCGGCTTTATCGGAGCGATCATCGGTACGCTGGCCACGACCACGTCCAAGGTGCCGAAGGCGCATTCCGACAAGTTCGACGAGATTCTGGTGCAAGCCAATACCGGGATTAAACCGGCTGGCGAATAATACTGTACGCGACGGGCCTTCAACCGGAAGGCCCGGTTTTATTTGATTCATCAAAAATCCATAATTCCTTTATATTCCATTGAACTAGAGTTAATAAATGTAAGTTAATCTTATATCTGGACGAGCTCTTCATTAAGCCGTCTTATCCCATTTTGAGGAGGCAATTTATGAAATCTTGGAAAAAGATCCTGCTTGCAAGCGTTATGAGCGGGGCGCTGCTCCTGCAAGGCTCCTTGCTGACGATGGACCGCGCTTACGGGGAAGGCCCGGCCGACCCGGCTCCGGTGATTAACCCTGTAGGAACGCCTAATGGCAAGACCATCTTGTTCGACAACACTCACGAAGAAACGGCCGGTTCCGCGGATTGGGTGATCGACGGTGCATTCTCCGATTTCGGCAACGCGCTGGCGGGCCAGGGTTACCTTGTCAAGGAGCTTCGCCAATCGACTCCGATCACGCTAAGCGATCTTCAGCAAGTGAGCGTATTTGTTATGGCTGAACCGAACATTCCCTTGAAAACGACGGAGCAAGATGCCATCCTTCAATATGTGCAAGCCGGCGGTAGCATTCTGTTTATCGGAGACCACTACAACGCTGACCGCAATCTAAATCGTTGGGACGGCGCCGAAGTGTTCAACGGCTATCGCCGCGGAGCTTACCAGAATCCAACGAAGGGGATGAGCGCTGAAGAAGCATCCTCCGCCGCTATGCAAGGCGTGACGAGTACGGACTGGCTGATGAGCAACTTCGGCGTTCGTTTCCGATACAATGCGATCGGGGATGTGACGGCGAACAACATCGTTGCTCCAAATCAATCGTTCAACATTACAAGCGGCGTATCTACATTCGCCATGCATGCCGGAGCGACGCTCGCCATCGGCGATCCGAACCAGGCTAAAGGTATTGTTTACGTACCGAGCAACCCGCCAAAGTGGACTAGCGCCGTCGACCAAGGCGTATATAACGGCGGCGGCGTAGCGGAAGGCCCGATGGTCGCCATCGCGAAGAAGAGCATGGGCAAGGCGGCGTTCATCGGCGACTCCTCGCCGGTAGAAGACGCCACGCCCAAATATAAGCGCGAGGACACCGGAGCAACGAAAACTACATATGCCGGCTGGCAGGAACAGAATGATGCGACGCTGATGGTTAACCTCGTTAACTGGCTTGCGGCCCAAGAAAGCTATACGAGCTTCAGCAGTGTCCCAGGTCTTCAATTGGACCAGCCGACGGCTCTGCTTAGCATGGAAACGCCTGCTAATTCAACCGAGCCGAAGGCTGAGCCTTGGTCGACCCCGGTAGCAGGTTACAAGTGGTACGATCCTTCCACATTCAAGCTCGGCTCCTATGGATATGGTTCAGGTACAACTCCGCCGCCTCCGGTCGGAACAACCATTCTGTCGGAAACATTCGATACTGGAACGAAGGGGGCTTATGCGGCAGGCAACGTAACGCTCTCCTCAGGCTCTTGGTACTTCGATAACGCTCTGCTGGGCAACTTGTCGACGGATGCGAAATACGGCACGCAGTCCGCAAGGATTAAATCCGCAGGGTCGATCACTATGAATTTCAATGTCACGGGGGCTTCCCAAGTCATTCTGTCCGTAGCCAACTTCGGCTCCGATACCGGGGCAACGTGGAAGCTGCAGAAGTCGACGGACAGCGGCTCCACTTGGACGGACGTAACCAGCGCCGTGACAGCGACCTCAACTCTCACCCAGCAGACGATCAACGTCGGCGCAACCGGCGCTGTGCGCTTCCGCGTTTCCGTTGCAGGAACTGCGAGCAGCCGCCTGAATGTAGACAATTTCCAAGTCATCAATTAGTATCCCATTTTAATGGCTAAGCCTCCGATTTCCCGTGCTTCACAACGGGAGTTGGAGGCTTTTTTTCGCTAAGTTTGCTCAGTTTGATCCCTTGAATGGTCCGGAAGTTCACTACAGTGTACATACCTGTCTCAGTCTGGCGTTAAGCGAACCGCGGTTCACTACAAATGAACTGGGGTTCGCTAAACTCGGCCGATACGCGACACAAGGGGCTATAGTGAACCTCCGGTCTCTACAAGTGAACCTGGGTTCCTCCAAATGGTCCGAAAGTTCACTACAGCGCACATACCGGCCTCAGTCTGGCGTTTAGCGAACCGCGGTTCACTACAAATGAACTTGGGTTCGCTAAACTCGGCCGATACGCGGCACATTGGGCTATAGTGAACCTCCGGTCTCTAGATACGCAGTACAAAAGGTCAGACGAGAAAGCGCCTCACCGCCTATTCTTGTGTACCCTCGCCGCCATGAAATGTTCACCGGTCTCCCGAATCGTTGTGATTCAAATCATAGTAGGCCCATACGCACTTCCCTACAATGAACTCATAAGACGAAACAACCGCTGAAGGGGGAGGGATGACCGATGAGTAAACCGGACCAAGAACAAGAACAAGAGCATTCGCTCAAGGGGACGTTCGTTTCGGTCATGCTGCTGGGCGCATTTCTGGTACTGACATGGGCCGGCGCATTCGTACTGTTCCTGCACCGGACCTAACGGCTCGGCCGCAAGGCAAGAAGATGAAGGGGAGTTGAGGAAGGATGCAAATGCATCGTTTGGAAAAAATGTGGCTAATCTTCGGCATATCCATGCTGATCGTGTTCCTGGCCGTCGTCGGTGTGGGTGCGTTCGCGATGGGGATGACCCCGCCGGGCGATCACCGGCATACGGTCAATCCGGAGACGGTAGATCAG
This sequence comes from Paenibacillus gyeongsangnamensis, assembly GCF_027533625.1. Classification (GTDB taxonomy): domain Bacteria; phylum Bacillota; class Bacilli; order Paenibacillales; family NBRC-103111; genus Paenibacillus_G; species Paenibacillus_G gyeongsangnamensis. The sequence continues at coordinate 279,160 of NZ_JAQAGZ010000008.1, read as the reverse complement.
ACGGAGCCGTTCAATCATCCGGGCCTGCGCAAGATCGGGGAGAACGAATACGAGGCTTATCTTCTCGCGTTCGCCTTCGGCTATTCGCCGGAGAAGCTGGAAATTCCGAAGGGCGCGACGGTCCATTTCAACATCACGAGCAAGGATGTCGTGCACGGGTTCGAGATCGTCGGAACAACGGTGAACATGATGGTCATGCCCGGCGAGGTCAATCACCTGACTTATAAGTTCGATAAGCCCGGCGACTTCCTTATTCTGTGCAACGAATATTGCGGCGGAGCGCATGAATACATGGGCACGACATTAACCGTAACAGGCTAAGACCCGACAGGCTCGATTTAAACAAGGGGGTGTTCCAGCATGGGGATTGATGTAAAAAGCTTTGACCGCCGCGACACAGCTCTGGTGCTCGCGCATATCTTGTTCGCCTTCTTTGCGCTGCTGCTCGGCGGTGTGGCCGGCCTGCTGCAGGGCCTTGTCCGCGGAGGGCAATTGACGCTGCCGATGGGGATCGGCTATTATCAGCTGCTGACGGCCCACGGGATATTGATGGCGCTGGTGTTTACGACTTATTTCATTATCGGGTTTCTGTTTTCCGGCGTCGCACGGACGCTGGGAGGTGAGCTGCTTCCGGTCACCCGGCGTCTCGGCTGGCTCGGGTACGGCCTGATGACGGCAGGCGTGCTAATAGCGACCGTGCAAATTTTGCTGAATAAAGCCACGGTTCTTTATACCTTCTACGCTCCGCTGAAGGCATCTCCTTCATTCTACATCGCGCTTACGCTGGTGGTCGTAGGCAGCTGGATGAGCGGCTTCGGCATCTTCATCAATTTCCGTTATTGGAAAAGGACGCACGCCGGTCAAACGACGCCGATCTTCTCGTTCATGGCGGTCGTGACGATGCTCATGTGGATTATTGCAACGCTTGGCGTAGCCATTGAGGTGCTGTTTCAGCTCATCCCTTGGTCGCTCGGCTGGACGGATACGGTTAACGTGATGCTGAGCCGCACGCTGTTCTGGTATTTCGGCCATCCGCTCGTCTACTTCTGGCTGCTTCCGGCCTATATGTGCTGGTACGTCATCATACCGAAGGTCATCGGAGGCAAAATGTTCAGTGACGCTTTGGCCCGGCTGGCGTTCATCATGTTCCTGCTGTTCTCGATTCCGGTCGGTCTGCATCATCAATTGATGGAGCCGGGCATCTCAAGCTTCTGGAAATACATTCAGGTCATCCTGACCTTCATGGTCGTCATTCCTTCCCTCATGACCGCCTTCTCGCTCTTTGCCACCTTCGAGTCCCATGGCCGCTCGGTCGGCGCGAAAGGGCTGTTCGGCTGGCTGAAGAAGCTGCCTTGGCGCGACGTCCGCTTCTTCGCTCCGTTCATGGGGATGCTGATCTTCATCCCGGCCGGAGCCGGGGGCATCATTAATGCGAGCAACGAAATGAATGCGCTCGTGCATAATACGCTCTGGGTGACAGGACACTTTCACTTGACGGTCGCTACCAGCGTGGCGCTGACCTTCTTCGGCGTCACCTACTGGCTCATTCCGTCCATGACGGGACGGCAGCTGACGCCGCGCATGCACAAGCTCGGTATCGTCCAGACGCTCACCTGGCTCGTCGGCATGTTCTTCATGTCGGGCGCGATGCATACGGTCGGCCTGCTCGGTTCGCCTAGGCGCACTGCTTTCACGACGTATCAGGATCATCCCGACGCGGTGCTCTGGATGCCGTACCATGTCGCGATGGCGATCGGCGGCACGATCCTGTTTGCCGGCGTCATCCTCATGATCGTCAACCTCGTTCTGCTCCTTCGCGCTCCGAAGGGCTTCACGGAGTATCCGATGTCGGAGCTTAGCGAAGCGGCTGCCAAGCCGCCGGCGATCTTTGAGCGTTGGGGCGTGTGGGTCGGGGTGCTGGCCGTACTGATCCTCATTGCCTACACGATGCCGGTGGCGGATTTGCTCATGCATCCCGGCATCGGGTCGAAGGGCTACGTAACCTGGTAAACAGTTAACAAGCACGCGGGTAGAACAGGCCGGACCCGGCTCATGCCGGGATGCCGGAGATCCGTTCTGCCCGCGTGCTTGCTTTTTTGCGTTAACCCTTAATGCCAGAGAACGTGATGCCGTTAATGAACGTTTTCTGCAGGAAAAAGAACAACACGATCACGGGAAGCGTCATAAGGGTGGACACCGCCATCAGCAGGCCCCATTCCGTGCCTTTCTGGCTCTGGAACTGCTGCAGCCCGAGCGAGACGGTATAGGAGGTCTCATTGGTGAGATACAGGAGCGGTCCGATGAAATCCGTCCAGCTGCCCATGAATTGGAACAGCGCGACGGCCAGCACGGCCGATTTGGCCAAGGGCATCATGATCTGCAGGTAAATGCGGAACTCACTGGCCCCGTCCAGACGGGCGGCCTCGCGGAGCGCATCGGGCAGCCCGAGATAAAACTGCCGCAGCAGGAAGATATAGAACGGCACGCCGAAAAAATGCGGAACGATCAGCGGAAGGGGAGTGCCGACCCAGCCGAACTTGTTAAATAGGAGAAACAGCGGAATCATCGTCACCTGGCCTGGAATCATCATAACCGCCAATGTCACATAGAAGAGCGTACTGCGTCCGCGCCATTCCAGCTTGGCGAAGCTGTAGGCGACGAGCGGGCAGGAAACGACTACACCGATCGTGCTGATGATCGTAATGACGGCCGTATTTTTCAAATAAGCCCAGAACGGGATATACTCCACCGCCCTGGCATAGTTGCTCCACTGAAACGGCCTTGGAATCCACTCCGGCGGGAACGTAAAGATTTGGGTGAGCGGCTTGAGCGATGTGGAAACGAGCCAGATGAACGGAATAATGAAGAAAGCCGATGCGGCGATCAGGCCGATATGGGCCAGAATGCGGCCGGTTCTTTTGACTGTTAACGGATTCATGGGACTCCCTCCTTTATTTGCCTTGGTAGTGAACCCAGCGCTTGGATGTGACGAAGATGACGGCCGTCAGCGACATGACGATGACGAACAGGATCCAGGCCATGGCGGAAGCGTAGCCCATCTTGAAATAGCGGAAGCCGTTCTCATACAAATACATGACGTAGAAGGTCATGGAGTTCGCCGGGCTCCCCTGGCCTTTGGTCATCGTATAGGGGAGGGTAAACTGCTGGAAGGCGCCGATCGTCCCCATGACCAGATTGTAAAAGATAACGGGCGTCAGCAGCGGGATTGTCACCGTTCTCGTCTTTTGAAACCAGTTCGCGCCGTCGATCTCGGCCGCTTCATAGTATTCGTCCGGAATATCGCCGAGGCCGGCCAAATAAATGACGACGGCATGTCCGATGCCCCACAGCGACATCAGAATAAGCGACGGCTTGGACCATGATTCGCTTCCGAGCCAAGGGGGGCCATCGATCCCGAAGTTCGCCAGAATGCCGTTAATGAGACCGAAGTTCGGGTGGAGCAGCCACATCCACAGCACGGCGAGCGCCACCTGCGGCACGAGCGTCGGCAGGAAGAAGATCGTCCGGTACACCGCCATGCCTTTGACCCTCATATTCAGCATCATCGCCAGAGCGACCCCGAAGAAAATGCTGAGCGGGACGAAGAACACCGCGAAATAGACCGTGTTGTAAATTGATTTCCAGAACAGCGGATCGAGGAACAGATCCTTGTAATTTTGCATCCCGACGAATTGGCCGGGCTGCAGGATGCTGTAGGTCGTGAAGCTGAAGTAAACCGAAGCGAACATCGGCACCGCATAGAAGAGCAGCAGCCCCAGAACCCACGGGGAGGCGAACAGCCATCCGGTCACGTTCGTACGGTGAAATTCCCGGCGCTTCTTCGCCGCTGCCGTTTCTTTAATTTGAACCGAATCGGCTGTTTTCATCATTTGAGTCCCGCCTTCCGAACTTGGAATGTAAAAAGGCAAGGAGAGAGCGTCTCTCCCCGCCTGCGTGCCGATTATTTGTATTTTTCAAGCGCCTTGTTGACGGTATTGGTGACTTTATCCAGGTTTTCCTTCGGCGTGCCGTTGCCGCGCGTGGCATTCTCCGTTGCGGTCGCGAGCTCGTTCCAGAGCAGCTGTCCTTCCGGGATAACGGGTCGGTTGTGGGAGTTAGGAAGAATTTTCACGAATTCTTTCATAATCGGGTCGTCTTTATATCCGAATTTCGCGTTGACGGAATCGATGACCGACATGCCGGAGTTCGAATTCAGCAGGTACTGGCCTTCTTCTTTGCCCATAAACTCAAGGAACTTCCAGGCTTGATCGACGTTCTTGGCGCCCTTCGGAATAATGAGCGACATGCCGCCGGACCAAGTCGTGAAATTCGTGCCCGTCGGCGTCGGGATGGGGGCGACCCCGTAATTCAAGTTCGGCTTGAATTTCTTGATGCTGGCGACGGACCAGTTGCCGTCGATCTTCATGCTGATTTGGCCGGTGAGGAACGGGTTCATCTCGTCCGTGCCGGCGGCGCTTGTAAATCCGGCGATATCCTCGACGTTGTACTTTTTGGCAAAATCGGTCATCCACTGCAGCGCGTCCACGATCTTAGGATCGTTGGCCGTAATTTTGCCGGATGCATCCTGGAACTCGCCGCCGTACGCCCAACCCCAGCTGTACAGCCAGCCTTGGGAATACCAAGGGATGAAGCCGATCCGCTTGAAACGCTTGCCTTCCTTGATCGTCAGCTTCTCGGCCGCCGCCTGCAGCTCGGCGATCGTCTTCGGCGGCTTCTCCGGATCGAGGCCGACTTCCTTGAAATGGTCCTTGTTGTAGAACAAGAGACGGGAGTCGGTACCGAGCGGGATCGCGTACAGCTTGCCCTTATAGCTGGATTCATCCCAAGCAAACGGATAGTACAGTTCCTTCTTGATGCCTGCTGCTGCGGCCTTGCCTGTCAAATCCGTCAAAGAACCTTGAGCCGCCCAGGATCCGACCTTGAACCGGTCGAAATAAGCGATGTCGGGCGGGTTCCCGCCGGCGACAGCGGTAAGCAGCTTCTGGTCGGCGCCTTCGTTTGATTCCGTGTACACGAGCTTGATCTTGATGTCCGGATTTTTGTCCTCGAACGCTTTCACGACTCTATTCATGTTGTCGAGATCGATTTGACCGGTCAGGCCGTGCCAGAAGGTGACGGTCGTTTGCCCGCTCTTCGCGCCGTCTCCGGAGGCGGAGGGAGATGAGGTTCCTCCCGAGGTCGGAGTGGATGAGCAAGCGGTTGCAAGCACGGTCATGGCCATAACGGATGCGAGAGTCGAGTACGATAAGGTTTTCAATCGTCTCATGCAAGATTCCCCCTTAGGTAGGTTAGGATAGTGGCAAAGGTTTATAATAAATCAGCCTGTTGACAGGCTGGATTTAAAATACGTTTGTATGCGTTTGCAAACCATCCGGTGATGCTGATCTAAGGTGAAGGCAATTCCGATGAATGAGGCAGGAGGCGCATGCGAGAAGCGGTGTTCCGAGAGCAGGAGAGGCTATTCATTACGTAAAATGTAACTAATACTGGAAATAGGAAGGCGATCGGTAGTCGGTTCATAATAATATATTTGATATATTATATTCAAAGAATCCGGCGCGAAGAACTAATGATGTAGGAAGGTTAAGCGGTACATTTCATCTTGGAATTGATTGTAACACAAGCCATTTTGTGTGAATACTTTAAAAAGACGACAATGTACGTAAGAAATCATGACTTCCAGGGTAACTAATGTAGTTAAATAACATAATTGAAATAAAATATATATCATTTTGACCGTTGGTTTGTTAGGTGGAAAATAGGCTGGTGCTAAACGATTTAAGTCTGAGACGCAAACGGATTAAGTATATATGATATATCATTTGAATGAAACGTTATAAAGCGATCAAATTCTTATAAAATTGCCTGAAAGCTCGATCAACAGCATGCATTATAGCTTGACATAAAAGATATATTTAATCTAAATTTAGGGTAGTTAACCAGAAAAACGGGTGAATGCCGCATGCAAAATGACCGCAAGGCGCTCTATGTGCAGATTCAGGAGTATTTCAAGGCTCGGATCACGTCCGGGGAGCTCAAGGAGAACGCGAAGATTCCGTCCGAGAAAGAGCTGATGGAGCAGTTTGCGGTGAGCCGCATTACCGTGGCTAACGCGCTCGGTGAGCTGGCCAAAGGGGGATGGATCTACCGCATTCCCGGAAGGGGGAGCTTCGTCGGCAGCCGGATGACGCAGCACAGGGCCGCTCTGGAGCCGCCTGTGGCAGATCAGCCGCCAAGCTCCTCGCAGCGCCGAATGATCGGATTAATTATGCCGTATATTCCGGATTATTTTGCCGTCCGCTTAATCGAAGGGATTCAATCGGTCTTCAAGGGCTCGGATTACTACTTGCTTATTGCGCTGACGAACAACTCGAAGGAGCGGGAGAAGGAGGCCATTCTGGAGCTGATCCGGAAGGGAGCGGCCGGTTTATTGATTTTTCCCGCGGATACGGAAACGTATAACGAGGAGATTTTGGCGCTGAAGCTGAGGAACTATCCGTTCGTGCTGATCGACCGCTATTTGCCGGGGATCGATACTCATTACGTGTGCTCCGACGGGTATTTGGGAACGCAGCTTGCCGTCAATCATCTGTGGGATTTGGGCCACAGGAGCATCGCCATCTGCACGGACTCGGTGAAAGGCACCGTGACGGCGGAGGACCGGATAGCGGGATACATGGATGCCTTGAAGGATAAGGGGGCCCTTATTAACCCGAGCCTTATCCTGAGAGAATTCGACTTCGAACTGAACGGACCGCAAGAGGATCATCCGCTCTTCCGTTACGTCAAGAGCCGGATGGCCACGGCTTACATTACGCTGCATAACCAGCTGGCGCTCTTTATCGCGGCGGCGGCGAAACGGCTCCATCTCCGCGTACCGGAGGACATTTCCATCGTCTCGTTCGACGATCCTTCGGTAGGGCTCGAGGATTACAGCTCGTTCAGCCACGTATTTCAGAATGAGAAAAAAATGGGCGCCATTGCGGCGCAAAATTTGTTGGACGTGCTGAAGGAGCCGGCAGGGGCGATGCCCGGGTACAGGATGGTGACCATTACCCCGGAGCTGATGGTCAAGCAGACGACCGCCCCTGTCAGCAACGAGGCTCACACTGGTGCCGCCGGCGGAGCGGGCAGCCTGAACGTATGAATTCAAGGCGGGCCTGCAAGCATTCCTTCAGACTTCAATCCGGTCCCCGCGGGTCAGCGGGTTCGAGATGACAAGAAATTCCACCTCGGCTTCCGAGGTGTTTTTCATTTGATGGGGGATGCCGGGTGGCACCTCGCAGCCTTCCTGCGGGCCGAGCACGACCGTCTCGCCGTCCATCTCCAGCTCGGCAGTACCGGTCAGCACGAAGAACAGCTGGCGTGCCCGTTCATGGTAGTGCCTTGTCTCCGCGGCGCCCGCCGGCATCCGCTCATGGATGACGCTGAGCCCGTCCGACTTCACGAGGTGCCAGCCGTCGCAGACGGCTCCCCATATATAATGTTCCGCATTCGCTTTGCTGATCTTCATTCGTTCGGCCTCCTTGGATATGTGTCCGGATCGTGCCCTTCCCGGCCCTCCGGCAGCTGATCCCGACCGCGGTCGGACGGCTTAATCCAGCCCTGCTCCAGATCGGCCGGCGGCTCGTCGCGTAGAGAGGCCTCCTGCAGCCATCGGAGCCGGTAGCAGTTCATGCCGGCCTCTCCGAGCTCCTCCAGCAGGCCGTAGTTGGCCCAAGCGCCGACGACGGCGCCGATGCCCGGGACGAGCTGGAGCATTTTGCGGAAATCGAGCGTATCGCGGTATTCCTGCTGCAGCTGCTGCCAGTCGACATGCTCGGTATAGGAAGCGGCGGCCGGGAGCCTTGCGGTAGTTTCGTTCCAATCCTTAATCGTTTGGAGCAGCGCCGGCTTCTTGTTCTGGCTCGAGAAGGCGAGCTGAAATACATGCAGAATGAACAGCCGTTCCCAGTAGTCACTTGTCGGCCGTCCGTACACATGGGCTAGCTCGAACAGGAATTTCATCTTGATGCCGATGAGAATCGGGAAATCCGCGAACCCGAGCAGCAGCCCTCCGGCGCCGGTGCCCGCGCCTTCGGCGGCGGCGAGCTTTTTATACAGCGAGATCAGGTCCTCCGCCCGGTGGTCGCGATAAGCGAGCGATCCGTAATCGAGCGGCTCGTTCTTCGGCATATAATCCATGCTGAACAGCGCCGTCCGGACGATTCCTTTTACAGCTGCGGTGATGGCGGAGTGGACTTTATCCGGTATGACCCGGTTGATGCGCGTTTGCACGGTTTTGGACGTTTTTTCGATCAGGCCGGGGGGCTTGAGCAGCTTCTTTTCCCAGCGGACCAGCTGCATCCGGGTTTGCTGCTCATATACCGTGAATCGCTTATCCATGACATCCCCTCGATTTCCGACAGTTTGTAACCCGATTATACCCGGTTTTGTCCGTTGATAAGAATTTATAAGTTGTCGAAACTTATAGGCTTCGCATCAACCTTGATAAACGCGCTGGTCCTTGTAAGACAAGGACGGCGTAGCCGTTTATACTGGGTTCCATTCAAAAAATGCGGAAGCGCCGAATGCCATGCACTCCATTGAATCCGGTTGATCCACGGTGGTATAATGACCAAGCAATCTACCCCATTTGGAGGAATCGAACGAATGAAGCAGCGCTGCGGCTGGGTAAACGACGATCCGCTCTACGCGGATTATCATGATCAGGAATGGGGCGTTCCGGTGCATGATGACCGGATGCTCTTCGAAATGCTCATTCTGGAAGGGGCCCAGGCCGGCCTGAGCTGGTACACGGTTCTGAAGAAACGGGAACGCTACCGCGAAGTGTTTGACGGCTTCGTGCCGGAGACGGTGGCCGGGTACGGCCCGGACAAGATCGAAGCGTTGCTGGCGGATCCCGGATTAATACGCAACCGGCTAAAGATGCAGGCGGCCGTCGTCAATGCGAAAGCCTTCCTGCGGGTAAGGGAAGAATTCGGCACCTTCGACCGGTACATCTGGCAATTTGTCGGTGGCCGGCCGCTGGTGAATCATTGGGGGAGCATGAAGGAGGTTCCTGCAAGCACGCCCGAATCGGACCGGATGAGCAAGGATTTGAAGAAGCGCGGCTTCAAGTTCGTCGGGTCGACGATCTGCTACGCTTACATGCAGGCAACCGGAATGGTCATGGATCATATACTTACTTGCTTTCGTCATGAGGAATGCCGGGCGCGTTAAAGCGCCCATCGGCCCCGGCGAAATATAGGCTCCGTCACCCCGTCCGGCGTTACGCCGTCAATGTCCAGCTCCGCATTCCCCATCATAAAGTCCACATGAATCAGGCTGAAATTAAAGCCGACCGCCTCCAGCTCCCCGCGGCTCATCGCCGTACCGTTCCTCACGCACAGCGGGTAGGCGTTCCCCAAAGCGAAATGGCATGAAGCATTCTCATCGAGCCCCGTATTATAAAACAGCAATTCCATCTCCGAGATCGGAGAGTCGTGCGGTACCAGGGCCACCTCGCCGAGCCGGGACGCTCCGTCGTCCATCGCCAGCATGCGTTTCAGCGTCTCTTCCCCCTTCTCCGCCGAGCAGGCGGTCACCTTGCCGTTCTCGAAGGTCAGGCTGAACCCGTCGATCAGCTGCCCGTTCCAGTTCAGCGGTTTCGTGCTGCGGACGGTGCCGTTCACGCCGTCCTTGCGGGGGAGCGTGAACATTTCTTCGGTCGGAATGTTCGGGACGAAGTAGACTCCATGGGCATTGCGAATGCCGCCCGCCACCCATTGGTGCTCGGGCGGAAGCTCGACCGTCAGCTCCGTTCCCGGTGCGCGATATTGCAGCAGCTTATACTGCTTGGCGTTCATCCGGTCCACCTTGGCGCGCAGATCCGCGAGGTGGCGGCTCCAGGCTTCCACCGGCTGTGCCTGGTCAGCCCGTGCGGCTTTGGCTACATGCGTCCATAGGGCTTCTATCGCTTGCTCCTCCGGCAGCTCCGGGAACACCTTGGCAGCCCAAGCGGGGGAGGGGACGGAGACGATCGCCCAGCTGAACTCGCCGGCCTGCATCATACTGCGGTACTCGCGCATGGCGGTGCCGTAGGCTTTGCTCGCGGCGGCCACCCGCTCCGGCTTCGCGTCCCCCAGCAGCTCGGGATTTGGCGAATAAACCTGAAGAAAGCCGGCGCCTTGCTCGGCCAGTCCGCGGAAGCCGTCGGCTTTCCACTGCGGATATTCTCCGAACGCTTCATCGGGAGCCAGCAAGTATTTGATGCGCTTCACTTCCTCGTCGTCCCAATCCACGTGCACGTTCTTCGCCCCGGCTTCATAAGCTTTGCGTACGGCTATTCTCACGAAATCCGCAGCGGTAAGGGGAGCCGTGATCACCAGCGTTTGGCCCGGTTGTACGTTAATGCCGACCTTCACGGCCAATTCTGCATAATTCTCCATATAGGCTTGGATTGTATTCGTCATATGTAAGCCTTAACCCCCTTCCGGTTGACAAGTATTGTAAATTCATTATGAGGCTTGCTCTCGTAAAAAACAATGTTCCCCCGATGAGAACCCCGGCCGCAAAAAGAATCCGGCGGGAGATTCGGACGCCTGTCGTTTACAGGCCGGCGGGTGTGCGTTTGCCCATTTTTCCCCGGGCGTTTGACCTTCCCCCGGGCGAATGCATATCTTACCATTGATTAACGTGGACTATTTTCACGTGATTTGCACCCATACAAGAAAGTACAGTTCCCCACAGGAGGACCCCGTATGAGCAAACCAAACCGTCCCGTCCCCGGCAAGAACAGGCCGTCCCGTACGAAGCGAATCGATTCGCATGTGAATGAACTGCGCTGGTTGGACGAGAAACCGAGTATCCCACTGAATAGAGAAGAAGTCGTCATCTCTAAAACTTTGATCACAGAGGCGGCGTCAGTACAGCCGGAGACTCCGGTCCAAGCTCATCCCGCCGCCAAGCAGGGGCAGCTTGACAAGCCTTCTCAAGCCTCTCAAGATTCTCAAGATTCGCATCCGCATCTGCAGCAAACCGTCAAACCTCATATTGAAGCATCGGAGGCGCCGCCGACCATCGTCAGAATTGTGCCCAGCAAGCTGATTTCCGAACGTAAAACGGCTTCGGTTTCCGGACCGGTCGTTTATACGGACGATTTGGCAGACGAGTCGGTCACCACGGAGAAAATCGCCCGCGCCGCCATCGACGGCACCAAAATCAGGCGCGGCAGCATCACGAAGGAAAACCTGGCCGATTACGCGGTAGATCAATCCAAATTGAACGACCGGAGCGTGACTTCCCAGAAGCTTGCTTTCCGATCGGTAACGGAGGACCATTTGGCCCCGGGCTCGGTATCGGGGGAGAAAATTCAAGATCGTTCCCTCAGCGGCGAGAAGCTGCTCGATAACAGCATCACCTCCGACAAGCTGGCCGACAAAACGATCGATGCGATGAAAATCGCCGAAGGTTCCATCCAGACCAAGCATTTGTCGTTGGAGGCCATTACGGGGGAGTTGATTCTGAACCAATCGATTACCTCCGAGAAAATCAAAAGCGGAGGCATTCACACGACCAACCTGGCCAATTATTCGGTGAACACGGCAAAGCTCGCCGATGGAGCGGTTACGAGCGAGAAATTGCGAGACGCTTCCGTTACCGCCGACAAGCTGGCCGATGCCGTCATCATGTCCGATAAGCTGGCCGCTCAATCCGTTACCGAAGAAAAGCTGGCGCCTTGGAGCATATCCTCCGAGCATCTGAAGCAAAACACGGTGCTTCACGACCATTTGACCCCCGGACTGATTCGGAGCGAAAACATTTCTCCCAAGCAAATCGAATCGGTTCATTTGACGGACAATGCCGTGCATTCCTCGCATTTGAAGGACGGAGCAATCGGGCCTGAAAAACTGGCGAAAGGCGCCATTCAAGGACAGCATTTACAGGAAGGCACTATTGAAGGCAAGCATCTGACTGCGGGCAGCGTGGAAGCCCGTCATCTTGCGAGCGGCTCCGTCTCTTCGGAGAAGCTGGCCTCATCGAGCGTAGGGGCATCCCAGTTATCCGAGAGCTCGGTTACAACCGACAAGCTGGCGGAACAAGCGGTCGTTTCCTCAAAGCTTGCGAAGAAGGCGGTTCAAAGCGATCATCTGGCGGCAGGCGTTCTGCAGTCCCTTCACTTCTCGAGGGGGGCCGTTCAACCGGAGCATTTGAGCGCGAAATCGGTAGGGACGGAGCACTTGCAGGACCGCTCGGTTTCCTCCGACAAGCTGCAGGACCATTCCATTAGCTCCGAGAAGCTGGGGAACGGCTCCGTGCAGTCGCAGCATATTCAGGAGAATGCCATCCATTCCGGCCATCTCGGCAATCACAGCGTGACGACATCCAAATTGTCGACGGAATCCGTATCCACGGATAAGCTAACGAATCTGGCCGTCACCTCCGCCAAGCTGGCGCAGGGCAGCATTACCTCCGAGAAGCTGGGCAGAGAAGCGGTTCAATCCGAACATCTGTCCCCTGGAGCCGTGCAGAGCGTCCATCTTGGCAAAGCATCCGTCAAGGCGGTGCAAATCGCACCGGGCGCAGTACTGCGCGACAAGCTTGCCGACGGCAGCGTTACGGCAGAGAAGCTTGCCGAGGGCGCGGTTACGCCGCTGCAGCTGGCGGAGGGGGCCGTCCGAAGCTGGCACGTGTCCCACGGCTCGATCGGATCGGAGCAGCTTGCCGAGGGTGCCGTAAGCAGCGCGCATCTGGCGGCGGGCGCCATCGGTGCAGAGCAGCTGGCGGACGGCGCGGTTAATGCAGCGAAGCTGGCCGAAGGGGCAGTGGGAGCCGAGGCTCTGGCGGCCGGGGCGGTTAGCGGCGAGCATATTGCGCCGGGCGCGGTCGGCAATGCTCAGCTGTCGGACGGAGCGATCGACGCGGCGAAGCTGGCAGGAGGCGCAGTAGGCGCGGAGGCACTTGCAGCCGGTACGGTAACCGGCGGGCATATCGTGCCCGGGGCGATCGGCAGCGAGCAGCTGGCGGACGGCGCGGTGAATGCGGCGAAGCTGGCTGAAGGCGCCGTGGGAGCTGACGCGCTGGCGATCGGCGCGGTAAACAGCGAGCATATCGTGCCGGGGGCGATCGGCAGCCGGCACTTGGCGGACGGAGCGATCACTCCGCTGCAGCTGGCCGATGGCGCAGTTCGCAGCTGGCACGTGATCGATGAGGCCATAGGGGCCGAACAGCTCGCAGCGGGTGCCGTGAACAGCACGCACGTTGTGCCGGGCGCGATCGGCAGTGAGCAGCTTGCAGAGGGCTCGGTGATTGCTTCCAAGCTGGCGGCAGGCGCCGTAAGCGCGGAAGCGCTGGCGATCGGCGCCGTGACCGGCGAGCATATCGCACCGGGCGCGATCGGCAGCGAGCAGTTGGCGGACGGCGCGGTGGATTCGGAGAAGCTGGCTCCGGGATCGGTAGGGACGGAAGCGCTGGCGGCAGGCGCCGTGCTTGCCGGACATATCTCGCCGGGCGCAATCGGCAGCGAGCAGTTATCGGACGCGGCCGTCACGGCGGAGCAGCTGGCGGACGGCGCGGTACGGCGCTGGCATATCGCGGATGGAGCCATCGGTGAAGTTCAGCTTTCGGCGGGCGCGATATCCAGGATTCACGTAACGCCTGGAGCCATCGGCAGCGATCAGCTGTCGGAAGGAGCCGTTACGCCGCTGCAAATCGCCGAAGGCGCGGTGCGGCGCTGGCACCTCGTTGATGGCATTATCGGAGGACCCCAGCTGGCTGCAGGCGCGGTGAGCGGAACGCATTTGGCCCAGGGAACCGTCACGGGCGATAAGCTGGCTGCAGGCGCGGTGACATCGGAACATTTGAGCGTAGACAGCATCGATGGGCTCCATGTTAAGCAGGAATCTTTATCCGGATATCATTTGCTGCCCGGTACGGTATCCGTTCTTCATCTGGAACCGAGCTTGCAGGAGTTCTTCGGCGAAATCCGCTCCGAAGCCAACAAATCGGCTGAGACGCAAAATCAGGAGAAGCCGTCATTGGAAGAAGGTGCGGTAAGTACAGAGCATCTGCAAGCGGGAATTGTTAACGCGATCCATTTGGCCGCGGGAGCCGTAGGAAGCGAGCATTTGGCTGAGGGAGCCGTAGGAAGCGAGCATTTGGCCGAGGGAGCCGTAGGAAGCGGGAATTTGGCAGCAGGTGCCGTGGGAAGCGGGAATTTGGCCGCGGGTGCTGTGGGAAGCGAGCAGTTGGCCGAAGATGCGGTAAACGGGGCACACCTGCAAGTGGGTATCGTGAGCGCGGTCCATTTAGCAACGGGAGCCGTGGGGAGCGAGCAGCTGGCGGCAGGCGCCGTGAACGAAGCGCACCTGCAGGATAGCATCGTCCGATCGGCCCATCTGACTGCAGGCGCCGTGGGAAGCGAGCATTTGGCCGCAGGTGCGGTGAACGGAGATCATTTGCAATCGGGCATCGTGCGCGCAACGCATCTGGCTATAGGTGCCGTAGGAAGCGAGCAGCTTGGCGCAAGCGCCGTGAAAGGAGTGCACTTGCAAGGGGGGATCATCAGCGCAGTGCATTTGACTGCGGGATCCGTGGGAAGCCAGCAGCTGGCCCCCAGCTCGGTAACGGCAGCCCATTTAAAAGTAGGGTCCGTCGGAAGCAAGCAGCTGACGGACGGCTCGGTAAGCAGTCAGCACCTGCAAGCCGGCGCGGTGAGCACGTGCCACCTGACCGCAGGCGCGGTAGGGAGCGATCAGCTGAAAGAGGGAGTCGTAAGCGGACAGCATTTGCAAACCGGGGCGGTGAGCGCCGGGCACCTAACCGCGGGAGCGGTAGGGAGCGAACAGCTAGCGGAAGGCGCGGTGAGCGGTCAGCACCTGCAAGCCGGAGCAGTAGGAACGGAGCACTTAACTGCAGGTGCGGTAGGAAGCGAACAGCTAGCGGAAGGCGCGGTTATTGGCCAGCACTTGCAGGCTGGTGCAGTAGGAACGGAGCACTTAACAGTAGGTGCGGTAGGAAGCGAACAGCTAGCGGAAGGCGCGGTGAGCGGTCAGCATCTGCAGCCAGGAATCGTAGGCGCGACGCACCTTGAGGCAGGAGCCGTAGGAAACGAACAGCTAGCGGAAGGCGCGGTAGGCGGCCAGCATCTGCAGCCAGGAATCGTAGGCGCGACGCACCTTGAGGCAGGAGCCGTAGGAAGCGAACAGCTAGCGGAAGATGCGGTAAGCGGCCAGCATCTGCAGCCAGGAATCGTAGGCACGACGCACCTAACGGCAGACGCGGTAGGAAGCGAGCAGCTAGCGGAAAGATCGGTAAGCGGCCGGCATCTGCAGCCAGGAATCGTAGGCACGACGCACCTAGCGGCAGACGCGGTAGGAAGCGAACAGCTAGCGGAAGGGGCGGTAGGCGGCCAGCATCTGCAGCCAGGAATCGTAGGCACGACGCACCTAGCGGTAGGCGCGGTAGGAAGCGAACAGCTAGCGGAAGGGGCGGTAGGCGGCCAGCATCTGCAGCCAGGAATCGTAGGCACGACGCACCTAGCGGTAGGCGCGGTAGGAAGCGAACAGCTAGCGGAAGGGGCGGTAGGCGGCCAGCATCTGCAGCCGGGAATCGTAGGCACGACGCACCTAGCGTCAGACGCGGTAGGAAGTGATCAGCTAGCGGAAGGGGCGGTAAGCGGCCGGCATCTGCAGCCAGGAATCGTAGGCACGACGCACCTAGCGGCAGACGCGGTAGGAAGCGAACAGCTAGCGGAAGGGGCGGTAGGCGGTCGGCACCTGCAGGCCGGAGCCGTAGGCAAGGTGCACCTAGCGCATGGTATCATAGGAAGCGAGCAGCTGTCTGAAGGTATAGTAAGCAGCCAGCATCTACAGCCAGGAATCGTCAGCACGATACATCTTGCGGTAGGAGCGGTAGGAAACGATCAGTTGTCGGAAGGGGCAGTAAGCAGCCAGCATCTGCAGCCAGGAATCGTAGGCACGACGCACCTTGCAGCGGGAGCGGTAGGAAGCGAGCAGCTAGCGGAAGGATCGGTAAGCGGTCAGCATCTGCAGCTCGGATCCGTAAGCCTGGGACACCTAGCGCCGGGAGTCATAGGAGGCGAACAACTGTCTGCAGGTACCGTAAGCAGCGAACATTTGCAGTCCGGAGCCATAAATACGGAGCACCTCGCGGCGGGAGCGGTAGGAAGCGAGCAGCTAGCTGTAGGATCGGTAAGCGGTCAGCATCTGCAGCTCGGATCCGTAAGCCTGGGACATCTAGAGCCTGGGGCCATAGGAGGCGAACAACTGTCTGCAGGTGCCGTAAGCAGCGAGCATTTGCAGTCCGGAGCCGTAAACACGCAGCACCTTGCGGCAGGCGCTGTAGGAAGCGAACAGCTAGCGGAAGGATCGGTAAGCGGTCAGCATCTGCAGCTCGGATCCGTAAGCCTGGGACACCTAGCGCCTGGAGCCATAGGAAGCGAGCAACTATCCGCAGGCTTAATAAGCAGCCAGCATCTGCAAACCGGCGCCGTAGGCATGGAGCACTTTGCGGCAGGCGCTGTAGGAAGCGAGCAGCTAGCGGAAGGAGCCGTAAGCAGCCAGCATCTGCAAACCGGCGCCGTAGGCATGGAGCACCTTGCGGCAGGCGCTGTAGGAAGCGAGCAGCTAGCGGAAGGAGCCATAAGCAGCCAGCATCTGCAAGCCGGCGCGATACGCATGACGCACCTTGAGGCGGGAGCAATAGGAAGCGATCAGCTGTCAGAAGGAGCCGTAAGCAGCCAGCATCTGCAGCAAGGAATCATAGGCACGACGCACCTCGCGGCAGGCGCAGTAGGAAGCGATCAATTGTCTGCAGTCTCGGTAAGCGGTCAGCACCTGCAAACCGGAGCCGTAAGCACGGAGCACCTGACGCCGGGAGCAGTAGGAAGCGAGCAACTTGCGGAAGGTGCCGTAAGTACGGCGCATCTTGCCCTCGGCAGCGTATCGGCCGCCCATTTGCAGACGGAAGCCGTCCGGGCCTCGCATTTGCAGGCAGGCTCCGTTAACGGAACGCACCTTCAGCAAGGATGCGTCGGCGCAGAGCATTTGACCGAACGGACCATCGGCCTGAAGCATCTGACGTTCCAGCCGGTGCAATCGTCCGCTGCCCTGCCTACCATCCAGCAGTTCGGACTCAGCATGTTCCTTCTGAAGGTAGAGGAAGAGAAAGCGGAAGTGAAGCTGATCTTCGAGAGGCCATTTACGGACGACGGATACGTGCTGGTGGCTACGACCAATCAATCTGCCTGCTATGCCGTCGTGAAGGAAAAGCAACCCGGCAGCGCTACGCTTGAGGTGGTTCGCAGCAGGTTCTCTCCGGAGCTGCAAGGTCTGGTGAACTGGATCGCGATCGGCCGGGTATCGGATTAACGCATTAGCTATCTGTTTTCTCCAAATAGCCGCCCTCACGGGCGGCTATTTGTGCTTCTGCGAATCCTTTCACAAGCCGCAGGGGACCAAGTTGTTTTCGCCGATCTGAACATTGTATGATAAGGTCAAACGATCCCATATTCCGAGTTCACGCAGCTTGCAAAGGAGGATTTCATGTCCAGCCGTCCCCCGTTCGTCCGTAGATACATTCTGTTCCTTCTAATATACGCCGCTGCTGTCGGCTTGTACCTCTGGTATGAGTCCGGTCATGCCGTGCCGCCTTCTGTGCAAGGCACCGAAGCGGATCCTGCCGTTTTCCTGACGCCGGAGCAGCTTCAGCAGAGCAAGACCTACTCCGCGATGGGCAACTGGCTCTATTTTGTCAGTTATCCGTGGGAATGGGGTATCTATCTGATCATGCTCTTCTGCGGGTATGCCCGAGGCTGGCAGCGGCGGCTTGAAGGCACCCGGCTGCCGAAGGCGGTCCAATTCGCCGTTTACCTGCTCTGGCTGCAGCTTACCGTATTCGTCGCCTTTCTGCCGCTGCGAATAACCGGCTACGCTTTATCGCGGCATTACGGCATTTCTACGCAAACGATCCCCAGCTGGCTCCGCGATAAAGCGGTCAGCTTCGGCATCAATTACTTGACGATTCTGGCCGGGGCGGCGGTCGCCTTCTGGCTGCTGCGGCGCGGCGGACGATGGTGGCTTAAGCTTTGGCTGATCTCGGTTCCGTTCACCCTGTTCCTGATGTATATCCAACCGGTTGTCATCGATCCGCTGTATAATCAGTTTTCACGGCTGTCGGACCCTCAATTGGAGCAGCGCATCCTTGCTCTAGCGTCCCAGGCCCACATTCCCGCGGACCGCGTCTACGAAGTGAACATGTCGCAGAAAACAAACTCGATCAACGCCTATGTCAATGGGATCGGAGGAAGCCTGCGCATCGTCTTGTGGGATACGACGCTGAAGAAAATGACCGAGCAGGAGATTCTGCTCATTATGGCTCACGAGATGGGACATTACGTCATGCACCATCTGGAGTGGAGCGCGGCCGGAGCCGTCGCTTCGTCGTTCGTGCTGTTCTGGCTCGGAAGCCGCATCCTGCCCTGGTCGGTACGGCGCTGGGGCGATGCGGCGGGCATCCGCAGGCTGCACGATCTGTCTGTGCTTCCGTTAATCATGCTGCTGCTATCGCTGCTCTCCTTCGCCGCCAGCCCGATTGAGAACGCCGTCTCCAGACAAGCCGAGCATGCGGCGGATGTGTACGGGCTGAAGCTGATCGGAAGCACGGCGGGGGCCGTCACGATGTACCAGAAGCTGGCCTCCTCATCGCTTGGCGAAGTGAACCCGCCGCCGCTGGTCCGGTTCTTTACCTCCTCTCACCCCAGCATCATGGAAAGGATCCTGTATGTCGAGAGCGTTCAAGCCGGCCGGCAGCCGTAAAGTCGCGTTCTATTGTCTGGCCGGCGTGGCGACGGCGCCGCTTTTCATGGAAGTCTTCAGGAGATACTGGATGGAGCATTATGCTCAGCTGGGCTTCGAGACGCGTTCCGAGCTGCTGTTTCCTTACGGAGATTGGAGCCGGCACTGGATCCGCCAGCTGCCTGAGGCGTACACGGATTTGCGAACCTCCGGATCGGCTGCTCCCGCTGGAAGAGCCCGGCTCATGGCCGAAGCGATCGCCGAAGCGTCGCCGCCGGAGGAGGCGCTCATCCTTTGCGGGCACAGCGCGGGCGGAGCGATGGCGGTGCTGACGGCCTCGCTTCTCAAACCGGACAGGGCCGCACCGATACGCGTCATCCAGATCGGTTCGCCCCGCTGTGCGGTTCCAGACAATTTAAAGGAAGACGTCCTGTATCTTTACGGGGTCAACGCCGCAGGCCGTTCCATCGATCCGGTCACCCGGCTGGGCAGCTGGGGAGGATGGGAGCGGGGGAGGCTGCCCCGCTGGAACGCCCGCCGGACGGCTCCGGCGACGATTTGCGCCGTATCGCTGATCGGCGGACATGCCGATTATTTCCGTACGGAGGTCCCCTTTATCCTTCCGGACGGCCGTTCCAATCTTGAGCACACGGCTGCCCCCATCCGAAGCTGGCTCCGTTCCGATGAAATAAGAAACCCGTAGAAGCTTGGCAGTTCGCAAGCCTCAACGGGTTCTTTTTCAGTTGATAAGAATTATAAGTTTTCGTAGCTTATAGCTTCGCATCAACCTTGATAAACGCGCTGGTCCTTGTAAGACAAGAACGGCGTAGCCGTTTATCCTGGGTTGATAAGAATTATAAGTTTTCGTAGCTTATAGCTTCGCATCAACCTTGGTAAACGCGCTGGTCCTTGTAAGACAAGGACGGCGTAGCCGTTTATCCTGGTAATTAGAAGCCGTTTTCCAGATCCCAGCTCTTGATATTTTGCGTCGGTCCGAAGAAAGCATCGAAGCCGTAAGCGTCGATATGTACCTTACCGCTCTCGTATACCTTCACGGTGACCCAGGCGTACATCCGGTCGGTCGGATTCCCGGTCGGCTTCGTCGCCTCGAATGGGGAACCGCCGGAGCCGACGAGCACCTGATACGCTTTGCCTCCGTTCGGCTGGCTGATATTGAAGATATGCTCGTGGCCGGAGAAATAAGTCGCGTTATGGTCCTGAATCACTTTCCAGAACGCATCGGCCGCCGCTTTATCGACTTCCAGACCGTCCGATTTCGGATTCGCCGGATCGAATTGATAGTAGTACGCCATTTTATGCCCGAAGACGAACGAATGCTTCATGCCGCGCGCTTTGGCCTTATCCAGATCGCTGTTCAGCCATGCGGTAGGAGCATGGGAGTCGTTGCCCGCCGGATCGGTATTAATGATGGCAAAGTGGGAGCCCTTGTAGTCGAAGGAGTAAGACAGCTGCTTCTGGTCCGTCGTGATGTTATCCATGCCGATCTTCGGCGTATTGCTCGGATCCCAGCCGGTCACCTGCTCGCCGAGAATTTCGGCAAACCTCTTCTCGTCGATAATGACGTCCTCCATGTTATCGCGCCATGTATCCTCGTTGGCCTTTGTCGCTTTCTTAACGGTTTTTCCCTTCTCGTCCGTATAGCGGTCCTGCACTTCATGATTGCCCGCCACCGGGAAAACATACATGCCGTTCTCAAAAATGGTCGACGCCAGTCCGCGCCAGAAGGCATATTGCCGGTTGAGCACGTTTACATCGGAATTCGGCGTGTAGCCCATGATCATGTCGCCGTTGAAAAACAGCATCTTGGACTGCTGCCCGCGCATTTCATTCGCCATGCGGGTCATGACCTTGCTGTTGACCAGCCATTTATTATCCTGGGCGGACACGTCCCAAGTGTTGGGCTCGGTGCGCGAATCGCCTACGGTCGAGAAGCTGAACAGCAGCTTGTCCGCCTTTTTGAAGGCCTCCTTGATTTGCGCGGCCGTGGCGGCGGAAACGAGCGTCGAGCCGTTCTGGAGATAAGGCTTCTTATCCAGCTTGACGGCCTGTCCTTTAATGGAAGCGTCCATCGAATCCAGCTTAAACGATCCTTTATCGTTGCCGACGTTCACTTCAATACTGCGGGTCGCGGCATCCCAGCCGAGCGTTCCGTTCAATTGCTCCACGAGCGAACGCAGAGGCACATCATCCGCTTCCGCAGCGAAGCTTTGTACCGGCAGACCGGATGCGGCGATGCTCAAGGATAAAGCGCAGGATATCCAAAATTTCTTCATGGCAACCAATACCGAACACTCCCTATCGATAAGTTAACAGCTAGCTTTCATTGTATTCGATTTTTGTAAAATAAAGTAAATGAATTTGTAAATTGTGGATGAAATTCCCGCGCTTGTCTATGGACGCCTCATCTGGCCTGAAGCAAGCCCAGGCCTCCTTGGACAGGGGCATCTGCCAATTTTCCGGGAGATATGGTATTCGTCCACTAGACAATCGCAGGGGGCGCATACTATAGCAGCAGAGCATTCATTCAACTAGAGCAGCGTATTTCGAGTAAGAAAGGGGTAAGGCAATGAAAGGCATTCTCTTGGCCGGCGGAACCGGCACGCGGCTGCGCCCGATGACGACGATCCTTAACAAACATTTGCTGCCGGTCGGCAAATATCCGATGATCCACTACGCCCTGTGCAAAATGGCCGAAGCCGGCATACGGGACATCCTGCTGGTCATAGGCAAACCCTCTGCCGGTTTATATACGGAATACATCGGGAGCGGCGCGGCTTGGGGGTTACAGGTCAGCTATCGGATTCAAGAGGAAGCAGGCGGCATCGCTCAAGCGCTGGGTCTTGCGGAGTCGTTCGCGGGCTGCGGCGAGAAGCTGATGGTGGTGCTCGGAGACAACTTATTCGAGGATTCGCTGCAAGAAGCGGTTAAAGCATTTGAGCATAATGACAAAGGCGCACATGTGTTCTTGAAAAAGGTGGGCGATCCTGGCAGATACGGCGTACCCGAGCTGGTGAACGGCCGGATTTCCCGCATTCTCGAGAAGCCGGAGCGGCCGCCCTCGAAGTATGCCGTCACAGGCATTTACCTCTATGAATCCGATGTGTTCGATATCATACGTACATTAAAGCCTTCGGCGCGAGGGGAGCTGGAGATCACGGATGTCAACAACGTTTATGCCGCCGAAGGCCGGCTGGGCTACAGCCTGCTGTCGGGGTGGTGGACGGACGCCGGAACGCACCGTTCGCTGCTGGAGGCCGGGATCCGGCTGATGGAGCGTGAGGAGCCATGACGACACTTCTAGTCACAGGAGGCGCGGGCTTTATCGGCAGCAACTTCGTGCTGTACTGGATGAGCCGGCACCCGAAAGACCGTCTCATCAATTATGATCTGCTCACTTATGCGGGAAATCCGGAGAGCGCCGCGTCCGTCGCCCATTTGCCGAATTATCGCTTCGTGAAGGGGGATGTCGCCGATTCCCGGGCGCTTCGGAAGCTGCTGGCGGAAGAACCGGTCGACGCCGTGGTGCATTTCGCTGCGGAATCTCATGTTGACCGAAGCATATCGGAACCGGAAGCCTTCGTGCGTACGAATGTACTCGGGACGCAAACGCTTCTGGAGACGGCCCGGCAGCATGGAGTACGGCGTTTCGTGCACGTATCGACAGACGAAGTGTACGGCAGCCTGGGGGAGACGGGGCTCTTCACGGAGCATACCCCGCTTGCGCCGAACAGCCCGTATGCGGCCAGCAAAGCAGGGAGCGACCTGCTAGCGCGGGCCTACTTTGAAACCTACGGCTTTCCCGTGATCATCACCCGCTGTTCGAACAATTACGGGCCGTATCAGTATCCCGAGAAGCTCATTCCGATGGTCATTACCCGTGCGCTGGGGAACCGGGAAGTGCCGGTATACGGAGACGGGCTGAACGTCCGGGACTGGCTCCATGTGGAGGATCATTGCGCCGCCATCGAGCGGGTGCTGGAGCAAGGCGTCCCGGGTCAGGTGTACAACGTGGGGGGAAATAACGAGCGGACGAATATCGAGATTGTAAAAAGCATACTTGCAGAGCTGGGCAAGCCGGAATCGCTGATCCGCTACGTGGCGGATCGGCTCGGACATGACCGAAGGTACGCGATGGACGCCTCCAAGCTGCGCCGGGAGCTGGGGTGGCAGCCCCGCTATTCGGCGCAGGAGGGGCTGAAGCGGACGGTGGCCTGGTATGCCGGCCGCAAAGATTGGTGGGGTCCGCTGCTCGAGACAACAGGGAGGCAGAATCCGAAGCCGCAGGCCCCTGAAGGAGGCGGCGTATGAGAGTATGGATCACGGGGGCCGGCGGACAGCTCGGACACGACCTGCTCCGCGTGCTTGGCCCGAAGCACGAGTGCGCGCCCTTCACCCGGCGCGAGCTGGACATTTCGGATCCGGATGACATACGCAAGGCGGCAGCCATCCGGAAGCCGGACGTTATCGTGAATGCGGCGGCTTATACGAAGGTTGATCAGGCGGAGCAGGAACCTACGGAGGCTTACCGCATCAATGCACTCGGCGCGAGCCATCTGGCCATGGCGGCCGAGGAATGGGGCACCAAGCTTGTGCACGTGAGCACGGATTATGTATTCGACGGCTTGAAAGGCATTCCTTACACGGAGCGGGACCGGACCTGCCCGATGAACGTGTACGGAAAATCGAAGCTGGCTGGCGAACAGCTGGTGCAGACGATCTGCTCCAGACACTTCATCGTGAGGACGTCATGGCTCTACGGCAAGCACGGAAACAACTTCGTGACGAAGGTGCTGGCGATGGCCGGCAGCGGTAAAGAGCTGGCGGTCGTGAACGACCAGTTCGGTTCCCCGACGTATACCTATGATCTTGCCGAATGCATCGGGCGGATGCTGGGGACGGACCGTTACGGGCTGTACCATGTCGCCAACCGGGGCTTCTGCTCGCGCTGGGCTTGGGCCCGCGCCATTCTGGAGCTGGCCGGTAAAGCGGAGGTTCCGGTTCGCCCGGTCTCCTCAGACTCCTTCATCCTGCCCGCTGCAAGGCCCGCGTATTCGGCATTGGGCGACCTGGCCTTGCGCCGGAACGGATTCCCGCAGATGCGGGACTGGAAGTCGGGGCTGGAGCATTTTCTGAGAAACGATTGGCTTACGGAAGGGGAGCGGCGATGAAAACGATGATTCAGGGTGTGCAAAAAAAGCAGCTCGTCAAACATGCGGACGACCGGGGGTATTTCATGGAGCTGCTGCGGGAGGACGATCCGATCTTCGGCCGTTTCGGCCAGGCGTCGATGTCCGCCTCGTTCCCGGGCGTCATCAAAGCGTTTCATTATCATAAGCTTCAGGACGACATCTGGTTTTTCCCGAGCGGTTACGCTCAGGTGGTGCTTCACGACATGAGGCCGGATTCGCCGACCTATAGGCAGACCGACGTGTATTACATGAATGAGGAAACCCCTTATCTGTTGTTTATTCCGCGTGGCGTAGCCCACGGTTACCGGGTCCTCGGAACGACTCCGGCGACGATTGTGTATTTCACCAACATGGCTTACGATCCGCAGCAGCCTGACGAATACCGGCTCGCCTACGACGATCCGTCGATCGGGTTCGATTGGACGACCAAGTTCCGCTGAACGATGCGGAGGAGGAGGACATTCATCGTGCGACGAAGGAAAGCAGCTCCACGCGGGGTAAAGCTTCGGCTCATCCGCCGCCCGCAGCGAACCGCCTCGGCCGGCTCGCGATTAGGGGAGAAAAGAGGCCGCCGGAACGGATATGCGCAAGGCTATCACTTCGGCCGATGCCAGTCGATTCGTGCGAACGTCATTCCCGCGGTTCCGGCGGTCCGCGGCTTGAAGGTGCTGTATATTCCGCAGGGCTTTCCTGCTATAGACCAGGGGGTGAGCTCGGCTCTTCAGCAAAGTGTCCGGGAATTGGTGGTGGGTACACCTCAGACCATGCATGAACTTGCCGAGCAGCACCGGCCCGATTTGGTTCTGGTGCTAAACGGGCTTCATGTATTCCCGCCGGACCATCTGGAGCAGGTGGAGCGGATCAGACAGCTGGGAATCCATACGGCCGTCTGGTTTGCGGACGATCCTTATTTTACGGATTTTACCGCGGCGATCGGCCCGAAATATGACACCGTATTGACCCATGAGCAAAGCTGTATCCCCTTCTATAAGAGCCTCGGCTGTCCGAAGGTCATCTATTTGCCGCTGGCCGCCGACACGCAAACGTTTCAGCCGCAGCCGTCCGGGCCCGCATATCAGAGCGATATTTGTTTTATCGGAAATGCGTTTTGGAACCGGGCGGCTTTTTTTGACCGGATCGCCCGCTATTTGGCGCATAAACGGGTGGTCATTGCCGGGGGATTTTGGGAACGGATGTCCAAGTTCAAACTGTTGAAGCCCCAGATCCGATCAGGATGGATGCCGGTAGAGGAGAGCGTGAAATATTACAGCGGGGCCAAAATCGTCATCAATTTGCACCGATCTCATGATCACCCCGATGACAACAAAAACCGTCAGCGCATCCCCGCGCAATCCGTTAATCCGAGGACCTACGAAATTTCAGCCTGCGGGACACTGCAGCTAACCGATCTAAGAGACGATTTGACCCGGTACTACACACCGGGGGTTGAACTGGACGTATACCGGACGCCGGAGGAGCTTTTGTACAAAATCGATTACTATCTGCATCATGAAGAACAGAGGCGAACCATCGCTTACAACGGACTTCGCCGCACGCTTCTGGAGCACTCTTATTTATCCCGGATCGGGCAAATGCTGAACCTGCTCGGATATACGAATTGAAGCATGAGGAGGAATGACCATGCCTAAGACAGAGCCCATACCGAAGTCCGGATCCGGCTGGAGAAGAGGCTGGAAGAAGGGGGTCCGGCTTGGGCGCGAGTACGGTTACCACTTTGGCCGCTGCGAGGCTGTGCTGCGAGGAACGCCGAATATGCCTCCGGGCTGGTGGGATGTGCGGATGCTTTATGTCACTTCGGGAAAAGGGCTTCCTTACTCTCCGCTGGACCAATCGATTATAGAGGCGCTGGGGCAGCTCGTCCGCGAGCTGATCGTCCTAAATCCTGCACAGGATCTCGTCACGGAAGCATTACAGAAGCGTCCGGATATCGTGCTCGTACTCGACGGGATGCATGTGCCGACGGAACGGATCGTAAAGCTGCGGGAAGCAGGGATCCGAACGGCCATCTGGCTGACGGATGATCCTTATTACTCGGATGTTACCGTGCAATGGGTGCAGCCTTACGATGTCGTGTTTACGCTGGAGCTGGAATGCGTGGCGTTCTATCAGCAGAACGGCTGTGCCGCCGTCCACTATTTGCCGTTTGCTTCCAATACGTCGATCTTCAGACCGAAAATCATTCCGGTCGATTACCGCTACGATATCAGCTTCATCGGCTCCGCCTATTGGAACCGGGTAGCCTTTTTCGATCAGCTCGCACCCTATTTGGCGCATAAGCGCGTATACATCTCCGGCATTTGGTGGGATCGGCTCACGCATTACCGGGAGCTGGCCAAGAAGATCGAATTAAACAAATGGATGAATCCCGAAGAGACGGCCGCTTATTACAACGGTGCGAAAATCGTCATCAATATGCATCGTTCTGCAGACGACCGGAGCTTTAATAAAAACAACCAAGGTATTAAAGCCGTATCCCCGAATCCCCGTATGTTCGAAATCTCGAGCTGCGGAACGCTGCAGTTGACGGATATCCGCGAGGATATCGCCCGTTTCTATACGCCTGGAACCGAAATCGTCACCTATGAAAACGCGGAAGACCTGATAGCCAAAATCGAATATTACTTGAGTCATGAGGAAGAACGCCGCGCCATGGCGTTGAACGCGCTTCGACGAACGCTGCAGGAGCACACCTATATGCAGCGAATGGGCCATATGCTAAGGCTGTTGTTCGGATAATGGAGGGAGGGTGAGAACGATGCGAGGAACCAAAAGGAAAATCCGTTTTCCCCGAGCAAGGAAGCGGAAGGTGCGTCTTATCGTCAGGAAGCGCAAAGCGGCTGCCAAGCCTCGTACAGTACACAAACAGAGCGTGCGGAAGCAGCCGAGGGCCGTCCGCCGGACCTTATCCGTAAAACGACCGAAGATCCGGGCCAAACGAACGGCCCGGAGCTGGCGCAGGAGATATCGCCATTCTTATAATGAAGCCTTTAACAAAGCATATAACGAAAGCTTTCAAGAGGGCTTTGAAGCGGGGCTGAGAGACGGACAGCAGGCTTGAACCGCATGGCACGACCAATCAGGCGGATGCTTCCTCCGCCTGACCGCGCCAACACCTTTTGGAAAGGACAAGCCTATGCCGTTCTATAGGACGCCTCGACTATTAACGCAGCAATTTGTACGAATGGACGGGGGTAAGTGTCGTGCCGATACAGTTGTCCAACTAATATATTGTAATGACCTAGAGGATCCTAATGCGGAGGTGAACGCCGTGTCTAAGGCCAGCCAGAGGCGCTACTTGCGGCTATTTCTATGAAAATCATGTTGTTCTCCCATATTTGCGGAAAACAGACGATTACGGGTGCGGAAAAGTATTTGCTGCAGCTTGCCGCAGAACTGAGGCATGATGCGGAGTGTACGCTTGTCGTACCCGAGGAGGGAGTGCTTTCTTCCGAGGCGACCAAAGCGGGCATACCTGTCATCGTCCATACGGTCCCCATCGTTCTTACGATGTTTAACCCGCCCATGACCCACATCGAAGATGTGGAAGCACGGCTGCGGGCAGGCGAGCACAGTGACCTGATCACTCTGATGCACAGATATCAACCGGATCTGATCGTTGCAAATACTTGCTTGAATGTGCTGCCGGCCGCCGCCGCAAAAACGCTGGGCATTCCGGTGGCCTGGTTCATCACCGAAAAAATAATCGAGCATGCCTGGACGCCGTTATCCACGGAATGGATCGACCGGTACTCGGATTGGATCGTCGGTATCTCGGAAACATCCCTCCGACCCATTCGCTACAAGCCGTCCACCGCAGGGAAAATCCGCCTTCTGCCGCCGACGTGGCGTAATGAGGAGCTGCATCCGGATACATGGCCTTATGCACGGCATCTCAAACGGAGCGAGCTCGGATTTACCGGAAATCAGCAGGTAATCGGGTATATATCATCCAGCATTTACATGGAGAAGGGACTGGAGCATTTTGTTTCCATGGCCGTACAGGTGGCGGCACAGCGGCCTGACACCCGCTTTCTCATTGTCGGCAACGTAGTCGATGCAGCTTATTACGATCGCTGCCGCAGCATCATCGACCAATCGGGGTACGGTGCCCGCTTTCATCACCTCGGATTCGAGCAGAGGATCGAGGTTTTGTACCCGGCAATGGATATTGTCGTCGTTCCTAGCCTAATCGACGAAGGCTTCGGTATGACGGCGATGGAAGGGCTGCTGTTCGGCAAAAGCGTTGTAGCTTATCGTTCGGGCGGACTGGAGGAAATTCTTCATGCTACGGGCAATGCGGATCTTATTGTGGAGAAAGGCGACATCGCGGGCTTGACCTCCCGTGTGCTCACATTATTGGACATAGGGCCAGCCTTGGGAGAGAGAGGGCATGCGAGCCGCCAAGCCGTTCAGGCCATCTTCGGGATCGAGGCATTCCGGCGGCGGCTTCACCCGCTCTTCTCGCAGTTCGAGGCGCGTACCCATGAGCTGCACCAAGCCCGCAGGCAGCAAGGACTGCCCCCGCTGCAGCCTGATGCCCTTTATAGGGGCGAAAGAAGCAAGTACGTTTTTCTATTGGAGGGGGACGTGAAGCGTCCGTTTGATTCCGAAGACTCCTTGTATTATTACCGCTACAACTGGAGAGACGTAACGGTTGTCCCGGATAGCGTCCTGCACACTTTTACTACGGGTGCTTTCATTAAACATGATCCGCCGACCCGGGAAAATCGCCCTTCGGTGATGCTCGCCAAAGGATCGGGCCGAACCGTGTATCTGCTCAGCGAAGGGAAGCGGCACCCGTTTGCATCGCTTGCAGCCATGCGGAAGCACGGGAAAGATCCGGCACGCGTCGTCACTCTGCCGGACAGCGAACTGGAAAAGCTCCCGTTAGGGGAAAAATTGAAGGACAATGGCGAGCGTAAAGCTAGACGCAGACGCAAGCTCAAAGGCCGACAGGGCAAGCTGAAGCTCGTGAGACGGCGGATGAGGAGGGCTCGCCGTATGGCGCGTTGGGCAAAGCCCATCCGCAGTCAAGCGGCCAAACGGCTGCTGCGTGGCAGCAAGCGGAGCTCCCGGAGAGGTGAAGTCGTCCGGCGAGGCGGCCGGGCAAGGCCAAAACGAAGAGCAGGGTAATCGCCGGCGTCAGCCGGCCATTTCATAAGAGGGTGAATGGAATGAAGATTGTAACGATTCTCGGCACGAGGCCGGAAATCATCCGGCTCAGCCTGATCATTCAGAAGCTCGACAAGTTGGCGGAGAAGCATATCCTTGTGCATACGGGGCAAAACTTCACGCATAGCCTGAGCGATATTTTTTTTCAAGAGATGGGACTTCGCGCGCCGGATTACATCCTGCGGCACAGGCAGCAGTCGCTTGGGGCGCAGCTTTCAACCATGTTCGGAGAAGTTGAGAAGATTCTTCTCCGCGAGCGGCCGGATAAAGTACTGCTGCTCGGCGATACGAACAGCGCGCTTTGCGCGATTGTGGCCGAGCGGATGGGGATCCCCGTCATCCATATGGAAGCGGGCAACCGCTGCTTCGACCTCACGGTACCGGAGGAGAAAAACCGCAAGGTCATCGATGCGGTTTCTTCGATCAATATGCCTTACACGCCCCAGAGCAAGCAGCATTTGCTTAAAGAAGGCGTACCGAGCAACCGGATCGTCGTCTCCGGCAATCCGATTTATGAAGTGCTTCAGGCGTATGCTTCCAGCATAGATGAAAGCCGTATCTTTGAAACGTTAAATCTGTCGCCTAAATCGTATTTTCTTGTGACCGCTCACCGCGCCGAAAATGTAGACGATCCGGTTCATCTGCGCGAGATTCTGGGCGGTTTGAACCAGGTAGCCGAGGCCTTCGGTTACCGGATGATCTGCAGCATGCATCCTCGAACCCGGTCCCGAATCGAAAAAATCGGCGAGCTCCGGATGCATCCATTAGTGGAATTTCACGAACCGTTCGGGTTCTTTGATTTCGTTAAGCTGGAACGCCATGCCCTGTGCGTCATGACCGACAGCGGTACGGTACAGGAGGAATGCTGCATTTTCCATGTTCCTACGGTAACGATGCGTAACACGACTGAACGCCCGGAAACGGTAGACTGCGGCAGCAACGTCATCACGGGACTGAAGGCGGGACAAATCGCGGATGCCGTCAAGCTTATGGTGAATATGCAAACGGATTGGGCCATGCCGCAAGGCTATTTGGATGCGGATGTGTCGAGCAAGGTCGTTAAATTTTTGCTGGGAGGTCAATAAACATGTTCAAAGGCAGCACTATATTAGTGACGGGGGGGACCGGTTCCTGGGGCACGGAGCTGGTTTCGCAGCTCATGGAGCGCGATCCGAAGGAAATCATCATCTATTCACGGAACGAATCGAGCCAAGTCGCAATGAAGCGGGCGTTTGAGGATCCCAGACTTCATTTTTGCATTGGGGACGTCCGGGACAAGATTGCGCTTACGAAGGCGTGCCGGGGAGTGGATTATTTGTTCCATCTCGCCGCTCTCAAGCATGTGCCCGTATGCGAGGACCAGCCGTACGAGGCGCTTAAAACGAACGTGATCGGTACGCAAAACGTCATCGAGGCAGCGATTGACAATAACGTGAAGAAGGTCATCAACATCTCCACCGACAAAGCGGCGAATCCTTCCAACTTCTACGGAATGACGAAAGCCATCGGCGAGAAGCTGATCATTTACGCCAACCTGCTCGAGACTCAAACGGATTTCGTATGTGTGCGGGGCGGCAATGTACTCGGGACCAACGGGAGCGTCATTCATTTATTTAAGCAGCAAATCGGGGAGAAAGGCCAGATCGGCATTACGCATAAAGACATGACCCGGTTTTTTCTCACACAGCACGAGGCGATTACGCTGCTGCTCAAGGCAACGGCGGAAGGAAAGGGCGGCGAAATCTTCGTCATGAAAATGCCGACCTGCAAAATCATGGATCTGGCGGAAGTGCTGATGGAGCATATGGGGAAAAAGCAGGTTGAGGTTGTGGAGCTGGGTGTTCGTCCCGGGGAAAAAATCCATGAAATTCTTTACTCCGAATACGAAGCTCAGAATACGGTCGTATTTGATGACGATTATCTCGTTATTTTGCCGACGGTCGAAATTCCGGGGTTAAAGGCACGGTACGCTTCCTGCGCAAAAGTAAAAGGCGACGAATATACATCCGCGTATTCGCTCATGACGAAGGACGATATACGCGAGATGCTTGCGAAAGGCGGGTTCTTGTCATGAGGGTACTGGTGATCGGCGGCAGCGGAATGGCCGGTCATATGCTGTTAAAGTATTTGGCTGCGTGCACTTCCTACGACGTGTATTATACGATCCGGGAGCGGGATATGAGGCTCGATCCGGGAATGGAGGAACCGGGGGTCAGGCCTCACCGTTACGGTGCGGCACTGCGCCTGGACGCACTGGATGCCGTCATGGTGGAGGAGCTGGTCGTATCGATACGGCCGGACGTCATTGTGAACTGCGTCGGGATTTTGAACGATTATGCACGGCAAAATGAAATCATGGCTTATCGCATCAATAGCATTCTTCCGCATCAACTGGCCGGGCTCGCCGAAAGAACGGGCGGCCGGCTCATTCATATCAGCACCGATTGCGTGTTCTCCGGGGAGAAAGGCCGTTATGAAGAACGGCATGTCCCCGACGGCACTTCGGTCTATGCGAAGACCAAGACGCTTGGCGAGGTGGTAAGGGCGCCTCATCTGACGATACGCACGTCGATCGTCGGACCGGAAATCCGCCCGAACGGCATCGGTCTTCTGGGTTGGTTCCTTAAGCAGCAGGGAGTCATTAAAGGCTTCGTTCGGGTGCCATGGAACGGCGTTACGACGCTGGAGCTGGCCAAGTTCATTCATCTGGCTATCGAGCGGGGGCCGAAGCTCAGCGGGCTCGTTCATCTTACCGCTCCGCGCACGGTTAGCAAATGCGAGCTGCTTCAGCTGTTCCGGCAAGTATTTGACAAACAAGACGTCATCATTCAGCCGGATGAAACCATCGTACTCGATCGCACGCTCGCCAGCACCCGAACCGATCTCGGCTATGAAGTTCCGGATTATCTCGAGATGCTGACGGAGCTGCGGGATTGGATGCGGACGGAATGACCGCGGGCCGAATTGTCATTACCGGTGCGAGCGGCTTTACCGGTAAGCACGCATGTTCGTACTTCGCCGCCCAAGGATACGAGGTCGTCGCCGCCGTACGGAGGCCGGGCACTGCAGCCCTGCACGGAGGGGGAGAGGTGCGGGAGGCGGTCTGCGACCTCTCTTCCCCGGTGCAGGTGAGCCGGCTGCTGGAGGGGGAACGTCCCGACATGCTGCTTCACCTTGCCGGACTTAACTCGGTATCCGGTTCGTGGGAGGATCCGCTCCGGTATATGGGTATCAACGTCATGTCTACGCTTTACCTGCTCGATGCCCTGCAGAGGGCCGGTTCGGGGAGCTGCCGGGTTCTGGTAATCGGATCGATGCTTGGATTCCGCTTGAGCGATGGCGCACCTCCGCAGCCTCCTCACCCGTACAGCTTAAGCAAGACCCTGCAGACTCTCTCCGCCCGTGCCTGGGGAACGCTCTTCCGCTTGCCCGTCATGATCGCACAGCCTTCTAATCTGATCGGCCCGGGTCTTTCCAACGGCATTTGCGGATTGATCGGTGCGTACGTCGTCCGCGTGGAACGCGGCCTCCATGAGCCTGCATTCCGGCTTTCGTCAACGACGGAAGTGCGTGATTTCGTCGACGTGCGGGATGCGGTTCGCGCCTATGAGCTGATCCTGCGCAGCGGTACGCCGGGAGCGGTTTACCCAATCGGTTCCGGCCGGCTGCGTACGCTCGGCGAGGTGGCGGGCCGGTTCGAAGCGCTTGCCGCCACGCCGATAGGTTGGCGCATCGGATCTCAGGCGGACACCCCATTAGTATCGCTCGCGCCACAGCCGCAGCCGGAGACGGGGCGCGAAGCGGCCCGGCCGCCTTCGTCCGGCACTGTACCCGTATCGCCGGTCGATCCGGCGCCGATGCGGTCGCTCGGCTGGCAGCCCGTCATTCCGTTCGAGCAATCCGCCGAAGAGATTCTCGCATTTTTTCGCAACGGATGCCTATAAAGAGAAAGGAGAGGATGAGGCGTGAATCCTAGAGTATCCATCATCATCCCGTTTTACAATGATCCGTATGTCGGTCAGGCCATTACCAGCGCTCTGGAACAAACGTATCCGAACGTCGAAATCATCGTGGTGGACGACGGTTCGACCCAGCATTTGGACCAAATCGCGCCCTATATGAACCGGGTGCATTATATCGGCAAAGCCAACGGCGGGACGGCGAGCGCGCTGAATCATGGAATCCGCCTGGCTTCGGGCGAGTATATCGCTTGGCTTAGCTCCGACGATATATTTTACCCGCACAAGCTCTCGGTACAAATTCCGTTTATGCTTTCCCGCAACGCCTCGATCAGCTTTTCGGCGTTCGATTTGATCGATGAACATAACCGAATCACCGAGTACCACGTCGGACCCCGTTTCCCGAATGTGGCTTCCTTGTACGGAGCGATGCGGCATGGCAATCCGATCAACGGATGTACGGTCGTCGCCCAAAAAGAGATGCTGCTGCAAGTAGGTATATTTCATGAAGCTCTGCCATATACGCACGATTATGATCTGTGGGTGCGCCTGATTTTGTCGAGAGTGCATTTCCACTATTTGGACCAGCCGCTGATCCAATACCGGTGGCATAACCGGATGGGGACGTTAAAACACCGGCCGGCGATTGAACAAGAAATCCGCTTAATCCAATCCTCTTATGCCCATTCGTTGGAGGCTTATGTTAGAGAACTGGGGGGCTAAATGGGTGCCGGCTGAAAAATGGCTGCGCAGCTTGCTCAACCTTTGGAGGAGGAGGAGGAGAAGAGGAATGATCGTAGAGACGAAGCAAAATAATTTCATACCGGCGGTTCAAGGGCTGGTCAACAAAAAAGCTTACAGCCTTCTGGATATCGGCTGCGGCGTTTGTTCCCTCTTGGGCAGCTTTGATTGCCCCGTCTTGGTCGGGCTCGATGTGCATCGTCCTTATTTGGAAAACAGAGTCCATCCTTCGGAGCGGATCATCCCGATTCATGCCGATGCCTTAACCATTGACCGGCTTTTTTTGCCGAAGACGTTTTCCATGATTTTACTCAATGACGTCATCGAGCATTTTAACAAGCAGGATGGACTCAGGCTATTGGCCATGGCCGAAACGATTGCCGTCAAAAGGATCATCGTATTTACTCCAAGCGGGTTCTTCCCGCAATCAGGATACGACTATTACAACCTGCAGGGCGAAGTCTATCAGGAGCACCGGAGCGGCTGGGAGCCGGATGAATTTGAGCGGATGGGCTACAAGGTCCTTGTATTTAAGGGGCTGCATGACAGCAGCAATCCGTCGTTTGTCCGTACGTTTGGAAAAGATCATCCACCCGTCGATGCCCTCTTGGCTTGGAAAGATCTTTGAACCTGTTATTCGGTCGTTTAAAAAGGAGAAGGCCCCGTCGCAAGACGGAGCCTCCCGGGATTCCGGTATTCGTTAGTCCGAATAAGCGGCCAAATTGAAGCTTTCGGGTCCTACGCGAGTCACGCCAAGTGCGTTGACGCTGACGAATGCCGTATAAGTGACCGGCGAAATATTGGGCGCGTTAAAATCGGAACCTGCAAACGTAAGAAGCTGGGGTCCCGTAAGAGCCGTGCTCAAATTCAATGCCGCCGAGAATATGATGAGATCGGAAGGCGTAGTCCCCCGCACGACGATGACGGTTGCGGTAGTAGCGACAGGAACGAGAGGCTGTTGCAGAGCGATGACTCCTGCGAATTCCACGCGTACGGTGAATGCTGTTCCTCCGGACAAATTCAAGGTCTGCTGCCCCCAAAGCTGCGGGGCGTTGATTGCAGTGAAAGAAATGGACATCGAGTTAGCGGTGCTGGCATTCTGTGACGTTCTGGCATCCAATAGTTTGGTCATACGTAATCACCTCCTTCTTTCTGGCTTGTTCTATCATATGAAAAAATAGAATAAAAGATTGGATTAAAAAACTAATTATCGGCGAATTTATGCGAGGGTTATCATTTTATACAATTGGGGTGAACAGCTTTATGTCGAATAACTTGATTGGCCATGCAGCGCATGTAGAGGGCTACATCAATACAGCCATTGGAGATGCTTCCCACGCCGAAGGAGGAGGTACCGTAGCGGGCGGCTTATACTCCCATTCGGAAGGCATGGATACCAAATCCATGGGAACGGCTTCCCACGCCGAAGGCGGAGGCACTAGAGCAAACGGCTTATACTCCCATTCGGAAGGCCAGGACACAAGAGCCGTAAGCCATGCCTCTCATGCCGAGGGATACAATACCGAAACCAGGGGAAATACGTCGCATGCCGAGGGAGACAGCACAACGGCCGAAGGGAATGCCTCGCATGCCGAAGGCGGCTTTACTTCGGCCCGAGGCGATTATTCGCATGGGGAAGGCTTTGAAAGTGCGGCAGGGGGCTTTGCCTCGCATGCGGAAGGCGAAGGCACGGCAGCCGCCGGCGCCTTCTCCCACGCTGAGGGATCCCTTACGACAGCGGGAGGGGACGCTTCCCATGCCGAGGGAGAAGGCACACAGGCCGGCGGAATCGCTGCGCATGCGGAAGGGCTGGCAACAACGGCGAGGGGCCTAGCCGCCCATTCGGAGGGAATCCACTCTACGGCGAGCGGCGTGGGTGCCCATGCCGAAGGATTCCGGACAGCCGCCGGTGGCTTCGCCTCCCACTCCGGAGGGAAAGGTACGAGTACGGCGGGGTTGTCCGGAGCTTATATCGCAGGTAAATATGGGGATGCGACCGATGCCTATTCGTGGCACTTAGCCAACGGGACCGACGAAGCTCATCGCGGCTTGGCGGCAAAAATCAGTACGGCGGGCGATGCATTTATCGGAAGGACGTGGTTTGCGGGAGGCTCAAATTACGCGGAGATGTTCGAAACCACGAACGGCAATCCAATAGATTGCGGATATTTCGTTACCTTTGACGGCGCGGAGGGAAAAATCCGGATTGCCAAGGACAAGGATAAATACATTCTAGGCATTACGTGTGCACGGCCCTCCATAGCAGGGAACAGCGAAGAGTTACATTGGTCCTTTAAATACGTAACGGACGAATGGGGAAGAGTTCAATATCAAGAAGCAACCGTTCCCGCCGTATTCGATTCGCGAGGCAAACTCCTTGAACCGGAGCATACCGAGTTTCAGCCGGTTCTTAATCCCGTATGGGATTCCAATCAACGGTATAAACCGAGAAGGCTTAGAACCGAATGGGTTATGGTAGGGCTGCTGGGTCAAATGCACGTTCGCGATAACGGAGACTGTACTCCGGGCGAATACTGCAGGCCGAACGGGTCCGGCATCGCCGTACCGGCAAAAGAAGGATACCGGGTGATGAAACGGACCGGACCGCACCAAATTATGGTACTGTTCCGTTGATAGGAAAGAGGTGATTCCTTTTTGCGAGTTCTCTTTTTAGAAAGTCATCCTTTATTGATCCATGGACTTCCTAACGGTTTCCGGGATGCGGGACATCAGGTCAAAATATCCGGACCGCTCACGTCAAATAAGATTCCCAGGCTCATCTCCACATTCCGTCCCGACCTCATCATCACCTTGGGCTGCGGACCCGAACATGTGTTGAAGAAGCAGGAATGGATACGGGAGCATGTCCAAGCATCAGGAATTCCCCATGTCTACTGGGCAACGGAGGATCCTACTCACTCGCATACGTTCACGATCCCCTACATCCAGAGAGTAAAGCCTACCTTTGTATTTACCATCTGTCCCGCCAGAGTGAAGGATTACCGGGAACTTGGGTTTCGAGCGGCCCATATGGATTTCGGCTTCCACTCCCGTGTTCACCGGCGGGTCAAACCGATCCCGAAATTCCGAAGCTCCGTTGCCGTTGTAGCCAATGCATACCCTCGTATTCTCAAAACATACCCTGAGCATTACCGCATCACCTCTTTAAATACTTTGATTCGGCCCTTGATCCGAAAAAGGATTCGTGTCGACTTTTACGGCAGGTCTTGGAATAAGATGAAGTCTTTCCTGGGAAGAACAATCCCGCGAAGCTGGATTCACGGCTATTTGCCGTATCCCCGTGCCAATAAAGTGTACAGTTCAACGGATATTATTATCGGATTGCAAAATCAAAAGACTCAGCTCACCCAACGCACGTATGAGATTCTTGGCTCGGGCGGCTTCCTCCTTACCTCCAATACGCCGGCCGTACGAAAATGGTTCAAACCTGGAAAAGATTTGGTCGTGTCCTCTTCACCTAAGGAGACATTGCGATTAATCGATTATTACTTGCGACATCCGAAGAAACGGCGAAAGATCCAAAACTCCGGTCAAAGAACGGTACGAAAGCACAGTTACATGCATCGCGCCAAATATATCCTTCGCGTACTCCGCAAAAACGGAATTTTGAAACAGGGGGCTTCTCTATGAAAGTTCTCTTCCTTGAAAGCAATCCGGTGTGGATTCATACGCTGCCGAAAGGGTTTCGCGACGCCGGCCACCGGGTGAAAATTTCCGGACCTTTAACGCAAGACAACATCCCCCGCATGATCGAAAGCTTTCGTCCGGATCTCATCGTTTCGATGGGATGGGGGCCCGAACAAACGGAAGAAAAGCAGCTATGGATTCGCGAGCATGTAAAGGCATCCGGCATCCCGCACGTTTATTGGGCCACGGAAGATCCGAACTTCACTTCCCGATTCACGATGCCTTTAATCAAGAAGATGCAGCCGGATTTTGTTTTCACCATTTCTCCCAAGAAGGTAAAGTTTTATCGGAAGCGCGGGATCAAAGCAGCTCGTTTGGATTTTGCCTATCATTCCAGCGTGCATCGAAAAACGAAGCCCCGCGCGAAATATCGCAGCTCTATCGCCGTTGTTGCGAATGCTTATCCTGAGGTTCTTAAGCAATATCCCGGACATTACCGCATTAAATCGATTCGGACACTTATCCGCCCCCTTATACGACAAGGGATTCGCGTTGATTTCTACGGCCGTGACTGGGATAAAATGAAGCCTATCCTAGGTAAGGACATTCCGGGGAATTGGATTCACGGCTACTTGCCTTACAAGAAGGCTTATAAGGTTTACAGTTCATCCGACATCATGATCGGCCTGCAAAATTATCAGGATATGGTTACGATGAGAACTTACGAGATCCTGGGTTCCAGCGGATTTTTACTTACGTCGGATACCCCGGGAGTACGCCGTTTAGTAAGGCCCGGAAAAGATCTGATTGTATCTTCTTCACCTAAAGAAACACTGCGTTTAGTCCGCCGTTATTTGAAAGAAAACAAATTGCGAGAGCGAATAAAGCGGCAAGGCAGGCGTTCGATCGCGGTACAGAACTATAAACAGAGGGCAAGAACGATGATGGCCGTTTTGAAACGAAATCGCATCGTGAAGTGAGAATTCCATCCGGAAAAGAAAAAAATCCCGCCATACAGGCAGGAACCGTTCACTCTGCATCATGCCGGATACCCGATTAGGACTATGTGGAATTCCCCGCGTAGTCTTCTTTTGTTATCCGGATTTCTCGAATCAAGGAATCGTAGTTAATTGAGAGATCTCTTTAAATTCGGATTGAATATATCTTTGTCCCGTAACAAGATTACCGGACGCATCCAAGCCGAAAATGGAAACCGTATCACCTAAATTTGTTCTGGCAATCACATTAAATTGCACCTCATAAGCAAAAAAACCGCCAATACTGAACGTTTTTACGCTTACGGTATTCGGCAAAACTTGATATCCCACGTTATGCAGCGGAATTCTCGGGACGTCCGTGTTTAAAACGCCGAAAATTTGCAAATGAACGATTGTCACGAACACCGGATCGGCATTCAATACATTAAAAACGACAGTGGACGCTGCAGTACCGTTTGCGCTTGTATTTGTAATTAATCCCGTTGTAAAAGGCATCCGTTCCATCTCCTTATTTGCGCTGCCAGCTTCGTTCACGAACAATCTGCTCCATTACATTGACAAACCTCTGTTCGAAATTATATTGCGTAAAGCGGCTTGCCGATTCCAACCCTCCTCTGATCAAGGTCTGGTATAAATCTTCATCGGTTAATACGGCCTGAAGAGCCAACGCCAGAGAACGGGGATCACGCGGAGGGGTAATAAAAGCACTTTTCAAATGCTCCGAAAAATCCAATATGCCTCCGGAATTCGTCGTCACCACCGGCGTTCCGCAAGCCATCGCCTCAAGCGGAGGGAACCCGTAAGCTTCAATCCAGGAGGAAGAGACGAAGACGTCGGCGGTCCGGTATAGCTCTGCAAACTCCTTATCGCTTACGGCGCCGAAGGTTCGATACGGAATGCCCGAGGGAAGAGACAATATTTTTTCGGGACAAACCATATAAACGATAAATTTCCCGCGGTACGCTTCCTTAAATAATTCCATGCATTTCACAAAATCATGAAATCCTTTCAATTCATAGCCTGAATCCGGATCCCGCGCTAAATAGAGAATGATTTTTCGCTTGTCCTTGTCGAGTCTTTTGCGCACAGGGGAAGGGTAGAAAATTTGCGGATCGATACCCGGATTGAGAACGAATGTTCGCTGCCCTACATCATTAAAAATTTGATCGTCGAGCCAATGGGAAAGACTGACGATCGGAACCCCGTGGGCATAGGTCCATAACGCGAATTCTTTATCCGGTACCCAGTGAGGTTCATAAGCCTGGGAGAAACGTACGCAATGGCGGGGCCATGCTTCGTAGCAAGCTTTAAACGTTGTGTAAAAATTGGCAAGCACAATATCGCCGTAAGGGATATAGGACGGGTCCAGGGAAGGTATTCTGGTTAACTTGCAATGTACGTCGTAAACAACGGGCATCCCTTCGGGTACCAGCACTTCCGTATCATGTCCTCGGGTATGCAGAGCGTTCGCTACGTCCGCCAAATTTTTACACCCTCCGCCCAAATGTAAGGCGCCGACTGGAATGACAACCCTCATTGTTGTTCCTCCTATGTTCATGATCACCCGTATCCAATCTAATCCAATCTAATCCAGTATATTAGGTGTCTATTCCAAACGAAACGACTATTAGCATAGTTAGGCGGAATAATACTTAAAAGGCCTATACTGCAATGAAAAGCAAGCATACATTAATATAAATCATGTTAAGGGGGATGTTCGATGCCGGATGTTGGGATTGTCATGCCTGTTTACAAGCAGAAGCCGTCTTATTTACGCGCAGCCATCCAATCGGTTCTAGCCCAAACGTACTCCAATTTCAGATTCGTTATCGTGATCGACGGCGCTCCTGAAGTAGCGGATGTGATTGATGAAGAAGTCCGACATGATCCGCGGGTGAAGGTTATCCCATGCAGGAAAAATCAGGGCGTGGCCAAGGCGCTGAACCGGGGATTTAAAGAATTGCTGGCCGATCCGGAAATCCTTTATTTGACTTGGGTTTCTAGCGATAATCTGTATTATCCTCAGTTTATCCGTCTTCTGAGAAAAGAATTGCTGCAAGGTCCTGAAGAGCTTGGTCTGGCATACAGTTGTTTTCGTGAAATCGACGATGAGGGCCGGCCTCTTCACGACGAAGCCGTGCAAGCGCAATTAAGGGATTATCAGGCTAAGCCCAAAGAGGCGCTGCTCGATTTTCATATTATCGGGGTATCTTTCATGTACAAGAGCCGGTATGCCAAGCTTATTGAAGGCTACGGAATGGAACCCGTAGAAGATTACGATTATGTTCTTCGATTGACCGACCATTGCGAGACCCGCTACATTCCCGTGGAATTAATCGATTATCGGGTAAACTCTCCTTTCAGCGTATCCGCCCAATTGAAAAATTCCAGCCAGCAGCACCGGCGCTGGAGAAACGCCTTCCAAACCGCGAAGTTTCAGGCTCGCCGTCGAAGAAATATTCCTATGGAAACGACGGTGTTATTTCCGGTAAGAGACGGTTCTCCGGCAACCGTAGACTTGATGGAAAATCTTTTGGAGCAATACTACAGCAACTTTCAGCTTCTCGTTGTGGATTTGTCTACCGGTCAAGAAGCGGTTAAACCGCTTTCCGCCGTACCGGATCCTCGGATTCGTGTGATCGCCATGCCCGGAATGGATGAGAAGGAAGCGATATTCAGGGTAGCGCACACGATTGAGACGCCTTTCGCGATGCTGTATGGAAAAGGCGGAATGCTGTATTATATGGATTTAGAGAATATGTCGAAGATGTTAAGAAAAGCGGATAACCCCAACATCTCCGTGTATTATACGGTCGGCCACGAAATGGTCGCCTTTCGAAATGAACCCGCTCTTGAGGAACCCGTTTACCATGAGCTCTACCGAACCGTAAAGCTGTTGGAAGTGCTATTCGGATCGGTTTGAGCGAATGGGGAATTTTTCCTGAAAGGTGAATTCATCATATGGCGAATTTCCAAGTAACTCCAGGCGGCAACCCGAAGAATGAGCCAAGTGTTGCAGCGAATTTATTGGATGCTAACATCGTCGTGGCCGTGTCAACCGATAATACGACAGGATCGCCCCGTACCGGATTATATCGTTCGCTGAATGCCGGTTCAATATGGTCCAATACACTATTGCCACTGCCTGCCCAATTCACCGGCGCGGAAGCCGCTACCGTAGCCTATGGATTTCCAAGTACCTTTCTTGTGGCGGCCCATTTATTTCCAGGGAATTTCGGCGGAACAACGGGTGTGTACCGGTCCACCGATAACGGAGCGACGTTCACCGGTCCCGTCCTAGTGGCGCAAGGCCAAGGTACGTTCATAAACAACGATGAGACCAATATTAGTATCGACAATTCGCAGGCCAGCCCTTTTTTGGGAAATGCGTATCTCACCTACAATCACCAATTTAATGTCAATATTGCCGGGGGTTCGGTCTCTTTCTTTCAGCGGTCCGTCGACAACGGAATCTCGTTCCAAACGCCTATCCGGTTATCCAACGAAGCCGAACTGGTGGAACGTACCGATGTGGCCGTCGGGTTTACCG
Source organism: Paenibacillus gyeongsangnamensis (assembly GCF_027533625.1). GTDB lineage: Bacteria > Bacillota > Bacilli > Paenibacillales > NBRC-103111 > Paenibacillus_G > Paenibacillus_G gyeongsangnamensis. The sequence continues at coordinate 237,043 of NZ_JAQAGZ010000008.1, read as the reverse complement.
GGATTGTGTACGCAGGGTGGATTACGCTGGACCCGGCTCCTGCATTTAAAATGCGCCGTTCGCTTGACGGCGGAGCGACATTTCAACCGGAGGTCGTTATCTCCGCCGTTACGCTCGTGCCCTCTCCCCTGCCCGTACCGAATTATGCCTTTCGCTGCCTGACCTTTCCGAATATGGCTACGGACAATTCCGCTACCGCAACCAATGGAACGGTTTACGCCGTATGGCAGGACAACCGGCTCGGCTTTGCGGACATATTTATATCCAAATCCTTCGACGAAGGGGTGACATGGACTGCGCCTATGAAGGTTACGGATAGTCCTGCAGGTTCGCAAAATTTTTTCCCGGCCATTGCCGTATCCCCGATAACCGGCAGAGTCAACATCATCTACTATACGAATCGTCTGAACGGTTTTAACCTGGATGTGTTTGTAGCGCAATCCATGAACGGAGGCAATACCTTTACCAACACCAGAGTCACGACCGTATCCTTCGATCCCAATGCCGGCGGCAGTACTCCGACAACATTGATAGGAGACTTTATTGATGTCGATATTATTGTCCCTAATGATTTTATAGCCGTATGGATGGACACGCGGCCCGGAACCCAGACGATATTTGCCGGCAATAATTTGTGAGAGGGTTCCTGATGCATGGACGGATACGCGAACCGGAACCCAGACCATTTTCCGGAAACTAAAAAGCCAGGGAGTACCCCTGGCAACGGATGACACTAGAGGACCGGCTGTGTCAGGAAGTCGGAGACAAGGCGGAGATCGCTGTCATATCGGATTGAATGATTCCTTGCTCAATTACAAGATTGCCGAATTGATCCAAACCGAATGTAGAAACAACGACGTCCGTAGGCGTGACGCTGGTTACATTGAATTGCACCTCATAAGCCAATACCCCTTGAATAAAGTAAGTGTTGCGTTTAATGGAGTTGACCGGAAGGGTGAACGTCGTCACATAAAGCGGAATTTTAACGTCGGGGACAAGGCTGTAAAAAATTCTGACTTCAACCGTAGCAGCATTGGTTGTGTTTTCGTTCACCATATTGACCACGACGTTGGAAGCTGCGGTGCCGACATCTTTCGTATTGGTAATATAACCTGTTGTGAAAGGCATAAGATTTCGCCTCCTTTCTGGTTTATATTAAATATATGCTAGATTCACTATTTGCGTATGGACGTATGCTGCGGTTACTGCTGGGAATTAACATATTTTTCCTGAGACCCTCCTTTGTAGCCTTCCGTCCAATCGAATAGAATGACAGTTTCATATACTAACGGCAAATCTTCAGAAGAGGTGATGGAGATGGCTATATTCACAACCGGAGCAATAGAGAACCGCGGCAGGGAAATCAAATCGTTGGTCGTACGGGGGGCGAATGTCGGAACACAGGCGGCCGACGTGCTGCTTGAAGTGTTTCATGCGCTGAACGCCGCAGACGGTCCGTCCGTGCAGCAGCTTTATGTGCAGCGCCTCGTTGCCGTCGGCCCCGACCAATTGCAAACCTTTGACAATATTTTTTCCGATCTGGATGCCGTGACGGTGAGAGTGACGACGTCGAATTTGGGAGCGGATACGGTCTCCGTCTCCGTTACTGCCAGAGACTCGCAAAGGCGCCTTACAGGACTTCAACCATCGGTGGAAAGGATCATCGCTTCGCCGCAATTAGCGGCAGTCAGAGTAGCGGACAATAATCAAACGACAGGCATTCTAACGGACAATAATCGAACGACAGGCTAAGCAGCCGATTTGCCTTCCATGGGGTAACGGCAAAAAAACGACTCTATTCGCATGGTTGATTGCGAAGGGGTCGTTCTTCGTTTTGCCCGCTTTAATAGATCCCCAGGGAGTGCACCATTTCCAGAAATTGAGGGCAATATTTGTCCGGAGAATAATGCTCCATAATGTGCCGCTCGCCATTGTCCCGAATGTTCTTCCTCAGCTGCGCATTGGTTATCAAATCCATGGCATGGGTCAAGGCGGCCTCCAGGTTACCGCTCGGATAAAATTTTCCCGTGACGTCATGAATGATGAAGCTCCTCACTCCGTCGGAGTCGGTGGATAGGACCGGACAACGGCAGAGCATCGCTTCCGCGACAGCATAGCCGAAGCCTTCGAGGATGGAGGTTGAAGCGAGGAATCCGCCGGAATCGCCGATCATGGAAAAATAATCGGCCATGTCGCGATGCGGCACGTTGGATAGCAGGTGCAGATGCGATCCTATCCCTTGCGCCGCAACCATGTGCTGAAAGGCATCGAACTCCTCAGGCTGATTCAGCTGCGAATCATGGAACATCCACAGCTGCAAATTAGGCACCATCTCGCGCAGGTGATAGCCGATCTGGAGAAAGCCGCGCCAGTTTTTGTTCGTTTCGATCCTTCCGACCCAACCCATGATCGGATAAGGGTGAACGGGGAGCGGGCGATAGCGGAACCGTTCGGTATCCAATAAATTGGGGAAGCAAAATTGCCCTACGTCCGGGAACATGCCCCGAAACAGCTCGACCAGATGGGAGGTTCGGGGGTAAAAGACCGCATTGCTGTACTTTCGGATGAACGGTGCCGCTGCCAGCAAGATCTGGACGGCATCGCTTCTTTGGCCCAAGCCTTGAACTTCAAACAGCACGATTCGCTGATACCCTAACCTCCGAACCCTTTCCAGCATCATGTAATCGTGAGAAACGATCACCGCATCGTACTGCCCCGTTAAGAGAAGATGTTGAAGTTCCAGCTCGTTATTCGTAATAAAGGTAGGTATGCTGCTCGTATTATTTTGCAAGCCGGAGCCGTACATTTGATAGTGAAGATGACAGACGACTCCGTGCTTAGCCAAGGCTTCGGCACGCAGCCGGTTTAACGTTTCCATGCCGCCGCTCGGGACATAGTAAGAAATCAATATCTTCATGGCGCACCTCTATGTTGTAGTGTTTCTTGTATACTATGAGCGGCCGTCGCAGAAGTATGGTCGGGAGTACCTGCATGGAATAGGTTTTTTTATTTATCCTGGAATCGTTCCGGGAGCCTCCGGCAATGGCCCCGTCAGTTGCGGCTGGCGGGTGCATTCTAGCATACGATTATTAAATAGGTCGGCTAATAGATTCCAGTACAAGCAAGAGAACCGCTTTTCACATAGATTAACAGGAAATGAAATGAAGGAGGTGAGATTCGAAGACGCCGTGTGATTTATTGATCTTTTGCTTAACTCAGCATGTGGTGGCTCTTGAATACTGATGAAAGGGGGTATGGAAATGCCGTTTTCTACGGGAGTAATCACAAATACGAAGGCTGTCGGTACAGCCGCCTCCAATATTGTAGTAAGCACAAGAAATGCGGACGCGTCCAATACGTCGCAGATCGTGGTGCAAATCTTCGCTTCCGTGGCCTCGACCGTATTTTATCCCGCTTATGTAAGCAATTTTGTAGTCGCTGCAAAATCTTTTGATGTAAGAGAATTTTTTATTGCGGGTAATGTTGCTTACGAGGTTCAAATCAACGTGATCAGCGTTTCGCCGTCCAATGTCATGGTCACGGTTACAGGTATAGACGGTTCAGGCAATCTTGTAACCAATCAACAAGTGCTTCAATCGGAATTAACCACGATTACTGCTCTAACGCCCATACCATAAAAACGTGGACGCGAACGAGCCGGTCCGGCCCGAAAGCCGAAAGGACCTCCGGAAACCGCAAGGCGGATCGGGGGTTCTTTTTTCTTGGACACTAAACAGAAGCCCTCGCCATGGCAGCTTGGGGACATACAATGGGGGTAGGGGCGTCATTCCCTAGTTAACGCCAGGGGAGTTGATTCGCGGATGCAATCGCAAAATACGTTCGCAGTCAAAAGGCATGGCACCAAGGTGTCCGTCATCATACCTGTTATGAATGAACGGGGGACCTTGCCTGACATTATTCGGGAAGTGAAGAAGCTGAAGCCCGCCAACCCCGAGATCATCGTTGTGGTAAACGGCTCAACCGACGGGTCCAAGGAAGCGGCTCAGTCCATGGGAGTGAAGGTCATCCATTTCAAGAGCCCGCTCGGACATGACGTCGGCCGAAGCGTTGGAGCCCGCCATGCGACAGGAGATATTTTGCTGTTTATGGATGGAGATATGGTGATCCCGGCCCACGAGCTGCAGTCGTTCATCCGGGCGGTGCGGCGCGGAGTCGACGTAGCCTTGAACCGGTATTTGGGCAAGGTGACCGAATCGCAGGTTCATCCTGTTGTTCTGGCGAAACATGCGCTGAATGTGGTTCTCGGCCGCCCGGATCTGCATGGCGCGTCTATGACGACGGTCCCTCACGCGATAAGCCGCAAGGCGCTGTCCATTATAGGTCCGGAGCATTTGGCCGTACCTCCCATAGCGCATGCGGCGGCCATTCTGGAGGGACTTCGGGTAGAAGCGGTTCATATGGTCAACGTCGGGCAGCTTAACCGTTTTCGTGTGCGCAAGCCCGGAAGGCTCGGAACGCATCAGCTCAGAAATCTGATCATCGGCGATCATGTGGAGGCCATTCATTGGCTGACGCAGAAGACGGACGATCGCGCGCGATATACGGATTTGTGGCGAAATCGAAACGCAGTGAGGTGAAGGAAGCATGCAGAAACGTCAGACTGTGATTTTATTCCAGAAGCCTTCCGTCACCGGGAAAAGGGTGCGGATCGCGCTCAAAGCGGAATCCGGCAAGAGAGGAGCGGCCTCGGTACCGCGGAAAAAGAGATCCGCTGCGGATAGGGTCAGGCGGAAAGCTGCGATCTCCAGGAAAGTGGCAGTACCGCTGCGAAGATCGGAGCCCAAAAAGGGAAAACGGCGGCAGGTCCGCCGTGTACTGTTCAAGCGCCCCCGGCAGCGGGCGAAAGTCAGGACTTCCTCGGTCCATTTCGAACAAGGCTTTCGCATGGGAAAAAGAGACGCGTCACGCTTCTCTATTGCACATGAACCGAATCCGGCCAAAGCGCTGAACCGGTATTGGATCGATCGGGTGAAGCGGAGGAATCTGGCATCCGCGCCTAGGCATCATTATTCCAAAGCGGCGGCCGGGTATGTTCGCGGTTTCTTCCACGCAAAGGGGCGGCCCGCGCCGGACTGGGTTCTGCTGCCTACAGACAAATCGGTCGCCGCCGTCATATCGACGATGAATGAACAAAGTACGATCGGCGCGCTGCTGAAGGAGCTGGGCCGGCTGCCGCTGGATGAGACTTACGTGATCGTCAATGGTTCGACGGACCGGAGCTTTGAGGAGGCTCGCAAGATTCCCTCTGCCGTCGTGCTGTCTTATCCGGACCCCCTCGGCCACGATGTAGGCCGAGTGGTCGGCGCCAAGCTGGCGCAATCGGATATCGTTCTGTTCCTGGACGGAGATATCCCGGTGGAGGCAGAGAAGCTCATTCCGTTCATTCATGGAGTCGACAGGGGACTTGATTTGTCGCTGAACAACATCTCCCCGTTTCTGAAGCCCTTCCATAAGCGCGATCAAGTCACCTATTTGAAAGAGTTTCTTAACGCATCGCTGGGCCGTCCGGATTTGGCGGCCAATTCGCTTACCGCCGTACCGCACGCCTTGTCCAGAAAGGCGATTCAAGTGCTTGGGCCGCAGGAGCTGAGCGTGCCTCCCAAAGCGCAGGCAAAGGCGGTTTACAGCGGTCTATCCATCGGTTCCCCCGGCAGTATAGATGTCATACGCGCCAACAAACGGCGCAAATCCAACCAGGGGCACCACAATCAGGTGGCCGATCTGATCATCGGCGACCATGTGGAGGCGTTCAAGCTGGCCGAAGAACTGGCGGGAGCCAGGCTCGGTTTTGCGGATGAACTGCGCAAACGGGGCATTGCCGCCGGAGGTGACGCATAATGCAGATGGTGAGCATCATTATTCCGAATTATAACGGATTGGATTTGCTGAGGGGATGTCTTCTTTCGATCCGCAACCATGTACAAACGCCTTACGAAATCATTGTCGTCGATAACGGTTCCAAGGACGGATCGCTGGAACACAGCTTGAACCAGCGCGTCAAGCTCGTTTCCCTCCCTTCCAATACCGGGTTTCCGGTAGCCTGCAACTACGGCTTGCGGATAGCGAGCGGGGATGCGCTTCTGCTGCTTAACAACGATACGCTGCTGACGCAGGGTGCCATGGATAATATGCTGCGATGCCTGTACAGCAGCGAAGACATCGGCATTGTCGGCCCGATGACCAACTATGCCAGCGGCAAACAGCAGATATCCGAACCGTTTACGACGGTAGAGGATATGGCGGCGCGCATGAACGTGCCGGACAGCGGCAAATGGATGCAGACGGAACGGATCGTGGGGCTGTGCTTTTTGTTTCGCCGCGAGCTTATGGACCGGATCGGGCTGCTCGATGAACGGTTTTCGCCCGGTCATTATGAAGATGACGATTACTGCTTCCGCGCCCGGTTGGCAGGCTTCCGCCTCATGCTGGTGGGCGACGCGTTTATTTACCATCATGGGAGCGCGAGCTTCAAGAAGGAAGACAGGAATTGGTTCGAGGGGCTTTCCGTTACCAACCATCAGAAATTTATAGAGAAATGGGGCGTCGATCCTCAACAGTTTATTTAAGATAACGCGCTGGTCCTTGTAAGACAAGGACGGCGCAGCCGTATCCTGGTGAAAATGGGCGTTTATCCCTGTATCTGGAGACGCCACGTCTGCATAAGGTAAGGTAGTTGTTAACCGAAGGAGGTTATCCTGTGCAACGACAAATATCCGGCATGTTAGAGCATATGGCGACTTCCCAGCTGGAAATGGCCAAAATTCTCGAAGCCAAACGGCAAATCGCCGTGCGCATGGCGCAGCTGATTCATGACATTCCGCCTACGAATCCGGCGTTCAACGGAATTGAAGCCTTGACCGAGCATTCGATGAGCATCACCAAGAACATCGCCACGTACCTTAGCAGCTTGGCGGATTTCGAGGATGCCCTCGCGGATAATTTGGCCGTAGTGTTCAAGCAGGTGCAGATTCCGGATGAAGAAGAGTAGCGGCATAGTCCGAGGAAATGAGGGTTGACCGGTGAGCAGAAACGAGACCTATCACCGCATGTTGATGGCAGCCTCGCACTTTCAGTTGAACATCGCGCTTATTCTGGAAGCCAAGGCGGTCGAGGCGGCGCGCTCCTGCCAATGGATTTGCCAGCATCTGTCAGGCGTGCATTTCGAGGACCACGGCGAGCAGTTGAAGAAAACGATCGAAATTCACGATCAATTGATTGAAGTGATCGACGGCATGACCAAGATGGAGCAGGCGCTCGCCAAAAATATTCAGATTATTCTGGGCAGCCAAGAGGAGGAATCCGGGGCCGGTCAGGGAGGCGATCAGTTCGGTACGTTGTTTCCGTTCGGAGGCGAGAACAACCAATGAATTGGCATGAAGAGGAGAACCGGGTGAAGCTTCATGTTCTGCATTCCCTGGCCCGAAGCCAGCGGGCTTTGGCGCGCATCATCGAGAGCATGGCGGACATGGCCGAAGGGGCGGAATCGCTGTCCGGGGACCTGGGCCGGCAGTTGGAAGCGATCAGCCGCTACCAGCGGGAGATTGCGGTGAAGATGATCGGGGTCCGCATCCGCCGGCTTCGGCGGGGCGTCCCCGGCAAACCCTGGTTGTCCGAGGCGCTCCGCAAATAGCCCGAATGTTTGTACGGCTGCAAGACGAGGCCCGGAGCCTGCTGCCGGGAGATTTCCTTGTTCTGGGCTGTCGCATGGGCGAGCCCTGGTGAATACGCTATAGTATAGGCATTCACCTAACGAGGGAATGGGAGGGAAGCGTTATGCCATGGAATGCGCTTCATACTTCAGACCGGCTATTGCTGTCTCACAAGCTTCATTACCGCGATTTACGGCGATTTTTGGATCAGCTGCAGTGGAGCCTGGAGCACGCGAGCGGCTCAGTCCGCCTGTATGCGGAGCTGCTCAAGCTGACGCCGGGCGACGAGGAAGCCTTCGAGCTCGAACGGCTGCTGCAGCAGGAAGTAAAGCACTACGCATTGATGGAAGAGCTGTACCTGGAGCTGAAAGGGTCCGAACCCGATGTTTACCCCGCGGTACCCAGGTTTACGACATATCGGGAAGGCCTTCAGGAGGCCGTCCGCATGGAACGGGAAGCGATAAGGCAGTATCGCGATACTTATTTGCTGACGCCGAGCCCGCGCATTCGGGATGTGTTCTTCCTTGCGATGAGCGACGGGGTGGATCAGCTGGCGACGTTATTTCTGCTGACGCAGCAGATCTGAAGGAAAATAGTCAGTGCTCGCTTAAACCGGGCATAGCATAGGAAAAGGAGCCGGGGGGCTTCCTGGAGGTTGCCCTAGAAAGTACCGGGGAAACATAGCGAAAAGGATTATGGGTGGAGGTATCCCCTTCCGGTCGCTGTTGTTTGCAGGAAATTTTGATATGATCCTAGTGTTAACGGAAATTTCCCACAGACAAAGGCGAACGCTCACGCTCCTCCAGGGGATACCCCTCACCTGTATTTTTCGCAATCTTAATGAATGGGTACTTTCTCGTCAAGCTGAAGGGAGCCGATGGGCTCCCTTTTTCGGTTGATAAGAATTGTCCGCAGAACGGCCGATAATCAGGCTCAATGAAGGCGCAGCATAATAACTAATGGAGTGTCGGCCGGCAGATGATAAAGAACCTCCGGGCACAAGGAGTGAACCTAAATTCACTCATTACGTCCGGAGGTTCACTGCAGCCTGCACAGCGGCCGAGCTTCATCCTGCCTGCAAGGGCCCGGCAATGAGACGGCTATCCGGGTCAGGCTTCCGCCGCGCTGCGCCGCAACGATTTCCAGCGAAGCAGCTGTCCGCCGTGAACCAGTCCGCCGCCGAAGCCGTAGAGCAGCAGCAGCTCGCCGTCCTTCAGTCTTCCCTGCCGCTCCGCCTTATCGATGGCGAGAGGAATGGTCGCCGCCGAGGTGTTGCCGAACTCCTCAATCGTATGCAGCGTCCGTTCCAGTGGGAGCCCGGTGCGCTCACATACGGATTCGATAATGCGCAGATTCGCGCTGTGAGGCACGAACCAGTCGATCCGTTCCACGCCAATCCCCGCTTGCTGCAGCAGCCGCTCCACGCCCGCAGGCACGGTTTGCACGGCGAACTTATAAACCTCCCGGCCGTTCTGAACGATCGTATCCTTCTCCTGGACGGCTACTCCGTTCATCGTTGCCGCCGTATTTGTTTTATACAGATGGATGCCGCCGCTGCCGTCCGATCCTCCGGCGTAAGCCAGCAAGGACGGCTCCGCCTCCGCATCCGCCGGATCGCGTTCGAGCAGCACAGCCCCCGCGCCGTCTCCGAACAGGATGCAGGTCGTACGATCCGTATAGTCCGTTATTTTGGACAGCGCGTCGGCGCCGATGATAAGAATCTTGCGGTGAAGGCCGGAGGCGATCATGCCGTCGGCGAGGTGCAGGCCGTAGAGGAAGCCTGCGCACGCGGCACTGATGTCCATTGCCGTTACCTGCGGAAGCCCCAGCTGATGTTGGATGAGACAAGCCGTAGACGGGAACATGAAATCGGGCGTGCTGGTGCAGACGAGCAGCATCTCGAGATCGTCCAGCTGCACATCGTAGCGCTCGATCAGATTGCGGACCGCTTTCGCGCTCATTGTGCTTGTGGTCTCCTCTGGGGAGCAAATGCGTCTTTCCCGGATGCCGGTCCTCTGCACGATCCACTCGTCGCTTGTCTCGACGAGCTTCTCCAGATCCGCGTTCGTGAGCTTGCCCTGCGGGACGTAGCTGCCGATGGCGGTGATCCGGGAACGGTAAGGACCGGAAGCTGCGTTCAGCGCATTCGCTGCGTTAGAAGGTAAAACGGTCACAGGAATCACCTCTTCTTGTATCGTTTGATTGAAAACTTAGTATCAGATATTAGTACCAGGTAATAATTTATTTCTATGCTCAAGATACAATATTATTCACGCGGTGTCAACGGATTACGATAAATAAGGATAAGGCTCTGTTGAAAGCCATGCCACACAAGGGCGCAAGAAAGCATGCACCGTTCCGGCTCCTTCTCGAAGCGAGGGAGGCTTCGGTGTATAATGATCTGAGAACTTAAACGGAGGAATGGATAGCATGGCGCTGCCGACCCAAAAATATAAGCTCGAGCGAGTTTTCCCGCTGCCCCGCAGGCAGGTATGGGAGCTGCTCAGCCAAACGGACCATCTGAACCGGGTAATCGGGCTGTTCCCCCTGCGCAGCCGGCAGTACCGGTTCCAGGGAAGCTCCTTCTATCAGGAACTGTCGGCGAAAATCGCCGGGGTCGTGCCGATTCGCTGGGAGGAGCATCCCTTTCAATGGATTCGGGATCGGAATTATTCCGTTGTCCGGGAATACGCAGGCGGGCCGCTGAAGCGGTTCGTCGGCGGCATCGAGCTTGAGGATGCGGAGGAGCGGCTTCCGGACGGAACGCAGTCTACGCTCGTACGGCTGTTCGCTGAATTTACGCCGGCGAATCCGCTGGGGTTGGCGGCGATCCCGATGGTCGGAGTGCGCTCGATGCATAGTACTATGAACTATTTGGAGACGACTGTTCGTCTTCAGAGGCGCGGACAAGCCCACCTGCTTCCGCAGGTCCGTTCCTCGTCTCCGGTGAATGCGGTCGAGCTGGATTCCCTGATCTCGCGGCTGACGGCGACCGGGGAGAACAGCGAGCTGACCGGGCTGCTTCAGGATCATCTGATCCGCAGCGGGGACGATGAGGTCGTCGATATGAAGCCCTATCTGCTGGCAGCTCGTTGGAAGTCGGACCGCGAAGCGACGCTGCGTATGTTTCTGCATGCTACGAAGCTCGGCATCACCAATCTCAGCTGGCATTTGATCTGCCCCAATTGCCGTGTATCCAAGGGCGGAGCAGCTGCGCTGTCGGGAATCGATCCGCGGTTCCATTGCGATTTCTGCGGCATTGACTACGAAGCGAATTTCGACCGCTACGTGGAGCTATGCTTCAGTGTCCACCCGAACGTGCGCCGCGCGTTCAAGGAGGTCTATTGCGTCGGCGGTCCGATGATCACGCCGCACATCCTCGTGCAGGCGGTGCTCCCGCACGGGGCGGAGGCCTGCGTGCCGTACCCTGCGGCCCCCGGCCCCCTCAGGCTGCGCACGCTGCGAACGAACCGCATCATGCGGTTCGTTCGCGGCTCCGCAGCCGGCGGGGCCGCCGGGACGGACGCGGCGCAGGAGCTCGTCTACGGCACCGGAGGGTGGCCGCAGGGCGAGCTCGCCGAGCCCGCCCCGGGAACCTTGCTGCGGCTTGTCAACCGCAGCGGCGAAACCATTTGCGTCGCCCTTGAGCAGGCCGATTGGGATAACGATACCGTCACCGCCGCGAAGGTGACGGCCATGCACGAGTTCCGCAGCATGTTCTCCTCCGAGGTGCTGGCTCCGGGCCGGCAGGTCGGCATCGAGAGCGTCACGCTGCTGTTCAGCGACCTGCTGGAGTCGACGGCCTTTTACGAGCGGGTCGGGGACGCGCAAGCATACGGTCAGGTACGCCGCCACTTTGATTTTATGCAGCACTGGGTGCAGCTGAACCGGGGGGCGCTCGTCAAAACGATCGGCGACGCCGTGATGGCGGTCTTTGAATATCCCGAGAACGCCGTTAAGGCGGCGCTCGACATCCAGACGAACATCGGGCGTCTGAACGAAGGCCGGCAGGACAAGCCTCTGACTGTCAAGCTCGGTCTATACCACGGGCCGGCGATCGCCGTCAACTCGAACGGGACGCTCGATTACTTCGGCCGCACGGTCAATCTGGCGGCTCGGACGCAGTCGATGAGCCGGGGTGGCGATATTATGATCAGCCGCGAATCCGCCGAGAGGCCTGGAGTTCGCGGGCTGATCGACGAATACGGGGCGGCTTCCGAATGGCTTACGGCGGAGTTCAAAGGGATCGAAGGCCGGATCGAGCTGGCCCGCCTGACATTAACCGGGACGGAAGGGAGGCGGCAAGCATGTCCATGAGAACCTTGAAATGGCTGACCATCCTCCTTCCGCCTCTGCTCATCGGGGGGTTCGAGTACGTCAGGCACGATTTCCTGCTGCAGGAGCTGTCGATGGAAACGGGCAACATGTACATCACGCTGCTGACGCTGGTGCTCTCCTATTTATTCGCCAACTGGATGTTTCACCGTATCGGCGTCATGAACGAACGCCTCTCCAAAGAGCAGGCGAGGCGCGCCGTGCTCGAGGAGCGCGAGCGTCTGGCGCAGGAGCTGCATGATAATATCGCGCAAATGTTATTTTTCCTGAACGTACAGCTTAAGAAAGGCCAGATCGGCGAAGCCCGCTCGGCCGTGACGGAGATCGATCACCATCTGCGGCAGGCGATCTTCAATCTGAGGACCCCGCCTGAAGACGGCGCCTCCTTCGATGCCCGGCTCCGCGCCTGGCTCGACGAATGGAGCGGCATCAGCGGGATTGCGGTCGAGCCGTCCATCGAGCTGCCGATCCGGAACATTCCGCCTGCCGCGGAGGTGCAGCTATTTTCCATCATTCGGGAAGCCTTCACGAACATCCGCAAGCATTCCCGGGCCGATCATGCGTGGATTACGCTTGGCTCCGGCGAGGCGGGAGGGGGCTGGCGGCTGCGAATCGCCGATAACGGCATCGGGTGGAACGAAGAGACGGGGGACAGCGGGACCCGCTACGGCATTCCGATTATGCGCAAACGGGCGCAGGAGCTCGGCGCGAGGCTCACTCTGCTGCAAGCCAATGAGGGAGGGCTCGAGCTGGTTGTGACCGGCAAGCTGCGGGAGGAGAAGAAATGATGAAATATCGCGTACTTACAGTGGATGATCATCCGTTCGCCCGGCGCGCCGTCCGAACGGTGCTGGAAGGCGAAGCCGATTTCGAATGGATCGGAGAGGCGACCGGCGGAGAGGAAGCGGTGGCGATGTGCGGGGAGCTGCTTCCCGATCTCGTGCTGATGGACCTCCAAATGCCGGGCATGAACGGTTTGGAGGCGACCAGACGGATTAAGCAGCTCTATCCCCCTATCCGAGTCGTCATGCTGACGGTTTCCGATGACGTAACGGATTTATTCACCGCCATCCGGTACGGGGCGCAGGGTTATCTGCTCAAGAATATGGATCCCGACGATTGGGTGGCTTACTTAAGGGGAGTGCTCGATGAAGAGAGCGAAATCTCCCGGAGCATGGCCGACCGGTTGTTTCAATCCTTCCGTTCGGCTGGTGCAGCGCCGGTTTCCGAGGTTCCCCCGGGGAGCTTGTCGCAGCGGGAGTCCGAAATTCTCATCTGCGTCGCGAGCGGGCAAACGAACCGCAAAATCGCAGAGGAGCTATGCATTACCGAAAATACGGTCAAAAACCACATCAAAAATATTTTGGCCAAGCTGTCCCTGGATAACCGCGTGCAGCTGACTGCTTATGCCGTCCGTCACGGCCTGACACATAACAGTCAAAAAACAGGTCCCCAATAGCCCGGTTGAGTCATTCCTGTCCGCGGCGGTTTACGTTACATTAAATATGTGAATAATGACCGCTGAAAGGCAGGAATAACGATCATGAAAAAAAAATTCAACATGCTGTTTACGGCGGCGCTGCTGCTGTCCATGCTGACGGCCGGCATCGCAAGCGCTCACGTCACGGTTCAGCCGGTCCAAACGACTCAGGGGGCCTATGAGAAGTTCGCCGTGCGCGTGCCGAATGAGAAGGATATCCCGACCACGAAGGTGGAGGTAAAATTTCCTGTCGACTCGGTAACCGTTTCCCGCTTCGAGCCGAAGCCGGGCTGGAAATATGACATCACGAAGGACGCTTCCGGCAAGATTACCGGCGTCGTGTGGACGACCACGGGCGAGGGCTTGGGAGCTACTGAGTTCACGGAATTTTATATGCAGGGCAAGGTGGCGGATAATGCCACAGCGCTTACTTGGAAGGCTTACCAAACCTATAAAGACGGCAGCGTCGTCGAATGGGTAGGGGCCGAAGGCTCCGATAAGCCGGCATCCGTGACCAAAGTGAATGCCAAGCCGGCAGGCGCAGCTGCGGACAGCCATGGCGCCACGGCGGCTCCGTCCTCACCGGCCAGCGCGGCTCCGGCCGCGGCAGCTCCGGCGTCGAGCGCGCCGCTGTACCTGTCCATCGCTTCGCTGGTGGTGGCATTAGCCGCGCTCGCGGCCGCGCTGACCCGTAAAGCGAAGCGATAAGCTTCAAAGAATCCGTTGCCAGCCTGGAGAAGGCGTGCGGCGGGTTCTTCATTTTTAACCGCTAAAACACGATTGTATCTTCTTCGAATGGAGAAAACTTACATAAAAAAGATGAACCCGGGGGATGCTTGAATTGTCAACATGACGATCCAGGAGGACCTTCTCACGTGCTGCATCATTTACGCAAAAGAAAAACCAGCTTCGTTCTGACGATCTGTTTGCTCATCGCACTTCTGACGGCTGCTACCGCTTACGGCTTCGGCCGGGGAGCTCAAGGACCGGATGTGTATGCCGTCCAGGGAATGCTGAAATCGCTTGGGTATTTCCAGGGTAACATTACGGGCACCTATGGCTCCGAAACGGAAAAAGGCGTCAAGCTGTTCCAGAAGGCGTACGGATTGCCGGTTACAGGAGCGGTGGATAACCGGACGCTGCAGTCCATTCTGTGGGCATACGGCAACCTGAAAATTCCGCAGAAGCCTGCTCCAACGCCGGCACCGGAAAAGGCTCCAACGCCAGCACCAGCGCCTGAGCCCGCTCCTGTGCCGAATCCGGGACCGGAGACGGCGCCTAATAACGAGCCGGGATCGCAGGTGCCGGAGCCGTCCGCGGAGGAGAAGCAAATGGCCGATCTTATTAATCGGGCAAGGGCCGAAGCGGGTCTGCCGGCGTTAACCGTCGATCCGCAGCTTGCGAACACTGCCCGGTTGAAGAGCCAGGACATGGCGGATAAAAACTACTTCTCCCACCAATCGCCTACCTACGGCGCGCCCTACGACATGCTGAAACGGTTCGGCATCAGCTACAAGACAGCCGGCGAGAACATCGCCTGCAACCAGACGGTGGAGGTTGCGCATCAGGAATTGATGAATTCGCAGGGACATCGCGTGAACATCCTGAGCAAGGACTTTACGCACATCGGCGTCGGCATTGTGAGCGGCGGCTCCTGCGGCAAGATGTTTACGCAGCAGTTCATCAAGAAATAACGGCGATCCGTCCGCGAGATGCCTCAATCCCTCTCCCCGAAGCAAATCAGGGGCGGGGGATTTTTGCTGCTTCGAAACTATCGATTTTTGACGAAACGTATAATATAATCAGAGCACGATAGATTCAGGGAAGGGGCAAAGCAAGGAATGGCGTCCAAAATCATAAAAGAATTTAAAGAATTCGCAATGAAGGGCAACATGGTGGAGCTGGCGATCGGGGTCATTATCGGAGGCGCGTTCGGGAAGGTCGTCACTTCCATCGTGAACGATATCATCATGCCGCCGGTCGGGCTGCTTCTAGGCAGGGTCAATTTCTCCGATCTGTTCCTCCGGCTGGATGCGAAAGGCTATAAGTATGCCACGCTGGCCGATGCCAAGGCAGCCGGTGCGGTGACGTTGAATTACGGCATCTTTATTAATACGCTGCTGGATTTCTTTATCGTTTCGTTCGTCATCTTCGTCGTGGTGAAGCAGTTGAACCGGTTCCGCCGCAAGGAGGAGGATAAGCCCGATCCGAAGGCGAACCTGAAGGAATGTCCGGAATGCTTGTCTGAAATTCCCAAGAAGGCCGTCCGCTGCAAATTTTGCACCGCTCAGCTGGAAGTCCGTCCCGCCGACCAGGCGTAGCTTCCATGGCTTTCGGCCCCCGTCTGTCCGTCAGACGGGCTTTTTTGTTGTCCGGCCGTGGGCAAAAACCTTGTAAAACCGCGGCATCGCCCATTTTTTCCGTAGGACGCACCAACATTATGCTCCCTTCATAAACTGGATTTGACTGTATCCCTAGACCTTGTAAATGATACAAAAACCCGGGCAAGGAGGGGTGACAATTATGAAGGGCAGCGACTTATATCATAAAACCTAGATTCTACGCGTAGATTGTTAATGTCGGGTGCATGTTGATGCATTCTTGATGCAATCCGGCATCGCATAAATCTGGGGGTGGAGGTGCTATCATGGCAAGTATCTATAAGAACGAAAAAGCAAAATCGAACCCCTACTGGTTTCAAATCATGGTGGATGGTAAACGGGTAACCAAACGCGGCTTTCGTACCAAGGGCGATGCCAAAAAAGCTATGGATGAAATCGCGACGAAACTCAACAAAGGCGAATACGTGAAAGAATCCAGTATGACCTACGCTGAATATTTTACATCATGGCTAGATCTTAAGAACGAAGTTGCCGATTCAACTCGCGAGATGTATGAATCGTATTTTCGCATTCATATAGAACCATTTTTAGGAAAATACCTGTTATCCAACTTAGGTCCTTTGCATATTCAGAAATTTATAAAACACATAAAAGATAAAGGATTATCCGACCAAACAGTAAAGCGAGTTTATTCAGTTGTGAATGCATCACTCAATGCGGCTGTACGAATGGAAATCTTAACCAAAAATGTGGCAGATAAAGTTGATAAACCCAAGGTGAAGAGAACCGAACGGCTAATTTGGTCAGAACAGTCGATTAAAGAATTTCTCGAGCGTTCAAGAGGACAGTCGAGATACTGGATCGCAATTTTTTTAGCTGTTATGACCGGTATGCGTCAAGGCGAAATTTTGGGTCTCATGTGGTCGGATATTGACTTTGATAAGAGAATCATTTACGTTAGGCGAAACTTAAGAAAAGATCGAAACACATATTCCGAGTTGAAAACGGAAAAAAGCAGGCGTCAAATTCATATATCCCCTGATACAACAGAGATGCTAAAAGAACAGCGTTATAAACAAGAGATTGAAAAAAAATACGCAATTCTAAAAGGCACACCATATGACGATAACGGCCTCGTTGTGGCAACGCAAAAAGGAACTCCAGCTAAAAGCACCAAAGTGCTAAAAGCATGGAAGACGCTTTGCCATAAATACAAACCTGCACATGAGCCGGATATGACATTTCACGATCTTCGTCACTTACATGCGAGTATCTTAGTTAATGATAATCACGATATAGTCTCTATTTCTCAGAGGCTTGGACATTCCAATGTTACAACAACTCTTAATACTTATTCGCATACGATGGTCAAAAAGCAAGAAGCAGCGGCGGTTGCTCTTGATAAAATATTCGATTTTGGTTTTAGGAAAAGTGATAAGGCTAGCCAGAAACATGAGAAAGATAATTGAATCAATCGAGCTTGCTTTGGTTGAGACTTGAGCGGATTTTGAATCCAGCGGCCGATCCGTCGAGTGGTAAAAAACATTGATTAACCATTTGGATTACTTTGTTAACTTTTTATATGCTGAAAGATCGCGAACTTGCTGGAGCAGCTCGCTCTTGGCGGAATTCGTGAACGGATGTTTCACTTATTGGTTAAATTGGCCGAACAGTTTGGCATTAAGGAAGAAGGAGATCTTTATAAAATTGACTTACCAAATTCCGTGAACGCCGATCATGCCGCAGTGTCTGCTTATTTTACCAATTTATAACTTTCTGATCCGCATTTTGCTTATCATTAAAAAAGCTAAAAGAAGCGCTATGCACGCTTTCGCGTTAACATAATTCGGCAGCCACAATAGCAAACACAAAGTAAGCCCAGCAGCCGTAATGGGAAGTCCTTCAAAATATCCTTGTGTCGGATGAGTCATAAAGCGGGCCAACCGAAGCGCACCTGAGATAGGAAATATTATAAGAACGAGTGCAGATATAAAATGTTCAGTGGAGGTTTCATAGAAGGCCAATGCGGGTACTACCCCAAAACTGACGATATCAGCTAATGAATCCAGCTCAACTCCAAACCCGTTTGTTACCTTGAGGCTACGGGCTATTTTTCCATCAAACAAGTCAAAAAGTGCTGAAAATAATACGAGGATAGTAGCATATCGCGATAAATGATTGACAATCAGAACCAATGCAACAATTCCGCTGCTCAAATTCGCTAAAGTAAAAATATTGGGAAAAAATTGTACGATTTTTTGCAAACAATCATGTCCTTTCTTGAATATTAAATGGAATCAAGTTCATCATAGATTTGTTCATTAACTTCTTCGTTATCGTTATTGAGAGGATAAAAAAATCCTAATTCATGTAAAGAAGTATCAGAATCGCCATTTTGTATCTGAAGTAAATAATCCTTAAATGCAGATTTTATTTGTTCAAACATTACAAGTCCTCCTTAATTTTCATTTTTTAAAATCATCATAAGTCCCCAAATTTTTTTTAACTCAATAAGAGCATCTTCATAAGCGTAGAACTCCCCGATATCTTTATTAAATTGCGCATAGTCGGTTAATTGAGATTTACCGATCACTTCAATCCCATTCTTTAATTCTAATAAACAGACGGTAGTTGATTTCCCTATAGTCTTAAATTCTTTTGTCTTAATTAAACGTTCAAGCTTATTGCGTACTTCTTTTTCATGCATTTTTCTGTAATCTTCATCGGTAAGTCTTCTCACTTCGAATGCCCCTTCGTAGTATGCTTCATAAGTTAATAATTTTATTTTTGACAGATGAATAAACATTTATCCTTAGCTTTACTACACTAATCGACTAATTAACGCTTAACTTCCCCCGAATAGACAGGTTGCGATGGAATCCGAATTTTCAGCAAATTGTTGGCGTATGTCATCAAGAGATTGAAAAAGCATTCTTCATTCACCCGGCCTCTAGCAATACGAAGCCGGCCTGCAGAAAATAACCAGAATAGCCGCAAGCATTACCCAAACGCCATCGATATCAGATTGCAGCCGAGCGATGGTTGTGCCGTCATCTGCGAATGTCAACGCAGGAAGCAATGGAAACATATAAGTAAAAGCTAATAAAATTTTTTTCTTACGCGTTCTTTCGCTATCCGGGGAGATCGGCTCGGTTATTCAAATGGGATGATCGTTTTAGCTGCTTCGGCTGCGATTCTCATTGCAGCATTCACAGACCAACGCCCTTATTCCTTTATTCGCCATTGGCGTATTTACTGCGTTTACAGTCGCGCAATTTGGTTAATTTGGCACTGATTTAAGGTGAAAGGGAATAAATGACGAATAAAGGCTGCGATAAATACGATCGGGGCCTGCGTAACGATGCTGGTTACTGCGATATTCAGCGTCACTAAATTCGCGGAGGGCGCATGGTACTCATATCCGGTATTCACAAGGTCGTTCTGAATAATCTTTTGCCAAAAGTTTGAACGAAGAAGTTATCGCTTTATTTATAGGATTTAATTACGAATCTATTTTGGATATCCAAAAGAAGTGGAATGAATGGGGCTCCCCCTGTAATCTGGTTGCGCTTAAAAGCGAATATCGTTCATTGCTTCAACCACTCTCTCGGTTTATCAATGAGATTGAGGCAGCGGAGGGGGGAAAACCAGATCACATTCATCTTGTAATTGCTCAATTTATTCCAAGGCGGTGGTGGCACTTTGCGCTGCATAATCAAAGCGCGCTGCTTATTAGAGCCTGGCTATTTAGGCATAAAGATATTGTGATAACGACTATTCCTTATCACTTGAAAAGATAAGAAAAAGCCGCCATCGAAAGTTAGTACTGATTTGCGGGTCTTCGTTGTTATTATGCATTCCGTTCCCTTAGCTACGCAAATGGTAAGGAACGATTGCAAAAACAATGCCTTTTCGATGCCGCAATTACGCGGATTCGATAAGCAGATTGATTATTAGAGAATTAGGCAATGAATTATTCCTAAATTTTTTCGAGCGAAATGAACATACTACCATCATTAATGGTTGGCGAGAGGTGTTAAAGGTGGTAACTACGACTAAAGAAATTATTCACGAAATCCGAAAAGATGAAAACAATCCATATCGTGCGATTCTTTTAGTTAAGCGTGTGGGATTACTTACTGATGCCTGCCGTGTATTAATGGAAATTCCATCTTACATAGACAACGATAAAGATGTATTCAAAATCGTTCAACGGTGGCATAATTTGATTCAAAGGGAAAACTACTCTAATTTTATTGCTCATTACGAAGAGGCTGGAAATCTTCCATCTATTGTAGGGTATCGGCCAAAATTAGACAACAGCGGTATGCCGGTGAGAAACGAGCATCGGCAAATCTTGTATGAGCGTATTCCTATACAAAATTGGATCTGGTCCCACATAAATGGAACAATACCCGAAGGAACTATTCTAAATCATGTAAATCTATGGCAACACGATAATCGATTATCTAATTTGATACCAGTTAAACCAGAAGAGCATGATGCCAATAAACGCAACCTCGATTTGGAACCGTCACACGATCCAAACGGGAAGACTTACTTTGATAACAAAGCAAATCGAGATGAAAATCAAACGCTCTATCATGGAACTTCTTACGTTCACAATATCTTCATGGGGCGATTTGAACCAGGCGATGATTATGAAACCGGCGTATTAATACACCAAGTAACTCCATTGTTATTGGAAAAATGGTCAAGGCAGCGAATCTATGACTACTTCAATATATTAAAACCCGGTACAGGAATGGACAATGTGGAAAATACCATTCAAACCGCGTTGAACATATTCAGATGGAAACCTGATTTTCTATAAACGTAGGGGGATATACCATCGTACCATGCTAACTCAAATCCAGGTAGTCAATGAGTTAATTAGGGCTTGCTGGACAAACGAAATTTCTAACTCCCACAAGGATTGAAAGCCATTTTTGTCGAATTCATATGCAAGGAAATACCCGGAAAATAGCCAAAACCCTTGCAGATGGAGGAAGCGAACGTATTTCATCGGACCGAAGATACCCCTAACCTACTGGAAAACTTTTATTTACCCTTCGGCGGGAAACTGAATCCCAACAATCGATGGGTTCAGCTTGCCAAACTCGTCCCTTGGGACAAAGCCGAGGAGAAGTACGTCCAGACTTTGGGCTCCCCTAGGTTGGGGCAAAAAGCGTATCCGGTACGCGTTGCACTCGGTTCTCTCCTGATCAAAGAGCGCTTGGGTTTAAGTGATCGGGAGACGACTCTGCAGATGCTCCCGTACGTCAATGACCCCGGCCTCCGAGAGCAACCGTGGTACCCTAATGCTGGATGCCACCTGTGCGCCTGCCGACATCAAGTACCCCACGGACTTGCATCTGTTAAATCATGCCCGCGAGATTTTGGAAACCATCATTGACACGCTGCACCGGCCGCTGGTAGGCATTTTGGAAAAGCCGCGTACCTACCGGAATCAGGCCCGCAAAGCATTTTTGAACGAATCGAAGCAACGCCAGCCCAAAGGTAAGACGATTCGCAAGGCCGTGAAGAAGCAACTGGGCTATGTGAGCCGGGACCTGCGGATCATTGAGGAGCTCTAACGAAGCATACGCCCTTGACGGTGCTGAAGAAGGCTGTGTATCGCCGTCTGCTGGTGATTCATGAGTTTGTACCGACAGCAACGGGAGATGATGGAGAAAGTCGTCCACCGGGTAGAGCATCGAATCGTGAGCATTGATCAGCCCATGTTCGTCCTATCGTTCGTGGCAAAGCCGGAGCCAACGTGGAGTTTGGGGCCAAGGTGGCAACCAGTCTGGTAGGCGGGTACGCCTGGATCGAAGCGATGGAATGGGACCCGTTCAACGAAGCGCTAACATTGCAAGACTCGGTCGAAGCCTACAAACAGCGGTTCGGTGTGTATCCAGCCGTGATTCTGGCGGATAAAATCTACCGCAACCGGGAGATTCTGAGGTTTTGCAAAGGCTTGGGAATCCGACTGAGCGGCCCCGCGCTGGGCCGGCCAACCGTAGAAGGCCAGAAGACGGACCGCAAACAAGAACGCCTGGATGCTGCTGAACGAAATGCAATAGAAGGCAAATTCGGAGAAGGGAAGCGACGATTTGGTCTGGGTCTCATCCGAGCAAAAGGAGCTACATATGACGGTAATCGCCCTCCAGTTCATGGTGATGAACTTGGAGCGTCGATTACGAGCTCTTTTTGCACTTTTTTTCAGAATCGTCATGCCCAGGCTTCTATTCGCGAGTTAGTCTGGAAAAAGTATCGTTCAGCAAGCCCTAATTATGAAGGTGATAAGGTACTGTAGTGACTATTACATCTTTATTTTTAAAGAACCAGGCTCTAATTAGCAAAGAGGTTTGATTGTGAAGTGCATACTGCCACCATTTATTTGGAATAAATTGAGCAAGTATAAGGTGAATGTGATCGGGTTTTCCGCCTTCCGCAACTTCAACTATATTGATAAAACTGGATAAGGGTTGCAACAAGGAACGATACTCATTTTTTATCGTAATTAACGGGCAAGGAGAGTCCCACTCTTCCCATTTCATTTTCATTTTTTCGATCGACTCGTCATCGAAACCGATATACAGCGCGATGACTTCTTCGTGCATGCTTTGGGCAAAAGAAATGCTGTTTAACACCACACGATGTATGCCTGATATTAATACAACCGACAACATCCGGTGCTTTTGAGGGTGCATGGTCTTCAGATCAATCCGCAGTTCATCTGCGATTCGATCATAATGCTTTCGTACTGCCATCGCAGCAAAGACAATTAGGGGAAGAGCTATTAATACTACCCAAGCTCCGTCTTTAAATTTGGTAATGGCAAATACGACACAAACTAACGCCGTTATCACAGCGCCTATTGCATTAATCAATGCTTTCAATTGCCAAAGAGATCCTTTGACTTTCAGCCAACGACGGGTTAGGCCAATTTGGGCCACAGTAAATGCGGCAAAAACGCCAATAGCGAATAAGGGAATTAAAGCATTCGTTTGAGCATGGAACGCTAGGATCAGTAATGCGGACAATGCAGCCAAGACAATCATACCGTTTGAGTAGCCAAGACGATCTCCTCGAATCATCAGGGAACGGGGTAAAAATCCGTCTGCAGCTACTAATGCAGTCAATTGCGGAAAGCCCGTAAAGGTGGAGTTCGCGGCTATAATCAAAATAATAAAGGTTGACCACGTTATGATTTGATAAAATAGTCCATGTCCAAAGTATACTGTTGCTAACTGTGACAACATCGTGTTATTTGGGTCAACCGGTATTCCCTTGACATACAAGTGATACGCAAATCCTATCAATGTTACACCTGTTAATAACCCCATTGTGATGTAAGCTTTAATTGCCCCTTTTACCGGCGGATCTCGGAATATGGGTACAGCGTTCGAGATTGTTTCAATACCCGTTAAAGCGGAACATGCGGAACTAAATGCTTTTAGAATGATAAGTATCGTTAAGTTGGTAGGTACCGTTCCTAATGGAGGAGTCATACTCTGAATAAAGCCGTGTTGGAATTCATCGTTAAAACCAGCAATGATCAGGATAATCATGCAGATGATAAAGAGAAAATTTGGCCAAGCAAAAATCGTGGCCGATTCAGACAAGCCACGCAAATTGACGATCAGAATAAAAATGACACAAAAAACGGATAACGATGTTTGGTAATGTCCTACGATCGGATAAGCGGAAACAATCGCTTGAATGCCTGCTGATACGGATACGGCAACGGTCAATACATAATCGATTAACAAGGCGCTAGCTGCAATCAAAGACATCCAAGGTTTCTTGAAATTTTCTCGCGCAATGGTATAACCGCCGCCTCCATTTGGATAAGCCAAAACCCCCATGATGTACGATACAATGAGCATTCCAAGAAGAATAACGGTAGCCGCTGTAATCGGCAGAATGATCCACTTGACCGATGGCCCCAAACTCACCAGCTCAGTAACTCCTGCTTCTGGCCCGTATGCAACAGATGAATATAGATCAGCAGATAAAATCGGCAACGCAATTAACCAGAAAAGCTTATTATGTTTTGCGTGAAGTTCTTTTGTCCGCATCGGGCGACCGATTAAGAACTTTTTGACATGTTCGAAATTGATAAATGCAAATAAAATCATGATGACTGCCAAGACATAAAGCACTGGATGAATCCATGATGAATGCATGAATAACCCTCCTTCCTGAATTAACAATTATTATGTGCATTAATATTTTGTTATATACTGGTACCGTACTTAGTCGATACTCTCATTCGGAATATAATCTACTCTTTAAACAAAAATAAACTAAGTACCCCAAAAAAACATTAACAAATTTTAATGTTGGGGCATTACCTTCTCCAAACATTTGAGAAGATCAAGGATGGTTCAGAATAAAGCTTGATTGAATGCTGTCGTTGTACTCGTTCAATAAAGCGAAATAAATCCTTTTCATTTTCGCATACTGCTACATGTACTAACCATACTGTATAACGTTTTTTTTGTATCGCAGAGACATGAGTAGGAAAATCGCGATTGGAACGAAGCACATACCAACCCGGTTTCACATGTTTCCAAGGTTTACGGAACGCGGCAGACAATCGGAGGCAAGAGCGGCGTTGCCAATCTAATTTTTCTTGCTCCATGCGAATAGAATCATATACCTTCTTTAGTTTGATGGAACTGGCATCATCAATCCAATGAGTCCACCCGGCTTTCCTTACATTGTTCAATAAATCAGTTTGTGAATCAGCAAACCAATATCCCATAACCATTTGCAGGTTATCTCTGTAGCACCAAACAGCCCCAAACCATTTATTTTGAAGAGTAAATGGATCTAAGTAGCCTTGGGCACAACCAAACATTACATCCATTGGTTTCATCTCGATTCCCTCTTTTCTGTAAGAAAAGACGAATTAAATTCAAAGTCTGCAATTTGGGAGAAGCAATTCCAATTCCAAACCTATAAATTATGCCCTTGAGCTTTCCGTTTTAAATTCTAAGGGCATTCGATCATCAGAACTCAGGGTTCATTTAATTCAACATCACCGTAACTTTTTCTTTTCAATTAATGCAGGCTTAACACAATTAATTTTGGAACAATATTGTTTCATACCGTCCCATCTACCCCAAATACACCCAATACATTTCTTAGGTTGCTCTGCTTTGTAATGGTCAATGTATCTTTTTCTCATAAATCCTCCGAAATATGCCATGTAATAAATTTAGAAATTGAATACCAAGTCTACGAAAATGCTTTTACTGTGCTTTATCTGGCTATTTGAATGTTAGTTGAGGGCCCGCAATTCCTTCGGTAATTTTTTACTTTCAATCCATGACACAACGGTTTTTGTGAATAGAGCGGGTGCATGAAAAGACCAATGATGCTTCATTCCATCCACAACGCAAGCTTGAGAATTAGGAAAAGCATCTCCAATGTCCCGGCAAGATTGTATCATGAACCTTGATTCTTTCTCACCGACTAAAGAAAGCAAACGACTAGGACATTCTGAAATATTGGTAGGAATGCGAAACTCAGCATTTTCTTTCAGTATTCTTTGGAGTGGATTCCCATACAAGATCAACGAATCCTTCTTGAATTCATTGAAATACATCATGGGGATTCCAAGCTGCTTAAGCTTCGTCCGTAAAAAGTAATCATTGCTCTGAAAAGGGGAGCAAAGCA
The DNA here is from genome assembly GCF_027533625.1 of Paenibacillus gyeongsangnamensis. Taxonomy (GTDB): domain Bacteria; phylum Bacillota; class Bacilli; order Paenibacillales; family NBRC-103111; genus Paenibacillus_G; species Paenibacillus_G gyeongsangnamensis. The sequence goes on along the minus strand of NZ_JAQAGZ010000008.1, from coordinate 211,523 downwards.
TAGTTACAAAAGGAAGAAGCTTGGCCCTCAAGGCCGGTTTGACTAAAACGCCGCTAACCATAGCGGATTGGATAAGCTCCGGAGCAATGGAAAGCAATTGAATGACTACCTGCCCCCCTAGAGATAGCCCTACTACATGTGTATATTTGTCGTGCGCTTTTTTCCTGATTAGTTCGGCGAGCTGCTCAGCACTATTGGAAATTGTAAAGGGTTTTTCACAGAAGCTTCCCTGATGTTCAGGCAAGTCCGGAACCAAACAGTGATAGTTCCTCATTTGCTCAATTTGAGGCTGCCACATCCAGTTACTTAAACAGCTACCATGAACAAATAATACCGTTGTGCTATTTTCTTTACCATGCTCTTTGAAGCCAAGCATCGAATTTTCCCTCCAAATCATCAATGAAAACAAAGTCCGATCAATAAAGCTGCAAGTGTACTCACAAAATAAACTGAAAGACTCGCCACGCAAGCATAAAGTATGAAATTTATTTCTTCGTTTGTGTTTTCTTTAATCTCACGATTATTCAATTTTGTGTCCTTCTTCCGTCAATTTAAGACGTATAGATCATAAACATCTTAACCATAGAATCCAAAAATTAATTCTATCCCCAGTAAAAAAAACGAAAATCGAAATGAACCCTAAAAATAAAGTATTTCCCCAACGCCGCGAGGCTGCTAATTATGGTTAAACTTGCTTTCTATATCACATTCGAAACGAATTAATTCCAGCTTCTCACCCGAATCGATACAAATGTCGGTCTGTTCTGGTTGTATGTTCATAACAACCGATTCACATTGAATATAGGCTTTTTCTATTTGTTGAACCAATTCTTCCATCTTTAAACACTTACTTTCGTTATGGGATCATTAGATTTAAAAAGAAAAGTAGGCTTGCGAATGTTCGATCAAGAAGGAACGCTCCAATGTAATATTATTGTATTTTTGTCTTTTAAAAGGATTTTGTAGTTGAAAATCCAAGTCCATCAAAGCGGTTTCCGCGAGATCTTTTCTTACCTGACCCCAATTCTCATTCTTGCTTTGGACGTAACACATACCGTCGGGGATGGAGAGACCTTTGATATTTACAAAGACAGAAGCCCATTGGACGATGTCGAAGTTTTGTTTTGTGCAAGGCAAAATGTATTCCCCCCAGCCGGCGAGGCCGTTACTTGAGATTTTTAGTAATCCGCAGATACACTCACTACTAATATGAGGTAAACAGTTTTCTATTATTTTGCAGTCTAATCGGAATATTTCTATAGAGCCAATCTTGTTGTACTTTAATCTTTTTTCGGTCAAATCGGGTAGGGGATCCGTTAATTTCATCATGACAACCTACACTCCTCAACTTTTTTATCAATTTTTGAAAACAAAAAGAAGCCCATAGAGCAGAGAAACTCTACTCTCGGGCTTCTTCCACAGTGAATAAACGAGCTGCAGAGGCACGATCGTGGTTCTCTCTCAATACGCTTACGAGGTTAGCTGTCGGATTCGGGCTTGAGAGTGCCCTACTCAGGGCATACGAAGTATGCCTAAGATTCACCCCATGAAACCATATGGAACTTAAATGGTTTGTTGGTTCCCCCGTTTCCCTATTCGGGAATTCAGCGTTTGAAATGTAATATCAAGGTGTTGAAATGTATATTACGCCTGGCGGTAAATAAAGTAAAATTCAAATTTAGAGATTATTTTCGATATTTTAACTTTTAAAGTAAATGGAAACGGATTCATCATGATATGGCATTTATTATCTATGTAAAATCTACGTGATGCTCCTGCTTTCATGGAAATCATGTAAACAGGAGAAATATTGAGATTAGTGGAGAAAATGGGAGATTGGAATGGATAAGGTCCCCCGCAATCCTTGTTAAAGCCAGATTTGAAAGAAAGCATATATTTACAAGAGCATGCGGCAGGAGTAAGATTCAAATCATGATTTAATACAAAGTTTTCAAATTCTAATCGCTTAATTTTCTTAAATATTAAGGAAAACGGGGGAACCATTAAAGCGATGTATTGACGGTGTGAGAGCCGTCATATGCATCTCTTGGGGTGAATCCTAGGCCATACTTCGTATGTTCTGGGTAGGGCGACTCTCACCGCCCGAATCCGTCAGCTAACCTCGTAAGCGTAGAACAGCAATGTTTTTACGAAATGAACCGGTTTATTTCGTAGATGCTTTGCATTTGAGAGAGGATGATGAAGCTTGTGATCGGCTGTTACGACCACAGAGCTTAGACCTCTGTGGTCTTTTGTTGTCTTTTATTGAAAAAATGATACCATTTGCATCTTCTCGCTGAATCCTTGAATGGAAAAGGAACGGGGGAACCAACGGCAGACATGATAGCTTCTCTTTTCGTAAAAAGATGAGTGATCATGACTCCATGGGGTGAATCCTAGGCATTCTTTGAATGCTTTAGGTAGGGCGACTCTCACGCCCGAATCCGACAGCTAACCTCGTAAGCGTACCGAGAGAGGCAACGATTATCGCGTTTAGGCACAGTTTTATTTTTAGTGCCTTAAGAAGCCGCGATAAGAGTTCATCTCTTATCGCAGGCTTCTTTTTTGTTGCCTTCTCTTCTGTCAAATTGGAGGAGAATAACATGGAAAAGCAGCAAGAATTCATTCTGGTTTCGGCCCCGAACAAAATAGGGGAAGCTTTTATCCGCCAATTGAAGGTACATCAGTTGCCGTTTGTGGCTATCGTTAACAACAAAGGAGAACAAAATAGGTTAGAGAAGCTTGGCGCAAAAAACATAATTATGGTCGATACTTCTGAACTGAATATGTGGATCATGCCGAATTTCCCAATTGGAAAAGTGTTTTTGTTTGAAAATAGTTTAACCCTATGCTGCCGGTATATCCAAATTTGCCGAAACTGGACTTCCGAACCAATTTATGTGATTACACATTCTAATAACCCCCGGTTGATATACAAAGGAATCGGGGCAAGCCATGTGATCCATACCAATAATGATGAAGTATCATTTTTAATTCATTCACTGGTTGGTTAAAATTTGAACCGCATGTATATTTTTTTGTAATTACGGAACAATATTGAAAAAATATTTTCAGCGATGGGAACTGGGGAGGAGGTGTTTGCCATGTACAACGATTTTACAATGGTGCTTTTATTCGTCCTTACTTTCCTGGGATTTTGGGGATTTCTAAAATTTTGTGAAAAAGCTTAAGGTTGATGCTTACGAAGCAGGTTTTGCTTCGCAAAACTCTAAGGAGGCAGCTCCATGATTATTATCGGAATTATAGCTTTGGCTTTAATGTTGTATCTTGGTTTTGTACTTGTGAAGCCGGAGAAATTTTAAATAAGCGATTCCAATTGAACTTACGTTAGCAGGGGGAGATCCTACCATGGGTATGGGTTTAGTGCAGGTCATTATCACACTGGTTATTATCATGCTTCTTGTGAAGCCGGTGGGCAGTTACATGGTGAAAGTTTTCGACTATGAAAAAACCGGTCTAGATCGCTTCTTTGGTCCTTTTGAACGGATGAGTTATCGGATCATGGGTGTGAACGAAGGTGAAGCGATGGGCTGGAAGAAGTACTTGGGAGCCATGCTTCTAACCAACTTCATCATGATGATGCTCCTATATGCAATATTCCGGCTTCAGAAGTTTTTGCCGTTAAATCCCGATCACATCGATAATATGCCTGCCCCATTAGCTTTTAACACGGCAGCATCCTTTATTACAAACACGAACTGGCAAGCCTACAGCGGGGAAAATGCACTTTCTTATCTTTCGCAGCTCCTGGCGATTACGTTTCCGATGTTTACATCCGCTGCAACCGGCTTCGCGTTGGCGATTGCCTTCATTCGCGGGTTGATTGGCCGTCAGGATAACCTGGGGAACTATTACGTCGATTTAGTCCGATCCATTACACGCGTTTTTTTACCGCTTAGTTTCATTGTGGCCTTGTTCTTAGTGTTTCAAGGTGTTCCTCAAACATTCCAAGGGGCAGTGGATGCAACGACGATTGAAGGAGCCAAACAGACCATCACAAGGGGTTTAGTAGCTTCGCTTGAATCGATAAAACATATCGGTACCAATGGCGGCGGATGGTTCGGTACGAACGCGGCTCATCCTTTTGAAAATCCGACACCGCTGACCAATTTGGTTCACACTATTTGCATGATGCTACTGCCAACTGCATTGGTGTATGCATTCGGTCTGATGATTAAAAACAAGAAGCAAGGTTGGGCCGTATTTGCAGCTATGGGAATTATTTTCTTGGTCATGCTCGCTACCGTATTTGTAGCTGAATACAACGGAGTTAAAGCTCTGGACGCGCTCGGCGTTCACGGCAACATGGAAGGTAAGGAAGTCCGATTCGGATTGTCCGAATCGGCTTTGTTCACCGCAGCAACCACAGCAGCCACGACGGGTACCGTAAACAATATGCATGAATCCCTTACCCCGATGGGCGGGTTTGTTGCGCTAGCAGAAATGATGCTAAACAACGTGTATGGCGGTAAAGGCGTCGGCTTATTGAACGGACTAATGTATCTGATTCTGTCCGTATTCATTTGCGGTCTTATGGTCGGTCGTACACCCGAATTTTTGGGTAAAAAGATCGAAGGCAAAGAAGTAAAGCTGGCTGCGATAGCGCTTCTGATCCATCCGCTCATCATTTTGGCGCCGACCGCTTTGGCGCTCGTACGTCCGGAATCGGTTTCGGCCATCGCCAACCCAGGTATGCATGGTCTTTCCGAAGTGCTGTATGCATTTACGTCAGGCGCGGCAAATAATGGTTCCGCCTTTGCCGGATTAAGCGCGAATACGAATTTTTATAACCTAGGCATCGGTTTAGTGATGTTGGTGGGGCGATATGTTTCGATCATAGCGATGCTGGCCATTGCCGGTTCACTCGCAACCAAGCGTGTTGTTCCGGTAACGACGGGTACGCTCAAGACGAATACGCCTTTGTTTACAGGGATTCTAATTATGATCATCTTAGTCGTTGGGGCACTTACATTCTTCCCGTCCCTTGCACTCGGACCGATTGCTGAACACTTAGCAATGCCGCGCTAATAACGTCGGTGTTAAATTGAGGGAGGATCTATATGGCTAATGTTCGTAAAAGAACAATAACGAGAGAAATTATGAATCAGGCGATCATTGATGCCTTTAAGAAATTAAATCCGAGCGTCATGATTAAAAATCCGGTTATGTTTGTGGTCGAGGTCGGTACGGTGATTACGCTGTTATTATCGTTTGCGCCGGATCTGTTCGGTGCTACGAATGTCGGACGGGGTTATAATATCGCAGTATTTTTTATCTTGCTTGTTACAGTGCTGTTTGCAAACTTTGCCGAAGCATTGGCCGAGGGTCGGGGCAAAGCGCAGGCGGATACGCTGCGGAAAACGAAATCCGATACAAAGGCTCGTTTGGTTCAGAAGGATGGTACTTATAAAGAAGTATCCTCCACTCAGCTGAAAAAAGGGGATATCGTCCGCGTGGAGATTGGGGAAATCATTCCTTCGGACGGAGAAATCATCGAAGGTCTTGCGTCTATTGATGAATCGGCTATTACAGGGGAATCCGCTCCTGTCATTAAGGAAGCCGGTGGTGACTTTTCTTCCGTTACCGGCGGAACCCGGGTAGCCTCCGACTACATCGTCGTAAAAGTAATGACCGATCCCGGTGAATCCTTCTTGGACCGGATGATTTCGCTCGTAGAGGGCGCGAAACGGCAAAAAACGCCCAATGAAATAGCCTTAACGACTTTGCTTGCTGTATTGACCTTAATTTTCCTTATTGTCATCATGACGATGGTACCGATGGCACAGTATCTGAGCGTGCAGCTTGATATTGCCACCCTGATTGCACTGTTAGTCTGTCTGATCCCGACGACCATCGGCGGCCTTCTTTCAGCTATCGGGATTGCCGGTATGGATCGGGTTACCCAATTTAACGTACTCGCTATGTCCGGTAAAGCGGTAGAAGCTGCTGGCGACATCGATACGATGATTTTGGATAAAACAGGAACGATCACTTTTGGGAACCGCATGGCGTCCGAATTCTTCCCTGTCGCTGGAGCAACGGCTAAAGAGATTAACTTTACATCACTTCAAGCGTCAGTGAAGGACGAAACTCCGGAGGGCCGCTCCGTTGTAGAACTGGCGGGTAAACTAGGAGAATCATGGAAATCCAGTGAATACGATGATGCAGAAGTCGTCGAATTTACAGCGGAAACCCGAATGTCCGGCCTTAATTTGAAAAATGGTACACAAATCCGCAAAGGTGCGGTCGATGCTATCAAGAAACATGTAACGGACAAAGGCGGCAATATCCCTCAAGATTTAGACGAAATTTCAAACCGGATTGCCAAAGCCGGAGGAACCCCGCTGGCCGTAGCGGTGAACGATCGCATTTTTGGAGTAATTTACCTAAAGGATACGGTGAAACCGGGCCTAAAAGAACGGTTTGCCGAACTGCGGGCCATGGGGATCAAAACGATCATGTGTACTGGAGACAATCCTCTCACAGCCGCAACGATTGCGAAGGAAGCCGGTGTTGATGAGTTTATTGCCGAAGCTAAGCCAGAGGACAAGATTGCTGCCATTAAAAAGGAGCAGCAGGAAGGAAAGCTGGTTGCAATGACCGGTGACGGTACAAATGATGCGCCTGCTTTAGCTCAAGCCGATGTAGGTCTTGCAATGAATTCAGGAACCATGGCTGCCAAAGAAGCCGCGAATATGATCGATTTGGATTCCGACCCGACGAAGCTGCTCTCTGTCATCTCGATCGGCAAACAGCTTCTGATTACGCGCGGGGCATTGACGACCTTTTCTATCGCGAATGATATTGCGAAATATTTTGCGATTATTCCGGCGATGTTTATTGTGGCGATGCCTCAGCTGCAGGCTTTGAACATCATGCATCTGGCTTCGCCGACATCAGCGATCTTGTCTGCATTGATTTTTAATGCGATCATCATCCCGCTTTTGGTTCCGATTGCCATGAAAGGCGTAAAGTACCGTGCCATGTCAGCAGATAAACTGCTTTCCCGGAATGTTTTGATCTACGGCATCGGCGGTGTCATTGTTCCATTCATAGGTATTAAGGTGATTGATTTGGTGATTCAAGGACTGCACATCGTCTAACTTGACGTGAGGAGATATCGAAATGAAAATGATTCTGACAGCTATTCGAGTATCCGTGGTGCTTATGCTCATCTGCGGGCTTATCTATCCATTAGTTACAACAGGTTTTGCGCAAGTGATGTTTCCGAATCAAGCGAACGGGAGCTTGATTGAAAAGAATGGCACTGTGATCGGTTCGGAATTACTGGCCCAGAACTTTGAGTCGCCGAAATTGTTTCATCCCAGGGCTTCGGCTGCCAAGTATGACCCGACTGCTTCGGCCGGTTCCAATACGGCGGTGGCTTCCGATGATTATGTAAAATCGGTTGCCGATCAGATAGACGCCCTGAAAAAAGAGAACCCGAATCTGAAGGACATTCCCGCAGATTTAGTAACGGGATCGGGGTCCGGCTTTGACCCGGATTTGTCTCCGGAAGCCGCAAAAGCTCAGGTGCCGAGAGTCAGTGGGGAAACAGGAATGAGCGAAAAAGCTCTCAATCAATTGATCGACTCTGTCACCAAGAACCGGCAGTTAGGTGTGTTTGGTGAGCCGAGGGTCAATGTTATGCAACTGAATTTGGAACTGTTAAAGCAAATAAAGCTATAAAATAATGGCCGCTTCCGTCTCTACGGAGGTGGCTTTTGCCTGTATTTATTCATTTCCTTTTTGGAGGAGAAATAACATTTGGAAAATTATAGAAGAAAATCACCGGAAGAAATCTTATATTCGATTTCTAAGCTGCATCGTGGACGATTAAAAATCTACATTGGTGCAGTGAGCGGCTCAGGAAAAACCTATCATATGCTTCAAGAAGGACATACCTTAAAACGGCAAGGAATTGATGTTGTCATTTGCGGGGTTTCTACTCTCCAAAGACCCGAAACGATTGATCAATTAGGTGATCTAGAGAGAGTGCCCAGCATTCATTGGTCTGATAACGGGGTGGAATTTAAAGATCTAAATTTGGAAGCGTTGATTGAAAGAAATCCTGAAGTCGTCCTTGTTGATAATCTTGCTCATCATAATCGACCTGGATCCCGCTTTCCGACACGGCTTGAAGATATTAAATATTTACTGGGGTATGATATTAGCGTTATAACAACGGTAAACGTGTATGAACTGGAAGGTTATACCGAAATTGCTCAAAAGTTAACCGGTATCGAAGTTAAATTTACGGTTCCATCGGATACATTGGAATTGGCCGATGAGGTAAGGCTTATTGACGTGACTCCGGAAACCATACTGAATCGTCTTGCAGAAGGGAATTTGAAAGGTAACAGAGATACGGCTTTTTTTAGACAAGGCAATTTAGGAGTGCTTCGTGAACTGGCTCTCCGGCTCGTAGCGGAAGATGTGAATGAGTCACTTGAAGAGCACAGGGAAGAAATGGGATTAATTGGACCATCCGGAGTAACAGAACGAATTCTCGTTTCCACCCAATACCATTGGAACGGCTCAATTTACGTGCGTAGAGGCCAACAGATCGCTAAGCGTCTGAATGGGGAGCTTATGGTTATTACCTTTCGCAATTTTAAGAAACACTTATCGAAAGAAGAATCAACTTTTCGCAGATCTGTGATTAAGCTGACCCAAAAAGTGGGAGGCGAATTTGAAGAACTTCCCTTTCAAAACCGCCGCTGCATCCCAAGTACGTTAGTCAGCTATGCGACCCGGCATAACGTCACGCGAATCGTTTTAGGACATTCCAAACAAACAAGATGGCAAGAATTTTGGCAAGGCTCCATTGTTAACAATATACTAAAAAGGACGAAAAATATTGACGTATCTCTGGTTGCTGACCGGGCTGAACACGAAGGGGAGCGCATTCTTCCCGCAAATATACAATCGAAGGAACCCAAAAAATATAAGCGTTTAAGCGAAAAAGAAATGGAAGAAAAAATAGACAAAATTAAACGAGGCAAATTTAAAATATTCATCGGGGCCGCCCCGGGAGTAGGCAAAACCTATACTATGCTTCGAGAAGGCAATGATCTGATAAAAAAAGGGATTAATGTGCAAATTGGATTGCTGGAAACGCATGGAAGGAAAGAAACGCTGGATCAAGTGGGAAATCTTGAATTCATTCCTCGTCTGAAAATTGAATACCAAAGCGTAAAGCTTGAAGAAATGGATACGGAAGAGATCATTCGCAGATGTCCTGAAGTCGTTTTGGTAGATGAGCTGGCTCATAACAATGTTCCTGGCAGTAAAAATAAAAAACGATACGAAGACGTACTGGAAATTCTAGATGCAGGCATCTCTGTGATTACTACGGTCAACGTTCAACATCTAGAGAGCTTAAATGATGCTGTCGAGCAAATCACTGGAATCCGTGTTCGGGAAACCTTGCCGGATAGCATCCTGCGGAAGGCGGATGAAGTTCAACTGATTGATGTTTCACCTCAGGCGCTGCAGCAAAGGATGAGGGAGGGCAAAATTTATGCGATGACGAAGGTTGATCAGGCATTGAATAACTTTTTTAAAATGGGGAATCTCATTGCATTACGTGAATTGGCTTTACGTGAGATTGCCGATGATGTGGATGAGCGGTTGGAATCACTGGAAAGAAAAAGCTCTCTTCGCGGCCCATGGAGAAGAAAAGAGGTTATTTTCGTATGCGTTAACAGCACTCCTCATGCAGAACGCTTGATACGTAGGGGCTTTCGGATCGCATATAGATTAAAAGCCATCTGGTACGTTAATTACGTCAATGTGGGAGATTCGATGACCGATGAATTGAAAAAGAGATTGGATGCTTTAGAGAAACTTACGGTTAGATTAGGAGGGAAATTTGCAATTCATAGGGCGCATGATCCTAAACAAATCCCCCAGGTGCTTACTATGAAAGCAAATGAGGTGGGAACAACTCAAATGATTATAGGCCAATCCAATGTACCCTTCTGGGAGGAGATATGGAAAGGATCCGTTGTGAAAAAATTACTGCGTCTTATCCGTCATATGGATGTGCTCGTTGTAGCAGATTATGATCCGAATTGGGTAAGATTGAATCAGAAGTAATCTATTATATACGGAGATAGAATTTTCAGAAGGCATGGATGTTCAGAGACTTTGGAAAGGAGTGATCAAAAACAGAGAGACAAGTAAAGTATTTTCTGGAGTGAAAAGTCTAACTGGCTGAGTGTGATAGGACATCCTTCTTTGCGAGTAATATGTAGCGAGGGGGGATTCGGACATGAGCCGAAGTATATATTTTAATAAAGATGAGTACCCGTCCGTTCTCGATGTCAAAGATATTCAGAACATTCTTAACATAGGCAGGGTTCAGGCGTACGAATTAGTTAACTCCGGTCAGTTTCATGTTGTAAAGATCGGACGGAGAATCAAGATTTCAAAAGACGTATTTGTAAGTTGGCTGGAGGGCACCAACCTAAACAATCAGTTGGAAGAGCAAGCATAGTGCCTGCTCTTTTTTGATGCAAATCTTGATGCAAAACGTGCGATAACAGGAATTAACTTTTGATGACCAGAGAGAAAAGCGTTGCAGTAGGATATGAGTCAATCCCTTCTGTATCAAGGCAATTTGTTGGTTTTTGAATACTACAGATAGCTAGTGATAACACATGGTGTACGCCTATGAAGGGCAGCGATCATAAAAATAAATTCTTGCTAACCAACCGCGAACGCGAAGTGTTCGAGCTTCTCGTGCAGGACAAAACAACCAAGGATATTGCACAGCAGCTGTTTATCAGCGAGAAAACTGTGCGTAACCATATCTCCAATGTCATGCAAAAGCTAAATGTTAAAGGACGTTCGCAGGCGGTAGTCGAGCTGATCAAGCTTGGGGAATTGACGATCTGAGGAAGATGCCGGCAAATGAACAGGGAACCGAATCAAACCTTCTTTTCACACTTTCTCTTTCAGATTGTGTAAGAAGAGGGTTTTTTGGTGGATGGATAAAAAAGCCTGAGGCTTACGAGGCGGCTGGTTAAACGGCCGCGTAAGGCCTGCAGGCTTTTTAGCTATGTGCCGATCAATAGCCGTCGGTCCGTTTGCCGGAGCGGTCCGCCAGCTCGGAGCCTTGCTCCGCGTCCCGCGAGCTCAGATGGCCGCCGGAAGCGCCGGCCTTGGCCAGGCCTTCGGCTACGCGCCGGCCGTAATCGGGATCCGCCTTCGTGAAGTGCTCGATCATCTTCTCCCGGATGACCGGGCTGCAGATCTTGAGCGCGTCGACAAGGTTCGAGATGAGCTCCTCACGCTCATGCTCCTCGAACTTCCGGTAAGTATCGCCGGCTTGGCCGAAATCGTTCGTCCGGTCGAGCTTCTGCCGCACCAGCTTGGCGTTATAGGACGGCTCATGCTCTTTGCCTGCCGGACTAGCTTCCTGAAGTCCGCCGAGGGATGACGGCTCGTAGTTCACATGCGGATTCTGACCCGGCGCACGGTCCACATGGAAGGCCATTTGTCCGTCGCGCTGGTTCGTGGCGACACGCGTCTTCGGCGCATTGATCGGCAGCTGTAGATAGTTCGTGCCGACGCGGTGGCGCTGCGTATCCGAATAAGAGAACGTGCGGCCTTGCAGCAGCTTGTCGTCGGAGAAGTCGAGTCCGTCGACGAGCACGCCCGTACCGAAAGCCGCTTGCTCCACCTCGGCGAAATAATTTTCCGGATTTTTGTTCAGCACCATTTTCCCGACCGGGAGAAATGGAAATTTCTCGTGGTCCCACAGCTTCGTCGGGTCGAGTGGATCGAAATCGAGCTCGGGATGCTCGTCATCGCTCAGAATCTGCACGCAGAGCTCCCACTCCGGATAGTCTCCGCGCTCGATCGCCTCATACAAATCCTGGGTCGCATGGCTCGTATTTTTGGCCTGGATGGCTTCGGCTTCCCGTTGGGTCAAGTTTTTGATGCCCTGCTTGACCGGCTCCCAGTGATACTTCACGAGCACGGCCTCGCCGTCCTTATTCACCCACTTGTAGGTATTGACCCCGGAGCCCTGCATTTGCCGGTAGTTGGCCGGGATTCCCCAGGGGGAGAAAACGAACGTAATCATATGGGTCGCCTCCGGCGAATTGGATACGAAATCGAACATCCGCTCCGGGTTCTGCAGGTTGGTCACGGGATCGGGCCGAAAGGCATGCACCATATCCGGGAATTTCAGCGGATCGCGGATGAAGAAGATTTTCAGGTTGTTACCGACCAGGTCCCAGTTGCCGTCCTCGGTATAGAATTTCACGGCAAAACCGCGCGGGTCGCGAAACGTCTCGGGGGAATGCCCGCCGTGAACGACGCTGGAGAACCGGACGAATACCGGAGTCCGGTTGCCTTTTTCCTGAAACAGCTTCGCTCTCGTATATTTGGACACCGGCTCGCCGCCGACCGTTCCGTACGCTTCAAAATAACCGTGCGCCCCTGCTCCGCGGGCGTGAACGACCCGTTCCGGGATGTGTCCCCGGTCGAAATGGGAAATTTTCTCGATAAAATGGTAATTCTCCAGGGTGGAAGGGCCCCGGTTGCCGACGGTACGGATATTCTGGTTATCGGAGATGGGGTGGCCTTGACGATTCGTGAGCGTCATGCTTTCTTCGTTCGTTGTTTTGGAATCCACGGATTCAGCCTCCAAAGGTGTATTTTGAACATCCCAAGCTTGTGCCTAACGGAGTGAAATTATTCCCGAAAAAAAGGCGGCACGTCCACTTTATTCCTTTACACGGGCGTTCCCGGAACGAATCGCAAGCACGGAACGCACCATTGAACCTCGGTCCGGATTCTGGTACATTGTGGACAGGATTCGAAACTTAAGACCGAATCAAGCGGAGCTTGGTCCGGTACTGAAGCCGGGGAGGAAGGGACGGTTATGGAGCAAATACGTCATGCCGCTTTTGAGCTGGAATTGGGAGAAGGGCTGCGTCTTCGGGGAGATGTGAAGCTTGCGGAGAACGGATCGGAATCGAGGCCAGTCGTCCTGTTCGTGCACGGCTTCAAAAGCTTCAAGGATTGGGGCTTCTATCCGTATGTCACGGATGTATTCGCGGCAAAGGGCTATTATACCGTGAGCTTCAGCTTTTCCTGCAGCGGAGTCAACGAGACGGATTTCGACGAGCTGGAGAAGTTCGCCGTGGGTACGTATTCGCGGGAGCAGCAAGATCTGGCGGCGCTGCTGGAAGCGCTGAAGCGAGGAGAGCTGCCAGGCTCCGAGTCGGCCGATTTGGGCCGGATCGCGCTCGTCGGACACAGCCGGGGCGGCGGGAACAGCTTGATTTTTGCCGGGGAGCATTCGGAGATCGGCGCTGTGGTGACGTGGAACGGGATCGCTGACGTCGATCTGTTCGATGATGCGTTCAAAGCGGAGATCGCAAGGAGCGGCGTAGCATACGTGCCTAATATGCGAACGAAGCAGCAGATGCCGATCCGCGCGGTATTCTACGAGGATCTGGCGCGGAATAAGGAGCGATTCGAGCTTAAGCGCATAATGAAGGAGCTGCGGACGCCGGTGCTGGCGCTGATGGCCGGGCAGGATTCAGTACGCCTGCGACGGGGCTTCGAGGAGCTGCAGAAGGCCGCGCCTCATCAACGGTATGAGATCATTCCGGATACGGGTCATACCTTCGGCGCGGTGCATCCCTTTGCAGGCACGACCCCGCAGCTGGAGGAGGCTGTTCGTCTGTCGCTCGAATTCATTGGCGAACAGCTCGGCTAAAGGGGAGCGGCTTAAAGCTCCTCCGAAGTTTCTTTCTCCATGGAGACGGTGACGAAATAAGCATAGGCAAGCAGCAGTAGAGGCAAAGCCATGTAGAGCAGCACCTGACTGCGGAGCGGGAATGCACAGATGGATACGACGAATACGATGGTGGTCACAGTCATAGAGTACAGTAGCCGCCGGTTATGCCCTTCATTTATATCCACGGGGGTCCTGCCATGGGATGGAATGAAGGTGAAGCCCAAGTTGGCGCGGCGCATGAGAAGTACGATGGCATAGCCGATCAGGGCGGATAGGACTTGAATGCAGTAAATATTGAAGCCCGTGGCCCTCACGGAATCCTCCAGCACATACCATCCCAGTTGATGAAACGTGATGGTCATACCGCTTTGGACGAGCATGTAAAGTGTCGTGCCGGACAGCATCATCACGCCGGCGTAGAACCAAGGCAGAGCGAATGCATACTTGACGAAGGCGTAAGTAAGGGCAAGCTGAAGCGGCGTGTCGACGGCGTAAGCATTCGCATGCGCCCGCAAATAATAGGACATGCAGGCGAGCAGCACGCTGAACAACGTAAGCAGCGGCATCTTCGGATCCGCCTTATACCGGAACAAGGACAGCATGAGCAAAAATGTCATATTGGTCTCGAGTGCGGACAGCGACACATACAGAATAAAATGGATCATATGTACCTCTCAAGCCGCAAAGCCGGGCCGGTCCTCTCGTGATTGAACGAAAGACCGCCGCGGCTTTTTGGATTGATTGTACCATGGGATAAGGTCGGGGATAAACTTTTTTTTACTAAAAAATCCTTTAGAAAAGAAGGCGGGACTAGCGCTTGACCGTCTCAATCCTCCGCATAATGATTTGATGCAGGTTCGCCGGCTGAATTTGGGGATTGCCTGCATTAATACGGGGTATCTGCATCGGATCGGAAGCTCTTGTCGCCATCTCCCCTACGATCGTAAAGCCATATTGGAAGCCGGCCTGCCGGACGAGCTGAACGGCGGGCTTGGTGAATACGCCGAACGGATAAGCATAGGCGTCGGCCGCCTCCGGCTTGCCGTGCAGCTCGGTCAGCTTCTGATGGCATGCCGCGCTGTCCGCCGCGATTTTGGCGTTGTAGGCGTCGCCGCTGATCGGATTGCCCTGGTCGTCGGTGACGCTGGTCAAGGCTGCCTTGTTGCCGATCATCCGGTGAAGGTTGTCCGTATGGCACTGAAAATCATACATGCCGGGCGATTGCCGCAGCATTTCGCCGATCTCTTCCTTGGACAGCGTAGGAATCAAAGGAGCCAACGGATCGGCCAAATCACTCGTAACGATAAAGTTCACGGCGGGTATGCCGAGCTGCTTCAGGATCGGATAGGCGTTGTCATAGAAGCTTTTGTAGCCGTCGTCGAACGTGACGAGCACCGCATTATCCGGTACGGACCCGCCGTGCATAAACCTGCGGAAATCCGCCAGCGAGATGAAATGGTAGCCCTTCTGCTGCAAATAAGTGAGCTGTCCGCGGAACAGTCCGGTCGTTACGGTGCTAGAGCTTTCGTCTTGATCATGAACATGATGATACATGAGCACCGCCACCTGGTTGCGGTACAGCTCGGAGGAAGGCTTGGAGAAGCCGCCTGCCAGGCTAAGCACAATAACGGTTAAGGTGAAATAGAGCAGGATTCGGTTGATCGGGTTCATCGCTTCGGTCCTTTCCTTACATTCCTTGTCCATTGTACACGATTCCGAAGCAAACTTCCTCTTTTCGGCTTGCTGATCCGGCCCGATGCATGATAGAATTTGGGGGAAATGAGTTCAGCGCAGGTTGAGCCTTCTTATGAACAAAGTGGAAGCCGAATTCAGCAACCTTGTGAAAGCGTTTCGCAAACGGCATATGGGCAGAGGCCCCCGGGAAATCCGTACCACCTTTTGCAAGCATTGGGCCATCTGCGAGATGGACGGACATTTATCCCCGGTGGAGAAATTCATCGCCTCCGCGAGCGACGGCAAGCAAGCCCTTCGTTCGGCGCGTACGGAATTGGTCAAGGAAATGTACCGCAGCCACCATCCCGTCGAGATGGAAGAGCTGCTCGGCGCGTCCTTCGTGGATTTATTTGTCGACATCGACCTCGATAAAGATTTCGGCCTGTCGATCTTCTATTTGACCAGGATATCGAGAAGAAATTCAAAAGCGGATAACCGCATATACCGTGCCGTTGGCACTTGGCAGCGCTCCTGCTTAAAGACTAACCGCCGCAAACGACACTTTCCCGCACTCAGGCTGCCGGGCAAGCGCTGTTTGCGGCTTTTTTTAACGATACAGAAAGTTTAAGTTCGCTAAAGCATTAATGCGGACTGCGACTTTCTGTACCAAGAAAAACTTCCGCTAAAAACGGTCTGGCTTCTTTGAAAGACTCCGATAAGGAGTTTTTCTTAAGAGTAAAGAAAGTTTAACCTCACTAAAGCGCTAAAGCGCGTGTGGAACTTTCTGCTCGCAAGAAAAGCTTCCGCTAAACCACGAATGTATCTTCATCGAATAGGCTTCGATCAGAAGCTTTTCTTATACTCATAAAAGGTGGTTGCGAAGCATGGGAACAACGAAGCATTCCGGCCGGGTACGTCTGCCCGCGATGCCGGATCCGAGTCTCTGGGTCAGCAAGGTTCCGTTCGGCTTGAATCAATTGAAGCCGCGGCATATCCGCGATACATTGAAAGTGGTATGGGCTAACAAGGATCAGCTCCCCTATGCCTATCGGATTCTGACGCAGGGCGTATGCGACGGCTGCGCGCTGGGGGTGTCCGGTCTGTACGACCAGACGCTGGAGGGCCCGCATTTGTGCACGACACGGCTCAATATGCTGCGTCTGAGTACCATGCCTTCGATCAAGGAGGAGCGGCTGCACGACGACATCGAGAGGCTGCGCCGGCTGGACAGCGCCGAGCTGCGCAAGCTCGGCCGTCTGCCGTATCCGCTGATCCGCGAACCCGGCGAGCGGCGTTTCCGGCGCATAGGCTGGGAGGAGGCGCTGGAAAGAATCGCGGTGAAGATTCGCGCCATCGATCCGAAGCAGCTGGCGTTTTATTTGACGGCCCGCGGCATCACGAACGAATCGTATTACGCCGCCGCCAAGGTTGCCCGGTTCCTCGGAACGAACAACATCGACAACGCCTCACGCATCTGCCATTCGCCGTCGAAGACCGCGCTGAAGCGGTCGGTCGGAATCGGCGCGTCCAGCTGCAATTACAAGGATTGGATCGGTACGGAGGTGCTGCTGTTCTGGGGCAGCGTAGCGGCTAATAACCAGCCGGTCTCTACCAAATACATGTATGCGGCCAAGCGCAAGGGCACCAAGATTATCGTCATTAATCCTTACCGGGAGCCGTCGATGGACCGCTACTGGATTCCATCCGTTCCCGAATCGGCGCTGTTCGGCACCCGGATCGCCGATGACGTTTATCAAGTGAACATCGGTGGCGATATTGCTTTTATGAACGGCGTGATGAAGATTTGGTTCGAGATGGAGCGGGAGCATCCGGGCTCGGCCGTGAACTGGTCCTTCGTGCGCGAGCATACGAACGGGATCGATGAGCTGAAGGCTCATGTGGAGCGGCAGGAGTGGTCCCTACTCGAAGCGTCGAGCGGGCTGAGCCGGGAGCGGATGGGTGAGCTGGCACGGCTTCTTGCATCCGCATCGTCCGCTGCCTTCGTTTGGAGCATGGGACTGACGCAGCACCGCTTCGGCACCGACAACATTTCGCAGGTGGCAAACCTGGCGCTCCTGCGCGGCTTTCTCGGCCGGGAGCATTGCGGCTTGATGCCGATCCGCGGACACAGCGGGGTGCAGGGCTCCGGGGAGATGGGAGCCGACCCGTTTTCCCTCCCGGGAGGCGAATGCAAAGGCGGCGATATCGACCGCGTCGAGCGGGTTTGGGGCTTTCCGCTGCCGCGCTGGCAGGGCGACATCGTCGGCGTGAGCCTCGAGAACGCCCTTCTGCCGAAGGAGCATGAACGAAAGCTGAAGCTGTTCTACACCTCGGGAGGCAATTTTCTGGAAACGATGCCTGACCCCGATTTCGTAAGGCGCTGCCTGGAGGCGGTCGATCTGCGGGTGCATCAGGATATCATGCTGAACACTTCGACGCTTGCGGACGCGAAGGAGGCGGTGATCGTGCTGCCGGCCATGACGCGCTACGAGCAGCCGGGAGGCGGAACGTCGACGTCCACGGAGCGGATGGTTTATTTCTCGCCGGAGATTGCGGGACCGAGGCCGCCGGAGGCGAGGCCGGAATGGGCCATTTATGCGGAGCTGGCCGCCAAGGTGAAGCCGGAGGAAGCGGCCGTCCTTGGTCTGGAAAGCGCGGCGGCGATCCGGGCGGAGATCGCGGTGGCGGCGCCGAACTATGAAGGGATCGAACGGCTCAAGGACCAGGGGGACGTATTTCAATGGGGCGGCGCCTGGCTGTGCGAAGACGGGGTCTGCCCGACGCCGGACGGCCGGGGGCGGCTGATTCCGATCGAGCTGCCGGAGCTGCGGAAGCCCGAGGGGCATTTCTACGTGACGACGCGCCGCGGCAAGCAGTTCAATTCGATGATCTATAGCGACACGGATCCGTTCAACGGTGCGGACCGGTACGATATATTGCTTCATACGGACGATGCGGCGTCACTCGGAATTGGGGAAGGAGAAGCGGTGGTCGCCTATAACCGGTACGGTACGTTCCAGGGCCGCGCCAAGATCGCCGAGGTGAAGCAGGGGAATCTTGAAGTCCACTGGCCGGAGGGCAATGTGCTTATACCGAAGGGCGTATATGAAGCGCAGGCGGGCATCCCGGAATATAACGCCGCCGTCATTCTGGAGAAGGCGGACACGTTCCACGCCCTCAAGGATACGCGGTACCTGGAACGCCGTCTGGAAGAGCTGGAAACGGAGAGCGGGGAATGACCATGAATATTTACACTCATCCCGAGCGCATCGTAAATGCGCTATAATAGAAGACAAGATGCATTCACCATATTCTCCAAAAGCAAGGAGCGAGCTCACATGCGCGGCGACGCACAAAAAAACGGCGGGGAGGCCCTCCCCGGATTTCACGGGCAAAAGGTGCTTCCCGCCGTGCGGCGGATGAAGGATTTGGAATACCTGCTCGGGACAAGCTATACGTGGCTCGTTCTGCTGGAGAGCCACATCTCCCAATTGAACAGCATTTCGCAGCTGGCCCGGCAGCACCGCAAGCAGCTGCTGGTCCACGTGGATCTGATCCAGGGGCTCAAGAATGACGATTACGCCATTGAATTTCTATGCCAGACCGTGAAGCCGGCCGGCATCATCTCGACCCGCAGCAGCGCCGTAGCGACCGCGAAGAAGCATAAAACGGCCGCCATCCAGCGGCACTTCATGCTCGACTCGCTGGCGCTGGACATGAGCTACAAGCTGTCCGACAAAACCCGGCCCGATTATATCGAGCTCATGCCCGGTGTTATGCCGCAGATCATCGCCGAGATGTCGCAGCGGCTGGACATCCCGATCTTGGCTGGCGGCTTAATCCGGACGATTGAAGAAACGGAGCTGGCCCTTAGAGCCGGCGCCGTAGCCGTTACAACGTCGCGGCGCGAGCTGTGGGACGCTTACCGCCCCTAAGAAGCCTCCCCGGCGAGCTTGCGGCCCCTTAAGCGCTGGGATGAACCGCGTCCAGCAGCTGCCGCTCGAGCGCTTCGCGGGCCTCTTGCTCCAGGTCCTCCGTCCATCCGAAGCGCGATGACATATACCGGATGACGGGCTCCTTCCAAGCTGCCACCCAGTCGATGCGGAAGTAAAGCCCGCCCGTGCGGCGGATGAAAAAGTCCTGCGGCATAGCTACCATTTCCTCCTCGATACCGTAATGCAACGAAGCGAGGACGCTCCTCGGCATACCCCATTCCTTGGCAAGGGATTCCGAGGACGCATAATAGCCGAACACTTTGTCTACGTTGGAGCCGTAACGGATGACCAGCTCGCGGGCCTCCTGTTCGGTTAAGCCGAGCGCCGTCCCCTCGCGGACCTTCTCCTTCACAAAAGCAGCCAGCCCGGCCGATCCGCCCACGTCTCCGCCCGACAGGCGGATGCGCTCGGTCGAGCAAGGAGGGTATGCGCGTTCGCCTTTATCCTGCTGCAGCTGCGAGGCGACCAGATCGACGGTGCGTTCGGCCATTTTGCGGTAGCCGGTCAGCTTCCCGCCCGCAATGGTGATAAGCCCCGACGGCGCAATGAAGATCTCGTCCTTGCGCGACAGCTCGGAGGGGGACTTGCCGTCCTCATGGATGAGGGGGCGAAGGCCGGACCAACTGGATTCCACATCGCTCGCCGTCAGCTTCAGCGTTGGGAACATGAAGTTGGCGGCCTCCACCAAATAATCCCGGTCGGCTGCGGTCATCCGGGGATGCGCGATGTCGCCTTCATAGTTCGTGTCCGTCGTGCCGATGTACGTCTTTCCGTCGCGCGGAATCGCAAACACCATGCGGCCGTCCGGCGTGTCAAAATAAATCGCCTGCTGCAGAGGAAACCGCGAGCCGTCCACGACCAAATGAACGCCTTTGGTCAAATGCAGCCGCTTCCCCTGCTTGGAGCCGTCCATCTCGCGGATCGTATCGGCCCACGGTCCCGCGGCATTGACGATCTTCCGGGCATACAGCTCCCGGCTTCCGCCGTTCAAGCGGTCGGTTACGCGCACGCCGGCCAGCTTGCCGTCCTTGTATAGCAGCTCCGTCGCCTTGACGTAGTTGACGGCCTTCGCTCCAAGCGCCACAGCCGCTTTCATCGTCTCGATCGTAAGCCGGGCGTCGTCCGTCCGGTACTCGACATAATAGCCGCCGCCCTTCAGCTTGTCGGTTCTCAGCAGCGGCTCCTTCTTCAGCGTCTCGGACCGGTTCAGCATGATCCGGCGCTCTTTCTTGCGCACGCCGGCGAGCAGATCGTAGACCAGCAGCCCGACCGAGGTCGCCAGCTTCCCGTACGTGCCGCCTTCGATGATCGGCAGCAGCATCCATTCCGGCGTCGTGACATGCGGGGCGTTCTCGTACACGATCGCCCGTTCCTTGCCGACCTCGGCCACCAGCTTGAATTCGAGCTGCTTCAGGTAGCGCAGCCCGCCGTGAATCAGCTTGGTCGAGCGGCTGGACGTACCCGCGCCGAAATCCTGCATTTCGATCAGCCCCGTGCGCAGTCCGCGGCTCTGGGCATCCAGCGCGATGCCCGCTCCGGTAATGCCTCCTCCGATGACGAGCAGGTCGAGCGGCCCGGCGGCAAGCTCCTCCAGTACGTTGTTGCGATGTTCTCCCGAAAACAGTGCCTGCGGCATTTGTCATACTCCCCTTCCCAGTAGACGAAAAAAAAAAGAAGACGCGAAAACATAGACTCCCCATGACGGACTGCCCGCAGGTTCGCGCATCGGCTGGGCCGACGGCGGCAGGGCACTCCAAAGGAGCACGTTTCCGGTCTTCTCTTCATCTCTGACCATAATTAACTTGTTACCGTCATCATAGCATGCTCGGGGAACGCCCGCAAGCCCCCCGGGGGAGTCTTGACAGGGAAAATAGGCGTGTGTTAGATTGCCTGTGCAGACCTTTTTCGGAACGACTCAAAAAGGCTCAGCCGGTTTCAGGGGGAGGAAAAACGATGACGAAGCCTAAATTTATTATCGCGCTGGATCAAGGCACGACGAGCTGCCGGGCGATCGTTTTCGATCATGAAGGCGTTATCATAAGAACCGCACAGCGGGAATTTACCCAATATTTTCCGGAATCAGGCTGGGTGGAGCACGATGCCGAGGAAATATGGTCCGTTCAGCTGGACGTTCTGCAGCAAGCGGCCCAGGGGATTCCGCCGGACGAGATCGCAGCCATCGGCATTACGAACCAGCGGGAAACCGCGGTTATCTGGGACCGCGAGACCGGGAGGCCGCTGCACCGGGCCATCGTATGGCAGTGCAGGCGCACGAGCGAGCTGTGCCGGACGCTGAAGGAGCGGGGACTGGAGCCGATGTTCCAGGACAAGACGGGGCTCCTTCTCGATCCTTATTTCTCGGGAACGAAGCTGAAGTGGGTGCTGGATACGCATCCGGATATCCGCGAGAAGGCGGAGCGGGGCGAGGCCTTGTTCGGCACGATCGACAGCTGGCTCATCTGGCGGCTGACGGAGGGTCGCAGGCATACGACGGATGTGTCCAATGCTTCCCGGACGCTGCTCTTCAACATCCATTCGCTGGAGTGGGACGAAGACATCCTGCGCGAGCTGGACATCCCCAGGGGGATGCTGCCGGAGGTGCTGCCGTCGAGCGGGCTCTTCGGGGAAACGGACGTAATCGGCCCAAGGAGGCCGATTACGATTGCGGGCGTGGCGGGCGATCAGCAGGCCGCCTTGTTCGGACAGGGCTGCTTCCGCGAAGGCTTGGCGAAGAGCACCTACGGCACGGGCTGTTTTATCTTGAAAAATACGGGCGATAAGCCGGTCCGCTCGCGGAACGGGCTGCTTACGACCATCGCCTGGCAAATCGGGGATCAGGTACATTATGCGCTCGAAGGAAGCGTCTTCATTGCCGGCGCCGTGGTGCAGTGGCTGCGGGACGGCCTGGGCCTCATCGGCAGCGCCTCCGAGACCGAAGCCCTGGCTCTCTCCGTCCCTGATACGGAGGGCGTTTATTTCGTGCCCGCCTTTGCCGGCCTCGGAACGCCTTACTGGCAGCCGGAGGCCCGCGGGATGATCGCCGGCCTTACCCGTTCCACGGGCAAAGCCCATCTGGTTCGAGCCGCCCTGGAAGCGGTGGCTTATCAGACACGGGATGTGCTGGAGGTCATGCGGCAGGAAGCCGGCGTGGAGCTCAGCGAGCTGCGCGTCGACGGCGGGGCCGTGAAGAACGCCTTCCTCATGCAGTTCCAGGCTGATCTGCTCGGCGTACCCGTCGTCCGTCCCCGGGTGACCGAAACCACGGCGCTTGGAGCTGCGATGCTGGCGGGCCTAGCCGTAGGCTTCTGGTCGGGACTTGAGGAGATCGAGCGGCTGAAGGGGTTCGACCAGACGTTCGTCCCGGAGCGGGACGAAGCTTACCGGGAGAACAAATACAGCGGCTGGAAGCGCACGCTGGCTTATCAGCTCCGTAGCTGAACGATGGAACCGGAACCATCCTTTGGACCCGTCTATGGTCCGATAGGATGGTTTTTTGCGATTCTTGTGATATGCTGATGGATAAGGATCGGAGCTCCGCTAGCGGACATGACCGGATATACGGAATCGGTTAAGGGGGGATCGGGGTGGCAGCGGAGTTAAAGGGAAGGCCATGGCCGTCGGGAAGGCTGCCATGGGTCATGGAGCAATCGTGGCTGAACCTGCTATTCGCTCATTGGCCGCTGCCGCCGCAGGCGCTGCGTCCGTTGATTCCGAAGTCGCTTCCGCTCGATACGTTCGAGGGTGAGGCTTGGATCGCGGTCGTTCCGTTCCGCATGAGCGGCATCCGGCTGCGAGGCTTGCCGCAGATTCCAGGCACGAGCCGGTTCGCGGAGCTGAACGTGCGGACGTATGTCACGCTGAACGGAAAGCCCGGCGTCTATTTCTTCAGCCTGGACGCCGCCCACTCGCTGGCCGTATGGATGGCGAGGACCTTCTGCAGGCTTCCTTATCACCTGGCGGAGATGAGTGTTGAGACCGACGGGGAAGAACGGGTCAGCTATTACAGCAGGCGGGTCAAGGAGGAGGGCTTTCGGTTCGAGGGGACCTACCGCCCGATTTCCGAACCTTATCTTGCCGAAGCGGGGACGCTGGAGCACTGGCTTACCGAACGATACTGCCTTTACACGCTGGACGGCGGCGGGGGGCCGCTCCGCTGCGATATCGATCACGAGCCATGGCCGCTGCAGCGGGCCGAAGCCACGGTCGATCGCAATACGATGACATCCGCCCAGGGGATCCGTCTGCCGGATCGGCCGCCGCTGCTTCATTACGCCGCTCGATTGGACGTGCGCATCTGGCCCCTCGTCCGCGCCTGACGGAACAGGTGCGATCAACTGCCTCCGAGGACGAAGCCTATGGGAAATCGGCCCCCGCTTTCTGCAGATTGGGAACGGGGGGAGCCGGGTTTTTTCCATTATTTGCAAACCCTTACCGAACGGGGGCAGGAATTCAGCCCTTGGTTTGGAGAATCGACGGGCAATGGTTTATAATGAACCAAGCAGCTCCCGTCTTCTTCGCAGATTTTGTGTCGGAACCCTGAATGTTTCCCATAGAAACGGTGTATAATGGAACTATATGAACCTACTATAGTAAAATAGTGATATGGACAATGAACCAATGATTTCAAGGAGGAATAAGGATTATGGACCAAATTTCATCGCTGTCGGAGCTGATCGCCGAGCAGAAGGCTTCATCGTATATCGAAATTCCCGGTGTCGTATCCAGGACTTTCGGGCAATCGACCATTTCCACGACGCTGCCGATGAGCAAGCTTTTTGCGATTTATGAGGTGGACCTTGAAGTGCAGCGCTCCATCGTTCCGCAGAATTTGTCCAAGATGATGGATTACATCATGCTTTATTTAGATCACGGGCAGGGGATTTATTTCCCGGGAATTATTTTGTCGGCGCGTGGTGCAGGTGAATACGATGAGGATGCGAGAGTGTACCGGCTTCAAGCGATCGAGAAGTTGTATGTGGTCGACGGACAGCATCGCCTTGCCGCTTTCCGACGTTTGATGGAAACGCTGCAAAGCGCAATGGCGCGCGCCAAGGACCGGCGGGAGTATGACCGGATGGAGGAAATTTCGGCGAAGCTCAGCAAGCTGTACGCATTCCCGATGTCGACCATGATTTATCTTGACATTAATGCCCGCCAGGAGCGGCAGCTGTTCTCCGATATTAACAAGCTTCCCCGCAAGATCGGAGGCAATCTGGCCGTTCTGCGCGAACAGCGGCGTTTCTACCATGTCTTGGCGAGCCGGCTGGCCGAGGAAGCTCCCGTCATGAAGCGCATTCCGGTCGACATGTTCACCGAACGGGGCAAGGGGCCGGAATACTTGTTCTCTTATCACCTGCTGATCGAGATCATGGTAGGCCTGTTCGAAGGCCGGCTTAAATCGGCGGCGCGCAACAACGGGTATTACTTTGACGACAAGGAAGTTGATGAGCATCTGAAGCTCGCCTCGTTCTACTTCGAGAAACTGCTGAAGCACCTGCCGGATCCGGAGAAGGGCGAGCTATGCTGGTCGGAGAACCTTCAAATCGCGCTGGCGATGTTCTTCCACGACGAAGTAACGAAGACCGGTACCTTTAACAAATATGCGCTGGAGTATGTCGTCAAAATATTGCCGCATATTCAGTGGGATGCGATCTATTCGGGCGACGAGAAAGACCGCTTGCCGAGACGTTCCCGCATCATGAAGGCTTACCAGTTCGTCAAAGACTTCTATGAGGAGCATCATTTGTTCCTGATCCGGGATACGGACGGATATGAGGAAGAACAATCGAAGGAGGATGTCGGCTAATGGACGGTCTAAATCTGAAAATGACGATTCATCCGTTCTGCGATAAATTCGGACTGGCGACGGTGCCGGTTCAAGTGCAGGACTTGCTTAACTATACAACAATCGATCCGATGGTCCAGCGGAAGCTGAGCGCGGGCCAGCGCCGCAAGATCGCCAATTATTTGCAGGAGCGGGAGCTCGACCGGGTTTTCTTCGGACCGGTGACGCTTAGTCTGCGCGACGTCAGCAGCCTCGCCAAGGCGGAACGCGGCTTGTATCTTCGTCCCGGCTCCAAGCTGAGCATTCTGGACGGACAGCACCGGATTCTCGCGCTCGGCTACGTTAACGAACAGATGCTGAAGGAAGCACGGAGCCTTGAGAAGAAGGTGGCGGCGATGAAGATCAAGTGCCGCAAATCGCCGGACAACGCCGAGCTGGCCGGGGAGCTGGAGCAGCTGGAAGGCCAAGTGGAGCAGCTGGAACGCCGCAGACTGGAGCTCATGGAGAGCGAGCTGGCGGTACAAATCTACATCGGCCTCAGCGAAGAGGAAGAGAAGCAGCTGTTCGGGGATATCAACTCCAAGGTGCAGCTGGTAAGCAAGGAGCTCGGCCATTCCTTCGACTCGATCGATCCGCTGAACGTGGTCATTCAGCAGGTCGTTGATCATAACGTGTTCCTGAAGGCGGCGGGGGTAGAACGGCGGGCGAATCTGACCGCTTACAACAAAAATTTCACATCCTTCAGCTGGCTGTATTCGATGGCGACGATGCTCTTTACCGGCAAAATGCAGCCGTCCTACGAATTGGCAAGGAAGATCAAGCAGGATCCGACCATGTATATCGAGATTCTTCACCAATTCTTTACGACGCTCCTGCCTCTTATGCCGGAGCAGCCCGGACTTCCGCAGTACAGTTCCTCGGCTAGAGCCATGCAGGAGAGCATTGCGCTGTATGCCAACCGCCATCTGTTCACGGACGGAAAGTATACGAAGAACTGGACCTCTTGCCTGAGCATCTTCGAAAGATTCGACTGGACTCAGGAGAATGAAGTGCTGGTGGAACGGTTCGGGGTGCTCGACAACGGCAAGCTGAATCTGATTCATGAAAAATCGCTGCGCAAGCACGGAAAGCTCGTACAGCTGTTCCAAGAAATGCACGGGGATCCTATCGAAGAAGGCGAAGCGTCCGCTTAATGCACGAAAGGCGCGTAATCCAGCCAAAAGACCTCGCACCCGGAAGGGGGCGGGGTCTTTTGCATTCGATTAACCCTATTTTAAGATGGACATTCACCCTTCCGGCTTAGGCACATATACCGTAAGTAGAGCGGATTTCGAGTACGAAACCGAAAAAAAGCTGCAAACGGGAGTGATTGCGTATGTCTCAAGAACATAATCCAATGGAATCGTTAGGCGAGGAACAGCCGAATCCGGAGACGTCTTTCCTGCGTTCGCCCATCATCGGGCATCACGGCTTCGCACATTCTGTCCATGGCCCACACGGCGTCTTTCATGGGGGCTTTCACGGAGGTATTCACGAAGGTATACACGGGGGGATTCACGGCGGCTTAACTCCTTTCATCCTGGCTCCGCTGCTGTACACCGCAGCTTATTCTTACGATTCTTACCCTTATCCATATTACCCGTCTTATTACCCTTATGATGCCTACGACCCTTACTATCCCTACTATCCGTAATCCGGACGGGGTAGATTAAACACGGCGCAAAAAAAACGCAGCCTTGGGAAACGATTCGTTTCTTAAGGCTGCGTTTCTAAAGCCGAGGCGTTTTCTTGTTTTCCGACGCCATCGGCATCATGACCTCGACGGTCGTACCGGTACCGACCTCGCTGTAAATATTCATGCGTCCGCCGTGATTTTCGATAATCTTAAACGTGACCATTAGGCCGAGTCCCGTACCCTTTTCCTTGGTTGTATAGAAGGGCTCTCCAAGCCGGGGCAGCCGGTCCTCCGGAATGCCGCATCCTTGGTCGGTGAAACGGATGACGACGAAGTTGTCGTCCGACCGCTTTAGCTCAATCCGGATTTGCCCTCCGTCCGGCATCGAATCGATCGAGTTGTTCAAAATATTGATGAAGACTTGTTTGATCTGATTCTCGTCGCAGTTGATCGGCGGAAGTTCCGGGTCCGCTTCCGTCAGCAAATTCACGTTATGAATCAGCGCTTGGGAATTCAGAAGCAGAATGGTATGCTGCAGGATCATGCCCGCGTCCTTAGGCTGGAACCGTACCGATTGAGGCTTCGCGATAACCAGGAACTCGCTGACGATAAAATTGATCCTGTCCAGCTCCTCCTGCATGATATTGAAGTAGCTGTCGAAGCCTTCCACACGAGTTTGCATCAGCTGCACGAACCCTTTGAGCGAAGTGAGCGGATTACGGATTTCATGGGCGACGCCTGCCGCCATCTGGCCGACGATGGACAGCTTCTCGGAACGCAGTATCATTTCCTCCGCACGCCTCCGCTCGCTGATGTCCTGAGCGATCGTATAGACGCCCGCTATTCGTTTGCCAACGAAGATCGGGAAGTTCTTGACGCTGAGCTCGACCGGCTCTCCGTCCGGGCGCAGGAAGGAGATTTCAAAATTCGGAGTCGCGCCTTTCAGCGTGGCAGCGAACTGCAGCTCCCATAGCGCCAGATGCTCCGGGAAGATGAGCGGCTCGACCGTTTTGCCGAGAAGCTCGGCTTCGCTGTAGCCGAACACCCGATGAAAGGCGGGGTTCGCATTGCTTATGGAACCGTTTAAATGAATGGATAGTATAGGGTCCGGGTTATGCTCGAACAACGATTTGTACCGAAGCTCGCTCTCCTCCAGCAAAATTTCGGCTTTCCTCTTGTCGTATAAAGCTTTAATCATCGCATAGGAGCGGGCAAAACGGTGATCCTCCTCCTGAGCGAGAATGGTCTCGAAGATTTCATCGTCCTCGTTCGTTTCGGGGAGGCCGTGGTCGAGCTGCTTCATTCGCTGGAGCAGATTCATGACGTTGGTGATGTGCTCGCCGTGAATCCAGGCGGCCGATGCCGTTTTCTGACGGGAAGAGGTCTCCGGCTTCAGGGTGACGAGACCCTTGCGCGGGTCGTAGTTCCGTACATGATTCATATTGACGACGTTCATCTGATCGACGAGCCGGAAGCCTTCCTCGAAAAGCCACTCCTCGAACGCCTCCAGTGACGCTGTCCAATAATATTTATCGTTTGCCGTATGGATAATGTATTCTTTGTCCCGAATGCACTCGATCTTGACGACATCGTCGGATGATATGACCGTGATGTTGGAGCCTTTTCGATCGCTGGAAACAGGAATTTTTTGCATAATATGAAATCACCTGCCTATCGCCATTGTTACATTATATCATGAAGTTCCACACATCACCTAGATGCAGCCATTCTCCCATCGGAGCAGCGGATCATGGCAGCATAGGCGCGTATACGCCATGTCCCGATCGTGCCGAGCAATGGCTGGATCCTAAGGGCGTGGGCTCAGGCAGGCGTTCTTTATTGAGGACAAGCACATTCGTCTATCCTTCTTGGACGTCTAGCGAAGACAGACAATAACATCATTATATCGAATTCCGATTTCACAAGTCTATCGCAATCATTAAGATTTTAATAGATTCCTCAAGGAGCTCCCATGGAAAAGATTTTGTCGTTCCTTTTATAGTTAAATCCTATTAAATTCATTCAAACTATATATTTGATCCATTGAGTTGGTGCGGGCATAATGAAGGAAACCGGGAGGAGGATGAAGCATGAGGAACGAGCATTCTGGGGAATGGCATGCGGAGCATTACGATGCCCACATTTCGTATGTTTCACGATTAGGGAAATCGCTGCTGGAGGTTCTGGAGCCTAAGGAGGGAGAACGAATTCTCGATCTGGGCTGCGGAACGGGCGATTTGGCAAGCGAGATCTCGTCCTGCGGCGCGGAATGCGTCGGACTGGACAGCTCGGAGGCGATGGTAAAGGAGGCGAGGCGGAAGTACCCGGACATCCGGTTCGTTCATGGAGACGGACACTCGTTCCGCTTCCCGGATGAACGGCCGTTCGATGCCGTGTTCTCGAACGCGGCATTGCACTGGATGACGCGTCCGGGTGAGGTGGCGGAGTCGATTCGCGGGGCGCTGCGTCCCGGGGGCCGGTTCGTTGCGGAGCTGGGGGGACAGGGGAATGTGGCGCGGATCAGAGGAGCTCTGTCGGCGCAGCTTCAGGCCGCAGGCGTGGACGTCGCCTCACGTAATCCTTGGTACTTCCCCATCTTGGGCGAATATACCGCTTTACTCGAACGGTATGGTTTGGAAGTGCGATTCGCCGAGCTGTTCGACCGTCCGACTCCGTTCGGCGATGGAGAGAACGGACTGCGCCACTGGCTGGACGCCTTCGCCGGCCGTCTGCTCGAGGGATTGGACGCACAGACGAAGGAACGGATTTATGAAGGCTGCGAGAAGGCGCTGCGCGCGGAATTGTACGACGGCATCCGCTGGATCGGGGATTACCGGCGCCTTCGCGTGCTGGCTGTGAAGGTTTAGCCGCAATTCCGGCCTGTAGAGACGGGAAGGGCAGCGGACAGCCGCTTTTCGACAACACAGGGCCTCTCGCCGGCGATAACACCCGGCGGTGCCTTGGGCCGGCAGGATGGTGCGTTGTCGGCGATACGGAGTCGCAACGGGCCCTTTTTACAAAAAAAATGATGTTCGTTCCGCGAAAAATTTGGTACAATCATCGTATATTTTCATTATGTAAGCGCTTCATTGGAACGGCTCATTCAGCCTGTCCCAAGCGTCTTCGACAGCAAGAAGGGAGCTCGATCAGGATGGGCTGGATTCACAAAGTCCGTTGGATCCGGTATGCGGTATCCGCGGTTATTATCGGGTTATCGTTTACGGCTTATCATATCATTACCGTAGAGGGCGAAGGGCGTTCACCCAAGTTCGTGCTCATACGGCTGGAGGATATCGGGCCGGGAGGACAATACGATTCGATAGATCAAGTCGGGAAGCTTCGCGCCGTGCTGGAATATCTGGGAAAGGATCAAACGGCCTATCATCTCGCCGTTATTCCGCGATGGATCAATATGCCCGCGGATAGACCGGTTTACGATGTACGGCTGGACCAGCCGCATGATGCGTACGCCGAGGCATTCCGGACGGTGCTTCACCAAGCGGTGGAGCGGGGCGCTACGCTCGGAATGCACGGGTATACCCATCAGGTGGGCAGTGTGCGGCGCGGGGACGGCCAACACGAATCCGGGATCGGCAACGAATTCAACGTTCCGGGCAGCGACGAGACGCTGACGGCGGCCTACGCCGAGCCCCGGTTGAAGGAAGGGCTGGCGATTCTGCAGCATGCGGGCTTGAAGCCGCAGTTCTGGGAAGCGCCGCACTACCGCTCCACGCCGCAGCAGGATCAGCTGTTCCGGACCTATTTCGGCTTGAATTATCAAGCGGACGTGCAGGCGAACCGCAATGCGCCGACAGCCCAGTTCACGAATACCCGGAATACCGGCTCCGGCGTCCCTACTTTGGGCGCGGCTTATGTACCTACACCGTTCGATTATATCCCCTCGAATCGCGATGAGAAAATCATAACGGATCGTGTCGGCAAGTCGAATCATTTGGCGTCGTTCTACTTCCATCCGTTCATCGATTTCAAGAACCTGGTGCCGGTATTGAACGAAGACGGGGAGCCGGTCCTTCGGGACGGCATTCCGGAATATCGGTACGCCGACCTCGGCAAGAGCACCCTGCATAAGCTGATTACGGGGCTTAAGGCCAAGGGCTATACGTTCTATTCCATTCAAGACTATATTCCCTTCACTCCTGCGCATAGCGTTCCCCTGCAGCCGAATACGAAGCTGATGCTTGAGGATGCCGACGGAGACGGTCAGGCCGACTGGATCGGGTGGAATACGAAGACGGGCGCCGTAACGGTCCAGCCGGGACGGTTCGGAGGGTTCCGCAACGAAGAACAGCCCGCACCCGCCGTATGGGGTCAAGCGGACTACGTGAAAGGCACCGCATCCGCCGTCAGCGGGAAGGATGCCGCCGGACTGTGCAGCCTGTGGACTATTCAGCCGGGCGGCCGGCTGGCGCGTCTCGTATCCGACGGCACGAAGTTTCATCTTGGCGCTGTCTGGAAGACGGAGGACCGTACCTGGGATGAACTGTTCGCGATGCTTCAGCCCGACGGAAGCACGCTGCTTGCGGGAATCACCAAAGACCGGATGCAGCTTAGCGGCTGGCTGATTCAAGGAACGGAAATGAAGACGCTGAAGCCTTTTCGCTTCCGCAGCGAGGTGAAGGGAGAGTTCCAAGTGCGCCATAACGGCGGCACGTCCCTCTTTATCTCCAAGGCCAATGCCGTCGACGGGCTCGAGGTCCGCATGGAACCGGGTACGCTCCAGTGGAAGGTTACGAAGCTGGACCTGGGTATCCCCAGTGAGGACGGCTGGCTGCGCTTCGGCGATTTCAACGGCGATGGCCGTGAGGATGTGCTTCGCTGGAACCCGGCAACCACGCAATATACCGTTTACCTGAAAGGCGGGGACGGCGAATGGAACCTGCTCTCCACCCTGGGGCCTTGGGGGCGGGCGAATGACGGATCCCAGCTTCTGATTCACGATATGGACGGCAACGGAAAGAGCGATCTTGTCCTGCTGAACCGCACCGACGGCTATGCGGATTTGGCTCTTTCCTTCGAGAACGGCAAGCTGCCTGCTCCCTGAAGAGGAAGCAGGCTCAGGCTTTAGAGAAACCCATGAAATAGAGAAATCTGCCTTGGTATCCCAGTGGGGTATCCCCTTCCGGCCGCTGTTGTTACCCGTAAAATTTTCAATTTATTCGCTTTTGCAGAGGTAATTTTCCGATAACAAAGGCGGACGCTATCGCTCCTGCAGGGGATACCCCACCTACTACCTTTTGCATTTTTCTGGATATCCGGGTTTCTTGTCAATCTGTGCCTGCTCCCTGAAGAGGAAGCAGGCTTTTCTTAGTTGATAAGAATTTATAAGAATTCGTAACTTATTGCTTCGCATCAACCTTGATAAACGCGCTGGTCCTTGTAAGACAAGGACGACGTAGCCGATTATCCTGGTTACGATATTATCCATCATTTCAAGAAAAGCACCTTTAAGACACGAATGCAGCTTCACCGAAAAGGGCTTATCAGAAGCTCTCGACGTCATGTAACGGGTTCTTAAACGATTCTTTCCCTTGTCATTCCTGGTATGTCTAGGGCACAATGGAGGAAGCGGTCTGACAGATCGGTGAATGAAGGAGGACAACATGAAAACGGCATTTCAGGAATTTACCCGCCACTGGAAGCTGATTCTGGGGCTGGCCCTGCCGTCCGTCGTTTCTTTCGCCTCCGCAACTGTCACAGGAACGATCAACCTGATGATGGTGGGGCCGATGGGCGCTCTCGTCATCGCGGTGGTAGGCGTATCCAATATTATTTGCTATAACGTATGGGCGCTCACTTCCGGACTGGGGCATTCCGTTAACTATCTTGTCGCACAAAATTACGGTGCCGGCGAGATGAATAAAGCGGTCGAACGTACGTATGCCGCTCTCGCCATCGGACTTGTCATTTCGCTGCTCTCGGCGGCGGCAGGCTGGGCGGCCCCGGCCTTCATCCTGAAGGCAATGGGCAGCTCGCCGGAGCTTGTCCGCAGCGGCACGGCTTACCTCGGCTACCGCTTGTTCGCTGTAGCCTGCACTACGATGAGCTTCGTCCTGCACGGCTTCTTTCGCGGAATCGGAGATACGCGCACGCCGATGCGGATGTCGCTTCTTGCGAATGGCGCCATGATTTTCTTCACTTACGCGCTGACCTACGGCAAGCTGGGCTTTCCGCAGCTTGGTTTGGCGGGGGCGGGACTGGCCGTTCTTATCGGCGAAGGGCTTGGACTTGCCGGCAGCGGATATGTGTACTTCTGGCGGCTGCATCCGTTATACGGCACCCGCGGAAGGGCCCGGATCAGCCGTGCCGAAGCCAAGCTTATCGCATTCGAGAGCGGCAAGCTCGGAACCCAGGAGCTGGCGATGAGCGGGGCAATGTTTGTGTTTACCATGTTTGTAACCCGTCTCGGCACAGAGGCGCTTGCCGCCAACGAGATCGCATTGAACGTCATGGGGCTTGGCTTTATGCCGGCTTTCGCTTTCGGAGCTACGGCAACGATTCTAGTAGGGCAGGAGCTCGGGAGGGGGCAGCCCTACCTGGCCCGGCGCATGGGGACGGATACGGCTGTTCTAGGAAGCATTTTCCTGCTCCTGCTGGGCGCAGCCGAATTTCTTTGGGGCGAGCAGGTTGCTAGGCTGTATACCGCTGATCCCGGGGTATACCATTTGGCAGGCAAGCTCATCGGGGTGTCCGCGTTCCTGCAGCTGTTCGACGGCTTGCTGAATTATTATGCCGGCGGCCTCCGCGGCTTGGGTGATACCGGCTTTTTGCTGAAGGTATCGCTGCTGCTGAACTGGCTGCTGTTCATACCGCTCGCCTATCTTCTTACCTTCCATTTTGAAGGCGGAAGTATAGGGGCATGGGTTTCGCTATATGCCTTTCTGACGGTCTTTGCTCTCGCGGTTTTGATCCGGTTCTACCGGACCGATTGGGGGGCTGCTCGTTTGAAGCGGGCCGAAGCGGCGAAGCTGTAGCCGCTCCCCTGCTTTTCCGGGATCAAGCCCTGGAGGAGCAGGGGATTTTTGCTGTCCAAGAGCAATGATAAGCAGGATTTTGGTGAAGAGTTAGCGAATGTAGACAGTGTGAGAAATTGGCGATTTTTAGGTAAATGTGTCACAAGCGGCAGAGCAGTCTGCTGTCGAATAAAAGGAGCGATCGGCTGAAGGTGATGGAAGCGGACGGCAAAGGCCGGATACGAATCATTTATTGGACCGGGGCGGTCATGCTGCTCCTCCTTCTGATCATGCTCTGCTGGAGCCTCTTCAGCTCTCGGTCATGGCCCCAGGAGCAAGCCTTCTACTCCAGCAGCGGCTTGCCCGCCTTGCAGCTGCCGGAGCAGCGCACGGATCTGCCGGACGAAGCCCAGCTTCACCCGGGGATGAGCGAGCAAGAGGAGCGGCAAGCTGCGCCGTCCGGGAATGGAGCAGAGAACGACACGGACACGGATGCCCCGAGCAATAAGCCGGTTCAACTGCCGCCTGTATTTCCGGGACAGACGGACATGAAGCGGGACGGGGAGGGCGGGATAGAAGTCCCGCTCGTCATGATCGATCCGGGGCACCAGCGGAAAGGAAACAACGAACCGGAGCCCGTCGGCCCGGACACGAACGAG
The DNA here is from genome assembly GCF_027533625.1 of Paenibacillus gyeongsangnamensis. GTDB lineage: Bacteria > Bacillota > Bacilli > Paenibacillales > NBRC-103111 > Paenibacillus_G > Paenibacillus_G gyeongsangnamensis. The sequence continues at coordinate 176,981 of NZ_JAQAGZ010000008.1, read as the reverse complement.
ACGAAGCCGAAGGTCAGCTCGGGCACGATGGGCGTGCGAACGAAGAAGCCGGAGTACGTGCTCAACCTTGAAGTATCCGAGCGGCTGAAGGATGAGCTGACGGCCAGGGGCATTCGGGTTGCCATGACGCGGGAAACGCACGAAGTGAATCTAAGCAACAAACAGCGTGCCGAGCTGGGGAACGACGCCCGGGCCAGCCTTGTCGTTCGGATTCATGCGGACGGGGATGCTTCGCCTAAGACACGGGGCTTATCCGTGTTGTATCCTTCCCGGGCGGTTCCCGCCACGAAGGCCGTTGCGGAGAAAAGCTTCCAAGCGGCGGCTTTCGTTCTGGAGCAGTTGCAATTAGCGACAGGCTCGTCCAACCGGGGCCTCGCGGCCCGGACGGACTTGTCCGGCTTTAACTGGTCCAAGGTTCCTGTCATTCTGGTCGAGCTCGGCTTCATGACGAATCCCGAGGAGGATGTACAGTTGTCAGAGCCGGATTATCAACTTAAGCTGGCCAAAGGAATTGCCGAAGGGATCGATCGGTTTTTGAAGACCGGGGGAGAGTGAGAAAGACAAATGCCCGGCGATTTATCTTATAAACGGTTTGTTGCGGTAGGTATGATCGCTTGCTTGATTTCCACCTTGCTGTATTACGGATGGAACCTATTGTTCTTCCAGTACAATAGCGCGCCCAAAGTGATTCAAGGGGAGCTGGATTTGTCCGGTTGGGATTTTGCCAGAGACGGAAACGTCCGATTGAACGGGGAGTGGGCTTTTTATTGGCAGCGGCTCGTTGGCCCCGAGGAGTTTCATTCTCCTGAGGCGCCTGCTCCGTCCCTGTATGCGGAGGTGCCGGCTTCGTGGAATCATTTGAAGGTTGACGGCCGGAGGGTCCCGAGCGAGGGCTTCGCGACGTATTGCATGACGCTGAAGCTTAAGCCCGGCCAGGACTTGCTCGCAGTTCGCATACCCACCATCAATACCGCTTACCGCCTGTGGGTGAACGGCAGCGAGGCGGCGTCGGCAGGCACGGTAGGCATGTCCGCTGAAGGAACGACCCCCCAATATCATCCTGCCATAGCGGTTATGCATACCCATGAATCGACGGTGGAGCTAGTGCTGCAGGTATCGAACTACTCCCATCACAGAGGAGGGGTTTGGCAGCCCCTTGAGGTCGGGAAGGTGGATTCGATGGTCGGGAAGCAGGCGCTCTCCGTCGGCTTCGATATGCTGCTGATCGGCAGTGTGATGATTATGGGATTGTATCACTTGGGCCTGTTCACCGTGAGAACAAAGGATTGGCCGATCCTGTTCTTTGGTTTATTCTGCCTCTTGATATGCCTCCGAATGACCATGCTCAGTGAAATCGTGCTGACGAAGCTGTTCCCGAATTTCGACTGGACGGTTCAGATCCTTCTGGAATACACGAGTGCGGCGCTCGCCATGCCGTTGTTCGCGCTCTTCTTCTCCGGATTGTACCCGCGGGAGAGCTCGCGCTCGTTCAACATGGCGCTGTGCCTTGCTTGTATAGGCTACACGGCCGTCGTGGCCGTACTAACCCCGCTTAAAATGACGGAATGGCTGATCGTACTGCAAGTGTACCTGCTTTGCGGCATGCTGTACATTCTAGTGATCGTGATCTTGGCCTTCCTGCGCAAACGGGAGGGGGCGGGGATTCTTCTGGTATCGTGTATTTTATTTGCGTTATCGATTGTCAACGACATGCTTTACGCCCACGAGCTCGTGAAGACAACGGATAAAATGACCGTCTTCGGTCTGCTCATTTTCATTATCTCCCAGGCGCTGCTGCTTTCCATTAAACTCTCCAAAGCGTTCTCGAACGAAGAACGACTGTCCGCGCAATTGACCGAACTGAACAACGGTTTGTATGGTAAAATTAAGGAACATACGCATAGCTTGGAGCTGGCGAACGAAGCGCTGAAGCAAACCAATGACGAGCTGTCGCGGCTTGAGATTTCGCGCAGCCATCTGCTAAGCAACATCTCCCATGATCTGGGGACGCCGCTGACGACCATTCAGTGCTATATCGAAGCGATACTCGACGGCATGGTCGATACGGAGGAACAGAAGGACCGGTACCTGCGGCTCATTCACGGCAAGGTGCTCGGCATGGACCGGCTGATTGAGGATTTGTTCCATCTGTCGCAGCTGGAGGCTAGGCAGATCACGTTCAAGAAGCAAACGTTCCGTACGGATCGGCTCATGGAGATGCTCTTTTCCCGGTACGAGCTGGACACCCGAAATGCGGGCATCCGATATTCCTTGACGATGAACAGCCCCGCTTCAAGCGGAAGGGCGTTCGCGGCGGTCGAGGTGGATTTGGAAAGGATGCACCAGGTGTTCTCGAATTTGATCTTCAATGCGATTAAATTCACCCGGGAGGGAGGCTCCATCGAGGTGGAGATGGCGGATGACGAGGACGGGATGCTATGCCGGGTGACGGATTCGGGAGAGGGCATCGTGCCGGAGGATTTGCCTTACGTGTTCGACCGTTTCTACTCCAGCAACCAGTCCCGCAGCTCGGTGAACGGGGGCAAAGGTCTCGGACTGTCCATTTCCAAGGAAATCGTCGAATCCCACGGCGGACGCATTTGGGTGGAACGCTCCGAACCGCAGCGGGGAACAAGTATTTGCTTCTGGATCCCTGTTCGCAGGGAGGAAATGAGCTTGACCGAGGGCAAGGTGAACGCCTATCTTTGATATAAGTCCAACAGGCGGAGGTGGAATCATGACAGGGCAAAAAATCATGGTCGTGGAAGATGATTTGGAAATTCGGGAAGTGATACGTCTTTACTTGGAAAAAAACGGATACCGGGTCGTTATGGCGGATAACGGGAACGACGCCGTAGCACTCACGGCCATGGAGCAGCCGGATCTGGTGATTCTCGATGTTCTGCTGCCTGGAAAAAGCGGCTTCGATACGTGCCGCGAGCTTCGCGGCCTCTCGGCCGCTCCGATTCTATTCCTCAGCTGCAAAAAGGACGAATCCGACAAGATAACGGGACTTAATCTTGGCGGGGACGATTACATTACGAAGCCGTTCAGTCCGAATGAGCTGGTGGCCCGGGTCAAGGCGAATCTTCGGCGTCCGCATCTGGAAGCGGGCTTGTCGGAGCGGCATCCGACCAAGATGAGCGTAGGAACCATTCAGATCGACCGGCTCAGCCGGGTGGTCAAAATTGACGGGCAGGAGGTGCCGCTGTCCCGGAAGGAATTCGATTTGCTCAGCTTCCTCGCTTCCCGGCCGGAGCAGACCTTCAGCCATGAGCAGCTGTTTCGCGAAATCTGGGGTCAGGAGTGCTTCAACGATACGCGGACGATTATCGTGCATGTCAGCAATTTGCGCAAAAAAATCGAACCGGACCCTTCCCGTCCGAAATATATTATTAATGTGCATGGTGTGGGATATAAATTTTCGAAGATTAGCTGAATCGGCTGAGGCGCCGCCGTCCCCTCAAGGGGCGGCGGCGTTTGGTATTTCAGGGGAGTCATCGAAAGGAGGCTCGCGCGGTCTGCGGGAATGCGCTTCCCAGACGCTGGGCGGTTACAATGGCGAACGCCAGCAGCAGCGGGGCTTGCGATCCATGCGAGGAGGTCGTGTTCGAGCCAGACGACCTGAACCTTGTGAGCGCTTCCAATAGGCTGATGCACAATAAGCCGTCGGTTCCCCATAGGGCTGATCCTAGAGCTCCCCAGGTTTTTGCAATTTTTTTGCATATCCGGGTTTTTCGGCAATCTGAGTCTGCCGCCTTCGGGCGTCAGGCTTTTTTTGTTACAGCTGTGACAAGCAGGGTTAAGCCCACGGCTCCTTCATATAGCTTCGTTCTCTATCCAGCCATGAGCAAAGCCCTTGACGTCGATCGTTTCCGGTGTATGTCAGGGGCTTTGCGGCTGAGGCGCTCCGGTTATTTCCGTCCCTCTTTAATTTCCCGATGACGGGATATGACAAGATCGATAATACATCGGTACACGCCGACGGCGTATTCCGGCCGGAGACCCCGGCTCATCGAGAGCTCGGCAATTTTCCCGAATTGTTCGGCTTCGCGGTTTATATCCTGAACCGGCAGTCCGTGCTCCGCCTTGTAGATTCCGACCTCTTCCGTGATTTTAAACCGTTCGGATAATAAAGCGATGATTTCCTGATCGATTCTATCGATCTGCTCCCTTAAATCTTGCAGTTCAGCGGTCCCCATAGCGTTCTCCCTTCATTCTCCGGGTATACTGCATTATACCTTGCCCCTGAGCGCCGCGTCATCATCTCGGCGGGTGAAATTCCCAAACTGCGTCAGGCCTGCCTTGCGCCCAAAGGCTTAATTTAATCATATACTCCAGTTAAATTACCGTAATTAAGCGTTTACAAATATCGTGTATGCTTTAGAGGTATCGACTACTAAGCGAAGCGGGGAGTTATGATGAGGCATTCATTATCCATCGTACTTGCGTTCAGTTTGTGCGGAGGCTTGCTTGCAGGCTGCAGCGGGGCAAAAGGCGGCGATCCCGGACAGACAAAAGCATCCGAGACGTTCGAGCTGCCGAGCGATCCGGTGACGGTTCAATTTGCCGCAAGCACTACGATGTTTCCGGAAGAGGATTTCCAGCGGTATGTTGCGGATCCGGTGAAGAAGAAATACCCTAATATTACGGTGGAGCGGATCAATACCTCCGAGAAAGGCAAGAGCATGAACGACCTCGTCGTGGCGGGAACCGTTCCCGATATTGTCGTGCTCTACCCGGGCAACCTCAACCAACTGAACGACTTGGGGCTTGCCTTCAATCATGAGGAGCTGATGAAAAAACACAAATTCGATTCGGCTCGAGTTATTCCGGAGATGCTCGAGACGATCAAGATCGCCAGCAACCAGAATCATCTTCTCGGTTTGCCCTCGTACAACAACGCGTTTGCGCTTTTTTACAATAAAGATGTATTCGACCGGTTCGGTGTCCCTTATCCGAAGGACGGCATGACGTGGGACGATGTTAAGCAGCTGGCGCTGAAGCTGACGCGGATGGACGGCGGCATTCAGTACCGCGGCATTTATGCCGATAACTTGTACCGCGGCGGGCGGCAGCTGGCACTTCCTTATGCCGACTTCAAAACGGGGAAGGCTCAAATGCAGACCGATGCCTGGAAGGAGCTTATGACGCTTTGGGCCGGACTGTATGATATACCGGGGGTGATGGCGGGCGACTTTAAGAGCCTGAACTACGGCAAAAACGAGCAGGCCCTCGTTAAAGGAGAGCTGGCCATGCTGGTAGGCTACAGCAATACGCTGGGAATGCTGCGCAAAGCCCCGGATGTGAAATGGGATTTGGTTGCCTATCCCGAGAATAAGAAGGCGCCCGGCGTCGGTCAGCGCGTGGATACGCCGGTGCTCAGCATAACGAATCAAAGCAAAAACAAAGATGCGGCCTTCAAAGTGCTGGAGACGGTGCTCTCGGATGAAGTGCAGTCCGACATGGCCAGGAACGGCCGCGCGCCGGTACTGAAGGACGAGAAGGTAAGGGCTCAGTACGGCCAGGGCATTCCGGAATTCCAAGGCAAGAACCTTGCTGCAATGATCAAGCCGAAGCTGGCGGTTATTGCGCCCCTAGGCAATATCAACGAAGGAGACTTCGACCGAATCTCCAATGCTGCTTTTCAATCGGTCGCTAATAAGGAGAAGGACATCAACACGGCGCTTCGCGAAAGCGATGAACAGGTGAACAAGGTGCTGGAAGCGGCGAAGAACGGTACGAAATAAGGAACAAGGCCCCTTTAGGCTCAAGCGAATCCGCGAGCTGAAGGGGCCTTGCCGTCGAAATCACTCTCCGAACAGCTTGCGGGACCGGACCGCGAACCATACGGATACGGCGGCGGAGACGAGCAAGAGCAGCTCGGCGATCCACAGCGGGAACGCTTGCTTCTGAGCGAGGGCTGCGAAGAAGTCGACACCGGCATGAAGGGTGACCGCCAGCGCAAGGAATCGAAGCTTCCGGCTGCGGTATCATAAGGACTCGGAGCCTACTTCTTGACTATGAAGCCGGGTGTGCCGCTTCAGCCAATCCGCCAAAACGGCCAGCAGCTCCGGATCTAACGGAACGGGGGTGAGTTTCTTGTAAAGCTTTAGCAGGCCCAGCATCGTGGGCGTTTCCCCGGTTTTCTTCAAGATATGGGTCATATCCGGAATCAAATGCCACTCTGAAGGGCCGCTGACGGATTCCGCCAAGAGGCGGGCGTGCTCCGGAGGCACCTGGATATCCTTCGTCCCCGTAACCGCCAAGACGGGACAGGTCACTTCGGCTAGAATGTCGGACGGCCGATAAGCATAGTGCTCGCGGAACCATTTGGCGTTCATTCGCTTCCCTTTGATGCGAACTGCAGGCTCCTCGGACGCCAGCAGCCTTTCGATAATCTTCTTGTTCTGTCTGCGGGCCCGTTCCGGAATCCGCAGGAGGCGGACAAGAGCGCCTTTCCACCCGTTCAGCTGACTCAGCTCCAGCAGGGCCTGCTCGGATTGACGCGCCGATATGTCCTTTAGGGAGAAGGCCGAACCGGCGATCAGCAGCAGGCCTCCGATCCAAGGCCGCTTGACGAACAAGGCGGGGGCCAGCATCGCGCCCTCGCTGTGCCCCAGCACGAAGACGCGCTCCGGATCAGCCATCGGATGCGCCCGCAGGAAGTCCGCGCAGGCGGCCGCATCGTCCGCCAAATCCCATAATCCGGCCGCAGCGGCGTCCCCTCCGCTGGCATAAGAGCCTCTTTTATCATAACGGAGGGCTATGCAGCCCTGTTCTCCAAGAAATTGAGTCAAATCTTTGTACAGGTTCATCTTGAGCATCCGGTTGTTGCCGTCCCTGTCGTTTGCCCCTGTCCCCGGAACGATCAATATGGCCGGAGCTTTCCTGCCCGCTTCGAGCAGCGGTAAGGTGAGGGTAGCCCCCAAGGGATACGCGCCTTGGATCGTGATGGTCTCTTCAGTATACGGCATAGGTTTCACCTTTCTTTGCCGGGGTCCGGACTGTGGATCTGCCGGATGCCCGGAATGAGGATGGTGGACAAGGAATAGGCACGCCGTCCGGCGGCCGGTTCTTTATTCGCATGCTTGCCGATCGCGCTCCGGATATCCTCCAGCATGAGCTTCCATTCTTCCTCGCTCAGGTAAAGGTTCACCAGCCGATAGCTTAGACCGTCCTTATACATATCCATATCGTCCTGCCGGGTATACGCCCCGAATTCGCCGATCAAATGCGAGAGGAAGGTGATGAACAAGCGCATATGCTCATCCGCATCCATCCGCAGCACTTCCTCCGGGGAAAATTCCGCCCCGTGCTCGGCAAGCGCGTACGTTTTCTCCACCGCTCCGCGAACCGGCTTGCGGCTGACGATGCGGAGGATCTCGGCTTGGGTCAGCTTCTGGAGCTGCCGGTATAAGGTAGGCGCCGGAATATCCGGCAGCCATTCCTGGAGCTGCTGAACGGTCCGCTCCCGGCCGATCATGGCTTGGATGATTCTCATGCGGACCGGGTGCAGCAGCAATTGAGCCTTGTCATTCATCCTGCATGCCCCATTTCATTATTATATAAAACGATAATAATATAAAATATGATAACAAACAAGCATGCTTTCGCTCCGATTTGAATGAATTTAGGACAAAAACTTGTGAGGATCAGGTATTACGATGAAGAGGGCAAATCCATATAATTATACGCAAGCGTTTTCATAAACAAAGGGGGATTACTATGAAAATAAATCATCAACGATCCGCATCCTGGTTATCCGTATTGCTGCTCGCGTCCGCTCTTGCCGGCTGTTCAGGCGGAAGCGGCGCTCCGAAGGAACAGAGCAAAGGCGCCGACGTCAATTTGAATGAGCCGGTAACGCTAACCTTCGTATCCCAATTCGCGGATACCAAGGACTATTTCGACAAGCTGTACGGCGACCGGATCCGGAAGAAGTTCCCGAATGTGACCATTAATTTCATCCAGCGGGGCACGGGTACAGGAATCAACGATCTGATTGCATCAGGCACTTACCCTGATATCATGTACGGCAACCTATCCGATATCGACGGCTTCTTAATTGATCAGGGACTTGCATACGATATGTCGGACCTGGTGAAAAAGTTTAATTTCAACCTCAGCGCCTTGGAGCCCGTCCATATTGATAGTATCAAAAACTCCAACCCCGACGGAGCGCTGATCGGCCTGCCGATGCCTTCCTCCCAGGTTCAGGTGCTGTTCTATAACAAAGCGCTGTTTGACAAATTCGGCGTACCTTATCCGAAGGACGGCATGACGTGGGACGAAACCTACGATTTGGCCAGAAAAATGACCCGGGTCGACGGCGGGCAAGTGTACCGCGGGTTCAGCTCCTTCATCGGGGCGCTGCTGCGGGACAATCAGCTCTCGGTTCCTTATCTCGATCCGAAGGCGGATCAAATGGCGGCGCAGGAGAAATGGGCCGGGCTGATCAACAATCTTGGCCGTTTTTATGCCATTGAGAATAACAACCGGGATCCCAAGAAGCGATCCCAGACCGAGGAATACACCGCTTTCCAGAAAAATATGAATGTCGCCATGCAGGTCAATCAGCTGACCCGTTACCTGGAATTCCCGTCCGAGCTGAACTGGGATATGGTCACGATCCCGACGTTCAAGGAAGCGCCGAATACGGGCAGCCAGCCGGGCGCATATTACTGGTATATTACCAAGACCAACAAGTCCAAGGACATTTCCTTTGCAATCATCGCTTACCTGTTGTCCGAAGAAGTGCAGCTCGATATGGCGAAGACGCTGGGTCTCGTGCCGTCGCTCAAAAATACCGGCGACCTCTTTAAAGCGATCGGCAAGGACGTGCCGCAGCTGCAGGGCAAGAATGTCCAGGCCGTTTACAAGTATAAGCCGGCGGAAGCTTCGCCGAAGCGGGAGAAGGGGCTGATCGGAGGCAACCCGAACGATCTGAAGAAGTCGATGGAGAAGGCCTTCGATTCCGTCACGCTAGACAAAGTCGACGTGAATACGGCGCTGCGCACCGCTCAGGAGGAGATGGCCAAATCGATCGAGACGAAGAAGGCCAACGTCAAAACGAAGTGAACGAAGGGAATCGTACCGGTCTCATCCGGCCGCGGCCATCGGGCCCAGCCATGCAATCGGATCGTAACCGCAAAAGAAGGGTGAAGCCGCAGGGGCTTCACCCTTTAATCTTCCGGCCGTTCAGGACGTGCCGGTATGCTCGTTGCTGTAGCCGATCCTTCGATCCACCTGAAGCGTAAGCGCTAGCGAGCTTTCGTCATACTGATGCTGTGGACAGGCACTGTCGTAAAGCCACCATTTGCGTCTGGAGGCAGCGCTGCCGTAATCCTCGAAATAGAACAGGTTCAGCTCGCTCACAAGCGAACGAATTTCGGCCGCCGTTCCCGGCGCTACACCTTGTACGGTGAGCGTCCAGGCGCCGTCGCCGCCCTCCAGCCGGAAGGGGCAGCCCGCCTTGTCGGTATCAAGCAGAAGCCGTCCGGTGACGGTTTTGACCAATAAGATCGTATTCGTGGGAACGGTCATATCGAAGCTCTCCCTTCCTATGGCAAGTCGATCAGCATGAGCAAGGAACCGGCTTCCGACTCCATCGTCAGCCGCGGCGTCTCTTCAATACGGGCGGCATCGCGCTCTTCCAGCTTCGTGCCGCCATTCAGCGCCAAGCCGCCTTCAATGGCCATAACGTAGATGCGGCGGCCTTCCGGCTGCACGAACTCGAGCGATTGTCCGGGCTCCAGGCGCGACATATAAATCGTCATATCCTGATGGATGTGTGCGATCCCTTCCCCGGAACGGCTCGATACGACCGGCAGAAGGGCGTTCTTCATGCGGGACAGCTCATACTCGGTCGTCTCATAGGAAGGGGTTAGTCCCTGCCGGTCCGGCATGAACCAAAGCTGAAGGATGTGCGTAGGCTCGCTTCCCGGATTCACTTCGGAGTGGATGATGCCGGTACCGGCGGACATCCGCTGTACCTCTCCGAACGTAGTTACCGCAGAGCGGCCCGTGCTGTCCTCGTGCTTTAATTGCCCCTTCAGGACGATGGAGACGATCTCCATTTCCCGGTGAGGATGCGCCCCGAAGCCGCGCCCGGGAGCAATAATATCGTCGTTAAGCACACGCAGCGGTCCGAACCCAACATTGTTCGGGTCGTAATAGTCAGCAAACGAAAAGCTGAAGTTGCTCTGAAGCCAGCCATGATCGGTAGAGTGGCGGGAAGAGGCAGGGTAAACGCGAATCATCGTCGTCAGCTCCTTATGGTGGATGGAATCTGAATGATTTTACTAACATAAATATAGCATATAAACAAAACGAAGTAAACTTTCCGCTAGGCAGCTGGCGCAGTCTTTTTCAGGTTGGAGACGAGAATCTTTTATGCTACTATTATACTCAGTTGATCGTAGAATATGGGGCTTAGTGGAGGTTCCGAATGAACATTGACATTATTGACGCGGCCATGAGCCACAGTAAAGAAGATGGATATATCGGCCGGGTCGAATTCTCGGTGGAGCATCAGGCTCACCCTTATGAAATCACCCTGCACAGCAAGAATGCCAAGGAATGGATGTACAGCCTTAACTTCGCGAGAGAGTCCGGACCGGAGAAAGATATCCTTCTGCTCGAAGAGCAGCTGGAAGAGGATGACGAGCTGTTCGACCGGCTGGTGGAAGCCGCGAAGAGCCGTCTTGTGCAGGAGTAGAGCCGGAGCTTTCCTTCTAAGCAAGCCTGCTTGATGATATCAAGCGGGCTGTTTTCTTTTCTCTGGAAATGATCTTATCCGGCTTTTTCATGTTCTTTTCATAAAACAGCGTTACGATAGGTTCCATCAAGTCCTACAGTTAAGGAGATCAAACACCAATGGAACATGTGGAACCGACAAACGCTGCAAGGGCCAATAAGCAGCTTGGGATACCCCTGAAAGAACGCAAGTGGGTGATATCGGCCCTCGTCCTGACGGCTGCCGTCATCTGTTCGGGGTTGTGGAGCATTCTGCATATGACGTCGGCCGAATGGCACAGCCGAAGCTTTACGTTCACGATGAAAAATTACGGATCGAACGCCCGACTGGCGCTATTCTTCGTCCTGGCCAACTATGTGCTCCTGTTCGTCATTCGGAAAAGGTGGCTGGCCGCCCTGCAGAAGCTGCTCGTTCCGCTTGCCGCCTTCGCTCGGAAGTGGCATACCCCCATCGCTATTCTTGCAATCGGATTGATTGTCCTTCATGCCGTCGCTGCGCTGCTCGGAGACTTTAAGCTCGATTTCCACAACCTCACCGGCTTGCTTGCTCTTTTGTCGCTGCTGCCGGTGCCGGTATCCGGTCTGTTCCGTTACCGGAGGCTGGACCGGAAATGGCATTTGCGCTCGGGCTTAGCGTTTGCCGTATTGTTTTTGATCCATGCCTTTTTATGAGTTTCGGGAGCAGGAAGAAGCCGCGGCGGGCTGCCGCGGCTTGAGCTTATTGAGAAAGTGGTGAAAAGATGATATAGATGTTACGAGGGGGCTGGGTATTACTTCCGGTCGCTGTTGTCTGCAGGAAATTTTTTATTCAAAGGCGCTTAGCAGCGGTCAGGCTGTAGAGAAACCCATGAAATAGAGAATTCTGCCTCGGTACTCCGGTGGAGTATCCCCTTCCGGCCGCTGTTGTTATCGGAAAAATTTCAATTTATTCGCTGTGCAGCGGTCATTTTCCGATAACAAAGGCGGACGCTATCGCTCCTCCAGTAGATACCCCACCTTCGTATGTATCTCTATTTTTGTTGAACACCACTTTCTTAGGCACTCTGACGCCGCGGCGGGCTGCCGCGGCTTCTTATTTTTTTGGCTATGTTAAAAAAGGACTTGTTATCTATAAGCATTCCAATGAAACAAGAGGTTAGAATTGCACCTGTACAAAAGGGAGCTACTTATCTTTATAAGCTGAATTCTGAAACAACAGAAGAGCTGATTAGGTTGACTTTGTTCAATGGAGAACGATAGTTGAAGAAACCGCCTTTTTAGAGGGCGGTTTCTTCATGAGCTTAGAAAACGACATTATCGTTTGATATAGCCATTGTATTTGCTTACAAAAATTTGCGGTTATGCTTCTTGCCGTCGTAGGTGAACAGCACCTTCTTGTTCTCGATCACCGATTCCAGATACACAGGCTTGCCCCACAGCTGATGGATGTAAGGAATGGTGCGTTCCACATATTTGAGATCAAGCTCCATGCCCTCGTATTCATGCTTCAGGTAGAGCTCGCCGTTCCGTTCGTAGTTTCCATCGACGACGACAATGTAAGGGAAGCCGCCGTTCACGCGGGAGTAGACCAGCTGATCGCGGATGTTTTCCCAGGACTTGTCAGTAATTTTCCATTCGGGACCCTTCTTTTCGAAAATGTACAGGTCCAGCTCATCGACCAGCTTCTTGTTCAAATAGTTGCGGATGAAGGAGAGGTCCGAATCGAATTCGCGCACCTCGAATATTTTCTTACGGCCTTCGCCGCCCTTGTAGCCGAAGCGCTCGCGATCCTCTCGCGACGGGTTATCCCAGCGTTTCTCGATGTCCTCGAAAATTTTAAGACCGAGATAATAAGGATTCAAGCTGTGCCGCGAAGGCACGACGACGGAGGAATTGAGCTTGGAGTATTCGATCGTTTCCGCATCGGTCAGATCGAGCTCCCGCAAGATGCGCTGATGCCAGTACGACGCCCAGCCTTCGTTCATGATTTTCGTCTCGAGCTGCGGCCAGAAGTATAGCATTTCATCGCGCAGCATCGTCATGATATCGCGCTGCCAGTCCTTCAGGTTCGGAGCATATTCTTCGATGAAGAGCATGATGTCTTTATCCGGCTCCGCGGGGAATTTGGCGGGTCCTTGCTTCTTGTTCGAGTCGGGTTCGGCCGTCTTTTCCTTATCGAGGTCCCATAGGTCCTCATAGCCGAATCGGCGGTCGCGGCCGCTCTTCTGCTGCTCGCGTTCCTTCGTATCCCGGTAATGCCGGTACGGTTTGGTCAGCGTCGGGTCGATGTGCTCCTGAATCGCGAGCACCGCATCGATGAATTTCTCCACTTCCTCCGCGCCGAATTCGATCTCGTACTGCCGGATCCGCTCGGCCGTAGCCGACATGCTTTCCACCATATTGCGGTTCGTCTTGGAGAACCGCATATTATTCTTGAAGAAGTCGCAGTGAGCGAGCACGTGCGCGACGATCAGCTTGTTCTGAATGAGCGAGTTGCCGTCGAGCAGGAAGGCGTAGCAGGGATCGGAATTGATGACGAGCTCGTAAATTTTGCTGAGCCCGAAGTCGTACTGCATCTTCATTTTATGAAACGTCTTGCCGAAGCTCCAGTGGCTGAACCGGGTCGGCATGCCGTAGGCTCCGAAGGTATAGATGATATCCGCAGGGCAAATCTCGTAGCGCATCGGGTAAAAGTCCAGACCGAAGCCGGTAGCTACTTCGGTAATTTCGGCGACGGCGTATTCAAGCTGCTTCATGTCGTCAGCATTCATCGGGCGGCGCTCCCTTCAGCCTGCTTGGGGAAAAAGGTGCGAAGCGCTTTATAAACCTCGCCCTTCTCACGAATGATGTAGTGCACAAACTTCGGATCGTGGATGTTGCGGTAGGCCGACATTAACGTGCTGCTTCGGTTATATTGATTCACTTCGCCGTAGCCGAACAGGTTCGAGCGCTTGACCAGCTCGCCGATCAGCTTCACGCAGCGCTCATTGTCCGAGGTCAGATTGTCGCCGTCGGAGAAGTGAAATGGATAGATGTTGTAGCGGCTTGGCGAGTACCGCTTGTCGATGAGATCCACCGCCAGCTGGTAAGCGGAAGAGCAGATCGTGCCGCCGCTTTCGCCTTTGGTGAAAAATTCCTCCTCCGTCACTTCCTTCGCCTCCGTATGGTGAGCGATGAAGATGATTTCCACATGCTCGTATTTGGTGCGGAGGAAGCGGGTCATCCAGAAGAAGAAGCTGCGGGCGATATATTTCTCGAAGGAGCCCATCGAACCGGACGTGTCCATCATAGCCAGAATAAGGGCGTTGGAGTGGGGAGTGACGATTTCGTCCCATGTTTTGAAGCGCAGGTCGTCAGGGGAAATATGATGAATGCCGGGCACCCCCTCCCGGGAGTTGCGGCGCAGGTTCTCCAGAATGGTCCGCTTCTTGTCGATGTTGGACATGATTCCTTTCTTGCGGATATCGTTAAAAATCGGCTCTCTCGTCGTGACGTTATGCTTTTCCTTCTGCTGCAGATTGGGCAGCTCCAATTCCTCGAACAGCATGGACTGCAGCTCTTCCATTTGGATCTCGGCGTCGTAGTAATCCTCGCCCGGCTTGTCGCCGGCGCCTTCGCCTTTGCCTGCCCCGGAAGCGGGCTGCGGATCTACCCCGAGCACATCGCCGACCTGGCTGTCGCCATCCCCTTGCCCTACATGCTTGCTCTTGTTGTAGTTATAACGGAAGCGGTATTCGTCGAGACTGCGAATCGGTACTTTGACGATCTGCTTGCCGTCCGACATAATAATGCTCTCGTCGGATACCAGATCGGGCAAATTCTGCTTGATCGCTTCCCGTACTTTTTCCTGGTGGCGGGTTTGGTCCTGATAGCCTTTGCGGTGCAGCGACCAGTCTTCGCGGGATACGGTAAATAAGGGTTTTGCCATGTGGGACACCTCCAGATTGTAAGATCATTGATCGGATCGAAGCGGATTAGAGGGGAGATACCGGGAAAAAAGTGCTTGTTACTAAATATATTCAAGCAGGACGGGGATATGTGACGGGACAGGAGCGGATTTTTGGGTGGAGGGCCCGGTATTCTAAAAAAAACATAATAGAGTCTATAAATAATACAAAGTGATTTTTGTTAAGAGATTCATAATAAAACTGAATGGCTTTAGAAAAATACTAACAAGAGGGGGGAATTAGCTAAATGTATAGGAAGCTCAGATCGCAATTAAGCGGATTGATCGTTTTGCTGCTAGTTGCACAGTTGTTTGCTGTTGTTCCGCAAGTATTCGCAGCAACCGTTTCTACTACCATTAGTACATTAAATGCAGCAGGGGACGCCGTAGTAGATAGTACATACCCAACATCAAATTTCGATACAAAAACAGGATCTAGCACTGGATTATTCAGCATAACAACCAGCGCGACGAAAGAAATGGACGGCTTGTTTAAATTTGTTGTAGACCCGGCGATCACGGCTAATCCGGATTATGGAAAATATAAATTTTATATTTCCATTAACGGGAAAATGGGTTCTTCAAACAAAGCAGTTACGCTTAGCGTGTGTGCAGCCGGAACAACGGCCGGCAGCGCAGCTGACTGGGATGAAAAGGCGATCACCTGGAACCAGGCGGTCTCGCTCAATCTTACAGCTTCCAGCGCTACAGGGGTCATGTGCAAGAATAATAATAATACCACAACGCCTACTTTAACGATTAATAATCTTAATACTTCGTCGCCTCAGCCGTATCAAGCGAATGTGACGGATTATGTGAAAGCCTATTTGGCGGATAACAAAAACGTCATCACCTTCATTGTGGGCGATAAAAGCAAATCCAGTACAGGCGTAAATATTTATTCAAAAGAATCGACCACCGCACCGCAGCTTATCGTTCAAACAGAGGTTGCAGACAATAACCCGCCTTATTGGAATCCTGGCGACAGCTTGAAAGTGTTCAACTTAGGTACGGATTTTATACAATTGAACTGGCCGCATGCGCGGGACGATGAGTCTTACGTGAAATCGTATAACATTTATAAAGACGGAGTGAAAATCGCAAACGTAAACGCGGCGAAGAGTCCGGGAAAGGACCAGTCCGGCAGCGCCCTTCCTGCTTTTAACAACTACAAACTGACCGGCTTGACGCCTGGGGCTACTTATCAATTGAAAGTCGAAGCAGTGGATGCAGCTGATTTTGTTACAGGAAGCAACAGCTTGACTGCTTCACGCACAACGCTTCTTTCTCCGGTAGAATCTATTCCGCTTGAACTTGATAGTGTGACCGCAAGCGGCGACGACGGTAACGTGGCTACAAATACCTTGGATGATAACCTGAACTCCCGTTGGTCCTCCTCCAATGATCCGTGGATTCAGTATGACCTGGGGGAAGTGATCAGCGTAGGATATGTCGGCATCGCCTTTTATAACGGAGATACGCGCGCTTCCAATCTGGACATTGATTTATCCGCCGATGGAACGACCTGGAATAGGGTTTTCTCCGGATACAGCGTGATGATGCTCGATATGCAGCCCTTTACTTTTCCAAAACAAGATGCGCGTTATGTCAAAATTACCGGGCACGGAAACACGACGAATGCGTTTACAAGCTTTACGGAAGTGAAGATCTATCCTCCGTTCCCGACAGGGGATACCCCGGTTGCGGTCGTACCCAACATTCCGCCAGGCAGGCCTCCCGGAGCGGTAGATTTTACGCAGCCGGGTATGACCAATGCGGATGGAACACCTCACGCCGTACATACCCCGAACACGGTAACCGGCGTTACTTATGATGTGACCAAAGCTCCGTTCTTTGCGGACAATACGGGAGCAACCGATGCTGCATCGGCCATTAGGGCAGCGATCCAAGGGGCCAAGCCCGGAGATGAAATCTACCTGCCGAACGGTACTTACAAGCTTAGCTCAGCGCCGGATGGACTCACCAACCTTACGTTGAAATCAAAAGTGAATTTGCGCGGGCAAAGCCAGGACGGTACCATTCTTGTAACGACGCTGGACGGGGTGAAGAACAGCAGCGTCTTGAAAGTACCTAACCAAAATAACTTGGTCATCTCCAATTTAACGATTACTTCTACTTGGGATGACGGCGGCGGTTCGAGATATCCGACCAGTTCTAACGTCAATAACCCTAACTTTGGCGGACCCGAGAATGGGATCACCGTTCAAAGCGGCGGAAACAATTCGACCTCATACAATGTTACGATTGATCATGTGACTATAGAGAAGTATTACCGTATGGGCATTCGTATAGACAGCAGCCATGATATCGTCGTGCGCAACAGTACCTTTAAGAACACTACCGATATCGGTCCAAGCGGTGCCGGTTATGGCGTTACCATCCAAGGGATCGCAAAGCAGGATATGCTCGGATACGAGAATGACACCCTTTGGAATTTGGTGGAAAACTCTTATTTCGGAAGTCCTGTCAACAACGAAGTGCGCATGCGTCACGGCGTCCTGATTCAAAACTACGCTCACAATAATGTGGTGCGCTTCAATACATTTAATAACACGGCCCTCGACTCCATTGATTTGCACGGTGAATTCGAGTATTTGAATGATGTGTATGCCAACGTGATATCCAACGTAGCCGGCGGCGGTCTGGGACTTGGCAATACGGGAGGAGCAGCTCCAAGCAATCACGGTCCTACCGGTCCCGGAAACTATATTCACGATAATACCCTGATCAATACACGTGACGGAATTAATGTGACGATGGGTACGCCGGATACTATCATTGAAAACAATACAATCAAAGATACGACAATGGCTGGCGCGACGGGGATTAAAATTTTGAATGCCACTAAAGTCAAAATAAGAAATAATTTCATTCTGAACAACAGCGGTCCCGGTTTTTGGGGAATTTACTTGGCGCATGATAACGGTGATACCAAGGTACTAGATCCTACAAACCCTTGGGGAACCTACATGGCAGGTGACCCGAGTAACGTTGAGATTAATCAAAATTATCTGGGAGGAAATACAGGAGCCATTTCTCTGCAAGCCGGAAGCGGCATTAAAGTAATCAATAACGTCATCTTTAATGATAACGGTACAAAATATGTGAAAGCGGACGGGGTCCAAGTCGATCAAGAAAGCTGGCCTTCTTCAGATCTTAAATCTCTTAGCCTGAGCGCAGGTACATTGACTTTTGATCCTGCAACGACAACGTATGCGGTTAATGTGGATAATACCATTGCTGCAATCAGCATGACGCCGACAGCCGCCGATACAGGGGCAACAATCAAAGTGAACGGAACTCCAACCGTGAGCGGTGCAACCTACGGTCCGGTCAACCTGGCAGTGGGAGCGAACACGCTCCGCATCGACGTAACGGCTGCCGACGGTACTCCAAAGGCCTACACGATTACGGTCAATCGCGCCGACGTGCCGGTAGTTCCGTCGTCGAATGCGAACTTGAGCGGTTTGACCATCAGCTCGGGAGTACTCAGCCCGGCATTTAACGCAAACACGACAGCTTATTCGGTGAATGTGGATAATTCCGTTACCAGCTTCAAAGAGACGCCGACAGCCGCCGACACAGGCGCAACGATTAAAGTGAACAGTACATCGACTGCAAGTGGAGCAACCTACGGTCCGGTCAACCTGGCTGTTGGAGCGAACACATTCCGCATTGACGTAACGGCTGCCGACGGAACCCTGAAGACATACACCATCACGGTCAATCGCGCCGACGTGCCTGTGGTTCCGCCGGCTCCTTCGTCCAACGCGAACTTGAGCGGTTTGAAGGTTTGGAACGGAAGCACCCAGCTCGACTTGACGCCTGGGACCGTGACCGTTTCGACTTATTCCTACAGCACGAGCGTCAGGCCTTCGGTCAGCAGTATCGTCGTTCAAGCTGCGTCCGAACATAACAAGGCCGTCGTAAAAATCAACGGAACGGTTCAAACTGCCGATGCCGGTGTGACTATCAATTCTTTACAGTACGGAGATAATCAGATCACCATTGAAATCACGGCAGAGGACGGAGTAACGAAAACATCGTATCAGGTGAACGTAAACCGTAAACGCCCGGATACCGACAGTACGATTCCTAACTCTCCAAGCGGTAGCGGGGGTGGCGTTCCAGCACTTCCTAGCAGCACAGAAAGCGGGAAGAATACGAATACGGTAACCGCTGAAGTGAAGACGATCGACGGCAAAAAGGTTACGCATGCCAAAGTCGACGATCAAGTGATCGACAACGCATTGAAGAAAAGCGAGGGCGGTAAGCTGACGTTCGGAATCGATTCCGGCACAGGCGTAGCTCAAACTACGGTAACCATCACAAATACCGCTTTGCAAAAAATAGCTTCGAACGACAAAGTGAAGTCGGTCTCGGTGGACACCTCCATCGGTAGGTACGAGCTGCCGGTGAAGCAAATGGACGCTCAAGCGTGGGCAGCCAAGCTCGGTACGCCCAAAGATCAGGTGTACCTGGAAATTACGATGGTACGGAATGAGGCTGCGGCGAGCCAAGCGAAAGCGTCGGGCCGAACTTCGCTGGCAGCCGTTGAATTCACAGTCCGTGCGGTTACTGCGGGTGGGAAAAGCGTTGAAGTCGCGACGTTCACTCAATATGTACCGCGCAGCATCAAATCGGAAGCCGTATTGGATGCCGGTCATTTGGCTGCGGTACGCGTCGAGACCGACAATGCCGGCAAGCCTCTCTATGAGCCGGTTCCTTATACCGTATCAGGAACGGAAGCAACCTTGTACAGCCGGACCAACAGCACCTATATGCTGCTGAATAACAACATGACGTTTTCGGATATTCGGAAGCATTGGGCACAGGATGACATTGAACGCATGGCCAATCGCATGATCGTTCAGGGCGCGTCGGAAACGGAGTTTCGTCCGAACCAAGCCGTGTCGCGTGCGGAATTTGCAGCTTTGGTAACCCGGGCTTTAGGACTGAGCGCACAGACGTCGGCCAAGAACGCCTTCAAGGATGTACAATCCTCCGATTGGTTCGCGGGTCAGGTTTACGTTGCGGCCGAAGCGGGGATTATCACCGGATTCGATGACCAAACCTTCCGTCCGGGTCAACCGATTTCCCGCCAGGAAATGGCCGTCATGATCTACCGCGCGATGAAATTCGCGGGCTTCGACGGAGTATCCGGCGGAACAAACGTGAAATTCGCGGATGAGAACCGCTTCCAGGATTGGGTGAAAGAAGCGATTGGCGTGATGGCATCCAAGAGCATCGTGCAAGGAGTCGCTTCCGGCGAATTTGATCCGGCCGGTACGGCGACGCGTGCGCAGAGCGCTGCGATTCTAAGCCGCATGCTGGGCAGCCTTCAATTCACGCAATAAGAAGCCTTAATGCGACGAATTGGGTAGCAAGAAGCAGAAGCAAGAAGCAGAAGCAAGAAGTAAGAAGTAACAATTAGAAACGACAACAAGAAGAGCCGAAAAGAGACAGCAAAAGAAACAGACAACAGGTAGAAGAGAAAGCAGCAAGAAGAGACAACAACAAGAAGAGGCAGCAAGAAGAAGCAGCAGTGAGAAGAGGCAGCAGCAAGAAGAAACAGCAGCAAGAGGAAGCAGCAACAAGAAGAGACTGTAGCAAGAAGAAACAGCAGCAAGAAGAACCGGAGCCGGGGCGATCAAGCCCTGGCTTCGGTTCTTTTATGCGTTCCAAAGGAGTCTGATGACGATCTTGTTACGCAAGTGAACGGTCATTTGAAGAAAGGCCGCAGACGTTTCCCTGTCTCCGGATCTGCAGCAAGCAGGCAGATCGTACGGCAGGTTCTCGGATCTTCAATTCGTAAAGCGCGCAACTGCGGATGCGGCATCTCCCGGACAATGCTCTCGGGGACGATCGTAATTCCTCCCCCGGCTGCCGCATAGCCCAGCAAATATTCCCCGAAGGGGACTTCCGATTTAACTTGAGGCTCAACTCCTTCGCTGCGGAAGGCGCCGGTGACGCATCGACGGATGCTGCAGTTCGGAGGATACATGATGAAAGCTTCCTCCTGCAGATCCGCTAGCCGAACCACAGGCTGCCCGGCCAGCCGATGATCGGAACGAACAACGGCGTAGAAGGGTTCTGTGAACAGATCATGGCTCCACAGGGCGGTTCCGTCGGGCCGTTCCGTAACAACGGCGTCGAGCTTATGCTCGTTTAGCTGCTGAACCAAATCTTCCGAGGTGGGCTGAATGACGATGCCTGCTTCTATGCCGCTGCGCTCAAGCTTTAAGGCCTTGTCTGGCAAATAACGCGAAGCAAGACTCGGAAGCGTGCCGATCTCGAGACGGCGCTTATCCCGGAACCGGAGCAGCTCGGCCCGAAGCGATTCATGCCGGTCCAGCAACGGCTGCACCCGCTCGATCAGCAGCATGCCGGCCTCGGTAGGCTCGACTCCGGTCGGGGAACGTTTTAACAATGAAACCCCGTAGTAGGCTTCCAGCAGGCGAATTTGCTTACCCAGTGCCGGAGGCGTCAGGGAAAGCCGCTCGCTGGCTTTGGCGATGCTTTTCAGCTTGACGATCTCCGTAAAATGCCGCAGCAGCTCTATATTCATATGCGATTCTCCGTATTCATTGATTTGATATGCCATATCCTCAAGTCTCATGATAGCACACTCAAGCAAAAACTTTTAGTTTATACCCTGCAGCTACTTGGAAATTCCGATAACGCCGAAGCTGCTGTAAGATATCGGCAAGGCTTGAATGAGACAATGAGCCGATGCTTCAGTAAAAACGGAGGAGGATACGTCAGATGTATAAACTGAGTGTTGTCGGAACGGGAAGAATGGGACGGGGATTGGTTCGGGTGCTTAGTCCCTTATCGAAGGAATCGGATTTGATCTGGGGATCCCGCACGCCGGACAAGGCCCGGGCTCTGATCGATGAAGAGGGCTTCCGGAATACGGTTGCCGGAGGCTATGAGGAGGCGCTGGGCGCGGAAGTGATCCTGCACTCGCTCTGGTTCCGCGACGTGCTGCCTTGGGCAAAAGAGAACAGGGAGGCGTTGAAAGGCAAAATTCTGGTAGACATCGCCAATCCGTTTACGGAGGATTTCAACGATTTTACAACGGAATGGGGAACTTCGGCGGCGGAGGAGCTGCAGAAGCTGCTGCCGCAGACGCGGGTCGTAGGCGCGTTCAAAAATACGTTCTTCCGGGTGCTGGAGCAACCCTTGCATAACGGTTTAACGAGCGACGTATATGTCACCGGTGACGATGAAGAGGCGAAGCGAACCGTCCTCTCGCTTCTGGATGGAATCCCCTTCCGGGTATTGGACGGCGGGCGGCTGAGTAATAACCGGACGATCGAACGGATGACGTTATTCGAGCGAGAGGTAGCCGTCCGGTATGGAAATTATCCTTACGTTTCATTCCGAATGTTCGGGCTGAACGAAGGCTGAGCGAACGCTGCACCGTTTCTTCAGCCTTGAAACGAAAGCAGAACCATTTGAGCTGATCTCGAATGGTCCTGCTTTTTTTCTTTTGCATACATGGGCTGGGAATGGGGGGATTTGCCACCGGGCCGGAATCGGAGGAGAAGGCAGGGAATCGGGGCTTTTTGCCGAATAATATTTAGGTACATAACTAAAGCATCGGAGGGATTCAAGCCCTTATGAAATTCATACATACGGCAGATTGGCATTTGGGGAAGCTGGTGCAGGGCGTCTATATGACCCAAGATCAGAGGCACGTGCTGCGTCAGCTGGTGCAGGTTGTAGAGGAGGAACGGCCGGATGCGGTAGTGATCGCCGGCGATTTGTACGACCGGGCGATCCCGCCGACCGAGGCGGTGGAGCTGCTAAGCGAGCTGCTGGAGGAGCTGGTGATCCGGCTGAATACGCCGGTGCTGGCGATTTCGGGCAACCATGACAGCCCGGACCGGCTCGATTTTGCTACACGCATCATGGAAAGCCGGGGGCTACATTTAGCGGGTCAGCTCCGCCGGGAGCCGAAGCCGGTCGTGCTGCGGGACGAGCATGGCGAGGTGCACTTTCACCTGATGCCGTACGCGGATCCGGCACAGGTACGGTTTTTGCTGGAGGATGAGACGATCCGCTCCCACGACGATGCGACCCGGGTGCTGGCGGAGCGGATCCGTTCGGCGATGGACCCTGGCGCGCGGCATGTCTGGGTAGGTCACGCGTTTGTGACCCCGATGGGAGAACCGGCCGACAATACGAGCGATTCGGAGCGGCCGCTTGCTATAGGTGGGGCCGAGCACGTTCGGGCGGAGCATTTTGCCCCGTTCCACTATACCGCTCTCGGCCACCTGCATCAGGCGCATTTCGTAGCTAGCGAGAACATCCGGTATGCCGGCTCGCCGCTCAAGTATTCCGTATCGGAAGCGAATCATATCAAAGGGTATTATATGGTTGAGCTGGACGGCGAAGGAAAGGTGAAGGTGGATAAGCGCATGTTTATTCCGCTGAGGGAGCTGCGCCGGATCGAAGGCACTATCGAAGAGGTCGAAGGTCATCCGCTCTGCGACGACTACGTCTTCGTGACGCTGCTGAACGACAATCCGGTGCTGTTCCCGATGGAAAAGGTGCGCGCCGTGTACCCGAATGCCCTTCATGTGGAGCGCAGGACGCAAGCGGCGCTGCAGCTTCAGGAAGGGGAGACGCTGGCGGAGAGGCGGGCCTCCGATCCGGTGGCGCTGTTCGCCGCCTTTTATCAAGAGGTGAAGGGGATGCAACTGCCGGATGACAAGCGGGAGCTGTTCGCGGAAGTCTTCGGGCAAGTATTCCGAGAGGAGGCGGATGTCTAGATGAGACCGCTGAAGCTCACGATGACGGCCTTCGGGCCTTACCGGGATCAGGAGACGATTGATTTCGCGTTGCTGGAGGACCGCCGCTTGTTCGTCATTTCGGGCAATACGGGCGCGGGAAAAACGTCAATCTTCGACGCCGTATGCTTTGCGCTCTACGGCTTTGCGAGCGGCGAGGACCGGTTCGAGTCGCGGATGCTGCGGAGCCATTTTGCCGATGAGGAGACGCATACGTCGGTGGAATTCGCGTTCGCCATCGGGCGGCGCACCTTCCGGGTATTCCGGCAGCTGGGTCACCGGAAGGGCGTGAATAAGAGCGAGACGGGGGCAAGGATCGAGCTTTTCGAGACGACGGGAGGGCAAGAGACGCCCTGCACGGACCGGTTTACGGTGTCCGACGTCAATGCGAAGCTCGAGTCGCTGATCGGGCTGTCCAAGGACCAGTTCAGCCAGATCGTCATGCTGCCTCAAGGCGAATTCCGCAAGCTGCTTACCTCGGATACGGAGAATAAGGAAGACATTCTGCGGCGCATCTTCCGGACCGGGCTGTATCAAAAGCTGGAGGACCGCTTCCAGCAAAAAAGCCGCGAGCTGAAGGAGGCGCTGAAATCGGCGCAGCTGGAGAGCGAAGTCTACATCAAGCAGGTGCAGGCGGCGCTTCCGGCGCGGGAGGAGAGCGCTTTGTCCGCGACGCTGCAGCAGGAGTATCGCAGCGTGCCGCAGGTGGCCGAGGGGCTCGAGCAGGAACGCGAGCATTATCTCAGCCTCGCTGAAGCGGCGGCATCGCGCCGTACGGCGCTCCGGACGCAGGCGGATGCGAAGGAGTCCGAGCTGCGGGCGGGCACCGCGCTTGGGGAGCGCTTCGCCGAGCGCGAGCAGAAGCGGGCGCAGCGCGAAGCGATGGAGCGGCGCGTGCCGGAGCTGGCGGCGCAGGAGCGGCGGCTGCAGCTGGCGGAGCGGGCGGCGGGGCTCGCGCCGTACGAGGAGCAGCGAAGCCGTGCGGCGCAGGCGGCCGAGCAGAAGCGGGCGCAGCACGAGGCGAAGCGGCGCGAGGCGGAAGCGGCAGCGGCCGCGCTGGCGGCGGCGGAGACGCGCCACCGCGAGGAGGCGGCGCGGGAGCCGGAGCGGCAGGCCGCGGAGCGCGAGCTGCAGCGGCTCGGCGAGCTGGAGCCGGCGGTGCGTACGCTCGCGGAGCAGCAGCGCGAGCTGGAGCGGCTGCTCGCGGCGGAGCGCGCCGGCGCAGAGCGGCTGGCCGCCGCAGCGGCGCAGCTCGAGCGGGCGCGCGAGGCGCGGCAGGCGGCAGCGGAGCGCGCGAAGGCGCTGGAGCCGGCGGCAGCGGCGCTGCCGGAGCGGCAGGCGCGGCTCGAGCGGATGCGGCAGCAGGTGCGCCTGCTCAAGGCTGCGATGGAGCTGGACAAGCAGGTCAAGCAGGCCGCCCGGCAGGAAGCGGAGCGCGAGGCCGGCATGAAGCGGCTGCGCGAGGAGCTGGAACGCCAGGAGCGGCTGTGGATCGAAGGCCAGGCGAGCCTGCTTGCGGCGCACCTGCATGACGGGCAGGCCTGCCCGGTATGCGGCAGCGATTCGCACCCGCACAAAGCGGCAGCCGCAGAGGACGTGCCTTCCCGGGAAGCATTGCAGCAGGCGCGTGAGCGGATGCTACATTTCGAACGGGAGTTTAACGAGGCGCGCGTACAGGCGGCAGCCAGCCGGGCCGGCTGGGACGGGAAAGTCGCGGATTTTGAGGAGTACGGCCTCGGCACGGATGATATGGCGGGTCAATACAACCGCTTGGGCCGGGAAGGACAGCAGCTGAAGAAGGAGACGGAGGCGCTGGAGCGGCAGGCAGCTGAGCTGCCGAAGCTGAGGGAAACGATAGAAGCGCTGGAGCGGAAGGTGGAGCAGCTGGCGAAGGAGAAGGACGAGGGAACCCGCCAGGTCCATGAACTATCTCTCCAGCGCAGTGCGAAGCAGACGCTGCTGGAGAGCGAGCTCGTCCGCATTCCGGAGGAGCTGCGATCACCGGAGCAGCTGGAGGCGCGGGTGAAGGCGCAGCGCGAGCTTGCCGGGCGTCTGAATGCAGCCTGGCTGGAAGCCCAGCAGCAGGCTCAGCAGGCGCAGACGAAGCTGGCGGAAGAGAATGCCGCGCTGAGGCAAATGCTCCGCCAGCTGGAGGAAGCGGAGACGCTTCATGCCGGAGCGGAGGAGCGGTTCGCGGACGAACTGGGCAAGGCCGGCTTCGCCGCCGTTGAGGATTACCGTGCGGCGAAGCTCAGTGAAGCAGCCGTGCAGAACATGCGCGAGGACATCGAAGCGTTCAAGACCGGCCTTGCCGTGCTGCAGCGCCAATTGGCCGAGCTCGATCTGGAACTGGAGGGCAGACAGCGCGCCGACCTGGAGCGGCTGAATGCCGAGCTGGCCGATTACCGGCGCGAGCTGGAAGCGGCGGCGGCAGAGCAGCAGCACAGCGCGGGACTCGCGAAGGAAGCGGAACGTCTCCGGGCCTCCATGCAGACGGCGTATGCCAAGCAGCGTGAGCTGGAATCACAGCTGGAGCAGGTGCTCGATGTGTATCAAGTGCTTAAGGGCGACAACCCGCTCAAAATCTCGTTTGAGCGTTACATACTGATTGAATTCCTGGAACAAATTCTACATGCGGCGAACGAACGCCTGAGGGTGCTCTCCAACGGGCAATTCGTCCTGCAGCGAAGCGACCGGCTGGAGAAGCATAACCGCCAGAGCGGGCTTGGGCTTGACGTCTACGACGCCTACACCGGCCAGAATCGCGACGTCAAAACGCTGTCCGGCGGCGAGAAGTTCAATGCCTCCCTTTGTCTCGCGCTTGGAATGACCGATGTGATCCAGTCGCACCAAGGCGGCGTTTCCATCGAAATGATGTTTATCGACGAAGGCTTCGGGTCGCTCGACGAGGATGCGCTGGGTAAAGCGATCGAGACGCTGATTGATTTACAGCGCTCCGGGCGCATGATCGGGGTGATCTCCCACGTGCAGGAGCTGAAGCAGGCGTTCCCGGCCGTTCTGGAGGTTCGCAAGATGAAGGACGGCTGCAGCCGGACGGAGATTATATTGAAATAGCTTCGACCGACTTCAGCCAAGCCGGCGCTTTATATAAGGCCATGGGGCACGAGCCCGGCCAGTACAAAAAGAGCAGGCTCCCTCAGCGGAGAACCTGCTCTTTGCTTTTTTTTAGGAAAACCGCTTCACGTACTCCAGCGCCGCCGGCACTTCCTCCGGCTTAATGCCGCCCTCGAACGAAATGTTCGTGTACGGCTTGTACTGCTTCAGCAAATTCAGGAAGAACGGCACATCCAGCTTCCCGGTTCCCATCGGCGCATAGACCATCCGGCCTTCGGGCGTTATATCAAAGTCCTTGATGTGGGCGAGAACGATCTTATCCCCCCACAGGTCAAACGCACGCTGGACGATTTCATGCTGGCGGTCATAGTTGGAGGCGTTCAGCAAATTTACCGGATCCATCAGCACGCCGAAATGCTCTGAGGGCACTTCCTCCAGCAGACGCTGCATAAGCTCCGGCGTACGGACTACCTCGTTCTGCGAAGCTTCGATGACGGCACGGACACCCCAGCGCTCCGCTTCCTCCACCATTTCCTGTACGGCCGAACGGAGCAGATTCCAGCGGGTTTCCTCCGTCGAGTCCGGGTAGACATCGAGGAAGGCCTTCACCGACCCCGTCTCGGTAGCGACCATGGTCGTACCGAAATCGCGCGCATACCTCAAATGCTCCTTGAACCGGTCGATTTGCTGCCGGCGCAGCTCGGGATTCGGATCGATCGGGTTGATGTAGCAGCCCAGTACCCCAATGCGCACGCCTTCCCGCGCGAAGCTGTCGGCGACGTAATGTCCCATGCCCGGGTTCAGCTTCCCAAGACTCGTATCAAAATCCGTCAGCGCCTTAGCCAGCGCCAGCTGAACGAATTCAAGCCCATAAGCGCTGACGCGCCGGGCGAGCTCTTTGCAATCGGTTTTGCCTAAATTATGCGCTAATATTCCGTATCTCAAGATCCTATGCCTCCTCTTATCCCAATAGCCTAAACTTACCATACCGCCGGACTGCCCGCAACGGAAACGGGGGTAATCGATGAGCTGATGATTATGGCGCGGAATCTGCCGGATAACGTTATATTAACGATAATAAGAAAAGCTTGCCACCGGGGAAAAGAGGTTGTACGCTAAATAAGAAAGCTTCGAAACCACGAAGGGAGCGGGACTTGTGAGAGTATTGATATTGGGAGGTACCGGCGTCATCAGCCGGTGTATCGCGGACCAACTGCTGGATGCCGGGCATCAGCCGGTGCTGTTCAACCGGGGCAGCCGGAAGCAGCTTTTTTCCCGGGAGATGGAATGGATCATCGGAGATAAAACAAAGCCGGAGTCGTTCCGGCAGCTGATGGCGGGCCAGCGCTTCGACGCCGTCATCGATATGATTTCCTTTAATGCGGCGGATGCGGCGCAGACCGTGGAGACGTTTCGGGACAAGACGGGGCAGCTGATCTTCTGCTCCAGCACGGCGGCTTACAAGCGGCCGTTCCGTACGATTCCGGTTCGCGAGGATGAGGAAGCGCTTTGCGACAGCGATGCTTTTCCGTATGCCTATCATAAGGCGGAGATGGAGCGTTACCTTCAGAAGGTAATTGCGGAAGGGACGGTTCCCATTACGATTATCCGGCCTTCCCTGACGTTCGGCGAAGGCGGGGTGAATCTCGGGGTACTGCGGCAAAACCGCAATATCGTGCATCGCATTCAGCAAGGCAAGCCCCTCGTCATGTTCGGCGACGGCACGCTGCCTTGGAGCTTCTCGTTCGCACCGGATGTGGCGCGGGCTTTTGTGGGAGCGGCGGGCAACGAGCGGACCTTCGGCAAGGCGTATCACGCGACGAGCGAGGAGCTGCATGTATGGGACGATCTTTATTTGGAGATCGGCCGCTTGATCGGGCACGAGCCGAAGCTCGTTCATTTCAGCACGAAGCAGCTGATGTCAGGCAAACCGGATTTATTCGCCCACCTGTACTATGAGAAAAGCTATGCCGGATTGTTCGACAATAGCAAGATCAAGCAGGACATCCCGGGCTTCGAGGCGCGAATGACGCTGAGCGAGGGGCTGCGGATGATGCTGGATTGGTATGAGCGGGACAATCTTGCGATCGATGAGGAGAAAAACCTTTTGGAGGATAGGCTGGCGGAGACGTATGGTCGTTGGTGCGGAGAATTGAAGGAACTGCTGAGTAACTAAGTTTGGGACTGTGAAGCCTCATGAACGGCAAGCTCTTGTTTCCCTGGGAGGGGAGGCAAGAGCTTTTTTTCGTTCGGAATCGCCGTTTCTCCCGATATACAAGGCCAGTCGATTGCGGTTATAACTTACCTGAAGGTAAGCAAGTCAACTTTTTTACATTATTTTAAAGCGGTGACAGGAGGCTTATAATGGACTTGTCTGTTTGTTTAGGAGAGTAAGGCCCACCAAATTTTTTCGACTGGGAGGATGCGCTGATGAAGTTTCGCAGGCTGGGAAGAACGGGACTTAAGGTTTCGGCCGTTAGTCTGGGTTGTATGGCTTTTGGACGCTGGATCGACAAGGAGGCGTCCGTTCGTGTTCTGGATACGGCGCTGGAGGCGGGCATTACGCTGCTCGATACTGCGGATGTGTACGGGACCGGCATGGACAACGGCAACCCGCTGGAGCACGGGCAGTCCGAGGAGATCATCGGCTCGTGGATCCGGGGGAAACGGGAACAGGTCGTATTGGCTACGAAAGTGAACGGGCGCTTGGGCATGGGGGCCAACGATGCGGGCTTGAGCCGCTATCACATCATGCGTGCGGTCGAGATGAGCTTGAAACGGCTGCAAACGGATCATATCGATTTGTACCAGGTTCACCGGTTCGACGAGCATACCCCGCTGGAGGAAACGCTGCGGGCGCTGGACGATCTCGTGCGTCAAGGTAAAGTGCGGTATATCGGCTGCTCCAATTACGACGCTTGGCAAATCGCCAAGGCTCACGGCATCAGCGCACTGAAACAGCTGGAGCGGTACGAGAGCGTCCAGCCCCAATATAGCATCATCGCACGGGACATCGAAAAAGAGCTCCTCCCCTTCTGCCGGTCGGAGGAGGTGGGCGTCATCGTGTACAGCCCGCTGGGACGCGGTCTGCTGACGGGCAAGTACCGTCAGGGCGAGGCGCCCCCGGTAGGAACGCGCGGTGCGGCCGGAGAGCAGCGGCTGAAGGCGCTGATGCAGCAGGAGCAGAATTTTGCCCTGGTGGAACGCTTGAAGCCGATCGCAGCGGAACGGGATTGGACGCTGGCGCAGCTGGCGCTAAGCTGGGTGCTCAGCCAGCCGGGAATTACTTCGGCGATTTTGGGCGCGTCGCGGCCGGAGCATATTACGGATGCGGTTCAGCATGCGGACGAGAGCTTGACGGCGGAGGAGCTGCAGGAGATTGACCGGATTTGCAGGGATTTGACGTAACAAGATACGAGTCCGATTAGAATGACGGGAGACGATAAGCGATGAAATACAGACAACTGGGCTCGACCGATCTGTCGGTGAGCGAGATCAGCTTTGGAACCTGGGCGATCGGGGGCTCCTGGGGGCAGGTGAACGACGCGGAATCGCTCAGAGGCTTGGCCCGTGCAATGGATGCCGGGGTGAATTTCTTCGATACCGCGGACGTATATGGCAGCGGTCACAGCGAGTCGCTGCTTGCCGAGGCTACGAAAGGGCAGAAGGACAAGATCCACATTGCCACCAAATTTTGCCGTGCCGGGGATATTCACGACCCTGCTATTTATACGGAGACGGCAGTGCGCGCATATTGTGAAGCCAGCTTGAGCCGGCTCCGGCGGGAACGGATCGATCTGTATCAGATTCATTGTCCTCCGATCGAGATTTTGCGGGACGGATCTGTATTTGAAGTGCTGGATAAGCTGCAGGCCGAAGGGAAGATCCGCCATTACGGCGTCAGTGTCGAAAGCGTGGAGGAGGGCCTCCTGTGCCTGAAATATTCTAACGTGAAGGCGCTGCAGGTGATCTACAATATATTCAGGCAGAAGCCGGATGACCGCCTTTTCGCCGAAGCCAAAGCGAAGGGCGTTGGCATTCTGGTCCGCCTGCCGCTCGCGAGCGGGCTGCTGACCGGGAAGTTTACGGAAGGCACCGTGTTTGAAGCAGGCGACCACCGCCATTACAACCGGAACGGCGAGAGCTTTAACGTTGGCGAGACGTTCGCCGGACTGCCGTTCGAGAAGGGCGTGGAGTTGAGCCGCCAGTTGTCCTGGATCGCAGATGGCCGGGGGAACATGACGCGTGCCGCACTGCGCTGGATTCTGGACAATCCCAACATTACCTGCGTCATTCCGGGCTTCAAAAATGTCGCTCAAGTGGAGGACAACCTGGGCGCTCTGGAGGTCCCGTCCTTCTCGGAGAACGAGCTCGAAAGGCTGCGGTCGTTCTACGGACAGGACGTTCATCCGCATATTAGAGGCTCTTATTAAGCGGCAGTCCGGAGCTGTTAGGGTGGACTGGCTGCTCCTGTGTTGCCGTGTCAAACGGCGGCATGGACATGCGGTCTGACCACCGCCAATGCTCCGCAACACGTACCGTGAGTGAGCGAAACCTGCAACTTTTAGTACGTAGTCAGCTATTTTTGCGCACCAGATTAAACCTATCAAATGCTTTCCTTTACAGGCTGCCACTTAAAGGTGTTGGGTTGCCAGCTTTTTTATAGCGGACAAAAAGGCTGTGACGCCACAAAGCCCGGGCGGGCACGGACAGGCTAGTCCAGACTGGTCGATTGCGTTCTCGAACGATCATTTTTGTGCAACGCTATTTGTATGTTGTTACAATCCGGCGATACTAATGTTCATTTTACACGGCTTCCTCTATAGGAAGGGTGAGCTCGCGTACAATATTTACGAATGTTGGCTGTCGGGATAATGGTTTAAACGGTATAGTTTCGTGCGCACTCCCTCTGCGGCTGGCGAAAAGTCGCCTTCCGTTGAAAATCGCTTCAGCCATTTTGAGGCGGACCGGCTGCTGATTCGGAATGCGGAGGCGACCTCCCATGGGCGCAATTTTCCTTGCTGGCGCAAAGCCAGTTGGATCACAAGCTGCTTGCGGAGTTTCCACATATTCGCATCTTCAGGTGCAAGGTCGGACTGGGTCAGCGAGTACCCATGCCCGATCGCTTGCTTGAGCTGACGCCTGCACACATGTGGGCGTCTTTCGACCTGATGCGCTGAAAAACGGAGCACCAGCCATCTGGAAAGCATAAGGTCATTTTGACGCGCCAGATGGTCGTCGAAGTCGGCAGGAGAGATATCTCGCGCATGCGTTGTGAAGCCATCAATCTCTATCACAAGACGCAGTCCGTTCCGTATATATACAAAATCGGCAAAGCGCTGCCCGCCCTTCAAATCCTTGAAAGGGTATTCGGCCTTCAAGCCTTCGAATTTGTACTGAAACTCGGGACCCCAAATCTCCTCTAAAAACAGCAGTTCCGCTCTCCCCAGTTTCTGCCGGAAAGAGCCGTTCTGAATGGCTTCGCGCTGAAACTGCTCGACGAACTGTTGCACTTGCGGATGCATCAACCGGACGACCTCCTATACGAGAAAGCAAAAACCCCGCTTACAGGCGCTACCTGTATACGGGGTGTGCTTCACTCCGAGTGTTGATTTTCTATATTGAAAAGGTTAATTATGGAAAATTCAATACCTTTTTGTGCCTTTTTTTTCACGGTAGGTAGGGAAATAAGTTAAAAATGGTATATAATACCAAATGTTTGGTTTGATAAATGAAGCCGGGTTCACTAACAGCGCTTGAAGGTTCACGGTCATCCGTTGTGACGTGCAATAGCTGAGTTTAGTGAACCCAGGCTCACTTGTAATGAACCCTGGTTCACTAAACTCCCGGCAGCGGCAGAAAAGCCGCCTGAAGTGCCCCCCCGGCTTCGTTAGCAGCGCCCGGAGGCTCACAACTTACCGCAACGCCGCGCAATGGAACAACCGGCGCCATGGCCGCCTCGCATCTTTACTTGAGTGAACCTACCAGAGTGAAGTAAGATATTTTTAGAAACCCCTAAAGGAGGAAGCGATAAGATGAATATCGGATTTATCGGACTTGGCACGATGGGAAGACCGATGGCGGAGCATTTGCATCGGGCGGGGTACACCCTTTCGGTATATAACCGCAGCCGAAGCAAAGCCGAAGGCTGGCAAGGAGCGGCTCCGGTCCGCATTGCGGAGTCGCCGCTGGAAGTGGCGCAGCAATCGGATATCGTGTTCACGATGCTGACGGACGATGCGGCCGTGGAGGAGGTTTATCTCGGAGCCGAAGGCATCGCGGCAGCCTGCAAAGCCGTAGACGAGGGAGACGGGGCCGCCCGAAAACCGCGCATCGTCGCAGATTGCAGCACGATCTCGCCGGTGACGAGCAAGAAGCTGGCCGAGATTCTTGCCGGGTACGGAGTCCGCATGCTGGATGCCCCGGTAACCGGAAGCGAGCCTCAAGCCATCGAAGGCGTACTGACCTTCATCGTCGGAGGCCCGAAGGAAGCGTACGAACAGTGCTTGCCGCTGTTTGACAAGATGGGCAAGAAGGCCGTATACATGGGGGCCAGCGGCGCGGGGACGAACGCCAAGCTTGCGAACAATATGCTGGTGGCCGCCAATTTGATGGCATTGTCCGAGAGCCTCATGATGATCCGTCAGGCCGGAGAAGATCCGGAGCTGTTCCTGGAGGTGGTTGCCGGAGGAGGAGCACGGAGCGGCATGGCGGAGATGAAGGGGCCTAAGATCGTGAACCGTGATTTCTCAGCGCAATTCATGACGCAGCTCATGCACAAGGACCTGAAGCTGGCCGAACGGCTGGCGGAATCGCTTCAGGTGCCGGTTCCCGTGCTCGCGTCTGTGAAACAAATGTTCCAGATCGCCTGCAACAGCGGATGGGGAGCGGAGGATATGAGCGCCGTGGCCAAATGCTATGAGACCTGGACCGGTACGCTCATCGGGAATTCGGCGGAGAAATCTTAACATGCTGTGCGGAGGAGCGAAGAAGCCGGCTATGGACACATGGGAGAATGGGCTCCGCTATTTAAGGCAGAACAAGGATACCATCATGCAAACATGGGCGGACATGCTTATCGAGGCGTTCCCCGATCAATATTCCAAAACGGAGCTGATCCGCTCCGCAGAGCTTTACTTTCAATTTACGACCGATCTCGACCAGCCGGCTGAGAGCCATCCGGTGCTGGATCTTCTGCCCCGTTGGTGCAGCCATCTCGTAGAGAGGGAAACGCCCTTATCGCATTTGGTAAGAAGCAGCTGCTGCTGGCGGCAAGCGATGCACCAGGTGCTCCGCCAGTCCGGACCGGACGAGTCTCCGGATCTTTCCCTCTGGATGGCGGCGGACCGCCGGATCGACATGTTTCTCGAGCTGGTCTGTCAAGGCTACAACGAGCTGAGCAGCAGCAAGCTGATCGACAAGGAAAAAGCGCTGAACCAGCTGCATGACGACCGGCTCAATCTGATCGGCAAGATGGCCGCCAGCATGGCCCATGAAATCCGCAATCCGCTGACCTCGATCAAAGGCTTCCTCAAGCTGGTCGGCGAGCAGCTGCCGGAGGGCACCTCGGGGAAGGTCCGAACGTATTTGCGGCTCATCGAGAATGAGTTCGAGAACATCCATATGCAAATTACCGGGTTTCTCAGCTTTTCCAAGCGAAGGGTCATTGAGGAGCCGCGGGTCACCATGGCTTCCAAGCATTTGCTCGAGTCCGTCATTTCCTTGCTCAATCCGAGATTATTAAGCGAGAATGTACGGTTGTCCTTGCTCATCGGGGAGGATGTCGGGCTCAGTGTGCAAAAAGTAGCCGTCCAGCAGGTGATCGCCAATATTATCAATAACGGTCTGGACGCGCTGCTTCCCGTGAAATACGAGAAGGAAATGAATATTCACGCTTTTCGCGACGAGGAGCGCTACATCATCGACATTTCCAACAACGGGCCTTCCATCCCGCCGGAGATCAGACAGAAGCTCTTTGAGCCGTTCGTTACCGATAAGGAAGAGGGTACAGGCCTGGGGCTCGCCATTTGCAAAACGATAATGCATAAAAATGGGGGGGAAATCGCGTTTCACACGAGTCCGGAACGGACTTCCTTTCAGCTGAGCTTCGAAATCGAGCCGACGTAACATCTTAACATTGTCCAAATTCACCTTAAGAAAAACCATGTTGATCGTCCCGGCTTTCCCCTACAATTGAAGTGGCTTCATGTAAGTGCATAATTTGGAAGGGGAGGCTTAGGGCCTGTGACGGATAAAAAAGGACATACGGAGAACGGCTTGAAATTATGGTATAGGGAACCGGCCAAGAAATGGAACGAAGCGCTGCCGGTCGGCAACGGCCGTCTCGGCGGAATGATCTTCGGAACGGTCGCCCAGGAGAAAATACAGCTGAATGAAGATACGGTATGGTACGGAGGTCCCGTACGGGGGAATTCGCACGAAGCGAAGTCGTACATACCCGAAATCCGTCGTCTTCTCTTTGAAGGCAAGCAGCAGGAGGCCGAGCATTTGACGCGGATGTCTCTGATGTCTGCGCCCAAGTATCTGCATCCGTACCAGCCGCTCGGGGACCTGTTGATTTATTTCCTGGGCCAAGATGAAACACCGGAGGACTATTATAAGGAGCTTGATCTGGACACGGCCGTTGCCTCGATCAGCTATACGATCGGCGGAGTCCGTTACAAGCGGGAATACTTCAGCAGCGCACTGGACCAGGTGCTGGCCGTTCGGTTCAAGGCGGACAAGCCGGCAAAATTGACGTTCGCCGCGCATCTGATGCGCCGGCCGTTCGACGGAGGCAGCCGCAAGGACGGTGAAGATACGATCGTTATGCAGGGCGAGAGCGGGACGGACGGTGTGAAATTCAGCGCAGTGCTGAAGGCCGTGGCGGAAGGCGGGAGCGTGCAGACGATAGGGGACTTTATCTCGGTGGACAAAGCCGACAGCGTAACGCTGCTGCTGGCTGCCGGCACGACATTCCGCAGCGAGGAGCCGGAGGCGGTTTGCAAGGGTCAAGTGGAAGCCGCTGCCGCGCAGTCTTATGAACAGCTGAAGCAGGCCCATATCCGGGAATACCAAGCGCAGTTTCAGCGAGTTTGTCTCCGCTTGGGGGATGGCACGACAGGCGGTGAACTAGAGCAGCTGCCGACGAACGAGCGTCTGGAACGTGTTCAAGCGGGCGGCGAAGATGCGGGGCTGATCTCGCTGTATTTTCAATTCGGACGTTATTTGCTCTTGTCGTGCTCCAGACCGGGATCACTGGCCGCTACGCTCCAGGGAATCTGGAACGATAGCTATACGCCGCCTTGGGAATCCAAATACACGATCAACATCAATACGGAAATGAACTATTGGCCGACGGAAGTGTGCAATCTCCAGGAGTGCCATGAGCCATTGTTCGAGCTTATCGAGCGGATGCTGCCTAACGGCCGCGTGACGGCGCAAGAGGTGTACGACTGCGAAGGCTTCGTCGCCCATCATAATACGAACCTATGGGGAGACACGCACGTCGAAGGCATTCTGGTGAGCGCTTCCATCTGGCCGATGGGTGCGGCCTGGCTGTCGCTTCACCTATGGGAACACTACCGGTTCGGCGGGGACCTGACGTTCCTGCGTGAGCGCGCATATCCGATTCTGAAGGAAGCCGCATTGTTCCTGATCAACTATATGACCAGCGATGCCAAAGGACGGCTTTTGACCGGTCCTTCCATGTCGCCGGAGAATAAATTCATTCTCCCGAACGGAACGAAGGGTAATATTTGCATGGCGCCGGCAATGGATATCCAAATTGTGCGCGAGCTGTTCCATGCCTGCATCGAAGCCTCGCGGAAGCTGGAGAAGGATGAGCCGTTCCGCAGCCGTTTGGAGGAGGCGCTGTCCCGGCTTCCAGGCATTACCGTCGGGAAGCACGGGCAGATCATGGAGTGGCTGGAGGATTATGACGAAGCGGATCCGGGGCACCGCCATATCTCGCAGCTGTTCGCGCTGCATCCGGGGGAGCAGATTCATAATTACCGTACTCCGGAGCTCGCAGAAGCGGCAAAGGCTACCCTGCGGCGGAGGCTCTCGAACGGGGGAGGCCATACCGGCTGGAGCCGGGCGTGGATTATCAACTTCTGGGCAAGGCTTGCCGACGGGGAGCAGGCCTATGAGAACGTGCGCCAGCTGCTGGCGAAATCCACTTATCCGAATCTGTTCGACAACCACCCACCTTTCCAAATCGATGGCAATTTCGGAGGCACCGCCGGCATCGCCGAAATGCTGCTGCAATCCCATGCGGGGGAGCTTGCCTTGCTGCCTGCCCTGCCGAAAGCATGGTCCAACGGCGAAGTCACAGGATTGCGGGCTAGAGGAGGCTATACCGTCGATATCCGGTGGGAGAACGGAATGCTCAAGCATGCGGAGCTTGCTGCGGCTCAAGACGGCCCGTGCCGATTGAGGTCGGATAGGCCGCTTATCGTGACGCGGTCGGGAGAGCCGATTGCCGTCAGGTACGAAGACAGCCTTCAGGTGTTCGCAGCGGAAGCCGGAGCGGTATATCAACTCAGCTAAAAAAATAGCTCGCCCCAGTTTCAACCCATCGGAAAGCGGGCAACGAATCCAAAGCAGCCTTAAGCGGGCTGCTTTTTTTTTAGCGACAACCTATTTTTCAAGAAGCTGCCTCCTAATAGATCTCGTTGATATTACTCGAAGACAGGGCTGTACATGTTCAAAAAAATAAGGCTGATGCGCGTTTGGCTTGCATGAGAAGAGGGCCCGCACCTGACGTGCGGGCCCTTGTCCTTCGCGCTTAACCGTAGGCTTTGCCCTTGGTGAGGATGCATGGGACGCCTTTTCCGATCGCGCCGGGCTGCGACATTCTTTCCAAATAACGGAGTCCGCGCTCGCATTTGCGGCAGCGGGCGCACACGTCGGAGGTTACGACTTTCATATTGAACTGGTTCTTATCCACGGAAGAGACCGGCGTTTTCTTTTTGGCTTTGTTGCTTGCGGCTTTGCCTTTGTTCACGTTGCTCATCTCCTGCAGCTTGGATGATGCATAGTATGAAGGCTGCGCCCGGTTTGCTACGGGCCTGCGATCCGCTATGGCCATTATTTTCGTCAAGCTGTCCTTTGTGAAGATCGGCCTAGATCCTCCCGGGATTCCAGCAGGAATTTTGACGCATTACGTCGAATGTGGAAAGTAATGGAGGAAGGGAGGAGAAGGACAATGAAATATTTAATTTGCCAGAAGGTGTCTATCGTAGATATGAACGAAGAGATTATGGCCGAGGTATTGTTCGAGCATGGGGAATATGATTCCACGCTGTGGACTGTCGGCTCTTCCGTAGTCACTTATGAGCTGGGGCTCAAGGAATTTGAGGTCGTTTATGATCGCCGGGAAGGCAAGCGGAAGCGCTCCAAAATTACCGATATCGAGATTGATCTGATCACCGAACCGGTCGCAACCCGGGTATTCCTGGAACCGGTTACTTTGATCATCGGCCAGCACGATATCGGCCAAATCTAATGCATGCAAGGCATCCGGTCCGGCCGCCGCAGACGATGAGCTGTGTGAGGCCGGACTTATTTTGTTCGTTAATAAGAATTTGTACGTTGTCGTAACCTGTGGCTTCGCATCAAACTTGATCAACGCGCCGGTCCTCGTAAGTTAAGGATAGCGTAGCTGGTTATTCCGGATTTGTCCGGCCCGCGTAAATGCTATATGATTATATCGAACCGGCCGAACCGGCCTATAAGTCAAGGGGGACTAAGTTATGAACAGAACCTTTATTACGATCGGAGCCATATGCGGATTTTTATCCGTTGCTTTGGGGGCTTTCGGCGCCCATATGCTAAAAAGTATCCTGACGCCCGAACTGCTCGCGGATTATCAAACCGGGGTACAGTATCAAATGATGCATTCCCTCGGTCTCATCGGCATCGGACTGGCATCCGGACATTTGAAGGGGAGCGTCCACCTTCGGCGGGCAGGCTGGTCGATGCTGGCAGGCATCGTTTTGTTCTCGGGAAGTCTGTACATCCTGAGCTTGACCGGCGTGAAAATGCTGGGCGCCATTACCCCGTTCGGCGGCGTAGCCTTCCTGTTCGGCTGGTTGTCGTTCGCCCTTGCCATGAAACAGCCATCCAAATAAAACCATAGCCGACCCCAAAATTCCCCATATCGTTCTCGTTGCCGAAGCGCTACAATGGCAGGGAGGGGTGAAATCCGCCCCTCCTTCTTGGTTATGGAGGTGACTAATGTGCTGCTATCTCATGATGTCAATCTGCAAGCCAAACCGATTCATCTGTTCGTTCATAAGCAAGCGGTGGCGGAGCCGTACGAGAAAAGCCATGCCCATCCGGGGATGGAGCTGCTATTTATCGTACAAGGCCAAGGACAAATCATCGTGGATCGTCAGGCTTATGCGATCGCCCCGGGAATGTTGTTATGCTTCCAGCCTTACCAGCATCATCACTTGATAATCGAGGCCAGCGAGGAGCGGAAATACGAGCGGTATATCCTGATATTCGATCCCCTTGCCGCTGACCGTTATTTGAACGGATTTCCGCGGCTGCAGCGCTTTTTTCGCCATTTATGGCAGGGCAAACTCGCTTCTCCCGTATTTGATACAAACCCGCAGAGTAACGTACTTGTCGCGCTGTATGAGCAAATCAAGGCCGATTGGCGAAGGCTGGTCGATCAGGAGCATCCCGAGCGCGGCATGGCATTCCTGCTGACCCTCCTTCAGTGGTTGGAGAGTCATGCGGAGACGGGAGGGACCGGAAGGCTGGCTCCGGCACAGCGGAAGGCCCATGAAGCCGAGAAAATTATGAGCTGGATCGAAGAGCATTATTCGGAGCATTTTCATTTGGAAGCGCTTGCTAAAGAGAGCTGCATTTGTCCACCTATCATCTATGCCATTTGTTCCGCAAAGCTACCGGCAGCAGCATTCGCGATGAGCTGACGGCTCGAAGGGTGAAGGCGGCCGCGCTCCTTCTTGCTACGACCGAGCTGCCCGTCTGTGCCATCGCCGAGCAGGTGGGCATGCCGAACGGGGCCCACTTCAGCACCGTGTTCCGCAAGCGGCTTGGTGTTAGCCCCTCCCAATACCGCAGACGGATGCGGAACGCCTGACGGGGCGGTTAGGGCGGTCATGCAGCGTCCATTCAACAAGAAACCTCCATTAACGCGTTCAACGCGTTAATGGAGGTTTGATCGTACCGATGAGGGGGACGGCTTGTTACCCGACCTCGAAATCGTCGATTTCATTGATTTGGAACAAATAAACCTTCTTCTCGTCCACATGATATACCGTCACGTTGCCGGTGCTCTCGTCGGTGTTCAGAATGCGGCAGGGCAGGCTGAGCTTAACTCCTTTGCCTTTGACAACGCTAAGCCGGATCAAGGTGTTGTTCTGTTGATAATGGAGGAATTTCTCCCATACCGATTGATACGGGCCGCCGGCGTTCGCCGTCCCGTTGTCGGCTTGCGGCCTGCCGCTGGCGGCGGAGGAGACGGCCTTGGTTTTGGAGCTCCTGGAGTCAGTCTTCGCGATGGGGATGTCCGACGCTTGCTCCTGCTCCCGCGCTATTTTCTTGCCGAGCTCGATGCCTTGCTTGATCTGGTAGTCCTCGACCGTCCCCGCATTCAAAAGATGAAGCAGCGCCTCCAGTGCCCGCCCATTGGTATCTTCTTCT
This sequence comes from Paenibacillus gyeongsangnamensis, assembly GCF_027533625.1. Taxonomy (GTDB): domain Bacteria; phylum Bacillota; class Bacilli; order Paenibacillales; family NBRC-103111; genus Paenibacillus_G; species Paenibacillus_G gyeongsangnamensis. Next base: position 136,724 of record NZ_JAQAGZ010000008.1, on the reverse strand, counting down.
ATCATGATGTCTACGTTAAACAAAAACTTGCGTTTTTGCGTATTGTCTGCCACAGGCGGTGCCTCCTTGTTCGATAATGAGCTGCGATCTTAACTATACCACTTTTGCAAGCTGAAACATAGGTTAATCCCAATATGGATTAGGATAAAAGTCCCTTAATATTGAAGCTGCGCAGCCGAACAGCCTTTCTTTTATTTCAAGCGCGAGTAGCCGGGCAAGCCGAGGCAACATATAGTGAAGCATACGCGGGTTGAAGGAGGATGCTTGGTCATGATGCGCATGGAACCGGTTGAGCTGAGCGGCCGGACGGCATTGGCTGTCGAAGTCAAGCTGCCCAAGACGACATTGCTGGCCGTAACGACGGATAGAGGGTATATCATGTGCGGCGCGCTCGACGTGGCGCTGCTGAACGAACGGCTGAAGGATCGGGGAATCATCGCCGCGCGGGCGACGGGGGTGCGGACGATTGAGGAGCTGCTTGAGGCGCCGCTGGAGTCCGTTACTATCGAGGCGGAGGCGCTCGGGATCGTTCCCGGAATGAAGGGCAAGGATGCGGTATTACTCATGTTCTGAAACGAAGGCTGCCGCGTGCGACGCGGCGGCCTTTTTTCGGTTGATAAGAATTTATAAGTTTTCGTAACTTATAGCTTCGCATCAACCTTGGTAAACGCGCTGGTCCATGTAAGTCAAGGACGGCGTAGCCGTTTATCCTGGGTTGATAAGAATTTATAAGTTTTCGTAGCTTATAGCTTCGCATCAACCTTGGTAAACGCGCTGGTCCTTGTAAGACAAGGACGGCGTAACCGTTTATCCTGGGTTGATAAGAATTTATAAGTTTTCGTAGCTTATAGCTTCGCATCAACCTTGGTAAACGCGCTGGTCCATGTAAGTCAAAGACGGCGTAGCCGTTTATCCTGGGTTGATAAGAATTTATAAGTTTTCGTAGCTTATAGCTTCGCATCAACCTTGGTAAACGCGCTGGTCCTTGTAAGACAAGGACGGCGTAGCCGTTTATCCTGGCGGCCGGATCGGCGGGATGGTTTTATTCCTGCCAAAAGGAGTAAAATAGGATTACAATTAGGGTTGCGAGCAAGGGGGAGTCCGGATTGCATAAGGAGACGTTTACAATTCGGGATGGAGAGGGGCAGGTGGTTTACGTATATAACTGGCAGCCGGCGGTCAGCGACAGCAGGCTTCTGGGCGCGGTGCAAATTGCCCATGGAATGGCCGAAACGGCGGCGCGTTATGAGCGTTTTGCGCAGCGGTTGGTCGATGCCGGCTTCACGGTATACGCCAACGATCATTTAGGGCACGGCCAGACGGCGGGCTGCGTAGAGAAGCTCGGCCTCTTTGCCCAGGGATGCTTTACCCGAATGACCGACCATATGGCTAATTTGACCGACCGGATTGCGGAACGTCATCCCGGCCTGCCCGTCTTTTTGCTCGGACACAGCATGGGTTCCTTCATTGCCCAGCAGTATATGTACCGTTATCCATGCAAAATCGAAGGTGTGGTGCTATCCGGCTCGAACGGACGGGAGGGCTTCATGCTGAAGATCGGACACGCCCTTGCCAAGCTGGAAGTCCGCCGCCGCGGAGAGGATCACCGCAGCCTGCTGCTCAACGGCCTTACCTTTGGAACGTACAACCGGCGGATTAAGCCGGTACGCACACCGTTCGACTGGCTCAGCCGCGATGAGGCGGAAGTGGATAAATACATAGCTGACGAATATTGCGGCGCGATTTTCAGCACCGGTTTTTTTCAAGATTTCTTCTGCGGTTTATTGGAAATTCATAAGCCGGAGCATTTGGCGCACATTCCTAAGCGGCTGCCCGTTTTTATATTGTCGGGAGATGAGGACCCGGTAGGGCATTACGGCAAAGGGATCCGCCAGCTGGCATGCATGTACGCGAAGCTGGGACTCGAGCAGGTTACGGTGAAGCTGTACCCGGGAGGAAGGCATGAGATGCTGAACGAAACGAACCGGGAAGAAGTGATGCAGGATATTATCGATTGGCTTCACGCGAGGGTGCTCGGCTGCGGGGAGAAGTAAGCGTTGGCAAAAAAAATAGACTGCCGAGGATGCCCTTGGCAGTCTGCACCATGTTTAAACGGCCGGTATCTCGATATCGACCTCGCGGCCGGTGGCGGAGGAGCGGAGAATTCCGTCGATGATCGCTTGGTTGATCAGAATCTGCTCGCCCGGAATCGGAGCGGCCCCGCCTTCCCGGATGGCGCGGACAAAATCGTTGATCTTCTCGAAAAAGCGGTCGATTTGATGCTCCTGGACCGGAATCGGCTTTTCGATATGCTGCCCGTTATCGTCATGGAACAGCGAGATCGAGCCGATGCCTCCGTCCCACACCCCGTTCCACGGACTCCCGGTGTTCGGCGTTGTTACTTTAAGTCCTCCGTCGGTACCCAGAAACATTGTCGCTCCAAGGGTATCCATGTGCATCGCCCACGAAATTTTGAAATTGAGCGTCAAATTTCCCTCGAGCCGGATGAGAGCCACCCCGAAATCCTCGACTACAAAAGCTTCCGCTTCCTTGTGATATAACGGATTCGTACCAAAATGATTCGACGTGAACGCCGAGACCGTCAGCGGCTTCGGATAGCCGAGCGCGTTCAAGGCCATGTCCAGCGAATAGCAGCCGATGTCGGCGATCGCTCCGGCGCCGGCCAGCTCCTTGCGGATGAAGGTACCGCCCGGCATGCCGCGGCGCCGTCCTCCGCCCGTTTCCACATAGTATACTTTGCCGAGCTGGCCCGACTGCACCAGATTTTTAACGGCGATCATATTCGGGTCGTAGCGCGGCTGGAAGCCGACCGAGAGCATTTTGCCCGTTTTCTTGGCGGCTTGAACCATCTCGACGCCCTGCTGCAGCGTCACGGCGAGCGGCTTCTCAACCAGCACGTGCTTGCCCGCTTCCAGCGAATCGATGCTTGTGCGGTGATGCGCGATGTTCGGCGTGCAGACGCTGACGCCGTCGAGCTCCAGCTCCAGCAGCTCGCGGTGATCCTCGAAGGCTAGCGTCCCTTCCAGCTCCTGCGCCGCCACAAACTGCTGAGCTCTGCCCGGCACGACGTCGGCTACGGCGACAAGCTCGACGCCCGGTATGTTCTTGTAGGCTTTGGCGTGCTGCCTGGCGATACCGCCGCTTCCGATAATTCCGATTCGAACGTTTGATGACATGATCATAGCTCCTCCCGGTTCCCGCCGTTCTTCACGGAGGGATGTTCATACGCTTGCCTCTTGCTTTATGCCGCTATTATACAAGAGGGAACCGGTTCCCGTAATGCAAAGAGGCGACGGGCCGGGTGCGAAATGGCGACATCCGCGGAGGCGGAGCCGAAAGAGCTTCCGGTTAATCGAATTCAAGCACGACCATCTGGTGGCATTCAAAACGGGGGACGGTATACGTCACCAAGCCATCCTGCCGGGTGAAAGGAAGCTCCGTGCCTTGCGGAGCAAGATAAGCCCGCGTAATGTGCTCGGGGACCACGAGCTGCACTTCCGTATCCAGCACGGGCAGCAGATCCTCGATCACCTCGACGCCGCTGCCGCGCTTCACCGGGGAAGCATAGAGCAGATGCTGGACGTAGCGGTTCTCCGCCTGCTGCTTCGCGAGGGTGACGATCCCTTGCGCCGCAAGATTGGTCTGAAGCGTGCGGCGGTCTCCCAGCAGCCGGTTCAGCGCATAGAGGACGGATTCCTTCAGCGCCAGGCTGCCTTTTACGGCATAATCCTCGAATACGTTCCAAGCGATGTAAATGCCGTTCGGATGCTCGGTCATGCCGGGTCCCGCATTCTCCGGCCGGTTCGGCGTATGCTGGTGGGAGCTAAAGGTGAATACGTCCCGGTTGAAATAAGGGAATTCGCGGCTTCCGAGTATCCGGGCCCCCGATGCTTCCACGAGACATCCTTGGGAATAAAAGACGAACGCGGCGCTGCTCAGGGATGGAAGCTCGAAGGCGGGCCGGAAATATTCCGGTTTATAAGGGCTCTCGCCGGTATATCGAATGCCCAGATCGACGGCAAAAGCCGTACCGTCCTCGTTCAGCCCGGAGTGTCCGGTAACGAGCAGCTTGCCTCCTTGCGCGGCGTAGGCTTCAAGCTTGGCGGCCAGACCGTCCGATACCGCAATTTGGTCCGGGAGAATCAGCACCTTGTAGGGGGCGAAATCGCCCTCCAGGTCAACGACGTCGAACAGAACCTTGCCTTCCAAAAGCATCCGTACCGCCCCCGCATCGGACGTGCCGGTCCGGTCCACCCGGTTCTCCGCTTTGCCGGAAACGGCGGCTTCCACGCTCAGCAGCGCGACGTCGGCCACGTTCTTCGCATCCCTGCACCAAGCTTCCTTCGCTTCCACCTCGCGGTAGGCCAAGCCGATGAGCCGGTACGTAGCCTCATCCATGTATCCTTCCGGATGCAGCTGATCGCCGACCGAGCAGCGCGCGCCGTTCGCCAGGCTGAGGGCCGTCTCGTACCGCAGCGCATTCGGATGCTTGTACCCGCCGAACTCGCCCCACGTCGTATGGAATTTGCCGGTCATGCCGAGGAATGGCATCCCCAGGCCTTGAGCGTAGCGCGCGGATAGAGGGAAATGATCGTAGCCCCAGCCTCCGGTCGGCAGCGATTCCAGCTCCAGATGACTATTCATGCCGGCCAAATCCCGGCGGCCGCGGCGAATGTGCCCGCCGTTATGGAATACCGGCAAGCCCGGCTTGATCGCATCGATCGCTTCCCTGACGCGGCGCGTATAATTCGCGTAGGTGCGCTCGCCCAGCGCCAGAACGGCGGCCGGATCGCGGGGATCCTCCCCTGCGGAGCGCAGCTCATTCACGCAAGTATGGCAGTAGCAGAGCCGCACGCCGACAATATCGAGAAAGATACCGTCCGCGTCGTAATTTCTTACGACCTCCTCAATCTGCGGAATCAGCACGTCCAGATACGGAGAATTCAGGCAAAATTGGTGGTATCCCGGCTTCATAAAGCCGTCGACCCAGTTCGTATTGTCATTCGCGTCGCGGATCAGCCATTCCGGATGGCGGCGAGCCAGCTTCTCATCGAGCCCGGCGGACAAGTAGACCGGTGTCTTCACATCGATTTCGTGGGCCGCTTCGATCATGGCCCCCAGCAGATCAAAGTGCAGGTGCGGATGCATTTCGTTAGCCTCGGAGGGATGGTAGGCCCAGCCGTGATGGCATTTGGAGAAGACGGTGATGGAGTCGACATGACCGGCCTTCAGCATATTTTGGAACTGGGACTTGTCGAATCGGCTGCCGATGCCGGGAATGGCCTCGGAGGTATGAAAGTCGAGATGAATTTGACGGAAACGCATAATGATTCACACTCCTTTGCGGATTAGTAGAAAACGCCTGGCTTCATATTAAAGCGTATTCAGCTTTAGTACCATATCGGGAAACGACTCGTAATAGCATATTTTCGACCAAATTCGGACATGACGCTTCAATAGGATTGCGGTATGATGGAATCAATAAAAACGAAAGAAGGAGCGAGCCCGAGTGGATGTGCTGAAGCTGGCGATTCCGCCGCTGCCGCAATTTCTGACGATCGGACGTTCGGTATGGGCGCCGGGCATGCAGCATTTTGAAAGGGCGTTTCCCGTCTACGATATGCTGCTTGTCGGTTCGGGAGCGCTCTACATGACGGAGGAAGAGCGCGAATACGAGATTCTGCCGGGCACGATGCTGCTGCTGGAGCCGGACAAGCGGCATGTCGGCCATCGGCCGTGTGCGGAGCCGACACTCATTTACTGGGTGCATTTCAGCCATGCCCCGGCCTGCGGCCGGATGACGGAGAAGGAGGTGGCCTGGTCGGTTCGGGTCAGGGAAGGAACGGACTCCGACTGGTCGGCCGAGGAGCAATATCTTTATTTGCCTAAGCGGGGGGCCGTCGATCTGCAGGCGCTCCGGCCGTTGCTGGAGGAGATGCTGAAGCGAAGAGGCGGACTTACGATGGAGCATGCGGTCGACCAGCAGCTGCTCTTCGGCCGGCTGCTGTCGGCTCTGCAGGCCGGACTGCGTGACTCCCGCCAAGGGAGCCGGTCTTACCAGGTAGCCGAGCGGGTGAAGCGTTACCTGGACGAGCATTACCGCGAGCCTTATTCGGCGGAGCGAATAGCGGATGCGCTGCATTTCAATGCGGATTATGCGGCCCGCTGCCTCAGGAAGCTTACCGGGATGAGTCCGCTGCAGTACCATCATCATGTGCGGCTGGAGGAGGCGAAGCGCCTGCTGCTCGGCACGAGTCTTCCGCTTACGGAGGTAGCGGAGCAGGTGGGCTTCACGGATGTGAACTATTTCATCCGGATATTCCGCCAGACGGCCGGAGTGACGCCGGGAGCTTACCGCCGGTCGGCCGCCGGATTCGTCTAAGGCATTGTGATCCGGCGGAAAGCGGTTATAATGAGGTTAACAAAAACGTGGATGACGCAGGAGGATGCCCGTTGGACATTCAAAAAATCAAGCCCCGCAAAATTTATGAGCTGGTCGCCGACAGCATTAAAGAACAGATCGCCGCCGGCCAGCTGAAGCCGGGGGACAAGCTGCCCTCGACCAAAGACTTGTCCGAACGATACCAGGTGGGCCGGTCGACGGTCCGCGAAGCGCTCAGCGCCTTGAAGGCGATGGGACTTGTGGAAATTCATCAGGGGGAAGGCAGCTACGTCCGAAGCATCGAATCCGGTGACGTTGGCTTGCCGGAATTCAATGCGCTTCTGATGAGCCGAGAAACGGTGCTGGAGCTGATCGAAGCCCGTAAGACGCTGGAAATTTCCAATGCGGCGCTCGCGGCCGAGAAGCGGACAGCGAACGATGTAGATAAATTTCAGGCGGTTCTGGCCCGAATGGAAGCGCATCTCGGCGATGAAGCGGAAGGCGAACGCTCCGACATCGAATTTCACTTGATTCTTGCCGAAGCGACTCATAACTCCATCCTCGTCCGGATGATCGAATCGATCTCGGCCCAGATGCAGACGGCGATCCATGAGACGCGGCGGCTGCAAATGTATGCAGACCGGGCCGTATCCACCCGGCTGTGGCTCGAGCATCGGGCGATCTTCGAGGCGATCGAGGCTCAGGATCCGGCTGCCGCGCAGGAAGCGATGCGACGCCATTTATTCCATGTCGAGCAGGTGCTCGTGAAGTTCATTAAGAAATAGCGGCGGCTGTTAACGCGGCTGCCTGCGTTCGGAAGGGAAGCTGAAGACGAGCATGACCAGTCCGATGATCAGGAAGAGCCAAACGAACAGATTGTTTTCCGGAACGATTTCATGATAGATGGCGGTAGACGGGTGGCCGCTGCCCGTGGACGAATTGAGCGCAGATAGTGCGGCGTGCTCTTGCGCATTCATTCGTTCCGCCGTATAGAGAATGCCTGCGGCCAGCAAGAACACCGCGCCCACGATTTTGTTCGCCAGCTTCCCCATGCCTATCTAGCTCCTTTTGATAAAATTTGGAAGATGCCGTACTTTCTGACGCCTGTTCCGGTGAAAAGGTTGCGGGAGACTCTTCCCAAAAACGAACTTATCTGATAACCTGATAAGTAACTACAAACGAAGCAAAAGGATGGGATCGTTCAATGCGCGTCTCTTTGTTCATTACTTGCTTGGCGGACCTCATGTATCCGGAGGTCGGTGAAAGCGTTGTCCGGCTGCTGAACCGGTACGGGTGCGAGGTCGATTTTCCCGAGCTGCAAACCTGCTGCGGCCAGCCCGCTTATAACAGCGGCTACCAGGATGAAGCCCGCGAGGTAGCCCGCAACCTGATTCGAGCCTTCGAGCACAGCGAATATGTCGTGTCGCCCTCCGGTTCCTGTACGGGTATGGTGCATCACTATTATCCGCAGCTGTTCGAGAACGAGCCGGAATGGAAGGCGAATGCCGAGCGGCTCATTGAGAAAACTTATGAATTCTCCCAGTTTCTTGTGAATGTGCTTGGAATCAAGGATCTTGGCGCCGTATTCCCCGAGAAGATCACTTATCACCCGTCCTGTCATGCGATGCGCCTCCTGGGAGTGAAGGAGGAGCCAGGACAGCTGCTCTCCCATGTGGAAGGGCTGGAGCTGGTCGAGCTTCCGAAGAAGGAGGATTGCTGCGGGTTCGGCGGAACGTTCGCGGTCAAGATGGCGGATATGTCCGAAGCGATGGTCTGCGAAAAAGCGGCCAACGTCTGTGCTACGAACGCCCGCGTGCTGGTGGGAACGGATATGGGCTGTCTGATGAACATCGGCGGACGCCTCAACAAGGAAAACAAACCGGTGCGCGTCATGCATTTGGCACAGCTGCTGGAGGAAGGAGTGAAGAACGGTGAGCGGAGCGGTAAATGAGAAGGAATTGATCGGAACCGGGCTGAAGAAGCGGACGGAGGAAGCGCTGGCCAACGATTTTCTGCGCAAAGCGGTTGCGTTCACTACGGATAAACTGAAGACCGGGCGCCTCGGCGCCATGGAGACATTCGGCAACTGGGAGGAATGGCGCGAACGGGGCAAGCAAATCCGCAAGCATGTCGTCGAAAATCTCGATTACTATTTGACCCAGTTCACGGATAACGTCTCCAAGGCGGGCGGGAACGTGATCTTCTGCCAGTCGGGCGAGGAAGCGGTGCGCACCTTCCTGAACATTGCGGAGGAGCGGAAGGCGAAACTTGTGGCGAAAGGCAAGTCGATGGTGTCGGAGGAAATCCACCTCAATCACCATCTGGAGGAGCGCGGGATCGAGGCGATTGAAACGGATCTCGGCGAGTATATTTTGCAGCTGGCCAAAGAGACGCCCTCCCACCTGATCATCCCGGCGATTCATAAGAACAAGCAGCAGATCGCGGATATTTTCGCGGAGGAATCGGGCGAGCCGATGGTGCCGGAAACCCGTGTTTTGGCCGATTACGCCAAGACGCGGCTGCGCAATTATTTCCTCGAAGCCGATATCGGGCTGACGGGCTGCAACTTCGGCGTGGCCGAATCGGGCGCGATCACGCTCGTCTCCAACGAGGGCAACGGCCGGATGGTGACGACGATCCCGAAGTGCCATGTCGTCATCATGGGCATGGAGCGGCTCGTGCCGACTTACGACGACCTGGAGGTCGTGCTGAACCTGCTGGCGCGAAGTGCAACGGGACAGAAGCTGACGACGTATACGTCGATGATTACGGGACCGCGCCGGGAAGGGGAGCTCGACGGACCGGAGGAGCTCCACCTGATCATCCTGGACAACGGGCGCTCCGCGCAGCTCGGCGACCCGGTGTTCCAGGACGTGCTGCACTGCATCCGCTGCGCAGCGTGCCTGAACGTGTGCCCCGTGTACCGTCACGTCGGGGGCCATACCTACGGCAGCGTATACAGCGGCCCGATCGGGGCCGTATTGACGCCGCTGCTGCAGCAGGACATGAAGGAAGCGGGACAGCTCTCCTACGCTTCCAGTCTGTGCGGGGCATGCTACGAGGCATGCCCGGTGAAGATTCCGCTGCACGACATGCTCGTGCAGCTGAGAGCGCGCAAGGTGAAGCTGGGGCTGACCCCGCTTGCCGAGCGCATGGCCTTCAAGACGTTCCGGACGACGTTCGGGAACGTCACGCTGTACAAGATGGCGACGAAGTCTGCTTACTATGCGATGAAGCCTTTCGTAAGCAAAGGCTATATCAAGAAGGCCCCGGGACCGGGTGCCGGCTGGACGCAGTCGCGCTTCCTGCCGATGAAGCCGAAGATGTCGTTCCGCGACCGCTGGGAGGCGCTGCAGCGGGAGCTGAAGCAGCAGGGACAGGACGGCGCGAAGGCGGCGAAGAAGGGGGGCGAGCGGCATGAATAAAGGAACAATTCAAGGACGAGAGGCGTTTATCGCGAATTTGTCCTCCAGGCTCGGACGCCGTGCGGTGCAGCAGACCGCTCCGGCCCATCCGTATTGCGGGGCGCCGGATTTCTATAAGGCGCTCCGGCCGACGACGGAGGAGAAGATCGAGCTGTTCATCGAGAGCTGGCAGGCGCTGACAGGCAAGGTGCTCGTCGTGGAGGAAGCCGAGGCGAAGGAGAAGATTGCGGCGTGGCTCGTCGAGACGGCCAAGGAGCTAGGCGTTACCCATGTGTCCCGCTGGGAGCATGAAGGGCTGAAGACGCTCGGACTCGACGCGGCGCTGATCGAAGCCGGCATCGGTGTTGTGCCGTGGGCCGAGGCTGAGGCCGGCGAGCCGATTCCGGGCGAGACGGTCCGTACCGTGCCGCCCCTGCCTGAGGGGTCCGTCTGGACGAAGCGCAGCGAGCTGCTGCAGCGGACGGAGCGATGCCAGCTGGGCGTGGTATGGCCGGATTACGCGGTTGCGAATACAAGCACGCTCGTGCTGCAATGCGCTCCCGATCGGGGCCGTTCGGTAAGCCTGCTGACGCAGATCCTGTTCGCGGTGTTCCGTGCCGATCAGCTCGTCTACCGCATGGGCGAAGCGTTAACCGAGATAACGAAGGGCAAGGCGTCGCCCGAGCAGTACGCCTCCTCGCTCAATCTCATTACGGGCCCGAGCCGGAGCGCGGACATCGAGAACGATTTGACCATCGGGATCCACGGTCCCGGCAAAGTGTACGCGGTCATCATTAAATAAAGCGCGAATCGAACAGCAGGAACAAGCCGGATGTCGACCATCCGGCTTCAGGCTGTAGAGAAACCCATGAAATAGTGAAATCTGCCTTGGTACTCCGGTGGGGTATCCCCTTCCGGCCGCTGTTGTTATCGGAAAACTTTCAATTAATACAGCGGTAATTTTCCGATAACAAAGGCGGACGCAATCGCTCCTACAGGGGATACCCCACCTATACCTTTGGCATTTTTTCAGCATATTAGGGTTTCTCTTCAATCTGAAGCCAAGCCGGATGTCGAACATCACGGCTTTTTTTACGTATAGCCGGCTTGCCCGGGCTTTTTAATTATAATAAAAAGTTATTCCAAATCTAGACGTGATTGGAGTACAATAGGCTTACTCTTTTTCGGACATGGGTCAAATCATTATAAGGGAGGGCGAACGTCCTATGCTTGAACTGCAATATCTGCAGCTGAATCAAGCTTACCCGGGCTCCGCATTTGCCTCCGATCCCGTCGAAGTGACGATCGCTGACCTCATTTCCTTGTGGACCTGTTCGGAGCGCAACGTCAAGATGATTCTAAAAAAGCTGGCGGCGCTGGGCTACATCGAATGGATCCCCGGCAGAGGGAGGGGGCACGCCTCCCGGCTTCGCTGCATCGCGAATGCCCAGGAGCTTCTCTTGGAGCATGCCCGTCAGTCCGTACATAAAGGGCAGCTTGACGAGGCGCTGCTGCTGGATCGGTTCGGCCGCGGTCAAGAGACGAAGGGACAGTTCATGGAATGGCTTTCCGCCTACTTCGGCTACCAAAGGGAGGAGTGGGACCAGCAGCAGCTGGATACGCTGCGCGTCCCCGTATTCCGGCCCGTCCGTACTCTGGACCCGGCCAGCACCTTCTATGCGCTGGAGGCCCATCTGGTGAAGCAGGTGTACAATACGCTCGTGACCTACCATCCCCAGCGGCGGATGATCGAGCCGCAGCTTGCGCACTACTGGGAAGTGAGCGACGATGCGCTGGAGTGGAAATTTTACCTGCGGAGGGGAATCGCATTCCATCATGGGAAGGAGCTGACCGCGCACGATGTCGCGTTTACCTTCCGGTGGCTGATGGACCGCAGCAAGCCGCTGCCGCAGCGCTGGCTGTACGAGCAGCTGAACGAGGTGCGGGTGCTCGATAACCGGGCGGTGTCGTTTCATTTGAATGCCCCGAATCAGCTGTTTCTGCGATATTTGTGCTTCTCGGCCTCGAGCGTGCTGCCTTCGGACCGGCCAGAGCCCGAAGCTATGGACCAGGGCGGCCTGCTGCCCTCGGGCACCGGGCCGTTCAAGCTGACGGACTGGAGCCCGAACCGGTGCGTGCTGGAAGCGCACAGGGATTATTTTGAGGGACGGCCGCATTTGGACCGGGTGGAGCTCACCAACGTTCCGGAGGAGGAACGGAACCATTTGACGTTCCCCGTCTTGAATTCGGTGCTCTGCATTCATGGAGGCGAGCAGGGGCCGAGAGGGACGCAAGGAACGGATTCGGATTGGGAGGCCATCCAGCTGATTAACGACGGCTGCACCATGATGACCTATAATATGAAAAAAAACGGGCCGCAGCAGGACGTCCGGTTCCGCAAAGCGCTTCACCATCTTGTCGACCGGGGCTCCCTGGTCCAGACGCTTGGGGAAAACCGGCGCTATCCGGCGTCGGGGCTGCAGCCCCACGATTACCTGGTGCAGCACGATCAAGCTTACGATCCGGCGACCGCCCGGCGGCTACTGGAGGACATGGCTTACGACGGGACGCCGTTCCGCATCTCCACCAATTATAAGCATTATAAGGATGCCTTGTGGATAAGAGACCGGTGCCGGGATTTCGGCGTGGTGGTGGAGGTGACCTGCTATGATACCTATGAGCTGACGTACTCCGAGGTGGTCAGAGAAACCGACGCCATTTTGTATCAATTCATCAATGATGAAGGAGAGGTCTCTCTCCTGGAGCTGTTCCTTCGGGAGGACAGCTTCATCCGGGCTCACATGCATGAAGAGATTAAAGCCCGAGTGGATAAAATCGCAGCCGACCTGCTGTCCTCCGCGTCGCCGGACTACCGCAAGCACAGGCTGAACGATTTGGAAGAGCTGCTGGGCCATGAGCACGTCGTGATGTTTCTGCTCTTCAAAGAGCTGAACACTTTTTTTAATCCGAGCGTCCGCGGGGTTACGGTGAATTCCACGGGGTGGATCGATTTCAAGAACATTTGGCTGCAGTCCGTCTAACGCAAGCAAGGAGTCCCTCCGACATGGAAGGGACTCCTTTAGATTGACGAGAAACCCGGATATGCAGAAAATTGCTAAAAGTGAAGGCGGAGTATCCCCTGTAGGAGCGATAGCGCCCGCCTTTGTTATCGGAAAATGACCGCTAAATAACGAATAAATTGACCCATTTCTGATAACAACAGCAGGCCGGAAGGGGATACCTCATCGGAATACCAAGGTAGATTTCTCTATTTCATGGGTTTCTCTACAGCATGAAGGAGTCCCTCCGATTCGGAAGGGACTCCTAGTCGTTCTTAGGCTTTCAGCTTGAATTTAGCTGTAAGCTCGTTCAAATGCTGGGCAATCTCGCTGAGCGAGCCGGCCGAGGACGCTATATCCTCGACGGATGCCAGCTGTTCCTGACTTGCCGCCGACACGGTTTGGGCGTGGGCGGAGGAGTTCCTGGCGATGGAGCTGATCTCCGCTACGGAAGCGGCAATTTCCTCGGTGCCCGCCGCCATTTCCTCCGCCGAAGCCGCGACCTCTTGAACCCGGCCCGAAATGTTCTCCGACATCCGGACGATTTCCTCGAACGCATGACTCGCTTCGGATACCGCCTGCATTCCCCGGGTCATCTCCCCTGCATTTTCCCTCATGGAATGTACGGTCCGGGCGGTATCGTTCTGAACCTGCTCCACCAGCTCGGCGATTTGCTTTGCGGCATTGCCGGATTGATCGGACAGCTTGCGGATCTCCGACGCTACCACGGCGAAGCCTTTGCCGTGCTCGCCGGCCCGCGCAGCTTCGATTCCGGCATTGAGCGCCAGAAGGTTGGTTTGGTTCGCAATGCCGGCCATCATTTCGACGATCTGACCGATATTGTTCGAATGCTCTTCCAGACGGCCGATATCGGAAGCCGCTTGTTGAATCGATTCGTTGACCTCCGTAATTTTACGGTTCACGGTAACGATCGCTTCTCTTCCTTCCGTTGCATGCTTGAAACCGGCGATCGCCATATCGGATACTTCCGTTGCGTTCTCTGCGATGTTCTGTACGCCCAGCGCCAGCTCGTCCATCGCGCGGTTGGTTTCCGCAGAGGTCTGCAGCTGGCTGTCCGATCCCGCCGCCACCTCCAGAATGGCTTCCGTCACTTGGCCCGCCGAAGTGGAAGCCTGCTCGGAGCTGGCGAACAGCTCCTCGGAAGACGCAGCGACAGAAGAAGAGGTATTCTGTATGTCATGCATCATCGCCGACAGGCTCGCTTTCATCCGGTTCAGCGCCGACACCAGATCGCCGAGCTCGTCTTTGCCCCGGTACCGTATGTCCGATCCGGTTAAATCGCCGTTCGATACGGCATTCAGCGCGAGCGAGGCGTTTCGTACGGGACCGGAGATGAGACGGGTAATCACGGTTGCCAGGAGCGCTCCCAGGAGCAAGGCGATTACAACGAATGTAATGGTCGTTTTGAAGCCCCCGGCATACAGCGCGTCGCTCGTTTTGGCCGTTTCGGCCGCTCCGTCGTGATTGATTTTGACCAGCGCATCCAGCACTTTCTGCATGGCATTATACGATTTCTCGGACTGGCGGAGCAGATCCACGACCTCCTGCTGCCGTTTGCCGGCCCCTTTGACAATGTCCACTTCCTTCGCCAGCTCGACATATTTGGCATGCAGCGATTTGTAGTTATTCCATTCCTTCTTCAGCAACTCATAATGCTGCTTCTCATCCTCATTCGATACAAATCCGCTGTACTGCTGAAGCTGCTGCTCGATTTGGGCGAGCGTGTTTTGCGTATCCTTCTCGATCATGTCGTTCAAGGAATTATCCGGCTCTATCAATAGCCTGAGCTCCTGCTGGCGCACGTGCTCCGTGAGATAATTGATATTGTTGATCGTTTCCACCCCGGGCATCCAGACGGAGGTGATCTGTTTGGTCTGCCTATTGATCGAGCGCATCGTGTTCATGCTGACGAGTCCGAGTGCCACCGTCAACAGCAGAACTACAAGAAATCCGATCGAAAGTTTCATGCCTACCGACAATCTCATTATGTTAGACCCCCCAAAGTTAGTTGTTATTCACCAATTCGACATCATTCTACAAACCCCTCCCGAATTTTTGTAAATTTTTTGTGCGGAAAAATAGGACCAAACGGAAAGCGGAATAACTCTCCGTTTGGCTTCCAAGGAACTTTAATCGAAGCCTTGCTTCGTCTTTAGCCGCTCCACTTCAGCATCGCTTACGGCTTGCCCTCCGTAGCGGACCGATTCGTAAGCGGAGACGAGACGCTCGGTTTCTTCAGGCGCGCGGGAGGGCGTCCGGCTTCGGACGTCGCCTGCGGTTTCCCTCGGCGTCAGCTGCGGCTGGAAGCGGTACCCCGCACGAATAGCCCGGCGGAGCCAATCCGAGTACAGGTAGCGGACGCGTTCGGCATTATCAGCAAGATCGTTCCAGCCGGGCTCTGCGGTACGGGGAAGGAATAGACCGCGAAGGCGGTCCTTTAGACCTAGGCGCAAAGCGCTCCAGTCCATCAAGCTTTCGGTTTCGTCCTTGTACCCGCCGCCCCCGTCCTGCAGGTGCTCGAAGCGAAGCCAAGAGGCAAGCCATGCGCAGAGCTTGCGGAGCCACCCCGGCAGCCGCTTCAGCAGCAAGTATGCCGTATAGAGGGCGGCAGCTGCGAGCAGGATCACCGTAACGGCCATGAACGCTTTTTCCAGCCATACCCACAAGGCTGACGGAGGACCTGCCGGCTCCAGCCCGGGTGGCGGCCCTTTTGGTACGCTCGGCTGGGGCAGTGGCTCAGGCTGGGGTGAAGGCCGGCTGAGCCAGGCTGCGATTTGCGCCAGCAGCAGGTTCTTCAGCCAAGCGGCGGCTTCCTGAAGCTGGCGGAATAATGCGACGGCCATGACGATTCCGAGCAGCAGAAGCATCAGCGCCCGGTTATGCCACAGCACGGCTTGCGGTACGGAGGGATTTTGGCTCGCCGAGTACGTTTCCTGCTTCAGATGCGATTGGTTCACGATCAGAAGCGCGGCGGCGAGAGCGGCGGAGCCCAGCAAAGACAGCTCGGGACTGTACAGAGCCAGGGAAGGGACGAACCGCATGACGACCGAAACGGTAAAATAGAGCAGCAGCCCGATGACGCCCAGCCCGCCGGGGAAATCCTTGTGCCATGGCACCCAGGCCATTCGCGAGCCGCGGTAGGCGAGCAGCCAGCCGATAAGGATCATCCAGTACCAGCGGAGCTCACCGCCGAAGAGCAGATAAGCCTGGAGTCCGGCGATCAGCACAAGTCCCGGGTGCAGAGTGATCGTTCTGGCCGGCTTGAGGATCAGCTGGTAGGCGCAGCCTGCGGCATACATTAGCGGCAGGGTGCCGAGCCAGGGCCACAAATATCCGCCGGGCAGCGCATAGACGCCGATCAGGAAGGGCAGCGTCCCGAAGATCAGCAGTTCTATAGCACCCTTGAAAAGCGCGCTGCCGACGGCCTGAGCTGAGACGGTGACCTGAGTGTTCATCCGTTCGCCTCCTTACTCGTCCGGTGCTCCTCCAAGTCCTCTATCGGCGGCATCAGAGGGACCCAAACAACGGAGTTGCCGTTCGCCCTCAACCGCTCGACGGGCGGCTTCATCTTCTCGCTCATGTAGGCCGACAGAATGACGATGTCCTGCCGGCCGAGCCCGTTCTCCGCTTCCTGCTCGAGGAACGTATCGAAGGGGATGCTGCGCGCCACGACCAGCTTCGCCATCGTCTCCTGCAGCAGGCTCCACTGCCCGCCGCCGCTTCCCGGCTCGATCTTTACCGGCTCTTTGGGGGTGTCCACGGAGTAGGCGTTCGTGCCGAAGCCTGCTTCGGTCCCTTGTTCAAGCGCCTGGCCGGCCAGGGCGGCCGCCCATTCGATGCCCCGCTCGAATAAGGCTTCGTCGTTGACTTGGTGCCACATTTTGTCATGGTCCTCGACGTTCAAGTAAATCATCAGCCGGTCCTGCGCCGTGTAATCGTATTGATGTACCTGAAGGCGTCCCGTACGCGCCGAAGCCTTCCAGTTTACGCCCTTCAGCGGATCGCCGCTGCGGTATTCGCGCACCCCTGCGATCAGGAAGGGGTCTTCGACGATCCATCGGCGCACGGGACGGTCGCCTTGCCAGCTCCGGCTGGGAACGGGAATCTCTTCCGGATTCACCGGCCGGGGGTAAACGAGCAGCTCCGCCTGAAGCGAGAGCCGAACGGCCTTGCTTGACAGGCCGAGCGCATCGCCGAGGGTGAGGGTAGCCGTATTGAGCCGGTAGCAGCCCCGGGCCAGCGCCGTAATCTTGTGACGCCTCGTAATCTGTCTATAAGGCATCAGGCTGAACAGGCTTCGATGGTTCTGGAACAGCGTCCCGCCGCTGATATCGAGATTGAACTGCTTCTGAAACCGGAGATTCGCGTGGATCAACGATTCCAGCCGGAGCCAGGGCACGGGCAGCGGCTTCCGGTTGGATATGCGTTCGACCAGCTCGATCTCCTCCCCCGGATAGCAGGCTGCGGCGCTGAAGAAGCGTTCATACCGGATCGCCCGGTGGCCCCACTTTCGAAAGAGCGCGCCCTGGACTCCCGCTGCCAGCGCCGCCACGAACAAGATCCATCCGATGATCATCGTTATCCCTTCTTCCTATCGCAGTCCGAGACGGGCGGGCTCCTCCGCCGGTACGGGGACTTCCTGCACGATTCGCCCGATGATGTGCTCCGCCGCTTCCGATCGGGAGCGCAGGCTGCTCTTCAGCACGAGCCGGTGTGCAAGCACGGGAGAGGCCATCGCCTTGATGTCGTCGGGGGAGACGAACTCCCGCCCTTGTAGAATGGCGTGCACCTGCGAAGCCTTGAGCAGCGCCTGGCTGCCGCGCGGGCTCACCCCGACGGCGACGTCGCCGTGGGTGCGGGTCAGCTCAACGATGCGGAGCAAGTAAGCCAGCACTTCGTCGGTAACGGCAACGGAGCCGTAAAGCCGCTGAGCCTCCAAAATATCGTCCGCCCGGGTCACGCTTGCCAGCTCCCCCAGCGGCTCGGAGTCCTTGAACCGCTTCAGGATGGCTAGACCCTCCTCGGTCGTCGGATAGCCCATCCGGAGCTTGAACAGGAACCGGTCCAGCTGCGCCTCCGGCAGCGGGAACGTTCCCTGGTGTTCGATCGGATTCTGCGTTGCGATGACGAGGAACGGCCGCTCCAGAGTCCGGGTTTCCCCGTCGATGCTGATCTGCCGCTCTTCCATGCATTCGAGCAGGCTGGATTGCGTCCGCGGAGTGGCGCGGTTGATTTCGTCGGCAAGCAGAATGTGTGTGAACAGGGGACCCGGACGGAATTCAAATTCCGATCGCTTCTGGTTGAAAAAGTGGATGCCGCTCAGGTCCGATGGCAGCAGATCCGGAGTAAACTGAATGCGCCGGAAGCTGCAATCCAGCGATTGAGCCAGCGATTTGGCCAGCAGCGTCTTGCCGGTGCCCGGCACATCCTCCAGCAGGACGTGTCCGGATGCGACGAGAGCGATGAGCAGCTTGTCGATGATATCTTCCTTGCCTACGATCACACGGCCGACTTGGTGACGGATCCGTTCGGCAAGCTCGCGGACGGCGTCTAGGGACATGGTTCCTCACTCCTTGGGCGGATATCTGAATGAATAGTTCCACTACATGCTATTTCCTAATTTTACATGGAGCAGAAGCGCTTGTATACGTTGTCATACAAAAAGAAGGCGGCGGATTATCCGCTGCCTTCTTTCTTAGATTGACGATACGCAAAAAGGTGGTAGGCGGGGTATCCCCTGTAGGAGCGATAGCGACCGGAGGGGGTAATCCTCCGGCGACTATGGAGTCATAAACCGAACTGCGCCTGGTGCAGACGGCTGTATACGCCGCCCGAAGCGACGAGCTCTTCGTGCCGGCCTTGCTCGCTGACGCCCTGCTCCGTCACGACGACGATGCGGTCCGCCCCGCGGATCGTGGCGAGGCGGTGCGCGATCACGAGCGTCGTCCGGCCTTGCGACAGCTCCGCCAGCGACTGCTGGATGGCCGCCTCGGTCTCCGTATCGAGCGCCGACGTCGCTTCGTCGAGTATCAGAATCGGCGGATTCTTCAGAAAAATCCGTGCAATGGCGAGCCGCTGCTTCTGCCCGCCGGACAGCTTGACTCCGCGCTCTCCGACATAGGTGCCCAGCCCCTCGGGCAGCGACCGGATTAAATCATCGAGCCGCGAGCGCCGGGCGGCCTCCCAGATTTCTTCATCCGTCGCCCCGAGCTTGCCGTAAGCTATATTGTCCCTCATCGAGCCCGAGAACAGGAAGACGTCCTGCTGCACGATGCCGATATGGGAACGAAGCGAAACCAGCTTTATGCGCCGGATGTCGAGTCCGTCAATCGTCAAGCTGCCTTCTTCAATTTCATAGAAGCGGGGAATCAAGCTGCACAGCGTCGTTTTGCCCGCGCCAGAAGGTCCGACGAAGGCGACGGTTTCCCCTGCGCGGATCGTCAAATCGACGTTCTGCAGCACTTTGGCATGATCCTCGTAGCCGAAGGTGACGCCCTCGAAACGAATCTCGCCGCGAAGCGACTTGACGTCCGCTGCATCCGGCGCATCGGCGACATCAGGCGCCGTGTCCATAATTTCGGTAAACCGCTTGAAGCCGGCCATGCCTTTCGGGTAATTTTCCAGGAACGCATTGATTTTCTCAATCGGTTTGAAGAAGATGTTGATCAGCAGCAGGAAGCCTACGAATTGTCCGTAGGACAGCTGACCGTGGACGACAAACCAGGCGCCGCAGATCAGCACGAACAGCGAGATCAGCCGCATCAGCAGGTACATGCCCGACGAACTAAACGCGATGATCCTATAGGAATTCAGCTTCGCCCGGCGGAAATTCCGGTTGCTGACCGTAAATTTCTCCATCTCGTGCCGCTCGTTCGAGAATGTCTGGACGACCCGGATGCCGCTTACGCTGTCCTCGACCCGCGCGTTGACATCGGCAATCCCCGAGAACATTCGCTTCGCGGCATGCACCATTTTCATATTGCAAACGACGACGAGCCAGATGAGCAGCGGTACGACAAGGAAGGTGAGGCAGGCCAGCTTCCAATTGATGGCTAGCATCATGAGGAAAGCGCCGATCAGCGTCATTACGGCGATGAAAACGTCCTCCGGCCCATGATGGGCCATCTCGCCGATTTCGAACAAATCATTCGTCATCCGCGACATGAGGTGTCCGGTCTTGTTGTTGTCGAAGAAACGGAAGCTCAGCTTCTGAATATGCCCGAACAGCTGTCTCCGCATATCGTATTCGATGTTGATGCCAAGCTTATGTCCCCAATAGGTGACAATGTAATTAAGGCCGGTAGTGATCAGATAAAGCGCGAGCAAACCGGCGCAGGCCCATACGATCAGCGCCCAGTCCTTGCCCGGCAGCAGCCGGTCGACAATGTGGTTCACCGCCAGAGGAAAACAGAGCTCGAGCAGGGCGGCGACGACCGCGCACGAGAAATCAAGAAGAAACAGCCTCTTGTAAGGCAGGTAATATTGAAAAAAGCGGCGTATCATAGGTCACCTTCCACCTGTTTTTTGACATTATAGAACGGGGGAGGGTGAGGTACAAGAGAAAAAACGGTTATAACGAGAAGGGAGGCAACTTTCCGATTGACACTTGAAGAAGAGCGGTGATACTATGAAATTGTCAATATATAAAACCGCGGTTTATTATAATAAACCTATTGCATCATGGAGGCTTTTTCATGGAAAAGAAGTATTGGGTTCCGGCTTTGGAGAAGGCGAACGACGTGCTGCTGCAAATCTCGGAGCAGCCTTCCGGACTGAAGCTCATCGATTTATCCAAGCGGCTCGGCATTAATAAAAGCTCGATGTTTTCCCTGCTGAACACGATGGAAGCGCTCGATTGGGTCGTTCGGGAGAAGGAAGGCACGTATTCGCTCGGATCGAAGCTGGGGTTCATTGGAAACGCTTTTTTCAAGCAGTTCAGCTTGATCGACCGGTTCCGCAAGGAAGCCTCCGTGACGAAGCATGTCATTCAGGAAACGATTCAGCTCGCCAAGCTGGAGCAGCAGGACGTGCTCTATCTGGCCAAGGAAGAGATGCCTTCCCCGGTTCGTCTTGCTTCGGAGCCGGGCAAGAAGCTTCCGGCGCACGCTACGGCGCTGGGCAAGGCGCTGCTCGCCTGGCTGGAGGACAGTGAGCTGGAGACGCTGTTCACTGAGGAGACGCTGGAGCCTTGTCTGACGCCGCATACGCTGCGCAGCCGGGAGGAGCTGCTCCGCCAGCTGACGGAGGTACGGGATACCGGCTTCGCCTTCGATCTGCAGGAAGCCGTCATGGGCTTCTGCTGCGTGGCAGCACCCGTGCGCGACGCCGAGGGACGCGTTATTGCGGCCATCAGCTGCTCGATGTTCCGGCACGAATGGGACGAGAAGCGCGAGCTGGCGCAGCGGGAGATCTGCGCGCTCGCGAAGCGGTTGTCCCAGGCGTGAGGAGGACGTCCGGCGGCCCGCCCGATTGCAACCAAATTTATAGATAAGGGAAGTGTTTGGTGTTGAGACTGCAGGATAAAGTCATTCTCATTACCGGCTCCGGTTCCGGAATCGGCAAAGCCACTGCGCTGCTGTTCGCCCGTGAAGGCGCGACGGTGATCGTCAACGATCTGGCGGCGGACAAAGGCCTGGAGACGGTAAACGAAATTGCGAATGCGGGCGGCAAGGCCGCTTTCATACAAGCGGACGTGACGAATCCGGAATCGGTGAAGAGCATGGTGGACGAAATCATCGCCGCCCACGGCAGGATCGACGTCCTGTTCAACAACGCAGGGGTCAGCGGCGTCGGAGCGATCCACGAGGTGGAGCCGGATGCATGGGACCGCGTCATTAATATCAACATTCGCGGCGTCTTTTTGCCCTGCAAGTACGTGATTCCGCACATGATGGACCGCAAAGACGGCTCCGTCATCAACATGTCCTCCTGCATCGCCGAGATCGGGCTGGCGCGCAGAGCTTCCTATTCCGCGACGAAAGGCGCCGTCCTGGCGCTGACGAAATCGATGCAGGTCGATTACGCTCCGTCCGGCATTCGCGTCAACGCGCTGCTTCCGGGAACCGTACTCACGCCGTTCGTCGAGGATTACCTGCGCAATTCGTACGACGATATCGAGCAGGGCTACGAGTCTCTGAAGAAACGCCAGCTAAGCGGCGATCTGCTTCGTCCGGACGACGTAGCCAAGGCGGCGCTGTTCCTCGCGTCCGACGATTCGAAGTTTATGATGGGCTCCCCGCTGTACATCGACGGCGGCGTCGTATTCGGCAAAAGCGTTTAAACGGTTAATTCAAATATATTGGAGGGTATCCGAACTTATGAAGATCGTAACTTTTATAGAAAACGGCACGCAGCAGCTCGGCGTCAAAACGGAGCAGGGCATCGTACATATCGCCAAAGCGCTTGAGGCGGTGTCCTCGCAGCAGCAGCCAATTCCCCACAGCGTCCATGAGGTCATCGAAGGCGGAACGGCGGCGGTGGCTGCCCTGCAGTCTTTCGTCGACCGAGCGCTGGCTTCCGGCGGAAGAGACGCGTTCCTTTTGGACGAGGCGAAAGTGACCTATGCGCCTTGCGTAACCCATCCGAACAAAATCATTTGCGTCGGCCTCAATTACCGCAAGCATGCGGAAGAAACGAACGCGCCGATTCCGCAGTACCCGATTCTGTTCAACAAGTTCAACAACACGCTGACGGGCCACGGCCATGACGTTCCGCTGCCTGTGAAGGTTTCGAGCAAAGTCGATTATGAAGCCGAGCTTGTCATCGTCATCGGCAAGGAAGCGAAATATGTGTCCAAGGAGAATGCGCTGGACTATGTTTTCGGCTACTGCAACGTCAACGACCTGTCGGCGCGCGACCTGCAAATGAGGACGCAGCAATGGCTGCTCGGCAAATCCTGCGACGGCTTCAGCCCGCTGGGACCGTATCTCGTAACGGCCGACGAAGTAGGCAACCCGAACGATCTCGGCATTAAATGCATCGTGAACGGCGAAGTTCGCCAGAACTCGAACACGTCGGACATGATTTTCCATTGCGATGAAATCGTCAGCTACATTTCGCAGCATATGACGCTCGTTCCGGGGGACATCATTCTGACGGGTACGCCGGAAGGGGTTGTACTGGGCTATCCGGAGGATAAGCAGATGTATCTTAAGGACGGCGACGTTGTTACGATCGAGATCGAGAAGCTCGGCGCGCTGACGAACTGCATGGTGAACGAACAGGCTTAAACATATAGGGCATAAAGGGGAGGCTTACCAGCCATGGCAGGAACCATCGAAGCCGGCGCCAGCGCGCTCGTCATGGATGCGCGCGATCACGTCGCCACGGCGATCAAGGATTTGAAAGCGGGAGACACCATCTCCTACCGCAAGCAGGATCAAGTATTTGAGCTGACGCTCCTTGATCCGATCCCTTTCGGGCACAAGGTTGCGATCGAAGATATTCCTGCCGGAACGGATATCCGCAAGTACGGCGAGGTTATCGGTCGCACGACGGCAGCCGTTCAGGCGGGACAGCATGTACACGTTCACAACGTCGAAGGCATCCGCGGACGCGGCGACCAGGCGAAAGCCTAAGAGGAGGGCATACGAGCATGACACATATGATGGGATATAGAAGGCCGAACGGCGATGTGGGCATCCGCAATCATCTGCTTATCATTCCTACGGTCATTTGCGCAAATCAGGTATGTACCCGGATCAACCAAATGGTGCCGGATACGGTGGCCATTCCGCATCAGCACGGCTGCAGCCAGATCGGCGCGGACAAGGACCGCACCTTCGAGGTGCTGGCCGGTACGGGCCGCAATCCGAACGTCGGCGGCGTTATCATTATCAGCCTCGGCTGCGAGGTCGTAGACCCGCATGCGCTGGCGGAAGCGATTCGTCCGACCGGCAAGCCGGTCGAAGTATTCGATATTCAATCCGTCGGCGGATCGGTAAAGGCGATTCAGCACGGAGTGGAGCTGGCGAGAGCGATGCGCGCCAAGCTGGACGCCATGCAGCCTGAGCCTGTGCCTCTGAACGAGCTGATCATCGGGGTAAAATGCGGCGGCTCCGACGCGACATCCGGGCTCGCCTCGAATCCGGCGCTGGGTGCGGCAGCCGACTCGCTCATTCAACAAGGCGGCGGCGTCGTTATCGGCGAGACGACCGAGATCATCGGCGCCGAGCACGTGCTGGCCTCCCGTTGCGCGACGACCGAGACGGCGAATCAGTTGTACCATATCGTGGATCGCTTTGAGAAGGAAGTCGAGCGGATGGGCGCCGACATGCGCGGCGGCAATCCGAGCCCGGGCAATATTGCGGGGGGCTTGACGACGATCGAGGAGAAGTCGCTCGGCTGCATCAGCAAGTGCGGTACGGCTCCGATCCAGGGCGTGATCGAATATTCCGAGGCGATTCCGAAGCACGGGCTGTATTTCATGGATTCCCCGGGCAACGATATCGAATGCGTCTCGGGCATGGCTGCGGGCGGAGCGCATCTGGTTTGCTTCACAACCGGACGGGGTACCCCTACGGGCTCTGCGGTCGTGCCCGTTATCAAGATTACGGGCAATACCCGGATGTTCGAACGGATGTCCGACAACATGGACGTGAACGTAGGCGATATGCTCGAGGGCACGCTCAGTCTGGAGGAAGCGGGCAACCTCATCTGGCAGGAAATCCAGGAGGTCGCGAACGGCAAATTGACGAAAGCGGAAATTCTCGGACATACGGAATTCAGCATCAACCGGATCGGACCGAGCCTGTAAGCGGCTTTGGGATACGGGCTCCTAAACGAAAATGAAATTCTGAACTATTGAACTTGGAGGCTGCATTTCATGGGAAGATTGGCAAACCGGGTTGCGCTGGTTACCGGCGCAAGCCGCGGCATCGGCGAAGCGATCGCGCTTCGGCTGGCGGAGGAAGGCGCCCATGTGGCGATTAACTTCACTTCGGAGCGTTCGCGCCCGCTCGCGGAGAAGGTGAAGGAACAGTGCGAGGCCCACGGGGTGAAAGCGATCGTGGTGCAGGCGGACGTAGGCAGCAAGCCTCAGGTGGAAGCGATGTTCAAGCGGGTGGAGGAGCAGCTGGGCGACGTCGAGATCCTCGTGAACAACGCGGGCGTCGCCCCGTTCGAGCCGTTCATGAAAGTAACGGAGGAAACATGGGATCGCACGTACAACACGAACGTGAAATCGATCTTCATGGCTTCGCAGCTGGCGGCCAAATCGATGATCGAGAAGCGCTACGGCAAAATCGTCAACGTGCTCTCCACCGCCAGCCTCGTGGTCACGAGTCCGGTCATTCCACACTATCAATCGTCCAAAGCGGCGGCCAACATGCTGACCAAAGGCATGGCGATCGAGCTCGGACCTTACAACATTAACGTCAACGCCGTCGGACCGAGCACAGTCGATACCGATATGTGCACGGACTTCCTGACGGCCCCGGGCATGCGCGAGAAGGAAATCAATGCGAACCCGATGAAGCGTCTCGGCACCGCCCGCCAGATCGGCGATGCCGTCGTCTTCCTTGCTTCCGATGAAGCGATGCAGGTCAACGGCCATCTGCTGATGGTCGACGGCGGCCTCACCGTTAAGGCTGCCCAGCCTGAAGACCATATGGAACATTAATCATTCAAGGCCCTTTCCCGCGTCATCGGGAAAGGGCCTTTTCACTCTATATACGCGTTTTGGACGAAGGGGTCCGATAACGACAAGGGAGCGGGCCGGAGAACAAGGGTGCGGCCGTAGCGCAAAGCGGACCGCATTTGAGAACGAGGTACCGATTCTTGGGTAAGATGAGGATGGGAGATTCGTTTTCAAAAGCGTCTTGGAGCGGCTGGTTTATCCAGGAAATTTCGACACTTATCGACATCTTCTTCACACTTCGGCCACAAATTTCTACAATCTAATAATCTCCTAATATTTTACTGAAACTTTTTGAAAGTTTCATAGTTATATTATAAATATAACATGGGAGGTGAGTTAGCATGAAGGATATCCAAATGCTGCACAAAGGAAAAATAGTCAGGGGGCAAATTACGTACGATCAAACCGATTTGTTGGAGGTTAAGCTCGATAAGACGGATACGTTCCGTAACGGCGAGGAAGTAACAGTGTTGGGCTTCGAGCGTAAGCATCAAATGCGCGTGCTCCGGGTGACGCCGTTCAAGGTACTGTTCGCGCCGGCCGATTCCGAGGTGTTTCAGATCGATATTTCAAAGGACGAAGCCTATGAGGATTTGGTTTACGATGACAGCAAGAAATTTACAAGCTTCAGGCTGAATACCTATGCAACCATCAGCGAGGATTTCAGAACGTTCGCCGTTCGTGTCACCGATGTAAGCCGGCTCGGCTTCGGGTTCGAGATCAACGATTTCTCCGTAAAAATGAATCATGTGTACGATTCCATGATCATCTGCGACGAGGTAACGATTCATCCGAAGCTTGTCGTCCGATACGCCCACATTTTGGAAAAAACGATCCGCTATGGAGCGGAGATTCATCATATAACGCCGGGAGATTTAAGCCGCTTACGGTATTATATCGTGACGCGCCAGTTTGTTACCGTATAAGGCTGGCTGGATTGCCGCAAAAAAATAGGAGCAGGGAACACCGCGAGGCAAGCGGTTGTCCCTGCTCCTGATTCATTTTAGAGGCCTAGCTGCGGCTCGCGGCCGCGGATCCACACCCGTTCGAGCTCAAGCGCCGGCGTAAGCTGCAGCAGATCCGCCTGCTTGCCGGCTTCAATGCTGCCGGTCGTTTGTGCAAGGCCCAGCAGCTTCGCGGGATTCCAGCTCGCCATACGGCTTGCGGCAGCGAGGTCGATGCCGACCTTCTCCACCATGAAGCGCAGCGCGCCGAGCATCGTCAGCGTGCTCCCGGCCAGGTTGTCGCCGTCCCTCAGCCGGGCTACGCCATCCTTTACCATAACGTCGAGGCCGCCGAGCGAATATTCGCCGTCGCCGAGCCCCGCGGCCGAGATCGCGTCCGTGATCAGCAGCAGATTATCCTGCCGCTTCACGCGCGTCAGCAGCCGGATGGCGGCGGGATGCACATGATGGCCGTCGGCAATGATTTCCGCGCTGACGTCATCGTGGTCGAGCACGGCCCCGACGACGCCGGGCTTGCGGTGATGAAGCCCAGTCATGGCGTTGAACGTATGGACGGCATGACGCAGGCCGTGCTTCCGGGCAGCCGTGAGTTGCTCGTAGCTGGCGTCCGTATGCCCGCAGGAGGCGACGATGCCGCTGCGGGTCAGCCATTCGATCAGCTCCGGCGCTCCATCCCTTTCCGGAGCCAGCGTCAGCATCCGGATTAAGCCGGGATACTGCGTATGCCAAGCTTCAAGCCAATCTTTCCGGGGAGGCTCGATGAAGTTGGGGTTCTGGGCCCCGGGCCATTGCGGACTGATGAACGGACCCTCCAGATGCACCCCGGCAAGCGTAGCGAAAGGCATCACTTGCTGCCTGTAGGCGCTGACCCGGCTCAGTACGCCGGAAATCGCCGCCTGCGAAGCCGTGACGGTCGTCGCCAGCATGGTCGTGGTGCCGTGGGCGGCGTGGAAACGGGTGATGGCATCGAGCTCCGCGGCCCCCGCATCCATGAAGTCATGTCCGAAGCCGCCGTGCACGTGCACGTCAATGAAGCCCGGAAGAAGCCAGCCGCCGCAGGCATCGACGGATCGCTCCACGGACGGAAGGGAGCCCTGGCCTTCCATCGTGCCGACCGATGCCAGTCGGCCTTGTTCGTTGATAAGGGCATAGCCTTGGGGAATGATGCCGTCCGGCGTGACGACGGCGGCGTTACGGATCAGGGTTGGGTAAATCTCGCTTGCTCCGCTCATGCTAACCGGCCTCCCGCTTCCGAGTCCAGCAGGACGACCACGTGCGGATGGGTTTGCAGCAGCGAGGCCGGACACTCCGTCGTAATCGGCCCTTGCAGCGCCCTCGCCACAATCTCCGCCTTGTCACTTCCTCGAACGACAAGCAGAATCATTTTCGCCTTCAGAATCGTCCCCACACCCATCGTGATCGCATGCGTCGGCACCTGCTCCGGCTTGTCGAAAAAGCGCGCGTTCGCCTCCCGGGTCTGCTCCTGAAGCTTCACGACATGCGTGCCGCTTCGCAGTGCATGGTCCGGTTCGTTGAACCCGATATGACCGTTGTGACCGAGACCGAGCAGCTGCAGGTCGATTTGGCCGGCCTGCTCCAGCAGAGCGTCGTACCTGCGGCATTCCTCCTCCAGAGAGGAGGCCATGCCGTCAGGAATATGACAGCGCTCCGGTGCGGCGTTGACGTAACCGAACAGGTGCTCCTGCATAAAGCTGTAATAGCTGGCCGGATGGTTCCGGTCGAGGCCGACATATTCATCGAGATTGAACGTCGTCGCTTTGGCGAAGCTGACTAGCTGCTGGCGGTGAGCTTCCACCAGCTCCTCGTAAATGTCTACCGGCGTTCCCCCGGTAGCAAGCCCCAATACCGCTCGGGGATTCGTCTGCACGAGTCCCGTAATAATGCCGGCCCCGGCCTTGTTCAATTCTTCTTGCGAACGGAATGTTAGAATGTTCATCGCATTATCTCCCTTTATCCTTACGGTATTTGCGGACGGACTGGTATGTTTCCTCAAGCCGGGGCACGTACGTGTCAAAATCCTCGCTCACCAGAGCAGTGAACAAAATATCGACGACATGCAGCTGCGCAATCCTGGAGGCCATATCCCCGCGGCGCATGCCTTCTTCGAGCGAGGAAGCGTATAGCCGGATATCCGCCTCTTGGGAGACGGGACTCGCCCCGAATTTGGTGAGCGAGATCGTAACGGCCCCCCGTTCCTTAGCGCACAGCAGCGCATCGCGCGTTTCCGGCGTTTCGCCGGAATAGGAAACCGCGAAGGCGGCGTCCGCCGGCCCCAGAGAGGAGGCGGCGGTAATTTGCATGTGCGGGTCGGGCCAATACTGCGCGTGCTTGCCGATGCGGACCAGCTTCTGTTGAAAATCGAGCGCCACGATCCCCGATGTCGCCACGCCGAACAAATCGATGCGGAGAGCGGCTCTTAACGCATCGACCGCCCTCCGGACCTCCGTTAAATCGAGCTGACGCGTCGTGTCGGTGATGGAACGAAGATGATTGCTCTCGATCGCCTGCACGATGCTCTGAAGCGGATTACCCGCTAGGATGTCCTGATAGGAGGTCTGGGCGGGCATCTGGGCAAGCTCGGCCGCCAGCTTCATGCGGAAGTCGGCATAGCCCTTGAAGAGGAAGGCCCGGCAGAAGCGGGACACCGTCGCCGTGCTGGTACCCGAACGCGCCGCCAGCTCCGTAATGCCGAGATGCACCGCCTCTTGAGCATGATCCAGGATGAACTCGGCCAAAATCTGCTCCTTGCGGTGCAGGGAAGGGGCTTCACTACGGATCGCTTGCAAAATGTCGGACATGAAGCACCGCCTTATTTTGAAAATAATTTACTTGATATTAATATATTCACGAAAATAATTACCATCAATCACATCATACCTCAAATCGG
This sequence comes from Paenibacillus gyeongsangnamensis, assembly GCF_027533625.1. Taxonomy (GTDB): domain Bacteria; phylum Bacillota; class Bacilli; order Paenibacillales; family NBRC-103111; genus Paenibacillus_G; species Paenibacillus_G gyeongsangnamensis. The sequence continues at coordinate 107,327 of NZ_JAQAGZ010000008.1, read as the reverse complement.
CGTCAGGTACAATAAGGGCTGCAGGCAAATATTAAATTTTCTTAGGATATGAAATAGAATGAGATTCCCTTCCAATTATTTGATAGAATAGACATAACTATGTATGACTAAATAACCAGAAACTTGGGAGGGGAAATGAATGAAATTCGCTTTGACCGGCGGACTGTCTAAGGCGCCGGTCCCAATGCGTCGAATGATGGCGTTTTTTGTATTGGCCGCGGCGATCATGATGCTTTTGATGATGCCTGGGAGGACGCATGCAAACAGCGGGGTTACGATAACGAATATTCAGCTGACCCCGGCGGGGGGGCCGATTAAGCCGGGAGGCACGAACGGTTGGGAAATCAATTTTACTACGCCAAGCACCCTGGACCCCACGGATACCATCACCATCGATTTTGGCCCGCGGTTCAAATTGAACATTACGAATATGAACCTGGTTAGCGGTACCTTTGAGACTAGGGCCGTTTGGGTTAACGGCAGCTATTCGCCGAGTAACGTCTCCTCAGATGGCGGAAAGATCACTTTTCCCGTTACGACTTCGATCCGAGCAGGCGGCAATGTGAAAGTAACGCTTGAAACGGGTGCGATTACCAACGATTTTGAGGGCGGCGGCAAGGATATTCAGGTGTCTACGAGTATTGATCCGAATCCGTCGACCTATTCGATATCAATCGATAACAACGTCGTTCAGGTTACGTTGGATAATACGACTCAAGGAGCGGCGCGGGTGAAATATTCCGTACATTATGCTGCAGATCATCTCGTTTCCGGAGGGAACAACCTGGCTCTGCTCCCTAGCAGGGATATTACGTTTAGCCTGAACAAAAACGATTACAGCGTAAACGGCTTCACACCCGATTTTGTAGGCTACGACGGTTATTTATACATAAGTCTTCCGAATACACTCCAAGCGACGAATACGATCGATTTGGAGATGATCGTCGCCAGAAATCCGATGGAGCCGGGTGATTATCCTTTTGCCGTCAGCTCCAGCGGTTATGAGTCTCAGATGAATTTCGCGCCGGTAACGATCACGGGGGATACAACCCCTCCTATAGGCTCCATCGCGCTTGAATCGGGAGAGTCGTTCACGTACAGCAAGCTGGTTCGGCTGCGCCTGAACGCTTCCGATGGGAGCGGCTCCGGCGTATCGAGCTATGCGCTGTCGACAACCGGTGATTTCAGCGGCAATCCGCCCAAGAAACCGTTTGGCAGCGTCGTGCCGTTCCTAATCGCTGACAATACGAAAAACCAGCGGGTCTATGTCCAATATTATGACGGAGCAGGGAATGCCAGCGAGATTAGCTGGGTGGATTTCGAGTACAGAGGCGACGCGCTCAATCTCCTGAGCTTAACAACAAGCTCTGGCGCCGCGGAATTCCCTGTCAGTCCGAATATTGACGGCGATGAGCCGAGCTATCAAGTGAAAATTTCGAAAGAGACGACGACGGTTACGTTAACTCCGGTCTTGAAATATCCGTCCGGGAAGTCGGTCAGCGCAGCGCAAGGTACTTTAGCGCTCCCTGTGGTATCCGGCCAAATCACCGTTTCGGGATTAAAGCCGGGAGCGAATCCGGTTCGGCTTACCGTTACGCCGGATGATCATTCGGGGTACAAAACCTACAACCTGGTCCTATTCCGCGAAGCCCCGGCGCTGGACGCCGAACCGGGTCAAATTTTTTCTTTAGGCGGCGGCACCGAGTGGATGGTTGCGGATAAGGATCAGAGAACCTTGGTAAGCGTAGATGCCATCACGGCATGCCCATGGATGGAAGGCAGCAATTTCTTTGGGTGCAGCTGGGAAAAGAATCGAACAACCTGGAACGAGAACGAGCTGGGGTATCGTTTTCAAACGGATTTACCGGGAACCGTTCCTTATTATTTGAATCACGATTACACTGATTCTCTGGGTACGGAGAAGAGCCAGATTTCAGATTATCCTTACGATAATACCGTCTACGAGAATACCGTCGATGCACCGCAAAATTACGCTCCTTCCGTCACCCGGTCCGTCATGGCCAAGGTGGGGCTGCTGAGCCGGAAGGAATATACGGACCTGCAGAGTAACATCAATCTTCAAATCAGAGAACGTTACAACAACGCATGGCTAATCAATCCGCAGCATGATGTAACGGGATCCGGGCCTTCCTATCGTGTGCTTGCCACAGATTTCAGCGGCAGCCCGGTAGACGATTTCAATTCGAATTACGGCGAATATAAGCTAGTGCCGGTGATCCACTTGTTCGCGGGGGCGAAGGTGAAATCCGGATCGGGAACGTTCGGGGACCCTTATCTTTTGGATGTGAGCGATTCTACGATCGTGAATCTGACCTATGGCAACCAAACCTATACGCCGAATACGGAACGTACGTTTAATATTAATGTGGCCGCCGGCGTGGACCAAATCGCACTTCAGGCGAATTCTGCGCTATCCGGAACAACGATTTCCAGCGTTACCGGCGGCGCGCAGCTGATCGGAGAGGATACGATTCAATTTCCTCATTTGGAGCCGGGCAACAATACTGCGGTATTCCAGTCCCAGTCTCCGGACGGGACGCAAACCAGTACTTATACGATTATCGTCAATAAGAAATCGGTCCCAACGGTTTCAAGTGTTGTATACGGCAATAACAGCTATATGCCCGATGAGAATAAACGAATCAGCATCGGCGTAAACAGTGTTACGAGCAATGTCTACTTATACGTCAATACAACCGATAGCGGAGCACGAATTATGATCACGAACAGCACGGTATCCGGAGCCGTCTACGGCCTCGGTTCGGATGGGGTAAGCTGGATTAACCTCCCCGGACTTTCATTCGGTGACAACCAGATTCAATTCCAGTTGGTTTCATCGGACGGTTTGCAGGGTCAAAGCTACACGATTGTTGTGAACCGCGCGCCGGTCGGCAGCTCGGCCATTCAAAGCGTTATCGTCGGCGAACGGGCTTACGTGCCTGACGGCGGTCCGATACGGATCAATCTGGACGGCGGAGTAAGCTTGGTGCAGTTAAGCGTGATCACTTCCGACCCCAAAGCCACGATGACCGTTACAGGCAGCACGGTCACGGGATATACGTATTCGAGCCTGCCGGGCGGGGTTAACCTTATTAATCTTCCGAATCTTGTGTTGGGAGAAAACAGGGTTCAGGTCCAGGTGGCTTCGTACGACCAAACACAGACCTCGAATTATGAGATCGTCCTGATTCGGGGCGTCGCGGTGAGCAGTGTGGAAGCGGCGCTGAACAACATCAGGAACCGGGTCGATGCCAACGGAGACGGGAAATTTTACCGCGCCGACGTGGTGGAGTGGTTAAAACGGATTCCGCCTCGCAAAGTCACTCCGATCGGTACGATGCAGGCACTAATCGGATAACGACCGGCAATAGGCTGTTCAATTCAAAAAAAAGGAACCTCCAACTCCGCTTTTAAAGCGGTTTTGGAGGTTCCTTTTTTGGTTGACAAGAATTTATAAGTTTTCGTAGCTTATAGCTTCGCATCAACCTTGGTAAACGAGCTGGTCCTTGTAAGACAAGGACGGCGCAGCCGTTTATCCTGGTTAAGTCCCGGGAGCGGTTCGAAGTGTTGTATTTCTTTCGCATCCGCCCCCGTGTTGTACGATATGGCTCAGTTTTGGAACAGCTTCTTCAAGTTGGCTTCGTAAGGCGCGCGGATGATGCCTTTTTCCGTGATGATGGCCGTGACATATTCGCTTGGCGTTACGTCAAAGGCCGGGTTATATACCTTAACGCCCTGCGGCGCGGTCCGCTTGCCGAAGCCTTGTGTGATTTCATCCTCGTGACGTTCTTCGATCGGGATGTCCGCTCCGGTCGGCGTATTCAGATCGATCGTGGACAACGGGCAGGCTACATAGAAAGGAATGCCGTGCGCTTTGGCGAGAACAGCTACGCTGTAGGTGCCGATCTTGTTGGCTACGTCGCCGTTCGCGGCTACGCGGTCGGTTCCGACGATGACGGCTTGAATCCAGCCCTTCTGCATGACGGCCCCGGCCATGTTATCGCAGATGAGGGTCACGTCGACGCCCGCCTGTTGCAGCTCGAAGGCGGTCAGGCGCGCGCCCTGCAGCACCGGGCGCGTCTCGTCGGCATACACCTTCAGGCGTATGCCCTGCTCCTGCGCCAGGTACATCGGCGCAAGGGCCGTGCCGTAGCGGGCGGTGGCGAGACCGCCCGCATTGCAGTGCGTGAGGATGCCCATGCCGTCCTCGAACAAACCGAGCGCGTGCTCGCCGATGGCGCGGCACGTCGCTTCATCCTCGGCCTGGATTGCGCAGGCCTCGTCCAGCAGCGCCCGCTGGGCCGCCTCCACGGACGGAACGTCCGTGGCCCCTTCGCCCAGCAGCGCCTCAGCCCGCGCCCGCATCCGGTCGAGCGCCCAAAATAAATTGACCGCCGTCGGACGCGACGTCGCGAGATATTCGCACTGGCGGATCACTTCCGCCAGGAGCTCCTCACGGCTGGCGAAGGCGCCGCGCACGCCGAGGTACACCCCGAACGCCGCGGCGATTCCGATCGCCGGCGCCCCCCGGACCGCCAGCTGCTTGATGGCGTCCCAAACCTGCTCGGAGGTCGTCAGCTCCAGGTAGACGATCTCATCGGGCAGCAGCCGCTGGTCCAGCAGGTCCAGTTGATCCTTGAGCGAATTCCACCGGACGGATTGCAGCCAATCCGAGGCTGCCGCTTGTTCTGTATTGGTCATCATTGATGTCCTCCTTTATCTAATGTACGGGTTTATGTAGAGTCCGCTCGCACATTCACATGAATGAACCCAGGTTCGCTTGTAAGGAACCTGGGTTCACTAAATCTGCAATAGGCATCCCACAAATGCACGTAGTGAACTTACGTATACTTCTCGTGAATGCAGGTCCGTTAGCATCGAACTTACGTTCACTACAGCCATGATTTGCATAGATAACAGCTGAATAGTGATATAGATTCACTGCCAGTATACCAAAGTTCGCTAACTCGCAAAAGTATACCGAATTACGACCGTAAGTCCGGCAGAGTTTCTGACCGAAACTCTGTCCACAAGTCTGGCCGCAAGTCACCGGAAATCATGCCGGCACTTGCTTCTCAGCTCACGAGCAGGAACGGGCAAGGAGAGACCGGGAATGTGCGAGCTTACTTCATGGCCTTCCCGGCAATCTCCAGCAGCTGATCGATCGACTCCGCGCGGCGGTTGAACTTGATGAGCGACGTGCCGATGCCCAGGGCGATCCGCTGGGCGCGTTCCTTGGCCGCCTCGTCCTGCAGCTGGTTGATATCGGCAACCTGCGCCAGGCCGTGCACGCGGCGCACCATCTTGCAGCCGGAGTATCCGAACGTATCCTGCAGCAAGCGTTTCATGAACAAGTCCTGGTAGCCAGGGGTTTTGAAGACGCGGTCCACGCCGTATTGGTTCCACAGCGAGCGGAATTCCGCTTCAAACCGCTGCCATATGTCGCGAATGGTGCCCAGCAAGTAACCCCGGTAGTCCGCGCGCGAGGCTTCGTCCTTGCTCCAGCCTTCCTGGCCTGCATAATTGAGCAGCAGATTCGCAAAGACGGCGCCGATGTCAAAGCCCATCGGACCGTAATAGGCGAACTCCGGATCGATCACCTTGGTGGAATCGGGCTTGATGAAGATGCTGCCCGTATGCAGGTCGCCGTGCAGCAGCGCCTGCGCCCGCGTCATGAAGCCCTCCCGCAGCATCGCTACCTCGAGATGAAGCTCGCGATCGTTCCAGATCGCCTCCACGGCGTCGCGAATCGCCGGAGGCACATTGTTGTTCGGCGAATCCGTGTACGGGTCGTCGAAGATCAGGTCCTCAGTAATTTTGCACAAATCCGGGTTAATAAACTGCTTGACCCGATTCTTTTTTTCCTGCTGGTTCATGCCGAGGTCCGACGTATAGAAAAGGGTATGGGCCAAGAACCGGGCGATATGCTCGGCGAACAAGGGATAACGGCTACCCTCAATCAGCCCTTTGCGCATGATCACGTGGTCGCTCAAGTCCTGCATTACGGTCAAGGCGAGCTCCGGCTCGGCGGCATGCACGACCGGCACGAGGTCCGGGCACAGCTCCCCCTGAATGATCAGCGCCTCCGCCTCAATGCGGGCGCGGTCCAGCGACAGCGGCCAGGATTCCCCGACTACCTTGGCGTATGGCAGCGCTTGCTTCAGGATGATGCTTTTTCCGGTAGAAGGCTCCACGATGTGAAATACGAGATTCAAGTTGCCGTCGCCGATTTCCTGGCTGGTCAGCTCGCTGTCCGGCTGGAATAAATTCGGAAGTTTCCGGGCGTAAGCAACCGCCTCGGCTTCCGATAACGCTTGATATGTCGACATAACGGGGGAATGCCTCCTTTTTCCATATGAAAAATGCTATTCCTTAAGTATAAAACAAACCGTCCCGGTTGGGAATAGAGCGGTCTTGAGTTTGTCGGGCGCCAGCCTCCGGCGACCGATTTACAAAACCTTCACACTGCGATAATACAAGAATCACATTCATTCTTACAATTAGGAGTATAACCGTTCACTTGGAGGTTTTCCTTATGGATAAATTGCTGATGAGAGTTGCTTTTGTTCTGACGGCCGGAGCGGTGCTGCTTGTTCTGGGCGCGAACTCCGCGGAGCAGACGGCTTCCGTTTCCCCGAATCCGATGAAAGCAAACCCCGAACAGTATGCCCGGATTCAGAATCAGAGCATGTTAGTGCAAGTGCCTTAAGCATATCCATAGGATCATATAGGAAAAAGGGAAGGCTGGACACCAGCCTTCCCTTTTTCAGCTTGAGCGTGCCCAGAGGCACGCATCTTCTTGCCGGTGAAAGTCCGGCCACGGGAGGGTCAAGCCCCCGTGTAGCCGGGATACCTGCGTACGGGTTATGCCGGCCGCGAATTGCTTTAAACTGGCTGAAATCCTATAATACAAAGGGATGACTTGAATCGGGAGAAAGGAGCTAATGATGACAGTACATAACGATCAAGGGCAGGTTCCGGCTCTGAAGGAATGGGCGTCCGCGGTGGAGGCGCTCCGGCTCGGAAAGCAAATCCTGATCATGCGAAAAGGCGGGATCCGGGAGGAGACGAAGGATTTTCAGGTGGAAAGCGACAGCTTCTATTTGTACCCGACCTATGAGCACCAGCGGAAGGAGCTTGTCAAGCCCGAATTCGCGGATCAGGTGGAAGCGTCGGTTGCCGCATGGCGTGCGGATGCGGAAGAGGTCTCCGTCAGCGTATATGCAGAGCTTACCGAAGACATTCTTCTATCGTCTCAGGAGGAGTTGGACAAGCTAAGGGAACTGCATATGTGGACGGACCGGTTCGCCGAGGAACGGTTGAAATGGAAAAAGACGAAGCCGCTGCACGTCATGCTGCTTCGCGTCTATGAACTGGAGACTCCGGTTTCCTTACCTATCCTGGCGGAGTATAACGGATGTAAATCGTGGATCGGCTTGCCGGCGGACAAGCTGGACGGAATTCCGCGAAAGCCCGTACTTTCGGATGAAGCTTTCGGGGCGGCAGCAAACAAGGTAAAAGCTGCGCTTGTGTGAAAAATATTGAAAATGGACGGTATCCCCGGTTTATTCATTTCATTTAATGCGATATAATGATATATTAGCATTGAGAATCACTGAGAATCAGTTTAGAATGATTATTAGGAAAGAATAACTTAAAGCGGAGGCATGAGATCACATGGCAAACTCACCACATTTTATCATAGACGGTTTGAAAGCGACTGTCGAAGGAAAAGAAATTTTGAAGGGCCTCAGCTTGTCGATAAAAGGCGGCGAGGTTCATGCGATCATGGGACCGAACGGTACCGGTAAAAGTACGCTCGCTTCCACGCTCATGGGTCATCCGAAGTATGAAGTGACGGAAGGCTCCGTATCTTTGGACGGAGAAGACGTGCTGGAGATGGCTACGGACGAAAGAGCGCGCGCCGGCCTGTTCCTCGCGATGCAATATCCGAGCGAAATTACGGGCGTAACGAACGCGGACTTCCTGCGGAGCGCCCTGAATGCCCGCCGCGAAGAAGGCAACGAAATTTCCTTGATCAAATTCATCCGCCAAATGGAAAGCAAAATGAAAGAGCTCGAGATGAATCCTGAGTTCATGCACCGTTACTTGAACGAAGGCTTCTCCGGCGGCGAGAAGAAGCGGAACGAAATTTTGCAAATGCTGATGCTCGACCCGCGTATCGTCATTCTTGACGAAATCGACTCCGGTCTCGACATCGACGCCCTCCGTATCGTGGCAACCGGCGTGAACGCCATGCGTTCCGAAGACCGCGGCTTCCTGATCATTACGCACTATCAGCGTCTTCTCAACTACATCAAGCCGGACTTCGTCCACGTCATGATGCAGGGACGCATCGTGAAATCCGGCGGTCCCGAGCTGGCCGAGCGTCTGGAGAACGAAGGCTACGACTGGGTGAAGGAAGAGCTTGGCATCGTCGACGAAACGGTTGGCGGAGAAGAAGAATTCAAAATGCCAATGAACACCACGGCTCCGAAATATTAAGATCGAACTGGCCTAGCGAAGCGCCGTTGCTTCGTAAGGAATTATGAGGAGGAATACAGAAATGAGTACACAAACGGTTCTTCCCATCGATCACGCGGGTCTGGTGGAGCTGTCCAAAGCAAGACGCGAGCCGGAATGGATGACCGCACTCCGGGCCGAAGGCCTGCAGCTGGCGGGATCGTTGGAACTGCCTAAATTAGAGAAAACAAGAATCGACCGTTGGAACTTGCAATCCTTCGGACAATATAAAACAGCGGAAGCACTCAGCTCTCTGGAGCAGCTTCCGGAAGCTGCCAAGCTTCTCGTGACGGGCGAAGGCGAAGGCCACCCGTCCAACCTGCTCGTACAGCGCAACTCCGGCGTGGTTTACCACAGCATCTCGGAGGAGCTCAGCAAGCAAGGCGTCATCTTTACAAGCCTCGAGGACGCGCTGATTCATCATGAAGATCTGGTGCGTCAGCATTTCCTGAACGTGGTAAGCAAGGATGAGAACCGCTTGACCGCGCTGCACAGCGCGATCTGGAGCGGCGGCGTATTCCTGTATGTGCCGAAGAACGTCGAAGTGGCGGTTCCCGTGCAGGCGCTGTTCCTGTCGGATGACGCGGATGCCAGCTTCTCGCCGCACGTCCTGATCGTGGCCGAGCAGCATTCCAAAGTCACTTATGTCGACAATTATTTATCGGAAGGCGGAGCCGGGGAGCTGATTCAGAACGGCGTCGTGGAAGTCGTCGTAAAAGCCGGCGCGAAAGTAACCTTCGCTTCGGTTCACAATCTCGGCAGCTCCGTAACTGACTTGACTTACCGCCGGGCGCTGGTCGAGAACGACGGCGGCATCGAGTGGATCATCGGCGAAATGAACTACGGCAATGCGATGTCGGAGACGACCTCGATCTTGAAAGGCAACGGCTCGACCTCCGACGCCAAAGTCATCTGCATCGGCACGAACGATCAGAAGCTGAACGTGACGACGCGCGCCGTTCACTTCGGGAAGAGCTCGGACAGCCAAATGATTACCCGCGCCGTCATGCGCGATGAGGCTACGGCTATCATCAACGGCATTACGAAGATCGAGAAGGGCGCGACCAAAGCGAACGGCGAGCAAACGGAGAAGGTGCTCATGCTAAGCCCCAAATCGCGCGGCGACGCCAACCCGATTCTTCTGATCGACGAAGACGACGTTACGGCTGGACACGCAGCGAGCGTCGGACAGGTAAATCCGGAGCAGGTGTACTATCTGATGTCCCGCGGCATTTCCCGTGAGGAAGCGCAGCGGCTCATCATTTACGGCTTTCTGGCGCCGGTCGTATCCGAGATCCCGCTCGAAGCGATCCAATCGCAGCTGGGTCTCCTGGTAGAAAGGAAGCTGGGACAATGAATACGTCTGAAATACGTAAACAGTTTCCCATCCTGCACCAGGAAGTCAACGGCCATCCGTTAGTCTATCTCGATTCCGCGGCTACGTCGCAGAAGCCGGTATCGGTCATCGAGGCCGTCAAGCACTATTACGAATGGGATAATGCCAACGTGCACCGCGGCGTGCATACGCTTGGTTCCAGAGCCACGGACGCCTATGAAGGCGCGAGAGAGAAGGTTCGCGCGTTTATTAACGCGAAGTCTACGGAAGAAATTATTTTCACCCGCGGCACGACAACGGCTCTGAACCTCGTGGCAACAGGGTATGCGCGTGCCGTCTGCAAGGAAGGCGACGAGATCGTCATCACACCGATGGAGCATCACAGCAATCTCATTCCATGGCAGCAGGTAGCGAAAGCTACCGGCGCTGTCCTTAAATATATCCAGCTTCAGCCTGACGGCTCCATTAACCTGGAATCGGTAGAGAAGGCCGTTACGGAGCGGACAAAAATCGTTTCCGTCACGTATGTATCGAACGTTCTTGGCATCGTTAATCCGGTCAAGGAAATCGCCGAGATCGCCCACCGCAACGGCGCGAAGATAGTCGTGGACGGCGCGCAGAGCACCCCCCATCTCAAGGTTGACGTGCAGGCGCTGGATTGCGATTTCTACGCCTTATCCGGACACAAGATGTGCGGGCCTACGGGCATCGGCTCGCTGTACGGCAAGAAAGAGTTGCTGCAGGAGATGGAGCCCATCGAATTCGGCGGCGAAATGATCGACCATGTAGGATTGTACGATTCCACATGGAAGGACCTCCCGTGGAAGTTTGAAGGCGGAACGCCGATCATTGCGGGCGCGGTCGGACTCGGCGCGGCGATCGATTTTCTTGAAAGCATTGGTCTGGACCAAATCGAGCGTCACGAGCACGAGCTCACCGCATACGCTATCGAACGGATGCAAGAAATCGACGGCTTGTCGATCTACGGACCGCTGAAGAATCGTGCCGGACTCGTAACGTTCAATTTGGACGATGTTCATCCTCACGACGTGGCTACCGTGCTGGATGCGGAAGGCGTCGCCGTACGTGCGGGCCATCACTGCTGCCAGCCGCTGATGCGCTGGCTGAATGTGACCGCTACGGCGCGGGCCAGCTTTTATCTCTATAATACCGAAGAAGACGTTGACCGCCTGGTGGCTTCACTACGTAAAGCAAAGGAGTACTTCGGTTATGCAATTGGATGATTTGTACCGCAGGGTCATAATGGATCACTACAAGAATCCCCGCAACCGCGGCACCTTCGATAACCAGAACGTGACCATCGACCTGAACAACCCGACCTGCGGAGACAAGATTCAGCTCCAGATGCAGGTCGAGGACGGGAAGGTTCAAGCGGCGAAATTTACCGGGGAAGGCTGCTCTATCAGCATGTCCTCCGCTTCAATGATGACGGATGCCGTGAAGGGCAAGACGCTGGAGGAAGCGCTCGAGATGGCGGAGAAGTTCTCGGGGCTCATGAAGGGCGAGCCGGTGGAATTCGAGTACGAGGATATCGAAGCATTGTCCGGCGTGAACAAATTTCCCGCCCGAATCAAATGTGCAACGCTGGCCTGGAACGCCCTTCGCAAGGGAATCGACCAAGCTAAGCAGTCGGAATAAAACTAAGAATTAAAGGAGGATGAAGGCAAATGGCTAAGAAGATGCCCGAAATGGAAGATTATAAGTATGGGTTTCGCGACGAGCACAAAGCCGTGTTCCAATCCGGTAAAGGATTGACCCGCGAGATCGTAACCGAAATCTCCCGAATGAAGAACGAGCCGGAATGGATGCTGGAATTTCGTCTGAAATCGCTGGAGCAGTTTTTCAAAATGGATATGCCGCGTTGGGGCGGGGATCTGGACGATCTCGATTTCAACGACATTCAGTACTACGTGAAGCCTTCAGAGAAGCAAGGGAAGACGTGGGAAGAAGTACCGACGGAGATCAAGGAGACGTTCGACAAGCTGGGCATTCCGGAAGCAGAGCAAAAGTTCCTGGCGGGCGTATCCGCCCAGTACGAGTCCGAGGTCGTTTATCATAGCATGCAGAAGGATCTTGAAGAGCAAGGCGTGCTGTTCATGGATACCGATTCGGCGCTCCGCGAGCATCCGGAAATTTTCAAGAAATACTTCGGTACCGTTATTCCTCCAAGCGACAACAAATTCGCGGCACTGAACAGCGCGGTTTGGTCGGGCGGCAGCTTCATCTACGTACCGAAGGGCGTTAAAGTGGAAATTCCGCTTCAAGCATACTTCCGGATTAACTCCGAGAACATGGGTCAATTCGAGCGCACGCTGATCATCGCCGACGAAGGCAGCTTCGTCCACTACGTGGAAGGCTGTACGGCGCCGATCTACAGCACGAACTCCCTGCACAGCGCCGTGGTTGAGATTTTGTGCCTGAAGGATTCGCGCGTTCGCTACACGACGATCCAGAACTGGGCGCCGAACATTTACAACCTCGTTACGAAGCGTGCGGTTGCGGAAGAAAATGCGACGATGGAATGGGTGGACGGCAACATCGGCTCCAAGCTGACGATGAAGTACCCTGCAGTCGTACTGAAGGGCCGCGGCGCGAAAGGGATGGTTCTCTCCATCGCCGTAGCGGGCAAAGGCCAGCATCAGGACGCAGGCGCGAAAATGACGCACCTGGCGCCGGACACGACGTCTACGATCGTTTCCAAGTCCATCAGCAAGCACGGCGGCAAAGTGACGTATCGCGGTCTGGCTTCCTTCGGACGAAATTCCCAAGGCTCCAAAGCGAACATCAAATGCGATACGCTGATCATGGATAACCAGTCCACTTCGGACACGATTCCATACAACGAAATCATGAACGACAACATTACGCTGGAGCACGAAGCGACGGTTTCCAAAGTATCCGAGGACCAGCTCTTCTATCTGATGAGCCGCGGCCTGACCGAAGCGGAAGCGACGCAAATGATCGTCATGGGCTTCATCGAGCCGTTCACCAAAGAACTGCCGATGGAATATGCAGTGGAAATGAACCGTCTCATCAAATTCGAGATGGAAGGCAGTATCGGTTAACCCTTTATGAAATACGGGTTTCCGGGATAACATATAAAACCGTGTCCAAAGTGACCTTCACGCTTGTGTGTCCAGGTTGCTCGGACGCGGTTTTTCTTTTAGTTAGATAGGAACATATGTTTGGTTTACTGATATAAAAAAAGACCTTACGGCGTATTACTCTGTCAAAAAAAAGCTATGCATTTCATCCGGAATACCATTCCGTTTGCAGAGGTCGTACCATGATTCGCCTTCTTCCAGTTGATCCTTCCCGATTAACAGCCATACGGCAAATTGATTCGCTTGCCGTTCATATTTCCCCGCATGAAAGAAGGAATGCTCGTCCAGCCAGAAGCGGCTGAATCCCGGATGAAGCCGGTCATGCCCCAATTCATGGGCGCAAACAAATCGCTGCCAAGGCTCGTCCAGCTTGTCATGAATGAAAATACATCGGCGGCGCAGTTTATGAAAGTAGATGCCTCGGGTATCTTTCCCCAAATCCTCAAATCGAATATGGATGTTTAGACCCCGCGCAATAATAAAAGGATCGTTCGTGCCGAAACGGCGGATCAGCTTTTGAATGATTTTCTGCACGAAACCACCCCTATTTCTCGTTGTCCTCTGAGGAGTAATTCCTGCTGCTTTTCTTGCGTCCGTAGGTTTTTTTGTTCATTTCCTTGGATTCCCACAGAAAACCCGTTAGCAGATCCGTGATCCGTTGACGGTCTTCATCGCTTACGGGCTTGCCGTCGAACATGACCGGGAGGTCTTCCTCCAATATTTTCTTAATATCCCGTTGATCTTTCGATGTGGCCCAGGAGGGCGTAGAATGATCCCTGGTTTTGTTTAATCCCCGGAGCTCCTCGTTCCCTTCCACGTGAGAAGCGGCATGCGGTTGTTCAACATAACCTGCAGCCACCATCATGTCGTCATAAGAAGCTTTAAGGGCATTTGCGAGTTTACGAATGGTATCCGGCTTGGGAACCCCTCGAGTGCCGGTTTCAATTCTGGAAATTTGCGGAGCGCTTACCCCCGAATAAAAAGCCAACTGATTAATCGAAATATGTCTTTCTTCACGCAAATCTCTGAGATACTTGCCGAATCCATGCTCGCTCATTAGGCTCACCCTTCTCCTTATTTCCTGTTGGTAATAACTATACAATGGAAATACCAAAAGGTAAAGGTATCGAGAGAAAAAAGGTTTCCTTGTAAGAAATACGCTGGAAATCGCTTGAATTCAGACGAATACCAAGAGGCTCCAACCTTTACCAATTGGAAATAGTATAATACTATTAGTGCCATAAGGAAACGATCATATAAAAAGCGAAGGAGCGATCCATATGGAGCAAATCATATTTCCGTCTGAAATAAACAAAGCAGAAACCCGGAGAGCGGTGGAGGAGAGGCTGGAGTCGGCGCGCATCTACAAACAAATCGGATTCATCCGCCGTGAGACGAGGACGACTGCCTTTTACGAAGCCCGTGAGCACGGCACAACGAATATGCTGTCCAATCCGACCGAGAATATTGCTCTATGGAATGTAAAGAAAGAAGAGCGTTTGCGGGAAGAGCAGGAGCAGGTTGAGATGGCGATTTCCATGCTTGGGGAGGTGGAGAGGCAGATTATTGAGAAACGATACATGGTGGATGACGAGGTGTTTGACTACAATGTCATTATGGAAATGCATTTAAGCGAACGAAAATACTATCGGCTGAAATTGCGTGCGATCTTAAAGCTGGCCTTCGCCCTCAGACTGGAGGTGTATCTGGATCAGCATAAACCTCTCGGTAAATCTTTATTCAAGCAAATGGCAGAAAAATGAATGAGCATTGACAGGATTGCGGCATGATATCGGCAGAGCATTTTCTTTAATCCATGATATATTTGTAGCATAGACAAATGGAATAAAGGGACATCAAAGGAGCGCAGGTTATGCGTTCCTTTTTGTGTTCGCCCAAGGAGGGAAGCGGGGGAGTTAGGATGTCTGAACGCTGCAGGGCGGGTGGCGGCGCCAGGGGAAGGGAGGGAGATGGATGATGGACGAAATGAATAAAATTCCAGAGCAGCTGACGAACGTAAGGCTTGATCTGCGCGAGCTCTCTACAAAGATGGCCGCTCTTAAGGACGTCACCGAGAAGCTCGATCATGCGGAAGCAGTGGCTAATAAAGCGATGGATAGTGTGAAAGCCGCTCACCATCGGCTGAACAAGATCGACAAATTGATTTTTTGGCTGGCTACCACAGTGTTCGGAGCGATTATTTTTGCCGGAATAGGCTACACCCTTCGGGGCGGCTTGAACAAATAAAAGGAGATGATGCTTATGGACTGGACTACGGTAATGAACCTGATTGAACCTAAGCTTATGACGGTCGCAGCCGCCTGCTGGGTGCTCGGATCGATGTTGAAACAGACACCGATGGCACCGGATTGGTCGATCGTTTATATCGTATCGGCGTTCGCTTTGACTTGCTCCGTGTGGACGGCAGGCTTAACGCCGGAATCCTTGCTTCAGGGTATGCTGTGCGCCGCTGCGGCCGTTTATGGCAACCGGCTGCTGAAGCAGGGAAAGAAGGTCAACGGGGAATCGGGAGGCAGGCACGATGGCAAAGGGCTTTGATTGCGCCACGCCGTTGACGGCGGACAAGGTATCTATTTTTGCCGCACAGGGCTTTACCTTTGCCGTAAGGTATTTGGCGGACGTGAACTCCTGGAAGCGATTGTCATCATACGAAGCGCAGCGGATTACGGATGCCGGCCTATCCATCGTTTCGATCTTCGAGCGATACCCGGACCGCTGCCGCGAGGGAGATTGGGCGGGGGAGTTCGACGGCAAGCTGGCGCTACAGTACGCCCGCGGTGCCGCACAGCCTGTAGGCTCGGCGATCTATTTTGCCGTAGATTACAACGCACGGGAGAACGACTTCAATCGCATTGAGGCCTACATGCGATCGGCTGACCGAGCAATAGAAGGGTACGAGCTCGGCGTGTACGGCTCTTATGCCGTAGTAAAGGCTATGGCAGAACGCGGCGTAACAGCCAAACTGATGCAAACCAGGGCATGGAGCAAACAGCTTGTATTTGAAGGAAACAGCCTTTATCAACATGATCTCGGACAGGACGGGCTTGGGCTTATAACGAACGGGATCCGGATCAATTTATGTGAATCCGATGGGGACGCCGGAGGGTGGAGAGCGGTTGGTGAATGTTCAGCGAGCAGCAGCCGGGCTGCTAGAAGAATGAAAAAGCCGTGACCTTTCGTTTCCATTGCCAAGAATCACCTTGCATATCCCTTCCATCCGCATCTCATCCTATGATCAGAACTCGATCTCGATCGTTTCAGGGAAGGGGTAGAAAGACAAGTGAGAAGAGCACGCATAAGCCTCGCGGCCATGCTTGCCGTAGTCTGCATGTTGACGGCCTGCGGCCCGCAAATGTCGAAAGAACAGCAGGAGAGCGGTCAAGTAGGGAAAATCCCTAGTACGAACGGAAAGTCGGCCGACCGACAGATGAGCGAGCTGGAGAACGGCAAGCGCGATCCGGGGATGCTTCCGCAGGATCGGCAAACGAATCCAAGCAGCGGATGGGTGCAGCCTCAGTCCGCGGTAGTGCGCGAGCAGCTGACGATACCGCTTCTGACGCTGAACGGAAAGGACTACGTGATAGGCACCGAATTTGCTAACGCTTCAGGCTACCAGTATAGCTGGGACGCTGCTCGCAGCGTCTTCCAAATGGGAGAAAACGATCCGTCCTACGAGCTTACCATTGGCCAGAAGACGGCGCTGAAGGACGCCGACCGGATTAAGCTGGCGGACCCGCCGATCCTGAATAACTCGCAGCTGATGATTCCGGCTGCGGCTCTGCCGCTCTTATTTAACGACGACTTGTCCTATGAGGTGAAAGGGAAGTCGATCATCTTTCGCTTATTGGATCAAGCGGTCATTCAGCAGGCGGAAAGTCCGGATGAAGCGGAATCGGGAACCCATCTGGACTTTGCGGACGATCCGGCGGACCCAGCCAAGAGCAAGATGACGTCGGCAGCTTGGCCTGACCAGCCTGCCATAACGTCGTGGATGGAAGAGCCCGCCTTACCGGCGGCCAGAGGCAAAAGCTTGGATACCCAGGCTTTGACGGACCGGGCTCAAAGATACTTGGGCGTTCCATATGAGTTCGGTGCCGCCTCCTTCGCCAAATCAGGGAAATTCGATTGTTCTTCTTTTACTAAATATGTGTTCGATCGATATGGATGGAAGCTGGAACGAACGGCAAGGGCTCAAGCGGCTCAAGGAACAGCGGTGGACCGAAAATCGCTGCGCAAAGGCGACTTGATGTTTTTCTACGTTCCGGGTAAGTACCGTTCCAATCAAATTGTCGGCCATGTGGCGATTTATATGGGAGACCAGAAGATCATTCACGCGGCTCCTTCGCCGCAGAATGGTGTGCAGATAACAGAGATCAACACGGCATATTGGAAAAGAACATTCCTCAGAGCGGTAAGGCTGAGTTAAGTCCATGCACAAAGAAGACCGTCCAGCAAAGGATGGTCTTTATTCGTTTCATATTTACATGAACACCTGATCGATCTCCAGTTCGGGGTGCTCGGATAAGTCGGTGTCATTACATGCCGATATATCGGCTGTATAAGCTTTTGGCCGCTATCGGATCGTCAGTCCCTTGAACCATCATTCGTCCGTCGGGAAAGAGCACCAAGGTGATGTCGTCAGGCAAATGAAGCTTAAGCAGGAACGGATTCTGCTCCACTCTTCCGAGAGGACGGAGCTTCTCGGCCCACTCCTGCAAGGAGAGGGACGACGGACGAACCGGGGAAATTTGTACGGAGTTGCGTCCGCAGAGCGTCTGGATCGTTTCTTCCTCAAGAGCGGAATCCAAATATTCGAATTGCCGTTTCCCGCAGCAGGGGCAATCCGTTTTCCTGGATTTGCTGACATCTACGGCGGCGTACTGGTTGTACCAAAGATCCCAATGCACCATCTTACGGTTCAGCTGCGTATCCGCGCCAACGAGGAGCTTGAACGCTTCCGCCGCTTGATGCGAGGCTACGGTATGGATGATCGGTCCGATGACGCCGGCCGTATCGCATGTTTCGGTCGTGCCCCGCTCCGGAGGCTGTCCGAACAAACAGCGGAGACAAGGCGTCACGCCGGGAATCACGGTCAACGAGACGCCGCGGGAGCTGACGGCGCCGCCATAAATCCATGGAATGCCGTGCTTTTGACTGACATCGTTGATAAGAAAGCGTACGGTAAAGTTGTCGGTCCCGTCCAGGATCAAATCCGTATCCGCGAGCAGCTCCTCCGCGTTCGTCGTATTCAGATCGGCAATGACCGGCTCGATGACGACGCCGCCGTTTGCAGCGCGCAGCCTTGCGGCTGCCGCTTCCGCTTTCGGCGCCGATTGCCCAGCATCCGCCTCGTCGAAGAGCATTTGCCGCTGCAAATTGCTCTTCTCCACGAAGTCTCTGTCGATGACCCGGACGTAGCCGACCCCCGCGCGGACCATATGGTTTGCCAGCACGGTGCCGAGAGCGCCCATCCCCACTATGGCAACGCGCGAGGACAGCAGCTTGGCCTGCCCTTCGGGGCCGATGGGGGCGAACAGCATTTGCCGCGAATAACGCTCGGGGTCCGGAACGGACCGTTCTCCCTGATTCCCGTTGTTAGGCATCTCCGTCATCTTATTCATGGTTGTCTCCTCCCGGGTTGTTCGAAATGATTGAAGAACCGATCTTCTCGGGGGGCGCAACCGGATTCCAAGGGCCCAGCTGATGCCCTTTCCATTCGGAGCCGTCCTCCCATATCTCCTTCTTCCATATCGGAACGATGTGCTTAAGCCGTTCAATGGCATAGCGGCTCGCTTCATACGCCGAGTCCCTATGCGGCGAGGATACGGCAATCACGACGCTGATTTCGCCGATGGCCACCGGTCCGATCCGGTGCGTAATGGCGCTTAATGTACCCGGCCAGCGCTCGTCGATTT
Source organism: Paenibacillus gyeongsangnamensis (assembly GCF_027533625.1). GTDB lineage: Bacteria > Bacillota > Bacilli > Paenibacillales > NBRC-103111 > Paenibacillus_G > Paenibacillus_G gyeongsangnamensis. The sequence goes on along the minus strand of NZ_JAQAGZ010000008.1, from coordinate 88,386 downwards.
CACTGCAGATTTGCCGCATGGTCTTCAGCGCCATCGGCTCGTAAGCGTCGTATTCCAGCAGCGTCGTTCGTTGGCCGTGCGTGAATTCCCTTGTCGTTCCTATAAAAGTCAGCGCAGCCCCATGGTTCGGGTGAAGCACCTTGGCGGTTACTTCTTCGACCCGTACGGGTCCGCGGGTGATCTCGACGAGCGGAGCTTCGCCGCCCGATACGGGAGGGATCAAGGCTACTTCATCTCCCTCGCGGATCACCCCTTCCTCCTCCGCATATTCTTGATTCACCGCAACGAAACTTAAGGCGATAACGGAAGCCGCCTGTGGATGGATGTCGGTTAAGTAAGCCTTCAATTGTCCGGCTGTGATCGATTCTTCCGGCAGCGACACGTCGAGGACGGGGCCTCCGAACCGTTCGGCCAAGCCGGCGAACATGAGCAGCTTGAGCTGCATGAGGGTTCACTCCTTTCCCTGATCTGCCGGGGCGGCGGATCATCTGTTTTCCAATCAGCATACCATATTTTGACCGCTTAATGATATAATGTTTAGTATTGATTGGGATGGGGGAATGGGGATGGAAATTCATGTTTACGATGAAATGAACGGATCAGGGAAGTTCAGCGTGGAAGAGCTGTCGGCGCTGGCGCCGGTCCACTTGTCCGCTGGCGAGCGGGTGGAGGGAGTCGCAGGAAGAGCCTTCGACTGGCTGTCCTGGTACGGGGCATGGCGTCAGCAGCGCAAGGGTTCGGATGGCCCGGTGCCTACGCATTTGAGAGTGGTGGCGGCCGACGAGTTCCAAGCGACAATCCCTTGGACCGAGTTGGATCAGGCCCTCTTTCTGTATGCCCAGGAGGACGGTACGCCGCTCAAGAAGGGTTATCCGATCCGTCTGTATGTACCGGACGGGAACAGCGCATGCTTGAATGTGAAAAGCGTGGTGGCCATTCATCTGCTGTATAACGAGGAAGCCTCCGAATCGGAGTTCGGCTTCAAGAATAAGGTTTCGCCGGACGAGCTTCGGGAATTCCGGGGCCGCTTCTAAGCGAGCCTGCATGCATAGAGAAGGAAGGTGCCGTTCATGACACGGAATTGCTCCAGCTTGCGCATCCTCCATTCAAACGATATCCACAGCCATTTCGAGCGGATGCCTCGGATCGCATCGCTATTCAATAGACTGAGGGACGAAGCGGGAGCGGAACGGACGTTGACGCTGGATATCGGCGACCATATGGACCGAATGCGTCCGGAAACGGAAGGCACGCAGGGCGCCGCCAATATCGACGTGCTGGAGGCCACGGGATACGATGCGATCACGCTGGGCAACAATGAAGGCTTGACGTTTACGGCGGACGTGCTGCAGGAACGCTACGGCGAGGAGCATGGCTTCCGGGTCGTCCTCGCCAACATGTACGAAGCCGCTGCCGGCCGGCTGCCGGAGTGGGCTTCGCCGTCGTGCATCCTCACGCGGCAGGGTGTCCGCATCGGCTTGATCGGGGTAACGGCCGATTTTTCGGATTTCTACAGCTTGCTCGGCTGGCATATGCTGGATCCGATGGAGCAGGTGGAACGTTGGGTGAAGGAGCTGCGTCCCGAGGTGGACGTATTGATCGTGATGTCCCATCTCGGGCTTCGGAAGGACGAATGGATGGCGTCGCATATCGACGGGATTGACGTCATTCTGGGCGGCCATACGCACCATTTGTTGGAGGAGCCGCTTCGCATTGGCGGCGCGCTGGTGTGCGCAGCCGGTAAATTCGGCCAATACGTCGGGGTTGTCGATCTGGAGGTGGAGCCGGGCCGCGGCGTCGTTCACGCGGAAGGCCGCGTGCTGCCGGTCGACGGAGAATCGCCTGATCCGGGAATCGCGGACATCATTGAGCGCCGTGCGGCGGAGGCGAGCCGGGTGCTGGAGCGGGAAGTGGCGAAGCTGGCGAGTCCGCTGCCCTCCGAATGGGACAGGGAGTCGCCGCTCGGCAATGTGCTGGCTGCCGGACTCAGGCGCTGGGTCGGAGCCGATATCGGACTTGTCAATGCCGGTCAGCTGCTGGAAGGGCTTCCTGCGGGGACGGTAACCGCATCGGATCTGCTGCGTCTATGTCCCTCGCCGATTAATCCTTGCCGGATGCGACTGACCGGCGGTCAGCTGCTGCAGGCGCTGGAGGAGTCGCTCCTGCCCGAGTACACGGGCAAACCGATCTACGGCTTCGGGTTTCGAGGCAAGGTACTTGGAACGCTCTGCGTGGACGGGCTGACGGTTGAATATGATCCGGCCGGGCCGGAGCTGGGGAAAATACGCAGCGTGCTAGTAGGAGACCGGCCGCTCGAGCTTGAAGCAAGCTACAAGATCGGTACGATCGATATGTTTACATTCGGGATCGGGTACATGTCCATCAGCCAGGGAACCGAAGTGGAATATTATCTTCCGGAGTTTTTGAGGGATGTGCTGCTCCGGGAGCTGAATGACGCTCAAGGACTGAAGGACAGCACGAGAATGCGCTGGAAAAAGGTTAAGATTTGAAAAGGTTTTGTAAACTTTCCGTCTCACTCCGTGTTTAGGCATGTACAAAGTAAGCGGCACAGGCTAGAATAAAGAAGGCCCTGTGCCAATCCATGCACAGGGGCTGACGAAAATACATATTTTACCGTAACAATGTGGGAGGAACTTATGTACGATTTATGGGTAGCAGTAATTATCGGCATCGTGGAAGGTTTGACGGAGTTTCTGCCGGTCTCCTCGACGGGCCACATGATTCTGGCCGGATCGCTTCTCGGCATTCCGGATTCGGATGAAATGATGAAGACGTTCGAGATCGTCATTCAGCTCGGTGCGATTCTCGCGGTCGTCGTCGTGTATTGGAAACGCATCTTAAGGCTCTTCGGACTCAGCAAGGAAAAGCCGAGAAGAGGCCGCGGTCTCAATCTGATCCATATTCTGATTGCCATTATTCCGACAATGGCGGTTGCTTATTTATCAAGCCATTTCATTAAAGAAAAGCTGTTCTCGCCAACAACCGTTGTCATTGGACTTGTGCTGGGCGGCATTCTGCTGATCATCGGCGAGAAATTCCAGCCCCGCATTACGGCGAACGATGTGGACGAGCTGACATACAAGCAGGCTTTCTTCATCGGTTTGTGGCAAATCATTGCCCTGTGGCCAGGCTTCTCCCGTTCCGGATCGACCATCGCCGGCGGAATGCTGGCAGGTGCCAGCCGCGCTGCAGCCGCAGACTTCACGTTCATCATCGCCATTCCCGTCATGGTGGCGGCGACTGGATACGAAATGCTGAAGAGCATGCACGGCTTCTCTTCCGCAGACATCACTTTCTTTGCCACAGGCTTTATCGTGTCATTTGTCGTCGCGCTGCTGGCGGTAGTCACCTTTATCCGTTTTGTGCAGAACATGTCGCTGTCGTATTTTGCGTACTATCGGTTTATTATCGCCATACTCTTCTTCTTCTTTTTACTCCGGTAACATGCATTCGAAAAGGCCGCGGCGGACTTTGGGTTCACCGGCGGCCTTTTTTTGTGCTTTCAAAGAACTTCGGCTTATGAGTCGAATTTGGCGAATTATGTAAAAAAAATTAAAAAATTTGTTGCTCTTTTCGATATAATCTTATACGCTTAAATTAAACTAGGACTTTTCTAAATTTTTCTTTAGAAAGAAGACGTGGTCGCTTTTATGCGCTTGATGCCCCTCAGCATGGTGAAGCCCGGAATGAAACTGGGGAAAAGAATATATAACGAAGAAGGCATAACGCTGCTTGGCGAGAGGATGGAGCTCACAAGCCATCTGATCAAGCGTCTGGGCGATCACGGCATCGATTTCGTATACATCGACGATCCGAGAACCCGGGATTTGGTCATCCGGGAGAGCGTCACGGACGAGACGCGCGCCCGTGCCCTGTCGGAAATCCGTCAAACGTTTCGCGTGGTAATGGATGATCAAGTGAAGAAGAAGCTCGCGAACGGACGTCAGATGGGGAAGGTATTCCGGGGCATTATGGATTTGCTTCTGGATGATCTTAGCAGCAATAAAGACGCCATGATCATGCTGACCAACATCGGCGTCATGGACCAATATTTATATCAACATTCCTTGAACGTCTGTATCTATGCGACGATGCTGGGGATGTCTTACGGATACTCGCGCGACGAGCTTATGATCTTGGGGCTGGGGGCGCTGCTGCACGATATTGGCAAAACGCAAATCCCGCTCGAGCTGCTCCGCAAGAAGGAGAAGCTGACCGACGGCGAATTCGAGCGGATCAAGAAGCATACGACGTTCGGCTTTCAATTCCTTAAGGACGAGCCCAATATTCCCCTCCTGGCGGCTCATTGCGCGTTCCAGCATCATGAGCGCCTGGACGGAAGCGGTTATCCCCGAGGCCTGAAGGGCGATGAAATCCACGAATACGCCAGATGGATCGGCCTCGTTGATTCGTATGACGCCATGACGACGCATCGGGTTTACCGGAACGCCATGCTGCCGCATCAAGCGATGGAAATCCTGTTCACAGGTACGGGGACACTGTACGAGAAGCAGATGATCGAGCTGTTTCGCGACAAGATTGCGATTTATCCGATCGGGGTTTCGGTCACGCTGAACACGGGAGAAACCGGCGTTGTAGTCAACTTGAACTCGATCGTTCCCCAACGGCCGATCGTACGCATTTTGCTCGATTCGGAGGGGCAGGAGCTTGCCGCGCCGCATGAAGTCGATTTATCCGAGAAGCTGACGCTGATGATTACTGGCGTCCATGACGGCTCCGAATACAACGATGCGATGAAGGTTTAAATGCTATGGGAAGGCCCGGTTTCCGTCAGCTTGCGGATGACCGGGCTTTTCCCTTCGGTTTTCTTTTCAATCGAATTACGATACAATGGGTAATAATATGAAATAGACCTTTATTTTGAATAGTCAGGTGTGGAAAAACCAACATGAATCAAGCAAACATTTTATCATCAAGCCCTGTGGGGCTCTTGCCGATTACACCGGAGAACGATCCATGGGATCCGATCCGCTCCCTTCGCCGTTACGGCGAACACCGGTTGACCAGCGTCGAGCTGACGGTAACCCAGCTGTGCAACATGCGCTGCGAGCATTGCGCGGTAGGAGAAACGCTGGCGCTCACCGAAGGGCCCCGCATTCCGCTCGCCGCCATTCTTAGGCGGCTTGACGAGGTGGAAGGCCTGGAGACGATCAGCATCACGGGCGGGGAGCCGAGCTACCGCGAAGATACCGTTCGCGACTATATCGTGCCGATTCTGCGGTATGCCCGGGAACGCGGCGTACGTTCGCAGATCAACTCGAACGTCACGCTGGATCTTTCCCGCTACGAGAGCATGGCTCCTTATCTGGATGTCATGCACATTTCCTTCAACTATATGAACGCCGATGATTTCCATCAGGTGGGCTTCGTCCGCACCGACAGGAGCGTATCCCGGGATACCGCGGCGAAGCTTTACGAGCGGATGGTGGACAATACCAAGTCGCTCGCCAGGGGCGGCATGTTCGTCTCTGCGGAATCCATGATCAACTTCCGAACGCATAAGAAGCTGCCTGGCATCCATCGGCTGATCGATGAAATGGGCTGCCGCCGACACGAGGTGCACCCGATGTATCCAAGCGCCTTCGCCTCCAATCTGCCTGTGCTTTCCTTGGAGGAGACGAGGGAGGCGATGCACGGCCTGCTCGATCAGCGCAATCCGGACCTCTGGATGCTGTTCGGAACGCTCCCGTTCTATGCGTGCAGCGGGAACAAGGAGGATCAGGAGCTGGTTCTCCGGCTTCGTGACGAGCCCAATTTGACCGTGCGCAACGATCCGGACGGCCGCAACCGGCTGAATGTGAATTTGTTTACGGGAGACGTATATGTAACGGATTTTTCTGATGTTCCTTCATTGGGTAATATACATCATGACACCTTAGAGCAGGTATTCGCCCGTTGGAAGCAGCATCCGCTGAACGGCACCGTTCAGTGCCACTGTCCGGCGGCAGGCTGCTGCGGCCCGAACTTGCTCGTCGCGGATACTTATTATAAAGGCGTCGACTTCCTGAAACGCGCCGCAGTGGTGTAAGCATCCAAGCAACAATATACAAGCAAAGGAGTTTGACGTTCTTGCCTACGGATCATGGTACCGGCTTTGAATGGGGTTCCATCGCACTCAATCTTGTCCTGATTATATTCCTGGTTTGCCTGAACGGATTTTTCGTAGCGGCCGAGTTCGCGCTGGTGAAGGTACGGCAAACAAGGCTGCAGCAATTGGCAGCCGAGGGCAGCGGCAAGGCCAAATATGCGCTTGCGGTTACGCATAAGCTCGATACTTACCTGTCCTCCACGCAGTTGGGGATTACGCTGGCTTCCCTGGGGCTTGGGTGGGTAGGGGAGCCGGCGATCTCTCACCTCATCGTCGATCCGTTCTTTGCCTTGATTGGTATGGAGCACGCCTGGTACGCAGATGCGCTGTCCGTGTTTATCGGCTTCTGCATCATTACCTTCCTGCATATCGTATTAGGGGAGCTCGCGCCGAAGTCGATAGCGATTCAAAAATCTGAAGGCGCCTCCTTATGGCTGTCCGCTCCGCTCATGCTATTCTACAAAATTTTTAAACCGGCGATCTGGCTGCTCAACGGCGCCGCGAATCGCGTGATCAGGCTGCTCGGGGTTCAACCGGCAACCGAGCATGAGGCGGCCCATACGGAAGAAGAAATCCGCATCCTGATGAATCAGAGCGCCCGCAGCGGAATCATCGACAAGGACGAGCTGCTGCTGTTCGATAACATCTTCGAGTTCTCCGATCGGGTGGCCAGAGAAATCATGCTCCCCCGGACCGATATGGACTGTTTGTTCACCGAGATATCGTTTGCCGATAATTTAAAGATCGTTTATGAGTCGAAGCATACGCGTTACCCGGTGGCGACCAGCGACAAGGATGAAATTATCGGTTTTATACATATTACAGATATCTTGACGGCGGATCCGGACACCGAGCACAGCCTTCGAGAATTTTTGCGTCCGGTGCTCATGGTCCCGGAATCGATGGAAATCAGCCATGTGCTCAAGCTGATGCAGAAGAAGCGTTCCCAGCTGGCCGTCGTTATCGACGAATATGGGGGAACCGCGGGACTGATTACATCGGAAGACATCCTGGAAGAAATCGTCGGCGAGCTGCACGATGAGTTCGACGTGAGCGAGCGGCCCGAAATTGAAAAGATCGGCGAAATATATTCCGTGGACGGCCGGGTGCTCCTCGAAGATCTCGATGACCTGCTCGGACTCGGGATTACGGACGAGGAGGTGGACTCCATCGGCGGCTGGCTGTTCAAGCAGCTGGAGGGCGTTGTAGCGAAGGGCAAGAAGCTGGAGTATGAGGGCTTCTCCTACGAGATTACGGAGCTGGAACGTTTGCGCGTGCTGAGGGTTTCCATCCGGCGCTTGCCGAAGGAAGTAAAGGAAGATACGCTGGTTCACCAGCATAACGAATAGGGAGGCTGGCCGGCATGTCGCTCCGGACGATCGTTTTTTGCGCCCTCGGCTTGGTGCTGCTGTATGGATTGTTTACTACGGGTTTTCCTTTCCTGCTGGCCATGCTGGTCGCCATCCTGCTGGAGGGTCTGGTATTGCTTGTGATGAGATTGACACGGGCCGGAAGAGGCGTTGCCTCCGCCTTGGTATGCACGCTGTTCACAGCTCTTCTCTTCGGCTTTGTTTATTTGATCGGCTTCAAGATGATCGTGGAGTTGATTCAATTCTGGAAGAACGCGCCCGATTACCTGAATGAAGCGAGGCTGTTCTTTGAGGATGCGACGGCGAAGACGCGCGTATTCTACGAAACGCTTCCTTATAGCCTGGCAGTGCAAATTCAAGGCTGGGTCGAGACCGGCCTTAACATGCTGACCGAAAATGCGAAGGTCATCGTCGGGGCGGTTTCCGGCTATTTCGTGAGCGTCGCGAAGACGATCCCAAGCATGTTCGTGTTTTTCTTCGTATTTATTATCGGTTTGTACTTGATTTCGCTCAGTCTTCCTTCATTGCACCGTTCTTTCCTGAATTTGTTCGACAAAGCCTCGCAGTCAAAAGTCAACCAAGTCTTGATCGACCTGCGCCGTGCTACGCTCGGATTTATTTTTGCCCAGCTTATGATCAGCCTGCTCACTTATGTCGTGACCTTGATCGGATTGCTGGTGCTGCGGGTGGACTACCCCCTCGCGGTGGCGCTGCTTATCGTCATTGTAGACGTTTTGCCCGTGTTCGGCACCAGCGCGGTTTTGATTCCTTGGGCCGCTTATTGCATGTTATCCGGCAACCTTCATCTGGGCATAGGCCTTTTAATCCTTTTAATTGTTATCATGGTGTTCCGCCGTTTGATCGAGCCGAAAATTATAGGCAATGCCGTCGGGATCAACGCCTTGGCTACGCTTGTCAGCATGTATGTCGGCTTTCAGCTCATCGGGGTGCTGGGACTGCTCCTCGGCCCTGTCGTCATTATCGTCTATCAAGCGCTGCGCCGGGTAGGGCTGCTGAAGATTAACATTCATCTGGATAGTTAAACCTGCCTAAGGGGGAATGGTATGGAGCACGGTTTCCCGCAAATTAGACAGCATCCGAGGATCACCAGGGCCAAGCTGCTTCGAAGAGCTGTTCTGATGTTTTTAGGAGCGGCACTCGTCTCGGTTGGGCTCGAAATTTTTCTTGTGCCGAACAACATTATTGATGGGGGCATCGTCGGCATTTCCATCATTACCTCCCATCTGACGGGTCTTCCGATCGGGCTGTTCCTGCTGCTGTTTAACCTGCCGTTTTTGTTTCTCGGTTACAAGCAAATCGGGAAGACCTTTGCCTTCTCCACTTTGTTTGCGGTTATGATCATGTCGGCCGGCACAAGCCTCCTGCACCCGGTTCAACCGTTTACCATCGATCCCCTGCTCGCGGCCGTATTCGGCGGCGTCATTCTCGGCATCGGCGTCGGGATGGTCATCCGTTCGGGAGGGTCGCTCGACGGCACGGAGATCGTGGCCATCCTGCTCAACAAATCGACCCCCTTTTCCGTGGGCGAAGTGGTCATGTTCTTCAACCTCTTCATTCTGGGCAGCGCCGGCTTCATCTTCGGCTGGGATCACGCCATGTACTCGCTGATCGCGTATTATATTGCGTTCAAAATGATCGATGTCACGATCGAAGGCTTCGACGAGTCCAAATCGGTATGGATCATCAGCGAAAACAGCCGCGACATCGGGGAAGCGATCATGCAGCGTCTGGGCCGCGGCGTAACGTATTTGCAAGGCGAGGGCGGCTTCTCCGGCGGCAGCAAGCGAGTGATCTTTTGCGTCATCACGCGGCTGGAGGAAGCGAAGCTGAAGTCGATCGTCGAGGAGCTGGATCCTACCGCTTTCCTGGCCGTTGGCAACATTCACGATGTGAAGGGCGGACGCTTCAAGAAAAAAGATATTCACTAAGAAAAATCGCCCGGCGATCTTTTCGCCTGGCGGTGAGGCTGTAGAGAAACCCATGAAATTGAGAAATCTGCCTTGGTACTCCGGTGGGGTATTCCCCTCCGGCCGCTGTTGTTACCCGTAAAATGTTCAATTTATTCGCTGTGCAGCGGTAATTTTCCGATAACAAAGGCGGGCGCTAACGCTCCTGCAGGGGATACCCCACCTATTACCTTTTGTATTTTTCTGCATATCCGGGTTTCTCGTCAATCTGACCGCCCGGCGATCCTTCGCCGGGCTTTTTTTTTGTAAATGGAAATGAGGTTATAAAATGACGTGCTTCAATAATAGCGTCTAGCTCCCCGATAGTGGGAGGACCAATACGGCGTGTCCATGCTCTGGGTATAGATGCCCTTGGAGCGGGTAGCCGAAATGAACTGGCCGCCGCCTACGTAAATGCCGACGTGGGATACGATCCCCTGATCGGTCGTTTCGAAGAACACGAGGTCCCCGGGCATTAAACTGGACCGGTCGACATGCGCTCCCCAGCCTGCCATAACGGCTGAGCCGTCCCGCTGCATGGCGATGCCGTGCGTGGTAAACATATAGTAGACGAAGCCCGAGCAGTCGAACCCGCTTGGAGAAGAGCCTCCCCACACATAAGGAGTATACATATACTTCCTTGTGTCGGCCAGCAGCTGTTTTTTCACCAAGGCATGCGCGATGGCGGTTCGGGTGACGGAATCGGCCGTGCCGGATACCGGCAGACTGTAAGCCTGTTGAAAGTCGCTTATGGCTTGGGCCGTAATGGAGCCGAAATAACCCGTTATTTTGGGTATGTAAAATAGCCGAGCGTCTTGAGATCGCTCTGGAGGCCGGAGACATTGCTTCCCGACATGCCTTGAGCCAGCACGGCAGCCGATGAGGCTGCAGCCGCATGAGCCGTCGGCTGATTCAGTGGAGCGGCCGCGAGCAGGATTGCAGTGAGGAGAGAGGCGGAAAGTACTTTTGAAAGCGGTTGCTTCTTGTGCAAGGAAATTCACGTCTCCTTTTCCATGTATGTCTGATGAACCAAGTTATTCCCATCATATAAGCATAATGGACAGCCGGGCAATGTATAAATATTGGTAGAACTTCTTCGCGCGACCAAGAAAACAACAGGAGAGGAGCAATCTTCCATGGATCAAGTGAAAGTATGGCACCCGTTCGTCGGTCCGTGCGACCCTTGTCCGCCGCTGTATACGAAGACCTACTCAACCCCGCCGAATCTATATATCCCATATCAGCCGATGGGCTTGCCGCAGCATTCCCCGCTGCAAGCTTTAAAATGCGGAACGCTGTGGCCTGCCTTGTACAGTCCGTATATATCCAAGCAATCCGAGTTGAACTGGAGGGAGGCACAGAGCCGTGAATAAAGAGTTTCCCGGGCATTATTACACGCTGCTGGAGGAGCTGCAGGCGCTTGATTTCGTTCTGGTTGAGCTGACGCTTTATCTCGATACGCACCCGAACGACGGGCATGCGATTCAGCAGTACAATCAATTCGCGCAAAAGCGAATGCAGGTAGCTCATCAATATCAATTGGAGTTCGGTCCTTTGATGCACTTCGGCCATAGCTATTCCAAGTATCCATGGCAGTGGGTCGAGACGCCCTGGCCTTGGCAGGTATAACGACGAAGCTTGCGGCTAACCGCAGAGAGGAGCGGCGGCATGTGGATTTATGAAAAGAAGCTGCAGTATCCGGTCAGAGTGAACAAATGCGATCCGAGAATGGCGAAGCTCTTGCTGGAACAGTACGGGGGAGCCGACGGAGAGCTGGCGGCAGCACTGCGCTACATTAACCAGCGCTACTCGATTCCGGATAAGGTCATCGGGCTGCTGACCGATATCGGCACGGAGGAATTTGCCCATCTCGAAATGATAGCGACGATGGTCTATAAGCTGACCAAGGATGCTACGGTCGAGCAGCTGAAGGCCGCAGGGCTGGACGATCATTACGTTCAGCATGACCGGGCGCTGTTCTATGAGAACTCGGGCGGAGTGCCTTGGACGGCGGCCTATATCCAGGCAAAGGGGGATCCGATTGCGGATTTGTATGAGGATATCGCTGCGGAGGAGAAGGCGAGAGCAACGTATCAATGGCTGATCGATATGACCGACGATGTGGATTTGCAGGACGGTCTTAAATTTTTGCGGGAGCGGGAGATCATCCACTCCTTGCGCTTCCGGGAAGCGGTAGAGATGCTGAAGAGCGATCAGGAGAATAAGAAAGTATTCTAGCTTTGATAGCTGTCAGCAGGCGTTCGTGAACGGACGAAACGCACCCCCAGCGCCGGCAATCTGCTCCGGCGCTGGACAGGAATCGGGCAGCTATGCCGGTCAGCGCGTCACAGCGAAGCTGCGCTTCGGCAGCTAATAATCCGGTTCTGCGAATTTCTTCTCCTATAGATTAACTTACAGAAATTTGGAAAAAATAACGATAGGGATGATTTACATGAAAAGGGGAGAGCCTCATTCACGCTGCCGTCGCACTCATTGCGCTGTATTGCACTTGGCGTTCTAAAGCTTGGTCGGCTTGGGAACGGTGCCACAGCACCATGCTGTACATGGTTTCGGGCAATCTGCTCTATTTCGTGCTAACCTCAAGGTACGAGCTATGGGCGTTTGAGCCGGACTTTCCGATTTATCCGGTGCTGAACGAAATGTTCTATACACTGATCGTTTTCCCCTGCACTGCACTGCTCTTTTTACATCATTTTCCTGAACGTCGTATGGGCCGTACGAAACGATATGTTAAGTGGATCGCCATTTATGCCGCGGTGGAGCTGCTGTTCGCAATGACGGGCAGGATCGTGTATGACCACGGCTGGAACTGGTATTGGTCCTTTGCCTTTGATTGCATGATGTTCCCGATGCTTCGGCTTCACTATATACGGGCGGGCTATGCATATGCCGTTTCCGCAGTCATTATTGTCATTCTGCTCCTTTGGTTTAAGGTTCCGCTGCAAAACGTAATGACAATGGACTTCCAGAGTTAAAGTTTGACAATCGTTCCGAATCGTGATTCTATAGAACGTGATATGGATAAATGGAGGGGAACGGATTTGAAGCAAAAGCATACACAGCCGGAAGCGATGATCTTCGATCTGGACGGCACGCTGTTCCAGACCGAAACACTGCTGCTTCCAGCCTATCATTCAACCTTTGACAAGCTCCGTGAAGAAGGATTGTATCAGGGAGAAACACCCCCGGAGCAAGCGATTCTGAGCGGGCTGGGAATGCTGCTCGAGCACATCTGGCGTCAGGTTATGCCGCACGCCGAGGAATCGGTTCACCGCCGGGCGGACGAGCTGCTTCTGGCTTACCAGGTGGAAGGAATGGCCGGGGGACAAGGGGTACTCTATGAAGGAGTCGCGGATGCGCTCCGGGAGCTTCGCGCACGTGGCATCAAGCTCTTCATTGCCAGCAACGGACTGGAGGATTACGTCAAAGGCGTTATCCGGTACCAGGGGCTGGAGCCGCTCTTCGAAGCGGGAGGCTTGTACAGTGCAGGCGAGTACGGCACCCGTTCCAAGGTCGATCTGGTGCGGCAGCTGCTGGACAAGCATGGCATCCGATCGGCTTGGATGGTGGGGGACCGCTCCTCTGATGTGGAGGCCGGTCACGCCAACGGTCTGTTCGTGGTCGGCTGCGATTATGCAGGCTTCCGCAAAGAGGGCGAGCTTGACGGTGCGGACGCGACCATTCAACGATTCAGCGAGCTTGCGGAATTGCTTGAGGCATAATACAAGCCGTAATTAAAGAGGCGTACTCCGGCATGAGACGCCTCTATTCATCCATGCCGGAAGTCTCCTCTTCCGGCTTCCGGCGTTTCAGCTTCCATAGCGCGTACTCCAGCGGACGAAGGTGGGCTTTGCGATAATTGGCGGTTTCGCCGATCCGTCGGAACACTTCGCGCGACGGCTTCGGATTCACTTCAAGCAGCCAAATGTCGCCTTTAGGGTCGATCGCCAAATCGATGCCTGCCTCGCACAACGCTCCGAACTTGCTCTCAAGCTGCTTCACGACCCGCAGTCCAAGCGCATACGCATCCTTCTTGATTTCACGGACCTTCTCTTCCGTGCCGAAGCGGTTTCTCAGCAGAATTTCCATCGGGACTGCGGTGCCGCCGCCATGCAGGTTGGAGGTGACGGACAGCCTGGGCCCGATTCGCCCGGCGCAGCCGGTGACCTGCCACTCTCCGCTGCCGTCCTTTTGCACCAGCATGCGGAAATCGTGAACGCGGCCGTCTTTTAACGCTAGCGGAATCCCCTGCTGCACGAGATACAGCTCCTCCAGCTTCCAACTGCTCAATTTTGCCGGAATTTGCCGGATATGGATCTTCTGCTGCGGAAGAATGCGGCGGCTCGGATCCCGGCCCTCCATCCATACGATTTGGCTGCTGCCCAAGCGCTGAAGCCGGACAATGCCCCTTCCGCCTGTGCCGTTTTTCGGCTTCATGTAGACGATAGGGTATTTCTTCAGCATTTGAGACAGGTCTTTCAGGCTTTGATAACGAACGGTGAAGGGCAAATAAGGGCGGATGCCTTCCTGCTCGGACAACACCTCATAGACGGTCCACTTATTCGCCAAGGGCCGGCTAAGGTAATCCACGTTCTTATACTTATTGCGAAAGCTGGTGATTTTACGGTAATTGTCCGCTCCGCGATAACGGCAGCGGTCATAAATGAGGGGAGGAAGTGCGGACCACTTCCTGATCCATTTGCCATCCGAATGACTGTAAGTTAGGGCATGAATGCTTTCCTTCGAATCATCGACGTCGTCGGGAGTGAAGACAAGCACCTCCAGCCCCAGCTTCCGCCCATAGATGCATAACCTGCGGAAGAAGGAAAGCTCCTCCAGCTTTCCTTCCGCCCAGTACATGGCCAAGATGCCTAGTTGACGGCCCACGGACGTCACCTGCCTGTTATGGATTGATTCGCAATCGAATCTTGGCCGCTCTTGTTGCTGCTCGAGGTGTGGGGAGAAGCGGCTGTCCTGACGGCTGCGGATTTGCTCAGATGCAGACTGTACCTGATCAGATTCTCCAATGATTTTTTGCGGATAGGCGGCTCGTCGAATTTCATCGGCTTCGAATTGGCTTCAAAAAACCAAAGCTCCCCGTCGGTATCCACCCCCACGTCCATCGACATTTCGCCCAGTGTTTGGCCGCTTGCTTTCTCGATTTGCCTTGCGAGCAGGATTGCGGTTTTCTTGGCTTTGGCAATCATTTTCTTGCTTCCGTCTTGGCCGAAAGATGCGGTGAGCAGCTTGGAGGGATCGTCGATCGATCCGCCTCGGGGCACATGGGTCGTGATGCTGAGCTTGCCGGCCAATCTCGCGCCGATGCCGGCCACGCTCCATGCACCTTTCTGATTCTTTTGCACGAGCACCCGCAAATCGAACGGCCGCTGCTTGTAAGTCGACAGGGTGATGCCCTGCTGGATGATGTATTCCTTCGAGCCGATAATCTCCTGTAGGTGGGACCATAGTTTATTGACGTTCGGATAGCGGGAGATATGGCTCTTCGTTTTGTCCTGAATGCTGAGCTCGTAGCCATTATACGGGGCTTTGCCGACGAGGCGGCTCACCTTCATGATGCCTTTCCCCGCCTTGCCGCGAATCGGCTTCAGGTACAGGAACGGGTGCGACCGGAACAGCTTCTCCAGATCGTCGCCGGAATGCAGCCGCCGCGTCGCCGGAATGAACGGCCGGGATTCCTTGGATTTGTTCAGCCACTCGAACAGCGCCCATTTATTGAAGAAGGAAGGGTTGAAAAAATGGATCTGTCCGTGGCGGATGCAGGTCTGAATGACCTGCTGCACCTCCGGCAGCAGCTCGAACTTACGGTAAGGTATGCGGTTATAGACAACGTCGGGCAGTGGAAGCAGCCGCTTTTTCCAGGTCCGGCTGGGGGCATGATACTTATAGCCAATGGCATGAGTGCCGTTTAATTTGAAATCGGACGTCGTCATGACGTAGACCCTGACGCCCCACTGCTCTCCGGTTTCGATCAGGTCGATAAAATTTTTTTGATTCCCGCGAAAAATCCTCTTTTCATCCGCGTAAGTGAGAATGGCCAGCGTCGGGCGCTTGCGCTTCCGGTGTAGGTTAATGGCAGTTGCGTCCACTCAGGAATCCCTCCTTGCCCGAAATCGGGCCAAGTACATACAGTAATCATAAATGTACTGGAGCGATGCCCGGCCTTGCTCCTTTAGCGCCGGATGCTTAAAGATCGAACGGCCCGGCTTGGAATTGGCTTCGAACATCCAGATCCGTTCGCTCTGATCGATGCCGATGTCGAAGCCCAGTTCGCCTAGGGTATGGCGGTAATTGCGCTCGATGTCCTCCGCGAGCCGGATGGCCGCCTCCTTCGCGCTGCTCAGCACGGTATCGGCTCGGCTGCCGAAAATTTCCTTCATCACCTGCTCCGGCGTCATGAGCATCCCGCCTGTACGCACATGCGTCGTTACGCTGCCTTTGCCGGCTTTCTTCGCGCCGATCGCCGCTACGACCCATTGGTTATCTCTGTTCTTGGTCATATGGAAGCGAAAATCGATCGGGCAGCCGTCGATTTCAATGAGCCGGATACCCTGCTGGGCAACATAATTATTAAGCCGTCCGATTTGGCGGTTAATGTACGACATCAGCGTATCGAAATTGCTGAAGCGGAGCAGTACATTACGTCCTGCTTGCCGATAGCGGGCGTAATAACCGCGCTTCGGATTGTAGGTGAGACGGAAGATGCCGATTCCGAGACTGCCGCCGGTCGGTTTGAGATAGATGAATTTGTGTCTATCGAGCATCTCCTTGATCTGGGAGGCCGTCGGGTTGATGCGGGATTCCGGCACGTGCTTGTAGGCGTCTGTGCCCTCAAGCAGATTGTAGACGTCCCATTTGTCAAAGAAGCTCCAGTTGAAGAGCGGGATGCCGCGCTTGATGAATTTTTGCTTGAACGCGTTCATGGAAGCGAGCTTCTCCGCGGTTCGGCTCGGGAGCCGGTTGTACACGACATCGGGCAGCGGGATAACCTTGCGCGTCCAGCCGCCTTCGCTGCGCGGAATCGTAGCTACCACGGTCTGATCGTTCCAGTTGACGTCGGAGGGCGAAAAGCCGAAATAGAATGCGCGGTCTGACTCGACGCGCATGAATTGGCGAATGAACTCCGTCCTGGAGCCGAACGGAGCCGAGCTGCCGCGGATAACCGAGGTCAGGATGCCGATCATGGGGCCGATCCGCAGCTCGTTGCCGTTGTCATTGTGCACCATGGCGCCGCCCAGACGGGGAAGGCGCAGCTGGGAGTAAACCGAGGACGGCAAGAAGACGTGCTTGCCGGTTTTCTTGAGAAGCTTGATGCCAAGCGGAATGCTTTTGCTGCCGAGCTTCAAAGTCACGTTCCGTGTTTTGGCCAGCTTGAGCGCCCTCGCGAGCTCTACCGACAGGTAGACCGCCCGTTCCTGCCGCTGGGTGATATGAATCGTGCAAGTTGTCAAACTCATGGTGTACCTCCTCAGAACTTTGCGTAAGCAAAGTTTCTTCGTAAGCATAGGCTGAGTTTCGCCATTGGCGAAACTTACTTCGTAAGGAATACAGAACTTTGCATAAGCTAAGTTTCTTCGTAAGCATAGGCTGAGTTTCGCCATTGGCGAACTTCGTAAGGGCTGCTGACTCTGCCTATTGGCATAGTTTCTCCGTATTGAAAATCACGTTTCAATCCTAGGGCTGGCGGAGGAGGCGGCAGATTCGGCATCAGGAGCGACTTTAGCTGCAGGCGTGATGGATCCATGATGTGCAAGCAGGATAACGTTCGCTAGTCATTGCCCTGTAACCGTACGTCCTGAAGCCGTTTTTTCGTTGCCGCCGATACGCTCAAACAGCGCCTTCATCCCGTATTGTGTAACCTCCGCTATAGTATGCAGGCTGCCGTCTCTTGGTCATTGCACATAAGCCTAGAGCTTGCGCCGATACGGAAAAAGTGGCATGAGCAGGCTGCCGTGCGCGTACAATGGAAGAGCCCGCACAGGAAGCCGCTTCTTCCTGCAATGCCGAATCAACGCATTGCTTCCTATGCTAGCTTCATTGGGCAGAAAGGGAGTGCTGCCTGGGGATTGCGGCTAAAATTGCCCTTGCCGGCGGTCCGGCCGGCTTACATCCGCTGCTGAAGCAGATAGCCCGCGTACCGGACGGGATTGTCGACGGAAGCCCGCTGGGCCTTGACATCCCGCAAATAAGTAAAGATGGAGCGGCCGGGTTTGGAATTCACTTCAAGGATCCAAATATTGCCGCCGGTATCGACACCGAAATCGATGCCGAGCTCGGCGAGCCGCCCGTGATTCGATTCGAGCGCCTCGGGAAGGAGCTCAGACAACCGCATTAGCTCCCGGAGGAGCTCTGCGGCCTTGGCTTGCCCGAACTCGCGGGCAAGGAAATCGGCGGCGGGCTCTGCCGTACCGCCGCCATGCACGTTCGAGGTCAGGCTGCCGCCCTGACCCCGCCGGACGGCCATGCCGGTCAGCTGCCAGCGGCCGGCGCCGTCCTTTTGCACCAGCGCGCGCACGTCGTACGCGTCGCCTTCCCGGCTCTGCAGCAGCAGATACTGCTGCAGCAAATACGGGCGCTGCGCCACGAAGCGGCGCAGCCACCGGAGCAGCGCGCCCGCGTCCGCGAAGGCGCGCTCCACGCGGCGGTTGCGCGCATCGCGCCCGCGCACGGTGAATGCCGCACCTGCGGCATTCACCGTGCCGGGCGCCGGCGCGCTTGCGCCGCCGGGGCCGGCGCCGCGCTGCACGAGCAGCACGCCGCGGCCCTGCGAGCCGCCTTGCGGCTTGAGCACCGCCTCCCGGCGGTGCTCAAGCCACAGGGCGAGCGTGCGCATGCTGCGCAGCGCTTCCGTGTGCGGCAGCAGCGCAGCGAAGCGGCTGTCGCGCTCAAGCAGGCGCTGCACCTCCAGCTTGCCTCTCAGCCCATGGCTGAGCAGGCGGACGGACCCGTGCTCCTTCAGCCGCTTCAGCGCATGGCGATAGTCCGCGTATTGGCGCCGCGTAGTAAAGAAGCAGCGGTCATACACGACCGCAGGCAGCGGAAAGGTTCGCAGGATCCACTCTTCGCCAGACGGATCGAATGTATAGCCGCTCACCTGGAGCCGGGTCCAATCGATGGCAGGCGGAGTAAAGACGAACACCGTTAATCCGGCGCGCTGCCCGCTGAGGCACAAGCGGCGATAGAAGCCGCGATTGGCAAAGGGCGGATGGTCATCGGTTTGCGTCGTCATGATTCCCACTGCGCGCGAGCCGGGCGGCACTTGCAGCGACGATATCATCATGCGCGTCACCTCTTATCCTAAAGGATGGATCACCGGAAGCTTAGAACTTGGCGGCATAACGGACATACTGAACGATCCGCCGGACGGAAGGCCGCGTCTTTTTACCGCCCTGCAGGGGCGTATTATCGTCCTTTGAAGGCTTGGAATTGACCTCGATCAGCCAGACGCGGCCCTGGGAATCGATTGCAAGATCGATGCCGAGCTCGGCAAAATGCCCCTGTACCTGCGTTTCGATTCCTTTGGCGATCTGGAGGGCGGCGCGCCGCAGCTTAGCCAGTCCGCCTGCCGCCGCTCCCGTCCCAGACCGGGCCAAGGCGTCGTTCACCGTCGTGAGCGTCCCGCCGCGGGCCAGGTTGGAGACGAAATGATGCGTTCCCGCGATCCGCGCGACGATGGATGTGATGTTCCACTGTCCGTCCTCCCCGCGCTGCACCAACGCCCGGAAGTCGACCGGTCGCCCCTCTACGCTGAGCAGCTGAAGCCCTTGCTGGATTTGGTACCGCTGGGTCTTGACCTTACCCGAGAATGAGGCGAACAACTGGGTCAGCGAGGGAAACGATTGTTTACGGGCGCCGCCCAGGTTGGTAAAATGGCATTGGTAAGAGCCGTCTTCCATCCGTTTAATGCGGATAATGCCTTTGCCGAGACTCCCCGTGATCGGCTTCAGAAAGACGGTCGGATACTTGGCGCACATCGATTTCAGCTGCGCGAAGCTGCGGAGCAGATAAGACTCCGGCAGGTATACCAACAGGTCGGTTTCTTTACGCAGCGCGTCGAAGACCTCCGTCTTGTTCAAGTATTTTTCATTGAACAGCTGCGCATTGTGCCGGATTTTAGCCTGCTCAATGAACTTCTGCACGTTGTCCCGGTTTTCCAGCTTGCGCGAGGTCAGACGATTATAAAGCACATGCGGCACGGGAAAATCGGCCTTTACCCATCGGCCGGCGTAACGCCAGCCCCGGATCGTATCGCTTTGAGCATCCAGATCGTCCGGCGTGCAGAAAAAGACCCCGGCCCCGTACGTGCTGCAGGCGTCGGTCAGTTCCCTGCAAAAGGCGGTACTGGCGCCAAACGGCTTATCCGGCGAGCCGGGATAAACGCGGCTGACCATGACGCCGAGCAGCGGACCGATCTGAATGGTGCGGGCGCTTGGTTTGTATTGAAGGCACAGCTGGTCTCCGTGCGAGAGCCCCAAGCGGGAAGCTAACGCATCGCTGAGCCGAAGGGCGCTGGATGAGGAGAGCGGAGCGACTCTCACTTCTTGGCGGGCGGAACCGAAACGGAGCTGAAGCGACTGGTGAAACGGGATTTTCCACTTTTTGGCTATGGAATTGCTGAGTGAGATATAGGAGCCGTCGTTAGAAATGCTGGCGCTCTGGATTTGGATCTTGACCTTTGTTCTTATCACTCAAGGAACTCCTTCCCAGCCCGGACTGGCCGACAACACAGGCATGGAACTTCAAGAAACGAACTACTTCATCATATGAGGGCGTTTACCCCTTGGTGAACATTTCCTCGTATTAACGATTCCAAGGAGATGAGGAGAAATGAATATTTTTGACAAGGCGCATGAGCTGTCCCGGGCAATAAGAGACAGCGCCGAGCTTCGGGAGTACAGGGAGCTCCGCGCGCAGATCGACAGGGATGCGGACAGCAAGCGTATGCTGGACGATTTCCGCACGCGCCAGCAGGAGCTGCAGCAGAAGATGATGGCAGGCGAGATGCCGCCGAAGGAAGAGATGGAGAAGATGGAGAAGCTGTTCGGGGTGATCAGCCTGAACCCGCGGGTGCACCGGCTGTTTGAGGCGGAACGCCGTCTTGGCGTCATCATGGAAGACATTCAGCGCATCATAGCCGAGCCGCTCGACGAGCTGATGAAATAACAAGGTTTACGGAAAGAAAGATCGGGTCCCCTTTAAGCGGCCGGGAATGACATCATCTGCTGCCGGCAGCCTGAAGGGGAAGCCGTCCGATCCCGATATCGACTTGGCTAAGAACGGGTGACGGGAAGGGCCCCGTCAATACAACCTCGCGTATTTAAAATCCCTTGCCGCCCGAAGAAAAAAGAGGACCATACAGACGGAGCAGCTTCGGTCAGAAATACCGCTCCAAAGTGCGGTACTTATGTCTGTCCAAGGAGAAGTGGAGAGCGATTTTTCCGGTAGCGCAGTTCCGGCGACGATCCCGGTCCGTATCCTGCGAACCGGCGAATCAGGCTAAACGGTTTGGCCGAGCACCCAAGCCACTGCGTCCGAGACGTAACGGACCGTGCGGGAGGTTTGCCGCCGCACGTCCGGATTGGCGGATGCCATGGCAAAGCTGTGCGGAGTCATTTTGAACATGGAAATGTCGTTGAAAGCGTCCCCGATGCACATCGTTTCCTCCGGCTTCAGCTGCAAGTAATCGAGCAGGGCGGCCAGTCCCGTTCCTTTGGATGAAATCCGGGGCATAACGTCGAGGCAGTCGACGTCCGAGATATACACGTCGATGGCGTCCCCGTACGTTTGCAGCAAATCTTCGCCCAGCTTGCGGAGCTCTTCCGCGTCTCCCATATATGAAATTTTACCGCAGATCAGCTCGCGGCCGAGCCGTTCATGAAGATCGGAAAGCTCGACGAGTGGGGCAAGCAGCCGTTTTTTCAGTCGGGAAGCCCGCTCATCCATCTCTTGGACAATATAATGATCCGGTCCGGCCAGTACGGTGACAAACGGCAGGCCTGCCGCCGCCTCCGTCAGCGGTACGATCAGCTCGCGTTCAAATGCGTTGTGCCTGATGAGTTCGCCGTCCGACGTATGCACGTAGGCGCCGTTCTGGGAGATGGTATGGAGCTGCAGTCCCATCTCGTTCATCACCTGCTTGATTTCCGGCAGCATGCGGCCGGAAGCGAAAGCGACCTTGATGCCTTGCCGCTGCGCCTCATGGAGCGCCTCCCGGTCTTCGGGGCGGATGGATTGATGCTTATGCAGCAGAGTGCCGTCCAAATCACTGACAATGAGCTTAATCATGCGGTTGTCTCTCCTTCGGCAATAATGATTTCGATATCGTTCTTCTGAAGGGCGGCCTTGAGGCCTTCCGGCGGCTCCCGGTCGGTAACGAGCTTATCGATCCGCTCAAGCCCCGCTATCCGGAAAAACTGGTGCAGTCCGAACTTCGTATGATCCGCCAGCAGAATGACCTGATCGGCCCGCCGGATCATTTCGCGCATCACATAGCCCTCTTCCTCAAACGGGTTCGTCATGCCGTTCTCCGTTAATCCTCCCGTGCCGATGAGCAGCTTATCCGCTTGATAATCCGAGAGCATATCCACCGTCCGGGCCCCGTAAATGAATCGATGCACCGGGTGCACGCTTCCGCCCAGCAGATGAAGCTGAAAGCCTTCACGGGGCGACAGCAAGCCGGCGATATCCATGGAATTCGTAACGACGACATGCCCTTCCGTCCGGATTTGCTCGGCCGCATGTCTTACGGTAGTGGACGCATCCATGAACAGGTAGTCTCCGCTTCTCAGCAGCCCGGCTGCCGCTTTCCCGATGGCCCCTTTTCCCGCAGATTCGGTCATCAGCCGTTCACCGTAGGCCGATACCTCCTTGGTTAACGTAGGCAAAATGGCCCCTCCGCGCGTCCGCACGATGCGGCCCTGTTCCTCGAGCTTCACGATATCCCGGCGGGCGGTATCGCGAGAGACGTCGAACAGCTCGCAGATGTCCTCGATGGCAATGCGTTGATGGCGCTGCATGTGCTGCAAAATCCCGATCAGGCGTTCCTCCTGATACATCGTTCAGCCTCCTTGCAGGTATTTCATGGAGCTATTATACGCACAAATACTTAAATGGCGCAAGTGATATTAAGTAATTATAAGTTAAATATTGCATAAAGACGCATCCCCGCCCAATAGTTTCCGCTTATCGGTTTCTGTGTTACAATGACGGAAAACGCTTGGCGCATTCAGCCTAAGGAGGCTTAACCCCGCATTGCCGACAGAAAAGAAAAAGTCCAAATCGAAGCTGCTCGAGCTGGATATCGTTAGAGCGATTGCGATTGTGGCTGTCGTTACGATTCACGCCACGGCCGATGCGACCGTGGATCCGCTGCTTGTGAGCGAATCGTCCAAAACCTTCTACATAGCTGTAAACAAGCTCAGCAATTTTGCCGTGCCGGTGTTTATATTCATCAGCGGATTGGTGCTGTTCTACCGCTATTTGGATGACTGGAACGGACGGCAAACGGTGCAATTTTACGTGAAGCGGGTTCGGCAGGCCCTTGTCCCATATTTGATATGGTCGCTGTTCTATTACCTTTACAATCAATGGATTTACGAGCACGATACGCTGCACATGGATTGGAGGGAATTTGCGGAGAAGCTGCCTTGGGCGGACACGTCGTACCATCTGTATTTTATGGTGATCATCGTGCAGTTTTATCTCGTATTTCCATTGCTGATGAGCCTGTGCCAAGCCTTGCCATGGTTCAGGAAGGCTCTCTTTCCCTTGGGAATCCTCATTCAAGCGGCATTCTACGCTTACAACCATTGGGCTCAGCCGGTCCAGCAATCCGCGTCGATATGCTTCAATTACTTCAGCATCTTCGCGTTCGGCGGAGCGCTCGGCCTGCATTATGACGCCTTCTTCCGGTGGCTGCGCAAGAATATCCCGTGGGTGCTTCCCGTTACGGCCGTGCTGGGCTTTACTTTCATGGCGCTGTTCGCTTTTGAGGACCGCCTGCATATCGTGCTCGACAACACTTGGTTCGAGCTGCTCTTCTTCGGATATGCGATGTTTGCCGGGATGAGCTTCATTTGGCTCGGCAGGCTGCTGCTGGACAAGCTTCCTTCGGCGGCCAAGGCGCTCAATGCTCTGGGGGCGGCGTCGTTCGGCATTTATTTCGTACATCCTGCGGTGCTGTCCTATTTCAAAACGCATGTAACGAACGATACGGGCAGCACGCTGCACTATTTCGGTTATGTGGCGGCCGGCTTCCTGATCACGCTGTTCGTTTCCTGGGCGCTTGCGTACGCGTACGGCCGCTTCATGAGGCTGTTCGTCAAGCGCAGGCCGAAGCCTGCAACCCGCACCGCTTGATCTTCTGACCGTCCTCCCCGGATCGGTGCTATTTCTTAACTCTCCTTCATACAATGAATAGTACAAGTTGGCAGAAGGAGGGGCGAACGGATGAGAGGAGCAAAACCTGTTCTGTTCATGGCGCTTACGCTGGGCATGCTGATTTATGCGGTACCGCGGCTCGATATCGGACAAGGGTGGACGGCGGCCAACGTCTTCGGCATCGGTTGGATCGCCTTCGCGCTGCTCGTCGTCGCGGCTCATTTGCACGAGCTGCTCGGCGTGGAGGAAGAAACGAAACGCCAGCTGCTTAAGGTGAAACGGCTGAAGCGCTGGCAGCAGGAGCAATCGGCGCTCGGACGCCGAAAGCTGCTGCAGCTGAAGAAATAACGGTAAAGAGTCCGTCTCCTGCCCCGGGTGGGCCAGAGACGGACTCTTTGCCGTTATGATCGGATTCGGCCGGCGGCTTATTTTCCGACGCCGGTTCGTCTTGCAGGCTTAGACGATCAAGGCAATGGTCAGCAGATCGAACAAGACAAGAGGAAGGATGACATTGCTAGAGTACGGACTGTAGCCGTATCCGTAGCCGTAGGGCATAAGCGCACGGCTGTAACCCGGCATCATCTGCAAATAAATATGATAGCTGTCGATATGTACGAGAATTCCGTCATGAGTTTGGCCGTGAACGGTCTGTATACGGACACGCTTGTGCAAATGCTCTATGCAGACGGTGTGAATCCTCTCCCTGCATTTGTGGAACAAGTCGGCATGCTCGGATTCCAGCTGGTAAATCATTTGCGGCTGCCCGCTGTAAGGGGTGGACGACATGGCGATGATTGACCTCCTATCGGGTGAGTGGGTTTGGACTTCTAGTTCATCCTATGCCGGCCGAACGCATTTCTTGTACGAGAAGTAGTATTTTGGCTTAAAAAGTTTATAATTATAGTACAGATAAGTACAGATGTGATCGGGAGGGTGGTACAGTATGGACCAAGAGGAAGACCAAGTCGCGCTGCCTGAAGCGGCGACCAAGCATGAGCAAATTATTAAATATATTGAAAGTCTGAAGATCGGCAGCAAAATCTCCGTCCGCAAACTCGCCGAGAAGCTTGAAGTCAGCGAAGGCACAGCCTATCGGGCGATGAAGGAAGCGGATACGCTTGGGCTTGTCGCCACCAAGGAGCGGGTCGGAACGGTGCGTGTCGAGAAGAAGCTCCGGGACCAGCTGGACAAGCTGACGTTCGCGGAGGTCGTCAACATGGTGGACGGAGATGTGCTCGGGGGACGCACGGGGCTGGATAAGACGCTGCACAAATTCGTGATCGGCGCGATGCAGCAGGATGCGATGATGCGCTATATCGATCCCGGCAGCCTGCTCATTGTGGGCAACCGCAGCAAGGCGCACTTATGCGCCATCGAGCAGGGAGCCGGGGTGCTCATCACTGGCGGGTTCGGCACGAGTGAGGACGTTAAGGAACTGGCGGACCGGCTGGAGCTGCCGATCATCTCGAGCAGCTACGACACGTTCACGGTGGCGTCCATGATCAACCGGGCCATCTATGACCGGCTGATCAAGAAGAAGATTCTGCTGATCGGGGATATCGTGCCGAAGCCGATGCAGGTATATGTCCTGAAGGCGAGCCATACGATGAAGGATTGGCAGCGGCTGCACGACGAGACGGGGCACAGCCGCTTCCCGGTGGTGGACGAGTGGAACCGGGTGATCGGCATGATCACCTCGAAGGATCTGATCGGTGCGGGGCCCGACCAGACGATCGACAAGATCATGACCCGGGGGCCCGTAACCGCGTCGCTCAGCACCTCGATCGCCTCTGCCGCCCATTTGATGGTATGGGAGGGCATCGAGCTTCTGCCGATTATCGACAACAACCGCAAGGTGACGGCCGTCATCAGCCGCAAGGACGTCCTTAAGGCGATGCAGCAAATTCAGCGCCAGCCGCAGCACGGCGAAACGTTCGAGGATTTGATCTGGTCGGGCTTCAGCGAGGCGCGGGATGCTTCTTCCGGGCAGCTCGTGTTCAAAGGAGCCGTGACGCCGCAGATGACGAACCGTTTCGGTACCGTATCCGAGGGCGTGCTCACCGTGCTCATGAGGCAGGCCGCTTATCAGGCGGTAGAGGATGTGAAGAAAGGGGATCTGGTGCTCGACAACATGTCCTCCTATTTCGTTAAGCCCGTTCAGATCGACAGCACGATCGAAATCCGTCCGAAGCTCATCGAGGTGAGCCGCAAATTCGGGAAAATCGACGTCGAGGTGTTCCACGGGACTGCGCTGGTTGCGAAAGCGATGCTTACGGCGCAGGTGATCGAACAGGCTTAAGCGGGAGGAGCCGGTTACCGGCTGTAATGGCTGTGGCTGCGGATGCCGGCGAACAGGTTCCACAAGCCGAGCAGCAGGCACACCGTGCCGAAGATTCGCCGCAGCACCGAATCGGTGAAGAAGAACAGCTGCGTCACCGCGATGAAGATAAGCATTACGCCCATGGCGATATTCATTCGGGACGCATACAGGCCCCGGAGCTTGGGATCGCTCTCTCGGCGGTAGCGGAAGCTGTAATAGACGGAGAACAGCAGCGCAATGACGATCAGCACGCTGAACACCGCTTGGGTCGTCGTAAGCATGGTGCACAAGCACATCCTTTTTTAAAAGGGCGGGATTCGCTTCGGGTCTCAATGATACGAAGAGGAGACGGGAGGCGTACGCCGGTTCTCCATTCACTTTAGCGATTTTTGGCAAGGAAATCAACAGCGGGCAAAGGAGTGCGCTTGCGCTTTTCAGAACGATTCCGCCCGCTCCGCTGCTTATTCACCGGACTTCTAACCGTCATGGCGTGGTTATCCGTTTCCATTCCTTGACGACGACCCATATTTTGAGCTCCGTCTGGGTGATGAACATCCATTTGACGTTCTGGACCATGTAATCCTTGTCCAAGACGCCGAGATACGGCTTATCGACCAGTATTTTCTCGTACGGCTCGGGCGACTCGGCGAAATCGGAAATTTTGCGACCGATGATGACCCGCTTGAGATCGTTATAGATGCGTTTCATGAGCTCCGTCTCCGTGACTTTGTCGAGCGGCGCATGATCCGCCATTTCCACGTACACGTTCAGCAGGTTGATCGTGTTGCGCTGATTTTTCGATTTCTTTAAATCGGAGATCTCGCCCTCCAGCTTGGTGTTTTCCAGCTGAAGCACGTGATTCTGCTCGATCATCCGGTTTAAATTCAGCTTGTATATGCTCATAAATAGGGCTGCGCCGATCACTCCGCCGGCAACGAGCAGACCGGTGTAACGCAGCATGCCGTTCATTTGCCCAGAGGAAGGCACCTTCAAGGATTGTTTCCTCCTTTGCAGATCCACTGAATGATGGTGGAGCCCATATGCGCACCGGCGAACGCGCAGACGATGTACAGGATTTGCTTGATGGCGGGGGACACGTGGCCTTCGATAAAATGGGTCTCGATCGCCCGAATCGGGTCGATCGTGCCTCCGATGGCGGCGACCATCGCCCAAATCTTAATTTGCTCGGCGACGCTCGTCATGCGGTAAATCGGCGGCTCCAGCGTCAATACGGCGCAGATCCCCGCGAGCATCGTCCCCCCTAGCACGACGCCGAATGCGACGAAGAAGTCCAGCAAGCATCTTGATAAAAATCCACCCATGTCCTCATCCCTTTCCGCTCCCATTGGCGGCTTTCGCATGCGGGTTGTCCGATTTGTTCGCATGGCTCCCCGGCTTGGCCGCCTCTTCTTGTCTAATCTATGGCACACTTGTTCGCATTATGCTAAAATAAAAACATAAAATTTTGTTCGTGAAGGAGGCGGCGCGGATGAACGATTTCGTCCATTTGCATGTGCACAGCGAATACAGTCTTCTGGACGGCGCCGCGCGCATCGACGATTTGGTGGGGCAGGCGGCGAAGCTCGGAATGAAGTCGCTTGCGCTGACCGACCATGGGGTCATGTACGGAGCGATTCCTTTCTATAAAGCCTGCAAGGAGCGGGGCATCAAGCCGATCATCGGCTGCGAGGTATATTATACGGCGGGTTCCCTTCGGCATAAGGGGACAAGGCAGGAGCAGCCGATCTACCATCTCATACTGCTGGCGAAGAATCAAACGGGCTACCGGAATTTAATGAAGCTGGTATCGATCGGCCATTTGGAGGGCTATCATTACAAGCCGCGCATCGACCATGAGCATTTGGCCCGCTATGCGGAAGGACTCGTATGCACGAGCTCGTGCCTCGGCAGCGAAGTCTCCCAGCATTTGCTCCATGGAAGGTTTGACGAAGCAAGGGAAGCGGCGCTGCGGTACCGCGGCATCTTCGGCGACGACTTCTTCCTGGAGATACAGGATCACGGGCTGGCGGAGCAGAAGAAGGTCATGCAGGAGATGATCCGGCTGAGCCGCGATACCGGCATTCCGCTCATCGCTACCAACGATGTGCATTACGTGCGCGAGCCGGACCATGCGGTGCAGGATATCCTCATCTGCATAGGAACGGGCAAGACGGTGGAGGACAAGGAGCGCCTGCAGTTCCACACCAGCCAGCTGTATTTGAAGAGCGCGGAGGAGATGGAGCGCCTCTTCCCGCATGTGCCGGAGGCGCTGGCGAATACTCTTGCCGTTGCGGAGCGCTGCAACCTGGAGCTCGAATTCGGCAGGTCGATTCTGCCCCGGTTCGAGCCGATTCCGGACGGACAGACCGCGGGAGCGTATTTGGCGGAGCTGTGCCGGAGCGGGCTGGAGCGGCGATATGCTCCATCGGAGGAGTGGCGGCGGCCGGAATGGCGCAGCCGGGCGGAGGAGCGTCTCGCTTACGAGCTGTCCGTCATCGAACGGATGGGCTTCTCCGACTATTTCCTGATCGTGTGGGACTTCATCCGCTTCGCTCATGAGAAGGGCATTGCCACCGGACCTGGGCGGGGGTCTTCGGCGGGCAGCCTGGTGGCTTACGTGCTGAGGATTACGGATGTCGATCCGATCCGCTTCAACCTGCTGTTCGAACGTTTCCTCAATCCGGAGCGGGTATCGATGCCGGATATCGATATCGATTTCAGCGATTTGCGGCGCGACGAGGTCATTGATTATGTCGTGGGCAAATACGGCTCCGACCGGGTCGCCCAGATCATCACGTTCGGAACGATGGCGGCCAAAGGGGCAGTTCGCGATGTGGGCCGTGTGCTGGGGCTGCCTTTTAATGATGTGGACCGGGCGGCGAAGCTTCTGTCGAGCCATTTGACCTTGTCCGAGGCGCTGGCGGCTGCGCCCGAGCTGAAGGCGCTCGCCGCCAAGCAGCCCAAGACGGCGGAGCTGCTCGAGATCGCGATGAAGGTCGAGGGGATGCCCCGTCACGCTTCAACCCATGCGGCTGGCGTCGTCATTTCCCGGGAGCCGCTCACGCAGTACGTTCCTCTGCAGGAGGGAACGGAGCAGACGCCCTTGACGCAGTATCCGATGGAGCATCTGGAGGCTATCGGCCTGCTGAAGATGGATTTTCTCGGCTTACGGACGCTGTCGATCATTGAGCGCACCTTGCTATGGATCCGGGAACAGACAGGGACGGCGATCGATTGGACGAAGGTGCCGATGAACGACGCCGCGACCTATAAGCTGCTGTCACAAGGCGATACGACCGGCATTTTCCAGCTGGAATCCCCGGGCATGCGCCGGGTGCTGAAGGATTTGCGTCCTTCCGAATTTGAGGATATTATTTCGGTTCTGGCCTTATACCGGCCGGGCCCGATGGAATTCATTCCCAAATATATCGCCTGCAAGCACGGAGAGCAGGAGACGGAGTACCCTCATCCGCTGCTGGAGCCGATTCTCCGGGATACGTACGGCATTATCGTGTACCAGGAGCAGATCATGCAGATCGCTTCCGTCATGGCCGGCTTCAGCCTGGGCGAAGCGGACCTGCTCCGGCGCGCCGTCAGCAAGAAGAAGCGGGAGGTGCTGGACGAGCAGCGCGCCCATTTCGTTCAGGGCAGCCGCAGCCAGGGCTACGGCGAAGCAGAGGCGAACCGCGTTTACGACATGATCGTCCGGTTCGCGGATTACGGATTCCCGCGGGCGCATGCAACCGCCTACGGCGTGCTTGCGTATCAGACGGCCTATTTGAAGGCGCATTATCCCGTTCAGTTCATGGCGTCGATGCTGACCGCGGTGATGGGCAGCCATAACAAGGTGGCGGAATACGTGGACGAGTGCCGCCGGATGGGCATTCCGGTGCTGCCGCCGGACGTAAATGAAAGCGGGGTAGTTTTTACCCCGCTGGAAAGGCCGGAGGAACGGGAAGGCGAGCCGGTCAGGGCGATACGCTTCGGGCTGGCGGCGATCAAGAACGTCGGCACGCACGCGATTGAATCGCTGATCGGCGAGCGCCGCACCGGGCCGTATGCGAGTCTGATCGACCTGTGCCGCCGCGTCGATCTGCGGGTGTGCAACAAACGCGTGATGGAATCGCTCATTCAAGGCGGGGCGCTGGATTCGCTGCCGGGGCACCGCGCCCAGCAGCTGGCGATGCTTGAGGATGCGGTGGAAGCGGCCGTCAAGTGGCGCAAGAACCGGGAGGATCTGCAGCTCGTGCTGGAAGGCTTCGTAGAGGAGGCGAACTGGGAGGTGGAGTACCCTCCGATTTCTCCGTTCACGATGACCCATCAGCTGGAGCTCGAACGGGAGCTGCTCGGGCTGTACATTTCCGGCAGTCCCTTGGACGATTACGATGACGTCCTGCGGAAGCTGGAGCCCGATCCGCTCCATCTGCTCGGGGAATACCCGGATTTCAGCGAGGTCATGGCTGCAGGTCTTGTGCTCTCGAACAAAACGATCGTCACGAAGAAAGGCCAGCCGATGGCGTTCATGGAGCTGGAGGACCGCGTAGGCAAGGCGGAGGTCGTGCTCTTCCCCGAGACATGGAAGAAATATGCGCCCCTCGTGCAGAAGGGCAAGCCGGTGCTGGTCATCGCGAAGCTCCAGCTGGGCGACGAGGACTACAAGCTGCTGGCCGATCAGCTGATCGCCCTGAATGATCCGCACCTGGAGATGAAGGCGGTGCGCACACCCGCGGGCCGTCAGCCTGCAGCGCGATCCGGAGGAACCCTGGATCGCGGGGGCGCTAAGCCGCGCCCTGACGGCGGTGCGGAGCGCCGTGCGGCGTCCGGCACCCCTAAGCCGACAGGGCCGCCGGTCCAGGCCAAGGCGGCGTTCGCTAAGCCTGCGACCGCATCCGGACAGCGGGTGTATATCCGGATTTCCCCGCTGCATGAGCAGCCCGAGGTGCTGGAGCGGCTGAAGAGGCTGATTGCAGAGCATGCCGGTCCGCTTCCGGTCGTGCTGTACTACGAGAAAGCCCAAAAATCGCTCGGTCTCAGCGATAAATTCAATGTGAAGCCTTCGCCTGCGCTGTTCGAATCGATCGGGAGCCTGCTTGGTAAAGACAGCGTAAAGGTGAAATAAATCCCGCCTTCTCCGCATACATTTAGTTACCCGTACGGAATCGGCCGCACGAAGTGGCCGGTCCCGAGCCAAGCGAGTGACTAAATCCAGGAGGAGGCTTGTTTCTATGTCCCACAACGACATTGCAGCATGCTTGGAGAGCCGCGGCGTCACGATCAAGCGGATCGCCGACATTGTGTACAAGCTGCAGTCCCCGTATAACCCTGAGCTTACGATGGCCGCCTGCATCGAGAGCGTGCAGACCGTTCTGAAGAAGCGAGAGGTTCAATACGTCTTATATACCGGCATCGCGCTGGATGAGCTGGCGGAGAAGAAGCTGCTGCCGGAGCCGCTGCAATCCATTATGGAAGCGGACGCCCCCCTGTACGGCGTGGACGAGACGCTGGCGCTCGGCATCGTACATGTGTATGGGATGATCGGGCTGACGAGCTTCGGCTATTTGGATAAGAAAAAAATGGGCATCATCCGCGAGCTCAACGATCACGAAACGCGCATCCACGTGTTCCTGGACGATCTGGTTGCAGGACTTGCGGCGGCGGCTTCCGCCCGGATCGCGCACAAGCACCAGGATGAGCTCGACGGGCAGGCCCCTTCGGCATAAATCTCGCATTTTCTCAATATATCGCGATATACCGCGTAATTTCTAGCCTCCCGGCCTCCCGCCGCGCCGCCGAATCTCGGTTGCGGGAAAAAGTGGACTTGTGATATCATTATTCCATTATGTTCGGGAGGTCTTTTTCATGTGGACGGTCATTTACATCGCTCCGACTTCGAGAATCGCGGATCGAATCAAGCACAGGCTGACGGAAGAGGGCTTTCTTGTACAAGTACGTGCAATCAACATGACGAAAAACCAATTTGAAATATTGGTTCCCGAAGGCGAATTGGAAGAGGTTCAAGAGGTCTTGAACTCGATTCTGCATAGATCATAGATCAGGTTCGATCGGACTTGGAAAGGTCAACAACAAGCGAGGTGTAGTCGTGCAATTCAAAGACTTGTTCCAAAAAAAGAGAAAATATGCCACGGTTCCGTCGGACAGGCCCGTAGTGGGCCGTCCGCTGGACGGAGCCGACATCCCCGAAGAGCGTCCGAAGCGGGAAATCCCCGAAGGGCTGATGAACAAATGCCCTAGATGCGGGACGATCCAGTATAACAAGGAACTGGATAAGAATCTGAAGGTATGTACCGCATGCGATTACCACTTCAAGCTGAGCGCGGTCGAGCGTATCCAGATGACGATGGATGACGGGCAGTTTGAAGAGTATGACAGCGAGATGATGTCGGAGGATCCGCTCGGGTTTCCGGATTATGCTGCCAAATATAATAAAGCGGTCGAAGCGACGGGCATGTCCGATGCGGTCATTACGGGCGAAGGAACAATCGGGGGCCATCAGGTCGTTGTAGCCGTCATGAGCTTTGACTTTATGGGGGGCTCCCTCGGTTCGGTTGTGGGTGAAAAAGTAACGGCGGCCATTGAACAGGCTATCGCCAAGAAGCTGCCGGTCCTTATTTTCTCTACATCAGGCGGCGCGCGGATGCAGGAGAGCATTCTCAGCTTAATGCAAATGGCCAAAACAAGCGCGGCTCTGGCCAAGCTGAGCGAGCAAGGCGGCCTTTATATCTCGATCATTACCGACCCGACGTTCGGCGGCGTTACTGCGAGCTTCGCTACATTGGGGGATTATATCATAGCCGAGCCGGGCGCAGCCTTCGGCTTTACGGGACGAAGAGTCATTGAGCAGACGATCCGGCAGAAGCTTCCGGATAATTTCCAGACGGCGGAATTTAACCTGAAGCACGGGCAGCTGGATTTGGTGTCTCACCGGAAGGAATTGCGCGGCACATTGGCGCGTCTGCTTGCCATGCACTCGACTAAGGAGGAGGTGTCGTCCATTGGCAGGTGAATTGCCGTTTGAAAAGCCGCTCATTGAGCTGCGCGGAAAAATTGAAGAGCTGAAGCAGTTCAGCTTGGACAAACAAATTGATTTTACCGATGAGATCGCACGTTTGGAGCAGCGTTACGAGCAGCTGGAAACAGAGCTGTACAGCACGATGAACACATCGCAAAAGATGCAGCTGGCCCGGCATCCGCAGCGTCCTACGACGCTGGAGTACATCCAGCATGTATTTACCGATTTCATCGAGCTGCACGGGGATCGCGTGTACAGCGACGACTTGGCCATCGTAGGAGGTCTTGCCCGGCTGAACGGCGTGCCCGTTACCGTGGTGGGCCATCAGAAAGGCAAAGATACGAAAGATAATATCGCCCGTCATTTCGGCAGTCCGCATCCGGAAGGCTTCCGCAAAGCGCTGAGGCTGATGCAGCAGGCGAATAAGTTTAGGCGTCCCATCATTACCTTTATCGATACGAAGGGAGCTTACCCCGGCAGCGCCGCCGAAGAGCGGAACCAGGGGGAAGCCATTGCGCGGAATTTGCTGGAGATGGCTTCTATGCGAGTTCCGATTCTGTGCGTAGTGATCGGGGAAGGCGGCAGCGGAGGCGCGCTGGCTCTCGGCGTAGGGAATCGGGTGTTCATGCTGGAGAATGCGATCTATTCGGCGATCACGCCGGAAGGCGCGGCATCGATTATTTATAGAGACGCATCCAAGGCGATGGAAGCTGCGGAAGCGATGAAAATTACGGCGGATGAAATCCTGAAGCTGGGTGTCATCGACGCTATTATTCCGGAACCGAAGGGCGGCGCCCATCGGGATGTTGCCGTGCAAGCCGAATCGATTAAGAAAGTATTATGGTCGAACTTGCAGGAATTGTCGAAGCTGTCGGAGAATGAAATAGTAGAAGACCGTTATAGAAAATTCAGAGGGATAGGAAGCTTCACAACCATTCAGGAGGGTAACCATAACCATGCGTAAAACGAAGATTGTTTGTACTATCGGTCCGGTGAGCGAATCGCTCGAGATGTTCAAGAAGCTGATTGAAGCCGGCATGAACGTAGTGCGGTTGAACTTTTCCCACGGCGATTTCGAGGAACACGGCAACCGGATCAAGAACGTTCGTCAAGCCTGTCAGGAGTTGAACCGCAATGTGGCGATTCTGCTGGATACGAAAGGACCCGAGATCCGCACAGGCAAGCTGAAGGACGACCAGAAGGTTGAGCTCGTGCAGGACAACCTGATCACGCTGACCACCGAGGAAATCTTGGGCGACGCGGACCGGGTATCCATCACATATAGAGATTTGTACAAGGACGTTCGGGTAGGCTCCACCATTCTGATCGACGACGGTCTGATCGGCTTAACCGTGGAGGACATCCGCGGTACGGACATCGTGTGCCGAATTAAGAACGGCGGCCTCCTCGGCGGCAAGAAGGGCGTCAATGTACCGGGCGTACGCATCAACCTTCCAGGCATCACGGAGAAAGACGCTAACGACATCATCTTCGGGATCGAGCAGGGAGTGGATTTCATCGCTGCTTCTTTCGTGCGCAAAGCGAGCGACGTCATGGAAATCCGAGAAATTCTCGAGCGTCATAACGCGTCCCACATTCAAATCATTTCCAAGATCGAGAACCAGGAGGGCGTGGACAACCTGGATGAAATCCTGGAGGTATCCGACGGTCTGATGGTTGCGCGCGGCGACCTGGGCGTCGAGATTCCTGCCGAAGACGTGCCGATCGTGCAGAAGGCCATGATCAAGAAGTGTAACCTCGCAGGCAAGCCGGTTATTACAGCAACGATGATGCTGGATTCGATGCAGCGCAACCCGCGTCCGACCCGTGCGGAAGCGAGCGACGTGGCGAATGCGATCTTCGACGGCACGGATGCGGTCATGCTGTCCGGCGAAACCGCGGCAGGGAAATATCCGGTCGAATCCGTAATGACGATGGCACGGATCGCCGAGCGTGCGGAAGCGGCGCTGGAGCACCGCGAAATTTTCGCTCGCCAAAGCAAAGCGCAGCAAACGACGGTAACCGAAGCGATCTCGCAAGCGGTGGCCAACTCCGCTCTGGAGCTGGATGCGAAAGCGATTCTGACCGCTACGGAGAGCGGCTATACCGCACGGATGGTGTCCAAATACCGTCCGAAAGCGCCGATTGTCGCCGTTACGCCGAACGAACAAGTGCTTCGCCGCTTGTCGCTCGTATGGGGCGTCGTGCCGGTGAAGGGCGAGATGTGCGAATCGACCGACCAGCTGTTCGAGCATGCTGTGGACGCCAGCCTTAAGAAAGGTCTCGTTAGCCTGGGAGACCTCGTTATCAT
Source organism: Paenibacillus gyeongsangnamensis (assembly GCF_027533625.1). Taxonomy (GTDB): domain Bacteria; phylum Bacillota; class Bacilli; order Paenibacillales; family NBRC-103111; genus Paenibacillus_G; species Paenibacillus_G gyeongsangnamensis. The sequence continues at coordinate 52,840 of NZ_JAQAGZ010000008.1, read as the reverse complement.
TACGGCCGGCGTGCCAGTAGGACGCTCCGGAACGACCAACCTGATCAAGGTGCACCAAATCGGCGAGATGATCGCCAAGGGACAAGGGATCGGCACGCAAGCGGCGACAGGTAAGGTCGTCATCGCGCGCAGCGCCGAGGAAGCGAATGCCAAAGCAACGGAAGGCTGCATTCTCGTCTCCTTGACGACGGATAAAGAATATATGCCGGCATTCGAGAAGGCGGCGGCCGTCATTACCGAAACGGGCGGCATTACATCCCACGCCGCCGTTGTCGGCATCAGCTTGAGCAAGCCGGTCATTGTAGGCGTTGACCGGGCGCTGAATATTCTGAAGGACGGCGCCGAGGTATCGATTTACCCTGAAGTTGGCGTCATTTATTCGGGCCGCGCGCGCGTTCTGTAAAGATTAGCTGAAGAGAGAGCGAAATCGAATACCGGTTTCGCTCTTTTCTTCGTTGATAAGATTTTATAAGTATTCGTAACTTATAGCTTCGCATCAACCTTGGTAAACGCGCTGGTCCTTGTAAGACAAGGAAGGCGTAGCCGTTTATCCTGGGTTGATAAGAAATTATAAGTTTTCGTAACTTACAGCTTCGCATCAACCTTGATAAACGTGCTGCTCTTTGTAAGAAAAGGACGGCGTAGCCGTTTATCTTGAGTTCATTTCGGCAAAGACGCAAGGTATTCCAATAAGCGCCGCTGGGCAAGCTAAAGCAAATTGGGAGGGCTTAAAAGCATGTGGTTTCAGCATGAACTCCGTGTCCGCTATCAAGAAACGGATCAGATGGGCGTAGTATACCACGCCAACTATTTGAACTGGTTTGAAATCGGACGAACCGAGCTGATCCGCCGTCTCGGGATGTCTTACCAATCGCTGGAGCGTCAGGGACTTCTTCTTCCGGTTACCCACGCGGAGCTGGATTTTCACCGGCCGGCCCGGTATGATGATCTTGTGACGGTCTGTACGAAAATAACCCATTATACGAATCTTCGTCTGGAGTTCGCCAGCGAGATCCGTCGCGGGGAGGAGCTGCTGGTCAGCGGAGGAACGAAGCACGTATGGCTGAACCGGGACTGGAAGCCGGCCCGTATTGACCGGGAGGCGCCTGGATTATATGCTTTACTTATAAAAACGCAACCCTTTACATAAAATTAACAAAACTTATATCTTCCGTTGACAATGTCGAATTACGATGAAATAAGTAAAGAAACTGTGAAAATGCGGAAACCATGGAGGTTTGGTGGCAGGATGAAGGATACGCTCCCCCGAGAAACGGCGAATAATTATTTAAACCGCGATTTAAGCTGGGTTGAATTCAACTGGCGGGTGCTGGAAGAGGCACAGGATCCGAATACGCCCCTGTTGGAACGGGTGAAGTTTCTTTCCATCGTTTCATCCAATCTGGATGAATTCATGAGTGTCCGCGTAGCCGGAGTAAAGGACCAGCTCAAGGCGGGTCATACGAAGAAGGATTTCACCAGCTATACGCCGGCCGGACTTTTCAAACGCATCATGAAGCGTTCCTCGAAAATGGTCGCCGAGCAGTATAAGACATACCGCGAAATTCTAAGGCAGCTAACGAAGGAAGGCATCATATTTACCAGCTACGAAGATTTGAATACGACGCAGCGCCATGCCATGGACGTGTATTATCACGATATCGTATTCCCGGTGCTGACTCCGATGGCGGTCGACCAATCGCGGCCGTTTCCGCTCGTACATACGCAGGCGTTATATTTGGCCGTCGTGCTGATGAAGGACGGAGACGATCCGGACGATGAGCCTTATTTTGCCATCCTGCAGGTGCCCTCGAACTTGTCACGCTACATTACGGTCCCCGGCCGGACCAACAGCAAGAAGCAGGAGTTCATCCTCATGGAGGAGCTGATAGAGCAGCATATCCATACCATGTTCAGCGGCTACACGCCGATCTCGGTGTCGGCGTTCCGGCTGACGCGCAATGCGGACCTGACGCTGAATGAAGAAGGAGCCGAAGACTTGCTGGAGGAGATCGAGAAGGAGCTTCACCGCCGCCGCTGGGGCGCGCCGGTCCGCCTCGAGGTGCAGAAGGGGATCCATCCTTACGCGCTGGAGCAGCTGAAGGAAGAATTCGAGATCACCGATAACATCTTCGAGATCGACGGACCGCTTGATCTGAGCTTCTTCATGAAACTGGCGGGTTCCCTGCAAGGTCACGATCATTTGCGCTATAAGCCGATACGTCCGGTTTATCCGCAGGAGTTCATGGATACGGAGGATTTGTTCACGACGCTGCGGCACCGGGAAGTGCTCGTCTATCATCCTTACGAGTCGTTCGATGCGGTGACGGATTTCATCTGCCAGGCCGCCTACGATCCCCATGTGCTCGCGATTAAGATGACGCTGTACCGGGTCAGCGGGAACTCCCCGCTCATACAAGGGCTGGCGAGGGCGGCCGAATCCGGCAAACAAGTAACGGTTGTCGTCGAATTGAAGGCCCGTTTCGATGAAGAACGGAACATTGCTTGGGCGAGGAAGCTGGAGAAGTCGGGATGCCACGTCGTATACGGCCTCGTCGGTCTGAAGACGCATGCCAAAATTACGCTCGTCGTCCGTCAAGAGCCGGACGGCCTGAGACGTTACGTGCATGTGGGAACCGGGAACTATAACGACAATACGGCAAAATTGTACACCGATGTCGGCTTTTTCACATCGAACAAAGTGATTGGCGAAGACGCCTCGGCCTTATTCAACGAAGTGACGGGCTATTCCGCACCGCACAACTGGAAGGCCTTCGGCGTTGCGCCTACGGATCTGATGGATAAGCTGTTCGATAAAATCCGCAGAGAAGCGAGGAATGCGGCGGAAGGCAAGCCGGCGCGCATCGTAGCCAAATTCAATTCGTTATCGAATCAGCAGATGGTCGACGAGCTGTATGCGGCTTCCCAAGCCGGTGTGAAGATTGATTTGATCGTGCGCGGGGTATGCTGCTTGAAACCCGGCGTGCCCGGACTTAGCGAGAATATTACGGTACGGAGCATTGTGGACCGGTTTCTCGAGCATTCGCGTATCTTTTATTTCGAGAATGCGGGGGATACCGAAATTTACATCGCCAGTGCCGACTGGATGACGAGGAACCTGACGCGCCGCGTCGAGCTGATGTGTCCGGTTTTCGATAAAGACATCAAAAATTCGCTGATCAATATTCTTGACCTGTATTTAAAAGATAACGTCAAGGCGCGCTCGCTTCAGCCCAACGGGTTGTACGAGCATGTGCGCAGCGACGGCGAACCGCCGCTGCGCAGTCAATTCGAAGCGATGCGGATCAGCTCTTGGAAAACGACGGTTCGTGAATCCTGATCTGAACGCCCCACGCTTTCTTGAATTCCTTATGTATGCCCTCGACCTCTCTGTATTCTGCAGAGGGGTCGTATTTCGTTCGGAGCTTCAGGTGCAGCATGCTGCCTTCGAATTCGGCCGAGGTTAGCTCCAGGGTTTGAATCTCGCTGATATCAAGCGCTATGGCGAGCTGCAGCAGGTAGCCGAGCTTCACGATCAGCTCGAGATCCGCATCCTGCAAAATATCCTTGTACGGCGTCGCCTGCTGAACCGTCTTGTTCTTTGCTTTGAATGTCGCAATCAATGCGCAAAGCAATATTTCACGGTGGCTGAAGCCGTCGATCCGCGTTTGCGAAATCAGATGAAACGAATGCTTCGCAAATTGATAGTAATAAAGGGACGCTCCGATCCGGTACAGCTTGGCCGCCGTCCGGAAGCAAAGGCGCAGTCTCGGATCGTCCGGAAGCAGCTTGGCCTTCGAAGCGGCATCATACAGGGCCAATGCGATGGACCCGACCTGGCGGATATGCGCCTCGGGCGCTGTCGAATGCAGCTTCAGCAGATTGTCGGCGCTGTGCTCGGCAACGCTTACAGCCGTTTCCCCGTCGGACTGGAAGGTTTCATAGTACAATCCGTCCCGCAGACCGGCGCCGCTGACTACGTAATGGGAGCAGCCGGCCGTCTGGAATATCGTTTGAAGAATGACCATGCCGGGTACGATAATGTCGTAGCGGTCCTTCGCGAGACCGTCCACTTTCTTCCGCTTCTCGGCGGGAAGGATCGGCAGCCAGTTGACCAGCTCGTCGAAATCGGTCCGGGTCATGGGGTAATTGTGGGTCGTCTGCAGCGGGTATTTGCGCTTGCGCTGGTTGATTTTACAAACCGTCCTAATCGTGCCTCCGAGGCCGACAAGCGGCAGACCGGGCGCTTCGTGAATCCAGGACTCTTGTGCTACGGATTCCTCCACCATTTGGCGGATGCTCCTGATATGGTCTCCGCTGAAATTGCCCGTCATGGAGAAGCGGCGGGTCGTATTCACCGCCCCGAACGGGAAGGAGACGCTCCTCACCAGCTTGCGGGCGCGGAACAGGGAGATCTCCGTGCTGCCTCCGCCGATGTCGACGAGAAAGCCGCTCTCGATTTCCATCGTACGGATCATGCCGAGAAATCCGAGGCGCGCCTCGGCCTCGCCGGACAGAAGCTCCACCTCAAAGCCGCTGTCCCGGTTCAATGTATCTATAATTTCACGGGAATTGGTCGCGTTGCGAATCGCCGCCGTAGCCGCTACCCGGAAATCCTGTACCTGATGAGCGCCGCATATCCGGCGGAAGTGCTCCAAAATGCGGACGAGGGACTCAATTTCGGCAGGAGGCAATGACCCGTCAGGTTCGATGCGCTGGCTAAGTCGTGCGGATTTCTTGAATTCGCTGATGACCCGGTACGCTCCGTTCGCCCGCTGCTCATAAATCACCAGACGAATGGAGTTCGAGCCGATATCGATGATGCCGATTCTGCGGCTGCTGTTCATGGCAGTTCCTCCTGTAAATAGCAATTAACACTATAATATCACTCAATTTCCGTCTCGCAAAACATTTGAAGAATAAATTTATAGGGGTTATGAAAAGCTTCTAAAGAATCTCTAAAGACGGGCGTTTCCGGCCGGCAGCATTTTTCCGATACCCTTTGAAAATCTACATGATGGCCATCAATCCCTGAATTCTCAAAGTTCAATACAGTTTAATTTTAACAATAAATGTAAATATTTATATTACAACAACAAATAAGCCGGGTGACTTCTTTTGTATTTAAGCGTTTCGATTGCTGCGTTGATCATGGCTATAATCTGGGGCGATTGGAAAAATATAAATAAGTATTACCCTCATTACTTTATATGGCAGCAGGGAATTTATTGTATTTGTTTTTATACGGTGACGATACCCTGTGGAATGAGATACCGGATGTTGGACTCAATAACAAACAAACGATTCTTTTATATTCCTTCACTGCGTTGCCTTGCGGGGCATTGCTTTTTTTATCGACTTATCCGAATAGCGGTATGAAGAAAATTGTTCATACGTTAGCGTGGATTGCGATATTTTCAGGTGTGGAGTATATTCTACATTTATTCGGAAAGCTGGAATATAACGGGGGGTGGAATGCATGGTTGTCAACCGTCTTCAATTGTTTGATGTTCCCAATGCTTCGGCTGCATTATAAAAAGCCGATAATTGCACTTTGTTTATCGATCCCTATCGTCTTCGTATTAACTTTGATTTTTACCCCGCGATGGGACAGCTAATTATAAAAAATAAAGTGAATGCATCTATTCAGCTAGATCGGTATGTTCGATTTGACCCATGTCCCCCTCCTAAAATCGCCTCAGCCCATCCCCACAATTTCCCCGCAAAGGTATTGATTCAACGTGATTTTTTATGAGTTGTTGTGAGAATACTGGAATTAGAAAATCACGTTGCGGGAAGAGGTTTGAGTCAGTCCGAACTCGTGATAACTCGAGGGATAGCATATGTTTATTGTGCTGATAATGAACTTTTATGTCTAAATTTGTTCACTTCGCTTGGTAAATCCTTTATAGTAGACTTATGAATTAAACGCAAAAGGAGAGATTACCTTGACTGCTACCAAAGGTTTGGAAGGAATTGTAGCCACAACGTCGTCCATCAGCTCCATTATCGACGGTGTGTTGACTTATCGCGGTATCAACATCGACGACCTTGCCGAAAACGCAACATTCGAAGAGGTTGTGTATTTATTATGGTACGGCAAGCTGCCTAATCGCTCCGAGCTCGACCAGCTGACCAAAGAACTTAACGCAGCTGCAAACGTTCCAGGCGAAATCATCAATTTGATCAAATTGTTCCCGAAAGACGTAAACTCCATGGCAGCCCTTCGTACCGCCGTTTCCTCCCTGGCTCTTTACGATGCGGAAGCTAACGATATGTCGCCGGAAGCGAACCTGCGCAAGGCGATCAGGCTTCAAGCGCAGCTGCCGACGATCATTGCGGCATTCGCCCGTATCCGCGAAGGCAAAGAGGCTATCGCTCCGAAGGCCGGCGCATCCCTTGCCGAGAATTTTCTGTACATGCTGACAGGCAAACAGCCTGAGAAAATCGCGATCGAAGCGCTTGATAAAGCTTTGGTGCTGCACGCAGACCACGAGCTCAACGCTTCGACTTTTGCTGCGCGCGTAACGGTGGCTACGTTGTCCGATATTTATTCCGGCATCGTATCCGCTATCGGCGCTTTGAAAGGCCCGCTGCACGGTGGCGCGAACGAAGCCGTTATGGCGATGCTCGAAGAAATCGGCACGGCCGACAAAGCGAACAGCTACATCACCGAGAAGCTGGCGAACAAAGAGAAGATCATGGGCTTCGGTCACCGCGTCTACAAGAACGGCGACCCTCGTGCGAAGCATCTTCAGAAGATGTCCGAAGAGCTCGGCAAGATTACAGGCAACATGAACTGGTACAACATGTCCATCCAGATCGAAGAGCTGGTTACCGGTCAGAAGGGTCTGAAGCCGAACGTGGACTTCTACTCCGCTTCCGTGTATACTTCGCTCGAAATTCCGCGCGACTTGTTCACGCCGATCTTCGCGTTCAGCCGTACATCGGGATGGACCGCACACATTCTCGAGCAGTATTCGGACAATCGTCTGATTCGTCCGCGCGCCGAGTATACCGGTCCTTCGCATCAAGCTTACACTCCGATCGAACAGCGCTAATCGCACGTTCCTCGGAACATACACGCTGTGAATTAACGGGCTGCTGCGGCATGCCGGCCCTCCCCTTACGGGCTGAGGGCGGCACCGCAGCTCCCGTTCAATTTTGCCTTTGGAGCTGCATCGCCCAACGCGGCCCGCTGCTCTCATTCACGCCGGTTACCGGCAATATACTAGAGGAGGCTTATTTTATCCATGGCACAATTCGAACAATTCGCTCAGCCGACAGAAGGCGAACGCATTACAATTACGAACGGCAAGCTGAACGTCCCTAATCATCCGATTATTCCTTTCATCGAAGGCGACGGTACGGGTCCGGACATCTGGGCCGCTTCCAAGCGCGTCCTCGACGCAGCGGTGGAGAAAGCTTACAACGGCGAGAAGAAAATCGCTTGGTATGAAGTGTTCGCCGGCGAGAAAGCTTTCAATAAATATAACAACTGGCTGCCAGCCGACACGTTGACTGCGATCCGCGAGTACATCGTAGCGATCAAAGGACCTTTGACTACACCGATCGGCGGCGGTATCCGTTCCCTGAACGTGGCCCTTCGCCAAGAGCTGGATCTGTATGTGTGCTCCCGTCCGGTTCGCTATTTCAAAGGCGTGCCTTCCCCGGTAAAACGCCCTGAGCTCGTAGACATGGTTATTTTCCGCGAGAACACGGAAGACATCTATGCCGGCATCGAGTGGGCTTCCGGCTCCGAAGAAGTGAAGAAAGTACTGGCTTTCCTGCAGAACGAGATGGGCGTGAAGAAGATCCGCTTCCCGGAAACCTCCGGTATTGGCATCAAGCCGGTTTCCTCCGAGGGCTCCAAGCGTCTGATCCGCGCGGCCATCGAATATGCGATCCAGCATAACCGCAAGAGCGTAACGCTCGTTCACAAAGGCAACATCATGAAGTTCACCGAAGGCGCGTTCAAAAACTGGGGTTACGAGCTGGCTGAGCAGGAGTTCGGCGACAAAACCTTCACTTGGGCGCAATACGATAAAATCAAAGAAGAGCAAGGCACCGACGCGGCTAACGCAGCTCAAAAAGCAGCCGAAGCCGAAGGCAAAATCATCGTGAAAGATGCGATCGCTGATATCGCACTGCAGCAAGTATTGACTCGTCCAACCGATTTCGAAGTCATCGCTACGCTCAACCTGAACGGCGACTACTTGTCCGACGCCCTGGCTGCGCAAGTCGGCGGTATCGGTATCGCTCCTGGCGCGAATATCAACTATGTAACCGGACACGCTATCTTTGAAGCGACTCACGGTACGGCTCCGAAGTATGCAGGTCTGGACGTCGTTAACCCGGGTTCCGTCATCCTGTCCGGCGTTATGATGCTTGAGCACCTGGGCTGGCTAGAAGCGGCTGAGCTGATCTACAAAGGCATGGAAACGGCAATCAACAACAAAACCGTTACTTACGACTTCGCCCGCCTGATGGAAGGCGCGACTGAAGTGAAGTGCTCGGAGTTTGCTAATCAGATTATTGCGAATTTCTAAGGAGAGCAACCCTCCAAACCTCCCTTAATAAGGGAGGCCCCAGGGGTTTCGCCCCCTGGACCACGACGGTTGGAGTACGGCGTGACGTTGATGCTCCCATGTGTGGCTAGGCGGTGGGATCGCGTTCGTCTGCGAGCGCATGAGCTGACGCCATGCGGCCCGCAGACACGCTTTCATGCGTGCGAGGGCTGTTGAGCAGTAGGCTGGTGCGGGGAACGCGTCGGTCTGTGAGCGAACGGCTGGCGCCGCTCGGCTCTCAGACACGCTCTCATGCGTAAAGGCACGGGGGCCCTCCTACGGGGCTTCGCCCATGTACGGAGCAAAGACCCAAAGGCAAGGGCAAAGGCGAAGAGCACGGGCCCTCCTACGGGGCTTCGCCCATGTACGGAGCAAAGACCCAAAGGCAAGGGCAAAGGCGAAGAGTACGAGGCCCTCCTATAGGGCTTCGCCCATGTACGGAGCAAAGATCAAAGGTACAGAGCGTGGGCCCTCCAACAGGGCTCGCCCGAGTACGGAGTGAACCTAATACAAACAAACGAATCAGGAGGCTGTTCCCATGGCAATCCAACGCAAAAAGATTACGGTTGTAGGTGCAGGCTTCACAGGTGCAACAACAGCTCTTATGCTGGCTCAAAAAGAACTCGGCGATGTGGTTCTTCTCGATATCCCTCAGCTGGAGAACCCTACAAAAGGTAAAGCGCTCGACATGCTCGAGGCTTCTCCGGTTCAAGGCTTCGATGCGAACATCATCGGTACGGCGAACTATGACGATTCCGCAAATTCCGATATCGTCATCATCACCGCAGGTATCGCCCGCAAGCCGGGTATGAGCCGCGACGACCTCGTTAACACGAACGCAGGTATCGTGAAATCGGTTTGCGAAAACGTGAAGAGAACAAGCCCTGATTCGATCGTCATCATCCTGTCCAACCCGGTGGACGCGATGACTTATGTAGCATTCCAAACGCTCGGCTTCCCGAAAAACCGCGTAATCGGCCAATCCGGCGTACTGGATACGGCTCGCTACTGTACGTTCATCGCTCAAGAGCTGAACGTATCGGTTGAAGACGTTCGCGGCTTCGTGCTCGGCGGCCACGGCGACGACATGGTTCCGCTCGTTCGTTACTCCAACGTTGGCGGGATTCCGATCGAGAAGCTGATCCCGGCTGACCGCATCGAAGCGATCGTAAAGCGTACCCGTACGGGCGGCGGCGAGATCGTAAACCTGCTCGGCAACGGTTCCGCCTACTACGCGCCTGCGGCATCGCTCGTTCAAATGACCGAAGCGATTCTGAAGGACAAGAAGCGGATCATTCCAGCCATCGCTCTGCTTCAAGGCGAGTATGGTTACGACAACCTGTTCATGGGCGTACCTACCCTCCTCGGCGGCAACGGTATCGAGAAAATATTCGAGCTCGAACTGCTTCCGGAAGAGAAAGCGGCACTTGATAAGTCGGCTGACTCGGTACGCAACGTAATCAAAGTAGTGACAGGCTAATAAAGCCTTGATAAAGAACCAGCTTTCGGATATGCCGGAAGCTGGTTTTTTTGTACGCTCTTTTTCTAAAGAATAATTTAGAGAGGAAAGCCGTTTCATGGCCAATCGGCCGGTTGTTAAGAGCCAGGGGCTATGCTATGATCAAAAATGACTGACAAGTCAGTCATATGAAATCTGTTTTATTTTGACAAAGGGGCGAGCGGACGATGGGGGACGATAAAAGAGAAAGTATTATCGCATCGGCATTGGAATTGTTTCGAAACATAGGTTATCACAATACGAAGGTATCCGATATCGTCAAAGCGGCTGGCATTGCGCAGGGCACGTTTTATTTATATTTCAAGAGCAAAGAGGATTTGTTCCGCCAAGTGGTCGAGGCCTGCATGGACGAGATTGTCGGGGCGCTCGATCGGACGCCTTCGGGTTCGGAGGAACTGGACGGGGAGACGGTGATGTACCGGATGATCCGGCAGTCGCTTTTGGAGTATTACAAGAACCGTAACGTGCTCTACTTGATCAATCGTCACGGCGCGGATTCTCCCGAGCTGAGCGAGGTTTGCAAAGCGTATTACGGCAAGCTGGCACAGCTCATTATTCGTACTCTGAAGCATTATTGCGTCTTCCCCGGCTATACGGAGGAGCAGCTGGAGATCGAAGCTTACGCCAAGATCGGGATGGTGGAGAAAGCGGCGTACCATTGTTTTATCGATAAAGGGTACGGCCTGGAGCAGGTGGAGCTCGTTACGGAGGTGCTGGTCGGTATCGATTGCGGTCCCTGCAAACCTCCCGGAGCGGATGGAGGTCTCTCATGATCACCAAGCTGTTACAATACCGGAAGGTCACGCTTCTATTTTTTGTGATGGCGGTAGTGCTCGGGGTGGTGAACATTACTACGCTGAGGCAGCGGGAGAATCCCGAGGTGGACCTGACGATGGCGATCGTCAAAACGATTTATCCCGGCGCATCCCCGGAGAAGGTGGAGCAGTTCGTGACGCGGCCGCTGGAGGATAAGATCAAAGAGATGAGCGACCTGTCCGTTGTGAGCTCGACCTCCTCCGCCAACGTTTCGGTCATCCAGGTGGAAGTGAAATCGGATACGGACATTAAACGGGCCTGGGATACACTAAGGCAAAAGGTCCAGTCCGCCGTAAGCGATCTGCCGAGCGACTCCCACCAGCCTGAGGTGAACGACGACTTAAGCAAGATTGCGGAGCAAATCCTGCACTTCGTGGTGGAGAATCCGGAGGAGCTGGAGCCTCTGCGCCCTACGATGGAGATCTGGAAAAAGCAGCTCGGCACCGTCGCGGGCGTCAGCAGCGTCGAGATCGTCGGCCTGCCGGACCAGGAGGTTGCGGTTACGCTGGATACAGATAAGCTGGATTCGTTCCGGCTGCCTTGGGGGATCGTTGCCCAGGCGCTGCAAAACAAGAACAACCGAGTACCCCTCGGCACCGTCGATAAAGGGACGAAGCAGTATTACGTCAATATGAGCGGCGAGTGGAAGTCGGCCGAGGATATTGCGGGTACGGAAATTTACGGACTCCCTAACGGCAAAACGCTGACCGTCAAAGATGTGGCCGAAGTGAAGCTTCGTCCGAAGAAGAGTGAAGTCAGCATTTTACATAACGGTAAGCCGGCGCTGGATCTTGTCATTAACGCCGAGAAGGGGACAGATATCCCGGCTCTGCAGAAGCGCATCGACCAGAAGGTGCAGGAGCTTGAGCCGAAACTTCCGGCCAATGTCCGGATGGTGTCTCTCTTTACGCAAAAAGAAAGTCTGGATCATCTGTTCAAGGATCTGACTCGGGAGCTCCTGATCGGCATTGCCGTGGTCATCGTCGTTTGCTCGCTCGGACTAACCTTCGGTACCTCGCTGATCGTAGCGCTGGCAATCCCGATCTCGATTACCGTCGGCCTCATTCCGGTTGAGACGATGGGCATCGACTTGAACCAAATCACCGTGGTCGCCATCGTTATCGTCCTCGGTATTCTTGTCGACGATGCGATTGTCGTGAACGATAACATTCAGCGGCGGTTGCAGCTTGGGGACGATCCACGGAAGGCCGCGCTGGAAGGCAGCCGCGATGTAGCTGTGTCCATCCTGACCGCAACGATTGCTACGGCTGCCGCATTCCTGCCGCTATTCTTCTTAAAAGGGAACATCGGGAGCTTCATTCGGCCGCTTCCCGTCGTCATTTCGCTTACACTGGCCGCTTCCATGGCCATGTCGCTGATGATCATCCCGATCTTCCGCCAATGGGTCGGCGAGCGCAGGGCGGCGCGTCGTTTTATGGCAAGTCCTGCGGTCAAAGAGGCCGCTGCATCCGCAGAGGACGGCGGAGCCGAACCGGCGCCGGGCCTGCTGGGCAAGCCGATTCAGCGTCTCAGCGCCTTTTATGGCAGGCAGATACACCGCTTCCTCAAAAGGCCAATGCTGACTGGGTTAGTGGCGCTTCTGATCGGCACGAGCGCCTTCGGCTTGCTGCCGCTGCTGGGGCTGCAATATTTCCCACCGGCGGAGAAGGACGAGATGCTGATCGATTTCAAGCTGCCGACGGGGCGGCTTTTCGCCGAAACGGAATTTTCGGTGGAGAAGGCGGCGGAATGGCTCCGCGGGCAGCCCGGCGTGGTATTCGTCACCTCGTACTCCGGCCGGTCGGCGCCGAAATTTTATTACTCGGAAAGCGAATCGACCGGAATCAATCTTGGACAGCTGTTCGTAAAGATCGATCCGAAGGCCATCAAGACGAAGGAGGTCGTCGGCGTGTGGCGCGAGCAGCTTCAGGGCATGTTCCCTTCCGAAGTGGAGATTACTCCCCGGGAGCTCGAGCAGGGACCGCCGGTCGGCGCCCCGGTCGCCGTCCGCATCAGCGGCAGTGATCTGGAGCAGCTGAGGCAAATTTCAAACGACGTGCAAGAAACGCTGAAGCGCATTCCCGGCACGGTCAGCGTATCGGACGATGTCGGCAAGGATATGACAACGTACGAGGTGCAGGCCGATCCCGCCAAGCTGAGAATTTACGGAGTGAATGAGAAGGACCTTTCTACGACGCTGCGCATCGCAACGGAAGGTCTGAACGTGACGCAAATGCAGCAGGGCGAGAAGCTGGTGGACGTAACATTATACGCGAAAAGCCCGAAGGCCGATCCGGTCGATACGATGAATAAAATGTTCGTGCCGACGCAAAAGGGCGGCACCGTTCAGGTGCGCGAGCTCGGTGACATTCGCAGCAACACGATGATCAAGTCGATTCACCACCGCAATCAGACGCGGACGATCATCGTCCGCAGCTTCACGGATAACCGGCTGGCCGACGACGTGGTCAAGGATTTGAAGGCGGAGATGGGCAAATATCCGCTTCCGCCAGGATATTCGCTCGAATACGGCGGGGAGAACGAGGAACGCAATGATGCCTTTGCTTCTATCGGCAAGCTGTCGATTGTGGTCATTTTGCTGATCTATATTATCATGGTCATGCAGTTTTATTCCCTGACGATCCCGCTGCTGATCCTCTCCACCGTCTATCTGGCGGCCGGCGGGGCGGTCATCGGGCTGTTCCTGACGCATTCGCCGATCGGCTTCATGGCGCTGATGGGGATGGTCAGCCTGGCGGGCATCGTCGTCCGGAACGGGATTATACTGATCGAATTCATCGAGCAGGCGCTGGAGCGCGGACTCCCGCAGTACGAAGCGGTAGCGGAGGCGGGAAAAGCACGTTTGCGCCCGATCCTGCTCACGATGGCGACGGCTATCGGAGGGCTGCTGCCGATGACGATCATGGGCGGCAATCTATGGCGCCCGATGGGCATTACCATTATTTCGGGCTTAATCTATTCCACACTGCTGACGCTGATCGTCGTTCCGTCGCTGTTTGTCATTTTGCAGACATGGAGAACTAAAAGGTCGGCAAAGGCGGGGGCCGCGCTTCATCCGTGAAAGGACACATTTCCGTAATTTGCCTAGGGGTGTCCGCATCCGGTATACTTAGGGTGTTTGGACTTGTGTACGATAAAAAGGGAGGCACTCCGATTATGGTTCAGGTTTTTGTGTATTTACATGTGCTCGCCGCCATTATGATGGGCATCTATTTGATGATACCGTTCCTGGCGTCACGTGTGCAGGCTCTGCAGAACGGCTCGGCGCAGTTCGGATTTCTGAATGTTCTTTTCTCGATGAACCGGGCAGGGCAGCTGGCACTTGTCATTTCGTTCTTATCCGGCGGTTACCTGGTAAGTAAGAGCGGCTATTCCGTCCTGTGGATGATTCTCGCAGTGGTTCTGTTTCTTGCGATCGGCGCGCTCACAGGCGTGCTGGGCAGCAAAATGCGGAAGGCCCTGAACGACCCGGCCGGAGCGAACATTCGCGAGCATATCGGTGCGATTAAAACCATCAGCGTAGTGACGGGTATTCTGTTCTTCTTGACGGTTACCTTGATGAAGTTTCCGAATATGTTTTAATTGTCGTTGATTTTGGTTTTGGACCGGAAGCGCTCCTGCGGCCCCCTTGCGGGCGAGGGCGCTTTTTTGGTTAAAGGTTTAGGAGAAAAGAAAGGAGCCGAGAAGCCATGGCATTGAAACTGATTTTACCGTTCGGGGACCCGATTCTGCGCAAGAAAGCGAAGCCGGTGACGGAATTTAACGAGAAGCTGAGCAAGCTGCTGGACGATATGGCCGAGACGCTGTACGTTGAAGAAGGCCGGGCCGGACTGGCCGCCCCTCAAGTGGGCATGCTGCGCCGCGTGATCGTGATGGACTGCGGGGACGGCCTGATCGAGCTCGTCAACCCGGAGATCGTCTCGATGGATGGGGAGCAGACGGGTCCGGAGGGCTGCTTGTCCTTTCCAGGGTATACCGGGATCGTGAAGCGGGCACTGAAGGTGAAGATCCACAGCCTGAACCGAAAAGGGGAACCCTTTGAGTTGGAAGGGGAAGGCTACCTTGCCCGCTGCATCCAGCATGAGATCGATCATTTGAACGGGATATTATATATCGATCATGTGCAGAACGGCGCTTTTTATAACGATGAAACCGAGCGGCGGGCCGATCTGCTGGAGGTACTGCGTTTATCCAATCGCACGCTGTGATGCTGGAGAGGCTGAAGAGTCGGTGGCGGCGGACCTATTGCGCTTTATTGACGGCTCGGATATAATAACAGGAAACTGCAGATCGTGATCCTGCCTGTGAAGAGCATCCAACTCGGAGGCGTTCTCGTCAAGAGCATCGTGCGATTCATTCTCGCCGCTGCGTCCTAAGTTAACCGGCACCGCCCGTTATCGCGGAACCAAGTGGACTGAACGTAACCGTTCGGTCAAATTGGGTGGCACCGCGAGCACAGCGCTCCTCGTCCCAATCGGATGAGGGCGCTTTTTGTGTTTTTTCGGGCATGGAATACACTTTTGGGAAGGACGTGGGAAGGATGGATTACAGAGCACACAATTTTTTCCCGGGACCGGCGGCACTGCCTCTTGAGGTTCTGGAGCAAGCGAGGGAGGAACTGGTCGGCTACCGCGGACACGGCATGTCGCTGATGGAGATGTCCCATCGGACGGAGGCTTACGAACGATTGAACGAGGAGACGCAGGAGCTGCTTCTGTCGATTCTCGGTTTGCCTAAGGGGTATCGGGCGCTGTTCATGGGCGGCGGAGCAAGCACGCAGTTTGCGCTCGTGCCGTTGAATTTGCTCGGACCCGGACGGAAGGGCTGGTATGCAATTACGGGGCAGTTTGCGGAGAAAGCCTATGAGGAAGCCCGTACGGTCGGCGATGCGGCCGTGGTGGCGAGCTCGAAGGCGATGGGCTGGAGCGTCGTGCCTTCCGCGGAGGAGCTTAAGGTTCCGGAGTCTGAATCGGGGCAAGTAGCTTATTTGCACATCACGGTGAATAACACGATCGAAGGCTCCAGGTATCCGGTGCTCCCGGAAGTGGGGGAAGTGCCGTTGATCGGGGATGTGACCAGCGAAGTCTTGAGCCGGACGATGGATTATTCAAGGTTCGGGTTGTTTTATGCCGGAGCGCAGAAAAATTTGGGCCCTGCCGGCGTAACGGTCGTTGTGCTTCGTGAAGAGCTCCTGAAGCAGGCTTCGACTTCGATTCCGACGATTTTTCGGTACGAAACATACGTCAAGCACCGCTCCTTGTACAATACGCCGCCGGTGCATTCCGTCTATATGCTCCGCCTGGTACTGGAATGGGTGCAGCGTCAGGGAGGGGTAGCCGCGCTGGAACGAAGGAACGTCGAGAAAGCCAGGTTGCTCTACGACGTGATGGACGCGAGCCGCGGATTTTACCGGGGAGTGGTTGCGCAGCCTTATCGCTCGGTCATGAACATCACCTGGCGCATGGCGGATGAGGCGCTGGAGCGGATGTTCGTGGAGGCTTCGGAGCGGGAAGGCTTTGCCGGCCTTGCCGGGCACCGCAGCGTCGGAGGGCTTCGGGCCTCGGCCTACAACGCGGTGCCGGTGGAGGCTTGCCGTGCGCTGGCCGAGTTCATGACGGAGTTTCAGCGTCGGCATGGATGAACCTGCGGAGTGGGCGCGGGATGGAGCTGTAGTGAACATTCGGGTACAATAAGCGCCCTAGTTCAATAGTAGAGTCCCAAGGTTCACTATCGACTGATGCCTGTAGTGGGAGCGGACGCATAGTGAACCTGGATCACTAGAAGTGAACCTTGGGTCACTAAATCTGTGCAGAGGGTACGGAAAGATGCTGTAGTGAACAATCGGGTACAATTAGCGCCCTCAGGTTCTTTCGTAGGGTCCCGGGGTTCACTATCGCCTGACGCAGGTAGTGGGGACGAGCGCATTATGAACCTGGAGTCACTAGAAGTGAACCTTGGGTAACTAAATCTGTGCAGAGGGTACGGAAAGATACTGTAATGAACTATCGGGTACAATTACTCATAAGCTCCCAGGTTCATTTGTAGGGACCTGGGGTTCACTATCGCCTGACGTGGGTAGTGGGGGCGAACGCATACTGAACCTGGGCTCAATAGAAGTGAACCTAAGATCACTAAATCTGCTCAACGGGCGCGGGAAGGAGCTATAGTGAACAATCGAGTGTAGCTAACTATTAGGTACCATTGGAGCGTGCGTCAGACTATCAACGAACTGTATAGGTTTTGATGGGTACTTCACGACAGGCGCCAGACTATCAGCGAGCCGTACAGGTTTTTGATGGAGGTCAGCACGGTACAAGGTTCGATGAGGTGCATCACGGCGGGTGGGCGGGCAGACGGAACGTTCAGCCAGCCGTACGATACTTTTCTTCATCGATTAACGACCAAGAATCACCTTACGCCTGACGGCGAGGCCGTTTGAAGAAGGCGACCATCGTCCCGCAGGACGGCACAACGGATACGAGATCCCAGCCGTAACGACCCCAGTGGGATAAGGCTTCGTCCAGGGTCCAGCTGGATCGTTGCCCGTCGCTAGCCGGGTGAAGGCAGTCCCCGATGGAGACGTCGGTCGCATAGTCCCAGCCCGTTTCCCCGCCTGCCCCATTGTCCGGAAGAGGCATGCGCTCTTCTTTACGATCCCATCTGACCCGGGTGGAAGCATAAGAAAGGGTCTTTACAATTTGTTCTCTCTCCGTAGCTTCCATAGCGAATAGATGGGGGGCTCGAGGGACGTGGAAGGTCAAGTGGGAATGGTACACCTGCAGAACCATGGTGCCGACCGGGATGCCGTCCCCATCATATACGACATACCAAATGCAGCGTTCCCGTTCCTCGGGAGGTCCCCAGTTTTCCACGGAATCCGTCCGGTTGAAGCTTCCTTTCACGCTATAGCCATCAGCGGACAAATATTCTAGCACAGGTCCCATAAATTCTTGAATCCAGACGCCGTAGGCGCGGTCTCCGTGCTCGGAGAACATGCGATCGAAATCTGCTTTCTTGTCTTGATAAACGGCCCTCCATGATGCGGACAGCACTTTGTCGGCATTCCGGATCCGGGCGGCGAATGAAGCGTCGGTCATCCAGTAAATTCCTCCTCAAAATAATAATTTAACGATGTTAAAATAAAATTTAACACCGTTAGAATAATACGGTATGATATACTTGTCAAGAAAAAAATGGGAGGTTGATTATGGCCAGAAGGAGAATTCACCAACAAGCAGCCGATAAACCGGATGGCCCATCGGAATCGGAGCAACTGCATACCCCTCTTGACCGTGCTCGGATCTTGGAGGCGGTGCTCACGATCCTGGAGGCCGAAGGGCTGGCTGGAATCAGCATGCGAAAAATTGCGGATACCCTGGGCGTGAAGGCCGCAGCTCTTTATTATCACGTGAAGGACAAGGAGCAGCTGCTGCACTGGCTGGCGGAGCGGATTAGCTCGGAGGTTGAATTTCCCGGTAAGGAGCTGACCTGGCAAGAGCAGCTTCGGGAATGGGCGCTCCGGTTTCGACGGGCGCTTCTCCGTTACAGGGACGCTGTTCCCATCATGGGAGCGACATTCGCGGCGACACCCACCCGGTTGGCGCATATTGAATACTTGTTCCGCATACTGGCAGAGTCGGGGTTCAAGGACAAGCATATTCCATGGCTTTCTTCCATGCTGAAAAATTATGTGTTCGGGTTTGTGGAAGAGGAGAGCCGCTTAACCGAACGGGCCAAGCGGGAGCATTTGAACGTGGATGACATGGACAAGGTTTATAAGGAGCAGTTTCAGTCCCTTTCCCGGGAGCTTTATCCTCATATGGCCCGGTTGGCATCCCACACCACTGCCACCGACTTGGACGATGAGTTCCTATTCGGAATTCAAGTCCTGTTGAACGGTTTTGAGGCGAAGCTCGCGAATTCCCATCTGCCCGGTTGAAAGTAGTAGCCGGAAAAAAGAAGGGCAGCGCCTCAGCGGCGCAGCCCTATCTTACAAAACCTTATTCCAGCTCATCAAGCGTCTTCTCGAGGCTGGGAGCCATATATTGAAGGAAGTACTTCAGCTCCGGCATGTTTAGCTGTTCGATCGATTCTTCGATTTGCTTCTTGGCGGTGGCAAATTCGCGGTTGCCGGCGGACAGCTCGGTGACGCACTTGAGGTAAGCGTCAAGCAGGTCGGCTCCCTTGACATACTTTTTCAGCTCGGCGTGGTCCGGCTGCTTCGTATCGATAAGTGAGTCATAAACCGGACGAAGCGGGTCCGGAACCATATCAAGCAGCCGCTCGGCGGCCAAATGCTCGATTTCCCGGAAGTTGGAGAGAATCTTCGGGTTATGATGCTTTACCGGTGTCGGAATATCGCCGGTGAATACTTCGGTGGCATCGTGGAATAAGGCCATGCTGACGATCCGGTCGGTCGGGACCTGGCGGCCGTAAACTTCATTGGCGATCGTGCACAGCACGTGCGTAAGGATCGCCACATGAAAAGAGTGCTCCGCCACGTTCTCCTTCACGACGTTGCGCATGAGGCTCCAGCGTTCAATGTAACGCAATCGGTACATATAAGCGAAAAAATGACTTTCCATCCGTTCATCATCCCATCTGCTGCATCGTTCTCGCTTCGTCGCGTCAGGTTCCGCTAAAGGGCTACCTTCGTACCGAAGGCGTCTGCTGCACCGAGAAGCTTTGTACAGATGGATTATACACGATTCCGAAGCCGATTGCCTGCTCCAAATCCTGAAGCGCGATCAAGATTTGCTTGCCCTTGCCGCTCAGCGGCTTCGACAGCGTAAGCGTACGGCCGTCCGCCGCCGTGAGCTTGGAGCTTCCGGAGGCGCCTATCCAGCTGAGCTGCTGGTATTGGATCGTCACCTTCCCGTCGGCGGAGATCACAGCATTCCCGCCCAGCTGGATCATTGTCTCCGCCAAGGGAACATCGCCGGCAGGAGGCGCGAGCGAGACAATCCGGCGTTGAATGGCATTGTGGAGCCCTTCGGGAGTAATGAAGCTGCTCCCGGCATTAATGCGCGGAAGCTGCATCGGATCCAGCTGGCGCGTGGTCATTTCCGGCACGACGGTGAAAGCGAACTTGATGCCTTCCTGTTGAATGTAGCCGACGGCATTTTTATCAAATATCCCATAAGGGTAAGCGTAAGAGTCGATGTCTTCCGGGTAAAGCTCGCTCAGCTTCGAGATGCAGGCCTTCGTATCCGAGGCAACGCGCCGTTTGTATTCCTCGTCGGTCTCCTTGCGTCCGTCCGTTGTCATGCGTCCGATAAGCGCCGCATTGCCGTCCGCCAGCTTGTAATGAAAGCTGTTCGTATGGCATTGGGCGTCAATGAAGTTGGTGTCGCTCGTCATCTCGATGATTTCGTCACGGGACATGGAAGGGATGTAGCTGGCCAGCGGATTGTCCAGATCTCCCGTAATGATGAAGTTCACGGCAGGAATCCGCATACTCTTTAGAACGGGATAGGCATTCGTATAAAAGCTCTCGTAACCGTCATCGAACGTTACGAGTACGGCATTATTCGGAACCATGGAACCGTTCATAAACGCCTTGAATTGCTTCAGGGTAATGAATTGATACCCTTTGCCCTTTAAATATTGGAGCTGGTCCTTGAACAGCTTCGTCGTAATGGTGCCGCCGCTCTTGGCATCATCGTCGATATGATGGTATACGATAACGGCAACCTGATCCTTGTACATGACGGCAGTTTTGGCGGCTTGAAGGGAAGGGAGCAGCAGACAGAGACCGAGCAGCGTAAGGGCGGAGGCCTTGGCTAGAAGCTTGTTCATGCGGTTCTTTTCTCCTTGCTTTATAGGTGAGGTGACCTAGAGGTAATGATTTATATTCGAGGCTCCGGATCAAAATTCCTGCTTCATGCGGGAGCGCTTTACGGAGATTTTTTGTAACGGCGGAGAGAGCAGGTTTCACGTTTTCTTCCTATTTTATTGCGGTCTCCCGGTTTTGGTCCCGGTCGGATTGTGCTATGATAGATGATATGTTCACTTTCATATTCCATCATTCCTATTTTCAATGCCGGAAGGAGTCCTTACTTCATTATGAATCGTTTTCAGGAGAGCATCTATAAACTGATCGTCGAAACTTCCACGAACCTGCCGGGCGACGTCCGCCAGGCGATTCAAGCCGCCCGCGAGCGGGAGGATGCCGGAACGCGTTCCGCGCTGTCCCTCTCCACGATCGCGGATAACATTCAGATGGCGGAATGCAACGTCTCCCCAATCTGTCAAGACACCGGCATGCCGACCTTTATCGTGCATACCCCGGTGGGAGCGAACCAGATCTTGATGCGTAAGCAAATCATCGAAGCCGTGGCGCAAGCGACGAAGGACAGCAAGCTGCGCACGAACTCCGTGGATTCCCTAACGGGCGCGAACAGCGGCGACAACGTGGGCCCGGGTACGCCCGTGATCCACTTCGAACAGTGGGAACGCGACGAGATCGAAGCGAAGCTGATCCTGAAGGGCGGCGGCTGCGAGAACAAGAACATTCAGTACAGCCTTCCTACCGAGCTGGAAGGTCTAGGCAAAGCGGGCCGCGATCTCGACGGCATCCGCAAGTGCATTATGCACGCGGTCTACCAGGCGCAGGGCCAGGGCTGCAGCGCGGGCTTCATCGGCGTAGGCATCGGCGGCGACCGCACGACGGGCTACGAGCTGGCGAAGCATCAATTGTTCCGCCGCGCGGACGACGTGAATCCGAACGAAGAGCTGCGCAAGCTCGAGGATTACGTAATGGACAACGCCAATAAGCTCGGCATCGGCACGATGGGCTTCGGCGGCCAAGTGACGCTGCTCGGCTGTAAGGTCGGCGTCATGAACCGGCTGCCGGCGAGCTTTTTCGTATCGGTTGCCTACAACTGCTGGGCGTTCCGTCGTCAAGGCGTGCTGATCAATCCGGAGAACGGCGAAATTACGGAGTGGGTGTATCCGAAGGGCGAGCTGGTCGATATGAAGAAAGACGAGCCGGCTGCAGCGGCTTCCGAAACGGCAGAGCGCCGCGAAGTCGTGCTGCAAACGCCGATCTCGGAGGAGCAAATCCGCCAGCTGCGCGTAGGCGACGTTGTCATCATCAACGGTCTGATGCATACCGGCCGCGATGCGCTGCACAAATATTTGATGGATCACGAGTCCCCGGTCGATCTGAACGGTGCGGCGATTTACCACTGCGGTCCGGTCATGGCGAAGGATGCGGACGGCAGCTGGGTCGTGAAGGCGGCGGGACCTACGACGAGCATCCGCGAGGAGCCGTACCAAGGCGAGATCATCAAGAAATTCGGCATCCGCGCGGTGATCGGCAAAGGCGGCATGGGACCGAAAACGCTCAAGGCTCTGCAGGAGCATGGCGCGGTATACCTCAACGCGATCGGCGGCGCGGCGCAATATTATGCCCAATGCTTCAAGAAGGTGGAAGGCGTCGATAAGATGGAGTTCGGCATCCCGGAAGCGATGTGGCATCTGCAAACGGAAGGCTTCGCGGCGATCGTCACGATGGACTCTCATGGAAACAGCCTGCATGCGGAAGTGGAGCAAAGCTCGCTCGACAAGCTGTCCCAATTTAAAGATCCGGTCTTTGCTTAATGGGAGCTTACGGCCTCCGGCTTAACGCCTTTATAGAAAAATATTTATCTCTCTTCGTCCCGGTATCCTTGATACTCGGGTTTCTTTTTTCCGTGCAGCTGAAGGGGCTGACGGCCTCCGCGCCGTAGTTGTTCGTTGATAAGAATTTATAAGTTTTCGTAACTTATAGCTTCGCATCCACCTTGGTAAACGCGCTGGTCCTTGTAAGACAAGGACGGCGTAGCCGTTTATCCTGGGCCTACCTCACGTTCGTCATGGCGGTAGGCTGCAGCTGTTGACCTTAAATCATTGGTGCATGAACAAGTATACGCAGCGGCCCCTTTACAAAAAAAAAACTGGAGTTCCCACCGATTAGCGGGTAGGATAAGGAGTAAAACGTCTGTTAAATGTAAGATCCGCATGGAGGGAATCTGCCCAATGAAGAAGTTTCGCGCCCGTTTAACCTTGCTATTCGTTCTGCTGATCGGCGTGTCCGTTGGGGTGACCGGGATTTTCGTCGCCCGCATGCTGCAGTATTCTCATATTGAAGCGCTTATCACGAATATGAAGAGGGAGCTCGGCATCCTGCAGGTAACGACGGATTGGAACCACGGAGGCAGTCTGCAGGAGCAGATGCGGTATTATACGGATGAGGCCGTCAAGCTGAAAAAAACCGCGGACGCGCGGCTCACCTACGTCCGCAGCGACGGAAAGGTGCTTGGCGATTCCGATCACGATCCCGCGGATATGGAGAACCATGCAACTCGCCCGGAGATTGTCGAAGCGGCCAAAACGGGGCAATCCGGCTCCTCCATCCGCTACAGCGATACGATCGGACGCAATCTGCTCTATGTCGCCGTACCGGTGAAGGACAAGAACCAAACGATCGGCTATTTGCGGCTGGCTATGGAGCTTACCGAGGTGGAGCAATCGATCCGGCAGGTGTGGTTCGGGCTGTTTGTCGGCTTGCTGGTCGTGTTTGGCGTAGCAGGGCTTATCAGCTACCGGGTTGCCTACGGGATTACGCGTCCGATCGAGCTGATCACCCACGCCGCGCAGCAGATTACGGATATGAATTATAAATATCGGGTAACTGTTGACAAAAAGGATGAGGTCGGGCAGCTGGGGACGGCCATTAACCGGATGGCGGATAGTCTGCAGCTGCAGATGAAGCGGATCTCGGAGAACGAGACCCGGCTCAAGAGCGTGCTTGAGAATATGATCAGCGGGGTCGTCATGATCGATAAGGATGGGCGGATCGGGCTGATGAACCGATCTGCGGAAGAGATTCTCGGCTTCTCCGCCCAGGAGCTGCTGGGGAAGAAATTCGACGAAGCGAAGCAGCAGTATGAGTTCACGCAGATGATCCAGGAATGCATTGACGCCCGGGAGCATATCCGGGACGAAATGATTTTCTACTATCCGGAGGAACGGATTCTGGAGATCAACTTAAGCCCAATTTCGGAGACGGAAGAGGATTGGGCAGGCGTGCTGATCGTGCTGCACGACATTACGGCGATGCGGAGACTGGAGCGGATGCGCAGCGAGTTCGTCGCGAACGTGTCCCACGAGCTGAAGACGCCGATTGCAGCGGTAAAAGGGTTTGCCGAGACGCTGCTGGCCGGCGCTTTGAACGATAAGGAAACGGCGAAGTCGTTTCTGCAAATTATTTTCGACGAGAGTGAACGCCTGAACCGGTTGATCGGAGACATTCTGGAGCTGTCGAAGGTCGAGTCCAAGCGCATCCCGCTGCAGTTCTCGCCGGTGCTTCTGAACACGCTTCTTGCCAACTGCCTGAACGTGATGAAGACGGAAGCGAAGAAAAAATTGATCGAGCTGGAGCTCATCGCGCCGGAAGATTTGTATATGGAAGCCGACGAAGACCGGCTGCGGCAAATTATGATCAACCTGCTGTCGAACGGCATCAACTATACGCCGGAAGGCGGTAAGGTAAAGCTCAAGGTAGAGCCCGTCGCGAGCGGCTCCGAAGGAAAGGAAGCGGACCGGATCCGGTTCACCATCTCGGATACGGGGATCGGCATACCGAAGAAGGATCTGCCGCGCATCTTCGAGCGCTTCTACCGGGTGGACAAGGCGCGCTCCCGCAGCTCCGGCGGCACCGGTCTCGGGCTGTCGATCGTGAAGCATCTGGTGGAGCTGCACCAGGGGACGATCCGGGTGGAAAGCGAGGTCGGCATCGGCTCCAAATTCATTATCGAGCTGCCGATTCTTCATTAACTGTTTGTCAGAGCATGGCTGCTGTGA
This sequence comes from Paenibacillus gyeongsangnamensis, assembly GCF_027533625.1. GTDB lineage: Bacteria > Bacillota > Bacilli > Paenibacillales > NBRC-103111 > Paenibacillus_G > Paenibacillus_G gyeongsangnamensis. The sequence goes on along the minus strand of NZ_JAQAGZ010000008.1, from coordinate 28,069 downwards.
TAAGCTAGGATAAAAGAATTCATGTCGGGGGATTGACATGCCGCAAAAAATTTTGGTTGTCGAAGACGAACCAACGCTGGCCCGTCTGCTCTCCTACAACTTGTCTCAGGAAGGTTATGAGACGAAGGTTGCGGACCATGGGGGCGACGGTTTGCAGGCTGCGCTGCAGCAGCCGTTCGATTTGATCATATTAGATATTATGCTTCCCGGAATGAACGGCTTTGAGATCTTGTCCAAGCTCAGGCAGAAGGGGAACAAGACGCCCGTCATTATTCTGACTGCGCGCAATGCGGAGGAAGAAGTGGTGCAGGGGCTTAAGTTCGGCGCCGACGATTACATTACGAAGCCGTTCGGCGTGGCGGAGCTGCTGGCGCGGGTATCGGCCGTGCTGCGGCGGACCATGTCCGAAGAGCAGGTGCAGGAGAAATCCTCCGGCGGCGAGAAGGTCATTACCGCAGGAGACCTCTATATTTATCCGGAAAAGTACGAGGTGCTGCTGAACGGCGAGTCGATTCCGCTTCGTCCGAAGGAATTCGAGGTGCTGCTCTATCTTGTGCAGCGGCCGGGCATCGTAGTAACCAGGGATGACCTGATGAATATCGTATGGGGCTTCGATTATATCGGGGGCCAGCGAACGGTGGACGTTCACGTAAGCTCCCTGCGCAAGAAGCTGGAGATGAATCAGGAATCGGTTCAGATTGAATCGATCCGGGGCGTTGGCTACAAGCTGGTGACCTCTGCAGGCAAAAAAGCATAACATCATGAGTAGAAGGCTGACAGCGTTTTTTGCTGTCGGCTTTTTTTCGGTAAACGCAACGATCCTTGTAAGACAAAGATTGCGTGGCCGTTTTATCCTAGCATCTATGGATTGAGTGTAGTGCGTAGATTTCCCGGGAAATCGTACACGCATTTATGAAGGGAGAGGAGAGGGAGCATGGAGCGCAAGCTGCGATGGGGCGTCCTGGGAACGGGGCGGATTCTGGGCAAAGCCGGGGCGGCGTTAAAGACTGTGGAGAATGGGGAATGGCTGGGCGTAGCAGGGCGATCGCCGGGCCGAAGCGCGGAGGCAGCCGAACGTTTCGGTGTGCCCCGGGCCTATGATTCTTATGAGGAGCTGCTACAGGACCCGGACATCGATGCCGTCTACATTGCCCTCCTGAATCATTTGCATGCGGAATGGGCGGTCCGGGCATGCCGTGCGGGGAAGCATGTACTGCTGGAGAAGCCGTTCGCCCCGGATGCCGATGAAGCGGAAAGGATTGTGGAGGCGGCCCGGAGCTGCGGGGTCGTCGTGGAGGAGGCGTTCGTTTGGCGGCATCATCCCGCCTTCACGGCTCTTCGGGAGCTGATTGCGGAAGGAATCGTCGGCGATTGGGTTTGCTTCCGCGGCCACTACTCCTTCCCGGCGGGGGAAGACAGCACGCGCTGGGTTCGGGAATGGGGCGGCGGGGCGCTGCTCGATATCGGCTGCTATCCGGTAGCCTGGGCGAGATTCATCACGGGGGAGGAGCCTTCCTCGGTGGATGCCGCGGAGCTGATCGACGATAAGCACGGCGTGGACCGAAGGTTTGCGGGGACGCTATATTTCTCCGGCGGCCGTACCGCTCACTTCGATGCGGCGCTGGACATGGCGCACGGCGCCGATTTTGAGCTGATCGGTACGAAGGGACGCATCTCGGTCGAGCTGCGGGTGGATGCGGAATCGTGGACGATTGCTTCGCGCCAGGGCCTTGACGAACGTGTCTGGACGATGGACCGCATTACGCCGTTTCGGCGGGAAGCGGAAGCGTTCGCGGCCCGTGCGATGGGGGCTTCGTCAGAGGAAGCGCAGGCGCTGGCGCGGGATGCGGTGAACCAGGCACGCGTGCTGGGGGCGCTGCGGCAATCTGCGGAGCGTGGGGAGCGAGTATGGCTATAAACGATAGCACAATCGCATAATTTTATCGCCAGATCCGAAATATCTTTTTTTCCTGAAGTTTACTATACTAAGCGGTAGTTGCTTATTTGAACCTAGGGAGGGCATGTCAACATGTCGAGAACGTTCAGAATCGGAATCATCGGCTGCGGGGGAATTGCGAACGGCAAGCATATGCCGGCGTTGAAAAATCAGCCGAATGCCGAAATGGTGGCATTTTGCGATATTGTAGAGGAACGCGCGCGCGAAGCGGCAGCCAAATTCGGCGCCGAAGATGCGAAAGTATATACGGATTACCGGGAGCTGCTCCAGGATTCCAGTCTGGATGTCGTTCATGTGTGCACGCCGAACGATTCCCATGCGGACATTACGATCGCCGCGCTGGAGTCGGACAAGCATGTTATGTGCGAGAAGCCGATGGCCAAAACGGCCGTTGATGCCCGCCGAATGGTGGATGCAGCGAAGCGGACAGACAAGAAGCTGACAATCGGGTACCAGAACCGTTTCCGTTCGGACAGCCAGTTCCTGAAGCAGGTCTGCTCCGACGGCGAGCTTGGCGACATCTACTTCGCTAAGGCCCATGCGATCCGCCGCCGCGCGGTACCTACCTGGGGCGTATTCCTTGATGAAGAGAAGCAGGGCGGCGGTCCGCTGATCGATATCGGAACGCATGCGCTGGATTTGACGCTGTGGATGATGGACAACTACAAGCCGAAAGCGGTGCTCGGCACAGCGTTCCATAAGCTGTCCGGACGCGAGAACGCGGCCAATGCCTGGGGCTCCTGGGATCCGTCGAAGTTCACGGTCGAAGATTCGGCTTTCGGCATGATCACGATGCAGAACGGCGCGACCATCATGTTGGAATCCAGCTGGGCGATCAATCTGCTCCAGACGGGCGAAGCCAAGACGACGCTCTGCGGTACGGAAGGCGGCGCGGACATGCAGGACGGGCTGCGCATTAACGGCGAGAAGCACAGCCGCTTGTTCATGAATCAGATTCAGCTGGATGCCAAGGGCGTCGATTTCTACGACGGGAAGCAGGAAAGCCCGGCCGATCTGGAAGCGCGTCTGTGGCTTGAAGCCATCGAGAAGGGGACCGATCCGGTCGTCACGCCGGAGCAGGCCTGCGTCGTTTCGGAGATTCTCGAAGCGATCTACGAATCGTCCAAGACCGGCAAAGCCGTCTATTTTGACTGATAAGACTTTATAAGTTTTCGCAACTTATAGCTTCGCATCAACCTAGATAAACGCGCTTGTCCTTGTAAGACAAGGACGGCGTAGCCGTTCATCCTGGACTAAAAGAAGAAGCCCTGGAGCATTCGCGCTGGTTAAGCGGAGCCCCGGGGCTTTTTTGCTTTGAAAAGAGAGCTGCAAGCTACTTGCCCCTCTTGCCTTCGACATACGCCGCATCGAATAGAAAGAGCCGCATCAGCAGGAGCAAGGAAGGAATGAGCAAGCAAAGCCCTGCAATGAAGGCAATGATGAGGGCGATCCCCATAGCCGGATTCGTTATGCTCTCGTGAATCGATACGAGCGGGTAGACGATATAGGGCAGATGCGACGCCCCGTACCCGAAGAAGGCGAAGGCGAACTGCAGCATGACGAAGACGAAAGACCAGCCGAGCCATTTGCGCCGCCAGATCAGCCAGGTAGCGATCAGGAAGCACAGGAACGAGAGCACGAACATCCAGGAGAGGCTCAGCATACGGTCAAAGTGCTCCGGATTGTGCATATGGATCGAGAAGAAGACGAGCAGGCTGCATAGAATCGTCGGCGCGCTCCAGCCGATCGCGTAGGTGCGGAGCAGCTCCATGGCGGGGCGGTCGCCGGCTTTTGACGCGTAATAGGTCAAGAAGGCGGCGGAGATGAACAGCACGCTGACCAGCGCAAGGAGTACGACGGACCATGCATATGGACTGGTGAGCAGCTTATGGTATAGCAGTTCGACGCGGCCGTTTGTTTCGGCAATGAAGCCGCCCTCGGACATCGTCAGTACGATGGAGAGGGAGGCGGGGATGAACAGGCCGCTTCCGCCGTACAGCAGCTTATAGATTCGGCTGTCCCGGGCTCCGTACGTATTAAATGCATAATAGGAGCCGCGGATCGCGAGCAGTACGATGGCGATGCTCCCGGGAATCAGCAGCGCCGTGCCGAGATAATACGCCGTATCCGGGAAAAAGCCGACCATGCCGACCATGAAGAAGATCAGGAACACGTTCGTGACTTCCCAGACGGGAGACAAATACCGGTTGATGATGGCGTGCACAACGTTACGGTTGCCTGTGAGGTCGCTGTAATAGCTGAAGAAGCCTGCGCCGAAATCAATGGATGCTACGATCAAATATCCGTACAGGAATATCCACAGCACCGTAATGCCGATCAGCTCGATGCTCATGGCTTGTTCCCTCCTTCGATCCCGCGTTTCGCCATTTCCTGCTCGGCCGTATTGCGGTCAAATAAGCGGCGCAGGATGATCCACGATGTACAGCCAAGCAGCGCATACAGCAGCGAGAAGAGCAGCAGCATCCAATCGACGTGCGCGGCGGTTGTCGCTCCTTGAGCGGTCTTCATGTAGCCTCGGAGAATCCACGGCTGACGGCCGATCTCGGCGAACAGCCAGCCGCATTCAATCGCGAGCATGGCAAGCGGGCCGGACCAGAGGATGCCGCGAAGCAGGAACCGAGGTATCGGTTTATCAAGGCCGTTCCTTTTACTGCGCCACAGATTGGCCGCATAAACGAGGCCCAGCACAATAAGCAGGGTGCCGATGCCGACCATCACATCGAAGAAATAGTGGACGACAAGCGGCGGCGTGTCTTCCTTCGGAAATTCGTTCAGCCCTTGCACAACCGCATCGGGACGGCCGAAGGCGAGTATGCTGAGCAGATAAGGGATTTTCAAGCTGTATCGGATTTCGTTGTTCTCCGTCAATACGCCCCCTACGATCAGGGAAGCTTCATTCGTCGTTTCAAAATGCCACTCGGCGGCTGCCAGCTTCTCCGGCTGGTACTCCGCCAGGAATTTGCCCGACAAGTCGCCGATGAAGGCTGTGGCGAGCGAGAACAGCAGCGCCGCAGTCATGGTCGTTTTTAGAGCTTTCGTGTAATAATCGTGCTGTTTTCCCTTAAGCAAGGACAAGGCCGCTACCCCGGCCAGCACGAATGCGCTGGTCATATAAGCGGAAGAAAGCACATGAGCCGTCTTGGTGGGTGTTGCCGGATTGAACATGGCCATCAACGGATCGATGTCGACGATCGTGCGCCCGACCAACGTAAAGCCCTGCGGCGTGTTCATGAATGCGTTGACTGCCGTGATAAAGAAAGCGGAAGCGGAAGAGCCGAGCACCACCGGAATGACGAAGGCAAAATGAATCCAAGGATTGCGGAACCGATCCCAGGTGTACAGATAGATGCCCAGAAAGATCGCTTCGAAGAAGAAAGCGAACGTCTCCATGAACAGCGGCAGCGCAATGGCCTGTCCCGCAATCTGCATGAAGCTCGGCCACAGCAAATTCAGCTGCAGGCCGATTGAGGTTCCGGTCACAACGCCGACGGCAACCGTAATGGTGAAGCCCCGTGCCCAGCGCCGCGCCAGCAATAGATAGTGCGGATCCTTGCGGCGGATGCCGAGCCATTCGGCGATCGCGATCATGACGGGAACCCCGACCCCGATCGTGGCGAAAATAATGTGAAACCCTAATGTAAGTCCGGTTAATATTCGGGCATACAGCGTCGGATCATATGGCGGCATGCTCTTCCACTCCCTTTGTATATGATTTCTATGAGAGGCAATTGCTGCTTAACACCTCTTTACGATTATTATAGTCTTTGATTGTGATATTTTTCACATAAACTTTGGAGAAGTGGTGAAGAATTGGTTACGGAATGGTGGATGGTATCTTGGTGTGTGGTGTCATAATTGCTGAGAAAATTTTTAGAATTACTGAGAAAATATTTTCATAATCTATGAAAAATGCATAATTATACATGTTATGCAATTGCTTCAGACAACTCCTGGTGTTCTCAACGCGAAAAACAGGAGTTTGTCTATTTTTGGGGCTAAAAGGACAGCAATTTTTTAGAGGCGAACCACCAGTTTACCAGAGCTAAGGTGGCCAACTTCTTCAGGTTCATGGCAGTAAGATAATAATTTTCCTGTACGGACACCTTCTTTGAAGAATCACTTTTGAAATTTCCCACTTTACCATAGATTAAATAGAAAATTCTAAGTGAATACTGTTGAAAAAAAGTGAAGGGTGTTCCCGTTGTATCAAAACCAACTTTTAATAACTCCCAAACCTAATTTAGACGAGAGCCTAAGAGGGTTTGTCCGAAGAACTACCGAGGAGAATCACTATAAAGAACCAATGTGGATTTATAAACTTGCAGGATGGAAGTTATATAATAAAACATTGAATTTGATATTTCCGAGTCAAGTTATTGATTTTGATATTCCTAAGGAAGTGTTTCGACTTGAGGGCGAGGAAATAAAAAAAATGATACTCGGATTTAGGATTTCTGAAAATTATTTTGAATTACCACATAACATGCAGTTCTTGTTTAGGCAATTTGGGTCGTGTTTAACGAGACCTCGGATTTGTCCATTATGTCTGGGTGACAGAAATATTCATAGTTTATTGTGGGAGCTTTCTTTGTTTGTTGCATGTCCGATTCATAAGTGTTTATTAATTGAGGAATGTGAAAAGTGCGAAAAATTGATTAATCCAGTAAAATTTGATTTTTTTAGGTGTGAGTGTGGTTTTGATTTCAAAAATTCAAATGTAATTAAAGTACACGGAGAACTGTCGAACTATTTAATGGAACGGTTATTGGGAAGCAGCAAATCTGAATCAAATGAAGTTTTAGGCCAATTATCTTTGGAGAATTTATACTATCTATTGATATTCTCAGTAAGATGGGTCAATGGTGGGAATGGGAAAAAGCACAGCCATGCATCTCAACCTTTAAAAAATGGGAACTTATATACAGCTTGCGAGAGAGCATTTCAAATATATGAAAATTGGCCAATTAGCTTCTATAAATTAATAGATGAGAGTAGATTACTAGCACTTAGTGGTATTGCCAAGAGAAATTTAAAGCATATGATTAAATCCAGTTACTTTGATAATTTTTTGGGATTAACTGGTTTTGATTTTATAGAACTTGTGCTAGAAGAGTATTTACAAACATACTGGACATCGGGGTTTATTAATAAAGATAATAATAAAATTAAACTTATCGATATACCAAGAAAGAAAAGTAAGAAAGGAATATCTGGAAAAGAGGCTGTGCGTTTGTTGGGGCTTAGCCAAGAACAAGTTAGAAGAATTATTGAGAAAGAAATACTTACACCAATTGTTGACTGTAAAATTGAAGGGAAGGCTGAATATAGCTTTAATGAGGAGGATATTATTGATTTTATCAGACAAATCGAAGGTCGTTGTAGTTCAATTCATTCAGACTCCTTAATATCATTCAGAGATGCAACAAAGCTTTGTTTTACGTATGATCTTGATCTTACTGATTTTTTGGTAATGCTTCAACTAGGGATAATTAATCCTTCCCAAATAGATAGTTTTGCTTTAGGATTAAATAAGTTTTACTTTGATGTAAATGAACTCAGTAATATATTATTGGGCGATTTTCTCAGGTGCGAAGATATATCCAAAGATCTAGGAGTTAAACATAGTAGTGTATTGAGGTGGGTAAATAATGGTTTCATAAAAGTCTCAAAAGTTAATAAAAAAAACAGACAACTGATAAATATGAAAGATTATTTTGAGTTTAAGAATAATTATATTCCTGCAGTCGAGATTGTGAAAACAGGAATTACAAAATATAAATCAACAGAGAAGTTACTACGTGAGTTGAAAAAGAGTGGCATAACTCCTGTAAATGAGAAGATTGTTTCAGATGATTTATATTTATTGAAAAGAACATCTAATCTTGAACAATTTATTTTGGAAAACAAAGCTTAAATGATTAAATAATCATAAGACAGTAACTCTAGGGTAACTCTAGTTACTGTCTTTTTTGTTTTTAATTAAGGAATACCGTACTCAAGATATCGGTTGAAGTTTGAAAGATATGTTTGTCAGACCTCAATAATGTCAATACTTTTATCATAAATTATGAAATCAACAGAGGTGATTAAAATTGCCGTACAAACCAGCTCGAGAAATTAAACCCAAAAGGAAAGGTTACCGCGGTAAGGAACCATTTCTTAAAACTGGTGATATGATTCACTGGGAAAGTTTCCTTGAGAGAAACTTTATAAGATTGGCTGACTTTGATATACGAGTTGTAGAAATTTTTTATCAACCAGAATGTATCGATTATTTAGTGAACGGGAAAAAGCATAAATACTATCCCGATTTTAAATTAATTTTAGAAGATAACCGTGTCTTCATTATCGAGGTTAAAGCTCTTCGGTTTAAAAATAGCCCTAAAAATGTTATTAAATATGAGGCTGGACGAAAATTTTGTGAAGCTCGCGGCTGGCATTACGAAATATTCACAGAGAATGAGATAAATACAAAATACTTGCAAGCCAATCTTTCATTGCTACGTCACTTAGGGACCCAAGTAGTATCAGACGAAATCATGGATCAAATTATGCAGCAACTAGAGTTAAAAACGGAAATGTTTTTATATGAATTAAGGGAATCTTGTGAAGAAATTGATGAGGAGAACTTTTATAGAGCTGTTTATCAGCTGATTTACCTACAAGAGATATCAACAGAATTAGTTAATGTAAAGCTGTCAGATGACTCCATATTACGAGTCAGTGCAGGAGAGGAGAGAAGCTAATGTTAGTCGATTTAAAATATGGTACTCATTTTCGTATTGGAAGTAACGAATACGAAGTTTTTCGACTTAGAGAACATGAAGTTGAAGTATTAAATTTATCATACAACTTGAAAGAATTGCTCTCTCTTAATGATATCTTGACGGCTTATAATGAGAAAAGCTTGTTCTTTAAGCAAGAAGGGCGAGAAAGAACTGAAATTGAATACGATATAAAGGATTACAGTGAAGAACAAATTGGCGTTATGGAAAAACGGTACAAGGTAATTGAGCCAATAATTCAAGGCAAATTAAGGCCGTCACAGTTAAAAGCTTATATCGATAGCTATCCTGAAGAGTTGAAGCCTGATGGTTCACTTTCTTCCGCTTCGATTTACAGATGGCTACAATTATGGTACAAACGTGAGAATAAATTAGACTTAATTCCCAAAAAGACGGGTCCCAAAAATCATAGAATCTCTGAGGATGTTATGAAAGAGGTTTCTACGATAGTTTTTAAATATGGAAATAAGGTCGAATACTTATCTGTAAGAGACGAATTTAATGTGCTGGAAGCCGAAATAAACAAAATAAATCTAACCCGGGAGGCACGGCAGAAATTAAACATAATTTCTGAATCAACATATAGAAGGATACGTAAGAGAACGGTGGATACTTACGAACGAGATAAAGAAATCATGGGAGTAAATCAAGCAGATTTAAAACATAATGGCGTACGTTCAAATTCAAGAGCAACTCGACCTCTTGAAGTAATGGAATGTGATTGGACTCCAATCGATTGCTTAATTGTCGACTTTGAATTAGAAGAAGTATACAGACCAGTTTTGTTGTATGGAATCGATCAAGCAACAGGTGAACCAATGGGTTTTCATATTATTTTCAAAAAAGAACCTGATGCTGCTGCTTGGAAACAATTAATCTTACATTGCATACTACCCAAGACTGGCTTCAAAGTGTTATACCCGAGAGTCGAGAAGAATTGGACTGCATACGGGGTTCCTCAATCAATACTTTTGGATAATGCAAAAGTAAATGATGCAAAAGAGGTAGAGGAGGTTTGTTCGGCTCTACACATTGGGCTTAGATATGCCGAGGTAGCTTCTGGTCATCAAAAGGGATCCGTTGAACAAGCATTAGGGAATCTAAATCATAAAGCTTTCCAAGGATTAGTCGGCTCACTTTTTTCAAATCCAGAAGAAAAAGGGGAATATGATGCAAAAGCAAAAGCAGTAGTCGATATTAAAGGTTTGTATCATATCGCATATATAGCTATTGTTGACTTGGTTGCTAATAACTTTAACAGAGGTCAGAACATTCAAGGAGTACCAGAACATGTTTGGTCATTAGCACTTAAAGAAATGAAAGTCCACCCTAGACTACCGTATAACCGTCAGTATTTGGAACTCGTTTTTTCAACAACTAGTGATACCCGTACAATTGTTCCTCGGGGAATAGAGCTTATGGGCCACTTCTTTTTTAGCGACGAGTTAAACGAATTAAGAAAGCGACTGGAACGCGAAGGAAAGAGTCGGCAAGTATTGATTCGCTATGGTTCAGATATGAGAGTTATTTATGTAAAAGATGAATTTAATAAACGCTACATTGAAGCCTTTATCAAAAATGGAGGGTTGGAAAGAAAAAAGATAGACAAGAATTTTCCGATCCACGAAGAATTATTAGCTTATCTTACAAACAAGGATGGCAGTGCTTTTAATGAATATGATTCCTCTCTGCAGGGCAGGGCAAGACTCAATATTGAAGAAATTCAACAAGAGTGCAAATTAGAATACCAAGGGGTTAAACGTAGGAAAAGAAAAGAAGGGGCAGCCAAGGAGAGTATAGGAAGTGCAATTAACGGTGTGCCTATTGAACAGATCCCTGGTATTGCAGAATCTTTAAATATCTCAATTATTACCCCTTCCGAAAGCAAAGGAGGAATACAACCCTCAAAATCTGTCAATAATCAGGATGAAACTATAATTGAGAAACCTAAACCCGGTGCTCTGCATGTAGCCAACGTAGATTTAGATGAAATTGCAGACAGTTGGGGAAGTGGTGAAAAGGAGATTATTTAAATGGATGTTGAACGACTAAATGGAAATGCACCAGATCAAAAAGAATTGAAACGACGTGTTGAGCAAGTCAAAAAGATAATTGTGCATCATCCAAAGTATGAAAATCTGCTTGAGGAAATGGAAATGATCCTGGACTTGTCGGAAGACTCTGTTAGCCCGGATGGATTATTTATTTTTGGTCCAACTGGTGCGGGGAAAAGTACTGTAACCAAAGAATTTACGGCTAGATATCCAAGAGAAATTAAAGTTACTGATGATCGAGAATATACGCACATCCCTGTATTACGAGTGATTGTTCCACCAAAGGCAACTCCGAGGATGCTGGCATCAAAAATTCTTGAAGATATGGGGGATCCCTTTAGCCATAAAGGATCTGAGACTGAGCTAACAAGTCGCATTCATTACTATGTTAAGGAACTTGGTATTAAAGTAATAATTTTTGACGAGTTCCAACATTTAATTGATGCAGATACCGAATATGTACTTGCTACAGCATCGAATTGGGTCAAGACTTTTACTGAAGAAATTAGCATTGCTGTTATTCTTTGCGGGATGCCTGAGTCAGTAAAAATATTTATTAGTAATCCGCAACTGGACAGAAGATTTTGTAATAAAGTTGCTCTAGAGGTCTTCGCATATGGTACCGTTGATGAAGTCCTTACTTTTAGAGTTTTCCTACAAAAAGTTGACAAACTGCTTCCATTCGCTGATTTAGCAAATCTGGCTGATCCGAGGATGGCAGATAAACTGTATTTTATCTCGAATGGGATACCTTTTTATGTAATGAAGCTTCTTGAGTATGCGACCTACATTGCTGTTAAAGCAGGTGCTGATAGTATTACTGAATCACATCTGGCTAGAGCACTTCTGAAAATAAAGCAAGTTGCCAGACCTTTCGTTACAAATCCTTTTTCTGACCCTAATTTTGATTTAGAGGCGGCGCTTGGAACTGAGAATAACGCGATGAATAAGTATAAAGAGCAATTGATGATTAAAAGGAAAAAGAAAAGAAACACACAGAAAGCACAAGGACCTGCACTAAGTGTATAAACATAGAAATAAAAATGATTTAGAAATCAAACGGCGGCCTCTTAGGGCCGCCGTTAATTTTTATCGAAAACTTCCATTAAAATGTTTCTTGCTTTTTTCACTTCTCTTGGACTTATCGATAGGAGAAGGTCTATTATCTGATCCATTTCATTTGACTTGCCTTTTGTTTGATTGCTTAGCCTTGTATAAGAAAATAATTCATAAACCCCGACATTCAAGGCCTGTGCAATTTTTGAAAGATTAAGGACAGATATATTGGTCTCCGCTCGTTCGACTCCCCCAATATAGGTATAGTTTAGATTAGCTAACTCACCTAATTGCTCCTGAGACAGACCTCTTTCTTTTCGCAAATCCCGTATCCGTTTACCTATTAATTTCAACACTGAATCAGACATAAACTACACCTCTAATTAAGAGTGTAGTCAACCAATACTCAGATAAACACGGTAGAAAAATAGTATTTAATTATAAATACTATATATATGTATGTATACTCTAGCGATTGGTCATAATAGAGATAATAGATTACTAGGAGGTGTAGTATCGTGGAAAAATTATATGATCAATTTCCATTAGAGCAAGCCGAGGTAACGGAAAAGGGGATTCTTTTTAAGGGATTTATTTATTCTTGCAGCATTGCTATTCGTGAGCAGTGGTATGGTAAAGATTTAAGAAATATTTCAATATACTTTGATAACTATGACGATGATTACATTCTTGTATTGTTGAATGATGGAAGTTTAACAATAGCATACCGTATTTCTAATAATGGAGTCGCGGACCAAGAAAATACTGAAAATTATCAAGTGATGATACATATACTTAAAGATCAGTTAAAAAATCGTAAGAGAAGAAGTTGGAAAAAATGAGCAATGAAAACTCTAGAAGTCTATTAATTCGCCCTTTTATCCAATGTCATGAAAGTATATCAGGTTATCTTTATCACGTATCGTAAAAATGATAGTAAGAAATTAAAATAGGAGGTTAATAGAATGAGCAAGATTCTAATCGCTGATACAGCATTGATAACAATTAATGGTATTTTATTTCAAGATTCGTATTACACCTGTGCAATTGCTGTTAGGGAAAAATGGTTTATGCAAGAGGTAAAAGATACGAAGCAAATTAATGTTTATTATGATCCATCGTGCTTGGATTCCATTTTTATTGTGTATGAAGACATTGGTATGATACCGGCGTATAAAGTTACTTTTGACGACTTTCAAAGTCTGGATTCTCAACAATTAAACCTTTATTATCAGACTATTTGGAGATTGTTGGAAAGACGAAAACGGAAAACTCGCATCAAACGTCTATCACAAAAGGTTATATGAAACATGAAGTAAAAGGTGGAATTGAAATTGGCATTATTAATACAACCGTATACACTTTCAGGTGAGAGTTTATTAGGATATTTATATCGATCAGCATTTGTGAATCATTACAAACATATGGGGGTCCTCTTCAAATTGTTTGGGATTCCGCGTGGTCTAGACATTAGTTTATTGTCTCATCAAGTTATCGAAAGAATCTCTTCTTATACCGGTTTAGACTGTGAAACTCTGACTTCTCTAAGTTTGAATACACTGGAAAGAGAGATTCATGATAAAGCGATTTTCCATAAGATTCTATACAAAAGAGGCCTAAAGTATTGTCCGGCTTGTCTTAGAAATACACCACATCATAGATTGGCATGGAACTTTGAAGTAATCGACATCTGCTTAGAACATCGGATTCAATTATTAAATAGTTGCTTTTGTGGAAAAAAGGTGAATTATAAAGACTTAATAAAAAGCACATGTGAATGTGGGCATGACCTGTGCGATGTTCCAATATGTAATGTAAGGAATAACACTGTAATTGAAAGCCAAAGAAAACTACTCGAGTTGATTATGAATCCATCACAAACTACGTCATTTTCCAATTTGTCGTTGAGTAATGGCATACAATTAATTTTTGCAAGTTTATATCTAGTCGATGGAATGAAGAGTCATTTAATAAATGTCAAACAAGTAGTGGAGAGAACTAAGAAAGAGTCACTATCAAGTGGGGCTCTTTTGATAGAGAAGATTGCTATGGTGAATTGGATGTATACAAACTTTCCAATTAACTTTAAATCTGTTCTAGAAGATTTCATTTCCCGCGAAAAGGGTACACAAAAATTTTGGAAAAAAACACAATTTGAACAACTTCTCATGCAGAATGATTTTTCTGAAATTAATGAAGCCTACCAGCAATTTTGGATAGAACAATTGACAAAAGGTAATCGACGCAGAGTATTGAGAGTAATTTCGTCAAGACATATTGAAGTAGATGAAGAAGTAAGCAACTCGCCAATAATAAGGCAGCAATCTTTTAATGAAACTAAACATAAAAACAACCGCATCACTCTTATTGAAGCATCGTTGATGTTGGGATTGGATCGCTTATATGTTCGAAAGCTTGTAAATGTTGGCTATTTAGAGCCAATGATTCATCAAGGGAAAAGATATGTAAAGATCGAATCTTTGCTTGATCTTATTGTGAGATGCCGGGGTGCAATTATCGTTGAACATACGCAAAGAATCACAATTCGGGAAATTCTTATGAGATATCCAGGACTTGGCCTAAGTGTAATCTCATTGATTGGATTGATATTGGAGGGAAAATTGACACCTGCGAGTAGAAGACCTAATTCTTCATTTAACGATATCACTTTTGATATCCAGGAGGTAGCTGAATTAATTGATAATAGAAAAAAAGATTGCATGAATAATCAGTTTTCCATACCTCTTAACTATTAACGCTGCTTTTTCAAATTCTGTTAATAAGGATGGTGTTATTATGGACGAGCTAATTCGAGTGGTTGAGAATAAGATAAATATTCTGAGAGCATCAATTGAGTATAATAAGAAATACTTTGACTTTCCGTTTACTAATAATTGCAATCATTATTATAAGCTAATGCTTTTACATAATAGGTTAGAAAACTGGGAGCTATTCTTAGAGACTCTTCTGTCGTTTAGAAACTCTCGTTGTAAAATTATAAGTAAGAAAAGTACTTTTTTCGAAAAGGTATTGAATATGGAGAATGAAGGGGTACTGGGATATATTACAAAGAAGACTCAGTCCCAAATATTGGAATATATAAAGCAGTTAGAATGGAAAGTTGAAGAATTGGGAGGTATATGGCTGAGCTAACTGGATAAAAGTTTCGTTAAACTTACCTAATTCGTAATAGCAGGCGGGCAAAAGGTAGTCGTTATTATTTGGCTTTCTGCTTTGGCCTGGTAATCGCTAGGGTGAACATCAGACTAGAGTGTTACGAAGATAAAGTTTAATTTGAGGAAAATAATGAAATCATTTAGATCGTTAAGTTATAATTCAAATGTGAGTATTATATTAGGTAGGGGATAACTTGAGAAAAATAATCAAAAATGTCATTCGCTGCTTATCGTGTAATGACACTATAGAATCAAAGTCAACCCACGATTACCAAAAATGCAGTTGTGGGGAAGTTTCTGTAGATGGCGGTAAAGATTATCTAAAAAGAACTTATCCTCATGGTAATCCAGCAAGATGGTACGAAGAGCTATCAGAATGGAAATCAGAATAAATAAAATCCAGTACTTCACATTTGGTTTGTGGTAACGAGATAAGTAGAGGTCCCTATCTTCTTTTTAGGTATACTGCAAGGTGAGAACTTATCAATTCATGTGGAAAACCTTTTTATGTTTTCTTTCTAGAGGCACATTTTTAAATCCTGTTAAGGAAATCAGGAAGATACCGGAATTTTACCTTAAGGTGATCACGAACCTATGTTTTCAAATGTTATAATTGGTTCAAATCAAGGAAACTTGTTAGGAGGGCTCTAACAATGATTGAAAGATACGTGTTGGTTAACGAACCAGATAAGACCATGTTTGTATTTGGAAAAAACGGCCAATATTACGGCCATATCATTAAAAATAAAACTGAAAAGGCTCCAGCCAAGCTCGTATTCGAAACCGAAAAGTTTGGATCCATTGTTGAGTTAAAAGAAGCGTACCCCGAGTTTCGAAACAAAGAGGAATGACATTTAGGAAGAAGCCCTTCTAGGCTTTTTTCGTTTGACATCTAACATGATAAAATCAAATCATTGGGTTGTATGGCCTGTGCCTGATCGGTTAATGAAGCCAGATGCAAGAGAAAATAAATATTCCCCTTATGAGAAGTGTATGGAGTATATGGATAAGTTCTCTATTGGTTTTTGTTCCAGACTATTATGAGGGGGAGCTTGGGTTGGTTTGGCTAAACAGTCCTGTTAGTCCTAAGAAACGGGCTTTGTAAAAAAAGGAGCGCCTCGGTATGATGGGTTTGTCGACGGGTTTGAGAACCAACACCATCAAGGAGGTGCTCTTACTATGAAGTTTAATCCATCACATGGACAAAATCAACGGATTGAACGAATTACCACCTCTCATCTTGTTGTCGGTCGACATGGCCAAGGAGACGCATGACACGTCAATGGCCGGGAAAAAATTTTGTGTGCCCGCGGGACTGTCCATAACCTTCATGGGCGCAGTCAATGTCACTCCTTCGTCCAAGGATCTGGACATAAAATATCCGCTAGCCAAGCCGGTTGTCTTGCCATACAGCGTAAACCGTCCCATTGGTTGCTGTAGCCGACCTTACGACATTCGGGAAGGTCAGGACGCGAAAAGCATAATTCGGTATGGGCAGGGGAGATGGCACGACCGTAAAGCTCGAGACAACAACCTCCGGTTGGAATGTCGCTCCCCCGTCAAGTGAACGGCGCAACTTAAATGCAGACACCGGGTCCAGCGTAATCCACCCTACATACACAATCCCGGCGAAAGAACGAGATTCCGTTGTCGACGGACCGCTGAATGAAAGAAACTGATCCCCGGTGGTTGTAGGTGAGATAAGCATTTCCCAAAAACGGATTGGCTTTCGAGTTGTCTATGGCAATCAGCGTTTCATAGGCAGATGCTGCAAACAGATGATGAATAAGATAGGTATCAGTAGTGACGGTTATGGTGCAAAGCTCTAATACATGATAACATGATTGAAAATGAATTCATGGGATGGAGCAATTACGTTGGAAACGGAATTAGATTTGTTTAAATGGAAGCAGTACGAATCAGAGGTTATCTTGCTAACAGTAAGATGGTATTTAAAATATAGCCTAAGTTATCGTGATCTAGTGGAGATGATGGAAGAACGAGGACTACATATGGCTCATACAACCATCATGCGATGGGTTCATGAATTTGGGCCGGAATTAGACAAGCGAATTCGTCCCTATTTGAAGCCGACCAATGATTCCTATAGGACGGATGAGACCTATATTAAAATCAAAGGACAATGGAAATATCTTTATAGAGCAGTGGATTCAAAGGGAAATACGATTGATTTCATGTTGTCTGAAAACCGAGATGCTCCCGCAGCCAAACGATTTTTCAAGAAAGCGTTGAATTCACCACACAATCAATCGCCGCGCGTGATCACCGTCGATAAAAACCCAGCTTACCCTATCGCAGTCCAACATTTGAAAGACGAGAAAGCTATGAATCAAGAAACAGTACTACGACAACAAAAATATTTAAACAATATTATTGAACAAGACCATCGATTCCTAAAGAAAGTCATTAAACCAATGCTGGGATTCAAGACTTTCGGTACTGCAGAGAAAACAATTGCCGGGATAGAAGTCATGCATATGATAAAAAAAGGGCAGGTCGAATGCCATCATTCGTCTGTCCTTTCTGCAGTTGAATTAATCAATAAAATGTTTGGTTTGATAGCATAGTCAAACAACAATATGGTGACTATCTTTGAACAGTTTTAATCGTTGCACCAAAACCAATTCTATAAGGAAAAAGTATTTGATTATTCCATCTATAAGGAATATACGAGCTTGAAAACGGATGAAGAAGAATTTTATAGTTTATCGCTCATGAATGCCGTTGGCACTAATGCACTAGATACATATCCCGCACTATGGATGTATGGATTACCGTTCAGGTTTCCGACACATTATAAATTACATGCAATTGCTATGTTTGGGGTTAAAACGGATATAAGTACTAAATCATCATTCGACCAAAATGAAGACGGTACTAAAACAGGAAAGCAAAGCTATGATGACCTAACTTGGTTTAATAATCCGAGTGTACAGAAATTATATGAATCATTGGTTATAGCTGACTTCTCGCAGATCATTCATCGCATGAACATTAGAAACCTGAATCAGAATAATAAATGTTACATTATCATCTATACTCACAAAAAAGGATGGGTCGAACGTCTTGCTTCACACTTTGGAATTGATAAAGTTTATTATGAAAAAGTTTTTGATGTTCAGAGCTTCACTAATAAAGCAAGAAAATATCTCGAAGAGGCCGCACAATTTATAAAAAATGGCGAGAAAGAGAAGTATACCGCAAGTGAAATTGTTGCTGGTAAAAGCAAGACAGGTTTTAGAGATTGGATAAACAAAATTATTCAAGAGAACAACAATTCTGATGAAGATATTAAGACAGTGGGGAAAAATAAAGTTAGAATTATTCACCAATTGTGCAAGGAAATTGGAATAAGGATAAATGAAGAAGTTAACCCTGTCAACGGTCAAAAGAATAACTTTTACTCTTTAGCACCCCTCGAAGAAATTGGAGACGTAGAAATTTTAGCCTAATTGAAATTCTTCGAGTATCAAAATCTTTGATTTATAAGGGTTTTAGTGGGGGGTCGAAGAAAATTTACTCTATATATATAAGAAAAAATTCTTCGAGGTATCAATTTAAACTATCTACCTTTCACTGGGTTGGAAGCCAAGCACTAGCCAAGTTCGCAGCACGACACGCCGCTGTAGGCGGGTGTGTGCACTTTAGAGCTTTGGCAGTGCAAGGAGGTAAGGCGTTCTTCCAACCCCAAAAAGTGGGATATGTATGATTGGATTATCTAATATTAGTATAAGAAGGAATGAGAACATGAACTATATAGAAATTAAACGAAAAATCTATGAAGACGGTAAAATTAAACAATTGCTCGAATTACTTGGATGCCATAATGTCAGAGTGAGAGGGAAAAATGTGGTGGCCGCATTGCCAGATGGAGACAATACGTCAAGTGTTCAAGTATCCAACGATGAAAGACTACTCTTAAATGTACAGACCCGAAATATTAGCGGTGACATTTACAATCTTATAGCATACCTCAAATATGGCGCTATAACAAAGCAAGAAGCTAAAAAGGTTATCGGTGCATGTGTATATATTGTCCGCAAACATTTATTCAATGATGATGCTTGGTTTGACAATGTTTCTATGAGCCATCAAATTATCACACTAACCAAACAGAAGCAGGAAATTGAACTCAAGCCTAATAAGGTATTGGATGAACGAATACTTAATCAATATGTGATGTATCCGCATATCGATTTTATCAAGGAAGGTATTGATTACAATACTCAACAGTTGTTCGAGATTGGCTTTGACATTCAAACAGAACGAATCACAATCCCTATACGTAACTGTTATGGTGAACTTGTAGGGGTTAAGGGTAGAATCGCTAAAGATGCCGAGCAGAACAGTGTATCCAAATATACGTTCCTATACCCTTGCAACAAATCAATTGAACTATTCGGTTTGGATAAAGCCATTAACCATATTCATGAAATGAATCACGTAATTGTGTTCGAAAGTGAGAAATCGGTCATGCTTGCCCACCAGTGGAACTATAGGAATGCAGTCGCAACGATGGGCAAGGATATTTCTGACGCTCAAATTGAGATGCTGAAATGTTTACTGAATGACGAGATCGAGATTGTAATAGCCTTCGATAAAGATACGCAAAACAAAGAGTCGGCTATTAACCTAATGAAACGATTCGACTATAACAATATTTCATTTATTTATGATGTAGACAAGATTCAGAGCGAACATGCTTCACCCGTTGATAATGGAAAGGAATATTGGGACAGGATTTACTTTCAAAGATTTAGCAGGTATCCTGAAAAAATTAAGAAGCATGAACATCAATTCTAAGCTCCAAATTCATTCTAATTTAAATAGATTTCACACATAACCTGTATCCAGTGTGGGATAGGTCAAAATAGAGAGATAATAAAGAGAGAAGAAGAGGAGAAATCGAAAAATGAAGATGAACATTAAATCTAATCTTAACAAGCGAATCAGAATCCTGTCCGTTGGTACATCGGCATTCTATACAGATCAGGAACATGTTTTCAAGAAAGAGTTAAATGGATTGTATCTGCAAAGAAAATTTTTGAGAGAAGAAAAGAAGAAGGATATCAAGCGTAAGAAACCTATTGAAAACTTGTTTGAGCAATTAAATCAGCAGTTAAAAGATACACAAAGCCTAATTGATAAAATTAAACAAGAAAAATTGTATCCATTGTTTAACGAGGGTGGGAAAGAGACTATCCGAAGACAACAAGGGAGCCGGTTGGTGCGGCGTTAGTAGGCAGAAACAAATTTGTTGGAACTAGGATGAAATGATGGTGATTGTTTTTGAATGAAGTGGTAAGAGAGACCAGTTCATCCGGAATTATATTCGAGACGAAACAAATCATCGTTACATTAGGTGTTTATTACTGACCAATAAATGACATCCCCCGTACTTTAGTACGAAGGGGGTGATGAACATGGCGCAACCAATAACCATCGGAGCGAACAGTATCGCAAAGATTCGCAACCGTTTTTTTCTGATTGTCGAGGTCGAAGCGAAAACAACTGGAGTTGAAATTGATCCAGTATTTGGCGTGCGGACGACCGCGCAACAAGCGGCAGCGCTTCTTCGTGCAGGAGTAATGCGTACCATTTTTGCTACTTCTGATCCGAAGCCTTCTCCGAAAAAGAAAGTTGAATTAAAAGGTGTATTATTCGCAAATGGTCGGATTTTCAAGGTATTCGACGTGGAAAACTCGACTGATGTTTCGGTATTGGTCAGAATTAATTTAGTAACGGCACAAAAACTTATCCGAAGTGGCGTGCGGATCATTAAAGTTTATCGGAAACCGTTCTAATTGATTCGTTTACAAGCCGACCGTCATTTAGATGGTCGGTTTATTACATGTATTCTATATATTAACATGTGATTCACAAAGAATGACTAACTTTTCATAAAGGATTCTAGTCAATTAATGGAGAGGGATGTGTATACGAGGCTAATCAGTATTGAGTATTAATTTGAGTTCAGTTCTTTGCGGATGTGGACTTTGATTCTCCGTTTATTTAAGTCTCTTATGTACTTTCTTTTCACTGTAGGAATATTTAACTTTTCCATCATTTCTTCCATGTACTTAGATTCCTGAATCTCTCTTAAGTAATTTTTCTTAGCTCGGTAAGCAATAAGGATGAGGGTAAGCATAGCAATTAATAAAACGATGAACATAATAATCCACTCCTCTAAAAAGAATTTTTTAAACCGGTAACGTATCAACGTCCACTGATTCCTTCATTTTCGCTTAAATAAATAATTACTCATAACCGAGAACGTATTATCAAGCCATATTGAATGACATATTTCTGTTGTTAACGACATAATAACATTTTATGATTAAAAATATTGTCGAAATACGTTTAATATTCGTTAAAATTAGTCATAAATACCTACTAAAATGTGCAAGGTATCTGACGGTGTATTATTAAAGGCCTACAGGATTCCTTCCGACAAAAAGTATTTTATTATGGTTATTCTATTTGACTTTTCTTTGAAACAAAAAAACCTCCAGCAGAAGCTAGGGAGGTAAGATTGTTACTTATTAGATTATTTAAATAAAAAGGCCCCATTCAGGTGGAATTCAGCTACTTGAAAAGTTTTTTTCGACTTTTTGACCTGAATTTAATCTTCTTGCTTGCCGTACCAATTTAGTCACTCCCTCGAAAGGGTAGACCGAATAGACAAAAAAATTTCTCAATTTACCTTCTCAGCACAAACCTAAGACCACACCATCATAAAGAAATGGTGTGGTCTTTTTTTGTTAAATTAACTTATTGAAAATCATATTGTACAGTTACGTTTGTAGTGATCTTCAGCTGTCCAGGCGAAATAGACGTTGTTGCGTTAGAAACATCAGCTTGTTCCATAGCAATGGCTCCCACGTTATCAATACGAACAGGAACGCTTGAATTCCCTAATTGGCTTACATTAATTACGCCCTTTAACTCCTTACCGGCATCTTTGGCAATCGCTTTAGCTTTACTTTCAGCGTTACTCATAGCTTTGTCGATCGCTTGAATTTCATAGTCCTGACGTTTCTCCGTATCAAACTGTACCCCACTGATTTGATTTACTCCCGCACCGGAAGCCGCATCCAATAATTCACCTATTTTATCCAAACTCCTATAAGTCACTTGAACAGTTTGAGTTGCTCTATACCCCGTGATTTTGGGTTCTTTATCTGCGTATGAATAGACAGGTTGAACTTGAAATCCGATTGTCTTCACATCTTGTTTTTCCAGCTTATAATTGTCGTAAAGTACTTTTTCAAGATTAGCGAAGTTTTGAGCATTTTGGGTTTGAGCACTATTGGCACTATCCGCCTTAGTGACGATTCCCATAGTTACATAAGCAACATCTGGAGTTACCATGAGTTCACCCACGCCATTAACCGTTATAGCATGTTTTTCGGCAGCGCTAGTTTGATTAGCCGCGTATACCGCACTTGGTTTGGAGGCATTGGGAAATGTGTAAGCCGAGATTGTCACTAATGCTACGGCGGTTAATCCTCCTAAAAGCCAATTCTTTGCACTAAGCTTCATAAACAAATCCTCTCCTTTGCTTATATTTACCTCTAGAGACGTAATGAAGAATTGAAATGTTGCAATGTTGAATGAAAATGGGGCTGTGACTACAAAATGTTATGTTTATCAAATGTTAAACTGAAAATCATTGAGGAACATGGAGTGGGGCTACCGGAAAATTAGGTAGCTTTTCCTCTTTACATTTGATGGTATAATAATCGAAATGGGATTATAAGGAAAGTGGTGAGTGTGTTGGAGACTCTAGCAATATTTTTAGTGCTTATTGGATTGTTCAACTTGTTTGCTCCTCGGGCAGCATGGTTTGCTAGTATTGGCTGGAAGATTCGTAATGCTGAACCATCTGATGCATATTTGATTATGCATCGTTTTGGAGGGGGAATTGCCTGTATAGTTGCCATTGCAATTATTATTGCAGGAACGGGACATAAGGAAATTTCGACAAAAGAAATTAACAACGGTTTCTCGAAAAATTTGAGCCAACTTCAAGCAGAACAAGGAATCACTTTAACTGGATTTGCTAGTGACCCTCAAAATGGTTTATTTAAAATAGGGATTGGAATAGATAGCAGCAAAATGACTGCTGTACATCTTAAAGAGGTCGTTGAGTCTTATCTAAAAAGTGTTGCTGCCATGACTTCCGAACACGACTGGAAGAAATTATTAAAACCTTACCATGTCCAAATCGAAGAGATTGGGAACAACAGCTCTAACGGAAAATTATTAGCCGATAAGCCAGTAGGAGGTATTGAATTAATCTGGAAAGAGTAGAAGGGTCTTTGGGATTGGGCAAAGGAGAATCAAACAAGGCTTTTGCAAGAAGGAACAGAAAGCTGAAGAACAAAGCAAATTGCCTTAAAAGAGCAATTTTATTGAATTAGAAGGGGGTTATGCTTTGGCTATATTTAAGTGTGATTGTGGCAAAATTCTTTCTAATTCAATTTGTCCCAATGACATACAGCTAATTGTATTTACAGATAGAGAATGGGAAGATATACAGGAGAAGGTTAAAGATGGTTTTGACATTTACGATGCAGAGCCACAATTTGATGTTGGCGATGCACTAATTGTGAGAGAATCTATCTTTTTAAGGGTAATGAAATGGTTCTGAGTTATGTAATAGAGCAGGACAATAGGGGAATTTAGAAATGTTCTTTGGGAAATGAAAGACTAGAAATCGTGACTAAAGACACATGTTTAGAAATATTTATCATTCATATTTGTGACTTTTGATGCATATCTTGGATCGTTATGATATACTTGTTTTGTGTTTATTATAGCGTGGAAAATTTTAGAAAGGGGAAATTTGTTTGAAAAAAGCTGTTTCATCTTCCATTATCGCTCTTACACTTGCTCTAACACCTATGACTGTTTTTGCGGCTCCAAATTCTTCAAGCAGTACCGTCTCACAGGCGCAACACCAGCTTCCAGTAGTGAGTACTCCATCAACAGATGTGAAAGTAGATGCGCCATTTACAATCACTTTAGATTCAAACTCACCCACATTTAATCGTTTTCGCCAACAGTTTGTAAATGGTTCTTATCAAGTCACGCTTACCGATAGCGATGGTCAAACGGTAAGAAATATACAAACCAGCTTTGACACAAATACAATTACAGTGTCTCATGATAAGCTGAATCCATCGACAATTTACACAGTCAATTTAGTGACAAAAGCAGATTTGAATAATGTAAATAACAATTCTGGAAATGCTTCTTATTCATTCTCGTTTACCACTGTTGCAGATAATCCTGCGGTGACCAATATTACTAGCTCTACTGATTCAAGAATGCAAGTCGGCACCGTCATTACGATTACCGGATCTAATTTACCAACGCTTACTCCCGTTGAGAATCCAAGTGGATTGTACCAGAACTTTCAATGGTCAAAGATAAGTGATCCTTATCTGCCCTTGCCCATTTTTATGGGTTCAGTAGGCTTTGGATTCTCTGAATCTCCTTCGGATCAGGAGCAGGGAATTACATTATTGGAGAACACCTCATCAAAAATAAGTTTTAAAATAAACTCAATACCAGGGTCTTGGTCATCATCATGGATGGACGGTACTTGGAATCTTTTCTTGGCACCGACTGGACAAACAATTCCTCGGAACGCCTTGACTGTTGGAATTTTAACACCCTACGGGTTTGTACCTATTACTCAATAAATTTGTTAATTGTGTATGCCCTGACCTCGTTGTCGGGGTTTTTTGTTTTAATTAGAAGAAATTGAAAAATACGGCATAATCAAGCTGTTGGGTTATTATTGCTCAACGGGTGTTATAGCACCATAAACCTTTATATAAGAGAAGTTTCATGCAAATCGCCACAAAAAAAACGAAAAGCGATCAGTGATTTTCCAACTGACCGCTTTTGATTAGCTAATTATTCTGATAGTTGATGACCTTTAACAAATCCGAAATGGTGGTTGTATGCATCATTTCGTGTACAATGGCAAAGCCGATCACATCGCCAACCGTTTCAAGCTTAAAGTCACGAATTTGGAATGGATTTTCTAACTTTTCTTCTGCTCTATTGGCAAAGGTTTCGTTTAAGTCGTTAGATTGCTGCTTCAACAGAGTTATAAGTTCATCTTTTGAAGGAGGAGTAGTCGTCCAATCAGAAGGCTTTGTACCGCCTTTAAAAAGGTCTACAAATCCTTCAGGAAGCTTTGACGATTGACTAATGCGTTTGAACACTAGTGAATCCATAACTGCGATTAGATGACCTAAATTCCATCTAATGGTGTTATTGAACTGCGGGGGTTGT
The DNA here is from genome assembly GCF_027533625.1 of Paenibacillus gyeongsangnamensis. Lineage (GTDB taxonomy): Bacteria > Bacillota > Bacilli > Paenibacillales > NBRC-103111 > Paenibacillus_G > Paenibacillus_G gyeongsangnamensis. The sequence goes on along the minus strand of NZ_JAQAGZ010000008.1, from coordinate 2,688 downwards.
ACATCAAAAAATTCTTCGCTGACGGATTCAACTTTTCCAATTGTCATAAGACGTGCAACATTAACTGTGTTGATTATGGCGTGAGAGCTCAATGGTATGAACCTCCAAATTAGATTTTTTGCTTACTTCTAAATTGTAACTAAAGAAGCTGCTGGTATGCAAATTTTCCACTTCCATGAAATAGAACTGTTCCGCTGAAAGATAACACATTGTCAGAACTTTGGGAAACGATGGATAAGATTAGAGACAAAATCAACAGCATCGAGCAACTACAACGGATCTGATAAAATTCTCAAATAAACAACTCCATAGATAAGATCCTGCTAAAGTATCTAGTCAAAAGGAGTGATTTATTTAGTAATAAGAGTTAAGCTTCGTTGTTAGTCATACCTCTGCTTGCGAACTAAATTGATTCATATTAAATCCTTCAACATTTTCAATAAATAATTTTATTGAGCTTGCTTCATCCACAATACCTTTTGCGTAATGAAATTCATTGCTGTCCTCTGGCCACTCTTCCATCTGCTGAAGAAAAGTTTCAATTTTGACAACACATGAATTGTAAATCATCTCTAGCTCATCGCTCATTAATTTTCCCTCCAGTTTTTTTGTTATGGATTCCAAATAGACGTAGCAGCCAACGAATGAATCGTTTCTTGCGTGACTGTTTCATTATGTCCTCCTTGGACAACTAAAATTGATCCTAACGAACCGCTTAGCGAATTGCAAAAGGAAATAAACCGTGAATAAATTTTAAATTATTATTTCTGTGCTTCATTAGCACATGATTTACACACGAGTTTATTATGAAATGTAATGAGTGCTTCAAGTGAACCACAGAAAATACAACCGGGGGCGTATTTTTTTACCGCGATTTTCTCCCCATCTATATACATTTCGACCGGATCATTATTTTCAATGCTAAAGTTATGTCGTATTTCTTTAGGAATAACTACTCTACCTAAAGCATCTAAATTTCTAACAACACCTGTTGAATTCTGTACCATAATGTCACTCCTTACCAATTTAAATTATACATTTCAAACGTTTTGGAGTAGTTGTCCATTCCTCTTCGATGGCATTGAAATAGGAATATACGTTCGGTATAATTGATGATAAATATATTCCATGGGTGAGAACAATGTTATCTGATATCGAAAAAGAAGTAAAGAAAGCCCGATATATTATCGGACTTTAAATTGAAATTTTTGTTTTATGAAACAACCACCATTTATATAGACACATTCCTCGTTATGCTTTTCAATAGGCCCACCATAATCTATCATCCGATTTCCATCATACACAGGGTTTTGGTGCAACGATTAAAACTGATCAAAGATAGTCACCTATTGTTGTTTGACTATGCTATCAAACCAAACATTTTATTGATTAATTCAACTGCAGAAAGGACAGACGAATGATGGCATTCGACCTGCCCTTTCTTTATCATATGCATGACTTCTATCCCGGCAATTGTTTTCTCTGCAGTACCGAAAGTCTTGAATCCCAGCATTGGTTTAATGACTTTCTTTAGGAATCGATGGTCTTGTTCAATAATATTGTTTAGATATTTTTGTTGTCGTAGTACTGTTTCTTGATTCATAGCTTTCTCGTCTTTCAAATGTTGGACTGCGATAGGGTAAGCGGGGTTTTTATCGACGGTGATCACGCGCGGCGATTGATTGTGTGGTGAATTCAACGCTTTCTTGAAAAATCGTTTGGCTGCGGGAGCATCTCGGTTTTCAGACAACATGAAATCAATCGTATTTCCCTTTGAATCCACTGCTCTATAAAGATATTCCATTGTCTTTTGATTTTAATATAGGTCTCATCTGTCCTATAGGAATCATTGGTCGGCTTCAAATAGGGACGAATTCGCTTGTCTAATTCCGGCCCAAATTCATGAACCCATCGCATGATGGTTGTATGAGCCATATGTAGTCCTCGTTCTTCCATCATCTCCACTAGATCACGATAACTTAGGCTATATTTTAAATACCATCTTACTGTTAGCAAGATAACCTCTGATTCGTACTGCTTCCATTTAAACAAATCTAATTCCGTTTCCAACGTGATTGCTCCATCCCATGAATTCATTTTCAATCATGTTATCATGTATTAGAGCTTTGCACCATAACCAGTTGAACTATAGGATGACTCATGACTCGTTAACGCGTGTACATAATCGAGATTTTTTTGAAGATTGCATAAAAAATACAATAAGGATGTTGATGTACCTGTATCAATTTTGATCTGCGACTTAGACAAATTGAAGTACATTGGACTTCTGTCAAGACAGTAGACACAGATTTATATATTAAGCCGCCTGAATCAGGTACATATGTTCGTAATCAGATGGCGTATTGTAATCAATAGAAGAATGGATGCGCTGATTATTATAGAACACCTCGATGTACTCAAAGATGCTCTTCTTCGCTTCTTCTCGCGTCTCATACTTATTAAGGTAAATCAATTCCTTCTTCAGGACACTGTGAAACGACTCAATACAGGCGTTATCGTAGCAGTTCCCTTTACGGCTCATGCTGCCAATCATCTCGTAAATTTGGAGCTGCTTTTGATAATCTAAGGAGGCGTATTGGCTACCGCGGTCCGAGTGATGTATCAACCCCTGTTCTGGATGCTGTCGTCCGTATGCCTGCTTTAAAGCCTGTAGAACAAGCTCTTTCG
>NZ_JAQAGZ010000071.1 GCF_027533625.1 Paenibacillus gyeongsangnamensis | reverse complement strand
GTCCGGTGGCTTAAAATGGAGAAAAGAGAGGAACTCTTCGTTTTTCTCAACTTCACCCGGAGGTGCAATGATGAAACCTGTTCGATTCAATTTGGACCAGTCGATGGAAACACTGACAGCACATTCTGGTCTAGCACTCATCGGCTTGCTTCTTTCACATACGCGGACAGCCAAACGTCTCATAAAAAATAGATTACCTGGCGTTCATAATCCAACGGTCACACACCCCGATGTTCTATACGCTTACCTGGGTCTGTTGTGTCAGGGGAAAAGCGATTTCGATCACATCGAGCCTTTTCGCGAAGATAAATTTTTCGCCAAAGCCCTTGGCATTAAACACGTTCCTTCATCGCCGACCCTCCGTCAGCGGCTTGATCTGGCTGCAGCTGCCAGCTATGACTGGCAAACGATCCTATTAGAAGAGTCGGCCGATCTGCTTCGTTCGCTGGAAGTCCCATTAACACCGGTGACTGTTACATCAGGCGGGGTACAGGCTTCGTCGTGGCTACCGCTTGATCTCGATGTTTCACCGTTCGACAATGGCTCCACACAGAAAGAAGGCGTTTCCCGGACCTACAAGGGGACCGATGGCTACTCTCCATTCTTTGCTTACCTTGGACAGGAAGGTTACGGTGTCAACGTGAATCTGCGCGAGGGCAGCACGCATGTTCAAAAAGAGGCGGCGGCATTTCTTCTGCATAGCATTGAATATAGTCGTCGGCTGACTGACAAACCTCTTCTGGTTCGGATGGATGCCGGGAATGATGCGATCGAGAATCTGAACGTCTGCCTGAACGAACAGGTTGACTTCATCATTAAACGCAATTTGCGTCGTGAGTCACCGGAAGAGTGGCTGGTGATTGCCAAGCAAGATGGCATGTGCTGCGAAGAACGGGACGGTAAGCGCGTCTATCTCGGTGCAATGAGCTGGAATGACAAAAAATTAATACGTCCCATTCGGGGCGTTTACCGCGTAACGGAGCGAACCATCGAAGCTGACGGGCAAATTCTGCTTACGCCAATTGTGGAAGCAGAAGT
>NZ_JAQAGZ010000070.1 GCF_027533625.1 Paenibacillus gyeongsangnamensis | reverse complement strand
ACCCTCTGTGATGAGCCTTTCCAGACTGCTTCACCTAACAAACTAATCTCATGTTGACGTCCCACAACCCCAGGGGGCAAGCCCCCTGGTTTGGGCTAATCCGCTTTCGCTCGCCGCTACTGACGGAATCACTTTTGTTTTCTTTTCCTGAGGGTACTTAGATGTTTCAGTTCCCCTCGTCTGCCTCTGCATCACCTATGTATTCAGTGATGAGTGACTGCGAATTACCGCAGCCGGGTTCCCCCATTCGGACATCCCCGGATCAAAGCCTGCTTACGGCTCCCCGAGGCGTTATCGTTGTTCGCCACGTCCTTCTTCGGCTCCTGGTGCCTAGGCATCCTCCGTGTGCTCTTATTAGCTTAACCTAAGATCTATTCGTTAGAATGGATCCATTCGGAAGCTAAAAGCATTTCAGATACTTCAGCTAATTACTTTGTTTCGATATCCAGTTTTCAAGGAACAATCCTCTGCCGAATTCGGCAGGAGTATTAGATTATCACACCGCTCAAGAAACTAAAAGCGGTAGATTATGGTGGACCCAAGCGGGATCGAACCGCTGACCTCCTGCTTGCAAGGCAGGCGCTCTCCCAGCTGAGCTATGGGCCCAAGAATTATTCTATTGGTGGGCCCTAGTGGGCCCTAGTGGACTCGAACCACCGACCTCACCCTTATCAGGGGTGCGCTCTAACCAGCTGAGCTAAGGGCCCTTATTATGAAATTCGCCACTAAAAGCGGCAGGCTTGGCGACGTTCTACTCTCCCAGGACCCTTCGGTCCAAGTACCATCGACGCTGGAAGGCTTAACGGTCGTGTTCGGGATGGGTACGCGTGGTTCCCTTCCGCCATCATCACCAAACCTGCAAGTTTCGCATAGCGAAACCAATTGAAAGGCATTACCCTTTCAAAACTGAACACGAGTGAGTGCGTTGCAACCGTGTGGTTGCTTTATGTCCGCTGCCCTGCAGGCAACATGGACTCCATAGAAAGGAGGTGATCCAGCCGCACCTTCCGATACGGCTACCTTGTTACGACTTCACCCCAATCATCTACCCCACCTTCGGCGGCTGGCTCCTTGCGGTTACCCCACCGACTTCGGGTGTTGTAAACTCTCGTGGTGTGACGGGCGGTGTGTACAAGACCCGG
>NZ_JAQAGZ010000007.1 GCF_027533625.1 Paenibacillus gyeongsangnamensis | reverse complement strand
CTCCCTCTTGCGAGGCCTTTTTAACGACGCGGCAGGATTCACTTTATGTTACGGCCTGGCATGTTGCTTGCCCTGTCTCTGACAGGTACTTCCGTCGATGCGCTTCTACGTACTGCTTTCGCTATACGTAGGCATCCTAGCTACGCGGGGGCTTGGTCCCTCCCGCGACCGGACTTTCACCGGCAAGAAGATGCGTGCCTCTGGGCACGCTCAACTGAAAAAGGGGATCCCTCCGTGTGGGATCCCCTTTCGCGCCTCAGCCGCTAATGAAGCGGTGCGGGCTGCATCACCTTCTCCGTCTCTTCCACCGCGAAATCGCTGAGCGTCGACAGCACGCTGTTGTAATCCTCCAGGTCGCGCACGCGAATGCCCGAATACAGCTGCTTGACCGTTTCCCGCGGCAGACTGCTCTCCAAATGCTGGATATTCAGCTGGAAAAATGTCCGGATGACATTGCTTCCGCTCTCGCCCGGCAGCCCCTCGAACAGCGAAAGGTTCCCGCTCGCATCGAGCCCGAAGTAGGCGTTCGTTTTGCATTGCGGCGACAAATCCGGGATGTGCTCGGTAAAATAAACGCTTCCCCCGTCTCCCAGGCTCACGATAAGAGCGGGATGAGCTTGATGGTAAGACAGTATATCGGCCGAGCTCATGGACCCGATCCACTGTACTTCTTCTCCGCAAATATAAGCCCGCTTCGTATAGCCTTCCCGTTTGCCGCTCATTCCGCCCACCATAGCCCGCACTTCTTCCTCCGGTTGCAAAGTTACCGCCGGCTGCCGTCCGAACACCATCCGCTCCGGCCCCTTGCCCTCCGTACCCGCGGCTTTCTCCTGACGGAGCCAGAGCATCACCGCCGAAGCTCCCACGAGTAGAATGATGGCGGCCAGATTGAGCCAACGGCGTCTTCGGCGCAGCTTTTTTTTCAATTGCTTCTTCAACTGATTCCAGAAGCCCTGAAGCATCATGGCGATCCCCTCTAGTCGTCTTTTCTCAGTGTGTGTCGTTTTTACTATTTTTCCCATGGGGATCGACTATTATACTTTTGCCGTGCTATACTTGGACTACTGTTCGAACTCTACAGAAGAAAGGCGGATGTCTGCTTGCAGCCGTATTTTAAAGAAGCGCTGGCCTGGATCAGGTCCATCGTCGCCGCGTTTGTTCTGACGCTCGTGATCGGGGTATTCGTCTTCCAACCCACCAAGGTGCTTGGACATTCCATGGATCCCACCCTTCATAACGAGCAGCGCATTTATGTTTCCAAGCTGTCCCATACGTTTCATTACGAGCCGAAATACGGCGATATCGTCATTATTGACAGCCGCGTCGACCGGGCCCGCTCCTGGATGGACGATCTCATGGAGCATCCGCTGTTCAAGCTGATCACCGGAGATACCGACCAGAACATGTATGTCAAGCGGGTGATCGGCAAGCCCGGCGACGTGCTGGAGATGAAGGACCATCAGATGTTCAGGAACGGCGAGCCGCTGAACGAACCCTATATAAAAGAAACGATGCAGTTTGCGCAGAATCGCACTTGGACGGTGCCGGACGGCCACTTGTTCGTCATGGGCGACAACCGCAACAACAGCCGCGACAGCCGCGATATCGGATTTGTTCCGCTGGACCATGTGCTGGGCATCAAGATGTGAATTTCTTAATAATCTAATAACACGACGAAAAAATCCCGATCGCCCCAGGCTATCGGGATTTTTGTCATTAGCGCGGCCTAGTGGCTAAGCCACGGAGTATTTTTGCTGCGCGAAGACGAAGGTCTCGATCTGCGGCTGTTCCGCTCGATCAAAGAGCTGATCGCGGCGCGGGCCGCGCTTTGCTTCGGACGTTGCGCCGGTGCTTTCGAAGGCGGCGCGGCATGAAGCTTGACAGGCGCTTCGTGCGTCGGAGATTCGGCCGCTTTCGCTTCGCCGGCCTCTTGTTCGGCTCGGCCTGCCCCTCCGCACCCGCAGTCGTGATATCCCCAAGCTCCGTAAGCAGGATAAGGCATGTAAGGAATCATACCATGTATTCCGTGATGGAGATAGGGTGAAGCCGGGTAAGCATGCGCTCCTGCGACCATATCCCATGGTCCGTGATCGGGGCAAGGCCATCCCGGGACGGCGCTTATGCCTGCGACAGGCTGCCAAGGCATGTTAACGAGCGGCATTTCATGAAGCGGATATCGCGGGTGCTCTCCATATGCGCCAAGCGGTCCCATTTCCGGAAAATATCCGGTTGGATGTGCTCCGAACCACGGCTCGGGCTGGCCGCACCCGCAATCGTGATAAGCAGCCGGGGATACCGCACCCGGATAGGAGGGAGCCCCGGCCGGCTGCCCCCAATAAGGAAGCTCCTGAGCTGCCGACATAGGAGGAACGGTCGGAAGCTCGGGCTCCTTCCACATATCCTTCCCGAAGCCGGTATCGTAGGACATCACTTCTGTAGCAGGAACATTGTACGGCATGAAGGGATGCTGGGCGGGCTGTTGAGCGAGACCCTCCAGACCTTGCTCGGCATGATGCCAGTAAGGAAGCGGCTCGGTCACCCCCGGATATTCCAGTTTGCCCGCTGCGGGGTACTCAGGCACGTTCATGAAAGGCGAGATCGGCTCGTAGTGGGACTTCTCATGGATCGGCATCTCGGCGGCAGGCTTTTCATATACGGGCTGTTGATATACGGGCGCTTCGTACATTGGCATTTCATATTTGGGCTTTTCATATACGGGCGCTTCGTGCACAGGCATTTCATATTTGGGCTTTTCGTATACAGGCGCTTCATACACAGGCATTTCATATTTGGGCATTTCGTATGCAGGAGCTTCATGTACGGGCTTTTCCATGATGGGCTTTTCGTATACGGGCGCTTCATGTACGGGCTTTTCCATGGGCTTTTCCATAGGCTTTTCCATGGGCTTTTCCATGTGCTTTTCCATGTGCTTTTCCATGGGCATTACGATGTTCGGTATGTTCGGCATCTCAACATTCGGATATTCCACATTAGGCTTTTGAGGCACGTAAGTGTATTCCGGCATTTCTTTCAACGGCGCCGCTTCCACCGGCAGCTGTGCCTGCGGCTGAATAACCGATGTTTCCTTCTTCTTGTTCAGATTCGGGTTGGGGCCCGGGTGCGGTTTATGCTTGGGAATGTAGATTACCTCGCCGGTCATCAGCACATTCGGATTTTTCAGCTGGGGATTGGCGGCAATCATGTCGGGCAGCGGAACGCCCCAGGCCTTGCCCAGCTTCCAGAGCGTATCCCCTTGGACGACCGTATGTTTATACAAATAATCGGTCGGCGGAGCGATCGGCGTCGGATCATGCGGGATTTTCACCTTCATCCCGACATCGAGAACGTTCGGATCCGCAAGCTGCGGGTTGGCGGCAATCAGTTTATCCAGCTCGACATGATATTTTTTGGACAGCTCATAAAGGGTGTCGCCTTTTTTCACAATATGGATTTTCAATGATCAAACCTCCTCCAGGATCTACGCAGCGGACCCGGACGGAATCGGGTCGTTACCCAAGCGCCCTTTCTCCCGCCGGACCGCATTCGTCAACACGCCTATGCGTTTATCGCCTTGAAGCTTGGGGCTCACTGCCCATGCCGTAACAGACAATACAGTTTATGCAGCAAAGTGGGCAATTGACCATCCAAAACCGAAAAAAAGTGGGCGACCGGAAGTATTGAAAAAAATACCTATTGACAAATCGTATCGGTCAGGCGTAGTATTTGTCTGTATTTCATAGGTCCTCGTTAGGTGAGGCTCCTATACAAACACAGGCCACTGCCCGGAAACATCGAAAGATGCCAATGGGTATAACAGGAACTGCCGGACTAAGGCTTTTCTTAACGTGGCTAAGAGAGATGCATTCTCTTTACGTTGTATAGTGCCAAAGCTCGACAAGGGGGAAATGAATGTGTTTTTTTGCGCGCGTGATGAACCCCCTAGGTGTAAGCCTCGGGGGTTTTTTATATGAACTAAACGGCAAGACCGTTAATTCAACGGATCCGAAAGGGGGAAACATGCTCATGGACGATAGCAGTAGTCCGAGTAGTCGATTATTAAACTACAAGTCCATATCGTGCGAGAAGGAAGAGCCTTGTCTCAAGGGCCTCCCATGTTCCCCATGCTTTCCGCATATATACCCCATGGGGTATATATGCGATTGAAGCTGTCTTTAACATGCGGTCGGTTCCTTTGAGAATAGGTAGTCAGAGCGATGCTCTCCTTGTTGCAGGGGGAGTTTTTTTTTGCGCCTATTTTGATAACGAAAGAAGGAAACCGCCATGAAAAAAAAACAAATTCGTCCGCGAAACAACAACTCAAATGGATATCGCCGCTCGGCTGATCGAAGCCTCCAAATGCGATACCGACGATTTGATGAATGAGCTCGGTACAAGCCCTCAGGGCTTAATGGACCCGGAAGTAAAGGCCCGCAGAGAACAATACGGCAAGAATCAAATCGCTGGCGAGAAGCCGCCCGTCTGGTGGGTTCAGCTCCTCCTTTGCTTTAAAAATCCTTTCATTCTCATTCTGCTGGCGCTCGGCGTTTTCTCGTATTTCACGGATGATATCGAGGCCGTCGTCATTATTTGCACTATGGTTACCATCAGCGTATTGATCACCTTTACGCAAGAATACCGCTCCATCCGGACGGCGGAGAAGCTGAAGGCCATGGTGAAGACGACCGTCACCCGCCAATCCGATAAGCGGGAAATCGATATGGAGGAGCTCGTGCCCGGCGATATGATTCATCTGTCTGCCGGCGACCTGGTGCCTGCCGATGTCCGGCTGCTCCATTCCAAGGACCTGTTCGTCAGCGAGTCTTCCTTGACCGGCGAAGCGCTGCCGGTAGAGAAACAGGATACCGTCCCCCGCCGTTCCGGCCAGAGCAATGCGAAGACGAATAAGCCTTCAAACGCGATGGAGCTCGGCAATATGTGCTACATGGGTACGAACGTCATCAGCGGCTCGGCTATGGCGGTCGTCGTGGCAACCGGCGCTTCCACCTATTTCGGCTCCATGGCCAAAACGTTGACCGGCAAGCGGCCGCTGACCAGCTTCGATAAAGGCGTGAACAGCATTACTTTTCTCATTATCCGGTTCATCCTGATCATGGTCCCGATTATTTTCCTCATCAACGGATTTACGAAAGGCGATTGGGTGGAGGCGTTCTTCTTCGGCCTGTCCGTCGCCGTCGGGCTGACGCCCGAGATGCTGCCAGTCATTGTGACCGCGAATTTGGCGAAGGGCGCCGCAACCATGGCGCGCAACAAAGTGGTCGTCAAGAAGCTCAACGCCATTCAAAATTTCGGCGCAATGGATATTTTGTGTACGGATAAAACGGGTACGCTCACGCAGGACAAAATCATTCTGGTCAAGCACCTCGACATTCACGGCACGGAAGAAAAAGACGTATTGGAGTATGCCTTTCTGAACAGCTATCATCAAACCGGGCTGAAGAACCTGCTGGACGTTGCCGTGCTGGAGCATGCCGATCAGGAGAACATCGCGGGAGCATCTTCCGCCTACAAGAAAATCGATGAAATTCCGTTCGATTTCAATCGCCGCCGGATGTCCGTCGTACTGGAGAAACTGGGGAACGGCCACCTGCTTATTTGCAAAGGAGCCATGGAAGAAATCGTCAGCGTCTGCTCCCATGTGTCCGATCAGGGCCACATCGTTCCGCTCACAGCGAAGACGACCCAGAAGGTCCAGCAGCTGGTACACGAAATGAATACGGACGGCCTTCGGGTCATCGCGGTCGCCATCAAGCCTTGTGAGCCGACCGACGCGGCTTACGGCATTCAAGACGAGAAGGATCTCATCCTTGTCGGCTACATCGGATTTCTGGACCCTCCGAAGGACTCCGCAAAGGCGGCTCTCGACGCGTTGAAAGAGCACGGGGTCGAGGTAAAGGTATTGACCGGCGACAATGCAGCCGTTACCCGGAAGGTGTGCCACGATGTAGGCTTGCCGGCGGAACGCATCGTCCTCGGCAGCGAGATTGAGGGACTGTCCGACGGGCAGCTCGCGGAGCTCGCCGAGCGGACGACGGTATTCGCCAAGCTGAATCCGCTGCAGAAGGCAAGAATCGTCCGAGCGCTTCAATCGAAGGGACATACGGTCGGCTTCATGGGCGACGGCATCAACGATGCCGCCTCCTTGCGGGATGCCGATGTAGGCATATCCGTCGATACGGCCGTCGACATCGCCAAGGAATCGGCCGATATCATTTTGCTGGAGAAGAGCCTGATGGTGCTGGAGGAAGGCGTCATTGAAGGACGCCGGACGTTCGGCAACATGATCAAGTATATCAAGATGACGGCTAGCTCCAATTTCGGCAACGTGTTCAGCGTGCTTGGCTCCAGCGTGTTACTGCCGTTCCTGCCGATGCTGCCGATTTATCTGCTGATTCAAAATTTGTTTTACGACATTTCGCAGCTTTCGATTCCTTGGGACCGGATGGATAAAGAATTTCTGCGCAAGCCGAAAAAATGGGATGCGCAGTCCGTAGGCCGGTTCATGGTCTTCATCGGCCCGATCAGCTCCATCTTCGACTACGCAACCTACGGCGTGATGTACTTTGTCTTCTCCGCCAACTCGCCGGAGCAGCAGTCGTTGTTCCAATCCGGCTGGTTTATCGAAGGACTGCTGTCGCAAACCTTAATCGTCCATATGATCCGGACGGAGAAAATACCGTTCATCCAGAGCCGGGCCAGTCTGCCTGTCATGATGCTTACGAGCCTGATCATGATCGCGGGCATCTTCGTTCCGTTCTCTGCGTTCGGCTCCAGCATCGGACTGCAGCCGCTGCCTTGGTCGTATTTTCCATGGCTGGCCGGTATTCTGCTCTGCTACTGCATCCTGACACAAGCGGTTAAAACGTGGTATATCCGTAAATTCAACGAATGGCTTTAATAAAAGGCCCGTTCGGCCGCAAGGACGATGAAGGAGATCATGAGCTCCCGCCTCGTCACCTGCTCCGTGGATACACCTCAGCATGAAGTTATTGATCTGGTAAAACAGTACGGGCTGCTGGCTCCCTGTGATTTCTCATGAAGGAACGCTGGCAGGCATCGTGACGTTCGATGACGTGCTGTCCCTTCTGTAAAACCAACTTTACCAGGATAAACGGCTACGCCGTCCTTGTCTTACAAGGACCAGCGCGTTTATCAAGGTTGATGCGAAGCTATAAGTTGCGAAAAACTTATAAATTCTTATCAACTGAAAAAAGCTGCTTGGAGGCGTCCCGGGACGGGGACGTTCCTCTTCGCAGCTTTTTTCATTACTCGTATACTTTGACGCCGTCCAATTCAACCAGCTTGCGGAATTCCTTCAGCAGGTTCGTCGTAATCGGGCCGGCCTTGCCTTCGCCGATGATGCGGGAATCGACCTCGCGGACCGCGATGACTTCGGCGGCTGTTCCCGTGAAGAACACCTCGTCGGCCACATAGACGTCATGCAGCGTGAACGGCTCTTCCTTCAGCTTGTAGCCGAGCTTCTCGCACAGCTCGATGATGGCGGCACGCGTGATTCCTTCCAGCGCGCCGACATAGCAAGGCGGTGTAAAGACTACGCCTCGCTTAACGATAAATATGTTATCGGAGGAGCCCTCGGCTACATACCCTTGGGAGTTTAGCATGATCGCTTCGCCGACTCCCGCCAGGTTCGCCTGGATTTTGACAAGGATGTTATTCAGGTAATTCAGCGACTTGATCTTCGGATTCAGCGCATCCGGCACATTGCGCCGGGTGGAGACGGATACCGTCTTCAGCCCGTTGATATAGGCTTCTTCCGGATAAATCGAGAGCTGCTCCACGATAATGATGACGTTCGCTCTCGGCGAACGGCGCGGATCAAGCCCCAGATCTCCGGGACCGCGGGAGACGACAAGCCGGATATACCCGTCCCGCAGGCCGCCCCTGCGAATCGTCTCGTTCAGCACTTCCTGCATCTCGGCCTTGCCGAGCGGAATCTCCAAGGCAATCGATTTGGCCGAATCGTAGAGCCGGTCCAAATGCTCCTTGCTCTTAAAGATGTTGCCGTTGTAAATCCGAATGCCTTCAAATATCCCATCCCCATACAAAAAGCCGTGGTCGTAAACCGAGATGAGCGCATTTTCCTTCGTTACGTATTCTCCGTTTAAGTAGATGACTTGTGCCACGCTTCATTACACCTCCGAGGTTTCGGGTTCATAAGAATAGGTCGGGTAGCAACCCAAGATGCGGACCTGGCAGCCGATCGCTTCAATTTCCTGAAGAGCCGCAGGGAGCAGGACGGAATCCATGGAAGCTTCGATGTCGATATAGAAAAAATAATTGCCGAGCTTTTTCTTCGTCGGACGGGATTCGATCCGCGACAGGTTGATCCGGCGCCAAGCGAAGGCGGACAGCACTTGATGCAGCGCTCCCGGATAGTCCTCCGGCAGCGTGATCAGGATCGTCGTCTTCCGGGTATCCGTCGGTCTCACGACGATCGGCTCCTGCCCTACGAGCACGAACCGCGTATGATTGTTCTGATGATCCTGTACTCCATTAGCATAAGCCTCAAGCCCGTAGAGCGTACCCGCAGCCAAGGGAGCAAGCGCCGCCACCTCCGGATCGTTCAGCTCGGCGACCATGCGGGCCGCCTCTCCGTTGCTGCCGACGCTCTCGAGCTCGACATGCGGCAAATGCTCCCGCAGAAAATCCCGGCATTGGGTCAGCGTCACGGAGTGGGTAACCACTTTCCGGATGCGGGCATTCCGCTCGGCGAGCGGGGCATGACCGTCGGCTACGCCGAGAAGACTGACCTTGATCGGATAAACCCATTCCGTCCGGATCGGAAGATCCACTTCGTGAAACAGCCAATCCAAGTGATGCGTAACGGAGCCGTCGAACGTATTCTCGATCGGAATGACGCTGTAATCCGTTTCGCCGTTAACGGTCGATAGGAACACATCCGAGATAGACTTGCAAGGAACGTATTTGAAATTCGATTCGCCCAGAAAATAGTGTGCCGATTCTTCGGTGAAAGTACCCGGTCCGAGGAGCGCGATACGCTTCATCTGCGGATCTCTCCTTTGATGTTTTCGATACATGTTACCACCGCGGATGCGAAAAGACAAGACTTTCCGTACGCGGTTTTCGCTTCATGCCGATACCGGCGTTGTGCCGGCTGTCATCGATCGGCGAATCCGCCCTAAGCAAAAGGAAATAAATGCCCATGTTCGACATAGAATAAGGATATCCGCTTGTTAAAAAGGAGGCCTTGTCATGCCGGCCATCGTCCTTTCGCCCATAAAAATAACCAACGTGAGCGGCGACGCTACCATATTGTTTGGAGATACCCTGCAAATTACGCCGAAATCCGTACTCAAATCGTACAATGGAGCCAACAGCGGTCATATCGGCGATTTCTCGATCAATAATAACTTAATCAGCTTTACCAACACGTCGGATCCTGATATTGCTGACTCTACGATAGCCGGAAATAATTAGCGCTGCCGCTCAGTCTCCGTAGAGGAAAGCCATCCCTCGTTCCGGCCGATAACCCCTTGAGCCTGCCGCTTAAGGGGTTATCGGCCTATCCGCGCTTCGCCTTGGATTTCCTCGATCAACGCCCCGCCCCCAGCCGGCACGGAACGGACTTGCACGCCCTCGCGATCCGGCTTCAGCCACATCGTCGTGGACTCGATTCCCTCCTGCTGCAGCGTACCGCGCAGGAACCGCTCCAGCTCCGCCTTGCGGGGGCTGCTTCGGTCCACCAGCGCGAGCATGGTCGGCCCCGCGCCGCTAAGCGCGACGCCGAGCGCGCCGTGGTCCGTCGCCTCGGCGAGGATGCGGGCCAGTCCGGGTACGAGCGGCGCCCGGTACGGCTGATGCAGCGCGTCCTTCATCGCTCGCGCGATCATGTCGAGCCGCCCCGTACAGAGGGCGGCGACGAGCACCGAGGAATGCCCGACGTTGAAGACGGCATTCTCCAGGCTTTGTTCGCGCGGCAGGATGTGCCGCGCTTTCTCAGTCGACAGCTGGAAGTGCGGGATCGCCACCAGCACTTCCAGCCTGTCGTCAGGCTCGACGCGGATATGCTCCGCCCGCGTCCCGTCCCAGAAGGCGACGATAATCCCGCCGAACAGCGAAGCCCCGACATTGTCGGGGTGCTTCTCGAGCTCCGTCGCCATCTGGAACAGCTCATCGTCCGCGAGCGGCGAGCCGATGAGCGCATTGGCCGCAGCCAGCGCGCCCACGATAGCGGATGCGCTGCTGCCCAGCCCGCGCGTGAGCGGGATGTCGCTGTACATGGCAATGTCCAGCTCCGGATGCTTCACGCCCGCGCGGTCGAAGACCATTTGAGCCACTTCATAGATCAGGTTCGTTTTATCGGTAGGCACGCCTTCCATCTGATCGCCGTACAGTGTAATTGTCGTCCGTTCGGCGATGCCCATCTCAATCCATGCATACAAGTCCAGCGCCATACCCAGCGTATCGAAGCCGGGGCCGAGGTTGGCCGTGCTGGCCGGGATCTTGACGCGAACTTTCGTGCTCCGGTTGTCCATGATGTTCGGCCCGCTCCTAACCTTCCAGCTTCCGGATCGCTTCCATGACCGCTTCTTCCGAGTCCTTCACGACGAGCGGCTCGGCGCTCACGCTCTTGATAGCGATGTTCGGATCCTTCAATCCGTGCCCGGTCAGCACGCAGACGACCGATTGGCCCTTCTCGAAGTAGCCTTCCTTCTTCAGCTTCATGACGCCCGCGATGGAAGCGGCCGAAGCCGGCTCGGCGAAGATGCCTTCGCGCGCCGCGATCGTTTTATAAGCGTGCAAAATTTCGTCGTCGGTAACGAAGTTGATCTGGCCGCCGGAATCTTTGGCCGCCGCTTCGGCGCCCTTCCAGGTTGCCGGATTGCCGATGCGGATCGCCGTTGCGATCGTCTCCGGATTCTTGATCGGCTCGCCGCGGACGATCGCCGCCGCGCCTTCGGCCTCGAAGCCGATCATCTTCGGCAAGGATTTGGACTTGCCTTGCTCGTAATATTCCTTGAAGCCTTTCCAGTAAGCGGTGATGTTGCCCGCGTTGCCGACCGGAATCGCCAGGTAGTCCGGCGCTTTGCCGAGCTGGTCGACGACCTCGAACGCCGCCGTCTTCTGGCCTTCGATCCGGTACGGATTCACCGAGTTCACCAGCGTGATCGGATGCTTCGCGGTGATCTCGCGCACGATCTCAAGCGCCCGGTCGAAGTTCCCTTCGATCGCGATGACCTTCGCGCCGTAAATGATCGCCTGCGCCAGCTTGCCAAGCGCGATGTTGTTGTTCGGGATCAGCACGATGCAGTTCAGGCCGCCGCGCGCCGCATAAGCCGCCGCCGCCGCGGAGGTGTTGCCGGTGGAGGCGCACATGATCGTCTTGCTGCCTTCCTCCATCGCTTTGGCCACCGCCATGACCATCCCGCGGTCCTTGAAGGAGCCCGTCGGGTTCAGCCCTTCATATTTGAAATACAGATCGAGATCGAGCTCGTTCGATAAGTTCTCGGCGCGCACGAGCGGCGTGTTGCCCTCCTGCAGGGTAAGCAGCGGCGTGTTGTCGTTAACAGGCAAATATTCTTTATAAGTCTGCAGCAGTCCCATGTATCTCATGATCGGTTAGCCCTCCACTCGGTATATGCTCTTGATCGCATGAACGACGTCCATCGACTCGAACTGTTGTAATACTTTCTTCATCGACGCTTTATTGGCGTCATGGGTAATGATGATGATTTCGGCCAGCGGGTTCATGGCGTTCGGATGCTGCAGCACGGATTCGAGGCTTACTTCATGGGCCGCGAACACCTGCGTGATTTGGGCCAATACCCCGGCCTTGTCCGCCACATGCAGCAGTATGAAATTTTTCGACGCGATCTGCTCGTCCGTCTTCAGCTTCTTTTCTTTATATGGAACGAAGGCGCGGCGGCCGTTGATCCCGAGGTTCAGGTTGCGGACGACAGCCACCAGGTCAGCGACAACGGAGGTGGCCGTCGGCATTTCGCCGGCGCCCGGTCCGTAGAACATCGTTTCGCCCACGGCTTCGCCGTAGACGTACACCGCATTGAACACGCCGTTGACGGAAGCAAGCGGATGCGACTGCTTCACCATCGTCGGTTGGACGCTGATGGAGATGGAATCGTCCTGGCGCTCGGCGATGCCGAGCAGCTTCACTTCGTAGCCAAGCCGCTTGCCGTACGCGATGTCTTCCTTCGTTACGCCGGAGATGCCTTTGACCTCCACGTCGTCGAGCGCTACATTCACGCGGAAGCCGAGCGTGCCGAGAATCGTCATTTTGCGGGCGGCGTCGAAGCCTTCCACGTCCGAGGTCGGATCGGACTCCGCATAGCCGAGCTGCTGCGCTTCCTTCAGCACGTCCGCATAAGCGGCCCCTTCCTGGCTCATCTTGGTCAGGATATAGTTCGTCGTTCCGTTCACGATCCCCATGATTTTCGTAATCCGGTCGGAGGAGAAGCCCTCGACCAGCGTGCGGATGATCGGAATGCCGCCGGCGACGCTCGCCTCATACAGCACGTCGCAGCCCTTCTCGGCCGCCTTCGCGAGGATTTCGGCGCCGTGCACCGCCATCAGGTCCTTGTTGGCGGTAACGATATGCTTGCCCCGCTCCAGCGCGCCCAGCATATACTGCTTCGCAAGCTCGATCCCGCCCATGACTTCGACGATGACGTCGATGTCGGGATTCTCGATAATATCCCACGGATTCTCCGTCAATTTGTCCGGGGATACGCTGATGCTGCGCGCTTTGCTCTTGTCCTGCACGAGAATTTGCGCGATCTCGATCGGGGAGCCGGTCTGGCTGACCAGGTCCTGCTGGTGCCCCTCTACGATACGGACTACGCCGGTACCGACGGTACCCAGTCCGAGCAAGCCTACTTTGATTGGTTTCATAATCCTTCTCCTCCTTGGGGCGTTACCCGGGTTTCTCGTCAATCTGGAGGGCCTCCGCCCGTCTTTCATTCCCCTTTTTCGCGTTTAAGCCGGGTAACGTCTCTATTCTACCCTTGACCTATGAGCGCTGCACGGGTGACGCCGTCCTGGCTGCGCAGCTTCTCGAGCAGGGTTGCGACATTCTCGTTCATCTGCGACGTTTCCATTGAAATCACCACATTGGCTACGCCCTGCAGCGGAATCGTCTGGTGAATCGTCAGCACATTGCCCTCGAGCCCTGCGAGCATGGCGAGCACTCTCGATAGGATTCCCGAGCGATGCTCCAAATCCATCGAGATCGTGACGATTCGTTCCCGCTCCAGCTTGCTTAAGGGATAAATGCCGTCCTTGTACTTGTAAAAAGCGCTCCGGCTCAGCTCCACCAGCTCCACCGCTTCGTGAATCGTCTTCACCTCGCCGCGGGCCAGAAGCTCCTTCGCTTGGACCGTCTTGATCAGCGCCTCCGGCAGGATATCCTCCCGGACCAGAAAATAACGCTCGGAGCCGAGCGGTCTTCCTTCGACAGTTTGTTTGTCCTGCACGGCTACAGTCCTCTCTACAAAGACGATTGTTTTCACCTAGTGGACATTATAACGTAAACTCCCCTCTTCAAGCAATAGGCATTTTCCGGCCGCGGATCCTTGGCCGGTCCTCCCGTTTCGGCGGACGTTTCCATCCGGGGCTCATCCGTGATAAAGTGATAATCATCTTGATTCATTCTCGTCCCTAAGGCTAAAAAGGGACCCCGCCCGAAGGAGAGATCCCATGTGTTAAAAGCCCGCATGATGGCGACCGCCATGCTGTTTAACGGCGGCGACATGCTGATGATGAAGCGTTCTCCGACCCGCACCCTCTCCCCAGGCCAGTGGGCCGCCGTCGGCGGGCATCTGGAGCCCCATGAAATCAACGACCCGCAAGCGGCCGTGCTGCGGGAAATTCATGAGGAAACCGGCTTGCTGCCGGAAGAACTGTCGGACCTGCGGATGCAGTATATTCTGATCCGGCTCAATCAGAACGAGGTCAGGCAGCAGTTTATTTACACCGCTTTCGCGTCGCGGAGGGATATCCGGCAAAGCGACGAAGGCGATCTGCACTGGATTCCGAGAGACCGGGTGCTGGACCGGGATATCCCATTTATTTTCCGCTCGCTGCTGGAGCATTATTGGGAGCAAGGCCCTTCGTCCCACGTGTGGATCGGCACGGCCGGATTTACCGCATCGAAAGCGGCCACGGTGCATTGGACACAGCTCATCGATCCGCAGCAAATCTAAACCGATCGGAGGAACGCTTATGACAGCACATTCAGAAAGCCAAGAGACGGAGCCCGTCATCGATATCCGACACGTGTCTTACCGCCGCGACAACCAAACGTTACTGAAAGATATTAACTGGCTTGTCCGCCTGCGCGAGCACTCTGCGATTCTGGGCTTGAACGGCTCCGGCAAAACGACGCTGCTGAACATGATCAACGGCTACATTTGGCCGACGGAGGGAACGATCCGGGTACTGGGGGAAACCTACGGGGAGACCGATCTGCGCGAGATGCGCAAGTCGATCGGCTGGGTCAGCTCTTCCTTTCAGGAGAAGCTGTACGGCACCGATAAGAGCCAGCATGTCGTGATCAGCGGCAAATTTGCCACGATCCGGCTGTTCGATCACGTGGAGACCGCAGACCTGGAACGGGCCGATGAATATATGCGGCAGCTGGGCTGCCTCCATCTGTGGGACCGGGCTTATCAGACCTGCTCGCAAGGGGAAAAGCAGAAGCTGCTCATCGCCCGCGCCTTGATGGCCTCGCCCCGGCTGCTCATTCTGGACGAGCCGTGCAACGGCCTCGACGTGTTCTCACGGGAGCAGCTCCTCTCGAGCATCGGGGAATGGGCCGGCCGGGACGATACGCCGACGGTGCTCCTCGTAACGCATCATACGGAGGAAATTCTCCCGCTTTTCCGGAGCACTCTGCTGATCCGGCGCGGGGAGGTCTTTGCCTCCGGCGCTACGTCGGAGCTGCTGACTTCGGACCGCCTGAGCCGGTTCTTCGAATCGCCGGTCGAGGTGGAACGCCGCAGCGACCGTGCGTGGCTCACACTGCACTCTGTTTAACCGCTTGCCTGCTGCCCTTGCGCCCGAAGGCGCGGAGGGTGTTCGGTGCGGTTGCTCATCTCGCGCCACTTGACGAGCAGCTTCTGCGCTTCCTTGCGCTGGAGGAGCGACCGCGCCAGCTGGAAGCCTTCCTCGTAAGAGGCGACCTTGTCGAACCAGTACAAGCGCAGTCCCGCATTAAAAATAACATGTTCTCGCTCTCCTGCGATATCCGACGAATCGTCGCCATGAATGATCCGGTTCAGCAGCTCCAGCTGCCGCTCCTTGCTGCATTTCTCCAGGGGCAGGCCCTGGAAGCCGAAGGTTGCCGGATCAATGGTGCTCGATTCGTCGCCCCAAGGCGTCACTTTACGAATGGAGGTGTTCTTGTATATAGGCAAATCTTCAGAGCCCTCGATTCCCTGAACGATATAAGCCGTTTCGAACCCCGATTTGGGCAGCAGATGAATCAAGTGCTCCATAGCCGTCCGGTGGTTGACCCCAATGATAACGTTCAGAGAATGGACAGGATTTATCACCTTCTCCACGGTATTCAGAAACGTGCGCAGCCCGATCTCCTCGCGCACATGCCGTACCCGCCCGAACGGCGGACAGAGCATGTCGGTCCAGATAAAGCCGACATGAAGGCTTAGAAATATTTTCTCCCATTCCTTTGCCTCCAGTTCCACCCGGATCCCGAGACCTTCAAGCAGCTCCTTCAGCGACTTCCCCAGCTTCGGCGGGAGCGATTCGCTGCCGTGCAGCACCTGAGGAAATCCGACCGAGGCGAGCAGCAGACTGACAGGAATCGTTATGGGAAAATAAAGCCGGCCGTCATAGGGCCCCGCGCAGTTGAGCGAGCCCGAGAAGGACCGGTACGGCAGGGAGTAGCGGCGGAATACGTCGATAAACCCCATCAGTTCCTCATCGGCTTCGCCTTTCATCCGCATCGCCATCAGAAAAGCCGCCGTCTGGGCGTCCGTGGATTCCCCTCTGGCAATGGCGTGCGCCGCCGCGACGGCCTCGTCATACGTCATATGACGGGAGCCGTTTTTGCCCGTGCCTACAATTTTTATCCATTGCTTCATGCTGTCACCTCCGAACTTTTATCCGGGAAGGATGGCCACGGAGCATACTTTAAATTCCGGCATTCGGCTAACGGGATCCAGCGCGTGGTGAGTCAGCCGGTTGATGCACTGCTCTCCGCCCCAATGAAAGGGCACGAACACCGTATCCTGCCGGATCTTAGAGGAGAGCTTCACCTTCAAGCGGATGCTACCCCTCCTCGAGGTGACCTGCGCTTGTCCGCCGTTCACAAGCCCGATCGCACCTGCCGTATCCGGATGAATCTCCATCATCGGCTCGGGGTATTTGGAATTCAGCTCGGGCGTATTCCGCGTCTGCACCCCGGATAAGTAATGCTGCAGCACCCTTCCGGTCGTCAGGAGATAGGGATATTTCCCGCTTGTGCCTTCCTTCGGCTGCTGGTGCTCGACCGCCGCAAATCGGGCGAGCCCGTCATCGTGGCCGAAGCTTTCGCCGAACATGCGCGGCGTCCCCGGATGCCCTTTCTCCGGGCAAGGCCAGAACATGCCGTGCTGCCGCTCCAGCCGATCATACGTCATCCCGTAATAATCGGCCTTTCCTCCCTTGGAAGCGATGCGCAGCTCGTTAAAAATCTCTTCCGCATTCCGGTAGCGGAAGAACGCTCCTTTCCCCATCGCATCCGCAATATCGCACAGGATGCGCCAATCTAGCCGCGCTTTTCCGGGCAGCGGCTTAACGGCCCGGCGAACCATCACCCGGCCCTCCAGCTGGGTGATGGTTCCTTCGTCCTCCAGGTAAGCCGAGCCCGGCAGCACCAAATGCGCGAGCCGCGCCGTTTCCGATTCGAACAGGTCGATCACCACGAGAAACTCCAGCTTCCGCAGCGCCTTCTCCACCAGCTGAGCGTTCGGGTTGGAGACCACCGGGTTGGAGCCCAGGATGAGAAGCCCCTTGATCTCGCCCCGGTCGATCGCCTCCATCATTTCGTAGGCGGACACGCCTTTGCGAGGCAGCTCCTCCTCCGGCACGCCCCACACGCTCGCGATATAAGCGCGATGCTCCGGATGCTCGATCATCCGGTAGCCCGGCAGCTGATCCGCCTTTTGCCCGTGCTCCCGTCCGCCCTGCCCGTTCGCCTGCCCGGTGACGGCTCCGTAGCCGCAGCCCGGCTTGCCGATTTTGCCCGTAACCAAAACCATATTAAGGAAATTACGGACGTTCGCTACCCCGCTCGCATGCTGCTCCACGCCCCGGGCCGTAAACACCAAGCCCGTCTCCGCCCTTCCGTACATCCGCGCCGCTTCGGTTATGAGCTCCGGCGCGATATCCGTCAGCTCGGCGACCTCGGTAAGCGATACTTTGCTTATATGCTCTGCTAGCTCGGAATAGCCGCTCGTACGCCGCTCGATAAATTCAGGGTCCGTATAGCCCTCTTCGATCAGCACCTTAAGCATGCCGTTCACCAGCGCAGCATCATACCCGGGCCGCACCTTCAAATGAAGATCCGCGATGGAGCAGGTTGCGGTTTCGCGGGGGTCGATCACAATGATTTTACAGCCTTCCTGTCTCGCCTTGCGAAAATATTGCATAATCGTCGGCTGGCATTCCGCCAGGTTCGTCCCTGCGAGGATGATGCATTTCGCGAGCGGCACCTCGGATAAAGGGTTGGTCAGTCCGCGATCCACTCCGAAGGTGAGATTGGAAGCGCCGGCCGCAGCCGACATGCAGAAGCGTCCGTTATAATCGATATACCTGGTTTGCAGCGCTACACGGGCAAACTTGCCGAGCAAATAGCTTTCCTCGTTTGTCAAGGAACCACCGCCGTATACTCCCACCGAATCCGGCCCGTACGTCTCTTTCAACGCCTCGAACCGCTCTTTGATTTGCTGCAGCGCGTCATCCCACGATACAGGGGACAGCCTCCCCAGAAGGCGCCTCATCGGGTAGCGCAGCCTGCGGTCATCCACCGCATGGGTATGCGCCTGCAGGCCTTTCACGCAGAGCCGCCCCTCGGTAACGGGATCGGCCTTGTTGGGAGAGATGGAATAGCGGGACACCCTGATCGTTTGCTCCTCATGCAGGTTCATCGTACATTGCACGCTGCAATAAGGGCATTCGGTTCGGGACGTGCTCACTTTTACCGCCGGCTCTGACTGCAACTGCTGAACATGCTTCAAAAAATTGTTCATCTCGTGAACCTCACTTTAATAATTGACCCCGGAACCGGCCGTGGCCCATGCCTTCTTCCAGCTGCGCGTCACAGCGAAGAAAACAAGCGTCACCACCAGCACGATCGATGCGACTACGATAAAACCGGTGACGTGCGTGCCGGTGGCCTGCTTCAGCGGACCCAGCACATTGTTCGGCAGGAGAAAGCCGCCAAGCCCTCCGAATGCTCCCACGATCCCCGTCACCAGCCCGATCTCCTTCGGAAACCGTTGGGGCACCAATTGAAAGATCGATCCGTTGCCCATGCCGAGGCAGGCCATCATGATGCTGGTCAGCAGGAGCATCACCATAAAGGAACCCGGCATCGTCGAAACGCCGAAAGCGCACAGGGCAATAACCGAATAGAGCACCAGCATGAACCGCATGCCGCCGATCCGGTCCGCGATGAAGCCGCCGATCGGCCGGAAGAAGCTGCCCGCAATGACCGTTACGGTGACCAGGTAGCCGATCTCCACCTTGGACAATCCGCCCGCTACCGCTTTATCCCCATAAACATCGTAGAAGAAAATGCTGAAATAATTGGAGAAGCCGACGAAACCGCCGAACGTAATCGAGTAGAACAGGCTGAACCACCAGGTGTCGATGTTGCGAAAAACAGCCATATAGTCGGACATGCTTTTCGGCGCCGGCTGGTTCGGGCTGTCTTTGGCAAGCAGAGCGTACACCAGAAATACAAGCGTGAGCGGGATAAGAGCCAGACCGAACACGCTGTGCCAGCCCCAATGGCTTGCCATTTGCGGACCGAAGAACGTCGCCAGCGCCGTCCCGCTATTGCCCGCGCCGGCAATCCCCATCGCCAGGCCTTGATACTGCGGCGGATACCAGCGGCTCGCCAGGGAAAGAGAGACGGCGAAGCTTGCGCCCGCGATACCGAGCAGAAAACCGAGCGACTGCACCTGTGTCAATGTCGTTCCGCCGAGCCAGCCCCAGAAGATTGGCACCATGGTGAGTCCCATGCCGATCATCCCGGTTTTTCTGGAACCGATGCGATCGGCGAGAATCCCCATGGGGATGCGGAAAATGGATCCGCCGAGGGTCGGAATCGCCACCATCGTCGCTTTCTGCGCATCGGTTAATCCAAAGTCCTTCGTGATGTACAGTGACAACGCGCCGCAGAGCACCCAGATCATAAAACTGACATCAAAATAGAGAAATGCTGACAACAAACTTGGAAAATGTCCGGACTTTCGAAAGCTTTTCACATCCACTCGTCCCTACCTCCCATAATTGTAACTCATTTTCCATATCTCTGTCTACTTTGTGTTAGAATTAATTACACAACTACACTATACATTCCCAAACCTTAAAGTTCAATGGGTTATTGCAAAAAAGTTCACCTTTTTAAATTATTAAAGGGGATACGTTCACGTTCGTCTATGTATAACACCGTTTATACGAACGTTTATAAAATAATTTTCATTAATCGTTCGTCTTTTTTCGTTAAAAGGAAAAACAAAAAAACACCAACCTCCCATTTATCTCACATGAAAGGATTGGCGTCTTTCGTTCCTTGCTATTCCTGCTCCACGAATTCAAACTCGAAATCTCCGATACGGATCGTTTGTCCGTCTTGGGCTCCGCGGCTCCGAAGCGCTTTATCCACGCCCTTCTTCCGCAAGATCCGAGCAAAACGCATAACCGATTCGTGCGTGCTGAAATTCGTCCGTTTGATAAGCTTCTCGATGCTCGGGCTGTCCACCACGAACACATCGTTATCTCTGCGAATGGTGAAGTCCTCTTCCTCGCTCGTTTCGAGCCGGTATACCTTCCGCTCCGTTACCTCCGGCAGTTCTTCCACCTGCGGCGTTTCCGGGATGGTCTCCAGCAAATCGGCGATTTTATACATCAGCTCTTGAACCCCGGTCTTGGCATAAGCCGAGATCGGATAAATCGGAATGTCCCGACCCTTCTCCGCCAGCTTCCGCTTGAACGCCTCCAGGTGCTCTTCCGCCTCCGGCATGTCCATTTTGTTCGCGGCAATGATTTGCGGACGCTCTTCCAGCTTGGCGTTATACAGCTTCAGCTCTTCATTGATCTTGACCCAATCGTCGAACGGATCGCGCCCTTCCGTAGCGGCCATATCCACCACGTGCATAATGACCCGGGTCCGCTCCACATGTCGTAAAAATTCATGGCCGAGGCCGACGCCTTCATGGGCCCCTTCGATCAACCCCGGAAGGTCCGCCATGACGAAGCTGCGTCCGTCGCCTACGTCGACAACCCCGAGATTCGGAGTCAGCGTCGTGAAATGATAGGCACCGATCTTCGGTCTCGCCCCCGACACAACGGATAACAGCGTGGACTTGCCTACGCTCGGAAACCCGACCAGGCCGATGTCCGCCATCACCTTCAGCTCGAGCACAACCCAACGCTCCTGACCCTCTTCCCCGTTCTCCGCGATACTCGGAGCCGGATTGTTCGGCGTGGCAAAGCGGGTGTTCCCCCGTCCGCCGCGGCCGCCCTTCGCGATAACCACCTCTTGCTCATGATGGGTCAAATCCACCAAAATTTCCTGCGTATCGTCATCTACCACAACCGTACCTGGAGGCACCCGAACAATCAAATCCTCCGCATTGGCTCCATGCTGGCTCTTGTTGCGTCCCTTCTCGCCGCGGTCCGCCTTGAAATGCTTCTGATAGCGGAAATCCACCAGGGTCCGAAGCCCCTCATCCACGCGAAAAATGACGTCGCCCCCATCCCCGCCGTCGCCGCCGGCAGGTCCTCCTTCGGGCACGTATTTTTCCCTGCGGAACGCGACGAGCCCGTCGCCGCCGTCGCCGCCTTTTACATACACCTTCGCTTTATCTACGAACATGGTTTCACCTCTTTAACTATCATGACTTGCCGGCAAACGGACGGTCCACTCCACTTGACCCTCGCCGTAACGCGCCTCGACCGTCCACCCATACCGGTCGATCCCCATGGAGCGGATCGCCGATTCCGCGAATCGGACCCGCTTCGGATCGTACCCGCCTTCATAGCGCGCCGCCAACCCGATCCCTCCGGGATACTTGCTTAAGTGAAGCTGCAAACGATTGTCGTCAGGGAAGCTGACCGCTTCTTTCCTGAAATCGTCCAGCAGGCTGCGAATAAGCGCTTCGGCGGCTTCCGGATGCCGCAGGCTCTGCATACGGATCTCCTCATCCATGTGAAGATCCAGGCGCAGTTCCTTTACCTCCGCCTGAAACGCCAGCAGACTGACGATCAGCGACGGAATGCCCAGCTTGGATATGTAGCTTTCCTGGCGAACCTTTTCGTTTATCTTCTCCATCAAATCCAATAATTTATCATACTTTTTCAATTTCACATAACCAAAAAAGGATTTGAATGTCGTTCATCCAGTCGTGCCGATAATGATTGAACAATCGCAGTAACCGAAGGTTCTGATCCGTCTCATCGTTTGCGCTCTCGCTGCCCGGCAGCTGCCGCAGCCCCTGTCCTAGCTCCGTATTCCGGATAAGCCGATTCGTATCAGACGTCATGATTTCAACCCTTTCGCTTCCGGTTCATCCTGATCCTTACAAGTATAGCACGTTGCCTAAGAAACTTCACTCCAAGCTCGGCCGGCCTGAAATCGGGCACCAAGCTTCATCTTTCCATAGTGCCCAAGATAAACGGCTACGCCGTCCTAGTCTTACAAGGACCAGCGCGTTTACCAAGGTTGATGCGAAGCTATAAGCTACGAATACTTATAAATTCTTATCAACTGAGCAAAAACCCCCCCGGCGAACAAATTCGCCGGGGGGTCTGGGTAGTCCGGATATTAAACTTCTACCGTAGCAGCTACAGGAGCAGCCGCTACAGGGTAGACGCTCACTTTCTTGCGGTCACGACCAAGACGCTCGAACTTCACGACGCCGTCGATCTTCGCGAAGAGGGTATCATCGGAACCGATGCCCACGTTATTGCCCGGGTGGATCTTGGTACCGCGTTGACGAACCAGGATGCTTCCGCCCGTTACGGTTTGACCGTCGGCACGTTTTGCGCCAAGACGCTTGGAGTGGCTGTCACGACCGTTTTTCGTGGAACCTACGCCTTTCTTGGACGCGAACAACTGAAGATTCAATTGTAACATGTCTGTCTACCTCCTTGCTTTTTGATTGTCTTGCATTGCTATATATGCACCATACGATTGTTCGATCGATTGCAGCATAACAACCATCGATTCCAGCAGCAGCTGCACCTTGTCCCCCGTGAGCGGATCCAGTCCGTCCGGAACCTCCACTTGAAGCATCCCGTGCTTCATGCGGTTCTTCAGTTCGAGACCGGCCAGCGCTTCCACGGCATTCACGGTGCCTACGGTAACGGCGGATACGCCGGCACAGACAATATCCTTGCCCGGCTCGTCGTACTGCGCGTGACCGTCCACACTGAAACGTTCGATGCTCCCATCGTGTCTTCGATAAATCGCGACCCGAATCATGGCAGCATCTTAACCTTGGATTTTCTCAATGACAACCTTCGTGTAAGGCTGACGATGACCTTGCTTGCGGCGGTAATTTTTCTTCGCTTTGTATTTGTAAACGATGATTTTCTCGCCTTTGCCGTGCTTCTCGACTTTACCGGATACGGATGCGCCGGAAACTACCGGAGCGCCGAACACCAGACCGTTCTCTTTGGAAACGGCGAGCACGCGGTCGAAAGTTACGGAATCGCCTTCACCAGCTTCAAGCTTCTCGATGTAAACGACATCGCCTTCTTGAACTTTGTATTGCTTGCCACCCGTTTCAATAATTGCGTACATAGTTGCACCTCCCTCATGTCTCAGACTCGCCTAAAGCCAGGTGGCTTGACCGATGAACGGACAAGCGCTTAAATACAACCCGCTTCGTGCGGTTACAGCATGCTATAGCAACACACCTGATTATAATACCACAGATAAGAGAGCGAAAGCAATACTTTTCTCATTCTACACCGCCGGATGATGATTACTGCTCTTCGGATAAGACCCATCCGCTCCCTCCGCAAGAGGGGCACGCCTCCAGGACGGTTGTTTCCTTGCTTTCCCTGACCTTCTTGCGGGTCATTTCGACAAGACCCAGCTTCGTCCAACCGACGACGACGGTTTTGGTCCGGTCCTTTCGCGTTTCCCGTATGAGCTCGTCAAGCACCTGCTGGCGGGACGCCTCCGTCTCCATATCGATGAAATCGATAATGATCAGCCCCCCGATATCGCGCAGCCGGAGCAGCCTCGCGATCTCCCTCGCCGCTTCGATATTCGTGTCGAATACCGTGCGCTCCAAATCGATGGAACCCGTATATTTGCCGGTATTGACATCAAACACGGTGAGCGCCTCGGTGCGGTCGACGATCAGGTAAGAGCCGTTATCCAGCCATATTTTGCGCTTGAGTCCGAGCTCAAGCTGACGTTCGAGCGCCTGATCGGCCCAGAATGTCGAAGCCGCTTTGCGGACCCGTTTGCTCAGAACAGCGGACAGCGGGGAGATCAGAGCCGTAATTTCCTCGTACACTTCCTCGGAATCGACCACAAGCTCCTCTACGTCGTCCCGGAACAAATCGCGGATAAGCCGCGGCAGCATCTCCAGATCGGAGTAAATTTTGCGGGGGACGGCGCCTTCCGCCTCCCCGCTCGCTTCAATCCTTCGCCAGCGGATGCGAAGCTCGTCCAGATCCGCCGCGATGCCCTCCTCGCTCTCGCCCAGCGCGGCCGTCCGCACAATGAAGCCTTCTCCGGCTTCCAAGTGGCGCTCCGCGGTCCGTTTCAGCCGCTCGCGTTCCGCGGCGCTTTCGATTTTGCGGGATACGCCGACGTAATCGGCATACGGCATGTACACTCCGAATCGCCCCGGAATCGAATAATGCGTCGTGATTCGGGCCCCTTTGTCGCCTACCGGCTCCTTCACCACCTGAACCATCAGCGTCTGCCCCACCTTCACCAGATCGTGAATCGACGGCTTTTCCTTCGGCTGCTTCTCCAGATGGGCGGGCAGCAGATCGTCTATGTATAAAAATGCGTTCTTCTCAAGTCCGATATCCACAAAGGCGGATTGCATCCCCTGCAGCACCCTCATGACGCGCCCGATATACACATTGCCGGCAAGCTGACCCTGATCGCGCTTGCCCTTGTAATATTCCACGAGCTTGCCGTTCTCTTGTACGGCCACCTCGGTATACTGTTCACTACTGCGGACCCCAATTCGTTTCATGGCTGCAACACCTCGGCCTTATTGTACCACAATCACAGGAGAAAAAGCTCGGCCAAAGGACGATCCCGACGGCCCTCGTCAAAATAAAAATCCAGCATCGTTTTCTCGGGAACGATATGACGCAGAGCGCCCCTCTCGTCAAGCACGTAGATAAGATGATACCGGTCCCTCATGAAGAGCCGGACGATCTCCGTAACCCGCCGCTTGTCCAGCACGACAATCGGGAGCGCCGCCGTCCCCCGGGACAACAGCCCCTGCTGACGGACAGGGCGGTTCACAAGAAAGCGGACGAACCGGTAAGGAATGCCGCGAAGCTCGTACCAGTTGGAGTATAGCAGGAACAAACCGATCATTAGCAAGTTGAGCTGCAGCCCGCCCTTCTCCGTCAAGAGATGGAGGGCCGAAGCGCAAAGCATGAGCCCGCTGAATACGAGGCTGATCCACACGGTAAGGCGGATCGTTTTCTCATAAGGAAGCCAGAGCCCGAAGAGCGCCAGCAGCACCTTTCCCCCGTCGAGCGGGAAAATCGGGAGCATATTGAATAGCCCGATCAGCAGATTGGCCTGCACGAAGTAAGCTCCCCATACCGGAGGCAGCAGGCCCCAGCCTGCCAGGAGGCTTCCGACCGCCATCATCCATGCGTTTTGAAGCGGCCCTGCCAGCGCTACGGTCAAGTCCTGCCACACGGGAATATCGGAATGCTCCTCCACGACGGCGACCCCGCCGAACGGCAGCAGCTGAACCTCCTTCACCTTCCATCCAAGGCCCTTCGCGGCCGCCGCGTGACCGAGCTCATGAATGAGCACGATGCCGAACAGCGTGATGATTTCCACGAAATACCCCGTCAAGGCAGACAACAGCACGATGATGGAGAACAGCGGGTGGAACCGGAAGCGGATGCCGAACCAGACCAGGCTCCAGCGGTTAATCAAACGAAATCACATCCGTCGGATTAAGAGGCCTGCCGTCCTTCGACAGGGCGAAGAACAGCGTCCCCGATGCAGGGCCCTGCGCCTTGGACAAGGTTCCGACGGTTTCCCCTCCCTTGATCCAGTCGTTCACCTGCACCTTCCCCGCCTCCAAATGGCCGTATACCGACTCCATGCCGTTCGTGTGGCGCAGAACGACGGTAAAGCCGCTGTCCTCTTTGACGCCGGCGAAGGTAACGCGCCCCGTGTCCAGAGCGGCAACGGGAGCTCCCGGCCTCGCTTGGACCAGAATTCCGCTTTGTCCCGGCGTGAAGGCCGCGATCACCTTTCCCTGCAGCGGAACGAAATAATGCTTGCTCTCGGCGCTGACCTTCTCTGCCTCCTGATGCTTTAGCGGATCCATGGCCGGCAGAAACGACGGGCTGCCGCCGAATTTCCGTTCGTACCAGGCCGCTAGCGCCTTGGCGTCGAAGGATTCGTTCAATGCCGAGCGGATATACCGCTTCCCCTCCTCCGACCAAGGCAGCTGGAAGTGAAACCAGCCCCAGATCATGGCCGTCAGCAATCCGCTGATGACGAGCTGCCGTGCGACCCGTCCCGATCTCGGCTCCTTCGTCCGATACCCCGGTGAACGGGAGTAGGCGGACAGGTCCTGCTGCCATTTCCGGTTCCATTCCGTCTCCGGATCGGACGAGTACGCCTCATGGGGTTGGTGCCTGGTCTCGCGATAGGCTGCAAGCTCGCTCTCTCTCCCTCTTTCTTGGACCATAGGAAAATGAAAGTGCGACCGCTCCGCCTCGAGAGGCGTGCGTCCCTGGCCGTCCTGCAGGTGTCGTATTTTCTCCATGCGCCGTTCGCGAATGCTCCGTTTGGAATCCATTGCCTGTCGCCTCCCAAGGCTTGTATATTCCATCCTATGAGCTTGTACGTCGGTTTTATTCGGATCGCGCGGGATTTAATTCGAGGGAAATTCGCTTCAATTCCGCCGAATGAGCTTCAATCAGGTTCAAACTTTTACTTTCCTAATTAAAAAAAACACCCCGAAGGGTGTCCAGATTGAAGAGAAGCCCGGCTATGCAGAAAAATGCAAAGGCGGTAGGTGGGGTATCCCCTGTAGGAGCGATAGCGCCCGCCTTTGTTATCGGAAAATGACCGCTGAATAGCGAATAAATCGAAATTTTCCGATAACAACAGCGGGCGGAAGGGGATACCCCACCGGAGTACCAAGGCAATCTTCTCTATTTCATAGGTTTCTCGGCATGCAAAACACCCCGGAGGGTGTCCAAGCACTGCTATTCTTCTTCCAGAAGCTTGTCGTCGTGGACCCGGATGCTCAAGACGAGACCCATTGCCAGCATATTGATCATGAGCGAAGTCCCCCCGTAGCTGACAAAAGGCAGCGTAATGCCGGTTAAAGGCATAATGCCGATCATCATCCCGATATTTTGGAAAATCTGGAACACGAGCATTGATACGATCCCGACGATCATGTAGGAACCCGCATGGTTATTGCAATAAATGGCGATAAGGATCATCCGGTAAATCATCACGAAGTACAGCAGGAGCAGTACCGACGCACCGACAAATCCGAACTCCTCCCCTACGACGACGAAAATGGCATCCGTATAAGCGACGGGAATAAAGTTGCTGTGAATGGACGTTCCATGCAAATATTTCTCGCCCATCAGCGATCCCGAACCGATGGCCCGAATCGAGTTCATGACCTGCCACTTCGCGTCCCGGGATGCTTCGTCCGGATTAATGAACGTATTAAGCCGTCCGATCCAGTGCTCGGGCACATTCACCGACTTCAAGAAACCGATCAGCGGATCATGATAATGCTGGAATACGTAGAGGAATAAATAGCCTCCGCCCCCCAGCACGATGGCCCCGATCAGCACATAGCTGAACCGGATATTGCCGATCCAGTACATCCCGAGCAGAATCACGAGAAAAATAATCGCATTCCCGAGATCCGGCTGAATGATCACCAGAACGAAAGGCACAAATACGATAAGCCCGATCGGCAGCACATCCCGGAATAAGGTCAGCGACTCACCCTTCCGTCTGGCCATGAAGACCGCCAGCGTCATAATGAGAATAAGCTTGAACAATTCCACGGGCTGAAAGTTCAGCCCCATCGGCAGCTTAAACCAGCCTTGCGCGCCGTTAATGGTTTGGCCGAGCTTGAGCACGATCACGAGAAGAAGAAGTCCAGCGCCGTAATAATAGTACGAGCCTTTTAGCAGAATGCGATAATCGAGCCAGCTGACCGCCAGCATGACCACAAGCGATACTCCGTAAATGACGGCCCATTTGGCAATGTCCACTTTAACGGTATGATCGTCGATGGTAGCGCTGTAAACCAGCAGCATGCTGATCACCAAGAAGATTGCCAATATAAAGATGATGGACCAGTCGATTTTTTTAAATTTGTGAAGCAACGTAGGTCATCCCATCCCGAGAAACTTTTTCATTCGACCGAACATGCCCGGCTTCTCATCCATCTGCATAAGCGGCACGGAGTCTCCAAGCATTCGGCGAGCGATATTGCGGTAGGCAATGGCCGCTCTCGAATTCGGATTCATCACGGTAGGCTCCCCGATGTTCGCCGCTTTGATGACGTATTCGTCGTCAGGCACGATGCCCAGCAGATCGATGGCCAGCACCGAGCAGATTTCGTCGATGTCCAGCATCTCGCCCTTCTTCACCATCATCGGGCGAATCCGGTTGATCACGAGCTTCGGCGAATCGATCTGAGGCTCCTTCTCCAGCAGTCCGATGATGCGGTCGGCATCGCGCACTGCGGCATTCTCGGGAGTGGTCACAACGATCGCTTTGTCGGCTCCGGCCACGGCATTCTTGAAGCCTTGCTCAATGCCCGCAGGACAATCGATAATGACGAAATCGAATTCGCGTTTGAGCTCCGTTACGATCTGTCTGACCGCATCGGGCGAGATCGCATGCTTATCCTTGGTCTGTGCGGCAGGAAGCATGTACAGCTCGTCGAACCGCTTATCCTTCACCAGGGCTTGAGCCAACCGGCAGCGGCCTTCGGCCACATCAATGAGATCATAGATGATGCGGTTCTCCAGCCCCATCACCACGTCCAGGTTGCGGAGGCCGATGTCGGTATCCACCATGACCACTTTTTTCCCCTGCAGCGCCAGCGCCGTGCCGATGTTCGCGGAGGTCGTCGTTTTCCCGACGCCCCCTTTCCCTGAAGTGATGACGATTGCCTCTCCCATGGGCTTCACTCCTCAAGAAATTTGATTTAAGCCAAGCTTGTGGAAATGATGGACTTTGTCGATCTCCATTTTCCCGTTTTTGATATAGGCGAATTCCATATAGGCATCGTACGCCTCGCTGACGTCCCACTCATCCGGCGGCCGGCTGATAATGCCGGCGATCCGCAGCTGCGTAGGGCGCATATGCGAAGCGGCGATGACCGCGGTTTCATCCCCGTCGATGCCCGCATGCGCCATGCCGCGCAGCGAACCCATAATATAGATGCTCCCGGTGCTCACGATGGAGCCCCCGGGATTGATGTCGCCAAGAAATAAGACAGGACCATCATGCGACAGGGTTTGCCCGGAACGTACCATCCCGCGAACCATCTTCACCTCGGTAGGATCCGGCTCCGCCTTCTGGACGGCGGAATCGGCGGTTTCGATGGACTGCACGAGCAGGTTGCCCTTGCGGCTTATAATTTCGCGAACCTCGCCCTTCTGCTCTTCGGTCGCCGGCCTGCTGCCCAGCTGAACCCGGACGTGAATGATCGGTCCGGTCAATATTTGCTGGTGCGTCTTCTCCAGCTTGTGCTTCAGCTCCGCCAGCACTACATCGAACTCGCAAGCATCGTCGAGCAAAAATACAAGGCCGTCCTTAACCCCTTTGATCGTCACATGATGTTTTGTTGCCGTCATAAGCGTTTCTACCCCCTAAGCCTATACCATTCGGCTTCGTACGCGCGTTCTCCTGCCGTCATACCGCAAATTTTACTATTCTTCGGCCGCGGAGGACGAGATGGCATGGCTCTCGAACATTTTTCGGAGCGGAACGTATACGGCTAGGGCGAATAGCAGGTTAATGAGCATGCTGGGCAGCATCTGGTGAAAGAACGCCCATTGAAAGTCCAGATGCGTCACCCGGAACAACCGGTATAAACCGAAGATGATCATTTCATAAGACAAATTGCCGAGCGCAATGACCAGCATGCTGACAACGATACTGGAGTACAGACGGCCGTTCATGAGCCCCGCCAAATAACCGGTTAAGCCCATGCTGAACGCAACCGGACCGAGCATGGGCGAGAAATGAATGATATCGTTCAGCATTCCGAAAAACAAGCCGTACAAGAGCGCGGTATGCCGGTTGGCGAAAAGGCCGATGAACAGGACGATCACAAGCGAGAAATGAGGGCTTACAAGCACCTTCGATTGCCAAGCTACCGGAAGGATCCAGGGCAGAACGGTGCTCTCAAGCAGGAAGAGGGCGGTGAGCAGCAGGCAAAGTCGTCTATGCATGCGTCCTCACCTCACTTCAGCTCCGGCACTTCGATGATGAACACTTCCCGAAGGTGGTTGAACGCTGCGAACGGTTGAATGGTTGCCACGTAGGTGATGCCGAAATCGCCTTCGTGCTTCTCGACCACCTTGCCGACCTCAAGTCCCTGCGGGAATACCAGCCCTCTGCCGGAGGTAATGACCGTATCGCCGGGCTTGATCGGATCCCTCGGGTCAATCTTGCTCATGACTAGCAGCTGCTTTTCCTTGTCATAGCTCTCGATATATCCGTATGACTGGTCGTTCTCCTTCACCGTAACGGATATCGCTTTGGATTCGCCGGCCGCCTTGTCGTCGATGCCCGTCAGCAGCTGCACGTCGGAGTGGAACGGCGATACGGCGACCACCCTTCCTACAAGGCCCGCTACCGACATGACGGCCATATTCGTCCGGATCCCGTCCTTCTCTCCCAAGTTGACGGTAATCAGGTTGTTGGCCAAATCGAATTGAATGACCTCGGCGGTCCGGAACTGGTAATTGTTCATCTGCTTCTGCCGTTCGGTGAACCCGAGCGCGTCCTGCAGGCGCTTGTTCGTCTGCTCCAGATCGTTCAGCCGCGAGGTATCCCGGGCGTATTTGGACAAGGTCTGGCGCAGCACTTTATTTTCTTCGTAAATGGTCGTCAGGCGGCTCATATCCTCGAAGAAGCCGACCACGGCTCCCGTGGGCCGGTACAGCACGCCCTGCGCCCAGGATACGGTATCCTTCAAGAACTTCTCAGGCCATGTCCCGTAACCGCGGCGGCCGAACGTCAGCCCCATCAGGACGATGAAGCAGATCAGGCCGAGCATGAGGATCAGCAGCCTTTTATTCCCCATTAATTTCACAACTTAGCACCTTCTAACCTAGAGCATGGACGTCATGAACGACGCGCTTTGCTGGCCGGACCCGATCTTGTTCGGAACAGGTGGATGTTCTCGAGCGCTCGCCCCGTGCCGATAGCCACGCAGTCGAGCGGATTATCGGCCACAAGCACCGGCATCCCGGTCTCGCGGGAGAGCAGCTTGTCCAGGTTGCGAAGCAGGCCGCCGCCGCCCGTCAGCACGATGCCGCGGTCCATAATATCCGCAGCGAGCTCCGGAGGACATTTCTCCAGTGTCACCTTCACGGCTTCCACAATGCTATTCACCGTGTCGGCGAGGGCGTCCGTGATCTCATCCGACGTCACGGCCATCGTCTTCGGAAGACCGGATACGAGATCGCGGCCGCGAATTTCGAGCCGGGTAGACGGCTCCAGCGGCAGAGCCGAGCCGATCTCCATCTTGATCTGCTCTGCGGTGCGTTCCCCGATCATGAGATTGTACGTCCGCTTGATGTATTGAATGATCGCCTCATCCATTTCGTCTCCGGCCACGCGGATCGAACGGCTTGTTACGATGCCTCCGAGCGAAATGACGGCGACCTCCGTCGTACCCCCGCCGATGTCCACGACCATGCTTCCTGTCGGCTCCCATACCGGCAGGTCGGCGCCGATGGCAGCGGCGAACGGTTCCTCAATGGTATACGCATCTCTTGCTCCGGCTTGGCGCGTAGCGTCCTCCACGGCACGCTTCTCGACGGCGGTAATGCCCGACGGCACGCATATCATCACGCTCGGATGGCGCTGGAACAGCACCCGCTGCTTCTGGGCTTGGCGGATGAAATATTTGATCATGGTCGACGTTGTGTCAAAGTCGGCGATGACGCCATCCTTCATCGGACGGATGGCGCGGATATTGCCCGGCGTGCGTCCGATCATTTTCTTCGCGTCGTTGCCCACCGCTTCAATCGTCTTCGTATCCGTGCGAATGGCGACGACCGAAGGCTCGCGTACGACGATTCCTTTTCCTTTGACGTAAACTAATGTGTTGGCTGTCCCCAGGTCGATCCCGAGGTCCTTCGTTCCGAACATATGTGTGGTGCTCCCTTCTCTATTTCAAGCGTCTTGTGCGCTATGTATCCATGGATTGGTCCGGCTCCTGACCGGTTGTTTGGTAGAGAAGCCTGATCGCCGGTGCTTCCGGACGGATTCCAGCTTCCTCTTGTCGATTCTTGCAGAATAACAGCGGCTCTCCAAAACCTGTTCCCTATTATATTACATCCATCCGAGCTCCTTCAAACTGACGAAGCCGCGGTCGCCGATGACGATGTGATCCAGCACCTCGATGCCGATAATCCCGCCGGCTTCCACAAGTCTCCGGGTGATCTCGATATCTTCGGAGCTGGGGGTCGGGTCCCCGCTCGGATGATTGTGCGCGCATATGATCGAAGCGCTGCTGCGCTTGATGGCGGCACGGAACACCTCCCGCGGATGAACGATCGACGCATTCAAGCTGCCCATGGAGAGCGTTTCTTGGCCGATCACGTGGTTCTTGGTGTTCAGGAACAGACAGACGAAGTGCTCCTTCTGCAAATAACGGAGCTCCTCGGTAAGCAGCGCTGCGACATCCTGCGGCGACCGGATGGTCACCGTATCGCTTAGCACGCTGCGGGCCATTCTGCGGCCGAGCTCTATGCCGGCCTGCACCTGCAGCGCTTTGGCTTCGCCGATCCCCTTGATCTCCGTCAGCTGCTCCAAGCTCATGTCCGTCAGGCTGCGAAGCCCGCCGGAGCTGCGAAGCAGGCGCTGGGCCAAGGCTACCGCCGATTCCCGGTACGTTCCCGTGCGGAGCAATACCGCGAGCAATTCTGCATTGCTTAATGCTCCTGCCCCATACTGCATCATGCGTTCTCTCGGTCGTTCGTCGTTTGGGACATCGCGCAATGTGGTATTGAGCGATTCCATGCATTCCCCTCTTTCGTTCGTAGGATAGGCTGTTGCTGATGTTACGAATCCTCATTATATCATGACGCCTCTTCAAAAGACAGCGACGCCCAGGCGGGCGAGCGAATCCGACAGCAGCGACATCGGGAGTCCCACGACATTGAAATAATCGCCCTCGATCCGCTCGACAATGGTCGCTCCCAGCCCTTGTATGGCATAAGATCCGGCCTTGTCCTTCGGTTCTCCGGTCTGAATGTAGGCGGCGATTTGCCGCTCGGTCAGGGGCTTCATATGCACTTCGGTCATCCGGTGGCCCGATACGGTCTCGCCGGTGGCGAGATCGATGCAGACGACGCCGCTGAACACCTGATGCCGGCGTCCTTGAAGCGCCTGAAGCATCCGCTTCGAGTCCGCTTCATCCTTCGGCTTCCCCAGCACCTGGTCGTCCAGCACGACGATCGTATCCGAGCCGATGACCACGCCCTGCTCGCCTTGAGTACGGTCTACCTTACAACATTCGTAGACGGTGCGGGCTTTGCGACCCGATAATTCTTCCACTATTTGGGGAGGTTTCCATCCCGGTTCGACCGTCTCGTCCGCATCGCTGGCCACGATGCGGTAAGGCAGGTTCAGCGACCGGATGAGCTCTTGGCGGCGCGGGGAGGAGGAGGCAAGGATCAGCGTTTTTTCTACAATTGTCGACATAAATACATTCCCTCGTTTCGAATGTTCTAAGAGCGGGTGCGGGGCCGCGCGATCGGACGGAGCAAAAGGTTCGGAGCGGATTACAGCCTGCGGTACATCCAGAATCCGGCAGCGAGGCCGAGGATGCCGATCAGGTTTAAACGGATTTGCAAATTCAGATCGTATTTGACGACAAGCAGGTCGGCCTTGGGCTGCCAAGAGAGCTCCACCGAACGGATGAGGAAGGAAAGCGCCGGCACGCCCGACAGAAGCTGGCCGATCAAGGTTCCGGCCACCAGGCCGAGCAGCAAAACGAGAATGAGCGTGAACGTGTTCTTTTTCAAATGTAGGATACCTCTCTCAGGCGATTTACAAACCAAAATAAAGTAAAATTGCCACTCGCTATTATAGCATATTTCGGCCAAGGATTGGGCAATGTTCCCTGCTTACATAACTAGCGGCATGCCTGTACAATAAGACCCGAAGAGGAGTGAAACATCGATGAAAAAGCCTTGGGTGCGGGCTGCGGTGCTCGCCCTTAGCCTGTTTGTGCTTCCGCTGCCCGCGGAAGCCGCCAAAATCGTCGTCGACCCCGGTCACGGCGGGATGGATTCGGGGGCCGTCGGCATAAACGGTCTGATGGAGAAAACCGTCAATCTCGATATTGCGCAGAAATTGAGGGATGCTCTCGTCCAGCGGGGATATGAAGTGGTCATGACCCGGCAGAGCGACGTCTACTGGTCCCTGAAAGAGCGGGTGGATTATACGGATGTGCAGGATGCGGATTTGTTCGTCTCCGTTCATGCCAACTCCTACTCGAATCCGAATACGCGGGGCTCTATGGTGCTTTACTACGATGACGCCTCTCCTCAGGAGAGCTATCCTGCCAGCGAGCGCATGAAAGCGCTGACCCCGCAGAGCCGGGAGCTGGCGCAAAAGGTGCTGGATGCGTTCGTCCGGAAGACGGGGCTGCCGAATCAGGGGCTCACGCAAAGCGCCGTGTACGTCGTGCGGATGGGCTCGATTCCGAGCATTCTCGTGGAGACGGCATTCTTGTCCAACAAAACGGATGCCGCGCTGCTCGCGAATTCCGATGAGCGGACGCTCATGGCCGGTGCGATTGCCGAGGGCATCGAGGCGTATCTTCCGCCGGACGAGCTGTTCCCGGACCTCAGGGGACACTGGGCCCGGGAGGCCGTGCTGCGGCTGCAGGCGCAGCACGTGGTGGAAGGAACCGGTTCGCACTTCGAGCCGAACCGGATGCTGACGAGAGCGGAATGGGTGACGCTGCTCGGGCGGGTGTTCGACCTGCCGGCGGGTGCGGCAGGGAGTTGCGGCGCCCCCGGCACGGTGGGGGGTGCGGTCTACGGCGGCGGCTGTGGGAGCGGAGCCGCCGGCGGGCTGTCCGCGTTCCGGGACGTGAACGCGGGGCATTGGGCCTTCGCCGCCCTGGAGAAGGCGGTGAAGGCCGGCGTGCTGGAGGGCTACCCCGACGGCACGCTGCGGCCCGACCGCCCGGTGACCCGGGCGGAGGCGGCCGCGCTTTTGCAGCGGCTGGCCGAGGCGCCGCAGGCGCCGGCGGGACGCCAGCCGTTCCAGGATGTGCCGGCGGGTTATTGGGCGGCGCAGGCGATCGCCGGCCTGCAGGCGGCCGGCTGGGTGGACGGCGTGACGGCGGAGCAGTTCCGGCCGGAGCGCTCCATCACGCGGGCGGAAGCCGCCGCATTGATCGACCGCTATGTCCAGAGCGCACCGAAAAAGCCGAAGAACCAGCCTTGATAAGGGAACAGCATGCAGGAGCAGGCTTCCCCTTACTTCAGGCCGGTTCTCCGGCTTTTTTTCGTTGTATTCCTGTTATTGTACGGAAGCGGTCTTGAGCAAATCCTTCTCCGCCACCAAATACTGCATCAGCGCCGTCTGTGCCTGCCATAGGTAAGATACCGACGGATTCTTCTTATATTCCTCTAGCGAGACGAGCGCCGTGCCCAGCGCGCTGTTCATCTTGGGCAGGGATGCTTTTCCCGCTTCCCCGAGGCCGTCGCTGACCGCGGAAGCGGACGAGGACCACGCTTGATGTGACGACTTGATTGTTTGGAACGCCTTGTCGTCCAATCCGGTCGGCTTGACCTCGTTCAGGTGCTGCGTCGTTTGGACGGAGATAAGCTGCAGGAGCTTCTCGCCCTGGGAAATATAGGAGGTGAACACGTCCGCGCTCTTCCCGTTCCAGCGGATCTTCGAAGCTCCCGGCACGTCGAAGGTTTTCAGCAGCACATCGATTTTCTTCTGCTTATACTGCTGGCTGAGGGCCTGGGCGTCGTCACGGCTCACAGCCATTCCGACGTAAACCGGGTTCTTGTCTCCCCCATCGCCGGCTGCGGCGAATCCCTTCTTGCGAAAATCCGCTTGGGCGGCCTCCGCGCTTTGAGCCGTGCTGAACACGCCGCCCTGCAGGAACGTGTAGGATTTGGGCTGTACGTTCACAGCAGCAGTGCCCATACCTGCGATCGCGGCGGAAACGGGCGAGGCGCCGCCTGCCGCCGGGTCTGCCGGCTTCGCCGCTGCGGCTCCGGCCCCGTCCGCCGGCTTCCCTTGGGCGGCGGCGGGAGCCGCCGTATCCCCGGACTTCTTGGCCGGCTGCTGGGAGGATACTGGGACATCCGCCGGCTTCGCCTTGCCCGGATCGCCGCCTCCGGAGAACATCGACAGCACGAGAAATCCGAAGGCTACCCCCGTGACGACCGCTCCCGCGACCGAGGCGGTGACCTTGAACCAGGACCCGTTCGAGGGTCTCGTATAGTATCCCGTGTTCTTGGGCTCGTACCAGCGGTGATCCCGCAGCTCTTCCTCCCGCTGCGGCCCGCGTTCCCGCTCGACGTAGCCGGTCTCCGGATTGACCGCCGGCGCGCCCGTACCCCGGATCAATCGCTCCACCCGCTGCGTATCGGTATCGAACGAGCTCTGCCACCCGCCGTAATCGGTCGTATATTGGTTAAGCGTCTGTCCGTCGACGATCAGCGGCTCCTTGGGTTGTACGGGCTTCGTGCCGGACGGAAGGACGCTGCGCGCCTCTTGCTCGGGATGAGCTTCCGCTTTTTCTTCGATAATCCGGTATTCCTCCTGATGCAGAGGGATCACCTTCGCTTCCCGCTGCGGCGCAGGCTTCGATCCCGGCGAGGTCTGCTCGAAACGAAACGTCATCTTGGCTTTGTTCATAGCTTCAACTCTCCCCTTGTCCCATATCGTATTACTAGACTATGAGAGACCGGGGGCAAATAGAACCAAGCCTTTGCGTTTCATCCGTACTCCGCCGGCGATCCGCTCCTTATGCCGCGCTTCCCGACACCCGGCAGCCGGCGCATCCCTTCTTGCGCCTTCAACGCACGAAACCCCCGGGTTCCAAGCATCGCTTGAAATCGGGGGTTTTAACGGCTGCTCATCCCGTACGGGCTACGAGCGCCTTGGCCAACCCGTCGGCGGCCTTCCATATGTCGCCCGCTCCCATCGTCAGGACGAGGTCGCCCCGGCTTACAGAATCGTACAGGTACGCCTGCACCTCTTCCTTCGTCGGAATATATTTGACGTTCGGATTGCTGTTCTGCCGGATCAGGTCGACCAGCTTCGCGGAATGGATCCCTTCGATCTGCTTCTCGCCCGCCGGGGAGTAGATGTCGGTGATGATCACCTCATCGGCATCCGGGAACGCCCGGCTGAATTGCTCGAACAGAAAGTACGTGCGCGTATACCGCTGCGGCTGGAACACGGCAACGATGCGCTTGCCGGTCGCCCGGGCCGCTTGAATCGTCGCTTCGATCTCCGTCGGATGGTGGGCGTAGTCGTCGATGACCAGAATGTCATCCACCTCGCCCAGTACTTGAAACCGGCGCTTGGCGCCGCGGAAATCCGTAATCGCCCCCGCCACCTGCTCGAACGAAAGCCCCGCTTCCATACAAGTAATCAGCGTCGCCAGCGCGTTATAAACGTTATGTCTTCCCGGTACGGAAAGGTGAATCGTCCCGAGCACGGCTCCGCCATGCGAGACGTCGAACGAAACCTTCCGGTCGCCTAAACAAATGTTCTGCGCCCGGTAATCCGCGTCCTGGTCA
The DNA here is from genome assembly GCF_027533625.1 of Paenibacillus gyeongsangnamensis. Classification (GTDB taxonomy): domain Bacteria; phylum Bacillota; class Bacilli; order Paenibacillales; family NBRC-103111; genus Paenibacillus_G; species Paenibacillus_G gyeongsangnamensis. Next base: position 251,153 of record NZ_JAQAGZ010000007.1, on the reverse strand, counting down.
ATCGCGAAAGTGATGACCTCGCTCTTGATCGACGGAATCATCTCCCGCAGGTAGGCGTCATCCTTGCAGACGACCGCTCTTCCCTCCGACTTCACTTGGCTCAGGAACTGCGAATACGCTTTTTTCAAATTGTCGAAATTGCCGTCGTAGTTCTCCAGGTGGTCCGCTTCGATGTTATTCACGATCGCAATCGAAGGCTGGTACTGAAGGAACGAGCCGTCGCTTTCATCCGCCTCCGCCACGACCCATTCGCCTTGTCCGGCCTTGGCGTTGCTGCCGACGTTCATAATCTCGCCGCCGATGATGAAGGTTGGGTCCTGCCCGCATTCCTCCAGCACCAAAGCGATCATGGAGGACGTCGTCGTCTTTCCGTGAGCGCCGGCAACGGCGATGCCTTTCTTCGCATTCATGAGGCGTCCCAGCATCTGAGAGCGGTGCAGAATCGGAATATTGAGCTCCTCCGCCGCCACCATCTCTACATTATCTTTCGGGAGCGCCGTGGAATAAACGACGACATCGGCTCCTTTTACATTCTCCGCCTGATGTCCGATGTACACCTGCGCCCCCTTGGCCGCGAGCTTCTCCGTCAATTCCTGCTGCGCCAAATCGGATCCCGATACTTGGTAGCCCATTTCCAGCATCACTTTGGCAATCGCACTCATGCCGTACCCGCCGATGCCGATAAAATGGATATGCTCCGATGTATTCACGCGCGTCTCACCAGCCTTTTTCAGAATCGGATTGATGCTTGATCCAGGAACGTACATCCCCTATTAAATATAACGTGCCGGTTACGACAGCCAGGTCGTCCTGTGCCGTCAGGCGTTGTAAAGTTTCCAGCGCAGTTTTCCATTTCGGCTCCACGATCACTTCCACATCCGTGCGCCCGATCTCCGCAAGCAGCCTCTCGGCAAGCGCCGCCAAATCGGAGGCCGCTGCCTTCTTATGCCACTCCGGCTCAGTCAGGATGAGGGTATCCACTATTGGTAGTATATGCCTGAAAACCTCCGTATGATTCTTATTTGACAGCATTCCCATCATCAAATACAGCTTTTTGAACGAATACGTGGTTTTAAGCGCCTCAGTGAGTGTTTGCGCCCCTTCTGGGTTATGCGCGCCGTCGATCAGAATGCGGGGCTCCTGCGAGATCAGCTCCAGCCGGCCGGGCCACTGGGCCCTGTTCATCGCGCGAAGCAGATCCTCGTCCTCCGCCAGGAAAGCGTAGTATTGACGCAGCACCTCGATCGTCATCAAGGCGACCGCCGCATTCTTGAGCTGATGCCCGCCGTTCATGGAAATGGCCACATCCGGAATCGTACGGAACGGACCGGTAAAATGAAATTTCTGCTCGTTCTCCCGGACGGACAGCGTCTCGTAACGGAACGTGCGGTTCATCAAATACAGCGTCGCGTGCTTCGCCTTGGCCGCCAGTTCGACAACCTCGATCACTTCCGGCTGCTCCACGGCGCTGACGACGGGAACGCCGGCCTTGATAATAGCCGCCTTCTCCGCAGCGATCTGCTCAAGCGAATCGCCGAGCAAATCCATATGGTCGTGCCCGATGTTCGTAATGACCGAGACGATCGGGGTGACGATATTGGTCGAATCGAGGCGGCCGCCGAGTCCCGTCTCCCATACGACAAAGTCGGGATAAGCGACGCGGGCGAAATATTCGATCGCCGCCACCGTCGAGATCTCGAACATGGACGGTTGTCCGTGTTCCTCCGCGACGGCTTCGATCACCGGCTTGATTTTGTTGATTACGGCCAAAAGATCCTCGTCGGAGATGTTCTCCCCGTTGATCCGGATCCGCTCGTTATATTTCTCGATGTAAGGGGACGTGAACGTCCCCACATCGTACCCGCACTGCTTGATCACTTCGGATAAATAGGAGCAGACGGAGCCTTTGCCGTTCGTCCCCGCGATATGAATGAACTTGAGCCGGCGGTGCGGATTGTCCAGCAGCTCCATGATCCGCTGCATCCGCTCGAGGCCCGGCTTGATGCCGACGAGGGGGATGAAGCGGACAACCCAATCGACGGCTTCCTTGGCCGTTTGGAACGGCGCTGCGGTTTGCTTCGTGTCGCTCATGCCCGGCTCATCCTCTCAACTCGGCGATGCGCGCCGTTACTTTATCCCGCTTGTCGGCGTAATCGGCAAGCTTCGCTTTTTCCTCGTCGATGACCTTGGCCGGCGCCTTGGCTACGAAGCCTTCGTTCGACAGCTTCTTCTCGATGCGCTCAACCTCGCTGTGTAAGGTGGCCAATTCTTTCTCCAGACGCGTTATTTCCTGGGCAATGTCGATCAGCCCCGCCAGTGGCAAATACAGCTCTGCGCCGGTGACGATGCCTGTCATCGCTTTATCCGGCGACGACAGCGCCGCATCGATTTCCAGCAGCGACGTGTTGCAGAAACGGCGAATATATTCTTCGTTGCGCTTCAGCACGGCAAGCGTCTCTTCGCCGGCCGGCTTGACGAGCAGCTCGATCTTTTTGCTCATCGGCACGTTCACTTCCGCGCGGATGTTACGCACCGTCCGGATGATGTCCATCAGGAGCTCCATCTCGCGGACCGCGTCCGCCGCCTCGAAGCGGGCTTCCTCTACCGGCCAAGGAGCCAGCGTGATCGTGTCTCCTTCATGCGGCAAATGCTGCCAGATTTCTTCGCTGATGAACGGCATGAACGGATGAATCAGACGCTGTGTCCGGTCCAGCACGTATGCCAGTACAGACTTCGTCGTCCGCTTCGCCGCTTCGTCCGTACCGTACAAGGAAAGCTTGCTGAACTCGATATACCAGTCGCACAAATCGTCCCAGATGAAGTTGTACAGCAGGCGTCCTGTCTCCCCGAATTCATAAGCGTCGATGAGCCGGGTCACGTCGCGGACGGTTTCGTTCAATCGGTGCAAAATCCAGCGGTCGGCCGTGCCCAGCTTCCCGCTCAGGTCGATCTCCGAAGCCTGAAAGTCGCCGAGGTTCATCAAGGCAAAGCGCGAGGCGTTCCAAATCTTGTTGGCGAAATTGCGCGCCTGCTCGACTTTTTCCCAGCGGAAGCGCAGATCCTGCCCCGGCGTGGAGTTGGTCGAAATCATGAAGCGCATGGCGTCTGCGCCGTACTTCTCGATGACCTCCAGCGGATCGACGCCGTTGCCGAGCGACTTGGACATCTTGCGGCCCTCGGAGTCGCGCACGAGACCGTGCATCAGCACGTCCTTGAACGGAATCCGATCGGTGAACTCCAGACCGCTGAAGATCATCCGCGCGACCCAGAAGTAAATGATATCGTAGCCGGTCACCAGCAGATCGGTCGGGTAATACCGCTTCATATCTTCGGTTTGGTCCGGCCATCCGAGCGTGGAGAACGGCCACAGCGCGGAGCTGAACCACGTATCTAGCACGTCTTCGTCCTGTCTGAGGTGCGTTCCTCCGCATTTCGGACAAACCGTCGCATCCTCCCGGGCGACGATCACCTCGGAACAGTCGCCGCAATACCAGGCTGGAATGCGGTGACCCCACCACAGCTGACGCGAGATGCACCAGTCGCGGACATTCTCGATCCAGTGCAAATAAATTTTCTCGAACCGGTCCGGCACGAAATTCACGCCTTGACCGGCTTTTTGCGTTTCGATGGCGCGGTCGGCTAGCGGCTGCATCCGCACGAACCACTGCGTGGAGAGGTAAGGCTCGACGACCGCGCCGCTGCGCTCGCTGTGGCCTACCTGATGTACGTGCTCCTCGATCTTCAGCAGCACGCCCTGCTCCTTCATGTCCGCTACGATTTGCTTACGGCAATCGAACCGGTCCAGTCCCTGGTATTTGCCGGCGTTCTCGTTCATTTTGCCGGATTCGTCCATCACGAGCACTTGCGGCAGGTTATGGCGTTTGCCGACCTCGAAGTCGTTCGGGTCGTGCGCCGGCGTAATCTTGACCGCGCCGCTGCCGAACTCCTTCTCAACGTATTCGTCCGCCACGATCGGAATTTCGCGTCCGATGATCGGCAGCACGAGCGTCTTTCCGATGAGATGCTTGTAGCGCTCGTCCTCCGGATGCACCGCTACCGCCGTATCGCCCAGCATCGTCTCCGGACGGGTCGTCGCCACGACGATAAACTCCCCGCTGTCTTTCACCGGGTACTGCAGATGGTACAGCGCCCCCTGCACCTCTTTATATTCCACCTCGATATCCGACAGCGCCGTACGGGCCGCCGGATCCCAGTTGATAATATATTTGCCGCGGTAAATCAGGCCCTTCTCGTAAAGGCGTACGAACACCTCGCGCACAGCCTTCGACAGCCCTTCGTCCAGCGTAAACCGTTCGCGGGAATAATCCAGCGAGAAGCCCATCTTGGCCCACTGCTCGCGGATGGTTTCCGCGTACAGCTCCTTCCATTCCCATACCTTTTCCAGGAACTTCTCCCGACCAAGATCGTAGCGGGTGACGCCCCCCTCGCGAAGCTTCTGCTCCACCCGGGTCTGCGTGGCGATCCCGGCATGGTCGGAGCCCGGCAGCCACAGCGCGTCGAAGCCCTGCATCCGCTTCGTGCGGATCATGATATCCTGCAGCGTGAAATCGAGCGCGTGCCCGATGTGCAGCATCCCCGTTACGTTCGGAGGCGGGATAACGATCGTGTAAGGCTCCGCATCGGGCCTCGCTCCCGCTTTAAAGTACTGGCCCTTCAGCCAGTAATCGTACCATTTTTTCTCGGCTTCCTTCGGGTCGTACGTGGTCGGCATCGACGTTTCCGGCGCTGTAGTGGTTTTGGTTTCTTCCATAGGTGCAACCTCCGATACTTTGCTATCAATATGATTTGTTCTTTCTACAAAATACCCAGTGAGCGGGTATGTCCTGCAGGAGCGGAGCGTTCCCCTTTAAATTCGGCCTCTTACCGTTCAGAAGTTCGGTGAATAAGCAGTGGAGCGGGCGGAATCGTTCTGGAGAAGCGTTAGTGTTCGCCTTTGTCCCCGGATTCTCACCACTCAAGGAGTTAGGTAATCCAAGAATCTGGCGTCGGGGCCCGCAAAGTACCCGGAGTTGCTTCTTTGAAAGGACTTCACTTTGCGGGGCAGAGCAGCGATCGGAAGAACGATCCGCACGCGCAGCGGCCTCTTTTTCACCGGACTTGTAAGTAATAATCCGAATGAGGCTGAATTTAACAGGGACCGGAAGGACATACCCTGAACGTAGAAAAGGCCTCCCGTCCGTAAAGGACGAAAGGCTCTCGCTTCCGTGGTACCACCTTTATTCCGCGGTTCAGGCACAAGGAACAAAATTTCCCTCGCGCTGAGCAACCTGCGGCTCTTGAACAGATAACGGCTGCGGCCGGCCCGGTCTAAGCTCGCGCTTCAACAAGGCAACTCCGGGGCGACTTCGGCAGCTTGAGGTCCTGCGGCTCCTTCCAGCATAAAGACGGTCCGCTCTCTGTAGGTTTCGCTGCCTACTATTCCCTTTCCACGTTGTTGTAGGTTCTATGCGTAATATGATAAACAACATTAAGAGTAGAGTCAATAAGCAGTATAACCAAAAAATCCCCGTTCAAGCCGCTGCGGGCTTGGACGGGGACCATTTTTTTCAAATAACATGCGGGCTTTATTTGGGAATACGGACGATTTGGCCTTCCGATACCTCATGATCTCCCAGGCGGTTGAACAAAGCGATCTCCCTCGGGTTCAGCTCGTATCGTTTGGCGATCGATTCGAGGGTCTCCTCCTTCTGGACGATGCAGAGCCGTAACCGTTTAAATTCCTGCTGTTCGCCCCGGGAGCTTAGAAGTAAATTTTTCCACTGCACCTTGTCCGCAGACGCAGCGCTGCCGGCCGAAGCTTCCTCTTCCGCCTGCTGCTCCACTCTCGCATGCGATGCCGCCGCGTGATTGAGCAGAGACGACAGACCGTAGGACTTGACGGTCGGCACCTCAGGGGCGGGGGCGGCCTCCGGCTCCGGCTTTTTGCTGCCGAAGGCCAGCTTCAGCTCCTTCTTCTCCTCCGCCGTGGAAATCGTGAACTCTTCCGCCGCATTTTCTGCGGGGACGGGCTCGAATGCGCTCGCGGCGGCTGGGACCGCCTCCGGCTCCCCAGAAGCGGTTACGCTCTCGGAAGCCTCTCCGGCGAAAACATTGGAATCCGCGCTCGACGTTTCTCGGGAGGCAGGCTCCGGTTCAGCAGCAGGCGGGGGAGAGCCGGAGCCGGCTTCGTGCACGAAAACGACTTCCTCTTCCGTTTCGCGCCATGCTTCCTCGTCGGGGGCCGGAACCGCCTCCAGCCCGTTCAAGGAAAGCACGCCCGTGATGTTCAGGCTGCGGGCCGACAGCAGGTCGACATCGAAGTTATCAATTTCTACCGCAATATCCTCCACCCGGCTCACCCGGTTAAGGGGCAGCGTAATTTCCACCGGAATAAGGTGCTCGAGCGTCTGATCCGTACGGTCCAATTCATCCACGTAGGTTCCCGTGAGCAGCAGGTTGCCCCGCAGCAATGCTTGTTCCCCTTGAGGGAGCACCTGAATGTGGGGCACCAGCTCGATGCCCTCCAGCTCTTTAATTCCCGCAACTCCTTCGGATAAATGCACGCGTTCGTAAATATCGAATCGCAGACCTTGTTGTTCCGTTGTCAATGTAAGTCCTCCCTCCATCTTTCCACGTTTCCAAATGGGCTTCGAATACCGAATGGGGCCCTCGCCATTGTCTTTACAATTTATATGGTCCGGGAGAGAGGAGCATGACTACTATTTTTTCAGACGGTTCAGCAGGGCGGCCAAATCCGCAGGGAGCGGCGCTTCGACTTCAACGGGCTCTCCAGTCCAAGGCTGAGGAAACACCAGCCGTTCGCCGTGCAGCGCCTGGCGGGACAAGCCCTCGCTGCGCCCGCCATAGAGCGCGTCTCCGAGGAGCGGATGACCGAGGTGGCTCATGTGGACGCGGATTTGATGCGTTCTGCCGGTTTCCAGCCGCAGCCGGACAAGCGCCGCATCGCGGTAGCGCTCCAGCACTTCATAACGGGTGACCGCCCGATCGCCTCCGGGCGATACCCTGCGCCGGACGGCGTGGTGCCGGTCCCGTCCGATCGGCGCGTCCACCGTACCCCGGTCCGATCGCGGCCGGCCCTGCACGAGAGCGATGTAGATACGCTCGACCTGCTTCTCCCGCATCGCTTCATCCAATCGAATTTGCGGCCATTCGTACTTTGCGAAAAGCACCGGCCCCGTCGTATCCTCATCAAGCCGGTGAATGTGCCTCGGACGGCAGGCCTGGCCGGTGCTCTCCAGATGCCAGCCGACCGCCTGCAGCAGCGTACCGGTCTCCCCCGCTTCCGTCGGATGCACCTTCATCCCTGCAGGCTTCAGCGCAACGAGGCAAAAATCGTCCTCATAGCCCACTTCTACCTCGGCCCATTCCGGCATATATTGTAGCGGCTCGGACGGAAACAGCCTCAGCCTCGCACGCTGTCCCTGGAGCTGAATGCCGCCTTCTCGGCCGAGCTTCGACACGAATTTGGGCGTAAAGCCCGGCAAACCCCGCAGCGCGTCAGGCCCCGGCAATTCCTCGGGCAAGGTCCATTCTAGCCATTCACCCTTGCGCTTCCAGCCGGCCCCCTTCATTCGGCCGCCTCTTTCCTTACGGCAGGATCGCGCCGCCGCTTCGCCTTGCGTCCGGTTTCCCATACGCCATAGATCATAATCAAGACGAACGCTCCGAAAAAGACGCCCAGCACGGCAATCAGCTCCAGCGTCATTCCAAAAAAGCTGTAATGCTTCAGCATGATGTTTCCTCCAAATGGTCCCTATCGTCTGTGTCCCATTGTAGCAAATAATGTCTCTCCTCTCAAAAGCGGTTTCACTTCCATTGCCGCCTGGAACTGCCGCAGCCGCCGGTCTATCAAATCGTGCTATACTATGGTAAAATAGGAGAGATGTTTGCTAGATTGTAGAATGTTTTCCTTGAAAGCCTCGGCAACTTCATTTTGTATGGGAGAGGACTAATTTTGAATACTGCCTTACGAACCCTCCGTCATTGGAGCTGGTTGAAGAAGTCTATGTTTTTAATCGCAGCGTTTACGTTCCTGACCTCCAGCTTTCTGTTTCTGACGCCGCCGGGCGGCCAAATTCGCGAGTGGCTTGCGCAAACGGTCATCACCACGCAGCACCGCAGCTGGGCATGGATCTTCGTCGGTGCGGAGCAGCGCGACATCATGGTTCAGCGCATGCAAACCTCCATCGAGGAAGCGGCCATGGAGAAGCAGGATATGAACATGGTCAAGTACAAAGCGACCCACCGCAAAGCCCGTTCGATCGACGAGCTGATCAAGGTCGAGGATATTTCCGGCCAGTTCTGGAAAGGCAAGAAGATGACCGTGTATGACCCGACGACCATTCGCGTCATGACGCCGTCCCATTCGGGCGAAGGAGAGAAGATTTCGTCCATGGTCACCCGTACGGGAGCGGTGGCCGGGGTCAACGGCGGCGGATTTGACGATCCGGAAGGACTCGGCAACGGGTTTGCGGCCATCGGAGCCATTCTCTCCGGCGGAGAAGTGGTCTATACCGACCAGGACGGCAGCATTCCGCAGCACATTGTCGGCTTCACGAAGGACGGCACGCTTGTCGTGGGCAAATATAATATATTCGAGCTCAGAGATATGGGCATCTCGGAAGGCGTCTCCTTCTACCCGCGCCTCATTGCGAACGGCAAGCCGCTCATTACGAGCGGCGACGGCGGTTGGGGCCGCGGCCCTCGCACGGCGGTCGGACAGAAGGCCGACGGTACCGTCATTTTCATCGTCATCGACGGGCGGCAAGCTCACAGCGTAGGGGCAACCCTGAAGGAAGTGCAGGACCTGTTCCTCGAAGATGGCGTAGTAAATGCCGGGAACTTGGACGGAGGCGCTTCTTCGGAGCTGGTTGTCGACGGGCAAGTCGTTACCAAGCCGTCGAGCCGGTACGGCGAACGCCGCTTGCCATCCGCCTTCCTCGTGTATGACAAACCGGAGCTCGTTAAGGCGAATCATGTCTGGGACGGCATTGATAAGATCGACGCAGGCGGCTCCTACGATCATCCGGACTTCCTGAGGGAACAGGCAGAGCTGAAGGCGAAGCAGAAGAGCAACCCGCCGCCCGCTGCACCTAAGACCGAAACGAAAACCGACACGAAGACGGAAACAAAGACGGAGCCCAAATCAACCGAAACGAAAACGACGGAGCCGAAGGGCGACGTCAAGACCGATACAGGCAAAACAGGCTCTGCCGACCCCGGAACCGGGGCCGCTCATCCTCCCGCCGGAACCGGAGCAGGCAAAGAGCCTGCGGCGGGGCCCGGAGGAGCAGGCGAGCCCGGAAAAACGCAGGGCACGGGCGCAGCCGTTCCGGGAAGCGGCAGCCCTCCCGCCCCGGGCGGCGCTGCCGTCCCGCAAGGCAGTACGCCTCCTGCAGCCGGCGGCCCAACGGCCGGAGGCGCAGGACAGACGGCGCCTTCCGCCGGATCCGGGAGCAGCCCGGCGACAACCACTCCGCCGGCAAAACAGACCGACACGACGTCTGCGGCTCATGAGAGCGTGAACAACGGAACACCTCCAGCCGCCGGTCAAGCTCAAGGCACCGTGAAGACGCCATAACATCTACATACATCCATCTCGGTAAACCCGACTGTTAGGTACGCTTGAACCGGGATGGGTACTGAAGAGACAAGGTATGAACACATATATTCCGTCCAGGATAAACGCGCTGGTCCTTGTATTACAAGGACCAGCGCGTTTATCAAGGTTGATAAGAATTTATAAGTTATGAAAACTTATAAATTCTTATCAACTCAAAAATAGGCCCGGCCGGGCGAGGTACACCTCGCCGGCCGGGCCTTTACTGTGCTACAACGATTTCAGCGCTTCATAATGCGCTTCGATCGTACGCTCGATATCTTCGTCCGAATGCGCGCCGGAAACGAACATGCCCTCGAACTGCGAAGGGGCTATGCTGATGCCGCGATCCAGCAGCGCTGCGAAATAACGGTTGAATTTTTCCAGATCGGAGGTCTTCGCCGTTTCGTAATTGACAACCCGCTGCGAGGTGAAGAACGGGCAGACCATAGAGCCTACGCGATTGATCGTGCTCTCCACGCCAAGCTCGCGGGCGTTCGCCAGGAAGCCTTCCTCCAGCCTTGCGCCCTTGCGCTCCAGCTCCTCATAAAAGCCCGGTGCTCCGATCAGCTTCAGCGTCGTATAGCCGGCCGCCATCGCAAGCGGATTCCCCGACAAGGTGCCCGCCTGGTAGATCGGCCCGGAAGGAGCCACCTGCTCCATGATGTCGCGCCGGCCGCCGTAAGCGCCGACAGGCAGTCCCCCGCCGATCACCTTGCCGAGACAGGTCAAGTCCGGCTTGATGCTGTATAGGCCCTGCGCGCTGTGCAGACCGACGCGGAAGCCCGTCATCACTTCGTCGAAGATCAGCACGCTGCCGTACTGCTCCGTGACCGCGCGGAGTCCTTGCAGAAACCCTTCAGCAGGAGGCACCACGCCCATGTTCCCGCCGATCGGCTCGACGATAACGGCGGCGATTTGTTCTCCGAACTTCTCGAACGCCAGCTTTACCGATTCGATATCGTTATAAGGCACTGTAATCGTATTGGCGGCTACGCTCTCCGGCACGCCGGGGCTGTCGGGCAGACCTAATGTAGCGACGCCGGACCCGGCTTTGATCAGCAGCGAATCGGCATGGCCATGGTAGCAGCCTTCGAACTTCAAGATTTTGCTTCGGCCCGTGAAGCCTCTGGCCAGCCGCAGCGCGCTCATCGTCGCCTCCGTGCCGGAATTGACCATCCGCACGAGCTCGATCGAAGGAATGCGCTCCGTCACAAGCCGGGCCATCTCGGTTTCCAGCTCCGTTGGCGCGCCGAAGCTCGTTCCGAGCTCGGCCGTACGTTTGACCGCCTCGACCACCTCAGGATGGGCATGGCCTACAATCAAGGGACCCCAGGAGCCGATATAATCGATAAACTCGTTTCCGTCGATGTCGATCACTTTGGACCCGATTCCCTGCTTGATGAATAAAGGGGTGAGGCCTACTGATTTGAAGGCGCGCACCGGGCTGTTCACCCCTCCCGGAATAACCTGCTTCGCCTCCGCGAAAGCTTGCGCCGAGCGCGCGTCCGAACGTGGGTTAAGCTGACTCATCTTCCCTCTCCTTTACCATAATATGACTTGCCGTGGCGAACCAACCCGATATATAATAACCGCGAACTTAAATGCCGCTATCCACGGGACAAGCCTGATACAGGCCCTGAATCCTAAGGTAACAAGGAGAAGCCATGATCGATTTCCTGAACAAAGTATCCTTATTCGCCAATTTAAACGAACAGCAGCTGAATGCCATTGCCGGGCTTTGTTACAAGAAATCGTTCAAAGCGGGCACGGTCCTCTTCCAGGAAAAAGATCCCGGCTCCGTCTTCTATATCGTCTTCAGCGGTTCCGTGAAAATCTATACGGCCTCCGGCGGCGGAGAGGAAAAGATCCTCTCGCTCATCCGTTCCGGCGACAGCTTCGGCGAGCTCTCGCTCATCGACGGCAAGCCGCGTTCCGCTTCGGCCCAGACGCTTGAGGACAGCGTGCTGATCGCCCTCAACGCCGGGAGCTTCCTGGAGCTATTGCGCAGCAACTTCGACATTTGCCTCATCATCATGCGCGAGCTGTGTGACCGGCTGCGGGACACCAATCAGCAGGTGTTCGAACTGACGTTCCTCGATGCCCGCACCCGGGTGATCAAGAGCCTGATCAAGCTGGCCAATAAGAACGGGATCCGCCAAGGCAGCGCAATTCATATCCGAATGAAATTGAACTATGATGAAATATCGCAAATGGCCGGCGTACAGAAGCCTGATCTGATGCGGGTCATCCGGGATTTCCAGGATCGACAAATCCTGACGTTCCAAGATCAGGACATGAAGCTTGATCTAGCCAAGCTGCGGGGCTGAAACAAACGGCAGCCTAATCCGAAAGCCCGGCCAAACGGGCAAGCCGGGCTTTTTCTTCGTTGATCAGCTGCTCCCGGTTAAGCTTGTTCCAGATACGCCGCCGTCGCCTCGGCAGCGTACTTGCCCTGCTTGATGCAGTCCGGCAGACCGACGCCGTGGAAGGCCGCGCCGCTGATCTGCACCCCCGGCATCCTGCTGCGGAGCGCCTCGCGAACGCCGCTTATCAGCTCCAGATGGCCAACGGGGTACTGCGGCATCGACCGTTTCAGGCTCGTCATCTCCGTGAACAGCGGCTCCGCCGTAATGCCCATCAGATCCTTCAAATCCTTGCGCACCGCTTGGATCACTTCGTCCTCAGTCATGCCGAGCCACCGTTCATCCCCGGACCGTCCTACATAACACCGGATCAGCACCTTCCCGCTCGGGGCGGTATGAAGCCATTTCTCCGAAGTCCACGTGCTGGCGGTGATGAATCTGCCCTCGCTGCGCGGAACCAGGAAACCGGAGCCTTCGAGCTCCCGGGTCATATCCTTCTCGTCATAGGCCAAAATCACATTCGCTACCGATACATATTCGATCCGGCCGAGCTCCTTGATCTCCGGCACGCTTTCCTCCAGCATGGACGTCAGCGCAAAGGCCGGCAATCCCGCGATCACCGCGTCCGCTTCCTCGACCCCGCCGTCCTCGCGAACGATGCGGTACACGTTGCCGCTTCGCTCGATACGGGCGACACCGCACTGCTTCACGAAGCGCACATCGTCCAGCGCATCGAGGAGCCCGTGCACGACCGTCCCAAGCCCTTCCTTGAACGTCAGGAACGTCGTCGTTCTTGCCGCCTGCGGCAGCGTGCGGGTTTCTTCGCCTCCGGACTTGCGGTTCCTCATCATCCCAAGAACGAGACTCCGATGCTTTTGCTCGATCGCATGAAACTGTGGGAACGTCGCCTTCAGACTCAGGTTGTACGTATCCCCCGCATATATCCCTGCAAGCAGCGGCTCCGCCACTTGCGACAGCACCTCCTTGCCCAGCCTCCGGGTCAGGAAGTGACCGAGCGATTCGTCCGCCGGATCCGTCCGCTTCGGCAGCACGAGATCGAGCGCCGCACGCGCCTTGCCTTTCATGGTCAGCAGACCGCTCCGCATGAAAGGAGTGATCTCGGTCGGTATGCCCAGCACCAGACCCGGCGGCATCCGGTGCAGCTTCCCTTTGTTTAAAATGTAAGTCTTCTTCGCATTCGGATTCGTGCCGACGAGCTGATCCTCGAGCCCCAGCTCCCGGGCCAGCTCGATCATCGGAAGCTTGCGGGCCAGGAACGAATCCGGGCCCTTCTCAATGACGAAGCCGTCCCGCTTCAGCGTTTGGATTTTGCCTCCGAACCGCTCACCCTTCTCCAGCACTGTAATTTGCACGGTCTTTCCCAGACGTTTGGCCGCCTGCTTCAAATAGAACGCGGAGCTCAGTCCGGTCAGTCCACCGCCGACTATAACGACCCGTCCCAGCGATTCTCCCATGGTCTAAACCCTCTCTGCTTGAGCATACACGACGTCGCTCAATGCTTCCATGTAGAGCGGGTCCGTGTTCAAAGACAGGGTGCGCTCAAGGTGCAGCCCGAGCTCCTTCGCCGTCTGCTGCGCTTCGATGTCGAGATCGTACAAGATTTCCAGGTGATCGGAGACGAAACCGATCGGACACACCAGAACGTTGTCCGCTTGATTCTCTGTGCGAATGGTTTGCAATACATCCAGAATGTCCGGTGCGAGCCAAGGCACGCCGGTCTTGCCCGCGCTTTGCCAGCCGAACTGCCAGTTGGTTAGGCCCAAGCGGTCCACAATCGCTTTGGACGTTTCCAGCAGCTGCTCCGGATACGGGTCCTTCATCTCGAGAATCTTCTCCGGCAGGCTGTGCGCCGTAAATACCACGCGCACCTGATCCTTGTCCACACCCTCGAACCGGCGGAGTCCTTCCTCCACCCGCTCCGTCAGCGCGTCGATCAGCTTCGGATGAAGCTGGTAGCTGCGGACGAAGCTCATTTTCAGCCCAAGCTCCTTCGCCTTCTCCTCCGCGCGTTTGATATACCCGCCAACGCTCATAACGGAATAATGCGGCGCCAGCACGACGCCGACCGCCTCCTCAAGGCCGTCCTGCACCATCCGCTCCACGCCGTCCTCGATAAAAGGAGCGGCGTGCTTCAGACCCTGATAGCAGATGAACGCCGTGCCGGGATGTTTTTCATTGAGACGCGCTTCGAGCGCCTTGACCTGCTTGTCGGTATTCTCGCGGAGCGGGAAGACGCCGCCGACAATCGCCTCATAGCGATCCTTCAGGTCCTGCAGCTGCTCCGGCGTAGGAGGATGCCCCCGGCGGATATGCGTATAGTAAGCTTCGATCTGGTCCAGACTTTCCGGCGTCCCGTAGGACATCACCAGCACGCCAACGCGTCGTATCGGCTGAGACATGGCTTATACCCCGCTTTCCTGCTTCAGGTTCCCTTGGGCCTTAAGCGCCTCGCGGGAATAATCGTGAATAAAATCGGTCAGCTCCTTCAGCTTCTCAAGGGATGCTTCCGGGAACAGCCCGTGCCCGAGGTTGAACACATACCCCGGCTCTTGAATGCCTTCGTCGATGATTGCCTTCGCCTGCGCTTGAATGACGTTCATCGGCGCAGTCAGCACATAAGGGTCCAGGTTGCCCTGCACCGCGTATTTGCCGCCCAAACGGCGGCGTCCTTCGGCGATCGGCACCCGCCAATCGAGACCGATCACGTCGGCCTGAAGGCCCTGCAGATGCGGCAGCAGCTCCCCGGAGCTGACGCCAGGGAAATAAATTTTCGGCTGGTCCAAATGGTTCAGCCCGGCAAAAATCCGTTCGATCGTCGGCAGCACGTACTTCTTGAAATCCGCCGGCGACAAGGCGCCTACCCAGCTGTCGAACAGCTGCACGGCCTTGGCCCCCGATGCGATATGCGCCTTCAAATATTCGATGACCATGTCCCCCAGCTTCTCCATCAGCAGGAACCAGACCTCCGGTTCTTCGTACATGAGCCCTTTGGTCCGGATATAGCTCTTGGAGGGTTTGCCTTCGATCAAGTAGCTCGCAATCGTAAAAGGCGCTCCCGCGAACGTTATGAGAGGCACCTCCAGCTGCGAAGCCAAAATCTCGATCGTCCGCAAAATATGCGGCAGATCCTGCTCCACCTGAATCGGGCGTAGCTTCCTTACATCCTCGGCCGAACGGATCGGATTGTGAATGACGGGGCCGATATTTTTCACGATGTCGAAGTCGATGCCGATCGAAGCAACTGGATTCATAATATCGGAATATAAAATGGCAGCGTCAACCCCAAGCTTCCTTACCGGCATCAGAGTGACTTCCGCGGCCAGCTCCGGCTGCCGGCAAATTTCAAGCAGGCTGTACTTCTCCTTGATCTTGCGGTATTCCGGATCGTAGCGCCCCGCCTGCCGCATGTACCATACAGGAAGGGTATCGACCGGCTGCTTTTTACAAGCCCGGATAAAACGATCGTTGTAGCTCATCTTGTGCATTCCTCTTTTCCGCAAACTACCATAGTCTACTTCCCATTATGCCCTATTTAATATCGCGTAACAACTCGTGTAAGCTCTTGTTTCCGACAAATCTTTGACAAGCGCGCCCATCTTTCGACGCATGAAACCATCCAGGATAAACGGCTACGCCGCCCTTGTCTTACAAGGACCAACGCGTTTATCAAGGTTGATGCGAAGCTGTAAGCCCGCGAAAAACTTATAAATTCTTATCAACAGAAAAAACCACCCGTTTCTCGAAAAGAGAAACCGGATGGCAAAGGGACGGGCTTAGGGCCCGGATTACGATTGCTTCAACCATTTGACGATGTCTTTGGCAAAATAAGTAATGATCATATCCGCACCTGCACGCTTGAAGCCAACCATCGTCTCCATCACGACCGCCTGCTCGTTGATCCAGTTATTCTGCGCCGCGGCTTTGATCATCGCATATTCCGCGCTGACGTTGTAAGCGACGAGCGGCAGGTCGAACCGGTCGCGCAGCATCCGGATGACGTCCATATAGGCAAGCGCCGGCTTGACCATCAGGAAATCGGCTCCTTCGGCCACGTCGGATTCCGCCTCGCGAATCGCTTCGCGGGAGTTCGCCGGATCCATTTGGTACGTTTTGCGGTCGCCGAACTGCGGCGTCGAATGAGCCGCTTCGCGGAACGGACCATAATAAGAGGATGCATACTTCACCGAGTAGGACATGACCGGCACATGCTCGTAGCCGGCCTCATCCAGCCCTTGCCGGATGGCGTAGACGAATCCGTCCATCATGTTGGACGGCGCAATAATGTCCGCCCCCGCTTCCGCTTGAGAGACGGCGGTTTTGACGAGGAGCTCGAGCGAAGGATCGTTCAGCACCTCGGCGCGCTGCTTCTGCTCGTCGTAATGGACGACGCCGCAATGTCCGTGATCCGTGAATTGGCAGAGGCACGTGTCGGCGATGACCAGCAGCTCCGGGTTCCACTTTTTGATCAATCGGGTCGCCTCTTGGACAATGCCGTTGTGGTCGTAGGCCGAGCTGCCCTCCGCATCCTTATGCTCCGGCACGCCGAACAGCAGAATCGCTTGGATGCCGAGCTCGGTCACTTCCCGAATCTCTTCCTCCAGCCGGTCGAGCGAGTAATGATAAACGCCCGGCATCGAGGAGATTTCCTCCTTGATATCGCGGCCGTGCGTCACGAACAGAGGATAGATCAAATCATGAACGGTTACCGCATTCTCCCTGACCAGATTGCGAAGCGCATGGGAGCTGCGAAGCCGGCGGTTGCGAATTAACGGAAAACTCATGGGTGAACCCTCCTTATCAATGTACCTTTTATTGGACTGCGTATAAGCTTTCCACCAAAGAAGCGACCGTCGCTTCTTTGGCCAAATAGTCAACGGTGAGTCCCGCCTCTTCGGCGGTCTGAGCGGTAATCGGACCGATGCACGCGATACGGCACCCGCGAAGCAGCTCAATCGGGTCCTCTTCGCCCAGCTCCCGCAGGGCGCTCAGCAGGTTCGTTACGGTGGACGAGCTGGTGAATGTAATGATATGAAGCTTGCGTTCCTTCAGCAGCTCGATCACTTCGGCTCCGCCGTCGGTATCCAGCACCGTTTCGTAGACGTCGAGCTTCGTTACGTGAAGCCCCAGTTCCGCCAGCCGTTTCGGCAGGATATCCTTGGCGATGTCCGCGGTCGGCAGCAGGACGCGCTCGCCGGCGCGCAGCTCGGACTCCAGCGTGCCCAGCAGAGCGTCCGCCTGGAACTCGGCCGGCACCATCTCGGCCAGCAGGCCGCGCTGCTCCAGCGCTTCGGCGGTCTTTGGACCGACGGCCGCGATGCGGGCCTTCGCCAAGGAGCGGATGTCGATGCGAAGCTCCTGCATTCTTTTGAAAAAGTATTCGACGCCGTTCACGCTGGTGAACAGCACCCAGTCGTATTGATGCAGCGAACGAAGCGCCTCGTCTCTTGCATCCTGCGCCTCCTGGCGAACCGGCTCCCGGGTCCGGATGACTGGGAACTCGACGGCTTCCCCGCCGAGCTCGTCGATCTCCCGGACAAGCCCGCTCGCCTGGCTCCGCGCGCGGGTGACGAGAATGCGCCGCCCGAAGAGCGGCTTCTTCTCGATCCAAGCCAGCTTCTCGCGCAGCTTCACGACCTCGCCGACGATCGTGACCGCAGGCGACTGGAAATTAGCCGCTCTTACCTTCTCGACGATATCGGACAACGTGCCCGTGAGGGTTTCCTGCTCCATCCAAGTCCCCCAGCGGATGAGCGCTACGGGCGTCTGCGGCGATTTGCCGCAGTTCATCAGCTGCGAGCTGATAAATTCCAGGTTGGCCACGCCCATCAGGAAAATCAATGTGCCCGAAGCCTGCGCCAAATTGTCCCAATTGACGTTGGAGTAAGTCTTGTTCTTGTATTCATGCCCCGTAACGATGGAAAAGGACGACGTGAAATCCCGGTGTGTAACCGGAATGCCCGCGTAAGCCGGAACGGCGATGGCCGAAGTAATGCCGGGTACGATCTCGAACGGGATTCCGTTCTCCGCGAGCAGCTCCGCCTCTTCACCGACACGTCCGAAAACGCTCGGATCCCCGCCCTTCAGCCGGGTAACCGTCTTTCCCTGCAGCGCCAGATCGACGAGCAGCTGATTGATTTCATCCTGCTTCATCATGTGCTTGTCCGGCAGCTTGCCGACAAAAATTTTCTCCGCCCCCGGCTTCATGTGCCGGAGAAGACGCGGACTGGCCAGACGGTCGTATACGACGACGTCCGCCCTTTGAATGGCTTCCAAGCCTCTGACCGTGATCAGCTTCGGATCCCCCGGTCCGGCACCTACAAGATATACGACACCCTTCTTCACGAGTATCTCCCCTATTCCTTCGCGATTGCGAGCAAATCTTCAGCGCCTCGGACCAGCAAGGCCTCCGCCACGGCCAGGCCGAGCCGGTCCGGATCGGTTCCCGCCATCGTTTCTTTGAGCAGCGCGCTTCCATCCGGCGCGCCCACCATCCCGGTCAGCGTAATCTCGCGTCCTTCGGCGGTCTCGCGGATTTGTGCGTAGGCGCCGATCGGCACCTGGCACCCCCCGTTCAACCGGCCGAGGAAGCTGCGTTCCGCCGAAACGGCGAGCGCGGTGTCCGGATCGTTAAACTTCGCCAGCAGCTCCTGCACGAAAGGATCGTTATCCCGGCATTCGATGCATAGCGCCCCTTGTCCGACGGCCGGAAGACACACTTCCGGATCGAGATAAGCGCTGATGCGGTCGCGCCAGCCGATCCGGTGCAGTCCCGCGCCCGCCAGCAGAATCGCGTCAAAGCCTTCCGTTTCGAGCTTGCGCAGCCGGGAATCGATGTTGCCCCGTAAGGATTCGATCTGGAGGTCTTTTCGGTAGTGCTGAAGCTGGCAGGAACGGCGAAGACTGCTGGTACCCACCTTAGCGCCCTGCGGCAGCTCGTCCAAGCCTCGCCCGTCCGCCGTTATCAGGCAATCGCGAGGATCCTCGCGCTCCGGCACCGCGCCGACCGTGAGGCCTTCCGGCAGCTCGAACGGCATGTCCTTCATGCTGTGCACCGCCAGATCCACTTCCCCGTCCAGCAGCGCCTGCTCGATTTCCTTCACGAACAGCCCCTTGCCGCCTACCTTCGACAAGGTGACGTCCAGAATCCGGTCTCCCTTCGTGACGATTTTCTTCAGCTCGAATTCCACCTCAAGCCCTTCGCGCGCACACAGCTCCCGGAGCTTATCGATCACTTGCCCCGTTTGCGTAAGTGCCAGCGCGCTCTGTCTAGTGCCTACTACGACCTTCCTCATACGCCCACCCCCAGGTTGACTCTTTTCCAGTCCTATTGAACCTTTATTATGTAACCGTCATTTGTTATGACGTGCCGAACGCTTACCATTATTGCCCATTCTGTCTCAAAACTTGCCTGATCCAGTCTTCGGCCTCCATCATTCCTTGCATCGTCGGCTGCCGCCGTATATGGGCCAGCAGCTCTTCGCTCCGCTCCGCCGGCCACCGGCCGTCGCGCATCGGACCAAGCAAGTCCCAGGCAAGGGCGGCCCGCATCATCTGCTGCCTCTCCCGCGGGAGCGCCACCTGGCTTTGCAGCATCGTTCGAAGGCGGTACAGCAGGTCCAGATAGGGCTCATAGGCATCGTCGAACGTCTCCTCCAATTGGGAGCGAAGCCGGGAAGCCAGTCCCGGGCTCGCTCCGCCGGTCGAGACGGCAAGCGTGAGCCGTCCTCTGCGGACGACTGCGGGGAGAATAAATCCTCCCTCGCCGCCGTCGTCTGCGGCGTTCACCAGCTTTCCCAGCGCGGCGGCTTCCCTCCGTACCCGTTCATTCACATCGGAACGGTCCGTTGCGGCAAAAATAAGCACTGCGTCCGCCAGCTCAGGAAGGCCCTCGGAATACTCCGCTTTATGGCAGCGGATCACCCCCGCGTCCGCCCATGCGTTCAGCTGCTCCGTACATTCAGGGCTGACGACCGTAACCTCCGCTTCCGCTTCCAGCAAGGAGGCCGTTTTCCGTTCCGCCACCGCACCGCCGCCGATCACGATACAGGGCTTGCCCTTCAGGTCCAGCATAACGGGGTAATACGTTGTCCGTTCCGGTTTGGGCATCCGTACACCGCCTCTCTACGACCATTGGTGAAACGTAGAATAATAGTTTGCGAGGACAAAATTCAACACCATGATCAGAAAAGCGGCGAAATTCCACCAAGCCAGCTTATAACCGGACGTCTTCATCACCAGCCGCTGGAACAAGTAAAAAATGTAGGCCAGCAGCACGAACCAGGAATTCAGCACCTTCGGATCGAAGAACAGCTGCAAGTTTCCTTCCAGGGCGATCCATACGAGCCCGAGCGACAACGCCAGTACGAGCAGCGGCAGGCCGATGACGACGGACACGAACGCATAGCGGTCCGTTTTCTCCAGGCTCGGCAGCCTCAGCATTTGCTGGCTCCACTGCTTCTCTTTGAGCTTGCGGTGCAGGAACAAGTACATGCCGGAAAAGACTGCAGCCACGACAAAGGCTGCATAGCTCGCCGTGGCAAGCGACACGTGAATGAACAGCAGCTCGTCGTTGATATTCCACTGCGACAAGCTGGGCGCGACTCTCGGGTTGCTGAACACGTGCAGCGCCAGCATCGCGAAGCCGAATACATTGACCAGAAAAACGAACAGCTCGATCCGGAAAAACCGGTTGATGACGAGCGATACGGTCACTAGCAGCCACGATAGGATAAAGAGCGTTTCCAGCTTGGAGAACACTTTGATTCCGCTGCCGCCTAGTAAACTATAAATCAGGTAGGCCGTCTGCAGCACCCAGACAAATGAAAGCAACCCTGTCCCCATCCGTTTGGCACTTCGGTTCGGACCGACAAAGTCCTTGAAGTAAAACAGGAGGCTCAGGGCATATATATACAAGATCGCATCGTATAACCAGCTTTGAGTGACCATGGTCTTCCTTTCCGGTCAAGCTTTGGCGAGAATATCCGCCGGCGTAACTCTGACCTTGGAAAGCAGTTCTTCCTTCAGGCTCTCGTGCGCCGCCTGCGCTTCCTGCTGACGCGCCGCCGCTTCCGCCTGCTTCAGGGCGGCAAGCCGCTCCTCCAAAGCGAAGATTTCCGTGAACAGGTCCAGCGCCTCGTCTCCGTGACGCTCCGCTGCCATTTCTTTAATACGGACAATCGGATCCCGCAGCAATTGGTTCATCATGCTCTTCGTGAGCTTGTGAATGACCTTCAGCTCGCGTTCATCCAGATCCGGCAGCTTCTTCATCAGGCTGTCCATCGTTTCCTCATGTATGGACGACGACTTGGACTGCAGCGCCTGAATCACCGGGCTAACCCCCAGTGTCCTCGTCCACTGGTTGTAGGCTGCGATTTCCGCCACAATCCCCTCTTCGATCTGCACCGCGGCTTTGCGGCGTTCTTCCAGGTGGCTGTTGACCAGCGACTGGAGATTATCGATATCGTATAAGAACACGTTAGGCATTTCGCCCAGACGCGGGTCGAGATCCCGCGGCACCGCGATATCGATCATGAACAGCGGCCGGGATCTGCGCTTCTGGAGCACCCCCGATACCTGCTCCGCCGTCAGCACGAATCCGGCTGCGCCGGTCGAGCTGATGACGATGTCGGCCGATTCCAGATGGCCCAGCAGTTTGTCCATCGTACTCGCCACGCCATGGAACTTATCGGCCAGCTCCTGCGCCCGCCCGAGCGACCGGTTCACGACGACTACCTCGTCCGCCCCGTTCGCATACAGGTGCTTGACGGTCAGCTCGCTCATTTTGCCGGCGCCGATAATAAGCACCTTCTTCTGGTCGTAGCTGCCGAAGATGCGCTTGCCGAGCTCCACCGCCGCATAGCTGACCGATACCGGGTTCTCACCGATGCCGGTTTCGGTATGCGCCCGTTTGGCCATCGTGACGGCCTGCTTGAACAGCTGGTTGAACAGGACGCCGGTCGTCTTCTGCTGCTGCGCCAGCAGGAACGCATCCCGTACCTGGCCCAGAATTTGCGTCTCACCGATAACCATCGAATCGAGACCGCTCGTCACGCGGAACAAATGCTTCATCGCTTGTTCATTCTCATATATATATAAATGCTTGTTAAACTGCTCCCGGGGAATGCCGAACCAATTCTCAAAAAATTCGCGCAAATAGTGCGTGCACAGGTTCTCCCTGTCCACGGCCACATATAATTCCGTCCGGTTGCAGGTGCCCACGATGACGCACTCCATGACGCTCTTCGTCACCTTGAGCTCCTGAAGCGCCTGCGGCAAATCCCCTTCGGCGAATGCGAATTTCTCTCTGATGGACACCGGTGCCGTCCGGTAATTTAAGCCTGCCACGACGATATGCATCTGGTTCACCTGCCTCCTCCTCAATTATTTAACTTATTATATCACAAGGGTACGAGCTTTTCCGACATTATTTATGAAAGTTTTTTTACAGGGGCTTCCCCTGTCGACCCCTTTATTGCGGGGAGGGCCCCTGCACCCCCGGATCCATCCCCCTAAATCCCCCTTCATAAGGGGGACCCCAGGGGGCCTGAGTGCCCCCTGGACCCCCACGCTTCGGGCGGCGGGGCTGGTGCGGGGAGCGCTTTTCGTCCGAGTCTTGGTTTAACCGTTTCCCGGTGGGAAACACGGTTAAACCAAGGCTCGGACACGCTTTACGGCGTGCGGAAACGGTTTGAGAGTAACGTGATTCTGGGCAGAGGCGCACGGCGAACGTCGTTGGTGCCGGGATCGCGTTCGTTCGGCGGGGGGCCGGCTTCCTGACGGAAGCGGCCGCCCGCCGAACACGCTTCACGGCGCTAGCTCGGTCGACTTCCCTCTTCTTCGGGAAGCGACCGCATCTTTGTCCGAACCGCTTCACCCCAGTCGGGAATGGAGAAGCGGAGCGGCTCCCCTACGGGAAGCGCTCCAAAAACCCGTCAACACCTTTAACTGCTCCAAACTTTACAAAAACCCCATTCAATACAGCTCCTGTTCATATCACCATATGCAACAGCTGTTGGAAACGTAAAAACCTTTCATCAACCCATCCACACTTCCAAATTTCGCCAATCGCAAACTAACCGACCCACGTGCTGCCATTTTTAGTTTCCTCCCAAACGGTGAAACCTATACCTTTTCCCGGGGATCGCGGCAGCATTATTGCAGCAGCTTGCGCTTCAGCAGCAGGGAGATCGATTTGTCCGCCTCCTGAAGGCGGGAGTTTTGGGACGAGACGATGTCTCCGCCGCTGGATAAGAGTTTGCTATAAGCGTCATAAAGGACGGCGAACTGGTTGTTTACATCGTTTAAAGCCTGGGATTCGTCCGCGCGGAGCTGACGGCCGCCGCCGACTTGAAGGCGGAGGATGTACTGCATCAGGTCCGACAGCGAGTCCAGCTTCGTCAGGCGGGCTTCGCCGTAGGCCAGGATCAAATGATCGTGGGCGAACTGAGCCGAATAGACGGCTTGACGCAGGGCGTTCAGCCCGTCGGTGGTCTGCGATTTCGTACCGGTTTGCAAATAGCTGCCCAGCAGCTCCATTTGGAACAAAGAAACCTGATAGAGCAGCTTATCCGGACGCTCCACCGGCGACGGTTTGCCTAATAAATGGACGACCTGAAAGATCGGCCATACCACCAACACCACGACGATCGCGTACATGAATCCTTTTTTTCTCCACTTTCTCATATATGCCTCCCCTTCCATACAAGCTGCCAGCCTATTAACAGATTGTATGGGACGGGGGCAAAAGAAATAACCACGGAGCCCCGTGGTTATTTGTATCGCATATATCCTTATTTCACCAATTGTTCTTGCTTCAATACCGGTGTTTCCACTTGCAACTCACCCATGCCGCGCACGAGCTTCTTGGCATGCGCAACTTCAGGCTTCAGCACGGAGAGCATGTGCTCGATCGCGAGTTGAGGATCCACAGTTTCGCCGCAAGTATAGCAATCAAGTGCCGCGAATCCTTTCTCAGGATACGTGTGAATGGAGAGATGGCTTTCCGACAGCAATACAAGAACCGTTGCCCCTTGGGGTTCAAACTGTTTGGATTGAACCGACAATACGGTCGCCCCGCAAACCTCAGCAGCTTCTACCATTTGTGCTTGTAGCCACTCCGCGTTGTTGAGCAGATCAAAATCCACTCCCCATGTATCAACGGCTACGTGTCTTCCGAAAGTTGAGTATTCCATCTTCCGGTTCCCCCTTCCTAGGAATAAAATGTTGTAAAAAATTTCATCCGCTAGGACCTACGTCATTCACTTCCCGAGGGAATAGCTCTCTCGCAACATTCAATGTCCTGAGTGAATCCTGGTTCCTATTTTGTTTTCAATCAACGAAAATAAAAATAACATCTATTGAACAGAAATGCAATACTTTTTTTTGTCCAGGCGATGATTGCATTTCACCTTGTCACACATTGAACAAAATATGCGGAAGCCTCCCTGTTGGTGTGTGGTTATCACAGAGTTTACAAATGATTTACAAATGCATATTCATGCAAAAAGAACTCCCTCGACATCCGTAAGGACGCGGCGAAGGAGCTCCTAATATTCATTAATATGCAAAATTATATGCTTAAGCTTCGAGTACGAACAAACGGTGCGTCAGCTTCTGCAGCCGGCCGTCGATTTGCTCGCGGACGATCGGATCCTCCAGCTGATTTCTAAGATCGAGGAACCCGTTGATTTGCGCTTTGATCGCATCGATTTCTTGTTCAACAGCTTTATTCTGATAAAGCTGTTCCATTTGGCCAATGGTATCTTTGTATTCGTAAATGATTTTATCGGCGGCGGCGGATTTTTCCACGATACGGACGACCGCGCCTTGCTTATACGTATATTCCATCGTATAGGACGGATAAATCCGGTGCACGACGGCGTCTCCCTTAAATTCGGACACGGCTTTGCGCATCACATTGACCAAATTCTTGTTCGTAATGCGGCAGGTTCCGCGGCAAACGTAAAGATCGATTTCTTTCTCGAACGAGAGGATAATCTCTTGGCCCGCATCGTCGAGGAGCACCACTTCTTGACTTCCATTCTCGAGTACCTTAACTTGCAGTGAAGCCTCCTGATCGACAAACATCTGGATGAACATCGCCATTTCAGCTTCCGTTAATTGTAGGCAGGTTTTGACGTATTCGGTCGCTAACCTCATTGCCATAAAAATCCCTCGATTCATTTTTTTCGAACCATAAAGCTAATCATTGAACCTGTTTTCTTAACGATATAGAAAGTTTAAGTTCGCTAAAGCATTAATGCGGACTGCGACTTTCTGTACCAAGAAAAACTTCCGCCATAAACGGTCTGGCTTATTTGAAAGCCTCCGATAAGGAGTTTTTCTTATATACATTATACTACATATTTATTTAATATTCCTGCAGCCGGAGCGCTCAATTTCGGCTAGAATTCAGAAAATTTCGCGTTTTCCTCACAGGATTGCTGGCTAAGTTATAAAAAACTCACTTTCCCTGCGGAAGTTCTCCGTTTCCCTGCGGCGTTTAATACAAATTGCTGGTTTTTTCTCCGCTTTGCTCCCTTGTTGGCCGCTTTCCATCATATGTCGGGAGTTCTCAAGATATACTTAACCGACGGTCCGCGGTTTAAGACATATATATTAAAAAAGCCGAGACGCACGGGCTTCCGTCGTTCGGCATTTAAATTTATTGCTCGGCGGCTTCCGGCGCCTCATCTGAAGCGGCTCTCTCCGCCGCACCGGACGGCACATAGCCTATCCGTTCCTCTATGACCTGCCAAAGCTCGTCCTTGCCCAGCCCGATTTCGGAGGAGAACAGCACGAGCGGATCGCCCTTGTCGGCCTCGAGCGTTTCTTTAATTATTTTGATGTGCTTCTGCCATTTGCCCTTCGGGATTTTATCGGCTTTGGTCGTCACAATACAGACCGGAAGGCCGTTATGTTTGAGCCAGGCATACATGGCCTGATCGTCCTTGGACGGCGGGTGCCGCAGATCGATGATCAGCAGCACAAGCTTCAATAATTCACGCCCGGTCAAATAGGCCTCGATGAACTTGCCCCATTTTTCCCGCTCGGTCTTGGACACCTGGGCGTATCCGTAACCCGGCAAATCGACGAAGAATAAGTCCGTATTGATGCGGTAATAGTTCAGCTGCTGCGTCTTGCCCGGCTTCGAACTGGTGCGCGCCAGATTCTTGCGCTGGATCATCCGGTTGATCAGCGACGACTTGCCGACATTGGAGCGGCCTGCCAGAGCGATCTCCGGCAAGCCGTCCTCAGGGTATTGGCTCGGCCGGACCGCGCTGATTACGAATTCGGCTTGATTGACTTTCATGGAATTCACTCATTTCTGTGATGAGCCGGGGCGGCGAGGTCCTGCAAAAAAGTCACCTGATCCTCGTAAACCTATTCCCCGCTCCACCGCTTTAGAAATCAAATGGTCATGAATATAACCTCTTCGAGGGTACCATTTGATTTCAAATGCGGCCGTAAACTTTCCGCAGGGAATAGGTTTACTACTAAGGTGTGACATTTAAATACAAAACCATCGCCGTTCCGGCTCCGGTTTATACGCCGACGGGCTTGACGAGCGCGTGCTCAAGCACTTCGTCCATGTGGGAGACCGGGATGAACGTCAGCTCGCGGCGGACGCTTTCCGGAATCTCCTCGATGTCCTTCTCGTTGTCCTTCGGCAGAATGACCGTCCGGATGCCTGCGCGGTGGGCGGCCATGCACTTTTCCTTGAGACCGCCGATCGGCAGCACACGGCCGCGAAGCGTGATCTCGCCGGTCATGGCAACGTAGCGCGAGACCGGAATGTTGGTCAGCGCGGAGATCAGCGCCGTGCCCATCGTGATGCCGGCGGACGGGCCGTCCTTCGGAATGGCCCCTTCCGGAATGTGAATATGAATATCGAATTTCTCGTAGAAATCCGGTTGAATACCGAAATGATCGACGCGGGAGCGCGTATAGCTGAAGGCGGCCTGTGCGGATTCCTTCATCACGTCGCCGAGCTTTCCGGTCAAGGTGAGCTTGCCGCCCCCCGGCATGACCGTCACCTCGATGACAAGCGTATCGCCGCCGACCTCGGTCCAAGCAAGACCTGTGACCGCGCCGACCTGGTCGCGCTCCTCAGCCATGCCGTAACGGAATTTCGGCTGGCCCAGATATTCCTTCAAATTGTCGGGCGTAATGACCACCGAAGGCGTCCCGGCGACGATCTGCTTTGCCGCCTTCCGGCAGATGGAGGAGATTTGCTGCTCCAAATTCCGTACGCCGGCTTCCCGGGTATATTCCCGGACCGTCTTCATCAGAGCCGGATCCTCAACTTGAAGCTGCTGCTCCTGCAGGCCGTGATCGCGCTGCTGCTTCGGAAGCAGGTATTTGCGGGCGATATGCAGTTTCTCGATTTCTGTGTAGCCCGGAATATAGAGCACTTCCATCCGGTCGAGCAGCGGACGCGGAATGTTGTGAATGGCGTTGGCCGTCGTAACGAACATGACGTTCGATAAATCGAACGGCACCTCCACGTAATGGTCGCTGAACGTGCTGTTCTGCTCCGGATCGAGCACCTCCAGCAGGGCAGAAGCGGGATCACCGCGGAAGTCCATGGCCATCTTGTCGATCTCGTCGAGCAGGAAGACCGGGTTGCTCGTGCCTGCCGATTTCATCCCTTGGATGATCCGGCCCGGCATAGCGCCCACATAGGTGCGCCGGTGTCCGCGAATTTCGGCTTCATCCCGCACGCCCCCCAAGGAGATGCGGATGAATTGCCTTCCGAGAGAGCGGGCGATGGAACGCGCGATGGACGTTTTACCTACCCCGGGAGGCCCGACAAGACAAAGAATCGGCCCCTTAAGCTTCTTCACGAGCTTCTGGACCGCCAAATACTCCAGCACCCGCTCCTTCGGCTTCTCCAGACCGTAGTGATCTTCGTTCAGGATTTCTTCCGCTTTGGCGAGATCGAGATCGTCCTCCGTCTCTTTCGACCAAGGCAGCCCGAGCAGCCAGTCGATATAATTTCGAATGACGGAGCCTTCAGCGGATGTGGCGGGCATTTTCTCGAGGCGGTCGATTTCCTTCTCGATCTTCTCCTTGACCTTCTCCGGCACCCCGGTCCGCTCCAGCTGGTTCCGCAGCTCGTCAATCTCTCCGGCACGGCCTTCCTTGTCCCCAAGCTCCTTCTGAATTGCTTTCATCTGCTCGCGCAGGTAATACTCCTTCTGCGTCTTCTCCATTTGCTTCTTGACGCGTTGGGAGATTTTGCGCTCCAGCTCCAGAACCTCGCGTTCGTTGTTCAGAATGTTCAGCAGCTTCTCCAGCCGCTGCCGCACATCGACGGTTTCCAAAATTTCTTGTTTATCTTTAATCTTAAGCGATAAATGACTGCAGATGACGTCCGCCAGCCGTCCCGGCTCGTCGATATCAGAAACGGCCGCGAGCGTCTCGGGCGTGACCTTTTTGGAAAGATTGATGTAATGCTCGAACTGATTCAGCACGGTCCGCATCAAGGCGTCGATTTCCGGATCCGTCGTTTCCTGCTCGTGCAGCTCTTTCACGTTTACTTCATAGTACTCTTCGTTGACCAGAAATTCCGTAATCTCAGCCCGAATGACGCCTTCCACGAGCACCCGGATCGTGCCGTTCGGCAGCTTGAGCATTTGGCGCACTTTCGCAATCGTTCCGATCCGGTATATATCTTCGGATTTCGGTTCCTCGATATTGACCTCGGATTGGGAGCATAAGAGAATCATGCTGTCTTCCACCATGGCTTTATCCAACGCCCGAACCGACTTCTCCCTGCCGACGTCCAAATGCAGCACCATGCTCGGATAAACGAGCAGTCCACGCAGCGGCAGAAGCGGCAAGCGGCGTATTTTTTGTTTGCCCGGTCCCATTCCCGACACCTCCAGACTAAACTAACTTGCTGTGTGTATCATTTTAACAAAATCCATTTCAAAACACCAATTAGACCCAGGATATACACTACGCTGTCCTTGTCTTACAAGAACCAGCGCGTTTATCAAGGTTGATGCGAAACTATAAATTGTGACAACTTATAAATTCATATCAACCAAGTAATCGGATCGAATCTGGAAATCCTGTCTCTCCGTCTTATTCTGCCCATTTGTCCTTCAAAAAAAAGAAACGCCGGGCCGCTCTATTCGAGCGAATCGGCGTGCAGTACGGTAATGTTGGATGCGGAGAGCGTATCCGGAAGAACCGGAACGGCGGTTTGCGAAGCGAACTCCAGCCCCAGCGCGTGATGGAGCGCTTCCTCCACCGAATCGACAGGAACGACTTCAAGTCCGTTCAGGCCTGCGAACACTTCCTGCCAGTTTTCCTTCGGAATGATCACTTTGGTGGCTCCGGCCTGGAAAGCCGCTTCCACCTTGGCTATGACGCCTCCGACCGGCTTGACCTTTCCGTGAATCCCGATCTCCCCGGTCATCGCCAAATGATTGTCCACCGGAATTTGCTTGATGGCGGATGCGATGGCGGTTGCCATTGAGATGCCGGCGGACGGTCCGTCAATCGGAATGCCGCCCGGGAAGTTGATATGCAAATCATATTGGTAAGGGTCCATTCCGAGTCTTCGCAGTACGGTCAGCACGTTCTCTACCGAGCCGCGGGCCATGCTCTTGCGCCGTAGCGTGCGGGAGCCGCCGCCCATTTCTTCCTCATCAACCACCCCGGTGATGGTAAAGCTGCCCTTTCCCGGCTGTACTACGGGGATCGCCGTTACCTCGATCTCTAGCAGCATGCCGAGGTTCGGCCCGTATACGGCCAGCCCGTTGACGAGCCCGATCTCCGGCTGCTGAGGAATTTTTCGCTCCGGACGAGGGGGCAGCTGCGAGCTATTGACGACCCATTCGATATCCTCGGCGGATACCTCCCGCCGCTGATCGGTGAGCGCCATCCCAGCGGCTAGCTGGATGATGTTAACTGCCTCGCGGCCGTTGGTCGCGTACCTTTTGACCACGTCGATGGCGGCTTCATTTTCCGGAAATCCGATTTTTTTCAGCGCCTTGGAAGCGATCGATCCGATCTCGTCCGGCAGCAGCGGCCGGAAATAAATTTCCATGCATCTCGAACGGATCGCCGGCGGGAGATCCTGCGGATTGCGGGTCGTCGCGCCCACCAGGCGGAAATCGGCTGGCAGCCCGTTCTGAAAGACGTCGTGAATGTATCCCGGGATATTGGTGTCCTCGGAATTGTAATAGGCGCTCTCGAGGAACACCTTCCGATCTTCCAATACCTTTAATAATTTATTCATCTGGTGCGGATGGAGTTCCCCGATTTCATCGATGAACAAGATGCCTCCGTGCGCCTTCGTTACGGCTCCGGGCTTCGGCTGCGGGATGCCCGCCACTCCCATCGCTCCCGCTCCCTGATAAATCGGGTCGTGAACCGAGCCGATTAACGGATCGGCAATGCCCCGCTCGTCGAACCGCGCCGTCGTGGCGTCGATCTCGGTAAACTTGGCGTCCGACCGGAAAGGCGACTCCGCATTCTTTTTCGCTTCCTCTAGAACGACTCGCGCGGCGGCCGTCTTGCCGACGCCCGGCGGACCGTATATGATGACATGCTGCGGATTCGAGCCGCACAGCGCGGCTTTGAGCGCACGGAGTCCTTCACGCTGGCCGATGATATCGTCCATATTGGACGGCCGCGTTTTTTCCGCGAGCGGCTTGTTCAGGCTGATGGAGCGAAGCTTACGCAGCTTTTCCAGCTCCTTCTTCGACTCTTTATCCACCGCCGTTCGATTCGTTTGCTGATTGCGCAGTAAATTCCAAAAATACATCCCTATCACGACAGCGAAAAACAGCTGAATGACCATCAATATCATGCTTATGCTCATTGAATCTCACTAACCTCCCGGCACTCGATATAATTGGTAGTATTGCCCTAGCGAGGAAGCATTAATCCCGGCAAGGAAAGAAACTTTTTGGGGGATGCTATAACAAGCGAAGGCAGGTACCCGTGAAGGAGGCGAATCGGATGAAACTTCGTTGCTGGTTTACCTGGATATGCACCCTCGGACTGCTGCTCGGCTGCGTGTCCCGTACTTTTGCAGCCGGTCCGGTACTGCCGGAGGAGCTTTTCTTCCTGCCGCAGCCAAGCAGTCACCATCCGGCCATCTACGGTGTCGACGTACTGATCGATGTCGGACACGGCGGCATCGACAGCGGGACGGTCCACGGCACGATCGAAGAGAAGAATATTAACCTGGCCATCGCAAAAAAAACGTATGACGAGCTAAAGCGCAAAGGCTTCAATGTGATGCTCAACCGGATGGACGATTATGCGCTCAGCAGCGAGAACGAATGGCTGCGGATCCGCTCAAGGCATAAGAAGGACCTGGCGCAGCGCAGCCACCTGGCGAATGAAGTGAAGCCGCGCATGATGCTGAGCCTGCATGTCAACTCCTCCCGCAGTTCCGGCACGAGGGGACCGCTCATGCTCTATCAGAAGAATGAAAAAAGCAAGCAGCTGGCCACCTTTCTCCAGCAAGCGATGAACCCGCTCTATGGCGTGACCGAGAAGCCCAGATACGGCAAAACCTATTATGTGCTGCGCCATACGAAAGTGCCGACCGTCATTGTGGAGATGGGCTACCTAACCAATCCGCAGGACCGGGAGATGCTGACGCAGGACAAGGGTCAGCATCTCATCGCGAAGCATATCGGAACGGGCGTCGAGGCTTTTTTAAATCTGCAGTAGCTTACACGAACGATCCTATACGCGAAAAAAAGCCGCCATCCGTTGAAGGAAATCGCGGCTTTCTTTAGCGTTCAAGAAAGTATTTCGCAGTCTCTTATTTGGCCAACTCCGATATTTTCACGAATTGTCCGCCCAGCTGCCGAATGACCGGAACGGATTGCTTCAGCACCTCGGAGGTGATTTTCCCCGGCGCGCCGACATGGCCGATGACGACCGTCTCGGCGTTATCTTTCACAAGCTTTTGCACCTTCAGGGCTTGCTTAGCGATATGCCCGCGGGTATAGACATCGTCCATGAAGATGTTATTCGACACGGTTCGGACGCCAAGCTCCTTCGCCAGCTGTCCGATGACACTTTTATGAGTCGTCCGGCTGTCCAGAAACAACAGATTTCTTTCCTTGCAGACGGTCAGTATAATACGCATCACGCGTTCATCCGACGTCGCCCTGGAGCCCATATGATTGTTGATCCCGACGGCATAAGGCACATTGTCGATGGCCGCCTCCACCCGCTTGCGCACCTCTTCATCCGACAGCTTCGTGAAGATCGCTCCCGGTCCGAGCCATTCCGGCTTGCCCTTGTTCGGCTCCATCGGCAGGTGAACCAATACATCATTGCCCAGCTTATGAGCCCATTCCGCATCCCGCTTGCTTGTCGACAGGAAAGGCATGACGGCAGCCGTAAAAGGAACGCCAAGCTCCATCATCTCCTCGGTCCCTGACAAACCGTTGCCGAAATCGTCAATGACGATGGCAATCTTGTTGGATGCCGCCGGCTCTTCGGCCCAGACGCTCACCGGTATGGCCGTTAGCAGAACAACGGACAACAGCAAGCTGCGCACGCTTCTCCATCTGTTTGACTTCACTGTGCATTCCCCTTTTCGATAAGGTATCTAAATACTTATTTGCCAAAAAGGGGCTTCTTATGCAAAAAGTCACGGACAAAATGTCCGTGGCTCTTATCGGCTACGCCTTCGCGTGATGCTTGCGCCCCGGAATTTCGCCGGTTTGCTCGTAATGGGCGACGATCGTATCGATTTCTTTCTTCAGCTCGCTGAGCAGCTCGGCCTCCGGCACTTTGCGGATCATCTCGCCGTACCGGAACAGCATGCCTTCGCCCCGTGCTCCCGCGATGCCGATATCGGCTTCCCGTGCTTCCCCAGGACCGTTCACCGCGCAGCCGAGCACCGATACTTTGATCGGCACCTTGATCTTCGCGATGTACTCCTCCACCTCATTGGCGATGGAGAACAAATCGATGTCGAGCCGGCCGCATGTCGGGCACGATACGAGGGTGGCGGCGTTCGTAATGAGCCCGAACGACTTCAGCAACTCGCGGCATACTTTGACTTCCTCGACCGGATCGGCGCTGAGCGAGATGCGGATCGTGGAGCCGAGCCCCTTGCTGAGCAGGGTGCCGAGTCCCGCCGCACTCTTGACCGTACCGGAGAAGAGTGTGCCGGCCTCGGTAATGCCGAGGTGCAGCGGATAGTTAAAAGCGGATGCGGCCTGCGTATAGGCCGCGATCGCCATCGGTACGTCGGACGCTTTCAGCGATACGATAATATCGTGGAAATCGAGCTCCTCCAGAATGCCGATATGGAACAACGCGCTCTCCACCATCGCTTCCGGCGTCGGATAGCCGTACTTCTCCAGCAGATGGTTCTCCAGGGAGCCGGCATTTACGCCGATCCGGATCGGAATGCCCCGCTCTTTGCAAGCTTTCACCACCGCTTCGACCTTCTCGCGGCGGCCGATATTGCCCGGATTGATCCGGACCTTGTCAATGCCGTTCTCGATCGCCATCAGCGCGAGCCGGTAATCGAAATGAATGTCGGCGACAAGCGGAATCGAAATTTGCTTCTTGATTTCCTTGATCGCTTCCGCCGCTTCCTTGTTGTTCACGGTCACCCGGACGATCTGGCAGCCGGCTTCCTCCAGCCGGTGAATCTCGGCAACCGTCGCTTTCACGTCCGCCGTCTTCGTGGTGCACATGCTCTGGATAATGACTTCATTGCTGCCGCCAATCGTCAGGTTCCCCACCCGGACCGGTCTGGTTTCCGTTCTATGATACATGATAGATTTACTCTCCCATGATACCAAACATCCTCCGCTCCGATGGCCGCCACCCGAATCCTCTGGAAGGATTCGAGCGGATCATCGGATTGGAGGTGTCCGGTTTAGTATAGGTGCTGCGCTTACGCGCTTTCTTCCTTCTTCTTCACCGAAGGAGCATCCGCCGAAACAATCGCCGGAGCGATCTTGGCTTGAACGGCTTCTTTGGTGACGACGCATTTGGAATTTTCGGTGCGGGACGGCGCCTCGTACATCACCTCGAGCATAATGCCCTCAATGATTGCACGCAGACCGCGGGCTCCGGTATTCCGTTTGATGGCTTCCCTTGCGATTTCTTCGAGCGCTTCCGCATCGAATTCGAGCGCAACGTTATCCATCTCCAGCATTTTCTGGTACTGCTTCACGAGCGCATTCTTCGGCTCCGTCAGAATGCGGACCAAAGCGGCTTCGTCCAGCGGCTCCAGCGTAGAGATGACCGGCAGACGGCCTACAAATTCCGGAATCAGACCGAATTTCAGCAGGTCCTCCGGCAGAACCATGGACAAATACTCGCCCGGTTTCAGGTCAACCTTGTTGCCTTCCGTGCCGAAGCCGATCACTTTCTTGCCGATCCGGCGCTTGATGATTTGCTCCAGGCCGTCGAAGGCGCCGCCGCAAATAAACAAAATGTTCGTCGTATCGATCTGGATGAATTCCTGGTGCGGGTGCTTGCGTCCTCCTTGCGGCGGTACGGAAGCGACCGTGCCTTCGAGAATTTTGAGCAGCGCCTGCTGCACGCCTTCGCCGGATACGTCCCGGGTGATCGAAGGATTCTCGGATTTACGGGCTACTTTATCGATCTCGTCGATATAAATAATGCCACGCTCGGCCTTCTCCACATCGTAGTCGGCCGCTTGGATCAGCTTCAGCAGGATGTTCTCGACGTCCTCGCCCACGTATCCGGCTTCCGTCAAGGAAGTCGCGTCCGCGATGGCAAACGGCACGTTGAGAATTTTTGCCAGCGTCTGGGCGAGTAGCGTCTTCCCGCTGCCGGTAGGACCGACGAGCACAATGTTGGATTTCTGAAGCTCCACATCTTCCAGCTTGCTCTGTTGCGTGTTGATCCGTTTATAGTGATTGTATACCGCCACGGAGAGCGACTTCTTAGCTTGCTCTTGACCGATCACGTATTGATCCAGAATCGCCCGGATTTCCATCGGCTTCGGAACATCCTTCAGATCAAGCTCTTCCTCGTGACCCAATTCTTCCTCAACGATTTCCGTGCACAGCTCGATGCATTCGTCGCATATATAAACGCCAGGTCCGGCGACCAGCTTGCGTACTTGCTCCTGCGATTTGCCGCAGAAGGAACACTTCAGCTGACCTTTTTCATCGTTAAATTTAAACATGGGATCACTCCTTTTCTATTTCAATTCGTCGCGAGTGATAACCGCATCAATGAGACCGTAGGCTTTGGCTTCCTCAGCGCTCATGAAATTGTCACGGTCCGTATCGCGTTCGATCTTCTCGTAAGGCTGTCCCGTCCGATCCACGTAGATCTGATTGAGCTTCTGCTTGGTCTTGATAATCCAATCGGCGTGAATCTTGATGTCGGAAGCCTGACCGCGTACGCCGCCGAGCGGCTGGTGAATCATCACTTCGCTGTTCGGGAGCGCGAAGCGCTTACCCGGTGCGCCTGCCGTCAGCAGCAGGGACCCCATGCTCGCCGCCATGCCGACGCAAATCGTCGATACGTCCGGCTTGATGAACTGCATCGTATCATAAATACCCATTCCCGCGGTTACCGAACCGCCGGGCGAGTTAATGTACAGATGGATGTCCTTCTCCGAATCCGTAGCTGCAAGAAACAGCAGCTGGGCAATCACCAGGTTGGCGACGTCGTCGTCGATCGCGCTGCCCAAAAAGATAATGCGGTCCTTCAGCAAGCGCGAATAAATATCGTAAGAGCGTTCGCCGCGGCCTTCCTGTTCAACAACCATAGGTACCAGACTCATCGTTCCCAACCCCTTTGCTCCGTTAATGCCTTGCGGCAGCCTTACAACAAACATTGTAGCACGTTTAAGCGAGAAAATCGAACTGCCTGCGCGGCGCTCGTGCCCATCCCGTTCCATCGTGCGGATATGTACTTATAATGTTGCGTTATGTACTTCAAAATATGTAATCGAGGTATGTACTTATGTTCTTTCCCGAATCCCCTTTTTTTAGGGTAAAACAAAGGCACGCAATGAAATTCACGTGCCTTTGCTTTGTTATGTTACACGGCGCTTAGGCCGTTTTGCTGTTGTCGAGCAGGAATTGTACGGTTTTCTTCGTTACTACGTCGTTTACCAGCGTTTGAAGGTTCCCGTTGGAGGAGAAAATGCTGCGAACTTCGTCGGCCGGGCGGTTGTACATCTTCGCCAGGCTCTCCAGCTCCGCATTGATTTCTTCTTCAGTAGCTTCGATGCCTTCAGCTTTGGCTACCGCTTCCAGCACGAGGTTGTTAAGAACGCGCTTCTCGGCGTCGCCGCGCATTTGTTCTTTCAGTGCATCCGTGTTTTGGCCCGTGAACTGGAAGTACATCTCCAGGTTCATGCCTTGCATGCGCAGACGGTTTTCGAATTCCTTGACCATTTGGTCCGCTTCTTCTTCCACCATCACTTGCGGGATGTCCACTTCAGCGGCTGCCGCTACTTTCTCAACGACTTCCGCTTGTTTCTTGTTCTCCGCCTCGGCTTGCATGCGCTCCTTCAGCTTGCTCTCGAGATCGGCCTTGTACTCGTCCAGCGTCTCGAACTCGGAAATGTCCTTGGCGAACTCGTCGTCGAGCGCAGGCAGGTTTTTGCGTTTGATGTCGTGCAGCTTGACTTTGAATACGGCTTCTTTGCCTTTCAGCTCTTCGGAATGATAGTCTTCCGGAAATTTAACGGTGATGTCCTTCTCTCCGTCCTTCTCCAAACCTACTACCTGCTCCTCGAAGCCTGGGATGAAGCTGCCGGAGCCGAGCTCCAGAGAGTATCTTTCCGCCTTGCCGCCTTCGAAAGGAACGCCGTCCACGAAGCCTTCAAAGTCGATAACGACGAGATCGCCGTTCGCTGCAGCGCCTTCCTCGACCGGTACCAGCTCGGCATGGCGCTTCTGCAGCTTCTCCAGCTCTTCGTTCACTTCTTCAGACGTTACTTCCGCAGCGGTTTCCTGCAGCTCGATGCCTTTGTACTCGCTGAGCTTCACTTCCGGCTTCACAACCACTTTCGCTTTGAACTTCAGCGATTGGCCTTTGCCGAACTGCTCTACGTCCACTTCCGGACGGTCCACAGGCTCGATGCCCGTTTCTTGAACGGCGGAAATATAAGCTTCCGGAACAATAATATCGAGAGCATCTTGATAAAGGCTCTCTACGCCGAACTTGGATTCAAAAATCGCCCGTGGCACTTTGCCCTTGCGGAAGCCCGGAACGTTCACTTTTTGTACGACTTTCTTAAATGCCTTGTCCAGAGCGGCGGCCACCTGCTCCGCATCGACTTCGATATCAAGAACTCCAAGGTTCTTTTCTATCTTTTCCCAGCTTGCTTTCATTTTATGCTTTCCCCTCCAAAAATTGTCCATTAACTTTTTGTCACGCGCTGACGGCGATTAAAAGTCATGCTTGTCCTGCTCCGTCAATATAACCACTATATTATACCCGTAAACCCGTTTCTTTTCAAGGCTTGAACTCCGCTCCGGTTACAGCCTTTTTGTAAATACGGCGGAAGCGAACTGCTGCATGATCCGGTAAGCCTGCTCCCATTGGAACGACATCTCGTCCGTAATGCCGTAAAGTTCCTGCAGCTCCTCCTTGTTCCCGCCGTCAAATACGCGTTCGAGCAGAGTCAAATGAAGGGCAGCGGCCCATACGTCGACATAAGCCGCATCCTGCCGGAGCATCTGGCGGTAAGCCGACGTGCCGTATACGAACGCCAGGAATTCGCTCCAGGTCTCCTCGGCAAAATAAGACAGCGCCGGATGCTGCGTTTCGCTGATTTCCTGGACCCGCGTGATGATCTCCTGAATTTGGGACGGAAACTGGTCGAAGGAGGCCGGCGTCTCCTCGATCTCGGCCAGGAACGTTTCGCCGTTCCTGGGCAGCTTCACCGTACCGGAGACTCCTCTTTTTTTCAGCGTCTGAAGCGTCTTGAACTGCAGAATCGGATGCAGCTTCCGGTCCGGATCGGTAAGCCAGTCAAGCAGCGCTTCATCAATGCCCGGAGCGTCGATAAACGCGAGCTGATCGAGCGCCAGCAGCCGCTTGTCGATCGCCTGCTGCTCCATCAGCGTCTGCAGCAGCTTGGCGGCGTAATCCTCCTGCCGGCTCGTCTTCTCCGCGAGAATTTCCCGGAGCAGATCGGCTTCCGTAGGTTCCTCGCCCTCCGCTCTGCCAATCCCCAGCGCAACGTCCGGAAACATCATCTGCAGCCAGTCCAGCAGCGACTGCCATTCCTCCCGCGCTCTCTCATCGTCCGTATGGCAGGCGAGAAGAAAGCGCAGCGCCTCCATCGCCTCGCCATAGCGTTCGGCTTCCAGAAGCCGCGTCAGCTCGTATTGGTAAAATTCGACGGTTTTCGGGAACAGAATGACATTTTCATTCGGATGTGGGTCCATGAGGCACCGCCCTTCCTGCACGACTACTATTGAAAGCCAGTGTACCAGAAATCGAAGGAGGAAAGCAAAAGCGGCGGGCGGCCGCCAGCATCGGCAACTCTTCTTCCGGCAGCTGCCCGCGAATTTGCGAGATCGAGCCGTCCGCGCTGACGGACAAGTCGAGGACCGTCTTCTCCCGGCTTGCGAGGCGCCCAGAATAAACGGCTACGCCGTCCAAGCTGTAGAGAAACCCATGAAATAGAGAAATCTGCCATGGTACTCCGGAGGGGTATCCCCTTCCGGCCGCTGTTGTTACCCGTAAAATTTTCAATTTATTCGCTAAGCAGCGGTCATTTTCCGATAACAAAGGCGGGCGCTATCGCTCCTACAGGGGATACCCCACCTACTACCTTTTGCAATTTTCTGCATATCCGGGTTTCTCGTCAATCTAAACGGCTACGCCGTCCTTGTCTTACAAGGACCAGCGCGTTTATCAAGGTTGATGTGAAGCTATAAGTTGCGAAAACTTATAGCTTCACATCAACTAAAAGACCGGAACCGCTGATCGCGGCTCCGGCCTGATGATAACGTCGTTATCGGTTTAGTCCATCTTCATCGCAGCTTGAATGAGCTGCGCCTTGATATGCGGGTTCGAATCGATAAACGCATACATGCGGTCGACCGTATCTTTATTTTGCAAATAATCGCGCTCGCTCTGGATCATTTCGTGAGACCACTTGAGCAAGGCCGCCTCGGCAGCGCCCAGACGGTTGAGGGCCGTATGCAGACCCGTA
This sequence comes from Paenibacillus gyeongsangnamensis, assembly GCF_027533625.1. GTDB lineage: Bacteria > Bacillota > Bacilli > Paenibacillales > NBRC-103111 > Paenibacillus_G > Paenibacillus_G gyeongsangnamensis. The sequence goes on along the minus strand of NZ_JAQAGZ010000007.1, from coordinate 211,981 downwards.
TCCTCTACAAGACGTTCCATCGTTTCCTGGGAAACCGTACCGAGCAGCTTGGTGGCTGCAAGCTTTTGCTCGAACTCCTTATTCGCCTTCTCGAAGACTTCTTTCGCGTCTTTATATTCCTTTTGCTGTTCCGACATTTGTTTCTTCATCCGATGTTGCCCACCTTTACATGTTGATCGACTGCTCGTCCGTACAGCACCCTATCCATAGAGTAGGACAAAAGCAGCTGTTTCTATTCACGTTCAGCCCAAATTTTCCAAGTGTTAAGTTTCTACACGATAGTGTAACTTTTCTGCGCACATTTGTCCAATTTTCCGACCAAGTTTCGACTCCGCCTCCCCGGCTCGGACAGACATTTTCACTTTGACGCACGCATAATCTGTTAACATATTGCGGTCGCCAGCCAGACAGGCTTGTTCAAACGCCGGCTATTCACAGACCAGAGAGGATGAAGGCTATGTGTGGAATAACGGGATGGATTGATTGGAACAAGGATTTGACCCAGTATCCGTCCATTCTCGAGAACATGACGTGTACGCTGGAGCTGCGCGGGCCGGATGCCTCCGGGACCTGGATCACTTCGCATTGCGCGCTGGGCCATCGGCGTCTGAGCGTCATGGATCCGGCGAACGGCGCACAGCCGATGACCAGGAAGGCGGGAGATAACGTCTTTACCATCGTGTACAACGGTGAACTCTATAACGCCCCCGAGCTTAAAAGAGAGCTGGAGCTGCGCGGCCACCGGTTTCAAACGACGTGCGATACGGAAGTGCTATTGATCGCCTATATCGAATGGGGGCGCTCCTGCGTCGACCGGTTCAACGGCATTTTCGCCTTTGCCATCTGGAATTCGGAGGAACAGTCGCTTTATCTGGTGAGGGACCGGCTCGGCGTCAAGCCGCTGTTTTATTCCTACACCGAAGGCCGGCTGCTGTTCGGCTCGGAGCCGAAATCCATTCTGGCGCATCCGGATTTTCCCGCGCAGATCAGCGGCGAGGGTCTGGCGGAAGTATTCGCCGTCGGGCCTGCGCGGACGCCGGGGCACGGCGTCTACCGCAACATGTATGAGCTGAAGCCCGGCCACTGCATGGTGATGGACCGCAATGGTCTTCAGGTAAGAGCCTATTGGAAGCTCGAGAGCAAGCCCCACGAGGACGACATCGAAACGACGGCGGCCAAGGTGAAGGAGCTGCTGAAGGATACGGTGGAGCGGCAGCTGGCCTCTGACGTTCCGATCTGCACCCTGCTCTCCGGGGGCCTCGATTCCAGCGCGCTGACCTCGTTCGCCGCAAGCCATTACGAGAAGAACGGGCTTGGGACGCTTCATACGTATTCCATCGATTACGTCGACAACGATAAGCATTTCAAGGCGAACGCCTTCCAGCCGAATGCCGATGCGCCCTGGATCAAACGGATGACGGAGTATCTAGGTACCGTGCACCATGCGCTCGAGTTCGATACGCCGGAGCTCGTGGACGCGCTCCGCACGGTCGTGTATGCCCGCGACCTGCCCGGCATGGCTGATGTGGACGGCTCTCTGTACTTGTTCTGCCGCGAGATCAAGAAGGACGCCACCGTCGCCATCTCCGGCGAAGCGGCCGACGAAATCTTCGGCGGTTATCCGTGGTTTCACCGTGAAGACGCGCTGAATGCCAGCACCTTCCCGTGGGCCCTGGCTACGCCGGAACGCGTCGGACTGCTGTCCAAGGAATTCGTGAACTGGGTGAGGCCGGAGCAATACGTGCAGGAGCGCTACCGCCAAGCCCTCTCCGAAGTGCCGCGGCTGGCCGGCGAGAACGCGCAGCAGAACCGGATGCGGGAGATGTCTTATCTCAATATCACCCGGTTCATGCCGACGCTGCTCGACCGCAAGGACCGGATGAGCATGGCGGTTGGACTCGAGGTGCGTGTGCCGTTCTGCGATCATCGCCTTGTCGAATACGTATGGAATATTCCGTGGGAGATCAAGACGTCGGGCGACCGGGAGAAAGGCATCCTGCGCAAGGCGCTGAAGGGCGTGCTGCCCGAAGATGTGCTGACGCGTAAGAAAAGCCCGTATCCCAAAACCCATAACCCGAATTATTTGACGGCGGTCCGCAATTGGGTGCTTGAGATTCTGGGCGATTCCTCGTCTCCGCTGCTGCAGTTTATCGATGTGGCGAAAATCCGCGCGCTGGCCGAGGACGATGAGGGCCGCTTCCAGCTTCCTTGGTTCGGCCAGCTGATGACGGGACCGCAGCTCTTCGCCTATCTGGCCCAGGTCGATACCTGGCTCCGCCATTACAAGGTTTCGATCCGGTAAACACCAGGATAAACGGCTACGCCTTCCTTGTCTTACAAGGACCAGCGCGTTTATCAAGGTTGATACGAAGCTATAAGCTGCAAAAATTTATAAAGTCTTATCAACTAACAAAAGACGGGACGGACGGCGGAAATGTTTCATTCCGCCGCCGTCCCGTCCTCTCGTTACAGGATCAGTCCAAGCCTTCGATCGCTTTCCACAGCTTCTTCAGCGCATCACCGCGGTGGCTGACCGCGCTCTTCTCCGGCGTCGTCAGCTCCGCCATCGTCTTGCCCAGCCGGGGAATATAAAACAAGGGATCGTAGCCGAAGCCTTGCTCCCCGCGCGGCTCCCCGATGATCACGCCTTCGCACGTTCCTTCCACCTGCGCGATCGGCTCACCGTCCGCGCCGGACAGCGCGATGGCGCAGACGAAGCGGGCCGGACTCAAGACAGCAGGCGCATCCTGCACCCCGGATTCGTTAACCGGCCCCAGCGTGGCCAGCTCGTCCAGCAGCTTGCGGTTGTTGGCCTCGTCATTGCCGTGCTCCCCCGCGTAGCGGGCCGAGTAGACGCCGGGCTCGCCGTGAAGCCGGTCCACGCAAAGCCCGGAATCGTCGGCAAGGACCGGAAGGCCGAAGCGCAGCGCGATCGTACGGGCTTTGATCCACGCGTTGGCCGTGAACGTATCTCCGTCTTCGACGATATCCGGAATCTCCGGATAATCGCGCAGGCTTTGCACCCGCAGACCCTCGGATTGAAAGAGCGTTTCAAATTCCTTCACCTTGCCGAGGCTTCGCGTGGCGATCAGCACCTCACCGCCGGGAAGCCGCATGAGACGCCCCCTTGATCCGTTCCGCAATCGGACCCAGCGCCTGCTCCTGCATCCGGATCATGCCCTGAATCCCCGATTCCGCCAGTAGAAGCAGCTCGTCCAGCTCCTGCCTCGAGAAGGGCGCTTCCTCGCCCGTGCCCTGCACCTCAACGAATTGGCCTCCCCCGGTCATGACGACGTTCATATCGACCTTCGCCTTGGAATCCTCTTCGTAATTAAGGTCCAGATGCGCTTTTCCTTGAATGACCCCGACGCTCACGGATCCGAGAAAATCGGTAATCGGGAACCGGTTCAGGTTCCGCTCCCGGCACAGCTTGTCTACAGCGATTGCCAGTGCCACGAACGAACCCGTAATCGATGTCGTCCGCGTGCCGCCGTCCGCTTGGATCACGTCGCAGTCCAGCGTAATGGATCGCTCGCCCAGCGCCTCCAAATCGACGACCGACCGGAGCGCGCGGCCGATCAGCCGCTGGATCTCCATAGTCCGTCCGCCGAGCTTGCCTTTTGCGGCTTCACGCTGATTGCGGACGGATGTTGCTCGAGGCAGCATCGAATATTCCGCCGTCACCCAGCCCTTGCCTTGACCTTTCATAAAAGGCGGAACCCGCTCTTCCACGGTGGCCGTGCAAATCACCTTCGTATCGCCCACTTCAATCAGCACGGAGCCTTCGGCGTGCTTGTTGTAATTCGTCGTAATGTTCACAGGCCGGGCCTGATCGTATGCTCTGCCGTCGCTTCTCATCGGTTTCTCGCTTCCTCCTTTTGCTCGGTAACGTACTCATTGTACCAGAGCAATTCTGGAAAACCAAACTCGTACCGGTGCTCGCGAGGGGGCGGGTATAGAGTTTCGGACACCCGCGCTTCTTCGCCTTATAACCCGCGTTCCCTTTGCATCATGTCAGCGGATTTCTGCCTTAAATCCTCGTACATAGGCAGCTTTAAAACAAAAGGCCCCCTTCTACGCGCGCAGCGGTGTTCACTGAGCCGGGAAGGGGACCGTTACAGGCAGCGGCGCCGCCTAAGACTTCACTTGGTTGACGTTCAGCGGCCGGGCTACCGGCTTCGAGTAATTGAAATTGTCCGTCGAGGCGACCTTGGTATCGCCGTTGACCTGGATTTGTACCTTCGTCGAAGTGCCTACGTTCTCCGTGAGCGACAACACGACGGCTTTGAGCGCTTCGGCCGGGGCTTTCTTGTCCGGTCCGAGCATTTTGTCCGAGAAGTTGACCGTGACGACATCGTCGGACTTGCTGATCTTCAGCAGCTCGGCTCCCGGCGCCATGACCCCCGTCAGCCCCTTCTTCTCGTCGGGACCCGCAATCAGCTGCTCAATCACCGCCTGAGCTACATTGTCCGTTCGTTTGATCAACCGGGTAACCGGGACATAATAGGTGTAATTGGCTTGATTCTGATTCAGGAAATAAAGCGTGACCGGCGTCGACTGTCCAAACTCTACGCTTTCCGGCTTCTCGAGATTGATCCCCATCGCGCGGGTCAACGGCTCATCCAGAGGCGTACCGCCGACCGGCATTTCCTTCAGATCCTTCCCTTCGACGCGGATCTTCACTTGATCGACTGCGCCGAAGCTGGTCAGCGTCCAGGTCACCGCCTCGAGAATTTTGCGCTCATCCTGGAGGTTGTAGTCCACGAAGGCCTTGGAGAAATCCACCGTGGCCAGCTTTTGATCCTTGGATATATTGATCTGTTTCACCTGGGTCCCTTTCGGCAGGACGCTCTTGAAGCCCGATGGCAGCCGGCCTTGGGAGGGTCCCCCGTCCACCATGTACTCCAGGGCCGTCTTCGCCACGCTCTCGGATTTCTCCACTTGAATGACGATCGGCGCGATGAAGCCTTTCTCGTCCCTGGCATAAATATTGACCTGCATCGGGTTTACGATCGGCGCGGTCACAGCTTTGGCACCGGCAGCCATCGCGTCGGCGCCGACCGGCGGAGGATCGATCTGCTGCGATTGTTCCTTCGTCTTGATCACCGAGCAGCCAGACGCAAGCACCATCACCATGCCGGTAACGGCGGCCCAACGCATCCACTTATATTTATATTGTTTCATGGTTCTTCCTCCCTTGGGGGTTCGGGTTTGTCCGTTTGCTTTTATGTATACGGAAGGAAGACGAGTTTATGACAACAATTTGTCCTATACCTGAAACAAATTAATTTACTAAAAAAATGGTACTTTAGTCCAGGTTTTTCCTTGATTACTTGGTTCTTCAAGCCTATAATTAAAGTGTATTTTACCCTAAACTCATTAAGGACCCTCGAATCCAACCGGCATAGCATCCCCATAAATCAGGCAGAGTCTTTCGCGCCAGCCGGATCAGGGCGGGAAGAAACGAGGCTGCCGCTTCTGAATTCATCCTTCAACATCGAGGTGATCGCCATGGATAAGCGGATTGATCCCGGGTCGGACAGTCGGCTCCAAGCGGCGGTAGAGCATTCCCCCGACGGGCTGCTGATTATCGACCCCGCCGGTATACCCGTCTATGCCTCTCCGGCCATCTTCGGCGGCAGGCCTGCAGAGCAATGTCTTCATGAACGTGACCGCGACAGAATCGTCGAAGCGCTTCACCGGCTCCGAACCTGCCTCGAGCCGTTTGAAGCGGAATTCCTTGCGGTGCTGCCCGACGGCCGGGAGATCTGGGCCGAGGGCAGAGGATATCCTGTCCCGCTGGCCGGAGTTCCCGCGCTGGCGGCTTTCTCCGTACGAGACGTTACTCGTCGCAAGGAGCAGGAACTGCAGCTCACCCGGCTTGCCTACTATGATGTGCTGACAGGACTCCCCAACCGCCGATTGTTCCATGACCGTTTTACCCAATCGCTTATTGCCGCCAGACGCTACCAGCGCAAGCTTGCAGTGCTTTACTTGGACCTTGACGATTTTAAGAAAATCAACGACTGCTTCGGTCATTCCGCCGGAGACGAACTACTGGTCATGGCAGCAGCCCGCCTCACACACTCGATCCGCGAGCCGGATACCGTGTGCCGGATGGGGGGAGACGAGTTCGTTGTGCTGCTGCAGCATTTTGAGGAGCGGGATGATATCGTCAAGATCGCCCGCCGCATCGCCGATGCGCTGAATCAGCCTTTTGATTTAAGCGGACGGCAAATCAACTTCTCGACCAGTATCGGAGCCGCACTATTTCCTGAGCACGGCAGCGACGATACGACGCTTTTGAATAAGGCGGATATGGCCATGTACGCCGCCAAGCGCCAGGGAAAGAACGCCTTGATGTTTTATTCGGAGTCTTGACGGTCTGGCTGCTTTGAAAGGCTCCGATAAGGAGTCAGATTGACGAGAAACCCGGGTATATCGAAAAATGCAAAAGGTAGTAGGTGGGGTATCCCCTGTAGGAGCGATAGCGCCCGCCTTTGTTATCGGAAAATGACCGCTGCATAGCGAATAAATTGAAAATTTTACGGGTAACAACAGCGGCCGGAGGGGGATACCCTACCGGAGTACCAAGGCAGATTTCTCTATTTTATGGGTTTCTCTACAGCCTGGCTCCGATAAGGAGTTTTTCTTAACGCTACAGAAAGTTTAAGTTCACTAAAGCATTAAAGTGGACTGCAACTTTCTGTACCAAGAAAAACTTCCGCTAAGAACGGTCTGGCTGCTTTGAAAGACTCCGATAAGGAGTTTTTCTTATTTGAGCGGCTTGCTGAATTCCGGCACATTGTTGTGGGCCAGCCTTCCGCACGCGGCGGCGGCAATACCGCAGACGATATCGTCTATAAACGTGTTGCATTTGCCTTCCGAATGGTCCGAATCGAGCGAATCGATGATGCCGGGCTTCTCCTTGTCCAGATAGCCGAAATTGGTCAATGCAATCGTTCCGTACAGCAGCGGGATGGCGGTGGCGACCGATTCGTCCACCCCGAACAGCCCTTCGTCATGGCCTACGATGTTCGTATACTGGGGATTCAGTTCTCCCCGCTCCACTGCAAGATCCACTTTAATCGCCAGCTGGATGGCATGATAGGCCTGCTGCTTCTTCAACACCGCCCGTACGTTATCCTCGCTGAGCTTGCGCTCCATGTTGGGATTATAAGGACGCTGCAGTCCGTCGACCAAATCGACGAGATCCTCCAGGGTCACTCCCCGGGAAGCCAGGAGCTCCAGGTTGCGCTCCGTGTAATCCTCCTTGACTTTATCGGAGATGACGACGGTGGCGGTAGAGGCGACAAGCGCGCAAACGCCTTTGGACAGAAAACTCTTCGGACGCTTGTACGGAAAGAAGAAACGGAATTTGCAGTCGACAAACCCGAACAGCGAGCTTGCGCCGCTTCCGTACATGCCGCAGATGGACATTGCGATCGTGCGGTGAATGTTGAACGACGGATCCTTCATGCTCGCCAGCAGCTCGTGGTCATGCTTTACCTTTTTCTCCAGCTCCAGAAGGGTGGTTATCACATTGTAAGTTTCCGTCTTGCTCAGCACGTCCAGCAGCGTCTCGGAGATCAGATCCTTCGGAATTTTCTTGATACCCTTCACTTCGACCAGAAGCTTGGCTACCGCTTCCTCAATGGAAGCCTTCGGGAAGTGGCTGAACAGCTCCTCCCGCATTTCGGCCATCACCAACGCTTTATCCTTCAAAAATGTTTTCATTGTCGGCACCCGCTTGTTTGAGTAGTCAAAATCGATATGAATCGCATTATACCATATTTCGGCAATCCATCGCCCCGTTCCCGTCGCCGCTCATGAAACGGACATACGAAAAGCAGGCTCCCCCGTTCGGGAAGCCCGCCTGCGCATCGGCTCAGCTGACCTGAAAGCCGCCTCCGTTCCCGTTCGACCGCACCCGGTCTACCGTTCCCGCGTTCCGGCAGGCGCTGAGGGTCGTATCGTTGAGATATTGGTACAGATTGTTGTAGCTGAAAATCCGGCCGTTGCTCCAGGTGTAGGTTTGCCAGACGTACGTGACGTCCTGAATCCAGTTCGCAATATATTCGACGGCATCATAGGAGCCATACACGCCAAGCTCCCATTTCTGCCCCCCGTTCTCCGCCGCTTGCTGACGCATCCGGTCCTGCACGCCCTCGAAGTAAGCTTCCACCTGCTTCAGCGCCGCATCTCCGGCGTATACCTCGAAATCCACGGCAAAATAGATCGGCGTACCGAACGGCTGCCCTACGCTGCCGGCCCGCTGAATGGCCGTGCTGCAGTCGCTCACGCCGCGATCGTACGTAAAGTAATCCGCCGTGTTGTTCGCATCCTGATAAACGGTTACGATCCACAGGCCTGCCGAACTGATCCGTTTCGCTTCCGCACGCGTCAAGTTCTTCCAATCGGACTGACTGTAATACCGGCCGACGAACGTGAATCCGCTGTTCTTCAAACACTGAAGCGGCGCCGCCGTCGTGAACGGAGCGGCGCGGTCAATTCCTTCCGCCATTGGCCACCCTCCCGCTGATTGGTTTATGCATAATTCAACCTATGCGGAAAGGACCAATTGGGGGATAAGGGAGATACCTATTTATGCGAAAAATGGGTACCGGCCGCTGAAATACAAGCCTTTTCGGCTATTGCACGGGCTTCAGCGTCTCGGCGACGGCCTGGGTCTCATCCTTCGAAACATTTTTGGACGGAGTGATCGCCACATAGGTATCCGCGGTCTTTACGTACAGTGTCGATTGACCGCCGACCGTCACCCACTTGCCGTCCCCGACGCTCAGCTTCACGGGCGTCTCCGACTCGGCCTTGCCGGCAGGCACGATTTCTTTGGCCGACTCCTGCATCGACAGCTTCAGAAACTCCAGAGTCATGACCCCGCCGGAGAGTCCCACCTGATTCAGCTTGTCTCCGGATGTGAGCTGCTGAGGCAAGTACACCGTCTTGAGGCCCGCCGTTTTGGCCGTGGAGGTCACCATTTGCTTCTCCGCATCGGCATATGTTACCGGCACCAGCTTCACGTTGGCAGCCGGTGCTTTGCCTGGGGCGCCTCCTGCCGCCCCCCCTGTCGTTCCGCCGGTCGTGCCGCCCGGAGCGGCGGCTCCGCCCGTTTGTCCTTGCGCAGGGGGTGTCTGCGGCGAAGGCGCTGCCGTCTGGTTTTTCGTGCAGGCGGTGAGCAAGCTGACCGCCGCGAGCATGGCTATGGTCCATTTCCAAGTTTTCAAGGTGTCGCACCTCCAGTAAATTGTACATGTACGTCAAGCCGGATGTCCGCCCGGGCAAACGCCTCCCGCCAGCGGTCCGGCGTCCATAAGCCCCGGTACAGCGGGCGAATCGCTTCGCTGAGGTGCAGCGGATCGGTCTGCTTCTCCTGCAGCAGGCGAAGCAGATCCAGGCTGTCCCGGCGAAGCTTCCCAGCCCATACGGATGCATCCGCCCCAGGGACGCGATGCGTCTCGTGCTCCGCCACGGCAAGGCGCATGCGCAGCACCGGATGCTTCAAATCCCCGTTGCCGCTGATCCGCGTCCTGCAGACCGCCTGAGTCATTACCGGTCCCGCGGATTCTTGCAAGGCGAGTTGCATAGGCTCACCTGTACCCTGCAGACAAGACAGCAGCTCGCGCTGACGGGGAGTCAGGAAGCCGGCGAGCTGTTGTTTCTTAAAAAGAACGGCTCCGGGTGAAGCAACCGTCGGCTGCAAGGAAAGATAAGGCAAAACGAGATCTTCCTCGTAAGCAAGGCTCCCTCCGCGAAACGGATCCTTGCCGCCCCCGGCCTGCTGCAGAAGGCAATAGCCTTTGGACGGACCGTCCGGCGTGCCCAGGAACCGCTCCGCCGTGCCCTGCACGACGGCGACCTGGGGCCAGCCGCCCCGGCTTAGCCCGGCGCGGTACAGCTGCCGCGCCCACGAGGCCGGGAAGCCGTGTTCGCGCACCCAGGCCTCGCCGATGACCAGCAGCTGGGGCGGCTCCTGCCGCTGCCAAGTCCAGGCGGCGTCGGAGAAGGAAGCGAAGCTTCGGGCGCGAAGCTCCCCTCCGGAGCTGTAGGCCTGAAGCCGGCCTGCTTCGCGGCTATGAAGCGTGCTGACCCGCAGACCGCCGGGTCCTTCGTCCACGCCGGCGGCGAGGAGCGGCGCATCTGCGGCATATGGCCGGACGTCGCTCCCGCCTCCCGCGCAGCCGGCCAGCGCCGCTGCAAGCAGCACCACAGACAAGAGCGGGCGGATGCATGCCGCGGAGTTTGAGTGATGCGATGGCAAGTGCTCTTCCTCCTTTCGGAGCGGCCGTGAGGAAGCGCGTGTACCGGACCGGCCGATCCTTCATAGCTCAGCAAGCTGAGCTTCCAGATGGTCTACTATTTCCCATTTGGCGGGTAAATATTCACTTGCCGCCGCATCCGCCGGCCTTACTATCTCGTCCCGACCGGGGTGGCGGTTCGGACGCGGATGCAAAAACCCTTTTCGCCCGGAAACCCGCGAAAAGGGATGTATTGGTCTGATGATCTACAGTCGCGAGAAGCGCTGGATACCGTCTTCGTCCGCCTCTGCCTGAACCTTCCCCGCCTCCCGCAGCCAGATCAAGTGCGCCAGCGTCTCCGAGAGCGCGAACCGGAGCTGATGAAGCGTGAGCCGCTCACCGAAGGCAAGACGGCATACCTCGTAAGCCGTTAGCGGCGAATCCAGCAGGCTGCGCATGGCCTCAAGCCGCTCGTCGTGATGGCGGATAAGCTCGAGCGCACGCTGCGTCAGATGGCCGAACGGCTCGCGGTGGCCGGGGAAAGCCCGCTTCACCGCATAGCGGCTGATTCGCTGCAGGCTCTCGAGATAGCTCGCGAGCGGGTTCTCGTCGATGCCTCCGGGCAGGTAGCCGACGTTCGGCGAAATTTGCGGCAGCACGTGGTCGCCGCAAAACATCGTCTCCGTCTCCGCCCGGTACAGGCACAGGTGCCCGGCGGCATGGCCGGGCGTCGCAATCGCCTCGTAGACGTCGTCGCCGAGGCGCACCGTTTCGCCTGCGGCAAGCGGCGTCACCTCCGGCTGCGGGGACACGGACGGCACGAAGCCGTCCATATGCTCCCGCATCGGAAGGGCGAGCTCCGCAGGCAGGCCGTGCTCCCGGAACAGCGCCAGCAACTGTTCCGTCATCGGCTGCCCGCCGCCCCACAGCCGGCGGGCCTGCTCCAGCCCGTCCGCCGACAGCAGGACGGGGGCGCCGCTGCGCATCTGGAACCACCCGGCCAGACCGTAATGGTCCGGATGGTGGTGGGTCAGCACGATGCGCGCAATGTCGCCGGCGGCGATGCCGCACGCGGCGAGCGCTTCGTCCCACAGCGCCTCGGCCGCGTCCGTCCGCAGGCCGGGGTCGATCAGCGTCCACCCGTCCTTGCCCCGCAGCAGGTAGCTGTTCACCCAGCGCAGCGGAAACGGGAGCGGCACCTTCACTTGAAGCACTTCCTCATGCCGCGTTACGGAAGGGTGCAGGGGAGCTTTACCGTCCATCTAATCGTTCCTCCGTCCAACGAAAATCATCCGCTTCGAGCTGCCGGACTCGTAAGGGGAAGCGTCGTAGCCTCCGAATACGTCGTCCACCTGCAGCCCGGCGATTCGCAGCATCGCTTCGAACCGCTCTCGGCCAATCAGGCGGATCTGCTCCTCATAGGTGCGCTCGCCGTTCTCGCCGGCTTCGGTGAGCACAATCGTTTTGCGCACGAAGCCGTCTTCGATCCGCCGGCGCTCTTCAATCCGGATATCCCCCTCCTGCCGCTCCGAATAAGGCACCAGACTCCGAACGACCTCACCCGGATTCAGAAAATCGATGATAAACCGGCCTCCCGGCCTCGCCAGCCGGTGAATCTCGCGAATCACACGTTCGTTGTCGGCTTCGTTATCGAAGTAGCCGAACGAGGTGAACAAGTTCACTACCGCATCGAAGGAATCCGTCAGCGGCACCTGCCTCATGTCGCCCTGCACCCAACGAACCTCCCGCTCCGTATCCTGACGGCGCGCTTCCGTCAGCAGCACCTCGGACAGGTCCACGCCCGTCACCTTGAAGCCGAACCGCGTCAAAGCCATCGAATGCCGACCCATGCCGCAGCACAAATCGAGCACCTCGGCGCCCTCCGGCAGCTCGAGCCATTCCATCATGGTGCGCACTTCCTCGTACGCTCCCTGCAGATCCCGATGCTTGTACACCAGCAAATAATCACGGCCGAAACTTTTTGTATACCACTCGCTCATCGCGCTATCGTCCTCTCCGGCTTGTTCATGAACAAAAAACCAAGTTCTATTTTACCAGATTCACACGTGCCGGCGCATCCCCTGACCGCTCATCGCGACTTCGGGCGAATAGCGCATTTTTCCAACCGTTATAGTATAATACGTTTCAAATGAGAGAGTGGGGGAACAGAATGAACCGCGAAACGGCCTCTGCACGGCTTGTCAGCCGCAAGCATAAAGAAATTTATGAATGGATCCGCAGGCAGGGGACGGTTTCCAAGATCGACCTGCTGGAAAAAAGCGGCATGACCGGAAGCACCCTGACGCGGACGCTGGAGGAGCTGACCGCGGCGGGGCTCATCCGCGAAGCCGGGCTGGGGGAATCGACCGGCGGGCGCCGGCCGATCCTGTATCAGATCGAACCGGATTTCGCCTATGTGTTCGGTCTGGATATTTCCCGGCTTGCCTCCAAGCTCAGCCTCTTCGATCTGCAGATGACCCCGCTTGAGAACCATACATGGGTCATGAGCGAGAACCGGACGCCGGACGTGCTGCTCGCGGAAATCGCCGAAGCGGCGCAGGGCATGCTGTCCCGCCGCAGACTGGATGCTTCCCAGGTGCTCGGCTTGGGCATCGGTGCCGTAGGCCCGCTCGACCGGAGCACGGGAACGATTCTCGATCCGCATTATTTCCAAGCGGCCGGCTGGCATCACGTAGGGGTGAAGCGAGAGTTGGAGAACTGGCTCGGATTCCCCGTGCTGCTCGACAACGGAGCGAATGCGGCGCTGGTCGGAGAGAGCTGGACGGACCGGGGCAGGGACTACCGCCATCTGCTGTACGTTCATGTCGGGGTAGGCCTCCGGTCGGCCATGATGTCCAGCGGCAAGCTCGTATACGGAGCGGTGGATATGGAAGGCTCGATCGGCCAAATGATCATCCAAACCGACGGCCCCCGGCTCTGGAACGAGGGCAACTACGGCTCGCTCGAGGCGTACGCTTCCATCCACGCGCTCGAGCTTCAAGCCAAAGCGCGGCTCAAGCAGGGACGGGACAGTATGCTGCTCCGGTTGGAGCCCGAGCCGGAGAACCTTCAGTTCAGCCACCTGCTGCAGGCGCTTCGCGATAACGATCCGCTGACTGTGGAGCTATTCACTCAGGCCGCCACTTACTTCGGCATCGGGTTAGCGAACCTGCTGAACATATTGCATCCGGAGAAGGTCATTCTGGGCGGCTCGCTGATCGGCAGCCATCCGGGCTTTTTCCACACGGCTACCCGGGTGGCCATCCAACGGACCTATTATTACCCGCAATATCAGGTCGTCTTCAGCCAAGGCTCGCTCAGCGAGGAGGCGGTGGTCACCGGAGCCGCCCTGATGGTCATTGACGATTGGACTGCGGGTTGAACGATAGCGAAGCCTGGCTCCCCCGCAGCGGCGGAGGAGCCGGGCTTCGCTATTCTTAAGTGGACTGTCTGCGGAATCGCTTCACGGCCGGGAAAACCGGCGTCGCAGGTAACAGCGAGCGCAGGTAAGCCTCAAGCCCTTCCTTCAGCGACGGATCGCGCAGGGCGTATTCGATGTTGGCCCGCAGGTAGCCGAGCTTATCCCCCACGTCGTAGCGCTCCCCTTGAATCGGAAACGCCAGCATCGGCTTCTCCCGGTTCAGGACGCTCAGCGCATCCGTCAGCTGAATCTCGCCGCCGGCGCCGGGTTCCAGCTTCTCCAGCGCCGCGAAGATGTCCGGCTCCAGCACGTAACGTCCGATGATCGCCAGATTCGACGGCGCTTCCTGCGGGCTCGGCTTCTCTACCAGATCCTCCAACGTCACATACGGCGGCATGGAGGAGGCGGTATTCAGCGCTCCCCTCACCGGCGCGGCGATGCCGTATTTGCTCACTTCCTCCCAAGGCACCTGCTGAACGGCCGCGATCGATGCGGGCTTCATCGCATAGAGCTCGAGCATACTGCCGAGGCACGGCTTGCTCCCGTGTACAAGGTCGTCGCCCAGCAGCACCGCGAACGGCTCGTCGCCCACGAAGGCCTTTGCCTGCAGCACGGCATGTCCAAGACCCAGCGCTTCTTTTTGCCGGATGTAATGGATGTCCGCCAGGTTCGATATGCGCCGCACGGCTTCCAGCTGCTCTGTCTTGCCCCGCTCCTCCAGCATGACCTCCAGCTCGAACGACTTGTCGAAATGATCCTCCATCGCCCGCTTGCCGCGTCCGGTGATGATGAGAATGCTCTCGATCCCCGAGGCGACGGCCTCCTCGACAATATATTGAATCGCGGGCTTCCCCGCGATCGGCAGCATTTCCTTCGGCTGCGCTTTGGTCGCCGGCAGGAACCGGGTTCCGAGCCCGGCGGCCGGTATGATCGCTTTACGAATGGACCGCGTCATGGACATCACCGCTTTCGATAGAATGATTCGTCCGGAAAACCCAGAACCGACTGCCGGCGAAGTTCACAGCCAGCGCGCATCCCGTCGCCGCCAGCTTGGAGGCCATCACCTCCCATCCCAGCTGCCGGTTGCAGCCGTACAGGACGAACGAGGATACGCTCAAGGACAGCACGTTCACCGCCGCAAACTTGCCCGCCTCCGGCAGAGCCGGCTTACCGGCCAGCTCGAAGGTCCAATACTTGTTCAGCATGAAGCTGTTCGCCGTACCGCTGATATAAGAGAGAACCTGCGAGAGAAGTGTATTCCAGCCAAACCCTTGAGCCAGCGTCGCAAAAACGAGCAAGTCGATCAACGTGTTGACCGCGCCGGTTACGCCAAAGCGCACCAGTTGCTTGAATCCGCCGCACTTACGCATGGGACCAGCCTCTATCTTGCCCGCTATCCGCGTCGAATGCCGGAAGCCCTTCTCTTTGTCCTCCCGGCGTTCCCATCGCCTCCCGTACCGGCAGCCGTTCCTTCGCGAACCCTTCCCGGGCTCCGATCAAATAAAGCGGACGGTCTTTGGACTCGTCATAGATGCGGCCGATGTATTCGCCGATAATGCCGAGAATGAGTAGGATGACGCCGTTGAACAAAAGGCTCAGACAGATGATCGAAGCCCAGCCCGCGATCGTGCTGGCCATGAACAGCTTGAGATATACCGTGATCAAGAGAGCCAGGAAGCTTCCGCCGGACAGCGCAAACCCGATGTAAGTCGCCAGCTTGAGCGGCTTGTGGGAAAACGAGGTGAGCGCGTCCGCGGACAGCTTGAGCATCTTCCCCAGCGGGTATTTCGTCTCTCCCGCCCACCGCTCGTCCCTGGAATATTCCACGCTCGTCTGCTTGAACCCGAGCCAGCTGACCAGCCCGCGGATGAAGCGGTTCTTCTCGCGAATCGTCTTCATGGCGTCGCACACCTTGCGGTCGATCAACCGGAAATCGCCGGTGTCGGCGGGGATGTCGACATCCGTCAGCGCCCGCAGAGTCCGGTAGAACAAGTGGGCCGACCACCGTTTGAAACGCGTCTCCCCCTTGCGCTCGGTTCGCTTCGCATAGACCACGTCATACCCTTCTTTCCACTTCCCGATCATGGCCTCGATCAGCTCCGGAGGATCCTGGAGGTCGGCATCGATGACGACGACGGCGTGTCCAGCGGCATGATCCATCCCCGCGGTAATCGCAATCTGGTGCCCGAAGTTGCGGGAGAAGTGAATCGCCTTGACGGCCGGATCTCCTGCGCACAGCTCTCCGAGGATCGCGGCGGAGCGGTCACGGCTCCCGTCGTTGACGAACAGGAGCTCATAGCGCTCTCCCGTCCGCCGCATCACCTCCGTTAACCGGCGGTACGTTTCCCGCAGCACCGGCTCCTCGTTATAGACCGGCACTACAACCGAATATTGAATCGGATTCCACATCGTACTCCCTCCCGTTCTATTCTCCTTGATAGACATACAGCTTCGTCATCCGGTCCATCCTGCGCATCGGGTCGCCCGAAGCCGATCCGTCGGCGGATACGGATGCGGCAGTCACCTGTGCCCCCCGCCATTCCTCGGAAGGAACCTCCTTCGCATGCTGCAGAATCCACTCGTTGACGCTCTGCTGGCTGCCGGTGCCGCCGCCTCCGCCGGGGCCCATGGACGATACCAGGAAATATTTCACTTTCCCTTCTTTGGCCAGCTTCGCCAATTGGTCCGCGGTAATGGCCGGGTCCGTACCGGAGAAGCCCCCGGTCGCCATTACCGGCAATCCGGTCTCCATAATAAGCGGCGAAGCCGACATGGAGCTATTCGTGACGACAAGATAAGCCCCTTGGACGTCTTTGTTATAGTGCGATACCAGGTAGGCAACCAGCTCCTGATTCACCGTGCTCTCCGGTCCGCCCCCGCCGGGTCCGCCCATCCCCGGCCCGCGTCCCGCAACCTTACCGCCGCCGCGGATATTGTTCAAATCCGGTCCTGCATACGGAATTGTATTGTTGCCGCCGTATAAGGCCGGCGTGAGCGACCAGAAGCCGGGAGCGAGCAGCAGGGCGGCCAGTCCCGCCGTGATTGCGGCAGGGCCGAACAGCTTGCCCCGCGTACCCTGCCGCTTCCTGAGCAGGACGAGGGACGCCAGCGACAGGAAGGCGAGCAACGCGATCGTCAAGGCCAGACTGTTCTGCAGCTCCGCATAACGCCAAGCGATGCTAATATCGAAGGCGGCCGTCGCCGCGAATCCGATCGGAAGCAGCGCCGCCTTGACCTTGGACTCGCCGCTGCGGAAATCGTGCCACATCTTCACAAGGCCGGCGCCGCTCAGCGCGGCGATTCCCGGGGCGAGCATAATCAGGTAATACCGGTGAAAGAAGCCGGCATAGCTGAAGAAGAACATCATCGGCGCGAGCCAAACGACCCAGAAGAGCGCGGTCCGCTGACGGCCGGTAAGCGCTCCGAGCGGACGGAACCGTGCGCCCCAGAGCAAAGCCGCGGCTCCGGCGATGGCTAGCGGCAGCAGCCAGGAGATTTGTCCGGAGAGGTTCGCATTGAACAATCGCAAAGGCCCCTTCGTGCCCGTCTCGCCTACACCTCCCGGACCGCCGCCTCCGAAGCCGCCGGGGCCTCCGCCCGCAGGTCCGCCCATCCCCGGAGCGGTGCCGCCTTGACCCGTCATTCCTGCCGGAGGCTGCAGCTGCCCGCCAGTATCTCCGGCGCTTCCCGTTCCCTGAACGGACTGCGGCAAGCTGCCGCCCGCGTCACCGCTCGTCCCGGTTCCCTGCATCTGCGTCCGATCCGATCGATTCCTGCTTCCATCGTCCGTCCGGTCGCTTGCCATCCCGCCGCCCTGGCGGTTCATGCCTTCGAAGCGCTGAATTCCGTTGTACCCGATCATCAGCTGGAGCACGGAGTTTTTCGTGCTGCTGCCGATATAAGGGCGCTGGTCCTGCGGTACCGAATCGACGATGACGGCCCAGGACAAAGACACGATAGCCAGAATAACCGTGGTGACGGCGAGATGCATCAGCTTTTTACGATACGTCAGTTTAGGAGCAAGCCAGTAGAGCAAATAAAAGGCCGGCAGCACCATGAACGCCTGCAGCATCTTGATATTGAACCCGACGCCTACCAGCACGGCCGAGACGATGAGCCAGCGCAGCCGGCCCTGCTCCGCACCCTTGAAGATGAACCAGGTCGCGAGCATCAGCACCATCACCAGAATGCTGTCCATGTTATTCGTGCGGGAGACAGCCACGAGCACCGGCGTAACCGCGAGCAGGAGCGCGGACAGCAGGCCTGCCGTACGGCCGAATATTTTAGCCGTGATATTGTACAGAAGTGCGGCGGAAACGACGGAAGCCAGGGCCTGCGGCATAATCAACGCCCAGCCCTTGTAGCCGAATAAGGAAGCGCTAAGCGTCTGCACCCACAAGGCGACCGGCGGCTTATCCACCGTAATGAACCCTCCCGGGTCGTAAGAAGCATAGAAGAAGTTATGCCAGCTTTGCAGCATGCTTTTGACGGCGGACGCATAGTACGTATTGCCGTACCCCGCCATAGAAATGTTATATAGGTTCAGCACCGCAGACAGCAGCAGAATCAGGGCCAGCGCCGCATAGTGTCCGTGCGTTTTCCATTCCAGCTTGGTTTTCATGAATCGTTTCCTCCTGTTCTGATCTC
This sequence comes from Paenibacillus gyeongsangnamensis, assembly GCF_027533625.1. GTDB lineage: Bacteria > Bacillota > Bacilli > Paenibacillales > NBRC-103111 > Paenibacillus_G > Paenibacillus_G gyeongsangnamensis. The sequence continues at coordinate 193,657 of NZ_JAQAGZ010000007.1, read as the reverse complement.
TATGGCTATACTTTAAAGGGGCTGCATGAAATGGGCATGAACCCAAACTGAAAGAAACCTGAGAGCTCACTGAATCGGCATTTAGGCGTGAGGGTAGGGAGAGGAAAAGGAGGGAGATGAAGGAAAAGGCAGCCCTGCACGGCAAAGGAACCGGCGGGCTAACGGCAAAAAAAATCTCTCCCCGCTCAAGGCGGAGAGAGATCGGATTGACGAGAAACCTGATATACGGAAAAATGCAAAAGGTGGCAGGTGGGGTATCCCCCGTAGGAGCGATAGCGTCCGCCTTTGTTATCGGAAAATGACCGCTGCATAGCGAATAAATTCAAAATTTTCCGAGAACAACAGCGGCCGGAGGGGGATACCCCACCGGAGTACCAAAGCAATTTTTCAATTTCATGGGTTTCTCTACAGCCTGCTCTCCCCGCCCAAGGCGGAGAGAGATGCCGTACCACGATATTCGATTATTGCTTCAAGGTCGTAATATAACGCTTCGCCTGGCCGCTCGGCGTATCGAAGGCCTCGTACACGTTGATCGTCAACGGATAATCCAGCTGCTCGGACTTGGCGTTGAAGGTGATCGTCTGCTTTCCGTTGATCAGCTTGTTCGCGCCGGTGAAATCCGAATCCGCTGTTCCGACGGTGTGTCCCGCCGTATCGAGCAGCTCCCAATGGAGCTTGGAGAACGTCGAGTCCACAATGACGTCGTCGGATTGCTTAATGTCCAGGTTAACCGACAATTTGTAATTGTAGATCATCGAAGACCCCATCCCGCTTGTTGAGGTGGACATTGACCAATCGTTCAGCTTCACCTCGAACGGATACATTGCGAACGCCTGGTCGTTTCCGGCCGGGTCGAGAGCGGCTGTCTGCACGGCTGCGATCGTACTGCTGTACGGAGCGGAAGTCTGCGTATCGAGCAGCTTCATGACGAGCTGCTCGCCGGTTTCGGACTTCGGCACGTTGAATGAATAATTCAGCACATACGCCATACCCGGATTCAGCGTGCTTGCGATATTCGTTTGGCGGGTGCCCGCGTACGACATGCCTCCGGCTCCGACCAGCTCGGCCTGGAAGGACGGCAGCGGAATCGGCATCGTATTCTTGTTCGTCAGCTTGAATTTGCCTACCACCGTTTTATACCCGGCATCGCCGTTGTCGTGGATGTGCATTTCCATCAAGGATACGTCCGTATTCGCGTCCATCAGTTTATTCAGCGGATCGAAGGCAATCGAGGTGCCCAGCGTATAAGGGACGGCCTGAGCCGGATCCGCCTTACCGCCCGCAGGCACTTCGATGCGCAAGCGGCCGACGTCGAAGCTGGTGCTGACCGGCGCCGTGCCTTGTGCTCCGGCTTGAACGAAGGCTTCCGTCGTTGTAACGATCAAAGAAGAAAGGTTTACGTTGTTGTCGATCGGAATGGCGAAATGAATGTATTTCTTCTCGCCCACATCCACCGTGACCGGGCTCTGTTCAGTACGCTTCCCGGTGTAAGTCTTCTCGGCGGCTTGCCCGTCTACACGGAACTCCGGCAGCGTTTCGCGGCCCACGCCCGGATTGTCCACGAGCAGCGTCACGAGCGCCACCCGGCCCGCTGGGCCGGAGGCTCCGGCAGCCGGCGCGGCGGAGCCGGACATTCCCGCTGACGCGGCGCCGGCACCCGAAACTGCCGAAGATGAACCAGCCGTGGCATACTGAATGTCGACGGAGACCGGCGTATAACGCAAGCCGGAGTTCAGACCGGGAATCGTAAAGGCATCGCCCCACGCTTTCGGCTCCGCATTCTTCTCCGCGCTGCCGGCGGAAGCATACCACACCTGCTTGTCGATTGGGATGCTCAGAAGGTAGGTTTCTTTCTTCGGATACACGTATTCGTCCACATTAACGAAGGACAGCTGATTAATCGTGATCGGCGTTCCGCTGTCGATGACGGCCATATAGACCAGCTCGCCGATTTCGTTCGGCTGCAGCGCGCCCTTGTTGGTTGAGCTCGGGGTAAGCGTATATTCGTTGCCGTCCGTGGAACGGACGCGAAGCTCGTGATCCGGGATGCGGGTCTTCTGGGTGCCGCCGTTATACAAACGGACGGTAGCCGCGATGCGCGTGCCGCTTGTCGTCGATTCGACGGCAAGGCTCTTGACGGCGGCCCGGATCGTATCGGTAAGGCCATAGTTGCTTGGGGCCGCAACGGCGGCACTCGGGGCATCGGCGGCCAGTGCGGCCGGAATGCCGATTTGGATCAGCGTCGTACCGATCAATACGGCGGTCATGGCGGATTTCCAAGATTTATTCATCGATCGTTCCTCCAACTCTCTCGGATATTATTTTTTTGACGGCTCGGCTGCCGGGTTGGCAGCTCCGCCGGCCGGGGCCGGCTTGGCGACTTCTACCTTCTGTCCGTCCTTTAGCTGATGCTGCCCGGACGTAACGAGCTGCTCACCCTCTTTTACCCCGCTGAGCACCTCCTGATACGTATCGCTAAGTCGTCCAAGCGTAATCTTGCGCTTCTGAACCGTATCGCCTTGAAGCACGAACACGTAGGAATCGGCGCCCTCGCGGACGATGCTGAGCGTCGGAACGGCAACGACCTGCTCCTCGCTCTCGGTCGTCAGCTGCAGCAGCACGCGCGTGCCCGGCTTCAGCTTCTGGTCGGCGTTCGCCACCTCGAGCTCCAGCGGATACGTCTTCGTCGATGCGCTCATGACGCTCGCCAGAAACTTGATCTGTGCGGTGCCCTTGCTCGCGGGATTGTCAGGGGTGTAGTACGTCAGCTGCTGCTTGTTCTTCACGAGCTGGTAAGACGCTTCGGTCAGCTCCGCCTTGATCTTGATCGGATCGATCTGCTGCACCTGCCCCGCTTTGACGCTTGGCGAGACGGAGCTGCCGACCTCGACGCTGAAATCCGTCAGCACGCCGCTGACCGGAGCCTTGACGTCGTAATTCTCAAGCGCCCGCTGGGCGTCCGACAAGCCGACCTGCGACGATTCCACCTGGGATACCTGGGCCGCCAGTTGATTCGTGCTGTCCAGGGCCGCCAGCTTGTTCTGCTGCGATTGCAAATCCATCTGCGCATTATTCAGAGCGGTCTGCGCCTGTTCGACCTGGCGCTGCGTCACTTTGCCGTCATCATAATCATTTCGAGCTTTGCTGTAGTCTTTCTGGGCGTTGTCCAATTGTTCCTGCGCGCGGGTGACGGCGCTTTGCAGATCTTTCCGGCTGTTCGCCATGTCTTCTCTCGATTTGGCGAGCGAATCCTGAGCGCTGCCCAGGGCAATCTGGCTCTTGCGGGCAGCCGATTCCGCATCCCGGCTGTCGATTTGGAACAACACCTCGCCCGCTTGAACCGTATCGCCGCGCTTTTTCATAACCTGCGTCACTTGCCCGCTCGCCTTAGGCATAATATCCATGGCGGAGATCGCCGCAACGTCGGCGATTTGCTCCCGGGGATCGCTGATCTTGTGCTTTGCGATCGTCTCCGTCTTCACCGGCTTATTGTCCAGGTTCATATTGACCGTCGCCTGACCCTTCCCGCCCGGAGCCGAGCAGCCGGCCGCGATGGCCGCAGCCACCGCAACGATCGCCAGCGCCCGGAGGCAGTGCTTTCGATTCCTTGATTTCGCCGTGCTAACCTTTGTCATAGTCCAGTGCTCCTCCTCCATGTTACATCTCGAGCGAAGTCGGCTTGCCGCCGCTGCGCTTCTTATCTCTGTTCATCCAACCGGATACGCGGTTCTTAAAGCCCTCGATAAGCTCATAAACGATCGGCACGACCACGAGCGTCAAGATGGTGGAGGTGGTCAAACCGCCGATGACGACGACCGCCAGGCCTTTGGAAATGAGCGTGCCGTGCGTGAAGCCGAGCGCCAGCGGCACCAGCGCTACGATGGTTGCGCCCGCCGTCATAATGATCGGCCGCAGGCGCACCCGGCCCGCTTCGATGAGCGCGTGCCTTACGGTGTAGCCTTCATGGCGAAGCTGCTGCGCCCGGTCGACGAGCACGATCGCGTTCGTGACGACGATCCCGATCAGCATCATGAAGCCGATCATCGAGGTGACGTTGAGCGACTCTCTAGTCACAAGGAGTCCGATCAAGCCGCCGATCGCCGCCAGCGGAAGCGAGAACAGGATGGCGAACGGCGCAGCCGCATTCCCGAATGCCAGCACCATGACAAGGTAGACGATGGCGACCGCAACAGCCATGGCCGCAAACAGCTGGGTAAAGCTTTCGTTGATATCCTTGCTGACCCCCTTGACCTGTCGGCCGACGCCGTCCGGCAGCTCGACGGAAGCGAGCGCCGCCGTGACCTTCTTGCTGACGCCGCTTTTGTCCGTGGAGTTAATCTTGGAGGTGATGTTGACGACCTGCTTCTGGTTATCTCGTGTAATGGAAGCCGGGGCCTCCACTTCCGTCAGCTTCGCGATTTCGTCCAAATAAACGGTTCCCGTACTCGTACGAATCGGCATCCGGCCCAGCTTCTCCAGCGAATCCTTATCCGTCTTGGCCAGCGATACCGTCGTCTTATAAGTGACGTTGTCGAGCTTAATATCGCCGAGTTCCTGCTTTGCGACCCAGCTGCGGGCCGTGTCGCGGACCGTGGCGACGTCAAGCCCGTAAGCCCGCGCTTTCTTCTGATCGACGACGATATCGACCTGCGTCTTGGCGTCGCTCAGACTGTCCGAGATCTCGCTGAGCTCCGGAAATTCCGCCAGCTTCTTTTTAACCTCCGCCGCCGCGGTCTCCAGCTGCTTCTGATCGGTCCCGATCAGCGAGTAGGAGAAGTCCGTCGTGGAGACGCCTCCGCCTCCGCCAAGCGTTTTCGGATCCACCTGGGAGCCCTTCGGCAATTCGGCGAGCAGCGCATTCTTGAATTGCGTCTTGACCGTGTCGGGATTTACATTCTTGTTGACCTCGACGTATATTTGCATCTCGTAAGCCGTCCGGTCATCAGCGCCGCTATAGCCCACAAGAGATTCCACGTAATCAAAGACCGGATCGCCGTTCGAGTCCTTCGTGTCCCGCATCATCTGCTCCAGTTCTTTCGCTTTGAGGTCCGTCGCGTTGAACGAAGTCTCGTAAGGCAGCTTAATCTGGTAATACATCGTCCGCGGGGTGTCGCCGTTCGGCACGAAGGAAACGGCCAAGTTCGGAATCGTGACGGCCAGCGATACGATGAAGAGCAGCCCGGAGATCAGCAGCGTCTTGATCCGGTTCTTCAGCGACCACTGCAGCACGCGCTCGTAAAAGGCCGTAAATTTGCCGGTCTCGTGCTCGTCGTGCGCTTTGATCGATTTGCCGCGGAGCACCAGCAGCTTCGCCAGCATCGGAATGACGGTCAAGGCTACCAATAGGGAAGCGAGGAGCGCACAGGCTATCGTTATAGCGAACGGCCGGAAAATTTGGCCCACCATGCCGCTAACCATCCCGATCGGCGCGAATACGCCGACCGTCGCGATCGTCGAGGACGTAATGGCCATCGCCACCTGCTTCGTAGCGAGCGCAATGACCGATTCGTTCCGCTCCTGGGCGCGGGCAAGATTCGTATAAATGTTCTCGATGACGACGATCGAGTCGTCGACGACCCGACCGACGGCGATAAACATACCGCCCAGCGTCATGATGTTCAGCGTAATATTGAGCTGCTTCAGCATGAGCAACGTGATGAGAATGGACAATGGTATGGAAACCAAGACGACCAAGGTCATCCGAATGTTGCGCAGGAAGAGCAGAATCATCAGGGAAGCGAGCAGTGCGCCGGCAATCCCCTCCCGCAGCATGCCGCTGATCGATTCCTTCACTTCATCGGCGCTGTTGTAGATCGATTTGAACGTCACGTTCGGCATCGAGGTTTTCCAATCCGCCATCAGCTTGTCGGCGGCATTGGAGAAATCGACCGCGTTCGCATCCTTCGTCTTGAACAAATGGATGCCGAGCGCCGGCTTGCCGTCCAGACGGGCGTTGAAGTTTGAATCGGAGATCGCCGATACCTTCGCCACCTGGGACAGCGTGACGGAGCCCCCGGAGCTGAGGCCGATTTCCATTTGCTCCAGATTGTACAAGCTGTCCAGATCGCCCATGACCCGGGCCATCTTATCGTTGCCGCTCAGCTCGACCGTTCCGATCGGCCCCTTCGACAGCGCGGAGCTGATCGCCCCCGTTACCTGCGCCGGCGTAAGTCCGAAGGCGCTAAGCGCGTCGGCATTCAGCTGAATGTCCATCGTCGTTTCGCGGTTGCCTATGGCATTCACATGATCGAGTCCGCTGATGGACTCGAAGCCCGGCTTGATTTTATCCGTGTACAGCTTGTCGAGCTCGGTCTGGCTCATCCCGTTGTCGGCGTATGCAACAAGGTAATAAGCCGGAATCGATGCGAAGCCGAAGGTCGCCGCCTTAGGCTTGCTGGCGGAGCTCGGAAGCTTTACATCCTGAAGCAGGCTCTCGACATCCTGCTTTTTCTTATCCGTATCCGAGCCTTGCTTGAATTGAATCAGCACGGAGGATAAATTATCGCTGGAGGTGGAGGTAAGCGAATCGATGTCCGCCACGTTGGCGAGCTTTTCTTCGATCGGCTTCGTAATGTTCTCCATAATATCCTGCGGGGATCCCGAGTAGGTGGTGGTCACCATGACGACGGGAAACGAAATATCGGGGAAATTCTCTTTCTTGAGTTGGCTCGCTGAATAGATCCCGCTCCCGAACAGCAGGAAGATGATAATCATCAGCGCCGAAACGTTCTTCATGGAAAACTGGGTCAGTCGGTTCATTCCCGCACTCCTTCCGAATCTCTCTTTCTAACTCCCTTTCATTTGAATCAGATGGGAATACAATACAACGCCAATATGAACTGAACATGAACGAACCTTGAACAAAAAAGAAACCCGGCCTCATGGACCGGGTTGAATCATCGGCGTCCCGCCGAGCGGCGTGCCGTATTGAGATCGAGCTTATCTTTGATGAATAGGCCGAGCTTATCGTTCAAAATATTAGGCGGCCCAATCGGTTAAGAATTGCCGTCCCCCGTTCACCGTTCCGCGGGAATGCTGGGCAGCGTTACGATGAATGTGGTGCCTTGGCCCGGCTCGCTGCGGACCTCGATCGTACCGTGGTGCAGGTCGACGATTTTCTTGACGATGGCGAGCCCCAGTCCGTTGCCTCCATCCTCCCTGTGCCGGGAACGGTCGGCTTTATAGAACCGGTCGAAGATATGTTTCTGATCCTCCGGAGAAATGCCGATGCCGTTATCCCGGATGCTTACTCTGACCCGGTCCGTGAGCGGCTTCAGCGAGGCGGATATTTTGCCTTGGTCCGGCGTGAATTTGATGGCGTTGCCGAGCAGATTCATCCATACCTGGCTCAGCTGGTCCTCGTCGGCCGCAATCTTGACGGCAGGCAGCTGCAGATCAAGCTCCAGCTCTTTGGCGCTCCACTGCGGCTCAAGCGATACGATCACCCGCCTCAGCTGCTCGTCCAGGTCGAACGTATGCGGATGGAACGGATGATGCTCCGATTCCAGGGATGCGAGCTTGAGCAGGTTCTCGCTGAGCCGGGACAGACGCTCCGTCTCGTCCCGGATAATATCAAGGTAATGATTGCGCTCGTCCGGGGGCATGTCCCGGCTCCGCAGCACCTTCGAGAAGCCGGCGATCGACGTCAGCGGCGACTGAATTTCATGCGAGACGTTGGAGACGAAGTCCTGCCGCATCCGCTCCATCTGCTTCAGCTCGGAAGCCATGTGGCTGAAATTGTCGGCCAGCTCTCCAAGCTCGTCCTTTCGCTGCTTCCAGTTCAAATTAATGTTGAAGTCGCCCTTCGCGATGCGCTGGGTCGCACGGGTCATCAGCTTGAGCGGCTGAACCAAATAACGCGCCGCGATCAGGATCAGGACGCTGCCGGTAAACAGCACGATCGCAAGCGACGTGAGCAGCACCCTGCGCAGATCGTTAGCCGGTTTCATGAAGGCGAGACGTAGGAAAAGCGCATAATGGCTACCCTTCGATACGATCGGATAGCCGAGAATCAAGCGGTCCGGCGATGGCTGGCTGTTGTCGTAAGAATGATTCTGCAGCACGAGAGCCGCCGCCTCCGGCGGGATTTCCGGCGTGTGCCGGTCGGGCATAGCTCCGTATTCGCTGATTTCTCCCGCTGAATCATATACCGTAATGACGTACCCGTGCACAGCCGCGCGGCCTTTCAAATAAGCATCCAGGTCCATATCCACCGTATGCGCATAAGTCTCCGTAAGATCCAGCGCCGCCTTATGCATCTCCTCCCGGATCGCCGTAGAGAATTGATCCTGAAACCAATAATTGGCCGCAAAAAAGGCGGCGATCAGACCCAGCAGCACGGCGCCGAGAAAGGTGACGACGACTCTGGAATATAAGGATCGGATCATCCGGTGACCTCCAGCTTATAACCGAGCCCCCGGATCGTACGGATCGAGAACCCGGCGCTTTCTTCAGGGAATCTTTCTCTCAGCCGCTTGATGTGCACGTCAACCGTACGGTCGTCCCCCGCATAGTCCAGCCCCCAGATTTGCTCGATCAGCTGGTTCCGCGTAAAAATTTGATTCGGGTGCGCGGCCAGCTTGAACAGCAGCTCGAACTCCTTGAGCGGAATCGTCATTCGCTCCGTCCCTTGCAGGACCTCGAAGCTGGTACGGTTCAGCTCGATCTCGCCGAGCCGGATAATTTGCGAGGAGGCGATCCGGTAGCGCTTGAGCAGCGCTTTGACCCGGACAACCAGCTCCGGCGGATCGAACGGCTTGACCAAATAATCGTCGGTCCCCAGCTGGAACCCTTTGACTTTATCCGCCGTTTCCGACTTCGCGGTCACCATGAGGAGGGGCAGATCCGGATACAGCCGGCGAAGCTCGCGGCACAGCTCCCAGCCGTCCATCAAGGGCATCATGAGATCCAGCACGACCAGATCCGCCGGAGCCCGCTCCAGAAGCTCCAGCGCCTCCCTGCCGTTCGCCGCTTCCGTCAGCGTGAACCCCTCGCCCTGAAGGGATACCCTCATCAGCTCGCGGATATAGCTGTCGTCATCAACCAATAAAATTTTCGCCATCTTGTCTTGCTCCTTTTAGCACGGGCTGCCATGTTAACCCCATCATAAGGGAAGGCTTAGGCGTTTTCAACGTGTCGAGCGGCAGACCGTCCGGACGCAGATGAACAGGCGCACGTATTCCAGGCTTCGGCCGTGCGACTCCGCAAGCGATGATTACTCGCCGCAAAACAAAAAACCGAGCCTGAAGACGGCTCGGGGCGCAGACGGAGGTTGAAGGAAGGACATGAATCAACGGTTCAGCAGGCTTCCTACGTAGCGGAGCAGCTCGTTAGCGGAAGCCGTCGTGTAGCCGTGCTCCTCGACCAACCGTTTGATAACTTCATTGATGCGCTTCAGCTGATTTTCGTCGGGCGTCTTGGTGGACGTCGTGATTTTCACGATATCCTTGAGGTCGGTGAACAGCTTCTTCTCGATCGCTTCGCGCAGCCGCTCATGGCTGCTGTAGTCGAAGCGCTTGCCCTTGCGGGAGTACGAGGACATGCGGATCAGGATTTCCTCGCGGAACGCCTTCTTTGCGTTCTCCGAGATGCCGATCTGCTCCTCGATGGAGCGCATCAGCCTTTCGTCCGGATCCATCTCCTCGCCCGTCAGCGGATCCTTGATTTTGGACCAGTTGCAGTACGCCTCGATATTGTCCAGATAGTTGTTGAAGAGCGTCTTCGCCGACTCGTCGAAGGAGTACACGAACGCCTTCTGCACTTCCTTCTTCGCCAGCTCGTCGTATTCCTTGCGCGCGATCGAGATAAAATTAAGGTACCGCTCCCGCTCTTCCTTCGTGATGGAAGGGTGCTGGTCGAGACCGTCCTTAAGCGCGCGCAGCACGTCAAGCGCATTGATGAACTCCAGATCGTGGCGGATTAGCGCGCTCGAGATCCGGTTGATGACATACCGCGGATCGATCCCGGTCATGCCTTCCTCCAGGTACTCACTCTGCATCTCCTTCAGATCGGCTTCCTTGTAGCCCTCGACTTCCTCGCCGTCGTACATGCGCATTTTTTTGACGAGATCCATGCCCTGCTTCTTCGATTCCTTGAGCCTCGTCAGGATGGAAAAGATCGCCGCCGCCCGGAAACTGTGCGGAGCGATATGGACATGCTTCATATCGCTTTGCCTGATCAGCTTCTGGTATATCTTCTCCTCCTCGGACACCTTCAGGTTGTACGGAATCGGCATCACGATCATCCGCGATTGGAGTGCCTCGTTCTTCTTGTTGGAGATGAACGACTTGTACTCCGATTCGTTCGTATGGGCGATGATCAGCTCGTCGGCCGAGATCAGCGCGAAGCGCCCGGCCTTGAAGTTGCCTTCCTGGGTAAGCGAGAGCAAGTTCCACAGAAACTTCTCGTCGCACTTCAGCATCTCCTGGAACTCCATCAATCCCCGGTTCGCTTTATTCAGCTCCCCGTCGAACCGGTAGGCGCGCGGATCGGACTCGGAGCCGTACTGCGTAATCGTGGAAAAGTCGATGCTGCCCGTCAGGTCGGCGATATCCTGGGATTTCGGGTCCGACGGACTGAACGTCCCGATCCCGACCCGGTTATCCTCGGATACGAGCACGCGCTCCACCAGCACATCCTCGATCCGGCCGCCGTACTCCTCCCGAAGCCGGATTTGGCAGGAAGGGCACAGGTTCCCTTCGATCTTCACGCCCAGCTCCTGCTCCACCTCGGGGCGAAGCTCGACGGGTATCAGGTGCAGCGGCTCTTCGTGCATCGGGCAGCCTTTAATGGCGTACACCGCTCCCCGGTCCGTCCGCGAGAACTGCTCCAAGCCGCGCTTCAGAATCGTCACGATGGTGGATTTGCCGCCGCTGACCGGACCCATGAGCAGCAGTATCCGCTTGCGCACGTCGAGCCGCCGGGCCGCCGAATGGAAGTATTCCTCCACCAGCTTCTCGATGGCGAGATCCAGCCCGAAAATCTCCTTCTCGAAGAAGTTGTATTTCCGGCGCCCGTTCTCCTCCGCAATTCCGTGGGAGGCGATCATCTCATAAACGCGGGCATGCGCCGTCATCGCAAGGCCGGGGGTTGCCCGAAGCTTTTCGATGTATTCGGCAAACGTTCCGGTCCATGCCAGCCTCTCAGTCTCCGTGCGGTAATCGGCGATTTTCTTGAATAGGTTCATGGTTACCTCCTCCGGGTTTTGCGGAGCAAAACCGACTTCGTAAGGATTTGCGTTGGCTTTGCGAAGCAAAACCAGCCTCGTCAAGGTGATCTCGGGTATTGCGAGCAGAACCGCTTCGTTCGGAGCGTCCGGCCTTCGCTTCCGGTCCGGCGCTTCCTATCATTAAGCCGGTGCTGCATACCAAACCTGATGCTGGATCGGATGCATACAGCTTCAAGGATGCCGGTTCTTCGCTGCTGGAAAAGGCGGGGGATGGGGTTGCTAACGTCATGGTATCTCACGTCATCTTCTCTCACATCAACTTCCTGTTTTAGAAGTGTATTAAATACCTATGCAGTTTGCGGGGGGAAATTGCCCGAAATTTTTAGACAAAAAAGAAAAACTCCTTTTCGGAGTTCAGGTTGTCTTTAGCAAAAGTCAGAGTCAGCCGGCCGTTTGTTCGAATTGGCGAACATCAACTTGCTTGAACGCCGAAAAAAGCGCGGACCTTCGTCCGCGCTTGTCCAAGCTGATGTCGAAGCTTGTCAGAACCATTCCTGCAGCCGCAGGATCGTATAGCGGCTGCGCACATATTTCGCGAAGCGGAGGCTGTCCTCCACCAGCCCCGGCCCGATGCCGAGCTGCTCCGGCGTGGTACGGCCGCCGGAAGCGGCGAGAAGGGCCGCGAGGCGCTCCGGCTCCGGCACGCGGCGGCAGACGTCCCGGACGGCGTCCCAGCGCGAGACGAGGCGCCCGCCGATGAGCTCCAGCTGCGCCCGCCGCCGGACCGGATCGAGCTCGGCCGCATTCTCGGCGAGCACGGAAGAGGCGATTCCGCCGTAGCCCTCGCGGATCGCGGTTACCGCAGCGGCCGGATCGTAACTGGCCGGGTCGGCGAGGCGGCGCTCCACCGCAGTGCGCACCTCGCCGGGTGAGAGCTTGGCCGTGCTAGCGTAATAACCGCCCATAATTACCGCGGCGGCGCCGACCTTAGCACCGTGGAGCAGCGCCCGGCGGCCCTCCTGCAGGAACCGCATCTCCCAGTAATGGGACAGATGGTGCTCTGCGCCGGAGGCCGGACGCGAATGCCCGACGATCAGCATCGAGATGCCGGAGAGAATAAGCCCCTCCATGAGGCGGCGCAGGCCCACTTCGCTGCCGGCGGCAATCTCTCCGGCATGATCGACGCAGAGGCCGAGGCCCCGGCGCGTCATCTCCGCGGCGAGCTCGCAGACCGGCTCGTCAAGCAGCAAGCGGCCGAGCTCCCAATCGGCGAGCGAGGTGTATTTGCCCAGCATGTCGCCGAACCCGGCGGCGATCATGGGCCGCGGCGCCGAGGCGAGCACCTCGAGGTCGGCGAAGATCGCTTCCGGCGCGCAGGCCGGAACCGTCTGTTTGAAGCCGCCGACGATCAGCGGCGCCCCGACGGAAGCGAAGCCGTCGACCGAGGGGGCCGTCGGCACGCTAAGGAACGCGCGGCCCGTCCGGTGGGCCGCGAAACGGACGATGTCGTGGAGCGTCCCCGCGCCCACGGCCACCAGCCCCTGCGCGGACGCGTCCATGTGCAACAGCAGCTGCACGATGGCCCGCTCGTCCGCGGCCAGCTCACCGTGCTCGTCATCCGCGAGCACGTACAGCTTCGCCTGGAGCCGCGCCTCCGTGCAGCGCTCCAGCAGCGCCTGTCCGGCGGCCTCCGCCGTCCGCCGGTCGCATACGAGCAGGAGCTCCCGGAGCCCCCGCTCCTGTGCATAGGCCGGCAGCGCAGCTAACGCCCCGCGCTCCAGCACCACTTTGCGGAGCGGCACGCGGTGCGTCTCCCCGCAAACGCATACAAAGGTTCGGCCGAGCCACGGCTCGATCCTCCCCGCCTCTTCCATCAGCTGTTCGGTCATGTGAAACGTCTCCTTTCTCCTTGCCGTTTAAACTCTATTCTATCAAAGTTATGCTATAATTACATGCAGCATCCCGAACGGAACCGTACTATTTTCCAAGCAGCAAAGGAGAGACATGCTTCATGGCCATCAAACGGGAAACGGAGCTCTATGCCCCGGTTAAGGCTTACCTGGAAGCGCTAGGCTACAGTGTGCGCGGCGAGGTGAACCACTGCGACATCGTCGCGATCCGCGGAGAGGAGCCGCCCCTGATCGTCGAGCTCAAGAAAAGCTTCTCCATCCCGCTCCTGCTCCAAGCCATCGACCGGCTGAAGATCACCCGCAGCGTTTACGTCGCTTTCGAGCTGCCGGCCAAGGGCCGCGCGCCTCACGGGGCCAGCTGGACCGAGCTCCGCAAGCTGTGCGGCATGCTCGGCGTCGGGATGCTGACCGTCCAGTTCTACAAATCCCGCAAGCCTAAGGTCCAGGTCGAATGCCACCCGCCTGAAGGCGAGCAGCCGTTTTATGCCGTCCCCAGGCACAACAAGCGCGCCGCCTCCCGGCTTGTGACGGAATTTCAGGAGCGCAGGGCCGACTACAATATGGGCGGCAGCCATCAGCGCAAGCTCGTCACCGCCTACCGCGAGAAATCGCTCCAGCTCGCTTGGCTGCTGAAGATCCATGGCACATTAAGCCCCAAGCGCCTGCGCGAGCTAACCGGCAACGGACGTGCCGCTGGATTCCTGCAGAATAACGTCTATCTTTGGTTTCAGCGGGTCGAGCGGGGCTTATACCGGCTCGCCCCGGCCGGCGAAGAGGCTCTTGTGCAGTATGCTCATGTGCTCGCGGGCTTCCAGAAGCCGAGACCGCTCGAGCCCGTAGAAACGATATAAATCCGGGCCTCTTACTACATATCATGCATAATGCGGCTGGCGACAGGATATCAATAAAGTTAACGATTTCCAGGACAAGGTGCTGATGCTATTGAATTGGACTCCAGCCGTTTGGATCCGAATGTTCCTATCCGCCGCACTCAGCCTGCTTCTCCTGCTCCCTGCCGTTACTGCAGGAGCCCGTGAGCCGAAGGTATTCTTTCCCGTGCTCAATTACCACAGCATTGCCGTGGATCCGGGCAACCGCGCCACCATCGCTCCCGAGAAATTCGCCGAGCAAATGCATTACTTGTCGCATCAGGGCTATACCACCCTGACCTTAGCCCAATTTACCGATATGCTGGAGCACCGGGCCGAAGTCCCGGCGAAGCCGGTCCTGCTGACTTTCGACGACGGCTATGCCGATAACTACGCGCACGCGATGCCCCTGCTCAAGGAGCTCGGCTTCCACGCCACGCTGTTTATGTCACCCGGCATGATGGGCGGCTATTATTTAAACTGGGACCAAATCCGCGAAATGCATGCGGCCGGCTGGGATATCCAGCCCCACGGCATGACGCATCCGCACCTGCCCAAGCTGAAGAAAGCCGAGCAGGAAGCGCAAATTACCGAAGCCCGCGCCCTCATTGAGCAGGAGCTCGGAACGACCGCCGACGTGTTCTGCTACCCGTACGGAGAGTACAACCGGACGACCTTGGATATCCTCGAGGAGCACGGCTTCCGGTACGCCTTCACGATCGACCAAGGCTGGACCGACAGCGAACAGCCCCCCTATAAGCTGAAGCGCATCTTCGTAAACGGCGAGGAATCGTTCGACAAGTGGAAGAAGCGGCTGCAGACGAAATAACCGGTGCAGCTCAGCCGTCTGGACCTCCCGTTCTTTACCCACTTCCACGCTCCCTGCTTAAGCAGCACAAATCCCGCCCCTGGCAAGCCGGGGCGGTTTCTTCCGTCTCAGGCCTTCACAAGGCGCGGCCCGTGCCCTTGCTCTGCGGCCTCCAGCCGCTGCTGCAGCTCCTTGTGAATCCATATGGCCGACAGTGCACCCTCGCCCATCGCCACCGTCACCTGCTCGGCGTGCACGCCGATGTCGCCTGCGGCCCAGATGCCCGGTACATTCGTTTGCTTGGTTCGCGGATCGGTAACGATGTGCCAGTTGTCAAGCCGCTCCAGGCCCAAGGCCCGCGTCCAATCCGAGTGCACCTCGTTGCCTCCGAAGGCAATGAAGCCTCGCTCGCCTGACACGAGCCCGCCGCTCCGAAGCCGCACGCCTCCGAACGCCCCGTCCGGTCCGTGACCGGGGGCCACAACGCTTTCGATTTCTTCCTCGAAATATTCGATCCCTTCCCGCTGAAGCCGGTCCAACAGCTCGCTTCCGACAACAGCCCGCTCGTGATTGACATAGACGAGCTTGTCGGTCCAATGCTTCAGCGTCAGCGCCATGTTCGCGCCCACCGGACCGGAACCGAGCACGATCGTTCTGCGGTTCCTGGTCTCGTAGCCGTCGCAGTCCGGACAGACGTAGACGGAGAGGCCAAGACAAGGCATCAGCCCGGGAATCGGGGGGAAGCGGTCGGTGACGCCGCTTGCCACCAGCAGCGTCTTCCCGCGGATACTGCCCCCCGAGGCGCAGGCGGCTTCGACATCCTTCCCGTTCTTCGCCGCAGCAATCACCTCGTCCTGCCGAAATTCGACGCCGAGCTTCTCCGCTTGCTGACGCCCGAGCCGGCGCAGCTCCGGACCGGAGATCCCGTCCGGCCAACCCAGAATATTATGATAGGAACGGCACCAGGTGCTTCGGCCGATGCCTTTGTCCACGACCAGCACCTTATGCCGATAACGCCCGAGCTGAATCGCAGCCTGCAATCCGGCAATTCCGCCCCCTACGATCAGACAATCGTACATCGTGCGCTTCCTCCCTCCCTGCAATAAGATGTAGTTTATGGAGAGGACGCCGATCTCATACGGTTCCCCGGTACACGGTCAGCCCTGTCACAACTGTCCATTCGGTTACGCTCAGCCCTGCTGCGTCTTGCCCCCGGCCACGGCGGCAACAGGGGCCTCCTCCTTCCGGTTCATCAGCCACGCCAGCGCGAATTGCAGCGCCGAACCGGGCGGCCAGTACCCAAGGGAGCGACTCGCTGCCCGCCCGGTTCGTCACCCAGAACAGGCCTGCAATGGACAGCACCCTGCCCCAGTTCAGGAAGGTCTCGCGCATGACGACGGATTCGACGCGCAGCTCGCCTTTGAGCGGCAGACTCCCGTTCAGCCGGTAATAGTAAGAGGTAATCGTATTGCCCTGCAGCGGGCTGCACACCGAGTACAGAATCATGAAGGCGATTACAGTAAACAGCGTCATTTTCCAAATGATAAAGCCCGTACCGATCAGAAAACCGAGCGTCGAGATGATAAGAAACCGCTTCGCCTTCTCTTCCGCGCCATACCGCGAGATGAACATACCGGTTCCGATGCTGAGTCCCGCATAGACCACGCCCAGATATCCCACCAGGTCCTCCCTTCCGACGATTTGGAAGAGCAGTATATTCGGCAGGAAGAGCATGATTCCCTGGAACAGCCCCATTGTCGTAAAAGCGAACAGCGACTTCACCCAGTCACGGTTCTTCTTCATCAGGAGTCCGGCATATTTCAAATAATAGGTCTTATGGTGAGACGTCTTGCCTCGAATCCGCAAGCTCCCCAGCGCGGCCAGCAGGAACATGACGAAAGCGACGCCGAACACGATCGTATATCCCTGCAGCCCGTCGTTCTGCCGGATAATAAAGCCGGCCAGAGCAGGCCCTATGAGCCCGGCCAGCGTGAAGAAAATCATGTTCATCGCCAGGAACCGGATCCGGTTCTGCTCCGTCGACACGTCGTACATCAGTGTCAAATACCCCGCCCAGTAGAAGGAGCTTGAGATGCCGTTGAAGACGGCGAAAAAAATAAAATAACTGGCGACCCGCTCCTGCGCGAACACGACAACGAGGTAAAATAAAGCGATGAGCGCTATGCCGATCCGGTACGTGACAAGCCGGTCCTTCCTCTTGATGATATAGCCTCCGAGCGCGAAGGCGAGCGGCGCCACGGCGTAATTGACGATGTTGTACAAGCCGTTGATCCAAAGGCTGTGGGTCAGCCGCCATAAGTACAAGGTGAGGAACACGCCGGACATGGAGGCGCCGAACTGAAAGCAAAAATGAATGAATAGCGTAACGCCCGCTTCCTTGGATAACCGCCTTTCTACAGGAATGGACACCGTACGGGCATCCCAACGTTCCCTGATTCGCTCCTTCAACCATCCCATGCTGCGCATCCTCTCCGTTCGCCTGCCATTGATTACCTTTTGTCCCATTGTAGCAGGGCCCCGCCCCCCGTGTTAAGCGCCAAAAAGCCTCAGCTGCGGGGCTGAGGCTTCCTTGGGCGGCGTATCGCTTCATAATGGCAGGATAAATCTTCTTATTTCTTCACTTTCAGATTATCCCATGTTTTTTGGAAATCGGAGTACATTTGGTCCTTCTTGATCTTGCCGGCAACGTATGCTTGCATCGTCGCACCGAGCTCCTGCGTTGCGCCGTCCGGGTATTTAGGCCAGTTCCAGCTCAGCACCTTGTTTTCCTTGCTGTATTTCAGCAGATCGGATGCGATGGAGCCCAGATCCTTCTCATCGGCGGGAATGTTGCTGAAGGCGGGAATGAACTTAAATTCCTTGGTCATATACTGCTTGCCCGTGTCGGAGGTAACCATCCAATTGAGGAACTCCTTCGCTTCGGCTTTCACCTTGGAGTCCTTATTGATCACCCAGTTGTTCGGCACGCCGATGAACACTTTATCGTTCGCCGCCGCATCGTCGTTGATCGGCATCGGCAGGACGCCGACCTTGATGTTCGGGTTGATTTTGTCGATTTGCACCTGCGTCCAGTTGCCCTGCTGCATCATCGCCGCTTTGCCGCTCGCGAAGTTGGTCACTTGCGTGTTGTAATCCGTTGTCAGCGGGTTTGGCTGACCGTATTTTACCGTCAGATCCAGCAGCTTCGTCCAGTCGTCGAATACGGGACCGCCGAATTTTTGCGAGCCGTCATACAGGCCGTTAATGAATTTATCCGGATCGGCTTGACGCGCGAACGCAACGTTCAAATTGTGAATCCCGAGAATCCACCATTCCTGATAGCCGTTGGAGAAAGGCGTGATCCCTGCCGCCTGCAGCTTCTTCGCCGCATCCTCCAGCTGGGTAAGCGTCTTCGGCAGTTCGGTAATGCCGGCCTTGGCGAAGAGATCCTTATTGTATAGTAACCCGTAGCCTTCGATATTCATCGGCATGCCGTACAGCTTGCCGTCCTTGGTCATCGGCGCTTTCGCGACCGGAAGGACGTCCTTCACCCACGGCTGATCGGAGAGATCCTCCAAATGCTCCATCCAGGTATCCGCTTCGCGGAAGCCGCCGTTGTTGAAGATATCCGGCTGGTCGTTCGACGCAAATTTGGTTTTCAGCGCCGCGCCGTAATCCGCTCCGCCGCCAACCGTTTCGATTTGCAGCTTCACATTCGGATGCGTTTTCTCGTACTCGTCCTTCATTTTATTCAGCGCTTCATTGATTTCCACTTTGAATTGAAAAATCTTCAAGGTCACCGGCTTGCCGCCGCCGGCCGCCGTATTTCCTCCGGCCGCCGTGTTGCCCGGCTGATTGCTTGCGCAGCCCGCCGTAACGCCTGCGAGCAGCACCGCGCTCATGGACAGAGCAGCCGCCTTTTTCATCCCTTTGTTCATATACGTGAACCTCCCTTATTTGGTAACTATTTACGGGTTCTTACTGTATTTTGTCTACATGGCCCATTATAAATTCCGCCGCGATCGCCCAACACCGAGGATATTGAACAAAAAGGTGGAACAAATTGACCACGCTTACAAGTGAGGTTCACCGGCAGGAGTTGAACATCGGCTGGTATGTATGGTTTTAAAAAGGAAATACCAAGTTGCTATCGAATACATTATGGGCATAATCATTACGACTAGAGGGGAAAAAGTGTGCTTGGCTTTCGTAGAAAGGAGTGAACGACATGGTTGACGATATTCCACAGGACGGCGATTTGGCCGAGGTCTTTCCGGCTGCAGTCCGAGCGGTGAGGACGGGAGACGTTGAATTGCTCGCGGAGTTGCTGCACGAATATCCCGGCTTGGCTAATGCACGCTCTATGAAAGGCCGAACGCTGCTGAACCATGCGTGCGATTGGCCTGGACATTTTCCACGTGTAGTGGAGACGGGCCGATTGCTGATCGCGAGCGGTGCGGATGTCAACGCCCGTGCCGGAGACCCGGACAAAGGCGAAACTCCCCTGCAGTGGGCGGTTAGCTCGAACGACGTCCCCATGGCGGAACTGCTCATCGAGTCAGGCGCCTCGGTCAACGGACTTGATCATGACCTGCGGCCTCTCGCGCAATCCCTTTTCTATGGAAATCATGAGGTCGCCGAGATGCTGGTAAGACGAGGCGCTGCCATGACGCTCGAGTTCGCCGCAGGGCTGGGCCGGATCGATCTATTGCCGGGCTTCTTTGGCCCGGACGGCCGCTTGCTCCCTCAAGCAGGCCCTCATACCGCTCCCATTAACAACGCTATCCCTCCACAGGATTCCAAGGACGAACGGCTCGAGCAGGCGCTGATCTACGCGCTGATCAATCTTAGAATCGACTGCGTCACCTGCTTGCTCGATTACGGAGCCGATGTTAACGTGATGCCAACGGGCTTCCACTTCTTGGGTGCGCCGCTTCACTGGGCGGCTCACATGGGACAGGCGGATATGGTGGAGCTGCTCGTGAACCGCGGTGCGGACATCCATGCACCCGCTCCGAAGGACAAGGCTACGCCGCTCAGCATGGCGGAACACAGAAAAAACGACGAGACAGCTCGTCTGCTAAAGAAGTTGGGAGCGACGCGGTAGGAAGCTGTGAAGGAAATGTATTCGTAGAGCAAACGTTTTAATATATTGTTAACACACAAGCTGTAGAGAAACCCATGAAATAGAGAAATCTGCCATGGTACTCCGGTGGGGTATCCCCTTCCGGCCGCTATTGTTACCCGTAAAATTTTCAATTGATTCGCTAAGCAGCGGTCATTTTCCGATAAGAAAGGCGGGCGCTATCGCTCTTACAGGGGATACCCCACCTTCTACCTTTTGCATTTTTCTCTATATCCGGGTTTCTCGTCAATCTGACACATTATATAATGTGTATTTTCGATCATCAAAATAATAAGTTCTAAAAGTCCCTCGCGTCGTTCCTTGCGTCACCTAAAAATTACGCAGAAGAACCAGCAGCAGTCTTGGACTTTAATTCCAAGGCTACTGCTGGTTTTAATTCAATTAATTTGGGGCATTATTAACGGCTATTATCCAGATATGTTACTCGCTACGCCTTGTCGCCATAAAGACGACCCGTTCAGCAAGCCCTACTTAGCTCTTCAATTCGTTATGGATGGGGTTCGAAGCTTCAGAAGGCCTGTTCTGTATCCGCGTCTCAGCAAAAGAACAGCATGACGTAAGCAGGGTTGAAAATGCCCGCCCAGAACAGCATCAGCATTTAGTTTGGATAATGTTTTCAACGATTTCAAGTACATTTCCGGGTCAAAATCCTCGGCAACGGAAATACCCAATCTAGGCTGCCCATCCGGCCCCTGCATTAAAGAGTCTCCCGTAAACAAAATGGTTTTGCCATCCAGTTTTAATTGATATGCCATAGATCCTGAAGAATGTCCTGGAAGATGAATGACATCAAAATTCAGTCCGGCTGCCCGGATATGATCGCCAGACTTCACTTTTAAGTCTACCCGGCAAGGTATGAAGTTTTGTTCATGTGAATAGCAAAGCGTTCGTTCGTCACCGCATTCAATTCCTTCAGCATCGCCGATGCCCGCAATTATTTTTGTACCTTTCTTGCTGAAAATATGCGCATTCCCGCTATGATCAAAGTGAGAGTGAGTGATAAGAAGATGACTTATCGGATAATCCGACAATCCCCATGCGGCCAAATTCTCCTCGATAATTGTTAATTCGGCTTGGTTCGTGCCCGTATCGATAATGACAACTGCATTGTCTCCAAGCACTGCGTATGCGTTTGGACTAACTCCATATGCTTGCCCGCTTAATTGAAAGATCCTGTTCATTATCTGCATAAAAATAACCTCCTTATAGTCATAGATTAATTCAACTGTAGAGAGGGCAGACGAATGATTGCACTCGAAGTGCCCTTTCCTTATCACCGAGGCTTTACTTTTGATTCGTACTATGCTATCGCTTTCTCTCGATATCTGCTACCGCCTTGGAAGTACTTCTTTAGCTCTGTGTTTAATAACAGGGTCATAAGTTTACCTTGCTTGGTTAAGCGTATAATCCTCATTCCAAAGATCCAACCGCCCCATCCCAACCTTGTTCCCCCAAAGCTTCATATACTTCAAATCGTCTAATTTCTTCTCTCTTTTTCTTAAGATTTCTTCAACGTTCCATTCCTTAAGCAATATACATAGCAGCTCTTCTTTAATATCCTGATGGGAAGTAGAACGGCTTAAATCATATTTTTCATCAGGATCGTCAACCACATTGAACAATTGTGGACTCGAGTACCCGTGATAATAAATAAGCTTATATTCTTTGTATCGAATCATCCTGGTGGGAGACTTACTCGGTATAATCAACTCGGAGAACACGGGTCTTTCCGTCCATATTTTCGATATCTCGTTTTTATGGATCAGTTGCAACAAATCCCGTCCGTCAAGATTAGGCAATTCCGATGATCCGCTTAAGCTGATGAGAGTCGGGGCTAAATCGACCAAGCTTGTAGGAACATCGATCTTCATCCCTTTTTTAATATTGAATAACCCGTTCTTTGAGACTGCAGGATACCAAATCATTGGAACCTTAACAGAAGCCTCGTAAAAACACCTTTTCCAAAATAAACCATGATCACCCGCCATATCTCCGTGATCGCTTACATAAATGATCAAAGTATCTTCTCCAAGAGCTTGAGAAGCCTTTAAAATCCTTCCGATATATTGATCCAGATGATTTACCAATCCTATATAATTAGCGCGTGCGTTCTTCATTTGCTGATCCGTAATCTTGTCTAACCCCGAACTTTTCAGTGTTTCTTCGATCCATGGATGCGGCTCCGGGTCAACCGGTATCGTCTTATCATGAAGCTCCATTGCTCGAACCGCACGTTCATATTGCTTGTGTGAACACGTATATGGGTTATGCGGGCCATACAAACCAATAGTCAGGAAAAAAGGACGACTGCCAGGTGAATGTGCCCGTTCCAGCAAAAATTGTTCTGATGCAGATGTTACCGTTTCATCATAATTCATGACAGGACTGTTTCCCGGTCCGGCCAATTTGATTGAGATGAAATCCGAATCCGTCGTCCCGGCTAGTGGACCATAATTGGTTTTAGGTCCTCCGGCATAGCTGGGAGTTATATCCCCAACCAGCCTTCTTTGGAAACCGTGCCGCTGATCGGGACCAACGAAATGCATTCTCCCGCATAGTATGGTTTCGTATCCACCCAAAGCCAATGCATGGGCAAATGTAGGCATATCCGAGGGCAGGCAATCTTCATTTCCGAATACTCCCGTATGATGCGGATGACGCCCAGTCATCATGGACATTCTAGATGGTACGCAGAGTGGAGAATTACAATAATGATTTGTAAAATGAATACCTTCTGCCGCCATTTTATCCAGATTAGGGGTTTCAACAACCTTTTTACCCGCACAACCCATAAAATCGCTACGATGTTGGTCCGAAACAATCAATATAATATTGTGTTTGTTCATTAGAAGTCCCACTCCATTAAGTAAGTCTTTTATCATCGGCAAGCCGGCCAAGTCCCAATAAGGTAGACATAACATCATGTCAGGCCTATCGTTTTGTCACATACCTGGAATGGAGAATATCAGGACCGGATATTAGGAACGGAATACACACCGAACCCTCATTTAAGAAATAGATTAATGAATTTGAAAACAGCCACAAGAGCTAAAATTATTATTCCAAACCAAAACCATTCCAAAAATTATAATGGAACTAATTACTATCCATTCAATTAAATATTTCATAGTTCTCTCCATTATTTCATTTATGGTGTGCCTTGACCTTTGGAGATAAAACAGTTTTTGATTGTACCATATCCATAAATCCACTACTGTTCAAATTACGAAGAAAAGGGCTGCTCTATATCAGCAGCCTTTATTAAGAGATTTCTCTTTCTGTTTCTAATAATCGAAGTTAATTTATGAATGGAAAGGCAAGCCCGTGATCCATTGTAAATATAAGCCATCCTATTCTTTATTACATTGTTTGCTCAATGCTCTCAAGCTTTTGGCCTTGATTTTTATTAAGGTTAGGAGCGATCCATAAAATTAGTATCATAAGTAATACAGGCAGCATTCCAAAAGCGATAGTTTTTTCAACGCCTATGTCAGCTATTCCAAGTGTAACTAGGTTGCCGCCAATTACACCGCCTACCCTACAGGATGTAAATTGGATTCCATTTGCTGTCCCTCTGATACGTGAAGGGAAAATCTCAGTTCCCCATACATAGGATAACGTTGGGATAAAAGTCCAATAGAATAAATTGAGAATAAAGTAGAATGCTCCCATTATGATCATCGAATGTGATGGAATTCCTACAAATGCCGTTAAAATATAGAAAGCTCCTGTAAGAAAGAGTCCTATCGTGCCTGTAACCTTCCGGTTTGTCTTATCAATTGCAATACTGCCGGCGTACATTCCAATAATAGCCCCAACTTGAATAATCATAGTTAATACGAATGACGCAGTAGTTGAACTTCCAACACCATATTTAAGGATATACGGCGTAGCTTTTTGAGAGAAAGGTGAAAGAACACAATGTAAGATTCCCCAAACATAAACGATAGCTAGTGGTACTAGAAATTTTGCTGTCAGTAGTTCTTTAAAACGTGTTTGAACCGGTGATATCTCCTGTAAATTTATCGTTACCCCGATTTTTTTGGCGGCGATTTCGGCCTCTTCTATTCTTCCGTTCTTAGCCAACCAAACAGGAGATTCCGGCAAACTCCGTCTTGCCAGGAAGATGATAGCTGAAGGGATTGCACCTGCAAT
Organism: Paenibacillus gyeongsangnamensis; assembly: GCF_027533625.1. Lineage (GTDB taxonomy): Bacteria > Bacillota > Bacilli > Paenibacillales > NBRC-103111 > Paenibacillus_G > Paenibacillus_G gyeongsangnamensis. Next base: position 169,602 of record NZ_JAQAGZ010000007.1, on the reverse strand, counting down.
AAATAGCCATCTCCATACATCTACACCAGCATCTTTGAAGATGAGCCCCAATGCCGATGCTGCGACAGTCCCCATTATTTGAAAAAACTGAGGAGTAAAAGCGATAAACCTACCACGTCGATTCGAAGGAGCTATTTCTCCTAAAAACGATGTAATTACCGGTATATCTGCTCCGATGGCCATTCCTAAAATAAATCTAGTAATATAGATTTCCAAGAAATTTTGTGAAAATCCGGATAATAAGGCGAAAAGTGTGAAAATAATAAGGTCAATACTGAATACAGCTCGACGACCATATTTATCAGCTAAATACCCTGAAATGAGAAGTCCAATGATTCCTCCTAAATCCGTTGCTGTAAGTAACAATCCGGATTGAGTAGTACTTAAATTAAACTGTGGTTTTAAAAATAGTATCGCAACGGCGACAATGGCTGTGTCATATCCCTGTAGAAGTTCTCCTGCGGCAATTAAATACCGTGCCGTTCTTAATTTCTTATCGTCCATTATATGCCCATCCTCCTACTGCTAGTTAAACATTAATTTTCTCGGATAATAAATTCTTCGCCATTATTTAAAGTTTGAAAATTACTAAAGCGGTTACAATCCCTTCAAAAATAAATTAAATCGTGAGATCACTTCCTTCAGGTCCCCCCTATTATTATCTTTTAACGACGTAAGGACTATATGACGCCCGCCGTTTTAGTTATTTGTGATAATTATATATGGTGAAAATAATCTGGTCAACCTCAATTCGCTAAACAATTTGAACTTCCCTTCATCTTTCGAGCAAGAAACTCTGATGATATAATTATTTATATTAACAAATTGTTTCTTTCACTAAAGAGACTAAAAAAATGACATCAACTAAAATGAACAATGAAGATGGAAAAGGTCTACCGGGGAGTTCACAATTCATCCGCTAGGATCGGACATAACAACAGTTACTGAGGATGGCCCAAAATGTAGTTGCGGGAATTATGGTTGTGTCGAAACTACAGCTTCTGATAGGGGTTGGCATATCACATCTCTTTTTCTATTCCACGAATTTTTCGTTGCTGCATAAGGGTTGCAAAGGTGATCTGGAAGTCGAAGTGCACCTTGAAGAGTAGGATTACCTCGACATTCCGGATGTTCTCGTTGACCCAGAACCTTTCGTTTGCGAAAGGTATCGGCTTCAACTAGTAAATAATGACGGTTGCAAAACTGTGGGGAGTTGAAAACACCTTTCAAGTATCAAGGTAGCCGCTCCAATCGGATAAAGATGTTCTTGAAGGTGAGATACAAGAATAGGTGTCTTCTTTGCTTTATCACTAAGAACGCGTCGATTGATAATCTCACGAATGGTAGGAATGATAATTTTTGCGGCATGAACGATACCACCACCGATGATGATTGCTTCCGGGTCTAGGGTATTAATTATATGTGATACACCCAAGCCAAGAAACCGGCCAGCAATTTTTAAAACATCGAGAGATAATGGATCCCCCAGATTCGCCCCTTGATAAATATGTTGAATACGCAGACCATGTTCCAGATGTCGATGCAAAATGCTGTCTTCTCCTATACGCAACCGCTTCACTGCCATAGAAACAATTGCAGTCTCGGATGCCATTGCTTCCAAGCATCCATAATTCCCGCATACGCATTTTGGGCCTTCTTCTGAAACGGTAACATGACCAACACGACCAGAAGCATTATTCATACCTCGATAGATTTTACCGTCTAAGAAAAAACTTGACCCAATTCCATAATTCACAAGCAATGTTACAAAATTCTCACTAGCTTTACCAAGGCCAAACCAGCTTTCGGCAAGTGCCGAGCACATGCAATCATTTTCCACGATGGTCATTAGTTTGGTTTTTTCCTGAATCTCTTTGGCGATAGAAACATCGCGCCAGCCTAAGTTAGGGGCAAGAATGGATACGCCTCGAACAGGATCGACAACTCCATGCATGGCAATTCCGATTCCAAGTATTTTATTGAACGGAACTCCACTTTTCATTATTAAATCCTCTACCCCACTACAAATTTGTTCCAATATGAACGTAACTTGATTATTATCAAATTCAAACTCGTGGCTTGCCAGAATGTTTGCGTGTAAATTGCATAAAATCATTTCAACTCGGCGCACACCTAACTCCACTCCGATAATGAATTTACCGTCAGGATTGATTTCAAGTGGAATGGGACGCCTTCCTCGCCCCCCCTTAATTGAATTTAATTCCCTTACCCACCCCTCTTGAATTAATTCTGTGACAATGTCTGAAACAGAAGGTCGAGCCAAATTCATTAGTTCGGAGATTTCCGAACGTGAGATTGGCTCTTTGTCCCGAATTGTTCGAAGTATGGAGGTTTTATTAAATTTTTTAACCAATTCAATATTCATTTTCGTAGTCATCATTTTTTTAACCCTTTCTCGTATTTCTACACAGTAATAAGTATATCGGGTCCAGTACATTGGAACCAGTAAATTCTCGTAACGGCAAAGCCGATAAGGCACTGCTCCTACTTGCATTAGCTTATGAATGAGTATGGTCGTCTTCTGTATTTTCGACAACACTAATTTAATTATTATAAATTACTATATAGCATCACTTTATTGATTTATATAATTATTTTAATTCATATGATAAAGTATTATCAACTTGACATTGCTTTAAATCCGTAATTTAATTATCCATAAGAACTAATTAGTTCTGACACCAGGATAAACGGCTACGCTGCCCTTGTCTAACAAGGTCCAGCGCGTTTACCAAGGTTGATGTGAAGCTATAAGCCCGCGAAAAACTTATAAATTCTTATCAACTTAAAAAGAATAATTGTCATTATTTCGTTTTGAAAACGAAATACCTATCTTAGTTAGTTCTTTAAATCACTGAGTTAAGATATGTTCATATGGAGGTCGATGCTCGAAACAATAATTTAAAATATGGCTGCTTAGAGAATATAATTGTGCAAAATTAGGCATAATTTGATAATTAATTGATTCGCTGCGTCGGCAATGGGACTGCTTTTCAAAGAAACGAGTGAGAATGCATGGAGATGGCTATTCAATTTAGGAGTTGTCCCATCCGCTATCATTTTTCTCGCAAGAAGCAGCCTGCCCGAATCTCCCGTTTGGCTAGCGATAGTTAGAAGAATGCAGGAGGCTGCAGAAGCCGGTAGCAAACTCGGAGCATACTTTCACCTTTTTCTCAAAAAGCTACGCCGTATATCCTAAGATATGGTGTCGGCAATTCGATTGCAGCGTCCTTCGAGTTAACCACATTTATTCAACTGGGCGCAATTCTTGGAATGTATTTAAGAACAAATCTGGATATTCAAAAAAAATCATAAATTGATAGATGATGGAGGATATATTGGCATGAATGTTATCTATTTACACACGCATGATACGGGACGATGGATAGAACCCTACGGTTACAACGTTCCTACGCCAAACCTCAGTAAGTTTGCGGAAGAAGGGACCATTTTCCGGAACGCTTATTGCGCAGGTCCGACCTGTTCCCCAAGCCGCAGTGCCTTACTGACTGGTATGGCTCCTCATTCAACGGGGATGCTTGGCCTTGCCCATAGAGGCTTTCAACTTAACGATTATAGTCAACATCTTGCACAGTTTTTAGGCCAAAACGGTTTGGAAACGGTTTTGTGCGGAATTCAACACGAGGCACCGTCTGCTAATATGATCGGTTATGACCGGATTTTGGATGAACAGGATTATAACATGGGAAGTTACAATACCGATTGGACCGAATGGGATATGAAACGCGCCAGAACGGTTGCCGATTTTCTTAGAAAGGAACATAAAAAACCTTTCTTTCTCTCGTTAGGATTGTTTAATACCCATCGCGAATTTCCTCAGATATCAGAAGAAATCAATCCAAACTATGTTGCTCCACCCTTCCCTCTTTACGACAATCACGACAATCGGGTGGAAATGGCACGATATATGTCATCTGCTAAAGTGGTTGATCAATGTTTTGGGATTGTCATGGAAGCGTTAAAAGAAACCGGTCTGGAAAACGACACTTTGGTCATTTTTACCACTGATCATGGCCTCGCCTTTCCATTTATGAAATGTAATTTGTTTGATACGGGGATTGGCGTTTCCTTGATTCTTAGATTCCCAGGGAATCAAAGAAAAGGAGAAGCCTTGGATACATTAGTCTCGCAAATTGACTTATTTCCCACAATTTGCGACATGCTTCGGATCGAAAGGCCTGAATGGCTGCAGGGTGAATCCCTTATGCCCATATTGCAAAAGGAAAAAGAAAAGGTTCATGATGAGATTTTTGCGGAGGTCACGTATCATGCGGCTTATGAACCAATGCGTTGTATCCGAACTGAACGTTATAAATTAATTCGGTTTTTCGATGACTGGGATAAACCGGTTCCCGCCAATATAGACGATAGCTTAAGCAAAACTTTTTTGGTACAAAACGGATATTTGTCTACATCAAAGGATAGGGAATTTTTATTTGATTTGTACCTGGATCCAATGGAAAGAACAAATTTAATTGGCAATAACGATTACCTGCCGATTTATCAGGAGCTTGCAAGCAGGCTTCGGCAGTGGATGGAGGAAACTGATGATCACCTTTTAAAAGGGAAGGTGGAAAAACCCGAGCGTGCAAGAATCAACAAACGAGATTGCCTCAGTCCTAGCATTAGTGATTATGAATAAGCTTTTTGTATTTTTCTTTCCTGCTGAAATCAGCGAGCATTTTCTTGTAAACCTGGTTTTACGTTGTTCCTATGAGAGGGTCGAAACAAATACTTTGTAAAACATAATGAAAGTAGGGTCGAATTACTGATGAATCGTCCTAATATTTTGTTCATCATGTGCGATCAACTTCGACACGATGCTATAGAATGCAATGGCAATGAATTTATCAAGACACCGAACCTGAATCGTATTGCTGAAAATGGAGTTAATTTCTCGAATATGTTTACACCGAATCCCATATGCGTACCTGCACGGGCCAGTTTAACAACGGGGTGTTATCCACATAAATGTACTGGGATCAAGAACAACGGCGGAACTATTCGAGAAGGTTTCCCTTTATTGGGTGAGGAATTGAATCAACGAGGGTATGAAACCTATGCTGTCGGGAAGCTTCATTACGAGCCTTATGCTCCACCGGGACAACAGCGAAATGTTCATGGGTTGAAGCATGTGGAATTGATGGAGTCCGGAAGAATCTTGAGCAAATATGATCCAAAAGGCAATTTACAAGGTCTGGAAGATTACCATGATTATTTATATACTGTCGGTTGGGGCGGGTATTCCCGTGGGAACGGGCTTGGCAATAATGATGTTTATGCTGCAGCGAGTGTTATCCCACAGGAGTATTATGTCGACACTTGGGTAGTAGATCGTTCACTTGAATATATTCAAAATCATATTTCTCAACAATCGGATCGGCCATTTTTCATGTGGACATCTTTTCCAAAGCCACACTCTGCGTTTGATCCGCCGCATCCCTATGATCAAATGTACGACCCGCGTGACATGCCAGAGCCAATTGGAAGTCTAGACGATTTAATTGAGCGTGGGTTAGATTTGAAAGTGGCCAGTCATTACAAAAATATGTGGGATTTGCTTTCACCTGAAGCCAAAAAAGTTATTAAGGCTTATTATTACGGTTTAATAACGCATCAGGATAAGCAGGTAGGTCGACTGCTCGATTTTCTCGAAGAGAAAGGTTTACGTGAAGATACGGTTGTCATCTATACTTCAGATCATGGTGAAATGCTGGGAGATTTCGGTCTTTATTTTAAGCAAATTTTTTATAACGGATCTGTTCGAGTGCCTTTGCTTATCTCCTACCCTAGAAAATTACCCAAGGGAAAGGTTTGTACTGAATTAGCAGGACTTCAAGATCTTCTGCCAACCATTCTTTCCTTTACCGGTGAAGTGCTTAATCAAGAAGTGGACGGGATAGATTTGACCTCTGCGATGCTTAAAGATGAACCCTTGCGCGATTTTTATATTTCCCAGTGCAATGATCATCCATATCAACAATACATGGTAGTGAATAAACATTGGAAATACATTTATAATCAACATGGTGGTGTAGAAGAACTTTATGATCAGGTGAACGATCCTTATGAGCTTCATAATCTAATTTCTAGTGAGAAGTCCTTCATCCAGGAACTCAAAAACACCATGAGAGATTATTTGATCAAATGGTGTTTGAATAACGAAGATACAATGATGATGGAACATAATGACTTGGTGGCAACAACAAGAGAAGCGAGTTTTAATATGCCGAATCGGCCGATGACTTTCGGAAGGCGTTACTATTAATAGTACTACTGTAAAGAAAACGCCCCATCTGCATATCTGAGAAGAAAATATTGCCGATTCACTGAACCTTTCTGCTTTTTGATTTATGGCCAGTTGTCAGTTTCAAGGTAGAAGTTGCTTTTTCTAAAGTAAGTGCCGCGGCACTTCGCTAAGAGATCCAACAGTAATATCCGTTCTTCAAAAAACGGATGTCCACATATCGTGTGTAACACTATATGAAAATACAAAAATACTTAAAGGATAGTTCATAAAAAGCGGCCGTCCGGAACATTCATCTTACGTTCCGGACGGCTGCTGCTTTCTTTTATTCATCAGTACCGTCAAAAAGCGGCCTCACTAAGCCGCTCCCTTAGCTCTTCCGTCATTTGCTCGACCAATTCAGGACGCCCGTGGAACTGGGCCGGGGTATTCTGAAACAGCTGGATCCTCCAACGTCCTTCGCCTTGTACAGCAACTACCGTATGTTGGGTATTGAGTTTAGGCTGCAGGTCGGATTGCCCGCGAGGCACCATCCCCGCTATCGCCCGCAGCATGACGACACCCGTACCCAGATGGCGCACATTCTTCACGATGCTCACGAACCGGGCGGTCGGATGATCCTCGAAGATCGGCTTGAGGTGCGAATAAATCTCCTCCCGTCCGATCGACTGGCTTCCGTCGAATCCGATGCTCTCGCCATCCTCCGTGAATTGATCAGCCATTGCCCTGGCATCCTGGTCATTCCACGCTTTGAGCAGACGCCGGTACAGAGCTTGGACTTCGTCCGAAACTTCATTCGAGACGGATGGATTCATGATCATGCCCTCCTTAGAAGATGTACTGCTTCCTTGTTTCGTTTCTTATGTACACTATACCATCTTTTATATAAAAAAAAGAAACCCGGCTTCGGTGCCAGGTTTCAAAGAGTGCCCTAGAAAGCGGCTGTTGACAAGAATAGAGAACAACGGAGGTGGGGTATCTATTGGAGGAGCGATAGCGTTCGCCTTTGTCTGCGGGAAATATCCGCTGCTAAGCGGCTTAGAATAAAAAATTTCCTGCAGACAACAGCGACCGGAAGTAGATACCCCACCCCTTCGTAACATCTATTACCTCCATTCACCACTTTCCGGGCAACCTGAGAAACCCGGCATCCTAGCCGGGTTTCACACGTCCAACGAATCAATTCCAAGCGATGTCCGCTTCCGCCAGCAGCTTCTTGAGCGCTTTTACGGCCACCACGAAGAGCTCGGGGCCGCTGAAGCCCTGAAACGTCTCAGCAGCGGACAGATGCGGCTCCAACGACAGGAAGCCGCCGTAGCCGAGGCGCCCGAGCTCGGCCACCACCTGATTCAGCTCGCCGTCGCCCTCGCCTGCGGGAACGACCTTGCCGCTCGCCATCAGCGCATCCTTGATGTGGAAGTAAGCGACGTAGTCCTTCACGAGCGGGTAAGCCTCCGACATGGGGCGCACGCCGCACTGTACGAAATTGGCCGGATCGAAGGCCGCCCGGACGTTCGGGGAATCGCACGCCTGCAGAATCTCCAGACAGCGTTCGCCGTTATCGCCGTAAATTTCCTTCTCGTTCTCATGCAGCAGGACGACGCCTTCCCGCTCCGCCAGCCGGGCCAACCGCTTCATGCGGCTGAGCGCCTCGCTGCGGTAGACGGAAGGCTCATCGCCCTCCGGCAGAAAGAACGAGAAGATCCGGATATAAGGCGCATTCAACGCCTTGGCCACATACACCGAACGGTGGAACCGCTCGATATGCGGCTCGAACGGGTCGGTAATCTTGATCTTCCCGATGGGCGAACCGATGGAGGATACCTTGAAGCCCCGCTCATCGAGTCTCGCCTTCACGCGGTCGATTTCCTCGTCGCTCAGCTCTAGCACGTTCTTCCCCCACACCCCGCGAAGCTCCAAATGCGAGATGCCCTCGGAAGCCAGCACATCCAGCTGCACCTCCAAATCCGGCGATATTTCATCAGCAAATCCTGTCAAAGTTACCATGCTTCATCTCCCTCTCTCCAGTAAAAAGACTGCCGGAATGGGCAAACGCTTCCGGCAGTCTCCGCTGCGGTTTATTGGTAATCCTTCGCCTTCTTCACGAGCTCGTCATAAGCCGCTTCCGGCGTAATCTTGCCGAACATGATTTTTTCGCCGATATCCTTGAAGTCTTTGGACGTGTAGTTGCTCCAGCCCTTCGCTCCCGGGTTGAACGGCTGAGCGTCCGGCGCCACGCTCTTGATCAGGTCGACCTGCAGCTTATCGGCGGCCGTCAGCTTCGGCGTCAAATAATCGAGAACCTTACTGGACACAGGGACGCCGCGGGTCGTCGTCAGAATGTCGGCGGCTTCCTGGTCGTTGATGAACCAGTCGATGAATTTCTTCGACTCTTCGATGTACTTGGAATCCGCGCTGACAGACCAGAACATCGAAGGCTTCAGCCAGCCGCTGGATTGGGTGCCTTTAGGCTGCGTTACGAGCGTGTAAGCGCCCGGCTTTACGCCGTCATAGCCCGGGAATAACGCGGCAAAGCTGCGTTTCATCAGCACCGTGCCGTTGTTCATCAGGTCCAGCTTCGCGTCGGACTCTTTGTCCGTCGTCGCGATGTCCGGCGGCGGAACGACCCCGTCCTTACGGAGCTCGGAGTACTTTTTCACAAAAGCCAGATACGTATCCTTGTCGATGTTGAACTTGCCGTCGACGGTGATCGGATAGCCTTTGCCTTGGCTGATTTGATAAGCCGAATACACCGTATAATCGCTGGTTGCGTCCATCAGGACATATTTGTCTTTCTCCAGCTTGGCCTTGGCGTCCTTGCCGAATTGGAAATACTGGTCCCAGGTCCAGCCGTTCGCGGGAGGCGTTACGCCCAGCTTGTCGACTGCGTTCTTGTTGAATACCATGCCGGTTGCGTTGTTGCCGAGCGGGATCGCGTAAAGCTTGTCCTTGTATTTGCCGGAGTCGACAAGCGATTTGTCCACATCGCCCGTATTAATGCCCTTGGATAGGTCGGCCAGCTGGTTGCGGCCCGCATATTCGGCCAACCAGGCCGGATCCATCTGAATAATATCCGGAGCGTTCTTCGCCGCCGCTTGCGTCGCCAGCTTGTCGGCATAGCCGTCGAATCCGGAAAATTCCGGCTCGAAGGTCACGTTCGGATGCTTCTTCGTATAGGCGTCGAGCGCCTTCAGGGTTGCGTCATGGCGGGCTTGCGAGCCCCACCATACGATGCGCAGCTTCACCGGCTTGTTGTCGGAGGCGCCTGCCGCAGCCCCACTCTTGGTATCGCTCGCTTTATTGTTTGAACCGCAGGCCGCCATGCTTACCGCCATCAATGCGGTCATGGACAGCATGCCCCACTGTTTCATCCGCTTGTTCATCGAGAAGATCCCCTTCCTGTATGCGTTTTCTTGTTCCTAGTCCTATTATATAAACAGGGGGATTCGAGAAAAATAAGAGGAATGAACACAAAATATGATACGATTGACCACAAACTATTTCCGGCCGAGCTCGCTCGGGTTCATTCCGTAATATTTCTTAAAGACCGAGCTGAAATACGGCACCGTCTTATAGCCTACCTTCTCCGCGATCTCATAAATCATATATTTGCCTTCGTTCAGCAGCGCCTTGGCCTTCTCCATGCGTACCCGGATCACATAGTTGGTGAATGTCTCGCCGGTCGCCTTCTTGAAAATCTGGTTCAAATAATTGCGGGACAAATACAGCTCCTTGGACAAATCCTCGAGATTGATCTCCTCCGCAAACCGGTCATGGGCGTATTGAATCATGAAGTCGACCGCTTCCTTATGCTTCGAGTTCTCGCTCCAGCCGCGGCTGGTGGCGATCACGCGGATTTTGTCCTGCAGCCAGCGGCGCAAATCTTCCGTTGATTGAACCGAAGCCAGCTCCTGCGCAAGCGACATGCCCGGGAACAGGTCGTCGAGCACGACCCCTGTGCTATATAACGAATAGGCGAGGATCGTCCACAGCTCCCGGCATAAATACTGCAAATAAGCCGGAGTGACCGTTCCCTGATCCCGCATCCGTTCCAGCTGCAGCACATAATCGTCGATAATGCGCTCCGTCGCTTCTTCCTTGGAATAGGCGATCGCTTCGGCCAGCTCCTGATAAAATTTAATCGGCCGGATCGAGAACGATTTCTCCGCCGACACGATTGGCCGGTCGCCATGCTCGAGCACGATCGTCTGCTGCAGCAGGTCCAGGAACGCCTCCTCGGTCGAATCGGAGATGTCGCGCCAGCTCGTCTTCACCCCGCCGAGCCCGATACGGACCAGCAGCTTGAGGTACTGGTGGATACATTCCGATATGCGCTTCGCTATGGCCTGAATCTGCAGCAGCGCTTCGTCCGCCGGCATGGACGGATCGATATGAAAAACGACAGCCGCATGATGGCTGTGCAGCTCGATGAAATCCGAGTCCGGCCAATCCTCCGCCAGCAGCTCGCGGATAATGTTCGCCAGGGCGAAGCGGAATAGGCTCCAATCCGTCAGCGTCAGGTTGGAGATCCGGTCGGTGCTCATCAGCTCCAGCCCCATGACGAGATGGTTCCGCTCGGTGTAGCGGGATTGCTCCGCTATGGCGATGCTTTCCCCGGACAAGTCGCAGTCCAGCGTACCGGTAACGACCGACTTCAGCCATTCCTTCTGAACGAACGGCTCGTACATCATCAGTCTGCGCCGGATTTCCTCCTGCTCCAGCTTTCTCAGCTCCTTGGCCTCCAGCTCCTGAATAACGCGGCCGAGTACGGTGCCGAGCTCCTCCATCGTCACCGGCTTCGACAAATAATCGCTCACCTGCAGACGCAGCGCCTGGCGCGCATATTGAAAATCCGAATAGCCGCTCAGGATGACCACTTCTCCGGGAAACTGTTCCGCCCGCAGCCGCTCGATCATCTCCAGCCCGTTCATCACCGGCATGTAAATATCCGTGATCACGATGTCCGGGGCCGTTTCGCGAATCTTCTCCAAGCCTTCCAGCCCGTCCATCGCTTCGCCGACCCACTCGGCTTCAAGCGCTTCCCACGGAATCGATTTCTTCATCCCGTCAAGTACCTGGAAATCGTCGTCAATAATCAGGATTTTCCACATGGAACCGTCCCTCCGCTTCTTCCTTATTCGCGATCCTCGGCAGCACGATCGTCACCTGCGTACCACCGCTCTCCAGCTTCATCATCGACACGCCGTAGGGATCGCCGAAATAGGCGGCAATCCGTTCCTTGACGTTGCGGATGCCGTAGCCTCCCGTCTTCCTCCGCTTCTGGCGGTCCCAGTCCGGCTGGATGCCTACGCCGTTATCCGTTATGGTTATCACGATCTCCCCGTCCACCGCCTTTGCCTCGATCCGGATCTCCCCGGACCTTCTGCCGTGGAAGCCGTGGATAAACGCATTCTCCACGAACGGCTGCAGCGTCAGCCTGGGGATATAAAGATATTTCAGCTCTTCATCCATGTGGATGCTGTACGTTAAACGGTCGCCCCACCGGATCTTCTGAATTTGCAAATAATATTCCACATGCGTCATTTCATCCGGAACCAGGATGATCGTCTCGCCGTTGGAAAGACCGATACGGAACATTTTGCCGACAAGCGACAGCATCTTGCTAATCTTCTCCTGACCGGATTCGATGGCTAGCCAGTTCAATTGATCCAGCGTATTGTACAAAAAGTGCGGATTGATCATCGCCTGCAGCGCCAAAATCTCCGCTTCCTTCTGCCGCTTGTGCTGGGCCTGCAGCGACAGCAGCAGCTCCCGGATTCGCTCCATTTGCCTGCGGTAGCCCTGAAACAGATGACCGAATTCGTTCTTGTAATCGGTCGGCAGGCTCGGTATGGCGTCCTCGGCCGGTACGCGTTTCATAATGGAAAGCAGCTGGCGGATCGGCTTCGTAAACTGCCTGGACAAGAACAGCGTAAAGAACGAAGCGATAAAAATTGCCGACAGGCCGGTCGCGATCAAAATATACGCCAGCCGGACGCTCCCGAGGATAATGCTCTTCCACGGCGTCACTTCAATGAGCCAATCGGAGTGGGCCTTGCTCCAGACAAGCAAAGATTCCTCGCCGTTCGAGGCCCGCATGCGGATATAATCGGACTTGCCTTCGTAGCTCCGGATCCGCTCCATTTCCGAGGGATCGAGCGCAGGATTGCCGATCGAAGCGAGCGTCCGGCCTCCGGCGTCCAGCAGCATCCGGCTGCGCCCGTTCGTTCCGCCTTGTATAAGATTTTCAATCTCGGCTGTTTTGACATTGAGCAACAGCACGCCATAATATTTACCTGAATTGTTGTACAGCTTTCGGGCAAAGCTGATATAGCGATGCTTGCCGTTCACCGTCTGCACCTGGTGATCACCGATCCAGGTGAAATCATTGTTTTGCAGCGCGGGATACCAGCTCTCGTCCTTCACCTTCGCGAAGTCGTTAAACAATACCGGGCCTTGGGGGTCAATCTCGACGGGATTTTCCATATAATAATAAATCGAATGCACCATGGTCGTGCTGTATGTGATATTGGCCAGTAAATTCCGCAATTCTTCTTTCTTGCGCAGCCGCTCATAGGGATCCATCACTTGGGAGTCGAACCCGATCGACGGTATGTTCCTCGAAGCCGCAAGCGACATCTGCTCGATCGAATTCAGTTGAATATCCAGCTGCTTGTTAAGCTCGTTCAGCAAATCCTGCTGGTAGTATGATGTATTGTTCGCCAGCTCCCGGGAGGTGATGCTGTAGCTGATCCAGGTGAACACCAGAAGCAAGGCGGCAATAAATGCGGCGAAGCTGCCGAAAAAAAGCCGGTCGATCCGGACCCTCTTGAACACGCTCATTCGCTTCTTTCCCCTCCTTCCGGGCTGTCATCTTGATAAAAGGCAAAAAAAGCTGCCTGGAGCAGCTTTTTAAATTTCTATCGTTTAATCTCCATCTTGTTAATCCCTTACGAGATTCATTTTATCCCTTCACTGCGCCTGAAGCAATGCCATCCACAAAATGGCGCTGCGCCATAAAGAAGATGATCAGGGACGGCACCACGGAGACGAGCGCCATCGCGAGCAGCTGTCCCCACGGAAGGGCGGATTGGCTGTCGACGAACATTTTCAGCGCAAGGCCTACCGTATACTTGTCGACCGAGTTGATATACAGCAGGTGACCGAAGAAATCGTCCCAGTTCCACAGGAAGCAGTAAATGGCAACCGTTACAAGCGCAGGCTTCGTCAGCGGCAAAATGATGCGCCAGTAGATGCCGAACCAGCTGCAGCCGTCCATTTTGGCCGATTCGTCGAGCTCCTTCGGCAGCTGCCGGATGAACTGGATGAGCAGGAAGATAAAGAACGGTCCGCCAATGCCTCCGGCCAGCAGATGCGGCACATAGAAAGGAAGGTAAGTGTTGACCCAGCCGAAGGCATTGAACATAATGTATTGCGGCACGAGTGTTACCTGGCTCGGAAGCATCAGCGTGACCATCAGAATCGAGAACCAGAAGTTTTTCAGCGGAAAGTCAAGTCTCGCAAATCCGAAAGCCACAAGGCTGCACGAGAGCACGGATGTGACCAGCACGCCGAGGATCAGCTCGAACGTATTGACGTAGAAATGGGTGAACGAATATTTCGGCAGCGCCACCCAGCCTTCGCTGAAGTTGCTCCATAGCCAGTGGGACGGGAACAAATTCGGGGAGCTCATTTCGTCGTTCGACTTGAATGCGGCTCCGACCCACCACAGGATGGGATAGACCATAATCAGACTGAATACGCTTAGGAACAGATGGGTTCCGAAAGATCGGCGCGCAGCTTGGCTCATTATTTTCTTCTCCCTTCGGTCTCATAGAATACCCAGTAGCGGGAAGAGGCAAAGATCAATGCCGTAGCGATAGCGATGATGACAAGCAGAATCCAGGCCAGCGCAGACGCATATCCCATGTCGTAACGGGAGAAAGCGCGATCGTACAAGTAAAGCGCATACATGTAAGTCGAGTTGACCGGACCGCCCTTGGTAATAATGAACGCCTGGGTGAACATCTGGAACGAGCCGATTGTCTGCAGCACCAGATTGAAGAGCAGCACCGGCGAAAGCATCGGCAGGGTGATGCTGAAGAACTGCCGAACCTTGGAAGCGCCGTCCACCGAGGAGGCTTCGTACAGGTCCGCCGGAATTTGCTTAAGACCAGCCAAGAAAATAACCATGGAGGATCCGAACTGCCAGGCGACCAGAATGATCAGCGTGACGAGCGCGGTTCCCGGACTGCTGATCCAGCTCACGCCCTGAATGCCGAACAGGCTGAGGAACTTATTGATGAAGCCGTCGATGCCGAAAATATTTTTCCACAGCACCGCAACGGCAATACTGCTGCCTATCAGGGAAGGCAGGTAGATGAGCGTCCGGTAAACGGACATGCCTTTGATCTTTTTGTTCAGCAGCATCGCGACCATCAGCGCGCTGAACAGCTTGATCGGCACGGACAGCACCACGAACAGCAGCGTCACCTTGAGCGACTGGCGAAACATTTCGTCATCGATGAAGATGCGGTTATAGTTTCGCAGACCGACCCATTCCGGGGTATCGAGCAGGGTGAATTTGGTGAAGGAATAATGCACTGATTGAATCATCGGCCACAGGGTCAAAAGCAGAAACCCAAGCAGCCAAGGGGAGATAAACAAATACCCGGCGATCGGCGATTCCCAGCGTCCTCTCAGCGAGAAGCGGGAAGTCCGCTTGCGGGTTTGATTGTGAGAAAGCGCTGTAACAGGTTGCGTATTCATCGTTGGCCCACCTCATTTTCGCAAAATTACTTTGTAACGTTAAGTATACGGGAAGGGGCCGGGCACTAAAATAAGAGGAATGAACACGAATTGTTGCAGATTTGAACACTGGCTTTGTCACAAATAAAAGGCTTACTCCGGGCGCCCTGGCGCGCCTTCACGGAATAAGCCTTTCCAAGCCGATGGCACTGATCATCATTCGTTCTTTCTTATTGCCGAGCATCCGCTGGGACCAGTCGACGAACCCTCCGTCGCCGATCTGAAGCGTCTCGCCGCCAATCGTAACGCGAATCGTAAACTGCAAGCCCTGATAATACGCGTTGCCGGCTTGCTCCGTGTTATGGACGATGCCGATCTCCGGAGCTTGCTCTCTTAACCATTCGAAGATCCGCCGAACGAACCCGTCGCTGTCCGGATAACCGCCTCTCCGGTTCAGGATTACGGTGATGCTCTCGTTAAACAGCTTCGAGAATACGGCTTGATACAGCTGAAGCTGCTCCAGAAGAGCTTGCTTCTCAAAAGCATAAGAGCCCGTGTCTCTTCCGGAGACGACCATGCAGAAGAGATGGAAGTGAGGGACGAGGCCCGGTTTGGCAAAGCGTTGCGCCCTTACGTGCCTGTGCGTAGTGGAGAATCGGACGGGACTCACCCGGTTGTCCAGCTTCCCCTGACGGATGGAATGGCAAATATGAAGCGCGAGCGCATTGGTGGCATCCGCTACGACCTCCGTTCCCCTCGTGGCGGAAATAATCTTGTTCTGATCCGCGGAAGCTACCGCGGAACAGGAGCCGAGCGGAGCGACGGGCGATAGTTGAACGGGAATGTAGGCATGGCGCTCCGCAAGCTCCAGCAAAGCGATCTCAAGCCGCTTCAGCTCCAGAGGATTCACATCTGCCGGAAGCACGAACCGGTTGGACGCGTACCGCTTAAGCAGCTCGCCGGCGGAGGTTTGCGCAGCCTTTCTCCTGAACACTTCCAAAAGCAAGCTATTTAAATCCGACAAGGACAGACTGCCGCTTAACCGCTCCAGTATAGGATCCAGCCCTAATTTCTGGACGATCGTTCGGCTTTCTTCCGGCTTCCGAGGCTCCATTCGCGTTCACCTACGTTTCGATTTCAAAAATGGAATCGACAATGACCGGCAGATTGTCTCTTAAGGAGACCGCCCCCAGCACCGACCTCGCATGCGAGCCTTGCTCCCCGAACGCCTCCAGCATCAAGTCGGAGCAGCCGTTCAGCACAAGGTGATGCTCCTCGAATTCAGGGGTGGCGTTGATGAAGCCCTGAAGCTTGACGACCCGCTTCACCCGGTCCAGCGATCCGATCGCCGCCTTCACGACGGCGAGCACTTCGATCCCCGCCAACCTGGCGAAGCGGATCCCGTCCTCCGTCGTAAATTCCCGGCCCAGCTTTCCCTTCGGGCTGCCCGAGGGGCCTTTCCCTGAGACGAACAGCAGGCCGTTCAGTTGCACGCAGTTGGCGTATTTCGCCGCCGGTTCGCCGGCTTCCGGCAATTCGATTCCTAACGCTTGCAGACGCTCCTCCACTGTACTCATCCGCGGCACCTCACTTTGGATAAATTATGATCCATCATAAGGCCCGTTTCCTGTTATTGTCAATCCCCGGGAGCGCCCCCAATGTCCCTTTCTGCGCCGTATGCCAGGATAAACGGCTACGCCGTCCTTGTCTTACAAGGACCAGCGCGTTTACCAAGGTTGTTGCGAAGCTATAAGTTACGAATACTTACAAATTTTTATCAACCAAAAAAAACCCTGACGACGGCGCGCCAGAGCTTTAACTTCAATAAATGCGGTGCTTCCAGCCCATCAGCTTGGCTACCGCTTCCACATAATAATAATCGCCGTAAATGACGGATACGCCTAAGTCCCGTCCCGCCGGTTTGTGTCCGGTAGCCTCGAGCAGAATCCCTTCGTATTCCGGCCGGTCCAGCGTGCTGTAGCGCTCCGTGAGCGACTCAAGCATGCGTTCGGCGGCCAAGCGATACAGGTCCCCCTCTCCCAGATGAAGCTGCGCGGCAATCTCCAGAAGTCCCGAGGCGGCGATGCTCGAAGCCGAGGAATCCCGGGGCTCGCCTTCTCTTGACGTCATGATGGAACCGGTTCTCCTTCAGAAAACAGGACTCGATGCGTTCATCCCAGTCCCATGCCCTTTCGCGGTATTCCTCCTTGCCCGTCATGTCGTACATGATCCACAGCATCCCCGGCCAGAAGCCGGAGGTTCACCAATCCCACCGCGCATCGTCATATACCCCGGAGACGGACACGTGCGGGCATTTGTCCCCCATCTGCTCCATCATCCGTTCGAGCTTCGCTTCAATGCGGCCCCAACACATCTTCACCTGCTCCTCCCGCAGCGCTGCCGGCAGCAACGTCATGGCGCTCTCCCCTCTCTTCACTCGCGCTCGCAATCGATCATGACATGGATCGTATCGCCTTTATGCTCGTTGCGCAGCTTGAACGCCTCCGCCACATCCTTCAGCTTGACGATATGGGTGATCATTTCCTCCGTATTGACCAGTCCGTCCTGCACCAGCTGCAGACCTTTGTCAAAGTACGTCCGGTTGTCGATATCGCGCTTCGGCTCGGTGGAGAAAATATCAAGCCGCTTCTTATGCACCTTGAAGAAATCGACCGGCTTATGGCATGTCCCGATGCAGCCGTACATGACGATGCGGCCGTTCTGCGCGGCGGCGTTAATCGCATCCACCATGCCGTCTCCCTCCAGGAGACACGGAATCACGACGTCGAACCCGTTCGGAAAATCGCTGCCGACGATGTCCATCGTGCTCGCCCCCTCCGACGGCATCCGGTACGTATGCGTCGCGCCGTATTTGCGCGCCAGCTCCAGCTTCTCGTCGAACAGATCGGTCACGACGAGATTGCGCGGACTGTACAGGCTGACCACCTGCGTCAACACGAGACCGCTGACGCCTTGGCCCATGATCAGCACATTCTTATTCGGCGCGATATCGGCAATTTCTGCCGCGTGGATCACGCCCGGCAGCACCTCGATCAGCGAGCCCTCGATCAGCGGCAGCTCCTTCGGCAGCTTCTTGACCGAGAACGGCCCGCAGCAAACGTACTCTGCGAAGGCTCCCCATACATATCTCAGCGCAACCGGGTCCCCGACCTGAAGCCCCGTTACGTTCCTGCCCACTTTATCGATCACGCCGGCGACCTCGTGGCCTAGCCGGGTGGGATAGCTGATAAACTCCGGCTCGCGAGCCCCGCGGAACACCTCCACATCGCTGCCGCAAATGCCGACCCATTTCACCTTCACGCGAACCTCGCCGTCCTGCGGCTCCGGAATGAGCGCCCGCTTCAGTGTAATCTGGCCTATCTCTTCGACAACCGCGCACAGCTGGGTGCCTTCCCCGTCCTGCTCGGTAAGCTCCATAGGGGGCACCGACATTTTTCTGACCATGAGATCCGCTCCTGTTCCATGTTGGATTTGCTTATCCCACATTATATCGGAGGTCCCCAGGCCGGAGTAGATATAAAGTTCAGTTGTTTTTCACCATTATTCACTTGTGCGGACGGCAAAAAGCCCTCCGCCCGGGACGGAAGGCTACCACCGCAGAATTCTCCACTCGTTGGAGAAGTCCTGCTCCAATATAATGTCCATGCCGATCGCATTGAGCAAGGAGTCCCGGTAGCGGGAAGGCGTCATGCCCGTGCGTTTCTTGAGAATTTTGGAGAAATAAGGCAGCGTCCAGCCGACCTTCTCCGCCACCTCCGTAATGGGGATCGACGTAAACTCCAGGTATTCCTTGGCTTTCTCGAGCCGGATTTCCTGCAGGAACTGAATCGGGGTCATCCCTGTCTTATCGTTGAACAGCTTGATTAAATAGTTCGGATTGAAGCCAAAATGCTTGGATAATTGCTCCAGCGTGATTTTATCGGCGAAATTCGCCTTCAGGTACTGGACGATCGGTTCATTGTCTTCCGCAGGCTGGAATGAGGCATACGATTCCGTATCCGCCGAATGCCGGTTCAGCAGCAGCGATACGAGCGTCCCCTTAAAGCCTGCTTCGATCCGCAGCGGATGAAAGCAGTCGCTGCTTCGGGTGTGCAGAAGCGACGCCTTGTACCACATCTTCATCTCCCACAGCTCCATCCCGGAGCAGGGGCAGTGGGGCGGGATGTCCCTAAACGCTTCGGTCAGCAGCGGATCGAGCAGCTTGAATTTGTAATCCAGCGTGATGGTCGGGCTGGTGAAGCTGAAGCTGTGAGGCACATCCTTCAGGAACAAAAAAGCCGAGCCTGCCTTGGTGTCATATTCGTGCCCGCCGATGGCGATGCGCCCTCCGCCCGAGAGGACAAGCAGCAGCTGATCGTAATCCTCATGGCTGTGCGTTTCCACCCGGCTGCCCTTGGCATAATCGATGCGGGCCGTCCATAGCAGCTTCAGCTGGGAATCCCTGAGTCGATTCATAAGCATCTCCTTGTCACCTTGTGCGCGTTTTGGTATTGGGTTGGGGCCAGTCTCCATTTTACCATAAGCCGCAGGCAACCGGACATGAAAAACTCCGACCGGCGTTCTTTCGAAGAGCTCAAGCTTTCCGCAGCGTCAAAAAAAATTCAGTTAGTTGAAAAACTCTACGACTGCCCTAAAAGGGCCGGTTGCCAAACTTTAGCGAATCCAGATTCATATCTGAGGAGTGCCGGCCGCCAAGTGAGAGGCTGTAGTGATCCTTCGAACCCGTGAGGAACCCGCAGGCTCACTAGTAGCGCCCGGTGGTTCACTAGCGGAGTGTCGACCGCGCGCTGCCGGTTGATAGTGAACCTCCGGGTACATCGAGCGAACCTAGGCTCACTAGTAGCACCCAATGGTTCACTAGCGGAGTGTCGACCGCGCGCTGCCGGGTCGTAGTGAACCTCCGGGTACATCGAGCGAACCTAGGCTCACTAGTAGGGCCCGGTGGTTTACTACCGCTCACAATATGGCCGACGCCATGCCCCTAATGAACCTAGGTTCTTTACAAAGGAACCGAGGTTCATTAGCGGAGTGTCGACCGTACGCTGCGAGTGATAGTGAACCTACGGGTACATCAAGCGAACCCAGGGTCACCAGTAGCCCCCGGTGGTTCACTACCGCTCGCAATATGGCCGACACCATGCCCCAAGTGGAGGGGCTGTCCCAAAAGTCAATTCATGATTTTTTAGCCCCCACTCAAGGTTGGATTTCATGTGCAAAAAAGGACCTTCATCTCCACTTTACCAGTGGTTTTGAAGGTCCTTTTGCGTAATATTTAGGACTTGCTCACTCGTGCAAACACTTTTGAGACAGCCCCTTAAGAGTGCCCTAGAAAGTGGTTTTTGACAAGAATAGTGATACATACGAAGGTGGGGTATCTACTGGAGGAGCGATAGCGTTCGCCTTTGTCTGCGGGAAATACCCGCTGCTAAGCGGCTTCGAATAAAAATTTCTGCAGACAACAGCGACTGGAAGTAGATACCCCACCCCCTCGTAACATCTATTACTTCAATTCACCACTTTCTGGGCAAGCTCAAGCCGACTGAGGAGCCGGCTTCCTCGCGTTAAATTTCGATATCGACGATCAGACTGTCTTCTCTGCCGACTTCACGGATGAAGGCCGCCACCGCTTGATGCTGCGGGTTCGGGCCGTATGCTTCCAGCGCGGCGCGGTCCTCGAACCGGACGGACAGCACCACTTGGTAGCCTTTATTTTTCTCCGAGAAATTGAGCCCCGCCTGAAGATCTACGACGCCGGTCAGATGGCTTCTCAGCGCTTTGAAACGGTCGACGACTTCCTGGAGCTGCTCCTGCGTAGTGGCTTCGCCGAATTTTACGAGTACGATGTGATCGATCATGTCCAGTTCTCCTTTATGCGTGCAAGTCAGCTCCAACTATATCACGTTTGCTCCGCCAAACCAACAGCCTGGCGGGAGGCGCTGCGGTCCCCGTGCTCCACCAGCATCCGGAGGTAGTAGGCCTGCTTCTCTTCGGCGACCTTCCGGATTTCCTCCAGCTGCATCATTTGCTTCCGGAGCTCCTCCAGATGCCGGTCCAGCAGCTCCGTTCGTTTGGCCAGCACGCCAGGAATATCGAAGTCCGGCTCATGGTCGGAGAGCAGACAGCCGTCCTCCGCGAATGCGGCGATGTCCTCCAGCTTCATCCCGGTCTGCTTCAAGCCGTGAATAAACCGGATAAACCGCAAGTCCTGCTCGTCGTAGCTGCGGACGCCGCGGGGGCTGCCGTTCTGACGCTGCGGATTCGGAAGAAGGCCGATCTGCTCGTAATACCGGAGCGTAAAAGCGGTAATTCCCGTCATTCGGGCGACTTGACCGATCGAATACATGCTTTATTCCTCCACTTCATCGTGAACGTGGACGAGAACCACCTTCCCGGCCGCTTGAGAGCCTTCAAGCAGCCTATGGGCCTCCGCCGCTTCCCGAAGCGGAATCCGGCGGTAAATCAAAGGACGGATCCTGCCCTCCCGGAGCAAGTCCAGAACCTGGCCCGCATCCTCCATAAACCAATCCGGACGTTCCTTTTTCCAAGACGTAATGCTGTAAAGCTGAATGGATTGTCCGTTCTCCGTCACCCGCTTGGCCGCCGGGCTCGACCATTCCTTCACCCATTCCTCCGAATTCCCCTGGCCCAGCGCCGAGGTATAGCCGTAACCGATAAACCGTCCGCCCGCACCCAAAGTGCGTATCGACCGTTCCCAGTTCGGGCCGCCGATCGGGTCGAAAACTGCGTCGATGCCGCCCGGCGCTTGATCCTCCAGCACCCGGACGAAATCCTCCGTCCGGTAATCGATCGGCACCGCTCCGTATGCCGATACGACGGAATGCTTGGCCGGAGAAACGGTGCCGAACATCACGAGCCCGGCGAGCCTGCCCAGCTCCAGCAACACGGTGCCTACCCCTCCGCTTGCGCCGTGGACAAGAATGCGCTCGCCCTTCCCAACTTCGCGAAGCGATGCAGCATTTGATAGGCAGTCACATAATTCAGCAGCGCGGCGGCGGCCTCTGCGGAATCGACCCGGTCCGGTACACGGATCAGCTCCTCCTCGCGGGCGCATACATAAGCCGAATAACCGCCGACGCCGTTGAAGAGCACGGCTGCCATATCTCCCGGCACAAACCGCGTGACGTTCTCACCGACCGCATCCACGATGCCCACGGCGTCGTACCCCGGGGTAAAAGGGGGTATGGGCGAGCCGGGATAAACGCCCTCTCTTCTCATAATGTCCGCCAGCGCCACGCCGGCGCTCTCGACCTTCACCCGTACCTCGCCCGGACCCGGCGCCGGCAGCGGCTCCCGGACCGCCTCCAGCACGTCCGCTCCTCCGTATCCGTTCACTACAATCCTCATGTTCTTCATGAGCATCTCTCCCTTTCGTTAAAGCAAGGATTTTGTCGATGCCCGTATTGTAAAACTTAGAGTGAACTCGAAGTCAAGGCCCCGGGGCATTTATACTGACGCATGGCGCGATTGGCGTGATAAACGCCGGCCAGGATCAGCGCCCGACAGATGATACAACCGGAGCGATTCTCCGGTGAAGCCGGTCATGAAGATCGTGCAAGAAATGGGATCAAAATAATGTAAGTATACGCCCTTTTGCCGTGTTACAGTAGCTTTTTCTGAAGGATTACCGCAACCCGGCGTTCGCTTCCGTTGCCTTCCTGGCGGAGCTTAAAGGCCGGTCCGGAACGATAGCTGCAGACTTCGGCCGGTAACGCCACGAATGGCGGAAAGCAAGCGGCGTCATCCTTCTATAACAAAAAGGAAAGGTCTGGCCCGGCTAGCCGTAAACTCGGCTCGGGGACAGACCTCTCTCTTACCATGCGGCTATTGAAGCAAAGCCGGCTCGATGTCGTGGATGGGGTGAAGCACACCCTTGTAGGCGAAGGAAGTATTGCCCGTCTCCTCGGATACCACTAGCACCAGCGCATCGGTATGCTCGGTCAAGCCGATCGCCGCCCGGTGGCGCGTGCCGATTTTTTTGTCCAGGACTACGGCATGGGATATCGGAAGCACGTTGCCTGCGGAAATAATCTGGTCCGTCCGGATCAGGACCGCTCCGTCGTGCAGCGGACTCCCCGGATAAAAGATCGATTCTAGCAGCGATGGGGTCAGCGCAGCTCCCACTATGATGCCGGAATGGAGAAACCGTTCCAGCGAATCGCTTCTTTCAATCACGATCAAGGCCCCGTGCCTGCGTTCGGACAAGTGTCGGATCGTAACGGACAGGTCTATGAAGCTCGGCGTGAATGAGGATAAATAGCATTGCAGATAAAATGACGAAGCCAGAGACTCCATCTGTTTGAACGCCATGCCGATCTTCTCGAAATCGCTCAAGAGACAGTGCGCTTCGTTATCGATGGCCGTCAGGCTCTCCTTAATGGCACCGGCTATCGCGTTCAAGCGCTCCTTCAGCTGATCCTTTATGTCCATTACATCGCAATTGCGCTTCTCTTTCATCGTTTTCACCTCGGTGCTGCGAATACCTTAGTTATCTCCTCCCATGGCATTCGTATTCATCTAAGGGGCATCGTGCCGGTTCGAAACGGACGATCCCAGGCCAATTGGAGGCCCCGGTATGCATGAAATGGCGATTTTCTATTTAAAGTTCGCGTCCGTTGGTTTATGATGGTATCGGTTAACCGCTTGCTCCTCGGCCAGCGCGGAGGAATGGCGGCTGGTTATGGCCCTCGCATTGGCCGCAGGATGAACCTTCTCCTATGCAGTAATACTAAAAATGAATTTTTCACGCCCGCGAATAATTACGGAAAGATGAGGTGGCGCTATGCAGGCACCAGCCCGTTCAACCTATGAAATTGTAGATACCTGCCTGCTGGCGGGCAAAATCATGCTCGAAAACGGAGCCGAAACGTACCGGGTGGAGGACACGATGATCCGCATCGCGGAAGCGTTCGATATATCGAACCCCCAAAGCTTCGTCACGCCGACCGGGATCATCTTCTCGATTGAAGGAACGGCACTCACGACAAGATTGGTTCGCATCACCGAACGCTCCACCGATCTGCGCAAGGTGACGATCGTAAACGATATTTCCAGACGCATCTCGCGGGGAGAGTTAACCGCCGGTGAAGCTCACCGGCTCTTGAAAAAAACCGAAACGGACCAAATCGGCTACCCGTTCTACATGAAGCTGATCGCCGCGGCGGTAGCCAGCGGCTGCTTTCTTATTATGTACGACGGGAAATGGCGAGATTTCGTCCCCGCCGTCCTTACGGGAGGCGTTGGTTATTATGTATTCAGCCGTATCCAGCGTCTCGTATCCATTAAGCTGTTCTCCGAAGGACTTGCTTCGCTGGTCATCGGATTGTGCTCCTGTCTCTTCGTCGGCAGCGGACTTGGACAAGACATGGACAAAATTATTATCGGCTCGGTCATGCCGCTCGTGCCCGGACTACTGATTACCAATGCCGTCCGGGATTTGATGGCGGGTCACTTCGTGTCGGGCGTATCCAAGGGAGCCGAGGCGTTCCTGACGGCCTTCGCCATCGGTTCGGGCGTCGCCTTCGTGCTGGCCGTCTATGGCGGAAAGGGCTTCTTATGATGATCCTGGAGCAGCTGATCACCAGCTTCATTGCGTCCGCCGCCTTTTCCATTCTGTTCAATGTGCCCAAGAAAACGCTTCTGCCGTGCGGCTTCGTCGGCATGCTCGGCTGGCTCCTCTACGTGCTGCTGCAGGAGGTGCCCGTGAACCCGATACTTGCCTCGCTCGCCGCCTCCTTCTTCGTCACGGTGGTGAGCCAGCTGCTGGCCAAATTATTCAAAACGCCCATTATCGTCTTCAGCGTATCGGGAGTCATTCCGCTCGTTCCCGGGGGTGCGGCTTACGACGCCATGCGCAATGTCGTGCAGAACCAATACGATCTGGCCGTACAGCTGGGGGCCAAGGCGTTCATGATTTCCGGAGCGATCGCCATCGGACTCGTATTCTCCGAAGTCATCAATCAAGCGATCCGAAGATCGCGGCTGTAGCGCCGTCTGCTTCGTTGCTGCCCCCTTGCTCTCTGAAGCGCAAACAAGCTGCCCCTTGCGGGGCAGCTCGGCATTGGGCCTATTATTCCATGTTGGCATCCGCTGCTTCATCCGTTTCCGTCTGAGCGGCGCCCGTTTGACTGTTCAATTGATTAGCCAGCTCCTGCACTTGCTGCTGAGACTCTTGATCCTCCGCATTGGCGTTAGCGGCGTTCAAGCCGTGAGAGACGATATTCTGCTCATTACCTGCCATGATGGACTCACCTCCTTCTGACGATCCAATAATGAGTATCCCTCGAACGGGCCGATATTATTACAAATTTGGAAAATTTCATGATTCCTCTCACGCCGTGTATAGGTAGGACATGATGTCTTTGCCGACGAACGCTTTCCAAATGATCAGGTTGTATGGATAGCTTCAATCGATCCCGTCCAATTGGTGCTGCCTCCGTAAATTCGTCAGCGGCGGCTAGTCTGAAATCTTAATCCGGCTTCGGCCGGGGATGGTTCGATCTTGCAAAAAGAAACCTGGCGGATCACCGCCAGGCTTCTTTATCTGAAAACCATTCGTTTAAGCGTAGCTCGCAGGGCTAGGCCACCTCGTACGAACGGTTAACTGCCTGTTAAGACACGTCCAAGAACAATGTCTTGTTTAGCTTAACGACCACCTTACGGATCGGCTGCGGCTCCGTACCGCATAACCCCGGCCGGTGAATATCGGACGGGGCGAAGATGACGTACATCCCCGGCACGAGCTTCAGCCGCGCTTCCCCGGGGACCGTCCCGTACAAAGCGGCCTCCTGTTCCTCGTCATAGGGCACGGAGGGACGGAGGGACGCATCTTCCGGAGCCCATCCGATCCACTCCTCCCCAGCGAGCAAATAATGGATATCGAGGTACTGCTCGTGCTTCTCGGCAGGCGCCTCCGCTTCCCTTTTACCGGCCAGCTCCATAACGAGTGCGAATAAAGCTTCATCTTTGATCAGATATTTGCCGTTCTCCATCGCGGCGAAATCCGTGCTTTCCAAGTAATCGACCGCCCTCTGCAATACCGGATGAAGAAACGGCCTGTCCTTCCTCCAATGTTCAATATGGCCTGCTATCATGTCCGCTGTTCTCCTCTTCCATTGTCGTCCGCTGTCTATTCAATCCTGCTTCGGATCGTATTCCCACGCCTGCAGCCCCGCGCCGATCATGCCGCTCCAATTGCCCCGGTAAGCCGGGACGATGCGGACGCCTGCGTACAGCGACGGGATGCTTCGCTTCGCCGTCTCCAACCGTATGCGCTCCAGGAAAGGCTCGCCCGCATCCGCTACCCCGCCGCCGACGACAATCACCTCGGGATTGAACGTATGAATAAGGGACGCGGCGGCGGCGCCCAAGGCCGCGAACGTTTCGTCCATCACCTCGGCAGCCAAGCCGTCTCCGGTCTGCCAGCGAGCTATGACCGTCCACGTGTCCATCAGCGGCTCCGGCCGGCCAAGCGTGTCCAACTTCGCCCTCATCCGCTTCGCGATGCCCGTGCCTGAAGCGTACTGCTCGAGGCAACCTACGCTGCCGCATACGCAAGGCAGTCCGTTAAAGTCGACGGACAGATGACCGAGCTCCGCGGCCCCGCCCCAGGCGCCGTGCAGCAGCTGGCCGTCGATCATCACCGCGCCCCCGACTCCCGTGCCGAGGGCGAGACACAGCATCTGCCTTACGCCTCTTCCTGCGCCGAGCGTTTTCTCCGTCAGAGCAAGCACATTCACGTCGTTGTCGACCCAGACCGGAAGCCCGAAGCGTTCCTGCAGCAGCCGCTTCAATGGCGTCCCGCCATAGCCGGGGATCAGGTCGGAGGAATAGCGGATGCTGCCCTCCGCCCAATCCACTTGGCCGGCCGTCCCGATGCCGATCCCTTTCAGACCTATGCCTCCATGGACCTTCGCGAACTCCATAAGTACCGCCTCCACCGCCTCCGAGATCCGGTCCGCTACGGGAACGCCGCCGGCTTGCGTCGGAAGGCTCACCGTATGCACGATTTCGCCGGAGCGGCTCACGATGCCTGCATTCGTCTTCGTGCCGCCGACATCGACGGCGACCGCATATTCCGCATCCGGGTCATGCTTCACGCCGATTCTCGCCATCCTTGCCCCGCCTCCTTCACACCCGGCTGCGGAGCGCGGCCACATAGCGCTGGGCAATCAGCTGCGGCCGCGTGATGGCGCTACCGACCACCACGTTCCGCGCCCCGGCGTCCAGCGCCCGGACGGCATCCTCCGGCGTCCAGATGCGGCCTTCGGCGATGACAGGAACGCCCGCCGTTCCGCTTAAACGGCGCACCAACTCCAGGTCCGGCCCCTCCTGCTGCAGGCTGTACGGCGTATAGCCGGACAACGTCGTGCCGATATAGTCGGCCCCGAGCCGCTCCGCAGCCAGCCCTTCCTCATAAGTCGACACATCGGCTATCACCTGCACGCCGGCTTGATGCGCATATTCAATCAGCGCCTCCGCCTCGCTCAAGCGGCTCTCCCGGTCGGTCACATCGAGCGCGACAACGTCCGCACCCGCTTCGATGATGGCCCGCACCTCTTCGAGCGTCGGCGTAATGAACACATCCGAGCCGGGAATAACGCGCTTGATGAGCCCTATGACCGGGAGCCGCACCGCTTGCTTAATCGCAATAATATCGTGCACGCCGTTCGTACGGATTCCGATCGCCCCGGACTGCTCCGCCGCCTTGGCCATCTTCGCCATCGTATCGCCGCCGTGCAGCGGCTCGTCCTCCAGCGCCTGGCAGGAAACGATGAGTCCGCCCTCCGCAAATCGATTGCTTTTATTCACTTTGCTTCCTCCTTATTCCGCCTTTGCCTGCTCGATATAGCCGAGAATCTTTTCGTTCAGCCGGGCAACCTCATCCATGGCTTCCGAAGGAATCGGCAACAGCGGAAGCCGCGGCTCCCCGATGTCGAGCCCACGAAGCTTCAGGATCGCCTTGCATCCGCCGTATAACGAAGGCAGCGCCAAAAGTCCCGTAATCACCTCGTTCACCCGGTTCTGCCATTCGAGCGCTTCCTTCATTTTTCCTTCGCGAAAGCACTGCTCAATCTTCACGAACAGCTCCGGCATGACGCCGTACGTTCCGCCGATGCCGCCGTCAGCGCCGATACTCCGGCCGGCCAAATACTGCTCGTCCGGGCCGTTCAGGACAAGGAATTCGGGGCCCCCGGCCGCCTTGAACTGCTGCAGCTCGAACGTGCTCTCCGACGAAATTTTCACCCCGATGACCTGCTCCTGAGCCGCCATTCGCTTCAAAAGCTCCGTGGACAGCTGGAAGCCGGTCGTCTGCGGAATATGATAAATAATGAACGGCAATGACGTACTGTCGATCATCGCCTGCCAATGACGCTCGACGCTGGCCGGCGAGAGCCGGTAATAAATTGCGGGTACCGCCGAGATTGCATCGGCACCGACAACCTCCGCATGCTTGGCCAGCTCCACGCTGTCCTTCGTCGCGGCGGCTCCGACGTGAACGATAATCGTCAGCTCGCCTCCGACCTCTTCCATGACCGCTTCCAGCACCAGCTTCCGTTCCTCTACGCTCTGCAGCATCCCTTCGCCGGTGCTTCCCCCGACATATAAGCCGGTCACGCCGAGTCCGACGTAATGGCGGGCCAGCTGCTTGACCGCTTCGGTGCTGATTTCCCCATTCGCGTCATAGCAAGCGTACATCGCAATCGTAATGCCTTTGAATCGTTCCAGATCATACGTTTTCATATCGCCCATCTCCATCTCCGTCTCCTTCTCCCTCGAGCATTACTTATGATTTATGCCGACCCAAGAGCGTTCATGCAAAGCCGTCATCGCCGCTTCCGCCGTCGCGATCGAGGCCCTTCCCGCAGAGCCGTCGAACAGGGAGCCGTAGCTACCGTCTGCCGGCTTGCCCTGCAGCACGTCCCGCAACGCCTCCATCTCCAGCTTCATCACCGTCGTCAGCCATCCCGGCAGCTTCGTCTGCGGGCTGCCGTAGACGATCCCGCCGTCGAGCTTCTCGTAAGATAAAGCGCGCTCCGCATCTTCTTCCTCCGAGTAATTCAGCGGTTCGGTCAAGAGTCCCCGCCGGTTCTTCAGCTGGATGCGCGAATGCTTCATGTCCAACAGAATCGCGCCCTCCGAGCCGTTGATCTTGACGTAATGCTCGCCCCAACGAAAGCCGGAGCCATACTGCATCGTGCCGAGCCGTCCGTCCGAGAACTCCAGCGTCAGCAGCAGCACATCCTCCTCGTCGCCGAAGCCCTCCCCCTGATGCGCAAGATTGCCTCCGGCGGCGCTGACCGACACGGCCGGTCCCATGATCGCCTGGAGCAGATCCAGCTCATGAATGTGATGAAACAGGTGGCCTCCGGACGTCATCCGGTTCTTCTTCCAGCTGACGACGCGCTGCCGTTCTTCCCAGCCCGTCCGCTCCGAATGGCATACCAAGGGGCGTCCGATCTCGCCGGCGGCGATCCATTCCTTCACCCGCTTCACACCGCGCATGAAATGCATGATATGCCCGGCCATGAACGTCACGCCGCACTCACGGCTTGCCTCAAGCATTTCTTCGCAATCCTTGAGCGTCAGCGCAAGCGGCTTTTCGCAGAACACGTGCTTTCCGTTCCGGGCCGCCTTCACGGCCGCCTCATAGTGCAAATGACTCGGACTGGCCACGATCACGGCGTCAATATCGTCCCGGTGCACCAACCGGTCCAGGCTTTCCTCCGCTTCGCAGCCCAGCTCCTCCGCAAGCTCGGCCGCGTCGCGTCCGCCGAAGACCGCGGACAACGCGGCGCCTTCCATGCTGTGAACAATACGGGCCAGCTCTCCTCCGAAGTAACCGCAGCCGACCACGCCATAACGAATCGTCTTCATCCCATTAACCCCTCTCTCCCTGAACAAGGGACTATCCTTTCAAGCTCCCCATCGTAATGCCTTTGACAAAATACCGCTGGAACCCGATAAACATCACGAACACCGGGAGAAACCCGAGCGTCGCCGCGGCCATCTGCAGGCCATAGTTGGCCACGTATTCGGTCACCATCGTCGCAATGCCGACGTTGATGGTCATTTTCGCATGATCGCTGAGCATCACCAGCTGCCACAAGAAATCGTTCCACGTATACGTAAAAGCAAAGATCGCCAGCGCACCGATGGCCGGCTTAATGACCGGCAGAAAAATGCGGAAGAACAGCCCGAGCTCCGAGCAGCCGTCGATCTTCCCCGCCTCCAGCAGCTCGGTCGGCACCGATTGGCTGAACTGCTTCATCAGAAACACGCCGAAGGGCAGGCAAATAACAGGCAGAATCACGCTGGCGAGCGTGCCGACCAGATTCAAATCACGCATCATCGTAAACAAAGGAACGAGCGTAATCTGTCTTGGAATGAACATGACGACCACAATCAAGGTGAAAGAATGGTTCGCGCCCCAGAACTTCCGCTTCGTCAGCGCGTAGCCCGCCATTGACGCCACCAAGCAGACGCCGGCCGTCGCTATGACGGAGGTGAATATGCTGTTGTACAGCCAGTGAAAAATCATGCCGTCACCAACCAGCTTCCGGAAGTTCACCAGCGTTGGCGCAGACGGAATCAGCTCCGGAGGAAACGCCACGGACGAAGTCTGATCCTTGAAGGCGCCGGTCGTCATCCAGTACAGCGGGAAGATAAACAAAGCGGCTAGAAGGTACAGTACGGCGTCAGCTGCGATTTTGACCGCCTTGAACCCCAGGTTTCCCATCCGAAACCCCTCCTTTTCTCTAAAATTCTACGTCGGCCTTCATCAGCTTGAACTGGGCGAAGGCGACAATGGAGATGAGTGCGGTAATGATAATGCCCATCGCTGAAGCCAACCCGAGCTGACCGTACACAAAGGCCGTGTTGTACAGCAAATACATGATCGTTGAGGTCGCATAATTCGGGCCTCCCCCCGTCAGCATCTGCACTACGATGAACGTCTGGAACGCCCAGATCGTCGCCATGACCAGAATATAGAGCGACGTCGGCTTCAGGAGCGGCAGCGTGATATGGCGGAACTTCGTCCAGGCCGATGCGCCGTCGATATCCGCGGCCTCGTAATAATCCGGCGAGATGTTACCCATTGCGGCGAGCAGCAGGATGACCGGCTGACCGACGTTGAACGTCACGACGATCAGAATGAGTGCAGGCAGCGCCAGCCGTTCGTCCGAAAGCCACATATAAGGCCCCACGTGTACCAACGACAGCACATAGTTGGCGACGCCGCTGACCGGATTGTAAATCCAGGCCCAAATAATCGACAGAATGACCTGCGAGGCCACGATGGGCAAATAGAAGGCGCCGCGGAAGAAAGCAGCCAGCGCCGGGCCTTTGTTATAAATGACCGTTGCGGCGAACATGGCGAACAGGAAAGTGAGCGGCACCGTGCCGACCACGAAGCCCAGCGTGTTGACGACGGATTTCATGAATACGGCATCCTTCATGAGGCGGGCATAATTGCCGAGGCCGACCCAGCTTTGCTTGCCGAGACCGTAATCGAACAGACTTAAATAAACCGCCCGGATCATGGGATAAATTTCGAACAGGAGAAAGAAGACGGCAAACGGCGCGATGAAGAACAGTCCCCACATGCCGCCTCCGATCCGGTTTCTCCGTCCGGCCGTTGTCGATGTCATCAGCGAATCCCCCTCTCTTCTTATGATGTGCCCCCATCCCGGGGAACCGGCTTTTGCCGGACCCGCGCGGGGATAGCTTGTACGTTTATTTCGAGCTGCGGTCGATAATATCGTTCGCCTTCTTGACCCAATCGTTCAGCGCCTGCTCCGGTGTCTTCGCCTTCGTCAGCGCCGCTTGAAGCTCCGGATAGAAGGCCGCCCGCGTTTCCGCATAACCCGGAACGCTGACGCCAACGTTGCCCGTGCTTTTGAACAGCTTGATCGTCTTGCCCTGGAACGAATCCTCCTTGTAGTTGCTCGCAAGCGATTTGCGGGTCGGCACGACCGAAGGGATTTTGGCCAGCTCGGCCATGTTCTCCTTGCTGTTGATGAACTGCGTGAATTTCTTCGCCCATTCCACGTGTGCCGGATCCTTCGATTTCCATACCCAGGTGCCGTAACCGAACAGCACCGAATTCGTCCCCTTGCCGTCCTTGGTAGGGTACGGCACCATATCGAGCTCGAACGGCTTGTTCGTGCCGTCCTTGAACGATTTCTCGAACGCGCCGATATGGCCGATGTTGCCCATCGTCATGCCGATTTTGCCCTGCGGGAACATGTTGTTGATGACCTCGGTCGCCTTCAGACCCGCGGCGCCCGGAGGCACCACCTTCTCGTCGACGAGGTTCACGTAGAATTTCAAGCCCTCGATGCCCTCAGGTGAATTGAGGATCGCCTTCTTGTTGTCGTCGCTGAACGACTTGGCGCCGTAGCCCCACAGCATGGCGTGGTGGCCTTGATCACCGCCCGTATCGGCGGCATACATGGCGTAGCCGTAGGTGCCTTTGGCCGGATCCGTCACCGCCTTGGCCGCCTTCAAGAACTGGTCCATCGTCCACGATTCCATGTTTTTCGGCAGCAGATCGAGCGCCCCCTTGGCCTTGAACAGATCCTTATTGACGATCAGACCGATCGCCGTCGTGTTGTTCGGATAAATATAGATCTTGTTGTTTACCGATACGCTCTTCAGAATCGCGTCGTCGAAGTCGGCCTTGTCGATAATATCGTCGAGCGGCACCATCAAATCCTTGTAAGCGTAGGACAGCGGCCAGAAGATCGAGCCCTGCTGAAGGTCGGGCAGCTGCCCCGTATTGGCGGCGATGCTGAGCTTCTCGTTGATTTTGTCGCTCGGGATGATTTCCCTCTTGATCTTCACGCTCGGATTCTGCTTCTGGAATTTATCGATCATATTGTCGTAAAAAGTGCCGTACGCATCCTCGTCCTGAATGACCCACCAGGTCAATTCAACCTTGGCGGCCGAGGCGTCGTTGCCCTTCGTGCCCGCGGCGCTTTTTGCGGGCTCCTGGCCATTGCTGCCGCAGCCTGCCAGCAGTCCGGCCGTCAGCACCGGAGCCATAAGTAAAGCAAGCGTTTTCCTCATCCCTTATACCCTCCTGAATTCTCTTGAATAAATCGCTTACAAAACAGATTATAGACAGATACCCCTCCATTCTGAAGGAACGGATTTTTGCTCTTCGTTCACTTTGTTTGGAGGGGAGGAAGCGTATTCATTTATTTAAGGCTGCGATGTTCACTATTTTTAGCTTTGATGCTTGACCCGGTACTGCTGGGGGCTCAGGCCCATCGTTTTCTTGAACAGGCGGCCGAAATAATTGATGTTCTCGTAGCCCACCCGCTCTGCGATGAGATAGCTCGGCATGTTCGTCTCGGCCAGCAGCTGCGCGGCTTTATCCATGCGAAGCTGGTTCAAATATTCGATAAAGCCGAGGCCCGTTTCTTTCTTGAACAGCGTGCTGAGGTAGCTTTCGTTCATGTTCACCCGCTCCGCCGCTTGCCGCAGGGTCAGCTCCTGCGTATAATTCGCCTTCATGTAGCGCACCAGCTCGCGGATGTCATCGTGCATCGGCTCCGGCCTCCGGCTGCGGAGGCGCTGCAAGCCGTCTTCGAGCAGACGCCCGAACCAGCGCCGGGCCTCCTCCAGCTCCTCGAACGCAACGATCTGCTTATAGAGCGGGCCCTCGCTTTCCAACTCGGCGAACCAGTCGCCGAGCACCGGCTTCCATTTCGCTTCGATGAGATGAAAGAGCCGGAGAAACAGCTGGACGCTCCGTTCCACGGTGACCCGGGCCGCCAGCATCCGGTCAAAGAAGCCTTGGAGCCCCTGCTCCAGGCTTTCGGCGTCCTCTTCCTCGAGCGCCCGCTTCAGCACCTGCTCCTCCGCCTCAGGGAGAATCATAGCGCCTCCCTCCTCCGCCGGCCCGGGGAAGGCATAAGCCTTTTCTTTGCCTTCATAGAAGGAGCCTCGACGAAGCGCCTCACCGGCTTCGAAATAAGCCTTTCGGATGTCAGCTTTCCCCTGGAAAGGCCTGCTTATGCCTGCGGTAAGCGACACGCCGACATACCGTTTGGCGCGCCGAATCCAATCCTCGCACAGCTGCTTCAGCCGGTCCGGCTCGGAAGCCTTCCGCTCCTCCATGGAGAGAAGAAGCACCAGCTCGTCCTCCTTCAGAGGGATCGCGAACCCGCGCAGCCCGGAGGAGCGCTCCGGCTCAAGGAGATTGATAACGGTCTGCCGCTCCAGCCTCCGGTCCCCCGCGATGCGGCCGGCGCTTTCCGCCCTCAGCCTAATCAGTAAATTGTCCGTTCCGAGCTCCAGCGGATCCGGGGCGCTCTCTTCATCGAACGGCTCGCCGAGCTGCCGTTCAAGCCATGCCCTGAGGTCGTTGTCCTGCCACCCGGCGTCATCTTGAAGCTCCCGCAGGCCGGGTTCCAGGCGGACCGCGCTGATTTTGCGTGCGGTATCGTGCAGAAGCTGGAGCAGCTCGTCCGGCTTTAGGGATGCCTTCAGGATGTAATCGTCGACGCCGAGCTTCATCGCTTGGCGCACGTACTCATACTCATCGTGACTGCTAAGCACGATGATCCGCGTTGCGGGATACCGCTTCCGGACCGCTTCGATCAGCTCCAGCCCGTTCATGTTCGGCATCAGAATATCGGTCAGCAAAATATCCGGAACGTTCCCCTCCATCAGTGCGAGGGCCGCCTCCCCGTCCGGCGCATCGCCGGCGTAGACGAAGCCCTGCTCCTCCCAGTCGATGAGCGACTTGATGCCGAGCCGGACGAGAAATTCGTCATCTACCAGCATGATTTTGGGTTTCATGCGACTCTTCCTTTCGGTACGTTATCAGCGGGAGCGCAAGCCGCACTTCCGTTCCTTCCCCCGGCCTGCTGTCCACGGTTAAACCATAGGCCTCCCCGTAATGGTAGCGAATGCGCTCATGCACATTCTTCAGCCCGATATGCTGCGACGGGGGCTCACCGGTTTCCGTCTCGAGCCGCTGCCGGATCTCCGCCAGCTTCGCCTCGGGTATGCCTACGCCGTTATCGCGAACACGGAGAATCAGGAGCGCCTCCGCCGCCTCGGCTTCGATCCGGATTTCCCCTTTCCCCGGGAGGGGCTCGATTCCGTGCTGGATGGCATTCTCCACGACAGGCTGCAGCAGAAACTTGATGACTTCCTGCTCCAGGCATGTATCCGGCACATCGATATGGACGGTCAGCTTGTCGTTGTATTTCAGCTTCATGAGGTTAATATAGTTCTCGATATACTGCAGCTCCTGCCGCAGAGAGATCAGATTCCCGCCCCGCCCGATGCTCCCCTCCAGGATGCCTCCCAAGCTCGACAGCATGTCGCCTACTTCCTTGACGCCCCGGATATAAGCCATCCATTTAATGTTGTTCAGCGTATTCAATATAAAATGGGGGTTGATCTGCGCCTGCAGCGCCCTGAACCTCATGTCCTCCTTCTGCTGATACTCCTCCTTTACCCGCTGAAGCAGGTCGCGGATTTGCTTCAGCATCTTGTTGTAGGTGCCGATCAGCGTGGAAATCTCGCTTGGTCCTGAAACTTGCAGCGTGCTGTTGAAGTCCCGTTCCTCCACCTCGCGCATCTTTTTGTTCAGCAGCTGGAGCGGGCGGGATATGCTTAAGGCGATCGACAGCGTAATGAACATGAACACAATGAAGATGCCGAGCACGATCAAGATATTAGCCCGTCGGATGCCGAAAATTTCCTTGAACACCGTATCGTACGGTATCAGCTGCACGATCTTCCAGCCGGTTTGGCCCACCGTATCGTAATTGACGATCCACTTGACCCGATCCTTCACCACGATCGATTGTCCCCCGGCCGCTTTCCCAAGCTCCGCCGCGAAGGCCTCCTTGCCGATGCTTGTGCCGATCTTCTCGGAGTCGGGACTCGACAAGACCGTGCCTTCGCCGTCGACCAGATACACTTCACCCTCCAGCATCCCGAGGTATTTGCGCAGGTCCGTCTCGGCCACTCCGAAGAGCAGCATGCCGATGTTTCGTTTCGTCTGCAGATCCGTGATCGTCTTGACCAACGTAATCAGCGGCCGCTTGTCCGAATACACATAATGGTCCTTCACGAGCATCCAGCGCAGCTGGAACGGCTTCTGCACCATATCCTTATACCATGCCGACTGCGTATACTGCTGGTAAAGCCCTTCGTCCATGTACCGCGTGCTGTGCCAGTTGCCGTAGAGATCCATCAGCGTGACATACGTTTCCGTGTAGTAGGAGCTGTATTGCTTGTTGATCACGTTATCCTTCAGCCGCAGCTTTTCGTAATCCGTGAACCGCTCGGGGTGGATCAGCAGATCCGTAATGCTGGGATTCGTTGAAATTTCGACGGCCGATCTCAGCATATCCTCCAGAAACAGCTCCGTATTAAACTTGACCTGGTGAAGCGCCTCCCGGGTGGAATCCCCGATCTTTTGCTCGATGACGCTCTCCAGAGGCTTATCCACCCAATAGAAGGTAAGCAGGAAAGGTATGATCAAGAACAGCAGGATGGAGAAGAAGCTTTTATTGCGGATGGAATTCAAGGCTTGTGCCGCTTGTTTAAACCGCCGCACCCCTCGCAACCTCCTCATCGTAACTTTTATCCTTCATTGTAGCATATGGCTCCCTGAATAAATCTAAATTTATGATGTCCGTAAGCCCGCAAGGAAGGTAGGGCGCGTTGGCCGAGATTTGAATTCTCTTTATTATGTTTCATTTTCCATATATTACAAATGATTTCCATAAAAAAAGCTCCGGCCGGCATCGCATGGATACGATGCCGCCGGAGCGGTTGCCGTTAAGGGCTGATCAAATTGGATCGAATCAGCAATCGGTACAGAATGACCGCCGTCTCGGCGCGGGTCATATTCACTTTTGGCTGCAGCCCTGCATCGCTTCCTTGGACCAGTCCGCTCTGCACGGCCTCGGCCGCTTCCTTCATCGCCCAGTCACCCACTTCGCTGCTGTCCTTGAATCCGGACAGGATCGACATCGGGCTGGCGGAGGCCAGATCCACCGGTTTGCCTGCCAGCTTCATGGCTCTGGAGATCATGACCAGCGCTTCTTCCCTCGTAATCGTCTTCTCCGGACGGAAGGTGCCGTCTTCATAGCCGTTCACGAGTCCGTAAGTGTTGGCCCGGGTCACGGCTCCGGCGAACCAATCCTTCGGCTGCACGTCCTTATACTCCTTAGACGCCGACGCCGTATTCTCCGACAAGCCGAGCGCCCGGATCACAATCGCCGTGAACTGCGCCCGCGTGACCGGAGCATCCGGACCGTATTCGCCCTCGGCAAGACCGTTCACAATGAGCCGGGAAGCCATGTTGTTCACTTCCCGCTGCGCCCAATGACCCGTCATGTCAGTGAAAGACTTCACGCTGGAAATAGCCATATACGTACTGTTCGTCAGGCTGTTTACCCGAAGCGTCGTTTGACCGCCTTGCGATGCGATGACGGTCGGCACATGATACACGCTGCCGTCCTCCAGTCCTACGACCGCCGTTGTGATCTGGCCTGCGTTTACGCCTGCAGGCACCGGAAGCTCCCGGCTAACCATGCGGCTGAACTCATGAATCTCAAAGGATGTGCCTTTGTACGTCGCCGTAATCGAAAAATCAACGGGTGGCATAACAATGGAATATTGTCCTGCCGCCGCCTGATTTTGCAGCCGCTGTATAAGCTGTGGCGGTGGCTTCGAGATGGAAATGCGCAGGCTGAGATCGGACATCGATACCGCATTCCCGAACTTCGCCGCCAGAGCATCCATACGGATTCCCGCTAACGGAACCGTGTAGGTTCCAAGCTCGGTCTGCACTTGAACCGAAGCTTCCCGTCCGGCGAGCATCCCCGCGATGCTGCCGTTCAATTCCGTTAGGATCCGGTCGCCGCCGCCCTTTACCTCCAACGTGACGGTCGGATTTCCCGTGACTTGGCTCAGCAGCGACTCTACCTGTGCCGTATCGAGCGTTGCGGTAAGGACCGTAAGTCCGTCTACCGTACTCGTCGTTACGGTACCGAGATGGTCAACCGGTTTCCCGTTCATTTCACCGTTAAGACCGGGTACGGGAGCCGGAGCCGGAGGCGCTGGAGCGGCCCCTCCGCCGGCGGAAGGACTATCATCGCTTCGCCGGGGCTCACGGTACACTTGGAGCGTATAGACCTTATTCGTCTTACCGTCCTCAGCCGTGACTTGAATCACGATCGAATTCGAACCGTACTGAAGCGCAATGGGGCTGCTTGCGGCTCCGCTGGCCACCGTTACCCCATTTACGGTCAATGTCGCACGGGGCTGATAAACGGCTGCACTTACGGTAATCGCGTATACCTCTCGGCTAACCGTCACATTGTAATTGAGCACACCCGCGTCAAACGCCGGCGTCAAACGACCGGTGGATACCGTCATACAAGCGAGGTCGGCCGATGCGGACGGCCCCGGCGCATCCTTCGGCAGGATGTTCACCTCGACGGTACCTGTGGCCGAAGCTCTTTGATTGTCATAGACCGTATAAGTGACCGTATCTTTTCCTGTGATGCCCGGCTTCGGAGCATACACGAAATCCCCCGTATGCTCGTTGAGAAGCGTCAATGTGCCCAAGCTTCCTTGAGTTTTTATACTGAACGATAGTTCCCCTCCCTCCGGATCGCTCCCGATGAGCCTGCCGGCTTGAGGCGTATCCGCTCTAACGGATAACGATACCGTTCCGGCCGTTGGAGGGAGATTCCCTGATGCGATGATCATCGTCAGTCTCGCCGTTGTCTTGGCGTAAACCATTCCATCGCTGCCGTTCCAATCGAATGAAGTCGTTCCGGACCAACCGGCATCAGGCTCCAAGGTCATTCCGTTCAAGCCGGAGCTGTAAACGGTCTGGTTAACGGTCACGGGAATGCCGTTCCACTTCAGTTTCCCGTTCGCAGGAAGCGTCAGGATCTGAATCTCGTAGAGGGAATCCTGATCGCTGTCGCTAAAGTTGAAGGATGTACTTCCGAAGTGAAGCACGGTATTAGTGGTTCCATAAACGGTGGAATCGGATACGACTGGAGGATGATTCACTTCCCTCACCGTAACGACCATCACGGCCTCGTTCCCCGCTTGATCCCGGACATAAACCGTATATATGCCATTCTCATTTACCAGGAACGCGCCGTTCGTCAGCGGATTGCCCGCCTGGCCGGCGAAATCCGATTTGGAGCGGCTGCCCGGCATCCATTTGATGGCCGCGACGCTGTTGCCTGTCCCGTATACCGAAGCTGTCACTGTAACCTGAGCCTGCTCATTCCCAGGTCCGAATGGGGAGGAATGAGTCGTAATCATAGGCTCCGTACGGAGAATATTGGCGATTGTAATCGTCTGCAGCGCCGTGTTGCCCGCCTTATCCTTAGCCCTTACGGTATAGGTTCCATTCTCGGAGACGCTAAAGGCATCCGTCCCGCTCAAATCCAAATCACGGTTTCCTTCCACCCATTTCAGCTCCGAAAGCGCGTTGCCCAGCTGTTTGTCGTAGACCGCAGCATAGACGGAAACCGTTACGCTGCCGCTGGTCCAACCGCTGTTCTGCGCAGTCAGCGTTAAGGTAGGAACTGTGCGAATAATCGTGTTTACTTCGAAAAGTTGCCTGGCCTCGTTGCCGGCCAAATCCTTGGCATACACCGTGTAAAATCCGTTATCCTGTAACGTAAAATTGCCGTTGGAGGTACCTGCGTTAGTCGGAATTACGGTGCCTCCTCCGCTGCTGAAGTAACCCTCCGGCTGGTCGCCTGCCGCATACCGAAGCTCAGCGGTATTGCCCGAGCCGTAAACGGTGGCGGTTACGGCAGCCGTCACATCGCCGTTTGTCAGCGTGTTTGGCGTTAAGGTCAATCCGAGGGTCGGGAGGATCGTGCTCACCTTGATATTCCAGCCGGCTTCCGTTACATTCCCGGCGTAATCGGCTGCTCTCGCCTTAACACTGTAATTCCCATCGGGGATCGTAATCTCACCGCTATAATCCGTCCAGGTGGCCCCCCCGTCCAAAGAGACCTGCGTGGATTGAAGCGAGCTTCCGCCCGGGGCATCGCTTGCATTTAGCGTAAGCTTTACCGGATTCTTCGACCAAGTACCGTCTACGTAGTTCACTCCGTTAGCTTTCACAGAAGCCCCAAGAACGGGAGCCGTCTTATCCAGCTTCACGGAAAACGACTTCTGTTCTATATTACCGGCGTTGTCGACCGTCTTGACGGTAACGCTATACGTACCTTCTATGGACATCGTCACAGGAGCCGTATAGTCCGTCCAGGTATTACCCCCGTCAAGTGAATACTTCGTGGAGGCCAAACCACTTCCACCAGTATCGTTAACTGCTGCTGAAACGACAACGTCCTTAGAAGCCCATGTACCTTCCGTATAATTCGCACTGCCGCTTGTCGCGGTAATGGTCAGCGTCGGTTTTATCTGGTCAATCTTAACCGTGCCGCTTTGGCTCGATACGTTGCCGGCTTGGTCGGTTGCCTTGACTTGAACGTCATATTGCCCGGTTGCCGACAGATTCACCGGATTCGTGTAATTGACCCAAGTCGAGCCACCGTCCACCGAATACACCGTAGAAGCAACCCCGCTTCCGGCATCGGAAGAAGCCACGGTCAGCGTTACCGGCTGATTCGTCCAGCTCCCCAGTGTATACGGCTGGCCGTCCGCCGTCTTCCAATCCATCGTCAAGCTCGGCGCCGTCTTATCCAGCTTCACATTAAACGACTTCTGCTCTGTATTTCCGGCATTGTCGACCGTCTTGACGGCGATGCTATACGTACCGTCCGTAGACATCGTTACAGGAGCCGTATAGTCCGTCCAAGTCGTTCCCCCGTCAAGTGAATATTTCGTTGACGCGAGTCCGCTGCCGCCGGGATTATTAGCATCGACCGTAAGTACAACGTCCTTGGTCGCCCAAGTACCTTCCGCATAATTCGTACCGTCGGTTGTCGTGGTAATGGTCAGCGTCGGTTTCGTCTGGTCAATCTTGACCGTGCCGCTTTGGCTCGATACATTGCCGGCTTGGTCTGTCGTCTTGACTTGAATGTCATATTGCCCGGTTGCCGATAGATTCACCGGATTCGTGTAATTAATCCAAGTCAACCCTCCGTCCACCGAATACACCGTAGAAGTAACTCCGCTTCCGGCATCTGAAGAAGCCACGGTAAGGGTTACCGGCTGATTCGTCCAGCTACCCAGCGTATATGGCAGACCGTCAGCTGTCTTCCAATCCGTCGTCAAGCTCGGCGCCGTCTTATCCAGCTTCACGGCAAACGACTTCTGTTCCGTATTTCCGGCATTATCGACCGTCTTAACAATGACGCTATACGTACCGTCCGTGGACATCGTCACAGGAGCCATATAGTCCGTCCATGTCGTTCCCCCGTCGAGCGAATATTTCGTGGAGGCCAGACCGCTTCCCGTATCGTTAACTGCCGCCGTAAAGACAACGTCCTTTATCGCCCAAGTACCTTCCGCATAATTCGCACCACCGCTTGTCGCTGTGATGGTCAGCGTCGGCTTCGTCTGGTCAATCTTGACCGTGCCGTTTTGGCTCGATACGTTGCCAGCTATGTCCATTGCCTTAATTTGAATAGCATATTGCCCGTCTGCCGACAAATTCACCGGATTCGTGTAATTGACCCAAGTCGAGCCACCGTCTACTGAATACACCGTAGAAGCAACCCCGCTTCCAGCATCGGAAGAAACCACGGTGAGCGTTACCGGCTGATTCGTCCAGCTACCAAGCGTGTATGGCTGACCGTCAGCTGTCTTCCAATCCGCCGTCAACACCGGTGCAGTCTTATCCAGCTTCACCGCAAACGACTTCTGTTCCGTATTTCCGGCATTGTCGACCGTCTTAACAATGACGCTATACGTACCGTCCGTGGACATCGTCACAGGAGCCGTATAGTCCGTCCATGTCGTTCCCCCGTCAAGCGAATACTTCGTGGAGGCCAAACCGCTTCCCGTATCGTTAACTGCTGCCGTAAGGGTAACGTCCTTGGTCGCCCAAGCGCCTTCCGCATAATTCGCACCGCCGCTTGTCGCTGTAATGGTCAGCGTCGGCTTCGTCTGGTCAATCTTGACCGTGCCGCCTTGGCTTGTTACGTTGCCGGCTTGGTCAGTGACACGAACTTGAACATTGTATTGCCCGTCTGCCGACAAATTCACCGGATTCGTGTAATTGACCCAAGTCGAGCCACCGTCTACTGAATACACCGTAGAAGCAACCCCGCTTCCAGCATCGGAAGAAACCACGGTGAGCGTTACCGGCTGATTCGTCCAGCTACCAAGCGTATATGGCTGGCCGTCCGCCGTCTTCCAATCGGTCGTCAAGCTCGGCGCCGTCTTATCCAGCTTCACGGCAAACGACTTCTGTTCCGTATTTCCGGCATTGTCGACCGTCTTAACAATGACGCTATACGTACCGTCCGTGGACATCGTCACAGGAGCCGTATAGTCCGTCCATGTCGTTCCCCCGTCAAGCGAATACTTCGTGGAGGCCAAACCGCTTCCCGTATCGCTGGAATTCGCTGTGATGACAACGTCCTTGGTCGCCCAGGTACCTTCCGCATAATTCGCACCGTTACTTACTGCGCTTAGGGTTAACGTCGGCTTCGTCTTATCTATTTGTACGGTCGACCTCTGAAGCACGGCATTGCCGTTCTTATCCGTCAGCTTCATGACAACCTTGTAATTCCCGTCGGCCGACAATGTCACCGGTCCCGGATTCCAAGTAGCGCTGTCATCCACGGATACGTCCGCAGCCGCGTCAGTGATAACATCTTTGGATGTCCAAGTCCCTCCCCCATAAGCGGTACCGTCCGAAGTCTGCAGGGGAACCGCCGGCGCGTATGGAGCAACCGGGAAACCATTCGTTCCAAAATCGTTGGGAGCCGTCTTTGCCGTATTCTTCTGGAATGTCGTTCCCGTCAGCTTCGGATTGCCGTTCTGTACGAACAATCCGCCGCCCGTACCGGTTACCGAACTATTACTGTCGAACGTTACCGTCGTCAGGTTTACGTTATTCTGAAAAAAACTAAGAAACAGTCCTCCGCCGTCACTATTGGACGAATTACCGCTGAAGGTCGTATTCTTGATGTCCGCCGGCACGCCCAAATATAATCCGCCGCCGATTCCGTCATTTCCGGCACCCTGTGCGGTATTCTTACTGAATGAGCTGTCCTGGATGACGACCGTACCTCCTGACGGGCTCGCCGGAAGCACCGCCATCCCTCCGCCCAGCGTCGTCGAAGCCGTGTTGGAGACAAAGCTGGCATGGCCCAGACTAATATTAAGATCGCCTTCCGCATACAGGCCGCCGCCGCTTTGTCCTGCCGTATTTCCTTGGATCACGGTATTATTGTTCAACACCAGACCAGACCCGGCAGGACCGGTTACGTAAACGCCTCCGCCCAAGCCCGAGCCCGTCGTCATGCTATCCTTGACCACGCTATTGGACAACGTCAGAGTATTGCCTGCTCCGAGCTTCGCCGCCACGGCGCCGCCCCCGTATCCGGAAGTGTCAGGATTATTTATTCCGCCTTGCAGGGTAAGCGCCGTGAAACTTACATTTGCTCCAGGCTGCACTTCAAAAATACGATGCGTTCCGTCGCCTTGAATGACCGTTAACGCCGGACTGCTCCCCGCGTTTCCGTTATCGCCGATTAGCGTAACGCTGCTTGTAATGTTAATTTGCCCCGAAACAAGCTTATACGACGTTCCGGCCTTGAT
The DNA here is from genome assembly GCF_027533625.1 of Paenibacillus gyeongsangnamensis. Taxonomy (GTDB): domain Bacteria; phylum Bacillota; class Bacilli; order Paenibacillales; family NBRC-103111; genus Paenibacillus_G; species Paenibacillus_G gyeongsangnamensis. The sequence goes on along the minus strand of NZ_JAQAGZ010000007.1, from coordinate 125,771 downwards.
GTTGATGGTGTTCGTTCCGCCGACGCTGTTGCTTTGCTGAATCGCATCGCGCAGCGTGCACTGTCCCTGTCCTGTAACCCAGCAATTGCCGCTTCCGTCGCCCGTATTGTCTACGGTAAAGGTTGCAGCGAATGCCTCCGTTCCGATCCATAAGGCAACAAACATAAGTGCGATAAACAGTCCTGCCGATGCGGCAAACCTTCTAAGGAACGTTCCGCCGCCTTCCCGCCGCATTGTTCCTCCCAGCCTTACTACATGCAACCGAATCCCTCCTTTCTTTATAAAAACGTCACTTTACGTGCGGGGCGGATAAACTCCTTGCATTGCGATAATAAAGGTAAGGCCGAGGTAAGGCTGCTTATTATTGTGAGGCTGATTCCCTCCTGCAACCGCCATTGCGCTTGCGTCCATTGGCACCCAATCAGGAGAGGCCGAGGCATCATAAGCTTGCCCGGCGGCGAGTCCCGGCGTATCGGCCCACAGTGCCCCTGCCGGAGAATCTTGGTTTCCCGGAGCCGATGAGCCGTTCAATGTATGCGAATGTGCAGGCATCTCGGTACTCGTCAAAGTAACTGCAGCTTCTCCTCCCGAGGAGCCGAGGTCGTACAGAGACAACCCGGGCCCTTGCCCCTGGCCTAGAGGAGCGCGATCCATTAGATTTGGCAGCGCGAAATTGCTTTTCCCGTCTCCTCCATAAGTGGTGCCCAGCAGCGAGAACAGCGCCGTATTTTGAGATATCGGCAGCAGTCGCCCGTCACATAAGGCCCAGCCCTTTGGAGGAAAATTACCTGCAAATATTCGGATCTCGGCTAAGAATGGATTACTCATACTTGTACCTCTCCATTAATTTGGACTTGGAAAAATTCCCTGCAAAGCAATACAAAAGTTAATCGTTAAGTAAGGCTGCATGTTGATATGAGGCTGACTGCCTCCGGCATTGCTTACGGCGGCAGGAGACAGGACGCCGTCCCCTGCGGGCAGCGCGCTCAAGGTATTGTAGGAGCTGGCGGCCGTCAATCCCCAGACTTGCCCTGACACCGTACGGGAAACGGCCTGTGCCTTGCTGCCGCTAATCTTATGCGTATGGGCCGGCAGCTCCGAGATGTTCAACGTATGGGCCTCCTCGCCTTGTTTTTCTCCGAGAACGATCCCATTCCCGGCACTAACGGGTACCCTGCCCCGTAAATCGGGTAAACCAAAGTTGAGTCTACCATCCCCGCCATAAGTCGTTCCGAGAATGGAGAACAGCGCTTGGTTCTGATTGATCGGCATAAGCTGACCGTCGCACAATGCCCATCCCTTGGGGGCAAAGTTAAATGAAATTAGTTTTATCTCTCCCAAAAAGGGTTCTGACATCGCTTTTCCTCCCGCCTTTCCGCTATATTTTTTAATTTGGAGAAGGAAAGACTCCAAACAAACTGATAATGAAATTTACCGTCAAGTAAGGCATCATGTTGTCGTGGGGCTGGCTTCCGCCGATCGAGGATACAATATTCGGATGCATGGGATTCGGGCTCCCGGCATCGCTATTGAACTGTTTCAAGGTGGATTTGGCCCAAACCGCATTCTGAGGATTGTTCGTGTTGCCCCTTTTCGATTGTCCGGACATCGCATGATTGTGTGCGGGGATTTGACTCGTGGTTAAGGTGACCGTTTCGCTGCCTCCCTGTTGAACAAGGGTATAATTTTGACCTTGGTGAATCGGGATGCGTCCTCTCAAGTCCGGCAGATTGAACGTGCTCGTCCCGTCTCCGCCATAAGTTGTTCCGATCAAGTTATATAGCGTTCCATATTCTGAGATGGCGAGGCTTCTTCCATCGCAAAACATCCAACCGGCGGGAGCGAAGTTCCCGGCAAAAATCCGTATTTCGCCTACATAAGGTTGACTCAATCGTTCTTCCTCCTAGCTTTCGTTTCTCATTATTATGTATTAACCCAGGATAAACGGCTACGCCGTCCTTGTCTTACAAGGACCAGCGCGTTTATCAAGGTTGATGCGAAGCTAAAAGCCCGCGAAAACTTATAAAGTCTTATCAACCCAGGATAAACGGCTACGCTGTCCTTTTCTTACAAGGACCAGCGCGTTTGCCAAGGTTGATGCGAAGCTATAAGTTACGAATACTTATAAATTCTTATCAACGAACTAAACTGAAGGCCGCCTCATACCGGTACCCTTCGGCGGTTTGCCCGACAGGCACCATAAACAACTCCATTTCCCCCAGCCTGTCATTGCGAATGCGGTATGTTTGCTGAGGAAGAAAAGTACCTAAGGGACCGGATAGCAGCAGCGAAAATTGTTCAAAGTCGGGACGAATGACCCGTTCCTCAATCTCATCGAGCTGCAGCGTCGCCTCGCGTTCGCCTGCCTGCACCTTGAATGGAGTACCGACAGCCTCCTTGAAAGCGGCTAACGAGTAAGAGTTCATATTTCACATTCCCTCTCTTTGTTCATCGAATAACGGGCTGCCACTCCATGGCAGCGTAAAGCTCATTCCTCCCGGTTGTATGGAATCCGAGCCGTTCATACAGACGTTTGGCCGGATTGGTATGCATAACTTGCAATCGTACGGGTTTCCCTCCGCCCGCAGCCTCTTGCTTCAGCGCCGACAATAGTCTTGTACCGATGCCCATCTTACGGTAAGCGGGAAGCAGCGATATATCCACCAAAACCACGGCATCCGGCAAGGAAGCGATGATGAGTCTTCCGACCGGCTCGCCGCCCATACGAATGATCCGATATTCCGCAGCCGGATACTGCAGCCGGTACGACTGCCGCTGCATGCGAAACTGCATTTCCAGAAAAGCCTGCATTTGCGCTTCGTCCCAACCGAAGCTCCGCACCTCATCCTCCCGTACGCTGGTATAAAGCCGAACCAGGAAGGGCTCGTCTTCGGGTACCTCTGCCGTCCAATCCAGTGCGATCGCCACCCTGTTTGAGTTGATTAGAATTGATAAGTTGTCGTAACTTATAGCTTCGCATCAACCTTGATAAACGCTCTGGTCCTTGTAAGACAAGGACGGCGTAGCCGTTTATCCTGGCCAGAATAAAAGGAAACTATATACATAAAGCTCTATCTTATTATAATATGATGTTAGAAATATTTACAGGGAAATTAATAGATTGAAACATGACTCCCATGACATAAGCACGAAGCTGAAATCTAGCCCCAGGAGGCGTATCATGAACGACAAAAAACATATTTCCCGCCGGTCTTTTCTCGCTTACGTCGGATCCGGCACCGTCGCCCTGCTCGCCGCATCATCCGGCCTCGGAGCGCTGACCGGCCAAGCGAAATCCCAGGAAAGCGCAAAGGCTCTATTCTCCTATGAGACCGACCCGCTGACTTCGGCCCCCGGACTGATTCCTCCCTCCAGCCAGGATGAGCTGCTGCTGCCTTCCGGCTTCAAGTACGATGTGCTTGCCGCCTTCGGCGACTCCATCAACGCGAAAGGCGACACGTTCGGATTCAACAACAGCTACACCGGTTACTATCCGGCCGACGGTTCGTCTTCATTGAATGGACTGCTCTGGGTCCATCACGAATCGGCGGACGCCTACTGGGTGCTTGGGGCCAAAACGAACGGAAGCTACTCGTCGTCTCAAATCGAGAAGCTGCTGTATAATCAGGGCGCATCCGTACTCGGCGTTTACCGGGATGCGTTCGGCGCGTGGAAAATGGATGCCTCCGCGCCTTCCGCCCGCAGAATATCGGGCCTTGACGCCTTCGAGCTTGCCGGACCGGCCCGCGGGGCCAAGGCGGTTTACGGCGCAAGCCGGGTTCAAGGCACGCTCGGCAGCGGCTCGGGCGGACGAACGCTCTGGGGAACCCAGCTATCGTCCGAAAATAATGCGGCATTGGCCGCGAGGGATGCAGGCCTGCCGCAAACCCATTACGGCTGGGTAACAGAGGAAGACCCCACGGATGCCGGCTTCAAGCTCCGCAAACATACGGCGCTCGGACGTTTTCAACACGGCAGCGCCGCCATGACCCTAAGCAAGGACGGCCGCGTCGTCGTCTATATGGGAGACAGCGCAGACTATGCCTGCATCTATAAATACATAAGCAAACAAACCTATGATCCTTTCCGGGGCAAAGCCAATTCCGACCTGCTGACCGACGGCACGCTGTATGCGGCGGATATGGTCAAGGGCCGCTGGGTCGCCCTCCGGATCGAGGCGGTGCGCGATGCGCTGAACGATCTGCAAACACCGTTGCCGCCGGCGCTGGGATATACGCGGGAGGAGCTGCTTGAGCTGTTCAAGGAAGAAGCCGACGTCTATGTCTATGCCTCGGAAGCCGCCCTCCTCTTGGGCGCAACGCCGACAGACCGGCCGGAGACAGTACAGCCCAGCCCGCAAGAGGGAACCTTGTTCATCGCGCATATGAACAACGCCCTTCACGGCAACCTGCACGGCCACATCAGCCACTTGGTCGAACAAGACGGCGACCACGGCGCCGAGGCGTTCGCCTTCGAGACACTGATCAGCGGCGGCCGTCAAGGCGAATTCAGCTCGCCGGGCAGTCTGATTACAGATCACTTCGGCAATCTCTGGGCTGGCACCGAAATCGCCCAGTCCCAATTGAACCAAGGCGCCTACGCCGAGTTCAAAAACAACGGCCTGTTCGCCGTGCTCTCTCCGGCCTCCGCTAAGCGCAAAGTGCTTCAATTCGCCTCCGCGCCGACAGGAGCGGTGCTGGCCGGACCTTGCTTTACCCCGGACGAGCGGACGATGTTCCTTGCCGTACAATATCCGGGCGCAGGCCCGGACGAAGCTTCGCTTCCGGCCAGCACATGGCTCTCGCGGGGCGGCGGCTACCCTCGTCCGGCGGTCGTGGCCATCAGCGGATTTACATATTAACAGAGAAGACCTGAAGGCTTGCGGGAAGCAGCCTTCAGGTCTTCTGTCGTTTACAAACGGAGCAGCCACTGTGCCGTCTCCATAGGATGGGAGACCGGAATCTATTTTCATACGAAAGTAGGATAGCGATCGAATCAAGGAAAGTGGAGTGAATCGGGGAAGGCGGAGGTTTTTTCCCGAAACCGGGAAGCTTCGTTCCGTTGATCCTTCATTTTTACAAAAATTTGAGGTTTTGACAGACATCAAACGACTGTATTTGCAGCAGGCATGGCTCATAATGTGACTTATTCACTAAATATTAAAACAGCACCCTCATCGGGTGCTGTTCGATAACTCGTTTCTAAGAAAATGGATAAAGCGGATGGATTCTTCCTCCGTCAACACATTGTCATTGAGCCGGAACGAGAACATTTCCAATATGCGCTTCTCCGGCAAATGTAAATGATCAATAAGCTGTTGAATGTCCAAACTTACTTGTCCCATAAGCTTTACCCTCCTCAATCATTTAAGCCGCGTCGGACGGAGGCCGTATTCGGTAGCTGGCTGGCATATTCGCAGGTGGAGAACCATCTGCGAAGGTAGCCCCTATAGCTTTGCGTCGCCACTTTTCAATGGCTTTGCCTTTCTCGTACCGAGTTTATGCGATAATTCAACTATATCACATCGGTTAATTTTACGTCTATTCCCTGAACCGGTTTATACTAAATATTCATTCGAAGGATGGTTGTAATTTATGTCCGATAACTCAATAAATCTTCCAAAACCTAACTCCGATTTGGACATTATCAAAGTGGCCCTAGTCCTCGGGATCGAGCAAGAACGCTTGCTGGCCTATGTCTTCGCCAAGGATGAAGAACCATCGAACGAGCCTCCTCGGCAATGAAAACCGGCGTCTGATATCCAAGCGGGTGTCCGCTTAAAACAAAGTCTCCAGCTCATCGATAAGCGTCCCGACATATGCCACCGCGCTGCGAATCGGCCGGGCTTCGGACATGTCAACGCCTGCGAGCTTGAGCAGGTCAAGCGGTCGCAAGGTTCCTCCGGCCTTAAGAACGTCCAGCCAACGGTCAATAACAGGCTGCCCTTCCTCTTTCATCCGCTGCGCCACTGCCGTCGAAGCGGTTAGGCCCGCCGCGTAGGTGTAGGGATATAAGCCCATGTAGTAGTGCGGCTGGCGCATCCAAGTCAAGCTGGCCCCGGGATCCAGCTCTACCTCATCACCCCAGAATTCGGAGAGCACCCGGCCTTTGAGCGCCGATAAGGTACCAGCCGTAAGCGCCTCGCCTGCCTCCGCCGCCTCGTACACTCTTCGCTGCATGTCGCCTTCGAGCAAATGCGTCACGAAGTTATGATAGTACGTATTCAGCAGCTGCAGAATCACCCATCGCTTCATCCTCGGATCGTCCGACTGCTTGAGGATATGCTGCGCGAGGAGCAGCTCGTTCATCGTAGACGGCGCTTCGATGAAGTAAGTCGAAGGCCGGAAGTTAGTGAAGGATTGATGACGGGCCGCCAGCATCAGATGCCCGGCGTGGCCGAGCTCGTGCGCCAGCGTGAAGGCGCTTCGCATATTGCCTCCCCACGTAATCAGGATGTAGGAATGCGCTCCGTACGGCGTAGCGCAGAATGCGCCGGTCGATTTGCCGACATTGTCCGCATAGTCGATCCACCGGTTCGATAACGCTTCCTCCATAAGCCGCACATATTCGGGCCCCATCACCTGAAGCGCGTCCAGAATCGTCCTGCCGGCTTCTTCGATCGTTACCTCCGGATTGAACTCGGGATCCATCGGCGCCTTCAGGTCGCAAAACAGCAGGCGATCGATTCCGAGCACCCTCTTCTTCAGCCCCATGAACCGGCGCATGTGCGGCGCAAGCTCCGAACGGATCGTATCCAGGATATGATGGTACATCTCCTTCGTCACCTGCTGCGGCTGCAGAAGCATATCCGTCACGGACTCATATCCGCGAAGGCGCGCGGTCACGGTTTGCCGTTTCACTTCCGCTGCGTAGGTTCCGGCTATCGTATTCCGGTACTGTCCCAGCGTTCGCGTGAAAGAATCGTAAGAAGCCCGGCGCAGGGAAGTATTGGCGGAAAATTCATAGCTTGTCTCGAACAGCGCGAACGAGACCGGGTGCGTTACGTTCCGATCGTCTTGAACGGGGGAGAACGACATATCCGAGAGCTTGCTGCGTTGATAAATCGTATACGGCGCGCCCAGCACTTCTCCCAAAGACGCGAGAACCGATTCCGTCTCGGCACTCAGCTTGTAAGGCTTCGTCTCCAGCAGATCGTACAAGCTTTTACGGAAAGGCTGCAGCCGCGGTTCCTGCTTTATGTATTCCTCCACGGTCCCTTCAGGCAGCTCCATGATTTCCGAACGGATAAAAGAAAGCGCCGCCCCGATGCCCGACGCGACATCCCCGGCACGGGCGGAGCCGGACTGGTTGTCCGGATTGCCGGAGTCTTCCGAATAGCGGAGTCTCGCATAAGCTCCCGCCCGCCCGTTCCGTGCGAGCAGCGCCTCCTGCTCCTTCAGGCAATCCGCCAGTATGCCGGCGCCTTGGCTCAGCTTCCCCCGGAAGCGCCCCATGAGGGCAGCCTCCTTCTCGATCGTTTGCAGCTCCGCCTCCCAAGCGTCCTTGCTCGGGAACAGCCCGTCCAGATCCCAGGTCAGTCCGACCGGCACTTCGTTTCGTTGCCATCGTTGTTTCATGCTACAGCTCCTTTTCCATAGGAATGATTGTAATTATAACACGGACTAAACCGGCCGTTCGAGAAAATCATTAAGCGCTTACACGGTAGTCCGGAACAGGAGCGGAGAGACCCCTACGTATTTCTTGAAGAGACGCGAGAAATAAAAAACGTCGGTGTACCCAAGGGCGGCGGCGATACTTTTGACGGGTTGATCGGTGTTCAAGAGGATGTTCTTCGCCTCGGCGATCTTCAGCCGGTGCACATATTCGTTAAGCGGATAGCCCGTATGCTTCGCGACGAGCCGACGCAGCGTGGATAATGAGATATGATGCCGTTCGCATAGCTTCCGCGCATCGAACGGCCCGATGGCCGCTTCGCTGAGCTCATCCATCACCTTCGCCGCATGTCCGGCATGGTCTCTCTGCGGCTCTCGAGAGGCCGGATGCATCAAGTCGTAGAGCAGCGATTCGAGCAGCAGGGACGCCCGGTCCACCTGGCTTGCGGCGCCGCTCTCCATGTGTAGAAAGATTCGGCTGATCCGGCTGTGCCGGGTGTCATCCGTACCCACCTGGATAACCGATCCCGGTTCAGGCAGCCACGTGGAGAGCCACTCTCCGATGCGCGGGCCTTCGATGGTGAAGTAATATTCGTCCCAGTAGCCGCCGGGCTCCGGCCCGTAATCGAACACCTCTCCCGGATAGAAAAAGAACAAGCTTCCCTCCCGGACGGCCTGATTCTCTCCGCTGCCCGCGCGGTACGTGCCGGACCCTCCGTCGATATATACGACGGCGAAATGCTGAAAGCGGGCTTCTCTCCGATACAAGGTCCGATTCGGCAGATGTCCTACGCTGACAATGGACAGCGATTTCAAATGAAGCTTGCTGCCATCCACTTTCCGGTCAATAATGCGGATGCGCTTCGGACTGATCGTATAGTCCATGTAGGTGGTCATAATGGGCATTCCATCCTTTGATTGCGGCATGATAAAGTGATTGTACACTCCATTGTATCCTCATTCAACGCTTGATCCATTAAAGAGGAGGAAGGCAGCGTTATGAACGGAATAAACATCGGCTTGATCGGGGCGGGCTCCATCTCGGAGCTTCATCTGCAGGCGTATAAAAAGCAGCCGGATGTGCGGCTCAGTGCCATCTGCGATCTGAATGGGGACAGGGCCCGGGAGAAAGCCTCCCGCTACGGGATCCCGCAGGTCTATACGGATTACCGCGACCTGCTCTCCGATCCTGAAATCGAGGCGGTCAGCATCTGTACCTGGAACGACACGCATGCAGAAATCGGCATTGCCGCACTACGCGCGGGCAAACATGTCCTCGTCGAGAAGCCGCTCTGCCGGACGGTCGAAGAAGCGCTGCAAATGCAGGCGGCCGTACGGGAAACCGGCAAAATCTTGCAGGTGGGCTTCGTGCGCCGTTATGACGACAAGGCCAGGCTGATCCGGCGGTTTATCGAGAAAGGCGAGGTCGGGGATATTTATTACGCCAAGGCTTCCATCCTTCGAAGGCTCGGCAATCCCGGCGGCTGGTTCGCGGATTCGTCCCGCTCCGGCGGCGGCCCGCTGATCGACATCGGGGTCCACATGATCGACCTCTGTTGGTACTTGATGGGCAGGCCGAAGGCGGTATCCGTCAGCGGGAACACGTACAACAGGCTCGGGAACCGGTCCAATGTGAGAGGCTTGTCTTTTTACAAAGCGGCGGATTACGACGCTTCCCTGAATACGGTGGAGGATATGGCCAACGCGATGATCCGCTTCGAGAACGGCGCTTCGCTGATGGTCGACGTCAGCTTCACGCTGCATGCCTCGAAGGACGAAGTAACGGTGAAGCTGTACGGAGACAAAGGTGGCATCGAGGCGGAGCCTTCCTTGCTCATCGTATCGGAGAAGCACGATACAATCCTCAACATCGAGCCTCAGATCGATCACAAGACGATTCAAATCGAGGCGGCCTTTCAGAATGAAGTGAAGCATTTCATCGAATGCTGCCGGACGGGGAATACGCCGATCAGCCCGGTCGAAGACGGTCTTGAGATCATGAAAATCTTGTGCGGCATATATGAATCCGCCCGTTTGGGGCAGGAGATCAAACTTTAACTCCAGATTGAAAGAAGGATGTCGGTCATGAAGCTTGGATTAAGCTCTTACAGCTTGGTGCGTGCGCTCCAGGCGAAGGAAATGGATATCTTGAACGTGCTGGATTGGGTCGCCGAGCACGGCGGAGAACATATCGAGATCGTCCCGCTCGGCTTTCAATTGGCAGGCAATCCGGAGTTGATCGATGCGATCCGCGAGAGGGCGCAGACGCTCGGTCTCGACATCTCCAATTATGCGATCGGAGCCAATTTCCTGACGGAATCGCCGGAGGCTTACGAGGCGGAAATTCAGCGCGTCATGCGGGAAGTTGATATCGCGGCCCGGCTGGGCGTGAAGCGGATGCGTCACGATGTCGCCTCCAGCCCGGATAGGTCCATCCGCAGCTTCAACCGGGAGCTGGGACGATTGGCCGATGCCTGCAGGCGCATTGCGGACTATGCTGCGCCTTACGGCATCGTAACCAGCGTGGAGAACCATGGCTACTACGTGCAGGCCAGCGATCGCGTGCAGGCCCTAATTCACGCGGTCGACCGGGAGAACTTCCGGACGACGCTCGATATCGGCAACTTCCTGTGCGTGGACGAGGATGTTTTGTCGGCGGTAAGGAAGAACGTCCCCTATGCTTCCATGGTGCATGTGAAGGACTTCTACATCCGTCCGTTTCATTCCAATCCCGGAACCGGCTGGTTCAGGTCGTCCGGCGGCAACTATCTTCGCGGCGCCATCGCGGGCCACGGCGACATCGATATCCGCGAAGCACTGCGCATCGTGAAGCAGTCCGGCTACGACGGGTACGTCTCGCTTGAGTTCGAGGGACTCGAGGATTGCCGGACCGGCTCCAAGCTCGGCCTGGAAAATGTCCGCAGGCTGTGGGACGAAGTGTAAGGGGCACAGCAATAAACCGACCTTCCTGATTTGCGAAGCGAATCCGGGAGGTCTTTTTATTGTTCTTAATCCAAAATCACCGGTTTGTCCGGGTTTCTTAAATACTCGAACATCGTACGAATCTGCCGTTCCGTATTCCGTTCGGCGGACAATGGCGGAAGCTCGTCCTCCCCGAAAAACCGCACCTCGCTCGTCTCCACGCCGCTCAGAGCCTGCCCGCCCACGATAGTGCAAAGAATAAATAATTTATAAATATGATAAGGCTCCGGCGGGTGGCCATGAAACTTTTTGTCCAAGACGGCCAATAATTTCAACGCTTTGGCGTCAAAGCCGGATTCTTCCTTGATTTCCTTCACCACGACTTCGGACGGCGAGAGACCGATATCGGCCCAGCCGCCTGGAAGCGACCAGGCGCCGTCAATCTTTTCCTTGACCAGCAGAATCTTGCCCTCCCGGAAAACGACGCCCCGAATGTCCACCTTCGGCGTGGCATAGCCTTCCTCGCTTCCGAAGCTTAAGCGGATCTTCTCCTTCCCGACTGATGTATACCGGTTCAGCATATCGATGCTGATGTCTCTGAGCGCTTCGTAGCGTTCCGTATCGTACACATCTCTGGAATACGTCAGACCGATCTGAGCGATGGATTGAATTTGCTTGGCCCAGATCAGCCATTGCAGCTGCAGGTCGCGTTCGCTTTCAATAAGCTGCAGGAAGGGAGCGATTTCCGTAAAAATCAAATCCGGCTCCGTTTCAAAATGAGCGCTTTGAAAAGTAGACAGCCACTGCACGCCGTACGTCCGCACCCCCGCCGCCTTCCCCGCCCGGATATCGGCATGACTGTCCCCGAGGAATACGGCCTCCTCTTTGGAGACCCCAAGAAACTCCAGCGCCGCAAGAATGCCCTCGGGATCGGGCTTCGCCTTCGGTGCGTCATCTCCCGTCACGACCACGTCAAAGAATCGGGACAAGCCGAGAGTCTCGGAAGAGATCCGCAGCGTTTCTCTGCTTTTTCCCGTGATCACGCCGATTTTCATTTGGTTCGCCCGGATGCGGGTTAAGAGCTCATGGATCTCATCCGCCCCATGCAGCTGACCGGCGTGGCCTTGCCTGTAGATAGCGTAATAATCGCGGATCGCTTCCGTAACGGAGGCTTGATTGGCGAGATGGGATGCGATGATCTCATCCTCCGTCGGCCCGAACATGGCGATCAATTCCTCGGCGGATACCTCCCGCCCGTCGTACTTTTGAAACACATATTGAAAGGCATGAATGGAAATCGGCAGCGTATCCGCCAGTGTCCCGTCAAAGTCGAACAGAACGGCCTTAATCGTCATCCCCATCTCTCCTTAACCGGGAAGTCCCGGAGGTTATTTATCCCATATTTTACCTTTAGATAGAGCTTGTGTATATAGAGGAAAAGGGAATCGGCCCCATTCCCCAATCCATAGAACGACCATCAACCGTACGTCTTTTTTTTCTATAAAGCAACTATTGAATAATGGGGACGGAAGTCAATTTCCGAGCACAAAAAAACAGGAAACCGCCCCTGCCTGAAACGGCTTCCTGCTTAGGTTACTTCATCACTTGAATGGAGACGGACCCGCTGAAGAAGCTGCCGTCCTTCAGCTTCCCCGTCACCTGAAGAGCGGTGTCGCCCTGCAGGCCGGCGAGCAGCTTCGACAGCTTGCGCCGGTCGAAAGTTACCGTCATCTCCGGAATGCGGTCCTTGTCCGTGTCTTTACCGGCCTTTCGCTCCTTCCCGAGGCTATCGCTTACATCATCCTTGTGTTGTTCCGAGGCCGACGCCACCCGGTCGGTCTCCTGCCTCTCAAGGTCATCGGACTTCTTCACGTCCGCCGGGACACTCCCGCCGCCGTAAACGTTCAATTGCACGGTCGATACGTCGATTTGCGAAGCGTCGAACTCCGCCGGCAGCCGGATCGCTGCCTTCAGCTTGCCTTCCTCATCCTGGCTTCGCAGGTTCAGCTTCTCCGGCTTCAGCGTAATCTTGGCCGGGACGACGGCCGCGTACAGGTTCGGTGCCGGCGGCGGGGCCATGCCCTCGCCCAGATAGAAGCTGGTGTGCGGAGGTTGGTTGTAGGCGACATTCTGCCATGCGACCCCTAAACGGTATACCGGATCGTGCATCAGCGTGTAAAAGCGGTAATCGGTCGGAGCCGTCGTCGTATAAATGCGCAGCGCGCTGCTGTCGGCGGTCCGCCATATCGCCTCTTCCCGCCAATCGCCCAGGATGTCGGCCTGCAGACTCGGATTGCCCTTGGTCGAATTGTTCGAGAGCGTGCCGTCGGCGGTCAACAAATTGACGGTTTTACCGTTCAAGTAATCCCACTTATCAATCTTGCCCGGGCCTGCCCCAATCTTGGAATCATAGTTATGGTCCAGCAGCTCCCGGAGCAGGTCGCCGTCCCACCAGATGCCGAAATTGATGGAGGAAGGCGTCGTGCTGCTGATCTTCTCTCCCTTCACGGAATATAAGCCTATTCCGGTGGAAGCCCACACCTCTTCGCCTTTGTACCGGGGATCGATATCGGCCGACATGCCTCTGCCCGTATCCTGCCCCGTGTATACGCCCCAGAGCACCTCGCCGGTCTTGGCGTCCCAGACGGCGGCGCCGTAAGGCGCATTCTTATGCTCATTGACCTTGAACACTTCATATCCCGGCCTGTCCGGGTCAAGGTCTCCGACGTGCAGGGCGTCGCCGTGTCCCAGCCCCGTGCTGTAAAGAATTTGACCGTTATCGTCAATGGTCATCGCGCCGTATATGATCTCATCCTTGCCGTCGCCGTCCACATCCGCCACGCTTAAATTGTGGTTACCTTGGGCTTCATACGCCGGATTGCCGGCGCTGTCGAACTTCCACAGCTTCGTCAGCTTGCCGTCCCGCCAGTTATACGCGACCAGTACCGTATGCGTATAATAGCCGCGAGCCATGATCAGGCTTGGGGTTTTCCCGTCCAGATAAGCGATGGCCGCTAGGAACCGGTCGACCCGGTTGCCGTAATTGTCTCCCCAGTCGGTCACTTTCCCCCGCGGCGGATCGTAGTCCGTCGTCACCAGCTCTTTTCCCGTCAATCCGTCAAATACGGTCAGATACTCCGGACCGTCCAGCACTCTTCCTTTGGCATTGCGGTAATCCGCGTTCGGATCGCCGATGATCTTGCCCGTGCCGTCCTTCGTGCCGTCCGCGGTCTTGAAGGCGACCTCCGCCCTGCCGTCACCGTCCAGGTCGTACACCATAAACTGGGTGTAATGGGCCCCGGCCCGGATGTTCTTGCCGTGGCTGATCCGCCACAGGAAGGTACCGTCCAGCTTATAGGCGTCAATAAACACTTCCCCGGTGTAGCCGTCCTGGGAATTGTCCTTGGAATTGGACGGATCCCACTTGACGATGAGCTCGTACTGACCGTCCCCGTCCAAATCCCCGACGCTGGCGTCATTCGCTCTGTACGTATACTTAACGCCGTCCGGGGTCACCCCGTCCGCCGGCTTGCGCAGCGGAACGTCCAGATAGTTCGTGCCCCACACCTTCGCCGCGGAGGATGCCGGCTTCTCCTCTCCGTTCACGACGGCTCTTACCGTATAGCTGGAAGAAGCCGTTCCCTCCGGATCCTGATAATTGGTTCCGGAGGCAATGGGCTGCGGGTTCACTCGGATGCCGTCGCGGTATAAGTTGAAGGCGGTGGATGCCGGTTCGGTACCGAGCAGCCTCCAGCTGACGAAGACCCCGTTGTCCGTCAGGACCGCGACCAGCCCCCGGTCCAAATATTCCATCTGCCTCTGGAAAAGCGAAGTCTTGCCGCCCCCGCTTGAAGTTTCCTACGCCGCGAGCGCCGCGGCCGGCGGAATACACAGAAAGGCGCTCAGCAGCAGAGCTCCGGCTTGGTGGAAACGCTTCTTGTTCATCATCATAGCCTCCTCTTCCATTTAGAAAAATAAAAACCCTTTTCAAGCTCTCTTGGAGAGGTAAACGTAAGGGTTTTCATATATTATAGGATGCCGCTTCCGCGTGATGGAATGACGGATCGTGCTGAACATCTATACATATCTGCTATCTAAAAGGAACAATAAAAAAACGACCCGATATCGCATTTCTGCAATAGAGTCGCTTGGCTTTCATGGTGCGGCGGCATGCCGTTTGCCAACACAGATCTGCGAGACATCAGAACGCCGTCGGATAGACCATCCTTATTATAACGGCTTGGTGGTCAGCTTACGATATTGAACGGTACGGGCCACAATGCGGCTGCCCTTTAACACATAGGCGTCGGTTCCTTTCCAGGTATGACTCTTTTTATTTTTTCTTCTGATTTGCACATAATTGTGAGGCGCCGGGGCAAATATTTTATACCCTTTAGACCGGCAGCGGCTTAAAAAGGTCACGTCTTCCCCCAAGGAGACGTTCGGAAAACGAACTGGGCCGAAGACTCGTTTTTTAAATAATATCGTCCCGCCGGCAACCAATCCGACGAATTTGCTCTGCTGCTTGGGGAAGCGGAGGACCAGAAGCTTCTTGGCCTCAAGATAGGCGAAATATGCCCGTTTTCCCACCACGTCCGCTCCGGTGCGTTGCATCGCCCGGATTTGCCCCGTCAAATAGTACGGCGAATAGAAATCATCGTCATCGAATTTCGATATGAACGAATGCTTCGTCTTGCTTACCGCATAATTCAGGCACTTGCCGAGGGTCGTTTTTTCCGGCAGCTTGTAGACCGAGACGTGAGGATAAGCACGCGCGAGGCGGCGGTAGCGAGACAGCTCCATGCTGTCTTTATTCAAAATGATGACCAGCTCTTTGATCCGGTATCGCTGCCTGGTGTAATTCGCGAGGATATTATCGAAAAATTGCGGCCGATTCGTGCTGGTAATGACGGATACGCCCTGCTCGCCAAGCACTCGTGCGGTTTTCACCCGAAACCCCTCACTTTATCGTAAATTGATTTTATTTAATATATGGCGTGCCCGGCCATTGTGAGGCGGCAGATGGAGAACTTCGCAAAAAATATAGTGGAATCGTGCGAAGGGACATCGGTATACCGGTTAAAACGCTGCTGCATACGTGCAAAAAAAGGATGCAGCCATATTCGGGCAGCATCCTGTACAGGTTCGATCCTCATCAAACAACATCCATTAGGTGGCGGATGAGTCGTTGTTTTTTTCAAGTAGAAACTTGATTTTTTTCAAGTCTTTATTGTTTGCCTTTTTCATGAAGAAGGACATAAACGGAGAAAACAGCATGGAAAAACCATTAGGCTCACCTTGATTACGTAAGGTCATTCGGGTTGAATTTCCGTCAACCGTTTCCCATGTATACGTGGTTTCCATAGGAAACGGACCGTCGGCAGTTCGCATGACAAGCATTTTCCCGGGGACATATTCCGCTATTTCATACACATAGGCAAGCTGTCGTCCAAGGAATTGAGCTTTAAAAGCTATTTTAGAACCGACTTTCATCGGCTTCGGCGTTTGCCATTGTACCGATTGAATATTGACGTACCATTCGGGCGCCTTGTCCGGGTTTGCCGCATATTCCGAAACTTGATCTCGGGTACGATGGATGATGATTTCCGTTAAAACGTCGACCATACCGTTCCCTCCAGGAAAAGACAAATCATTGGGTTTGATAGAAATATACTATACCACAAAATGGATGGCATATTTACTTCTATCCTTCCCGCCGGGCAAGTTATTAATCAATCGGTACGGCTTCTATCGTAATCCTTGGACGGCGGCCTGTTTCTTGCTTCCTACTTCCATACGGCATGCAGCATGCCTAAGACGGCGAACGAGATCAAATGGTCGCCAATGGCGATAGCATACACTTTGCGGCTCATCAAGCCGAATAAAGCATTTTTCAAATAGACCAGCGCCACCACGAAAGCGATCAGCAGCCCCAATGCCAATCCCTCTCCAAGGCTGCCTGTCCCCGCGGCGTGTGCCAGGATGGACATGAGAAGCGAGCTGAGGAACGCGACAAGGACAGAGCCTGCGTAGTTGACAGGCCTCTTCAGCTGACTTTCCTTTACTTGATTGAGCTTAAGCCATGCCGGGCCGAACAAGATCGGGGAATAATACAGCGCCCCGAACGCCATGTAGAACAGTCCTCCAACCAACACGGCCCAATAATTGAGATTCGAAAAAACGATCATCTTCTGCAATTCTCCCCTTCAGTATCATCTTAGGATTTCGGCTCAATGGGCAAGGAAATCGCCGTAATCCGGCATTCCATATCCATGCTCCCCTTCGCTCGCCTCATCTGTACGAACTCTACAGGATTGCCGGTGTACCGGTACCCGCTCCGCGGCAGCCAGAAGCTGTACAGCTCCGAGTAACAATCGATGAGCAGCTGCCGATGGCCGAATTCGACGGGCTCTTCAAATTCGTAAACAGCAAATTTCCCGCCCGGTATGACAGCGGCCTCCAAGCTCCCTTTCGCCACGGTCCCTCCGGGGACAGGGATGCAGCAGTCGTAACGGCATTTGTCCGTGTGTGTGAGGTATGGGTTATTGTGCGGAATCCCCAGCATCCTCGTATCTTCGGTGAGAAGATCCCGTGCTTCCGCCCAGCGGTAGACCTGCTCACACACCGCCTCCAGTCCCTGCGAATAATCCCCCATCCGGTGGGCGAATACGACAGCGGTCTCCGGAAGCTCGACGGTTCGTACTTTCGACAGGTCGACCCACTGGAATCGAGTATACTGTCGGTTACCCGTTCGGATTCTTGCTTATTCTTGCTTTGTTGTTTAGATTTCTTGCTGTGCAGGTAAGGTCTTGGGAACTTCTCCCTGTAAGCTCCTTCCCGCCAAGCCTTCGGACTATGCTGATACTGCTCGGTGAAAGAGGCGGTGAAATAGGATAAAGAAGAGAAGCCGCACTGCAGGCTAACCTCCGTCACCGATAGCTGGGGCTCATAGATCAAATCATGGGCAGCCTTCTCCAGGCGGAGCCGTTTCACATAATCCGCAGGCGTCTCTCCTATCAGCTCGGCAAACATGCGGTGAAAATGAGACGGCGAATACGTCGACATCTTCGCCAGATTGGAGAGAGACAGCGTTTGGTCGAGGTTCGTCTCTATGTACTTTAATACCTTATTGATCCGACCGCGCTGCTCCTGTTCTAATTCGGCCATCATACCACCCTGTCTTTTCGTTTTATTCATGAAGCGCCTTCGCTGCCGTGAAACCTTCTTACCGATACTTATGCTACAGTTCTCTCCGGCGTTGATCAAGTCATTTTCCCGCATGTCCTGATCACGCCCCTACAACTATTCCGAGTTTTTCCACGTATAATCAAAATATTCCTTGACAAGAATATTCCTTTAAAGGTATATTATGATTACCAAAACAATGATGTGGAGGATTAAAATCATGTCGGAATGTAAAGCAGCGAACAGAACGCTAACGTCGATAGTAGATCGTGAGCTTATTATCACCCGTATCTTTCATGCGCCGCGTGAATTCGTGTTTAAAGCATGGACGGATCCCGAGCATTTGCCGCAATGGTGGGGACCAAGAGGCTTTACGATTACGGTTCGGGAAATGGACGTCAGGCCGGGCGGTGTATGGCGTTACGTCATGCATGGTCCTGACGGAGTCGATTATGATAACAAAATCGCCTACCTTGAGGTGGTACGACCCGAACGGCTCGTATACTCCCATGGCGGGGGCGAAGAGGACGAACAATTCCAAGTGACGGTGACGTTTGCAGAGCAAGGCAATCAGACCGAGCTCAGCATGCGGATGCTCTTCAAGACGGCCGCGGAACTGGAAAAGGTAGTCAAGGAGTACGGAGCCATCGAGGGAGCCGCATCGACGCTGGATCGCCTTGAGGAACAATTGGCAAAGATTTAGATCCAACCATCCAGGATATTCCAAACCGTAGGAGGGAAATATGAAAATGAGAAAGATGAACGTCATCTACTGGCTGTTTACCGGTATTTTTGCAGCCTTAATGATTTTTGGTTCAATTCCTGATATCATGTCTGTACCTGATGCCGTTGCCTTATTCCAGCATCTCGGCTATCCCGCCTATCTCCTTCCCTTTCTAGGGACGGCCAAATTATTAGGTGTCGCAGCGATACTCATTCCCGGTTTCCCACGAATCAAGGAATGGGCCTATGCCGGCTTTGTATTCGATTTAACGGGGGCGATGTACTCCAGCATAGCTGTAGGCGACCCTGCGAGCGGATGGATGCTATTCTTTATCGGATACATCTTAATAGCCGGCTCTTATATTTCGTATCACAGAAAACGGAAAGCTGCATTATCAGGGATAGAGAAATCAAGCGCAACGAGAGTGATGAGCTGAAATTTCCAAAACCGTTTGTTGTAGAAGGAAGGAGCACGGTAAATGGGCGTGAATATGACAACTTTGAGCGCGCTTGCCGAGCCCAACCGTTTACGCATTGTCGAGCTCTTGCGGGACGGTCCCCTCACCGTGGGAGAAATTGCCGAACGACTTGAACTTCACCAGCCGCAAGCTTCCAAGCATCTCCGTGTACTAAGCGATTCGGGGCTCGTTGAGGTGTATCCCAGCGCCAATCGGCGTATCTACAAATTGCGGCCCCAGCCGTTCATGGAGATGGACACCTGGCTGGAGACTTACCGCCGGCTATGGGAGGAGAGATTCGACCGATTGGACGATTACCTCAGCGAGCTGCAAGGAAGAGGAAAGAAGCACGAGGATAAGGAATAGGATCGCAAGTTAGCCGCTTCGGCACTTCGCACCGCATCATAAGGAGGAATGGACATGTCCAAATTCGAGTTGGTTATTACGCGCACGTTCGATGCGCCGCGCGAGCTTGTATTCAAGGCTTTTACCGAGCCGGAGCGCTTGCGGCAATGGTGAGGGCCGAAGGGCTGGACGATGACGGTATCCAAGCAAGAGCTCCGTCCGGATGGCATTCTTCTTTACAACCAGAGGTCCGCTGACGGCCATGACATGTGGGTCAAATTTGTTTACCGCGAAATCTCAGAGCCGGAGAAGCTGGTCTTTACTAGTTCCTTTTCCGATGAGGAGGGCAATACGGCTCGCGCCCCATTCAACGAGACCTGGCCGCTGGAAATTTTGATTGCCATGACGTTCACCGAGCAGGATGGCAAGACGACGCTTACCCTTCGGGGATTTCCCCTGTCGGCGACGGAGGAGGAGCTTCAAACGTTCGAGGCCTCCCAGGAGATGGTTCAACAAGGGTATGGCGGTACCCTCGACCAGCTTGCCGATTATTTGGCGAAGGCGTGAGCAGACGGAAGAGCCTCTCCGCTCGCCGACGCTTCACGGAGGAAATTACCCTATAGGATGTCCATGATGATCAATATAGAGCATTTTGAGCGACCGCTCCGGTCTTCAAAATGCTCTTTTTCTTTGGCCTTCCAAACCCGATTCCCCCAGTAATCGCCTAATTTGAGCCCAATTCTATAGGGGCAAGCATCCCGTGTTCTTCCAAGAGCATACATTGTTATCGTTTATTAAGTAAAAACTTGGGAGGTATCCGAATGGCGTATAATCCTTATAGTCAATACCCATACTCACCGCAGTCCTATCCTCAATATCCAATGCAGTATTATCCGACCTATCCTTATCACATGCATTTGCATCACCATCACGTGTACCCTCATTTCCATCACCACCATATGCCTTATGGTATGCACGTCCACGGTGGCTACATGGTGGAGGAATACCGGTCTAAGACAAAATAAGTCGAACTCCTCGCCAGCGCAGCAAGGCTGCCGGTCGAAACCGGCAGCCTGGGCCCCTCAAAATTTGATATCCCCATACATAGATCAATGCACTGACGCAGGAGTTGTCGGATTGTTGCCGGCAGCTCCTTTTTTTGACTAGGTATCGTTGTTTTTCCGGTACGGATGACCTTGATAGACAGGAATCCCAGATCAAACCGTCATTGGGAGCAAGACATCAACCGTATCTATTAGTTGAAAATACTAGAATTGGGGAGGCGTTTAGTACGAGCGTTGCCTCCGCTACGTATCATATTATGTACCATCTAAATAACCGGTTAGACCAATTCAAAGGAGGGACAAACCCCATGGATTTCAAGAGAATATATAGGTTTCCCAGACAAAGATAAGCTTCTATATTGAATAGAAGAGAGGCTGGATCATATGATGCATGAATTAACGGTACCGGTTACCATTTTAACCTTCTTATGCACCATTTCCTTTATATTCTGGCGTCCTCATGTGAATGAGGCCATACCTGCAACG
This sequence comes from Paenibacillus gyeongsangnamensis, assembly GCF_027533625.1. Taxonomy (GTDB): domain Bacteria; phylum Bacillota; class Bacilli; order Paenibacillales; family NBRC-103111; genus Paenibacillus_G; species Paenibacillus_G gyeongsangnamensis. The sequence continues at coordinate 104,975 of NZ_JAQAGZ010000007.1, read as the reverse complement.
ATCGGCGCGATGGTCGTTCTCCTAAGCGGCAGCGTCTCGCTAACCGATTTGGGCGTTATAGCCGAGACGATCGGAGGAGCCGCCGTGACGATCATAGCGACAATCGTCATGGCGATCGTACTGGAAAGCTTCGGGTTTTTCAAATGGGCTGCCGAAGGGCTGCTGATTAGAGCCAAAGGCTCGGGCATCCGCTTATTCTGGTTCACGAACCTGTTTTGTTTTCTCATGACGCTTTTCGTTAACAACGACGGCAGCATCTTGATTACGACGCCGATCCTGTTAATGCTGCTCCATAGCTTGGGACTCAAAAACCATCAAAAAATCCCCTATTTGTTATCCGGCGCCTTAATCGCAACCGCCTCCAGCGCACCGATCGGAGTAAGCAACATCGTCAATTTGATAGCCTTAAAAATTGTCCATATGGACCTATACATGCACACGGCGATGATGTTCATCCCTGCCTCGTTGGGGCTTGCTTTCCTATCGGTCCTGCTGTTCGCCACTTTTTATAAAACCTTGCCCCGTAAACTGCCCCCCATCAAAAAAGGAGCTTGGAATTATACTTCCGCACCGGGCCATCACCCTTTAAAAGATAATGAAGCACCGCTCATCCCTAGAGAGAAGCAGACAAAATTCATGCGCAACGTAGTGATCTTTGTCTTCTGCGTGCGAATCAGTCTCTTTGTCGCTTCCTATATCCACTTCCCGGTTCCCTTGATGGCTGTGCTCGGTTCCATCTTCCTGCTTACATGGCGCTGGTTTTATTTGAAGATATCTCCTGCCGATATGATAAAAAAAACGCCATGGTACATCCTCGTGTTCGCCTTCAGCATGTATGTGATCATTTACGGATTGCATAATATCGGATTAACGGAGTGGCTTATCCATTTCATGCAGCCGATTGTTTCCGGAAGCTTGCTTCATGCGAGTATCATGATGGGAATTCTTTTGTCCATCCTATCGAATCTCTTCAACAACCACCCGGCTTTGATGGTCGGAACCTTGACCTTAACGAACATGGGCCTGGATCCCCTTACATTGAAAATTTCTTATCTGGCCAGCGTCATCGGCAGCGATGTCGGTTCCCTGCTCTTACCGATCGGAACATTGGCAACTTTAATGTGGATGCATATTCTTAAGAAAGGCAAAGTCAAGATCAGCTGGGGCCAATACTTGAAGGTAACTTCCACCGTCATTCCGCTTACCGTAATCTTCACGCTAATCCTTCTGGCTTATTGGGTTCAATGGATCTTTTAATTTTCCTGCAGCAGCGATGGGAGGTTGACCATGATAAGTAAAAAAACGACATTTCATATCAAGGAGACTTAAGCATAAGCCTAAGCCTCCTTTTTAGCGTCGGATGGCAAGAAACTAAGGTTCGCCGACCGGACCATTCGATCTCACGAATGTGTTTAAAGTGACGTTCATATAAAAACACCCGAGCTGCATTAGCAGTCGGGCGTCGGTGAAGGAAATTAAATACCGATTGTACGAGAAACAATAACCAACAGAATGAAAAGTACGAGAATTACAGCTGTCGTCGTAAACAAACCGGCACAGCTAAAACCGCCTCCTACGCCTCCTACGCCTCCTACAAATCCCATAGTGACATCCTCCTCCCCATGTTCTTCTGCATTGTATGAGTTATTGCTGCACATGGTTTGGACGCATATATGAATTTGTGCGAATTTACCCGAGTGTCATTCAGCAGCTTCCATACGCCCGCTAGAGGCTAGTATATAAAATGACCTGCAACCGCATCAGCCTTCCCGTGTCTTCCATACGGTCCTTACTTTTCGGATTTTCGTTGCAGCGACAATGTTTCTTCCATAAAGCGGATTAAAGAATCCAGTGGATTTCCTATCCATCGTTCCATGATTTTCCCGGCCTGCCGTGCCGCCGGTACCATCGATAATTGGGCGGCAGCTACCAGCTTATCCGGATTCTCGGCAGCGATTTGCAATAATCCCTCAGTGACTAAAGCGATATATTGTTCCTTCTTCCCTTGCATGATCAGCTCAAACGTATGATCCAGCAGTCTGGTTTCCACTGGAATGTCCGTCCCCGCCCTTTTGGAAAATGCATTGAATTGTTCCAACGTGCCTTTAACGGTGTTCGGATTCGTAAAGACGAGCAGACTCGGTTCATTCCTCAAGACAATGTCTTGGAACAAAGGAACATCGATTTTGATGACGGGAACCGGACATGGATGCAGTTCTTCCCGATAAACTGCGGTAAAGAAGGTGCAGGTTATCATAATTGCGTCAACGCGGCATCCGGCAATCCAATCGAGCGTTTCTTTCACTTTCTTTTCCGCCATTTCGTCGTTGAAATCAGCGTCCAGCTTCCTCCGATCAAGGCCGGGGTCTACAAAATGCACCAATTCCACATCATAGGGACGCAGAGCCTCTTCAATATGTTCGATATTTGAATGATGCGCATGAAGACAACCGATTTTTTTCAAATGGACGAACCTCCAGATAGGATTTTTGTGAAGCAGGATCTATAGAAGCCATAAGCCGACGGCAATCCCGATACCTCCAAAAATAAAGGCAAACCCCAGATTCCATCGCGTGATCCGGTAAGGATTCATATGAAGCAGCCCGCTTAAGATGGTGACGGTTGAGTTGAAGGTACCCATAAAGCTCGAATTGAGCGCGCATGTGATCAGGACGATAGCCAGGCTGACCGGATTCAGCGTACCCAGAACAGGCTGTAGGAGGATCCCGAATAAGCTCATCACGACTAACGGATGAATGCCAAGGACAGGCAGTATTAAAAATACGGCGAAAATAAAACAAAACAAGAGCAGCGGCGTATGCGCAATCCAAAGAACCGGCCCTTCCAGCATTTGAAATAACGAGGTTTTGGCGACTGCGCTGTTGAAGAAGCCGAAGGACAGAAACAGCACAAGCAGGTGGCGGAGTCCATCGGTGCTTACCCTCCACTGCTTGCGGCTCACGAGTACAAATCGGTTAAACTGCCCCAGCAGCAGAGCCCAAACCGCCGAGAAGGGGAGCAGTACAAACATCATAGCAGTGAAGAAAGAACAGGACAACACCCGCTGAAGACCGTAGGCTGAAAGGATGAGCAGCATTAAAGCCAGCAAAAAGACGCCTGTTTTAGACCAGGAGGGCGGCCCCGCATGGTTCTCCCCCGCAGGCTCCATCGCTATGCTGCGAAACCCCCACCCCCAGGCCGAGCCGACGGCAAGCAGCAGCAGCGACAGTCCAAACAGCCAGGGAAACAAAGAGGTATAAGAGATTCCGGTGATGACTACCGCGGTTGCTACCAGCGGCTCCACCGGGCTCCACACCGCAACCGTTCCGAACCCCCGGAGGATCGACATGCTTTTGAACCGGTTCGCCAGCATGGGATCCTTTCCTTGGAAATGCTTGCCCAGCACCCGGTGAAGCAAAGGCAAGGCGGCAAAGAACAGAAACAGGCTTAATAAATAGCTTACTATAAGCGATCGCACATAAAGCTGCCCCATGTGGCCCGATTCTACATTCAGCCAGCGGCTCAGGTTCCGGTCATATCCCCCGATCCGGATAATATGGTTCACAAACGGAAGCATATATAACAGGGAAATCAGCATGACATTCGATGTAAATAGATACGGAAGATCGAGCAAGGGGACGTCCCCCCAGATCACGCAAGCGATTCCCGCCGCAATAAACAAAATACCGGCAATCTGAAACATTCTTCTGGCAGAGGACAGCGAGACCATGAGACATAAGATGGCGATCGTCCCTTCAGAGGCAAGCAGGACCCTCCAGCCTGTCAAGGTATATAACACAAATGCCGCAACCAGCAGCGTATAAAGATACGGTCTTGATGTACTTATCAGTTTGTGAGTCACTTTGTCAAACGTCCTTTCCTGCTTTCTCTTCATGCGATGGCGGGGACCTTCCATTTATATTACAGGATTGATCGACAATTTCGCTGCTTTTCTTGTCCAATTTGAAGATTATGCGCATTTCTTGTTAAAGGTCATTAGACTGGCAGCTGCCTATTTGGCTGCATGGGTTGTGTATAGGGATAATATGTGCTAAAATCAGCACAGTAAGCGATGCAGAAAGGCGTTTGTGATAACCAATGGCTCAATTGAAACGGTTTGGATTGGGGCTTCAAGCGCTGATCGTGCTTGCGACGAATGACGATCTGTGCACCAGCGCGGAAATTTCGGAGCAAATTCAATGCGAGCCTACGTCGCTTCGTAAAATATTGGCGCAGCTCGGCGATGCCGGTATTATCGAGGTGAGGCAGGGCCGCTCGGGCGGGTATGAGCTGACCCGTTCGCCCGAAGAAATTACATTATTCGAAGTTTATACGTCCCTGCACGAGGAGCAGCCGCAATGGGATCGGATGCTGGATACGACCGGCAATCATGGCTTTGGGCTCAAGGTGAACGAGTCGTTTCAGAAGATCATGACCGAAATCAATATGCAGGTTACGAAGGTTCTCGGGAATTACACCGTGGCTGACTTTATAGAACGATAAATTTTTTTCAGCTAAAATGTGCACATTATTGCTCATTTTATTCGTTGGAATCGGCTCAATACGGGCAAACTTTAGGGAAAGCGAGGGGAACAAAGTGAGTAACCACAAGCCAATAAGAATCGGTGCCGTAGCGCTGACGCTTGTCATAGCGATCGTCGGCGGGCTTCTGTTCAAGCTGATTCATATACCGGTACCATGGCTGCTTGGCCCTATGATCGCAACGCTGATCGGCAACAACCTGGTCGAAGACCGCTTCGTATGGCCGTCCCAGTTTCGCAATACGGCCTTGATCATCGTCGGTTATACGATAGGGCTTTCGCTGTCCGCGGCGGCGCTGAAGGAAATGACGCATCAGCTGCCTTACATGCTGCTAATGGCGGTGCTGCTGCTGGCGTATTGCGCCGGCATTGCCTATGTCGTTTCGAAGTTTTCAGGGATGGGGTACAAAACGGCGCTGATGGGCAGTATACCGGGCGGGTTGACGCAGGTGATCATTCTTGCGGAGGAGACGGAAGGCATTAACATCACGGCGGTCACGTTCACGCAGGTCACGCGCCTGATGATGATCATTATCTGCGTGCCGCTGATCGTATTCAGTCCCATTCTGGGACAGCTGAAGGATCCGGCGGCAGCCGGAGCCGCCGGGGCAGCCGTAGATACAGCGGGCTGGAGCGGGTTGTTCCCTAACCTGCCGATCTTCGCCATCGCGAGTATCGCATGCGCTGTCGTCGGCAACCGGATTAAGCTGCCGACCGCCTATATGCTGGGGCCGGCCATAGGGACGGCGCTGCTGCAGCTGACGGGACTTCACGGACCGGCGCTGCCTGGCGTCATTACCGACATCGCTCAGCTGATGATCGGCACTTATGTCGGTTTGATGCTGCGGCCGGGGCAACTGCCTAACAAGGTCCGTACCCTGTCTCTTGCGATTGGAAGCAGCCTGCTGCTTATCGCGGGCGCACTTGGCATGGCCCTGCTGCTGTCCGTCCTGCAGCCGGTTTCCGAGGCGACGGGACTGCTCAGCCTCGCGCCGGGCGGCATGGATCAAATGGGCATTATCGCCCATGAGATTCATGCGGACCTGTCGATCGTGGCCGGGTACCAATTGTTCCGCATGTTCTTTATTTTGTTTGTCGTGCCGCCGCTGCTGCGGACGGTCCTTCGCATCCGGCCGGGCAACAAGAAGCGGCACGGTGTCGCCTAATCCACTATACTTGGAGGTTATCATGGAAGCATTGAATTTGGATTTCAGCAAAGCCGCTCTTGTCATTATCGATTTGCAAAAAGGTATCGTCGGCATGTCGCCGAAAGGGCCAGAGATCGTTGGGCAGACGGTGAAGCTGGTCGAGCAATTCCGCAAGCGGAACGGGTTTATTTCGTTCGTGAAGGTCGACTTCCTGGACGGTAAGGATGCGCTCAAGCCGGCTACGGATCAAGAACCGCGGTCAGGCGGTTACGCCGAAGACTGGTCGGAGTTTGCGCCGGAGCTTGGTGTCGGCGCACGCGATCATATCGTAACCAAACGGCAGTGGGGTGCCTTTTTCGGAACCGATCTCGATCTGCAGCTCCGCCGCAGGGGGATCGATACGATTGTTCTGTGCGGCATTTCGACGAACATCGGGGTGGAGACGACGGCAAGGGAAGCATTCCAGCTCGGTTATAATCAAATCTTCATTACGGACGCCATGACGGCGATGAGTCAGGAAGAACATGACGCGACGTGCAAGTATATTTTCCCGCGCATCGGGAAACTGAGAACGACGGAGTCGTTTTTGAACGGCACCGCGGGCAACTAAGCTTGGTACGAAGAGGGCAGCTTATCGGAGCAGATGAGCTGCTCTTTTTCGCCGATTCAATTAACATATAAACAAGGTTACGATCATAAACTTACTCGTCTGAAGCTAATAACAGGGAGGATTTCCATCCTTATGCCTGAAAAGATAAAGCTGCGAAAATTCGTAGATGAACTGCCTATTCCATACACGTTATCTCCCAAGAAGCGGAGTTATAATAGCTCATATTACGAAGTAACCATGAAGGAATTTTCCCAGAAGCTGCACAGGGACCTCGGACCAACCCGTTTATGGGGTTATGAAGGAACCTTTCCGGGTCCTACGTTCGATGTGATGAAGCATGAAACCGTGTTTGTTAAATGGATGAATAATCTTCCCAATAAACACTTTCTGCCGGTTGATACAACGATTCACGGATCCGAAATAACGCTTCCGGAGGGTAGAACCGTTGTACATTTACACGGCGGGAGAACGCCCGCCCATAGTGACGGTTACCCCGAAGCATGGTTTACGAGAAATTTTGAACAAACCGGACCTTTGTTTGAACGGGAGATTTATGCGTATCCAAATATGGAACGGGCCACCATGTTATGGTACCACGACCATACGGTAGGTATTACAAGATTAAACGTCTACGCGGGTCTTGCGGGATGTTATTTTATCCGTGACAACCATGAACAATCCCTTAATCTTCCGAATGGAACATATGAAATCCCTCTTGTCATTGTAGACCGCTCATTCAATCCGGACGGGTCGCTTTATTACCCCAGCAAGCCGGATCAGAACGTTGCCGGCCTTCCTCATCCTTCCCTTGTCTCCCCTTTTGATGCGGATACGATTCTGGTAAACGGTAAAGTTTTTCCATATCTGGACGTTGAACCAAGAAAGTACCGATTTCGAATGTTAAACGCATCCAATAGTCGAATCCTTACATTAAAAATGGATTCCAATCAGCCTTTTTATCAAATCGGCACGGATGGCGGCTTTCTTGAAACAACGGTAAAACTAAATGAATTTATACTGATGAGTGCCGAGCGCGTAGATTTGATCATTGACTTTTCCCAATATTATGGTCAAACCATGATTCTCAAAAATATCACCAAGAGCGCATCCCCCGAAACAACGGACGTCATGCAATTCAGAGTAACCGTTCCGTTAAAAGGAACGGATACCAGCTCCCTGCCTTATTATTTGGGACCCATCGTACGACTTCAAAGTAGTATGGCAAAGAGAACAAGATATTTAACCCTTGTCAGAATCAAGGATCAATATGGCCGGTCCTTGAATTTATTGGACGGAAAAATGTGGATGGACCGAATATCCGAAAGAATGGAAGTCGATACGGTTGAAATTTGGCGAATCATCAATATCATCGACGATGATCCGCACCCCATCCATCTTCATTTGGTTGATTTTCAAATTCTTGACCGCCAGCCTTTCGATGTTTCCCATTTTCAAAAAACCGGAAAACTTATATTCACGGGACCTCCCGTTCCTCCCCATCCCTATGAGAGGGGATTTAAAGATACGGTTGGAACCCCCTTCGGTTACGTTACATCCATTATAGCCCGATTCGGACCTTTCACCGGGCGTTATGTGTGGCATTGTCACATGTTGGAGCATGAAGATTACGAAATGATGCGTCCAATGGAGGTTTTTAAAGCGCCTGGCGAGATGTATAGTGGATAATAAAAAATCCCCGCCAGCTGTTGGAGAAACGGGTTGCTGGTTATAACAAATGGGATCTTCATCGTGTTTAAACAATCCACAATCCTCTTTTTTTTGATGCTTTTCGCATTCATCGAGACGCGCACGGAACCCGACCGGATGGATCGGTGTTCGTGCACGTCTTTTTTCATAAGGCTTTTACTTGAAAGGGTCCCAGCCTCCGAGCACGTTCTTGATGGTATACTCCTGCGCTTCCGTCTCAGTCAGCGCCTTGCGGTTCCCTTGACATAAATGATTTTCGGCGCGTCATTATCGCTCGAATTGGCTCCGTTCCTAGCCCCGAGCGCTTCCAGCAGCTCTTGACGGTTCGTCACGGTGAACATATGCTTCGCATCCGCGAAAGCGCCGCCCGCCGTCGAGGCCCATCCTCCGTCCGCAGCCGGGACCGCTTGCCCGCTTGCCGAATCCGAGGCCGCTTGAGCCGACGCCGGATAGAACGGGATACAGGTCGCCAGGACGAAAGAGCATAACAGCAGGTTAAACCGGCATTTCTTTGACTTCATAAGAATGTCTGCCTCCTCAAGCCTTATGTAAGATGAACTGACATACTATACGATACTCCCAAAGCCAGGAACAAGCTATCGACTGAATTTAACTTACCGGTGTGCAAGTGCCGTGAAGGACTATTTGAATGAAGTAACCTTCAGGTAAGTAAATTTCTCGACGCTAACTATCTAAACAAAAACTGCGTACTTTTATATTGGACAAACCAGCGATATGATGTAGAAGTAAAAGGATTGCCATTCGTTAGAAGGAGGTATTTTTTCATGAAGTATACTTATCTGGGTAAATCGGGATTGAAGGTCAGCAGGCTGTGCCTGGGCACGATGAATTTCGGTGTGGATACGGATGAAAAAGAAGCCTATCGGATCATGGATGCGGCACTGGATGCCGGAGTCAACTTTTTTGATACGGCGAATGTGTACGGGGGCGTAGGCTCTCGCGGCAAGACGGAGGAAATTATCGGACGATGGTTCGCTCAAGGCGGAGGACGACGGGAGAAGGTCATACTCGCGACCAAGGTTTATGGAGATATGGAAAATCCGCATGACGGGCCCAACGCCGAGCGAGGTTTGTCCGCTTATAAGATTCGCCGCCATTTGGAAGCATCGCTGGAGCGGCTGCAAACGGATCATATCGAATTGTATCAAATGCATCACGTCGACCGCAATGTATCGTGGGATGAATTGTGGGAGGCGTTTCAAACGTACGTGTACCAAGGTAAAATCGGCTACGTCGGAGCCAGCAATTTCGCCGGACGCGATTTGGTGAAAGCGCAATACGAAGCGAAGGCCCGCCATTTCCTTGGATTGGTATCGGAGCAGCACAAATACAGCTTATTATGCAGATTGCCGGAGCTGGAAGTGCTGCCTGCAGCTGAGGAGCACGGCATCGGCGTGATTGCTTGGAGTCCGCTAGACGGAGGCCTTCTCGGCGGCAATGCGCTAAATCCGGCCCAAGGCTCCAGAAGCTCGCGCAGCCAAGCGCGGGTGGAGCAACACCAAGGCCAGCTGGAAGCCTTCGGCAAGCTGTGCAAGGAGCTCGGTGAGCAGGAAGCGAATGTCGCATTGGCCTGGACACTGGTTCATCCGGCCATGACCGCCCCGATTATCGGTCCCCGTACCCTGGAACAGTTTCAGAATACGCTGCGCGTAGTGGACATTCAGCTAGACGACCAAGTGTTAGCCCGGTTGGACGAGATTTTCCCGGGACCGGGAGGAGCCGCTCCGAAGGCTTATGCGTGGTAATTGGGAGAAAAAAAAGAACCGTCAGTGCGGCAAATCGCACTGACGGTTTTTACATCTCTTGAACGCCCAGCCCTTTACTTCCATTCGATGTCAGCTTCCGTCAATAGCTTTTTTAAGGCTTGCGCGGCTGCTTTGAATAAGTCCGGTCCGCTGAAGCCTTGAATAGCTCCGACTGCGGACAAGTGCGGCTCCAGCGACAGGAAGCCTTCATACTTCGGCTCCTTCCACATCCCCGTCAGCTCGCGCAATTGCCCGTCTCCCTCTTCGGCCGGTACAACCTTCCTCGTTTCGGACAATGCATCCTTAATATGATAGTAAGCAATGTAAGGTTCGACGAGAGGAAAAGCCTCCTCCATAGGACGTACGCCGCATTGGACAAAGTTGGCCGGATCGAATGCAGCGCGTAAATGCGGAGAATCACACGCTTGCAGGATATCGAGACAGCGCTCGCCGGTATCCCCGTAGATATCCTTCTCGTTTTCATGCAGCAGCACGACACCCTCTTGTTCCGCCAGGCTTACCAGCTGCTTCATCCGGCTTAAAACTTCTTCACGGTAAACGGCAGGATTTTCTCCTTCAGGCATGAAGAAAGAGAAGATCCGTATGAACGGCGCATCAAAATAATGAGCCAAAGCGATCGCTCTTTTGAAATCTTCCAGATGAGGCTCAAATGCATCCGTAATTTTAATTTTCCCTATCGGGGAACCGATCGATGAAATATTAAAGCCCCGGGAGTCTAAACGTTCTTTCACTTGCGCTATTTCCTCATCCGTCAATTTTAAAACATTTTTCCCCCATACCCCGCGGAACTCGATATGAGAAATGCCTTCGGAAGCCAGCACATCCATTTGAACTTCCAAATCAGGTGAAATTTCGTCAGCGAAAGCCGTTAAAGTAATCATTCGCTTCACTCCTATTCATATTGTTATTCAGAAATTACCGGAACAAAAATCGCATCATCATCCGGACCGTATAGTCGATTCCTTGATTGCCCAGCTCTCCGACCCAAGTCTTGGAATGAGGCTCGATGCTGAGTCCTCCCTTGTATTGAACCGAATACAATACGGCCATGAACGAGCCCCAATCCGTTTGGTCCAGACCCGCCGGAGGATCGTCCAAACGCGTGCCGTCCACAATCAGCGAGCCTTTAATATGTACATGCTCAAATCGTTTTCCCCAATCTCTCATTTCTTTTAAGTAATCCCTTCCCGCATAGCGCGAATGCGAGGGATCATATTTGATGCCCAATTCCTTCAAATAACCATGGATAACCGTCCAAGCCATGGCGTTATCGACAAAATTATTCCATGAACAGTTGTATACGGCTATTTTGACACCTCTGGACTGTCCGGCTTCCATCAGCTTGGAGAAATAAGCAATGGCAAGCTGGCAATTCTCGTGATAAGACAGTTCCTCAACTTTATTACAGCCGCATACATACACCTTGCACCCCAGCTCGCTTGCAGCCTGAATCAACCGGATCTCCCTGTCCAATTCCTCTTCGATAATCCCGTCTTTCCCGATCCGGTCGGAGCCCCATCTTCCGACAGAGCCCACCCCGACGTTATAACGGGTTATCCAATTTCTGATCTCGCCGGTACGGTTTAAAAACTCATCCGCATTTTTGTTCACATTGACGCAGAACTCTACAAAATCCAATTGATGGTCGGCCGCCTGCTTGAAGCTTTCTTCCGTCCACTCCCCGATGATCCCCAGATTCATACAATGCACCTCTTTACGATTAAATTATGGAGTAACAATGGAGTCGTACCACTCCTTGGTATGAACAATATTCTGCTTGTTGCTTGCGTAATACTTTTGCATCCATTCGTCCACTTTATCCCCGCCGGATTTCTTCCACAAATCTTGCGCGTCCTTGAGCGCTTGTTCCGTAGTATACGCGCTTCCGCTTACGATGGACTTGTTCCAAATATCCTGAACGGCCTTCGTGGCATTGGTCTGGATGGTCAGCAAATCCGGTGGCAGAGCAGGCAGGCTGCTGTTGTCGATGGCATAGGGCATCGGACGCTCCGGCGTTACGTACTCCTTCTTGGCGGTTTTGTAGAGCTCAAGAAAATCTTTTTGTACCGGGTCGCTCGTATCCAAAGATCCTTCTACGGTCCCGCACTTTCCTTCCGCGAACTTGGAATGAAGAACCAAATAGCCTTGAGTATAGGCGACTTCCTTGGTATATTTGGCCTTATCTATAGGCTGAGGACAGCCGTTAGTCCCTTTTTTCCAATGAACGCCTTCCAAACCGTACTTCAACGTCGTGGAGTTCGCCGGATTCAAAATCCAATCCAAATATTTCATGACCGCATCCGGATTTTTCGCGTTTCGGTTGATCACGGCATTCACGGCAAACGGGGAGTTGATCTCCGGGCTGAAATGACCGTATTGCGTGGCCGGCATCGGCAGGATAGCCACTTCGCCGTCCGGGTTGTTTTTCTTGAAATCTTGATAGGAGGATAGCTGGAAGGTAAAATTCCAAATGCCCAGTTTTCCTCTCATCCAATCCTGCTCCGCTTTCTTCCCGTTTTTGTCGGTCAAATAATCTTTATCGGTTACGCCAGCGTCGAATAGCTTCTTCTTGAAATCCGCCGCCGCCTTCGCCCGCTGCCAATCATGCGTCAGTTGGCCGTTGTCCATGATCCAATTCACATTCTGGAACATGTAATTGATAATGCCGTCAAACGTGCTGAGCGCGAGCCCGTAGGTATCCTTCTTGCCGTTTCCGTCCGGATCCTGCTCGGCGAACGCTTTTGCGACATTCAGCAATTCGTCGGGTGTTGTCGGCATGTTGAGATGAAGCTTCTTCAACCAATCCGCTCGGATATAGATGCCCGTATTCACATCGGCCCCATTCACCTTGCCGATTTTATAAATTTTTCCGTCATCCTGCTTTCCCATTTTTGCGAGCGTCGGATACTTTTGCAGTATACCTGCGTAATAAGGGCTGTCCTTTTGAATGAGATCGTCGAGCGGCAGTATTTGCTTTTGAACGTACAGGCTGTTCAGAAAGGCTTTGTCGTATTCCATGATCAAATCGGGCGCATCTCCGGAAGCAAACAAGGCGTTCAGCTTCGGTACGGATTCCCATCTGGGAATCGAAATAAATTTGACGCGCACGGGAGCGTTCTGATTAATCCAATCGACCCACCGGTTTTTCTCCATCGTTCCTTCTTCCTTCGGCACATTGCCGAAATCGAAGGCCATGACCGTAATCTCAGGCTTGCTGGCTTCGCCGTTTTTGCCGCCGGCCGCTTTCGGATCGGTTTTCGAGCAGGCGCTCAAAACCAAAGCACCCGCCATCCCTATAGTCGCTGCCTTAAATAAAGGATTTCTCCATCGTTTCATCTTCTTCCGCCTCCACCAGGATCTAATTCGCGACTAACCTTTTATCGAGCCGATCATGCTGCCTTTCACAAAATATTTTTGCAAAAACGGATATACGCACAGCATCGGTACGATCATAACGACAATCGCGGCCGACTTGATCGATTCCGGCGTAATTCGCTGCACTTGGTCCGCATCAAGCTCTCCGACTTCCTGCAGGATCGTTTGGCTTTTGATCATATTTTGCACGAGAACGGATAAATTGAACTTGCTGCTGTCATTAATATAAATCAACACGCTGGAGAACATATTCCAAAATCCGACGGCGTAAAAAAGCGTCAGCGTCGCCAGCACCGGAAAAGAAAGCGGCAGCAAAATTTGCAGTAAAATTCTTGTCTCCGAGCATCCGTCGATCCGGGAAGCCTCGATCAGCTCCTCGGGGATGTTTTCAAAGAAGGTCCGGAGCAGCAGCATATTGTAAGCGCTGACCAAACCTGGAAGCCACAAGGCTCCATACGTATTGACAAGCCCCAGTGACTTGACCAAGAGATAAGTGGGAATCAATCCGCCTCCGAACAGCATCGTAAAAACGATGGCGAGCGTAAAAAAACGGCGGCCGTAAAAATAGCTGCGAGATAGCGGATAGGCGGCCAGAATCGTAAAGGTCATGCACAGCAAGACACCGACGACCGTAATTACGACATTGTTCCGGAATGCCTCCACGATATTCGTGCCGCCAAGCAATTTTTGATAGGAGTCCCATTCCCAACCGATCGGATAAAAGGAAACCAATCCGGCCGATATCGAACCCGAATCGCTAAGAGACAAGGCGACAATATGAAGCAGCGGGAGCAGGCAGCTCAAGCCGGCCAGCGTCATCAAGATGTAGTTCACAAAATAAAATACTTTCTCCCCAATGGTGGCCTTCATTTCGCATCCCTTCCTTGCAGCCTATTTTGCATTATTCCGAAACGGTACAGGCATTACCACAAACCCTGCTTAAACTTGCGTGCGATTTGGTTCGAGGCGATAACAAGGATTAGCCCTACCAGCGATTCAAACAGTCCCATGGCGGACGTTATGCTGAACTGGCCCCCCTGTAGTCCAGCCTGATAAATAAACGTACTGATGACTTCAGATACATTGGAAACGACACTGTTCTGAAGCAGATAAATTTGATCGAAGCTCACTTCCATGACGCTGCCCATCGAAAGAATAAGCAGGAGCACGATCGTCGGCCGAATACTCGGAAGCGTGATATGCCAGATCTGTCTCCATTTGTTTGCTCCGTCCATACCTGCCGATTCGTACAAGCTCGGATCGATGGAGGTAATGGCCGCGAGATACACAATCGTGGAGAAACCGACTTCCTTCCATATGCCTGACCCAAGGAATATCACAATCCATGATAACTCCTTATACAAGAACGGGTATGCCGTTCCTCCCCATTTAACGATCAAATGATTGATGACGCCGTTCTCCTGGGAAAAAATCGTAATCACGATGCCCGATACGATGATCCAGTTAAAGAAATGAGGCAGGTAAACCAAGGTCTGAACGGTTTTCTTAAACCAGGCTTTGCGCACCTCATTGAGCAAAATAGCAAGCAGGATCGGAAATGGAAAACCGGCTGCTATTTTTAATGCGCTTAACAGAAGCGTATTCCGAATCGTATTGACCATCTGGGGGTTGCTGAACAGCAGCCGGAAATTGTCCAATCCTACCCATGGACTGCCCAGAATGCCGTCGGAAAAATTGTATTGCTTAAAGGCGATCACCGAACCCAGCATCGGAACATATTTAAAGACAATAAAATAAACGGCCACAGGAAAGAACATCAGCATCAGGGGAATATTTTTGCGAAAGCGGATTCTTCGTTTGAAATTCCGCTCCTGCTCCGCGCCCAAGGCTTTCACGGGTATCATTGTACTCATCGTTCACTTCAACCTCCTTTCTCAATTTGCATCTGTTTTTGTTATCTGGACGCCCCTTACTTTAGTCCATCACCGGCACGAAGGTCAATAAACACGATTCCGCCAATACTCATGAGCGTTTGAAGCCAGGATAAACGGCTACGCCGTCCTTGCCTTACAAGGACCAGCGCGTTTACCAAGGTTGATGCGAAGCTTACGAAAACTTATAAATTTTTATCAACCAAAAAATAACCGACGAAACCAGCCGTTTTATCGCCGGTCTCATCGGTTTATCGTCATGCACTATTTTCCGGTCATGCACAATTAGGATTGCTGGGAGCGAAATTCCTTGCGATAATCGCCCGGTGTCATCCCCACCAGCTTTTTAAACACCCGGATAAATGAAAACGAATGCGTATACCCGGCTTTCGCCGCAATCTCTTGTACGGGCAGCTCGGTCTCCGCCAGCCAGATCTTTGCATGATCCACGCGAACTTTGACCAAATAATCGACGAATTTCTCGCCGAACGCCTCTTTAAACAGCTGACTCACATATTTGGAGCTGATTTGGAAAGCGTCTCCAAGCTGCGTAAGGGACAATTCCGGATCGGAGAAATGCTGCTCCACGTAAGCTTTCACATGCAGAATCAGTTCTTTGTTGCTTCGCAGGTTCCTCTGTCCCTCAATCTTGTCCAACGCTTCGGAGAAGATCCGGCGGCAGCCCGACTTCAAATCTTCAAGCGTATCGAACTTGTTCAGAAGCTCGCCCATCTGAGGTAAAGCGTCTTTCGTCCAAACATCCTGGATCTCGCTCGAGAATCCCGATATTTCCCGGAAAATATGGTACATCATATAATTGATTAAGCTGACGATATCGTCTCTTGATAAAAATTCCGAGCTTAGATCATCGAAAAGCTTGTTCATATTCATGACCCATTTGTCTTCGCCCATGCGGAACGATTGGGCCAAGGATCGAATGATCTGCACATGCTTTGTAGTCACGCTGTTCGGGGACTTCTCCCAAACCTGTTGGAATTCAATCACCCTGTTGCCTCCGAGCGATGATTTATACTTTAGCGCTTCCAAGGCTTCGTCGAAGGATGCTTTGATTTCGGCGATTTCGGGCGCGCTATTGCCGATACCGACCGACACCGTGAAATCCAGATTTAGCTCCACCCATTTCCGTATGCTTTCGCACAATTCGGCAGCCTTCGTATCATTCCTTGACGGCCATTGGTATAACGCGGCAAGCTGATGGCCGGATATCCACTCCGTCCACACGACCGAGTGATGCTGATCTGCGATTTCTTTAATGACACTGCTAAGCACGAACTTGAGCAGATGCTGGTCCCTTCGCGGATAACGCTCGAGAAACACCGCGTATTTATCCATCTCGATAACGGCCATGCTCCACCCTTCCGCATATTCCGGCAAACCGAAGGCCTTCATTTCGGTTTCCCATACCTCCCTGCTGATGGTACCGGCATCGAGCAGCAGCTCATGGAAAAAATATTGTCTGCGATACTGCAGATTCTCCTCCGATTGCTTCTGAACCTCATTCGACTGCTCGATCAGCTTGTCCAAGGCCGAATCGATAAAATGAAATTCATCGCTCCCTTTCTCTCCCGACAACTCAAAGCTTTTGTTCTTGGAATAATGATGAATGCGGCCCAATATCCGCTCCAAAGGTTTATAATTTCGCCTTGTCACGAAGACGATCCAAGCGGCTCCGGAGCAAACGGCTACAAGGATGAGGGTAATCCAAATATAGGAAAAGATCGAAAAGACGCTGTAGACGAAATTGCTTCCGATACCGCTGCGATACTCCCATCCCGTGTAATCCGATTGAATGCCTGGCAATCTCCGGTCTTGTGAGGAAGAAGTTTTGTTCACCGCAGCCCGTGGATCCGTGCCGAAAAGTAAATTGCCATCTTTGTCTACAACACTCATCTGATCGATATTCGATTTATAAATGTCATCAAACGATTTGACGATCAGGTCGGTCCCTACGTTCACCACAAGAAAGCCGTCGCTGCCGGACAGTAAAGGAACCTTCCGGACAAGCGTGACGACGGAGCTTGGTTTCTGGTCGAAAAATTCATGGTAGTCCCGCAGGGTCCAGTTCTGAGGAAGGCCGGGATTCGAAATCAGCCTCTTAATGAACTCACGATCGCCGAATTCCTCCAGCGGCATCAAAGCATTCCTGCTGAGGACCGTATGGTCGGACAGTCGAACCATATAAATCGAGTTGATCATCGGATTCGTATCGATCAGGCTTTGAATTTTCTCGGAAGCTTGGTTATTCACGACATAGCGATTCAGATCGGGAGTCGGGTAAAAAAACAGCTTGATGCTTTTATCGGTCAAAATCCCTTTGATGATCGTGGAATCAATATCTTTCAATGACTGCTCGATGGTTTGCTGCACATAGGATAAAAATAAGCGATTCGCTGATTTGGCTTCCTTTTGCGAAAAATCCTTAACAGCAAAAAACGAGATCAAGATAATGGCGGATACGATGGCGAGAAAGATGGGCAAATAAGATAATAGCAGCCTGTAGAACCAATTTTTCAATTGAAGTCGCCTCAATCTGTTAGGGTTGTTCGGAATATTACACAGTATAGCATAAGGATCGCAAGGCGGTCGTTCCATTTTTAAAAATCCGCAGCACAAAAAAAAGAAAGCATGTAAGAATCCTAGATTCCCACGCTTTCACCCATTCTAATATTGTGATCCTATTTATCCCATTCAAATGAAAAACGGAAAAAAGAAGAATGGCGTCAACGATATCGCGAGCAAATCAAATAGAACAAGTGTTGTTATAAACGGGGTTGTAAAAGCGCTTGTTCCTACGGGCTTTGCATTTGAACGTAGATATAATTTATTATTACTGAACTTAAACAGAGTACCTTCAACAACTTTTCCCTCGCGAGTCATAATGAATACATGCTTGCCAACGAGCGACTGTACCTGTTTTGAAGTAACGGACATTCATCTCACCCCCTTTAATTTTAGAGAAATATAGTGTGCAGCTAGTAGTCTGCATAATATATTATGCTCGTTTTAATAGATTCGATTGGACAAATAGTTACTAGACTGCTCCATATTTTTCTGACAATTATTGCAGGATTAACGACACTTTAACAAATCAGCCCTCTAAAAGCAGGTCTTCCTATCGAACCCCTGTATACGGAAGAAGCCATGACTAATATTCGCTGAATGGCTTATCATTCGTAATTTTTAGAAGGAAGGTGGAGCCTAACGGGAATCAAAATGGTCCGATGAATCTGTGACGTCCCAACATTGATACGTTCATTTTAGATGGTTCGCACTAAACTAAACAGGAGTGATGTTGGCATGAAAAAGTGGATCCCCTTATCCGCGATTACGGTATGCTTCTTTTGGCTTACAGGAATAAATTCTGTCCCGGCAAATGCTTCGCCCCAATGTGCAGCGATGGCTGATATGTCCGCAAAATATCCTGACTATGCCAAACAGGGCGGCAAGCCTGATCAACGTCAGGTAGCCTTGACGTTCGACGACGGACCTGATACGGTGTATACTCCCAAAATTTTGGACGAGCTTAAGGAAAATCATGCTAAAGCCACCTTTTTTCTTATAGGCAGCCGTGCCGAAGCTCATCCGGATATTGTGAAACGTATCGTAAATGAAGGAAGCGATGTAGCCAATCACACTTACGATCACCGCAGACTGACGGATATCCCTTTTGACCAGTTCCAAAAGGAAGTGCTGGATACGGGAAAAATACTAAAACAAATTACAGGACATAAGCCCCAATTTTTTCGTCCTCCTTACACATGCATTGCAGAAGAGCAAGTGAAATGGTTAGTGGATCAAAAAATATATACGATCTTCTGGAATGTCGATACGCAGGACTGGATGGAGCAGCCTGCAGATCAAGTAGAGGCTCATGTATTTAATCAAATCAGACCGGGTGCAATTATTGTCATGCACTCTACCGTAGGGAATACCGCCGAGGCGCTCCCTCGCATTATAAAAAGATTGCGGGATCAAGGGTTTGAGCCGGTATCCGTTTCTCAATTATTGGGCGTTTCCGCTTATGCCGATGAAAATCAAAGCGGTCCTAATTCAAATGAAAGCGCAAACGCAAACACCTCGTCCAAGGTCATAAGCGAGCGGGTAGCGGACAATGTCTACGGCAAGCCGCAGCCTCCCAAATCCGCTATAGAGCTGGATTCGACCGATTATAGTCTCGTTGTCAAAGAAAACATGGATACTTCCGTGTTTAACTCCGTGTATGGCAGTAAAAGGAACGACGTTACAAAATACAGTACATTTTCAACGGCAGACCCGACTATCGTTACGGTAGACCCAACGGGGACAATGACTGGATTGAAGCGCGGAGAAACGGTGCTGACAGCTACATACAAAGACATGAAGACAACAGCTAAAATAACCGTTTATTAAAGGCAAAAAAATCATCCCCAGCCGGAAAGCTGGGGATTTCATACTTTGTACTCGATAGCATAAACGCGTTATTTTTTTAGGTTTGATTTCATAAGCGCGGAAATCTTTTTTTCGTCTGCATTCGAAATTTGTTCCAGCTGAGCAATGATAAGTTCTTGTCGGTGTTCTGAGTGGTTTTGACTTAACTTTGCTTTGCCCTCTATTTTGTTGATTTTAATTTTGAATCCTTGAATACCTTTGTTCATCCCGGCAAGAAAGTCAGCGTCTACATCTTGCAATCTATATGAACTATTAGGAGCTTCATACTTTAGTACCATTTCATGCAATGAATCCATTAATTCTTGTTCATCCTTTATTAGTTCGACTTCGCCGTATACATGAACAGTCACATAATTCCATGTTGGAACTGCAGTATTCGTCTCATACCATGAGGGTGAAATATAGCAATGAGGACCATGAAAAACAGCTAATACGATTTGATTATTAATATCCTTCCACTGAGGATTCGGGCGAGCAAAATGCCCATATAAGTATTTGTTCTCCTTATCCAAAATTAATGGCAGATGAGTGGCAAAGGGGATGCCATTGTGTTGAGAAAACAAAGTCGCAAAACTATATTCTTTTATAATGTTGTAAGCAATTTCAACATCTTCAATTTGAAAGTGCGGAGGAATATACATGGGTATCACCTCTTGATGTTAAACTGTCGTCTTCGTTTACTTAAGAAAATCACTCCAAACTTACAACTTACCGGTTAAAAATTGTGCCTCACCCTGTCCAAAGCTCCAGTCAGCATCATTATTTTCAACAATAGATACCATTAAATCAGTCGGTGCGATACCACATTCAGCTTCTAGTCTTTCGGCCAATAAGGCGTAGAGTTTTTGTTTCTTCTCTTTTGGCCGGGCTTTACTTACAATGGAAAGAACAACAAGATTATTGGTACGGTTAAATCCTAAACCGGTATCCTCTATAATCATTTCATCCGCTGGATGCACGTGAACAATTTGGTAACGATCGCGTTGAGGAACGTCGAAAGCCTCTACTACAGTTTCATGTACGACATCTAAAAGTTTTTTCAGACTTGCCTTATCTCGTCCTTCTATGAGGTCTAAACGGAGTAACGGCATAAATTTTTCTCCTTCTTTTAGCTTCTCTATAACATATTAGATCCGTTACGTAATTTCCCCTAATTAGTTGTCGATCATTCCAAGATTAGCAATCCTTTTGACAAGAATATTTGCTTGATTCATGGTCTGTTTGACAATTGCAGCGGCAGAGTGATCGTTGGCTAACCTAAGACCTTGGCCCGCCCAGAGTGACATGTACTCGGGGTTATTCACTTTTGCAGCTGCCTGGCGAATGTCTCGCGTCATTGCGTTTTGAATGGGGTAGGGAGGAATTGTTCCGGGATACCGATGCATGTCATTCATAAATTTTGTTCGAATGCCTCGTGCGGCTTTGCCCGAGTATGCGCGTGTAATTTCAGTGTCATCCTCATTTGCTGAAAGGATCTTCTGTTTGTACGTTGCATGGGCGCCGCTTTCGGGGCAAGCCAGAAACGCAGTGCCCATCTGTACGGCGGCGGCTCCTAATGTGAGACTTGCTACAAGCCCCCGTCCATCCATGATGCCCCCCGAGGCGATGACCGGAATCGACACATGATCCGCAATCTGCGGAACAAGGGCCATGGTGCCTATCAGACTGTCAGAACCGTTCTTCAAGAATGTGCCGCGGTGTCCTCCCGCCTCGCTTCCCTGAGCCACAATAGCGTCTACGCCAGCCGCTTCCAATTGTTTGGCTTCTTCAACTGTTGTTGCAGTGCCTATCACGAATGTTCCACACTGCTTCATAGCTTGGAGCACATCTTGTGGCGGTATGCCAAAGGTGAAACTAAATACTGGGATTTTCTCTTCCAATAATACTTGCACCTGCTCCTCAAATGACTCCGAAACCTTCAGGATCGATGGATTTTGTGCAATGCCAAGTTCGACGCGGTATTTATTAAGGTAATCTGTCATTTGGCCGATCGTTTTTTCCGATTCTATTGTTTGCTCAGGTACAAACAAGTTGACCCCAAACGGCCGATCCGTTAATTGTCTGACCTTTTGGATCGCGCTACGGAGTTGTTCCGGCGCTAAGTATCCGGTACCCAGGCTGCCCAGGCCCCCGGCGTTTGAAACTGCCGCTACTAAGTCGGGAGTCGTAGGGCCGCCTGCCATCGGCGCTTGGAAGATCGGGTATCGAATTTTGAGAGTACGTGTTAATTCTGTCTCAAACATTTTTGAAAACCTCCTGTTATCTAACAACCTTAGTTTTCTAAATCCATTGTAACTCCACTAAGATATTGTGTAAAATGAATCTATATGATGTTTTACATTAAAAAAATCAATATATAAATGGAGGAATGGCGATGGACATCCGAGATATGCAGATTTTTTTGGCAGTCGCAAACGAAGGCAGCATTACCAGGGCAGCCGAAAAACTGGAATACGTTCAATCGAGTATAAGCATCCGTATCCAGCAACTTGAAAGTGATCTGAACACGGTGCTGTTTCATCGTGCGCGGCAAGGGGTTCGACTCACAGCATCCGGAGAGGTGCTTAAGTCCTATGCGGAGAAAATTCTCTTTCTTACACAAGAAGCAGAACGAGCCGTTGCAGATAACTCGATTCCACGCGGGCCGCTTCGGATCGGATCTCTTGAAACCACGGCAGCGATTCGGCTGCCATTTATTCTCTCCGATTACCATAACTCCTATCCAGAGGTCGATTTGTCATTGAAAACAGGATCGACGGATGAACTCATCAATTTAGTGTTGAAGTACGAATTGGACGGAGCTTTCGTAGCCGCACCGGTTGAGCATGCAGACCTAGATGTTACAGAAGTTGGGGTTGAGGAACTTGTGCTCGTATCTGGAGGACAATTCCCCTCAATTGAGCGATTTGAGGAATTCCGGAATCTGACTTTGCTGGTGTTTCGTGTTGGCTGCTCTTACCGTCGAAAACTTGAGGATTGGTTAAGCTTGAAAGGAATCATTCCTGCCAAGATCATGGAATTCGGAACATTGGAGGGAATCCTTGGATGTATTCACGCCGGCTTTGGGGTCTCTCTTTTGCCTCGTTCGGTGGTTGAGAGAGCTAATGTTCAATATAACTTGCGGTTCCAGAAAATCTCGGATAAGTTCTACAAAACACCGACTCTATTCATTCGTCGCAAAGATGCCTATACAACTGTTGCTATGTCCGAGTTCATCCGGATTGCAAAACATAGGTTCAACCTTATGGAACCCGCTTTTATTCAAACAGAATAAACCTTCGCTACATCATTATGCCTATCCATTATGATTTTGTGGAGTGAGTCTATAATGACGAGCCTGCCTTTTATCGTTCTTCATGAAAGATTGTAAGAAAAAGGAGCAGCTGTCAGCCGCTCCTTTGATCGTACCGTTATTTTAATGTTGTTGCCCGTTTTTTACCCATTTCGCTACCGTCACTGTACGTTTAGCTTGATGGATTACAGCCTCGCGAAC
The DNA here is from genome assembly GCF_027533625.1 of Paenibacillus gyeongsangnamensis. Taxonomy (GTDB): domain Bacteria; phylum Bacillota; class Bacilli; order Paenibacillales; family NBRC-103111; genus Paenibacillus_G; species Paenibacillus_G gyeongsangnamensis. Next base: position 81,973 of record NZ_JAQAGZ010000007.1, on the reverse strand, counting down.
ATCTTCAATCATCTTTCCATTTTGATCGACAGAGACACTTGTCCCATAGGGGTTGCCGCCGGCTTTAAAAAGGACCGGGTCTGTGTAACCAGGTGCAGCTATTATAGCCCCCCAATGGTACATAGTTGTATAAAGCGCTAGAATTGTTTGTTCTTGACCCCCATGCGGATTTTGCGCAGAGGTCATGGCGCTTACAACCTTATTTACAAGCTTACCTTGGAACCAAAGTCCGCCGGTTCGATCTAAAAACTGCTTCATCTGCGCGGCAACGTTACCAAAACGGGTAGGCGTGCTGAAAATAATTGCATCCGCCCACTCCAAATCACCTTCGGACACTTCAGAAACAGTCTTTGCCTCATCATAATGAGATTTCCATGCAGGATTTGCGTGAATTGCAGCTTCAGGGGCGTGCTCGGGTACCTTCAGAATTCTTACCTCCGCGCCTGCTTGTCTCCCGCCGTCAGCTGCCCATTGAGCAAGTTGATAATTTGCTCCTGTTGAGCTGTAATAAATTACAGAGAGGTTTACATTAGACATTTTATTCCTCCAGTTACTTTGGTTGAAGTGACTGAATTATTATTTCCATTAACGTATGTTCATTATTCCATTTCAATAATATTGAACAAGCATGTTTTCAATTACACAAAGTTGGGTTTCTTCAAAGAAATGAAAATATGTATCCCTCAACAATGAATTTTCATATTTTTTCATAACAATCCACTAGTGTTGCATAAAAGTTGATCAGTCAAATTGTCAAAAAATTCTGAAAGAGTTTATTTACTCGGATGTCCAAAAGGTCGAGCGGCCATTAAAGGTAGCTCTGTCCATTTGGTAAAAATATACATTAGCGGTTTTTGCGATACAATAGAATGCTATCTCTTTCTTCGCCCGGCAGAGGTTCGACTTGGTCTTTGCTTCATTCGATTCAGCCACATCTCAAACGGCTTCCATAGCAATACTTTTAACCAACGATATAACTGTAATAAGGGATGTGATGTTTCTGCTTCCTGTTTGAGCAGAACCAGTAAGCAGAAGGCGATCAGTGCGATCCATATCTGGTTCATCACTGCGCGTTCGCTTGTGCCGTAGAACGATTTAATACGGATATGCTGTTTCATCCATTTGAAAAACGTCTCGATCGCCCAGCGTTTGCGGTACATCTCGCCGATTTCATCGGCATCCAGATCAAAGCGGTTGGTTACAATGGCCAGTAAATTCCCTTCCGAATCGACCGTATGAATCAACCTCAAGACATTCTCCATCCGCTTTTGTGGAGTGCCGATGTACACCATTTCATCGGATAAAACCTTACTGTTCGAAGGAAGCTTAAACGAATGGATCGGGCGGATGATCGCATTTTTCTTCAGCCGAGTGACGAAGAAAATACCCTGATCACAATAACGGTCGAACGTGGAATAATCAACGTAACCACGGTCAAACACATAAGTGACTCCTGTCTCATCGATGAGTGAATCCATCTGTGTGCGGTCGTTTTTCCGGGCTGGCGTCATGACTGCTTTCTCTGGAATCACGTCATCTTGATCCACATACACCAGGCGTAGGTGAACCTTAATGCCGGCTTTTGTTTTACGAAAGACAGCCCACTTATACTTTTGCAAGCAAAGTCCAATGGTTGTCGAATCAATGATCTTGAAATCGCTGCGGATTCTAGAGGGGTTCACCTGTTTTTGAATTCGGACGACCAGTTCAGTAAAGACCTGCTCAAGGAGGGCAGAATCGACTTGATTATGCTTGCGGCTTAACTGAGCCGCGGAGATCGTGTTCAGATCCAGTTCCTGCTGAAACTCTTCGCATAGAACATCGTCTGCAATTTCCCGCAGCCCGTCACGTTGTTGAAGCTGAGCATGTAGGAATAATTTGAGATAAGCCAGCGTAGTAAGCTTTTTAACGTATTTATCCTGCCCGGTCGCTGCGATGCGATCTTTGAACGTTTTCGAACAAATCGGTGCTAACCATTTACCAAATGAAGAAAATAGGGTATCCTTGTCCATGTGCTTAATCCTTTTCAGTGAATTATGGACAGGAACTACCTGCCATTTCATTGTAAAGGATTTTTTTATGCTTGGACTCAGAAAAGACAGAAGATTATGAAGATTCAGAGAAGATTAATGCAACGATAGTGATAGTAAATATAAAATCAAATCCTGTCCAGTTTGCTTACGACAAATTACCGGTCCTTGGAGACCCTAAGGCTCCTGTTAAAATCGTTGAATTTGGTGATTACAAATGTCCTTCCTGTCAATATTTCAGCCAGCAAATTGAACCGCAACTAAAGAAAGAGTATATAGATACAGGCATAGCCTCTCTATATTTTATGGATTTTACCATTATTGGTCCCGATTCTTATACGGCAGCGCTAGCGGCGCATTCCATTTATCATCAGAGTAATGAATCCTATTGGAAATATTATGATGCTATTTATAAAAATCAAGGTGATGAAAAGGTGCAGTGGGCTACTCCGGAATTCTTGACCGACCTGGCCCGAAAGCAAAATATAGCGGTGGATTATGATAAGATGCTAAAAGAAATCCAATCGAGGGCGTATGCTTCGGAAGTGGACGAAAATAACAATATGGCTAAAAAAGCAGGCGTATCAGGAACACCGACACTTTTTATAAACGGCAAAAAATTCGAGAACGCGTTTGATTATAATGCATTAAAGACAGCTATTGAAAATGCCCGGAAAGGTGATAAGTAAATCATGCTCGGCGGGAAAATAAAAACCGTTTGCAAAGAATATGGCCTTTATTTAGCTTGGATTGTATCACTGCTTGCTGTTGGAGGAAGCTTGTTTTTTAGTGAGGTCATGGGCTATATTCCATGTAAGCTATGCTGGTTTCAGAGAATTTTTATGTATCCTTTAGTCATTTTACTCGGCATGGCATGTTACAAAAATGATCGGAGTTTAATATCCTATATACTGCCTTTAAGTATCTTAGGCGGTATGATATCTCTTTATCATTATTCAGAACAAAAAATCCCCGGTTTAGCCAAAATATTGCCGTGTACAGCAGGGGTACCCTGTAATACGGACTACATCAATTGGCTGGGTTTCATTACAATCCCTTTGTTGGCACTCATTGCATTTACTTTGATCTCCTTGATATTATGGGTCGGACGACTTCAGAAAGATAATATAGATTCCTAAAAGCCAACGGAAGCACCGTCTATTAGAGTCAGCAACTCTTTAATAGGCAGTGCTTTTTTTGTCGGGCTGGAGGAAATGACCATCCGCAGAATTGATTTATAACGACTCCCCTTGAATGATTTTGTATTCAACCAAAGGCGTAGAAGAAGGAGTTTGCGTTTCCAACTGACGTACAAGGGCATCCACGGCCCGAAAGCCCATTTCTTCGACATTGTAATGCACTGTCGTTAGCTTGGGAGAGATATACTTTAATACGTCGATATTATCAAATCCCATGAGTCCGACATCTTCAGGTATGCGATAGTTTCTATCCTTCAAGAAATTCATCGTTTCCAAGGCGTATAAGTCGCATGAACATAAAATAGCCGTTTTGGATGCTTTTAAATCGATGCGGCTCAATGCCCTCAAATAATCTTTTTCGGTAATCACAACGGGCTCTTCGGTATATCCGCACTGCTGCATACCGGCCAGTAAGCCTTCAAACCGTTCAAGCTGTGTGTAGATATTCGATTGATGGCGGTAAGCGAGAGGAGGGCAAATATAAACCACTCGCTCGTAACCTTTCCCGGCTACATAGGTTACGGCGTCTTTCATCGCACTTCGGTCGTCGATTCCGACAAAACTCCACTTATCTGAGAGCTTATTGCAGATTGTGACGATCGGAATGTTGAGATTTGTCAAATAACTCTCGAATGCTTCGCCTTGATTAATCGGAAACAGGATTATGCCGTCTACTTTTCGGCTGATCAGATTTTCAATAGCTTCCTTTTCGGAATGTATGCATTTATCTGTCAAGAGCAAATTGACCAAGTAATCCTTGCTTCGTGATTCCGTTTCTACTGCGTTGGTTAATTGTGAAAATGAACGATTATATAAATCAAACAAGACCAAGCCAATCGTCTTTGTCGTGCCTTTGGCAAGACTTCTTGCGCGAAAATCCGGGTAATAGTTAAGCTCCGCGGCAATTTTTAAAATTTTTTCTTTCGTCTTATCGCTGATTCCAGGCCGGTTGTTCAAGGCTCTGTCCACTGTACCGTGAGATACACCGCAAATATCGGCTATTTCCTTTATAGTCACACTCATGCTGATTCCCCCTGCCTTTATCGTGTGGGCACACGGTAGTCCTATTTTTTAGTATATGGATCAACGCTACATTTGTCAAATTATGGTGAAGGTGATTATCGGAAAAGATGGAATTGACAACCAATAACTATAGTGCTATATTCTTCGTGTACGTACACGTTACTAACGTTAACGGACACGAAATGAACGTTTGCGCACACGATTATGACTTTTCAATTTCTCGGAAAAGCAATCCATATTCTCGTCACCCATTTGAAAGCGCTTAATATTTTACGGCTTTGATCCCAAGGGATAAGCATAATAATTTAATCGTGGGGGAATGGACATGCGCAAAATGGTTTCAATGACGTTGTCGTCGGCAATGCTTTTCACTCTGCTTCTAGCCGGATGCTCCAACAGCTCGCCGTCGGACCCTGGTGCCGATACGGCAAAGCCGGGAGACAGCGGCACCAAAACCGGTGACGGCACGAAGCTCACGTTGTGGACCTTTAACGCTTTGCATCAGAAGTTCTACGAAAGCATGGCACAGACATGGAATGAAGGGCATCCGAATGAAAAAATTCAGTTGGAAGCAGCGAATTTCCCTTACGATGATATGCATAATAAATTGCTGGTAGCGCTTCAATCGGGAACGGGGGCACCGGATCTTACGGACATCGAAATAAGCAAATTTGCAAACTACTTAAAAGGAACCCCGGGATTAGTTCCGTTAAACCCGATTGTGGAGCCGGAACTGAACAACATTGTGAAAGCGCGTGTGGACATCTACTCGAAAGCGGGCAAATACTATGGCATTGATTTCCATGTCGGTGCCCAGGTGATTTACTATAACAAAGAGCTTCTCGATAAAGCCGGAGTCAACGCGGATGCCATCAAAACCTGGGACGATTATTACCAAGCGGGCAAAAAAGTGGTAGCCGCTACAGGTAAGCCGATGGGGACGGTGGAAACGACGGATCAATGGAGCTTCTGGCCGTTGATTTCTCAACAAGGCTCCGATTACTTGGATAAAGACGGGAAAGTGGTCCTCGATAATGATACAAATATCAAAACACTAACGTTCCTGCAGAAAATGGTGAAGGATAAAGTCGTTGCTCTCGCACCGGGCGGCGGGCATCATAAAGAAGAATATTACGGATTCATGAATAATGGCGGTGCTGCTTCCGTATTTATGCCGATGTGGTACATGGGACGCTTTACGGATTACATGCCTGACTTGAAAGGGAAAATTATCATTAGACCGATGCCGGCCTGGAAGGACGGCGGCTTCCGGTCCGCAGGTATGGGGGGTACCGGCACCGCGGTTACCGTACAATCCAAGCATCAAGACCTGGCTATGAAATTCCTGGCATACTGCAAGCTTTCCAAAGAAGGAAACATCCAAATATGGAAACAGCTTGGCTTCGATCCGATCCGCAAAGAGGTTTGGAACGATCCTGCAGTAAATGAAGACAACAAGTTTACCCAATATTTCGGAAAAGACATTTTTAAGACATTAATCACGGTAAAAGACGAAATCAATCCGGTCAATATCGGCGATTTGACTCCGGCAGCCGCTGATGCCGTTAAAACAACCGTTATGTTCAAAGTCTTGAATGATGGCGAGGATCCTGCGAAGGTGCTCAAGTCAGCGGCAGATCAAATACGGAAGTAATCTTCTTATAAAGATCAGGGCGTAGGATTCGGATCCGATGACAATCACTAGCCTTAAGAAACATGGCTTAGTGATTGTCGTCATTCAGGACGAAGAAAGGAGAATAATTTTGGAAATCCAAACGACTGCACTGAAACAATCGGCGAGGCAGCGCAGCGGCCTATGGAACCGTTTTGTATATTCCCAAAAGATCGCTCCTTACGCATTTGTTCTCCCTTTTGTTATTTCGTTTTTATTATTCTTTGCATATCCGGTATTTAACACCATCATGATGAGCTTTCAAGATGTAGTTCCTGGAGAAACGAAGTTCATCGGATTGGATAATTACCGGAAATTGTTTAACCCTACTTTTTTCAAAGCAATCCAAAACAGCGCCGTATATACTTTCTGGACCTTGCTCGTGCTGATTCCGTTACCTCTCGTCTTGGCGGTATGGTTGAACTCGAAAATAATGAGATGGAAGAACTTTTTCCGATCGACCCTGTTTATTCCCGCATTGACGTCAGTAGTGGTGGCTGGCACCATATTCCGGCTCATCTTCGGAGAGCTTCCCGGCTCCTTGTTGAATCAAATTGTTGGTTTGGTGGGATTTTCACCCCATCGCTGGTTATTTGAAGCTTCTACCGGCATGTTAGCCTTAGTTATGCTCGCTGTATGGAGATGGACCGGCATTAATATTTTATATTTTTTGTCGGGCTTGCAGAACATTCCTAATGAGTTGTATGAATCCGCAGAAATCGATGGCGCCAGCACATTCCAAAGGTTTTGGAATATTACACTCCCGTTGCTAAAGCCGGTAACGATCTATGTTTTGACGATCAGTATATACGGAGGCTTCGCCATGTTTACGGAAAGCTACATGTTATGGAGCGGAAACAAATCCCCGAATAATATCGGTTTAACAATGGTGGGATATATTTACCAGCAAGGCTTGGAACAAAACAAATTGGGTATGGGCTCCGCAATTGGCATTACCCTGCTTGGATTGACCATGATTTTGAACTTGATTCAGTTGAAATTTTTCGGTTTGTTCAGGAAGGAGGACTAAGCCCGTGAAAGAAGAACGCTCAACATGGAGAGTCTCTACAATCCTGCTCATCCTTCTATTTATCGCGCTTGCGGTGCTTGCCATTTTTCCGCTGTTTGCTTTAACCTTAGCTTCTTTAAAACCATCGAAAGAACTGCTTCGCTTTGGATTGAATTTGAAAATTCAACCGGACGTCATGAGCTTGAAAAACTACTTATTCCTGTTTTCCGCATCTGCCAAAAAGTATTTTATATGGTATAAAAACAGTTTACTTATCACGGGTTTATATACGGTCCTGTGTTTACTTTTCTCCTCAATGGTCGGTTTTGGCCTCGGGATGTACAATTTCAAAGGGAAAAATATCGTTTTCACCATGGTACTGGTTGTGATGATGGTTCCCGTCGAAATCATTATTCTGCCACTGTACAAATTAACCATTGCCATGAAAACGATCAATACGATCGCGGGCGTTATTCTTCCGTTTGTTGTGGCACCGCTGCCCGTGTTTTTCTTCAGGCAGTATGTAACGGGTTTGCCGAAAGATTTCATGGATGCGGCTCGAATTGACGGGTGTTCGGAATATGGAGCTTATTTTCGAATCATGCTGCCCTTAATGAAACCGGCTTTCGGCGCAATGGCGATTCTGCAAGCCATGGCGAGCTGGAACAATTTCCTGTGGCCATTAATCGTATTAAGGACAGACGACAAATTGACGCTGCCCATTGGGTTAGCCTCTCTATTGACGCCCTATGGAAACAATTATGATATTTTGATCGCCGGATCGGTATTGGCGATTTTGCCCATCTTTGTATTGTTTATCTTTTTCCAACGATACTTTATTTCCGGCCTTACAGTTGGGGGAGTCAAGGGGTAAACCCGCAGATTTTTCAGATGATTTGAATAGCCATTACAATATCTCAGGAGGCATGCTGCAATGACATTGAAAGCCAAAATGATTCTCGATAAAGATTTTACGATCTCCGCCATCGATCCGCGTATTTACGGCTCGTTCATCGAACATTTAGGACGGGCGGTTTACGGTGGGATTTACGAGCCGGGCCATCCGCTAGCAGATGAGAAAGGTTATCGAAAAGACGTTGCTGATCTGATTCGTCAATTGAATGTGCCTATTATTCGCTATCCGGGGGGGAACTTTGTTTCCGGTTATAATTGGGAGGATGGCGTGGGTCCGATAGCGGAGCGCCCTCGTAGGCTGGAGCTGGCATGGAAAACGGTCGAGCCGAATCATGTAGGTACGAACGAATTTGCCGAGTGGGCGAAATCGGTCAATACCGAGGTGATGATGGCCGTTAACCTCGGTACTCGCGGGATGGATGATGCGAGGAACTTAGTGGAATATTGCAATCATCCGGGTGGTACTTACTGGAGCGATCTTCGGGTCAGCCACGGCTATAAAGAGCCTCACAAGATCAAGACGTGGTGCTTGGGGAATGAAATGGACGGCCCTTGGCAAATTGGCCACAAAACAGCGGAAGAATACGGACGGATCGCTGAAGAAACCGCAAAAGTGATGAAATGGGTTGATCCTTCCATCGAGCTCGTTTCCTGCGGCAGCTCCAATACTTCTATGCCTACGTTTCCGCAATGGGAAGCGACGACACTGGAGTATACTTACGATCACGTCGATTTCGTTTCGCTTCATAGATATTATGGCAACTATAATAACGATACACAGAGTTATTTGGCTTATTCTTTGGATATGGATCATTTTATACGTACTGTAATTTCGGTATGTGATTATATAAAAGCAAAAAAACGCAGCAAGAAAACGATCAATCTAAGCTTTGACGAATGGAACGTCTGGTTTCATTCCAAAGAAGCGGACAAAAAGATTGATCCATGGACTATCGCGCCTCCCCAATTAGAAGATATTTACAACTTTGAGGATGCTCTGCTGGTCGGCTGTATGCTGATCACCTTACTGAAGCACGCCGATCGCGTGCGAATGGCGTGCCTCGCGCAATTGGTCAATGTGATAGCGCCAATCATGACGGAGAATGGGGGACGGTCTTGGAAACAAACGATTTTCTATCCGTATCTTCACGCTTCCGTTTATGGCCGTGGGATTGCGCTTCATCCGGTTGTTCATTCTCCGAAATACGATAGTAAGGAATTCACCGATGTGCCTTATCTGGAGACAACGGCGGTGTACCGTCCGGAGGATGAAGAAGTGACGATTTTTGCGGTAAACCGCAGCCTGGATTCTTCACTTCAGTTGGAAACCGACATCCGGAGCTTTGCAGGATACCGTGTCATTGAGCACCTGGTCCTGGAAAATGACAATTTGAAAGCAGTCAATACCATTGAGCACGAGGCGGTGAAGCCGCACAGTAACGGCAATGCCCATGCAGAGGACGGGACCTTGCTCGCGAACCTTTCCAAGGCATCGTGGAATGTGATCCGGTTGAAAAAGCATTAATCGAAAAACGAAGTACTGTGATAGGCGCATGCGTTCGCATGCGCCTATCCTATTTATTTGGCTGGAAGAAATTTTTAGCATAAAAAGACAATTTTAAAGAGTCAAGATCCAGAAAACCACAACGAGAATGATTTTGGCTCATGCACTTGGTCATGCTTCCGAAATGAAGCTTTTGATTTAGCAATAGTTTATAACTCAACTCACATTATCAATAAAAGTATTTTGTCTTTCTTCGGAATACAAGATATTTTATAATGGACCCATAAGCTTGACACACAAATGAAACAAATAAGCTGCAACAAGGAGGGGTTTAATTTTGTGAATACTTTAAGCCGACTGATTCAACATTCTCATCTTGGCTTTAGATGGTTTCAACTAAAAAATTACAAAATCGAAAATAAGCTTCTCCTTACGTATCCGCTGCTGATCATTGTCTCTATTACCGTAGTCAGCACTTTCGCCATTTATTTCAGCATGTACCTATTCCAGGGAAAGTCCAAGGATAATTTCCAAAATGTGTTGAAGCAAATCAGCTACAATATGGATATGCAGCTCAAGCAGCAGGATTTGGACACCTATTTATTTATTCAGGATCTTGAGGTAAAGCGTTTTTTCAATTCCAACGGAATAGCGGATTCGCCGGAATCGGTTCAGCTCAAAATCGATTTGCGAAATTTGCTGACGAATTATTTGCTTTCCCACTCCAATATCGAAAGAATCGTTCTTATTAACAATCACGATGAAATTGTAAGCAATACCGACGAACCGTTTCCTCTTTCTTTGGCTGAGTACCGTCAGACGGCAGCGCGCGGAGACGGTAAAATGGTATGGATGAAAACCCAGATTTGGCCGGATGACAAAGTGGTCATTCCCGTTTTGAGGCAGATTAATGACTTGTCCACTCTGAAAAGCAACGGAGTGCTGCTTTTGTTCGTCAAGGAAAAAATATTTAGAAACAGCGATTTCAAAGGGGATTTGCGCGTTCTGGAGCAGGACAACTATATAATATCCAGCAATCACGCCGATCAAATCGGCAGTTCATATACACTGCCAAATGTAAGTGCTTTCTTAAGCGATACCGGATCGTTCATAGATAAAGCGGACGGGATGTTTTTTAGTTATTATAAATCGGAATATACGCATTGGACGTATTTATTCAGCATACCGACTAAGGAGCTGTATTCGGGAATCGAGGTTGTACGCAATTGGGTAATCGTCGTAGCCATATTGTTTACGGTAGTCGGGATTTTGCTGGCTAAAGTGATTGCCAGTAACATTTCCAAGCCGTTAATACAAATCATCCGTGAAATGAGGAATATAGAAGCTAACGATTTGTCCGTCAATCTGAATTATAACGGCAACGACGAATTAACGTCGCTTGCTACAACGTTTAACAACATGATGAACCGGATCAGACAATTAATCGAAAGAGATTCTCAATTGCAGAGGTTAAAGTATGAATTGGAAATGCGTGCGCTGCAGGCGGAGATCAATCCGCATTTTTTATATAATACGCTGGAAGCCATTAACTGGATTGGCCGAATCCATAAAGTGAACGAAATTTGCGACATTACGACTATGCTTGCCGATATTATGAGATACAGCATCAACCGGAGCAAGGACATTGTAACCATTCAGGAAGAATACGAGCACACCAAAAAGTACGTGGGCATTCAGCAAATCCGCTATACCGACAATCTTCGAGTTTTTATGGATATTCCGAAAGAATTATTACATGCGCGAATTCCTAAATTAACTTTACAGCCTTTAGTTGAAAACGCTATCTTGCATGGGTTCGAAAACAAGTTGGAAGCAGGAAGAATAAGAATTTTAGGCTTTGCGAATCAGGAATTCATTAAGATCACGATTGAAGATAACGGATGCGGTATGACACCAGAGAAGGTGCATACGTTGTTGTCCCCTCAGGAGCTGAGAATGCATACGGGAATCGGGTTCTTCAACGTCCATCAGCGAATCCGGTTATTATTCGGGGAGCCGTACGGCTTGGACATCCGTAGCGAGCTTGGCAGAGGCACGATGATCATCATTACTCTTCCATACCATGAGGTGAACGACCATGTACAAAGCATTAATTATTGATGACGAAGCGATGATCCGGAAAGGTCTGAGCGAATCCGTTCCCTGGTCGGACATCGGATGCACCTTGGTTGGGGTTGCGGGCAACGGACATGAGGCGCTGCAGGCTATTGATCAATGGAAGCCGGATATTGTTGTGACGGACATTAAAATGCCCGGATACGACGGCATGCAGGTTGCCGAACATGCGATTAGGGCGAACCCTTTGGCCAAAGTCATTTTGCTGAGCGGGTACAGCGAGTTTGAATATGCCCGGAAAGGAATTGAGCTTGGCGTGTTCCATTTTATGCTGAAGCCGACTGTATATGAGGACATGAAAAAAGTGATAGAAGATGCCGTCCTGCACATCCAGTCGGAGGAGCGCCAGAGCCGCGAGCTGGCAAAGTTTAAAACCGAATTTCAACAGCAGCTGCATATTTACCGCAGTATTTTTTTAAGAAAATTACTATTGAACGGACAGATGGAATCCGGTGCTCCGGTTTCTGACGAACTGCTCCGCTTGTATGAAATCCCTTTGGATGGGCCGCTATATGTCATTTTATTCAAGCCGGATGAATTGGATGTTTTTTTCGACAAGGAAGAGGAAAAGCAGTATTGGATGACGGTCATTGGGGCTAACGTGGAGCAGTATGTCGGGGATAGGGAGTCCTGTTATTTCGTTCCATTAAAGGACGAATGGTTCAGTATCGTGTATATGACGAAGGAAGAGGAGCGCCGTGAAACGATAACGCAGCTTTGTGAAGAAATACAGAGCCTGCTTGCCGCCAAGGATTTGCCGTTAATGCTGTCTTTCAGCATCAGCCGCAAGAAACCGTGGTTAAGTCATGCAAATCAGGCTTATTTGGAGGCGGTGGACGCCATCCAGCATGTATTTTACATGGGCGCAGGGTCCATTATTTTTCATGCCGATGTCTCGCACGCTATGGACAAAACGGAAGACAACGTTCCGTATTCGTACTACACCGAATGCAGCAAGCAGATGATTAAGGCGCTTCAGGTCGGAAATGAGGCGGAATGCCGTCAAAAACTCGCCGAGCTGTACCGATCCTTCTCCAAAAACCAGGAGCGTCCCGGCGTTGTCCGCGCGGTGAGCGTGGAAATTGCAGCGCAGGTGCTCAGCCTTGTCGTGCGCAGCAATATAGAGCTGGATTTCAATATAAGGGAGAAGCTGTTTAACGATATTCTGGTATGCGAAACCTCGGACGGTTGCTTTAACATGATTGAAAAAGCAGTGATTTCGATGTCTCGCGAGATTTACCGGCAAATAAAGACGCAGAATAAAAAAGTGATTGAGCAGATAATCGGATTGCTGCAGGAGTACTATGCCCAGAACGTCAGCTTGGAATGGCTCTCCGGCCAAATTCATTTAAACAGCAATTATATCAGCAGGCTGATTAAAAAGGAAACGGGGGAAACCTTTACGGATCTTTTGACTAACATCAGAATCGAACAGGCCAAAAAGCTGCTGCAAAATCCGCTTTTCAAAATTTACGAAATATCCAGCAGGACGGGCTTTGAGGATCCCCATTATTTTTCCGTAAAATTCAAAAAAATAACTGGCGTCAGTCCGAGCGAATACCGGGATTATTATAAAGAATTGTTTTGATTTCATGTCATGATTTTAAACCAAATGTACATTTTGTGATCTACTGATTGCTTCCGTAATAGCTTACACTTACTTATGTAACCGGTTGCGACAACGAATAGAGGAGGGGGAACTTGGAGTGAAAAGGTTTGGAAATGCTTTCAAAACGGGCGTTGCAGGATTGGTTCTGACATTGATTGCCGCCGCATGCTCTTCAGGAGGAGGGAGTGCGCCTGCTGCGGGCACAAACGGAACAAATAGTGCGGCGCAATCCGGTAAAAAAGTAACGCTGCAGCTGATGTATCCCAAAAACAGCGGTTCTGCGGACCCGCGGGCGCAATGGATGCAGGAGAATGTCGAACTGTTCAAAAAGGAAAATCCGAATATCGATTTTGAAGTAATCGATAATACGAGCGGCGACAACTATTTAACGACCGTAACAACCAGAATGGCTGCCAACGATGTGCCGGATATTTTTCAAACATGGACGCTGGAAAGATTACGTCCCTTCGCGGAATCGTCCAGAGTATACGATTTGACGGAATTCCTGAATTCAACGCCGGAGCTGAAAAGCAAATTTTCTCCATCCGCTTTGAGCGCCACTACATTCAACGGAAAAACGTATGCGATGCCGTTGACCCAGGATCTGGAGGTCGTTTATTACAATAAAGACGTTTTTCAAAAATTTAACCTCCAGCCTCCGCAAACATACGACGAACTGTTGAGCATTATCGATGTCCTCAAGAAAAATGACATTGTTCCGATTTCAATGCCGAATAAAGAGCCGTGGGTCGGCACCATTCTCTTTATGATGCTTGCCGAGCGGATCGGCGGTACGGACGTTTATCAAAAAACGGTCATTGAGAAAACGGGCTCATGGACGGATAAGCCTTTCGTAGAAGCGGCTACCATGATGCAGGATCTTGTCAAACGCGGCGCTTTTGAGAAAAATGTGAACAGCTTGACCCGGCCGGAATCGGAAATCAAATTGGCCCAGGGCAAGGCCGGTATGTACATCGGTCTGACATCCGCGAGCAATGTGAATTTGGTGCAGTCGATGGGGGATAAAGTAGGCTTTTTCAACTTCCCCGATGTCGCGGGCGGTAAAGGCAGCAAGGACGACTATCTGCAAACGCCGACCAATGCCTTTTCCGTAGGCGCGGCTACGAAGCATCCCGAGGAAGTCAAGAAGTTTATCAAATTCATGTACTCTCAGGATCGGCAGTTGGCATTGGCTAAGCTGGGGAGTATGCTCGCCTACCAATTTACGGCGAATCCGGGCGATCTGCCGCCACTTAGCGAGCAACTGGCTAAAACTGGAATAAACGCCAAAAATTCAATGTATTTCTGGGATATACCGTTAGGCGTTTACATGGGCAAAGAATTGAACAATACGACGCAAGGATTTTATATGGATGTCGAACCGCAGCAAGCGCTTTCCGCTTTGCAAAAAAAGGCAGAGGATCAGAAGAAACAAGCCCAAGCGGGAGCAAAATAAATCACAATCATTGGGGAGCCCTGTCTCATTGGATAGGGTTCCCTCCTCCCGGTGATTGATTCCAGACATTTGGAAGGGAGAACATACCGAAAGTGGAGAAAATGCTGAGCCATAAATGGACCATCGTCTTTTTCGTTTTTCCTGCGCTGCTGATTTATATGTATGTGCTGCCGGTCCCGATTCTTAAATCGATCTATTACAGCTTTTTCGAGTGGAATTTGGTAGGCTCCAAGCTATTTATCGGGTTTAAAAATTACTCCGATCTATTTGGACATGACGACGTCTTTTTGTTGTCCTTGAAAAATACGCTGATTTTTTCGCTGGGCTGTATTGTTTTACAGCTGCCGTTAGCCTTTTTGCTGGCTAATCTTTTGAATGGAAGGATCAGAGCGGCTCATTTTTTTCGGAACGTTTATTTTTTTCCCGTCATCATTTCCGGCACATCCGTCGGCCTGCTTTTTTTATTTATTTTCCATAGCGAAATGGGCCTGCTCAATATGATAATCCGGCTGTTGGGGAATGCCGTCTTTGACAAGGATTGGTTGTCCGATCCGGTTTTTGCCATATATGGTCCCATCATCGCCTTGTCTTGGCAATATTTCGGTTATCATATGGTAATTTACTTGACGGGCATGTCTACCATATCGAAGGATACGTACGAATCGGCAACCATAGACGGGGCCAACAGCATACAGACGCTATTTCATATCACCCTTCCTTTGGTTAAGCCGTTTATCGTCATCAGTCTGATTCTATGCTTGACCGGCTCGGTAAAAGCCTTCGATACCGTCATTTCATTAACCGGAGGAGGACCCGCGCATCATTCCGACGTGCTTGCTTTGCATATGTACAACACGGCGTTTGTTGAGATGAGATACGGTTACGGAAGCGCCGTGGCGGTAGTGCTGTTTATGTTGAATATCTTGTTTACGCTTGCACTCTCCGCATTCGCGCGGGAAAGGAGGGCATAGCATGAAATCTTCCATGCTCGGCTATATTGCAGGTTTTCTTAAGTACGGGATGCTGATTTTTTGGGCGGCGGCTGTCATTTATCCCGTTGTCTGGGTGTTTCTCGGCTCTCTGAAATCTACGGAATCGTTTTATTTGCATCCTTGGGGCTTGCCCGACCAATTTCACTGGGAAGTGTATAAAAAGATTTTTACCCAGTATCATTTACAAATCAACGTATGGAACAGCCTGTACATTTCCGCCGTTTCCACGCTGGTTGTGATCCTTCTTTCGGCTATGGCGGCGTACGGTCTGGTTCGCTTGAAATGGAAAGGCAGCAAAGCCGTTATGGGGATGATCCTGATCGGCATCATGATCCCGGTTCATTCCACGCTGATCCCCATTTATCTCGACCTGCAAAGCTATAGCGATAATATCGATACGAGAGTACTGTTGATGTTGCCCTATATCGCATTCGGCATTCCCACGTCCATCTTAATCTTGTCGGGATATTACGCCACGATTTCCAGAGATATGGAAGAGGCGGCAGTTATCGACGGAAGCAGCTTGATCGGATGCTTTTTCAAAATTATATTTCCCATTTCCATGCCTGCCGTGGCGACGGCGGGGATCCTGAGCTTCATTCATTCCTGGAACGAGCTTTTATACGCTTTGATCTTTTTACGGAAAACGGGGGCACAGACGCTTCCCGTTGCGCTGCTGCAATTTATGGGCTTTTATTCGACGGACTGGGCTCAGGTGCTTGCGGCCATTTCCGTTGCCATGGTGCCCGGCATTTTCATCTACATGGTTCTGCAAAATTACATCGTGCAGGGAATTACGGCGGGTGCGGTAAAAGGGTAAGAGTCAGGTTGCAAAATTATATTTCTATTATTATAGGAGGCCGTAAACAATGAAAAAAGCAGCGATAGTCGGGGAAAGAAAAGCGGTGCTGGTGGAAGCGCCCTTACCAAAGATTCAAAATGACGAAGTGCTTGTCAAGGTGCATGTCGCTCCGATGTGCTCAGAGTATAAAAAATTCATTGGCGGTAATGTCGGGGATTGTTTGGGGCATGAAGCCGTCGGCGAGGTTGTAGAGATTGCACAGCCCGGGCCTCACCAGGTGGGTGACCGTGTTGTCGCGATGCCCTTGAACGGCTGCGGTACATGCAGTCTTTGTTTAGCCGGCAATTACATCCATTGTTTGGAAAACAAAATGTTCGACTGTACGATGGCGCAGTATATCGTCAAGCCCGCATTTATTTTAAAGAAAATCCCCGATGATGTCAGCTATGAAAAGGCATCGTTGGCCTGCTGTGCCCTCGGGCCGACGTTTGGCGCGATGCAGACTATGGGTGTCAATGTGTTCGATACAGTACTGGTCACCGGACTCGGACCTGTCGGCATGGGGGCGATCGTGAATGCCCGTTACAGGGGAGCGAGAGTCATTGCGGTCGAGTCCAATGCATACAGAAGCCAATTGGCGAGGGAGCTTGGTGCCGTCGATGTGATTGATCCCCGCGACCCTGACGCGCTGGCGAAAATCCGTTCTTATTGTAAACAGGACGGACCCGACTATGCCATCGATTGTTCGGGGGCGGTTCCAGCCCACAGACTGTGTATCGATGCAGTCAGACGGAGAGGGAAAATCGCTTTTGTCGGCGAGAGTCATGTGGAGACTCCGGTTACGATCAGCAAAGACCTGATACGCAAAGGGCTTCATCTGTTCGGATCGTGGCATTATAATCTGAATGATTTCTCGAAAATTATGGAAGTCATCCAACACTCCCCCTTAGTGGAGAAGATGATTACCCACCAATTTCCGATGAGCCGCATTCAGGAAGCGTTTGAAACATCGGCGCAGCAAAACAGCGTCAAAATTTTATTAAAACCGTGGGAATAATCAAATGGAGGGAATTCAATGATACCAGCTTTAAACCCGGTGACAACCGGTAAACATGTGCCGTTTTTGGATTTTCTGGATGCAGCGTCAGCCGCCGGATTTCCCGCTATCGACTATCCGATATTGCCTTTCAGCCAAACGGCGGAAAGGCAATCCAAGGAAGCCGCGAGAGAACTGCTGCTGGCCAGAAATCTTGTCCTGGGCAGCTTCGGGCTTCCGGTTGAATTCAGGAGAGACGAGAATACCTTCTTATCGGAGCTCAAGGATTTACCCAAGCATGCAGCCTTGGCTAAGCATTTGGGTGTCACACGCTGCTGTACCTGGTTATTTCCGGCAACGGACGAGCCGGTAGCGGAATATACGTGCCGTTTTATAAGAAGGCTAAGAGAATGCGCAAAAATACTGGGAGAATACGGCATCCGTTTTGGCATTGAATGGGTCGGACCGAAAACGTCCAGAACGTTGAAATATGATTTCATTCATACGATGCCTGGCGCGTTAGAATTAATCGATGCAATCGGAGAGAAAAACGTGGGGCTGCTCTTTGACAGCTTCCACTGGTTTACGTCCTATGCGGCAAAGGAAGACATACTGGCACTGACGGCAGATCAAATCATACTGGTGCATATCAATGATGCGCCTAATAAGCCGGCTGACGAACAAATCGACAGCGAACGGCTACTGCCGGGAGAAGGCATCATTGATCTAAAGACGATGCTGACCTCGCTCAAGCAGATCGGTTATGACAGCTTCGTTTCCGTGGAAACGTTCAGCAAAGAATTGCCCCTGCTGCCGCCTGACGAAGTTGCTTTGAAAACGAAAGCGGCGGTTGATCGGGTCATTTTCGAGAGTCTCCCGTAAGCGCGCACTACCAAAGGAGAAAGTCAGGGTCGATCAGCCCAATGAAAAAATGATTTAAGGCGAGATCATCCGATCCCGCCTTATTTCTTTTCGTAATATTAAATTCGGCTTACTTATCGGTTGTATCCGAAACGTGTTCCTGCCAATGAACGCCATACATCATCGCACTTCAACAGAGTCTCGGCATCCAGGGGTTCCCCCTCAATCGACGCAATATTCTGCTCGATCTGAGCCAGCTTGCTTACTCCAGAAATGATACTCGTCACGGATTCTTGCGCGGCGCACCACTTCATCGCAAGCTGCAGGATACTCAGTCCACATTCCGCAGCAATTTGAGTAAGCTTGTCTACAGTGGCAAAGTTCTCATCTGACCAGTACCGGTTAAAGTATGTTTCATTGCTGGCAAACCGAGTATTTTCCGCAGGCTGGCCCGGCTTATGTTTACCGGCCAGCAACCCCCCGGCGATAGGATTATAGATGGCCATGCCCAAGTCATGCGCTTTTAAAAAAGGAACGAGTTCTGTTTCTATGCCGCGGGTAATAGGGTTATAGACATTCTGAGTGATTATGGGTGCAATATAATTACGTTTGTCGCAGATAGACAACATATCGGCGATCTGCCATGCGGCATAGTTGCTGACACCAATATATCGAATTTTCCCCGATTTTACCAAAGTAGACATGGTTTCAAGTGATTCTTCGATGGAGGTTTCGTAGTCAGGCGCATGCATGTAGTAGATGTCAATATAATCAGTATCCAGTCTCTTCAAGCTGGCATCAACAGCAGATAGAATATTTCGGCGGCTTAGTCCCGCGTTATTTGGGTTTTCACCCATAGGACTGCGTACCTTGGTCGCAAGAATAATTTCATCGCGCCTACCTTTGAGACCTTTGCCGACGATCTTTTCGCTTTCGCCCTGATTATACGAGTTTGCAGTATCAAAAAAATTGATGCCATGCTCAAAGGCGTAGTCCATGATTTTAAGACTGTCAGCTTCGCTTGTTTGCCCTCCGAACATCATAGTTCCAAGACTCAACATGGAAACTTTAAGACTTGTTTTTGACAAGTTATTATACTGCATATGATAGCCTCCAATTCAAGATACTTTGCCTATATGAAGCTATATTATTATCATTCGACGGCTATTTTGCGAATTTCCGCAAGTGTAGCTTCATCCAAAGTTACGTCGATTGCCGGCAGTACGCCTAAGATGTGGCTCGGCTTACGAACGCCTATAATGGCGCTTGTCAACGCCGGATGGGCGAGATCATACGCGACAGCAAGCTGCGGCATGGTAATGCCGTACCGGCTCGCGATCACTTTCAGCTTCTCGACGCGGTCCACGTTTTTCTTCAGATCTTCGGTATGGGCTTTGTTGCGGGAACGCCAATCGTCATCCGGGAATTTGGTATCGTAAGTGTAATTTCCCGACAGGAGTCCTGAGGTCAACGGGCTGTAAGCGACGACTCCAATCCCTTTCTCCATACAGAACGGCAGAATCTCCTTCTCAACGGCAGGCCTCAGAATGGAATACGGCGGCTGCAAAGAATCGACATGCCTAACGGAAAGCGACGCTTCCAATTGCGGGACATTGTAATTGCTTACGCCCACATAACGAACTTTGCCGTCTTGTACGAGCTTATCCATGGCGCGCATGGTCTCTTCCGCTGGAGCATTCGCATCCGTATCCGGCCAATGCATTTGATACAAATCGATATAGTCGGTTCCGAGACGACGCAGTGAAGCTTCCGCTTCGCGGAGGATGGAGTCATAGGTTCCGTTCTTGGAAATTTTATTGTTCTCATCCCAAACGAGACCGCATTTGGTCGCCAGCACGACTTTGTCGCGGTCGCCCTTCAACGCTTTCCCGATAACTTCCTCGGAATGGCCCAACCCGTAGACGGCCGCAGTGTCGAAAAAGTTGATTCCGTTATCTAACGCAATACGCACGCTTTCGACTGACAGTTCGTCGTCCTGGTTGCCCCATGCGCTGGCCCAGCCGCCTCCACCGATTGCCCATGAGCCAAAGCCGATAACAGATATTTCAGGACCGTTCTTGCCAAGTTTACGGTATTTCATGATGTTATTCCTCCCGCTGTCAACGAATTTTCAAAGATTGATCTGCTTGCTCATTCCTGCAGACCTGCATGCCAAGTTTGGCGAAAAATGATCGGAGAAGTGGTTTCGCATAGAATAAATTCTTCATTCGTTAATTTATCATCTTTCTTCTCCTAGCATTTAATATTATAGATAATTATTTCTGGCGTGAGAAGAAGTGAAAAAATCTATATATAGTTACTTGAAGTTAACTGCTCAAACATTCGCAGCCCATCTCCCGGCTCAGATACCGCGAAGTAACGGTCTTCCAGCGGACGATAATTCCGTCATCCGTAGTTTTAAAATCGTATTTCGGCATTCGCTCAAATCCGTCCTTACATACAATTTCACTGCATTTTTCATGAAATCGCCGGTATGCAATCCAGTAGCCCCGAAACCTATCACTTTGGTCCGCTGTAAGAATTCTGAGATTAAGGCGGAGGCCACGCCTTTTCCCTTCGGTGATCGTATGGGGGTTAGGTTCAGCCTTGTAAAAACGGATTCCGGCAGACGAGCAAAACTATTGTCGAAGTTCCATCCTGGTTTAATAAGGATAATCCCGAGAAACAAATTATGAAACTTCGCAAAGCCTTTATTCTGCGAAGTAAATAAATAGAACAAAAAAAGAAGAACCATTCGGTCTTTGGTCAAGACCCCAAATAACGGACATTGGAAAATATGTTGTGGTAGGCATGAGACGTGTACTGGCTTCCCTGATCGCTTTGAACGATCAATCCAGTCACGTCTTTATGTTTTTCAAATGCTTTTGTAAATGTTTCTAGCACAAGAGGGTTGTCATTACGTTTGCTGATGTGGTAAGCGATAATTTCGCCATTCCAGAGGTCCTTAATCGCGGATAAATAGATACGATCATCGAAGACCCGATATTGTGTCACATCCGTTACCCACTGTTGATTTGGGCCATTGGCTTTAAAATCTCTAAGGGGTGCACTTCAGTATGAAAGAAGCAGGGTGCGTTTATTTTGACGCTCCGATTAACTCACGCTCTCAGATGATGCTCCTCGGGAACAGTACGTAAGGTTGGGACTAGATTTATCTGTCGGATGACAACAATGTTATCCGGCCCAAACCAACGTAAATCGAGGTTTCTTCCTTCCAAAGGAACAGATTCTTGTCATCCGACACCAGGAATGGATTGCTTTGTCGGCCGATATCATGGTAAACTTGGTGGCAAAACCAATCGGAAACGATAGATGGATAAAGGTGAATTAGGTGAAAGTGACATGGAAGGAGCAACTGGAGCAGCATAGGAACAAGCGGCGAGAAGACATTATTCAGACTGCGAAGGAATTGTTTCTCGAACATGGCCTGTCCACGGTTACGCTCAAGGACATTGTGGGGGCCTGCGGGATAAGCAAAGTGACGTTATATAAATATTTCAATTCTCTGGATGAGATTATTTTTGAGGTGCAATTTGAGATCCTGAGCGCCTGGCTGGAGCGGTACAATCAAACCGCCCTCCAAGGCAACAGCGGGTATGAGAAGCTTCAGTTCCTGTTGGAGCAGATTCTGGTTTCGAAGGATAATACGGACACCATTAGATTTATCGCGATGTTCGATATGCGGTATCTGGAAGAATATCCGACTCCTGAACTGGAAAGCCGGTTCCGTTCGTTTTTGCGTAGAGGTCCGCACCCGTTTTTATCGCTCCTTCAAGAAGGCGTGGCCGATGGGTCGATTCGCCGGGATATTGATGTCAAAGCGATAGGCTACACCATAAGCAATGTCGTGAACGCGACCAAACAACGGATGCTGCTGCGCGGGAAGCTGCTGCACCTGGACCAGGATGTTGACCCGGCCATCGTGCTGGAGCATACGGTGAATATGATCCTGGCTTATGTGAAATCATAGTAGTACCCTCTCATAAAAAATCGTCGTAAGACGATATAGTCAAAGGTGCTTATCTCCAATGGAGAAAGCGCCTTTTTTTTGTTACAGATGACCTGACTCTTGCGTCTGAGATGACATCTTCTGCCAGTCCGAATCTTAATAATTTGTTTACTTAGCGTTGATGATACGATGACAATTCGATTTTATACTAAGATAGTTTACTGATAGTAAACACTATGTACTACAAGTTAATTGGAGAGTGAGCGATCGTCTTCGTTTTTCTGTTTCTCAACTAGAAATGACAACAATTTGAATTGGGAAAGGGTATGCGACATGACACAACCAGCTGCAGGCAAAAGGAAAAGCAGAGCCAAGAAATCCGGCATGCTGTTTCTTATGATGCTTCCAGGAATCATTTACCTCGTAATCAACAATTACTTGCCCATGTTTGGAGTCGTCATCGCGTTTAAGGACTTCAACTATACCAAAGGCATTTTCGGCAGTGATTGGATCGGGTTCAAAAACTTCGAATATCTCTTCAAGACATCGGATGCCTTCGTTATTACAAGAAATACGATCCTTTACAACGGCGTCTTTATTGTTCTCAATCTGTTCATCGCGGTAGGTCTAGCCATCCTGCTTAATGAGGTGAAGCAGCGCTTCTTATCGCGTTTTTACCAAAGTGTCATTCTGCTTCCGTATCTGATCTCCATGGTGATCGTCGGTTATCTGGTGTTTGCCGTCTTCAGTATGGATAATGGACTCCTGAACAAGACGATCCTGCCGATGCTCGGCATCTCCGGGATTTCCTGGTATAGTGAAGCGAAATATTGGCCCTACATCTTGACGATCGTACACATTTGGAAGAGTGCCGGTTATCTGTGCGTGATCTATCTGGCAGCCATTATCGGAATCGACCAGGAGTACTACGAGGCCGCAACCATTGATGGGGCGGGAAAATGGAAGCAGATCAAAAGCATTACCTTTCCGCTTCTGATGCCTGTGGTTACGGTGATGACGCTGCTGCAGATCGGGCGCATTTTCTATTCCGATTTCGGCCTGTTCTATCAAGTGCCGCTCAATACGGGGGCGCTGCAATCGACGACCAACGTCATCGACACTTATGTTTACCGTGCACTCATGACTCTTGGGGATATCGGAATGTCATCGGCAGCCGGGCTGTATCAGTCTTTCGTCGGTTTTCTGCTTGTCTTCATCTCCAACTATGTGGTTAAGAAAATAAACCGGGATAATGCCTTGTTTTAGTCTAAAGGAGCGAATAAGTTGAAAACGAAAACTTTGATGTGGCAATGGGGCGTCAACATCATTCTGGCCCTGATCGCGTGCTCTTGTATACTACCCTTTGTCCTGTTGATCACTTCTTCCATCACGGATGAGCAGGAAATTTATCGGCATGGGTATTCCTTGTTCCCGGAGAAGATCAGCTTTGCGGCCTATACATATTTACTGCAGGATGCCGGAAAAATCATGCAGGCTTTCGGCATCACCATTATTATCACGGTTGTCGGAACGGTTACCGGCCTGATTTTGATCGCTTTGCTGGCATATCCGTTATCGCGAAGCCATCTGCCGTGGCGTAATTTCTGGTCATTCTTTGTATTCTTCACGATGCTGTTCCACGGTGGGTTGGTGCCCACGTATCTGGTGTATACGCAAGTTTTTGATATGAAAAACACCATCTGGGCGCTTATTGTGCCGGGGCTGCTGATGAATGCCTTCTATGTCATGCTGATGCGTACTTTTTTTGCCACCTCCATTCCTGAGCCTGTGATCGAATCGGCCAAAATCGACGGAGCAGGTGAATTTGGAACCTTTATCAAGATCGTGCTGCCGCTGTCGCTCCCGATTCTGGCGACAGTCGGTTTATTTCAAATCATCAATTATTGGAATGATTGGTTTAACGGCATGATCTATATCACGGACAGCAAGCTGTTCAGTCTGCAGAACTTGTTAAACCGGATCCTACTTGATATTCAGTTTTTGGCGAGCGGTAATTTTGGCAATAGCCAGGCTGATCTTGCGGCAAGCGCACCGATGGAGACCGTACGCATGGCGATGGCGGTGATCGGCGTCGTTCCGATACTGGTTGCGTATCCCTTTTTCCAAAAGTATTTCGTTAAAGGACTCACCGTTGGTGCAGTCAAAGGATAAGGCTACATTCAGTCTTACACTGGTTAGCATAAAAAAGATAAGCTATGGGAGGCTTCAAGAATGAGTAGGAACAAACAAGGAAGAAAAGCGGTGCAAGCCGTGCTAACGACCGCAATTGCTTTATCCATGGTGCTGGCAGGCTGCAGTTCCAAGAAGGAATCAGAAGCGGACAAGCCGTCCAGCGGAACCGGCCTCGCTCCTTACGAAGTGACGATGGCCTTCTATGGGAATCAGCAGAAGGATATGCTGGAAGTTCAGGATGCTATGAACAAGATTACGAAGGAGAAAATCAATGCAACAGTCAAGCTCATGCCGATAGCCGTGAGTACTTGGCAGCAGCAGACGAATCTGATGTTGACAGGGAACGAGAAGATCGATCTGATGTTTGCTTCCTCTGGGTTTAACTATAGTACGATGGTGGCCAAGGGACAATTGAACCCGCTCAATAAGCTGCTCGATAAGTACGGCGAAGGCATTAAGAAGGCATTGGACCCGGCCCAGATTGCAGCCTCCCAAATTAACGGCGAGAATTATGCGGTTACGGCGGTAAGGGACTTGGCTTCGGACTACGGGATTCTGATGCGCAAGGATTTGTTGGACAAATATCATCTTGATCCCGGCAAGATCAAAACCATCAATGATCTGGATGCCGTGTTCCAGGTGATTAAGGACAACGAGGCCAATATGGTGCCGCTTGTGGCGAAAAATCCGGGAACCGCGCCCTTCAATGCCGGTTATATCACCTATGACCCGCTGGGCGCAGGAGTTGGCGTGCTGCCGAATTATGATAACAACCTGAAAGTTGTAGATTTCTATGAAACCAAAGAATACGCGGATCAATTGAACACCTTGCATCGCTGGTACCAGAAAGGATTTATGCTGAAGGACGCTGCAACTAGCAAGCAGGATGGCCGGGAAATGGTTAAAGCGGGGAAAGCATTCGCTTACTTCTCCAATCTCAAGCCGGGTACAGAAATCGAGGCGTCCAGAAAAAGCGGCAAAGAAATGACGGTCGTGCGGCTGACAGATGCTTATACCACGACAGATTCCATATCGGGCATTATGTGGTCCATTCCTAAAAATTCTAAGGACCCGGCGAGAGCAATGATGCTGTTGAATCTGCTTTATTCGGACAAGCAGTTGTACAATCTGTTCACTTGGGGCATTGAGGGCAAGCATTATGTGAAGAAATCCGATAATGTCATCGATTATCCGCCAGGCGTAGACATTCAGAATCTTGGCTACAACTTCGGCACTCCGTATATGTCCGGCAACCAGTTCCTGTCATACACCTGGACAACGGAAGATCCGGATATTTGGAAGAAGATGGACGAATTCAACAAGAGCGCCAAGAAATACAAGGCACTGGGCTTCAGCTTCGATGTCGATAAGGTCAAAACAGAATTGGCCGCCGTTAACAATGTGCTGACGGAGTACCGTGTAGGTTTGGAGACGGGGACACTTGATCCGGCAGAAAATCTGCCTAAATTTATCGACAAGCTGAAAGCCGCAGGCAGTGACAAAATTATTAGCGAGAAGCAAAAACAGCTTGATGAATGGGCGAAGACCCGGAAATAGGATTCGAAAATAAGGATTCAGACGCATAAGGAGCCGCTGTTGATGAGAACCAGGGAAAATTTTGATCGAAATTGGATGTTTCACTTCGGTGAGGTAGGGAAAATTGCCAAGACGGTGAAAAAAGCCGGCATGATCGCCGGGCTGACGAATGCGCTGGGGGAAGAAAGACATGAGCCATTTGCGATCGGCGAAGCTGCACGTATCATCCAGAACATCGCTCGAGAATATCTGGGAGATCCGAACTTCGATCTTACCCAAATGTACGGCTCGGATACGCCCAAGGATAA
The DNA here is from genome assembly GCF_027533625.1 of Paenibacillus gyeongsangnamensis. Classification (GTDB taxonomy): domain Bacteria; phylum Bacillota; class Bacilli; order Paenibacillales; family NBRC-103111; genus Paenibacillus_G; species Paenibacillus_G gyeongsangnamensis. The sequence continues at coordinate 55,722 of NZ_JAQAGZ010000007.1, read as the reverse complement.
GATCACAGGCTGGGTGAGCGTTGACCTGCCGCATGATTGGCGATTAGATCAGCCGTACAACCCGGAACGCGGTGGCGCGTTTCAAGGTTATCTGCCCAATGGAGTGGGCTATTACCGCAAGGTATTTCAAATTCCACAGGAGGATGAAGGCAAGAAGATCATCATCGAATTTGACGGTGTGATGCGGAGCAGCTCGGTTTGGGTGAACGGGTGCTTCGTCGGCGACCATCTCAGCGGTTATACCAGCTTTCATTATGACATCACGGACCTGCTGAAATATGGGGATGAGGAAGGGGATAATATTATCCTGGTCCGAACGGATACAACCGGCGGAGATGAAGGCTGGTGGTATGAAGGCGGAGGCATCTACCGCCATGTCTGGTTAACCAAATATGATTACTTGCATGTGGACCGCTGGGGAACCTTTGTCAGAACTGAGCCAATTGACAATGAAATGGCCGCAGTTACGGTCGAAACGACGGTAAGGAACGAATATCCGCAGAAGATGAAGTATGGAATCCGAACGAGTATTCTGAATCCGGCTGGGGAACTCGTTGCCATCACGGAAACTGACTGCGAAACGCCGGGAATCGACAAGCAAACGGTTCTTCAATCGGTTCAAGTGGCGAAGCCGCTGCTCTGGTCGCAGGACACGCCTCATCTGTATGAGGCCGTAACTGAACTGCTGCACGAAGGGCAAATTGTCGACACTTATGGGACCGTCTTCGGCATCCGAACGGTGGAATACCGCCGGGACGGATTATACCTTAATGGTAAGTATGTACAAGTGAAAGGCACTTGCAATCACCAGGATTTCGCTGGCGTGGGCATCGCGCTGCCGGACCGTGTGCATGAATATAAAATCAAACGCCTGCTGGAAATGGGCTGTAACGCTTACCGTTGTGCCCATCATCCGCCGGCCCCGGAGCTGCTCGATGCTTGCGACAGACTCGGGATGCTGGTTCTGAACGAGAACCGGATCACGGAGAGTACGGAGATCAAGCTCGATGATCTGAAATCCATGCTGTACCGTGACCGCAATCATCCAAGTATCTTTATGTGGAGCCTCGGTAATGAAGAGAAGATCAGCGGCAGTTATCAAGCCAATCGGATGCTGAAGCGCACTAAGGATTTGGCGAAACGAATCGATCCTACCCGTCCTGTTACGACGGCCAATCTAAGTCAGAAAGGTATGGACGTCGATGTCAATGGCGTTAATTATGGCGAGACCGTAATAGGAGGCCAATCGATCGGTGACTGGTTCCAATCCCATCCTGAAGCCAAAGTGCTGAATACGGAGAATGTCTCTTTCTTCTCGGCAAGAGGCGTCTATGAGGATGATCGAGAAGGCGGGCGCTGCTCCAGCTACGGCTCGAAATATACGATGTTCGGCAAAGAGATGGATGTAGGCAATCTGGGCGGAGCGGGTGGTACGTCAACGCCTGAACGAAGCTGGCGCTATTTCTTAAATAACTGTTTTTCGGGCGGCTTGTTCGTGTGGACGGGTTTCGATTATCGCGGGGAGACGACGCCATTCCAGTGGCCGTCTGTATTATCGCATTTCGGCATCCTGGATTATTGCGGATTTGCCAAGGACTCTTACTATTTCTATCAATCAATCTGGAAGGACGAGCCTATCGTTCATCTTATGCCGCACTGGAACTGGCCGGATCGGTTGGGACAGCAGGTGGAGGTCCGCGTGTATACCAACTGCAGTGAAGTAGAGCTGGTGCTGAACGGACAAAGCTTGGGCAAGAAGAAAGCGGATGCTGAAGCGGGCGAGCACACGTTATCGTGGCAGGCAGCCTATGAACCCGGTCATCTCGAAGCCATCGCTTATCGGGATGGTATGGTCGCTGCAACAGAGCGGAAAGAGACCGCAACGGAAGCATATTCCGTTCACTTGGAAGCTAACCGGTCTGAACTGCTTGCTGACGGTCAGGACGTGTCCATGGTCACCGTTTCGGTGAGGGATCAATCGGGGAGGGTAGTGCCGGTTGCGAACAACCTGATCAGGTTCCATGTTACGGGTGAAGGCAAGCTGCTTGGTCTGGGGAACGGAGACCCGGGATGTCACGAGCCGGATAAAGGAGATACGAGAAGTGTGTTCAATGGATACGCTCTAGCCTTGATTCAGTCACTGGATAGGGTAGGAGAGATACGTATTGAAGCTTCTTCGGAAGGGCTCGTGCCGGCTGTATTCATCCTTCAATCCCGGGATGGCCAATCTTGGAGGAACAAAGAAAATGACCTGCGACACGGTTCCGCACCGCAAGAATAAACGATATTAAAAACCCGTACATATTATGAGGTGATATTTATGTCAGCAACACGTGATGGGGCGTATCGTGGACAGAGAGTAATCGTTCTCGAGGGCGCACACAATTTCCGAGATATGGGGGGCTATCCAACGGAAGACGGTCGTTCCGTCAAATACGGCTTGTTTTTCCGGTCCGATGAACTCGGGGACTTAACCGAACAAGATTTGGAGTTTCTGAAAACTTTGAAGGTGCGGACGATACTGGATTACCGCAGTGAGAGTGAAGCAGAGCGCAGCCCGACGCCTACTTTGGCGGGAGTGGACTACTACCGTTTGGAGGCTAGTCCGATCGCGGCGGCAGCGAGCGGTCGTACGGAAGACTACCTCATGAGCGGTGCGTTGAATCAAAACACGATGATCGACATGTACGCGAAGCTTCCATTTGCGAATCCCGCCTATCACTTTCTGATCGGTGTGATGGGAAATCCGGAGCAGCACGGCATCATTCATCATTGCGCTGCAGGCAAAGACCGGACGGGTGTTGGCGCGCTGTTGATTTTAAAACTGCTGGGTGTACCCGATGCTGTCGTGATGGAAGATTACTTGCTGACAAACGAGACACTCGGGCCGAAAATGAAGCTGATGCTTGAACGGTTATCCGGGAAATTAGACGCGCAGCAGGTGCAAAACCTGCAGCCTGTGTTCAATGCCGAAGCGGACTATTTACAATCGGCTATCACAGCGGTAATCGAAAAATACGGCAACTGGGACGTTTATTTCGAAAAAGAATATGGAATAACGTCAGAGAAACGAAGCAAAATTCAGGAATATTGTTTGCACTAAACAAGAAACGATAATTGTTTAATCAATCGGTGCGGGAGAACAATCATGATTAACTTGGCGGCAAAACCGTTTTATTTGCAAGATGAGGATATTCAGTGGGTCCAAGAAAAGCTAGCTGAGATGAATGTGAGGGAGAAAGTCGGGCAGCTTTTTTGTCCGATCGGGATGACGGATGATCGCGAGCAGCTGAAAATGTTGATTGAGGGGATAAAGCCGGGAGGTGTATTGTTCCGTCCGGGTCCGGGTAAGGACATACAGGAAGTGCACCGTTTTTTGCAGGATCATTCCAAGTTGCCGCTGCTCATTTCCGCTAATCTCGAGTCCGGAGGCAACGGAATAACCTCAGACGGCACTTATTTCGGCAAGCAGCTGCAGGTTGCGGCGACGGACAATGAAGAAATGGCCTATAGATTAGGGGTTGTAGCCGGCAGAGAAGGACGGGCCGTCGGCTGCAATTGGTCGTTTGCGCCGGTTGTCGATATCGATCTCAATTTCCGCAATCCGATCACGAATGTTCGAACGTTCGGTTCCGATCCGGCTAGAGTCGCAAGGATGGCGAAAGCGTATACCGAAGGAATTAGAAAGAGCGGAGTAGCCGTATCGGTCAAACATTTTCCGGGTGACGGCGTGGACGAACGCGATCAGCATTTGCTCACCTCGATCAATTCGCAATCGGTGGACGAGTGGAACGAGTCGTTCGGCATGGTGTACCGGGAACTGATCGAAGCGGGAGCCGATACCGTCATGGTCGGTCATATTATGCTCCCGGCATATTCGCGGAAACTCGTTCCCGGCATCTCTGACGAGGATTTAATGCCTGCTACCTTGGCCCCTGAACTAATTCAAAAGCTGCTGCGAGAGCAGCTTGGCTTTAACGGCCTAGTCGTCACGGACGCTACGCCAATGGCCGGCTTTATGATGGCGGAGAAGCGGGAAATTGCCGTGCCGAAATCGATTGCCGCCGGCTGCGACATGTTTCTGTTCAACAAGAATATACAGGAAGATTTCGGCTTTATGATGAAAGGTCTCGAAAGCGGGATCTTGACGATGGAAAGACTGGAAGAAGCGGTAACGCGCATTTTGGCGCTTAAAGCTTCTCTCGGCTTGCATAAGCAGCAGCGGGAAGGGACGCTTGTTCCGGGGCCGGAACAGCTGGCGGTATTGCAATGCGAAGAGCATAAACAATGGGCGAAGGAATGTGCGGACCTAGCGGTTACGCTCGTCAAAGATACGCAGCACTTGCTGCCGATTGACGTCGAAACGCACAAGCGCATTCTGCTATATGTGCTCGGGGACGGGGGAGGCCATCGCAGTACGCCGATTTCTCAGTATATGGTAGCCAGATTAAAAGCGGAAGGTTTCGACGTCACCGTTTTCGACAAAAAAAATGTGGACTTCCGGGCGGTGTTCACCGGGGTAGGGGAGCTGGACGAACGATACGATTTGGCGCTATACGTAGCCAACATCGAAACGGCAAGCAACCGGACTACGGTGCGCATCGATTGGGAACCGCTGCTCGCTGCAGATGTCCCATGGTTTGTCCGGGAGCTCCCAACCGTGTTCGTTTCCGTTGCAAGCCCTTATCACCTGCTGGATGTTCCGCGGGTTCAAACGTATATTAACGCTTATTCGGGCAGCGAAACGATCATTGACGCGGTTGTCGACAAGCTGCTCGGCAGATCCGATTTTATGGGCATAAGCCCTGTCGACCCTTACTGCGGCTGCTGGGAGGCAAAACTGTAAGAACGAACAGGCGGAGGAACCTATGGACATTGAAGCGGTTATTTTCGATTTGGACGGCGTGCTTGTGCATACCGATCATCACCATTATTTGGCGTGGAAGGTGTTGTGCGACGGGGAGGACATACCGTTTGACGAGACGATAAACGACAGGTTGCGCGGTGTAAGCCGTATGGTCTGCGTGAACATCATTTTAGAGAAGACGGTTCGTACGTATTCGCAGCAGGAGAAAATACATTTGGCCGAGCGAAAAAACGGGTATTACAAGGAAATGCTGCAATCTTTATCCGCAGCGGACTTGCCCTCAGGAGTTGTGGAGACGCTAGATCAATTGCGGGCGCCGGGATAGCTGCTTGGTCGTAGAGGATGCGGCGGCCGGGGTCGAAGCGGCGCTTCGTGGCGGGATGCGGGTCGCTGCCATCGGCGAGGCCGGTTTATGCAGCATGACGGATTATCAAATCGGCCATATCGAAGAATTGCTGCCCATATTGCAAGCGAATGTCGGCGGAAAGCAGAGGACGATCTGATGCCGATACAAGAATGAACGGGAGTGTCGCCCGCAAAAAAATGATCGTTGCGAGATATTAGTGATAAACATGAGCAGCGGCCCCAGGGCTGCTGCTCGGAATCCATCTTCGAGGGATCTGCTTTCAAGGCGAAATATCCCGTATATGCACCAGAACCCAAGCTGAGACATTATGTACTAGCGTTCCACTCGCCAGTCCATCTTCCATATGAGGAGGATGACGGTTAAGACGAAGAAGCCGGCCAAAGCGAGCATGTCCGTGCCGACGTTGCTTTCCCAACCGGTAGAAAACAAGGTGCGGAATGCATCGGCAACGTACGTGGTGGGGAAGGCGTAGGACAAGTATTGCAATGCTAAAGGCAGATTCGACATCGGCACCATCACCGGTGTCATGAAGCTTAGAATCATCATGATGAGTTGAGACAGCAAACTCGTCATCTGTTCATTGATGGATAGGAATCCCATCATGATTCCGAAGCCGACGCAAGAACCGATCGAAAGAATGATCACGGGGATGATGAGAGGGCTGAAGTGCAGCGTGATGCCGAACACCAGTTGGCCGAGAACGGCCATAATCAACACCGAAGGCAGCGTCATTAGAAATCCGCTGATCAGCTTAGCGACGATAAAATTTATTTTGGAGATTGGCAGCGAGGCGTAAAATACGAAATGCCCCGCATGCTTGGCCACGGACAATTCCTGAGCCAGCGTGTTGATCGCCATGATGATAATTGGAAACACCATGTTCCCCGTGATGATCCGGCTCATAACTTCCTCGGAAGGGTCAAGCATGAAAAATTTCAAAAAGAAAACGACGATCAGAGGGAAGAGCGATACCATCACCACGGACCATACCCAAGAATCGCGTACATTAGCGAATTCGACCCGCAAGAGGAACCATAATTCTTCAAATTGCCGGAGAACGGCCTTCAGTCCTTTCGGAGCGGCGGCAGCCCCTATCGCTTCCGCATCAGACAAAATCCCTCGAGTCTTTATTGCCTCATGCATGTTTCATTTCACCCTTTCCACCAAAGTGAACATATACATCTTCCAGAGACGGCGGTACGATTCTATATTCCTCGCAAGCTAGATCTTCCAAGTTGGTTGAGATTTTTTGCAAATAATGTCCCAATTCTTCTCGGGTCACAAGCATCCGCAGCTGATTCTCGCCAATGACCTCAACGGCCGCCCATTCGTTCAGCATCGCCTCCGCTGCGGCGCGTTTGCCAAGCTGGATCGACATGTCAATCTTCAGCCTTTGATCCACGAGTTTCTTTAGCGGCCCAACGGAATCCAGCACGAGCAGACGGCCATCCTTGACGACTCCTACGCGATCCACTACATGCTCCGCTTCAAAAACATTATGGGTAACAAGCAGAATGGTTGCCCCATAATCGCGGTTCCGTTCCCGGATGATATCCCAGACAAGCTTACGCTTGATCGGATCCAATTCATTGGTCGGTTCGTCTAAAATAAGCACCGGTTGATTTCCGATGATGGTAGTGGCCAGACCGACTATTCTTCTTTGCCCGCCCGAGATCCGCTTGAGCTGCTTCGTACGGATTTCGCCTAATTCCAGCCGGTCAAGCCAATAATTAGTTTCGCGTTTGGCATCGGAGCTGCTCATACCCCTCAGACGTCCCGTGATCAGAATCGCTTCTTGCACCGTCAAGGAAGAGATCGCATGAGGCTCCTGGCTGTAGTACCCAACCAGCCTTGAAACTTGTTTCGAATGCTTGCTCACATCCAAGCCATACAAGGAGATAGTGCCTTTCGTTGGTTTTAGCTGCCCGACCATTTGTTTTACAAGAGTTGATTTTCCTGCGCCATTGGGACCTAAGAGTCCGAGAATTTCCCCGGAAAACACATGGAGGTTGATCCCCTCATTGGCGACTTTCTTGCCCTTACTGTATGTTTTTTGAAGATCAATGATTTCATACACGATATTTGACATGCTTTGTCCCCTTTCTCATATCGGTTCCTATATGAAACCGCATTTATGACTACGCCTTATACTAAAACTAATTAAATTAGTTTGTCAAATGTAAAGTATTTATTTATGTATTTTAAAGTCATTGACATACTAATCTTATTAGTTTAGTTTTAAGTCATAGTTGAACGTGGAGCTCCAGTATCAATTTAAGTCCTTCGTATGAAATAAGGAGTCTAAGATCATGTGGGATGGAGGGGTACGGTTGAGTACATTGGAAACGGACGTTTGCGTGATCGGTGCGGGTCCGGCAGGGATGCTCTTATCACTTCTTTTATTAAGAGAGGGCTTCCGTGTTGTGTTGGTTGAGAGGTCTCAAAATTTTGAGAGAGAATTCCGCGGTGAGTTTCTTCAGCCCGGCGCCTTGCAACTTTTAGATAAGCTGGGCCTATTGAATGCGATGCAGGAGAGGGGCGAAACGATAAAGGATTTCTGTATTCTCGAGAAGGGAAAGCTCATCTTGAAGTTCTCCTTTGAGGAGTTACCGGGCAAGTTCCGATCGGGGCTCAACGTATCTCAGGCTTACGCGCTGCCGCTCATGCTGGACGAGTGCATGAAATTCGAAGGTTTTGTTCTAAAAAAAGGGTTTGCCCCCGCACGTATTTTGGAACATAGCGGTAAGGTATACGGGGTATCCGTAGAGTCGCCGGAAGGAAAGCCATTGGAAATCAAGAGCAAGCTGGTTGTAGGTGCCGACGGCCGGAGTTCGCATATGCGGAAGCTTGCCGGATTTCCAACTTACAAGCATCCCTTTCAAATGGATGTGCTGTGGACGAAATTCCAAAGACCGAAAGACTGGGAAGAAAAAATTGAAATCAGAATTCATGAAGGCGGTTATCTCATTACGATGCCTATCTATCCCAATCAACTGCAGTTAGGGATAGATATGCCGAAAGGCGGCTTAAAGACGCTGCGCGAAAAAGGACTGAATACTTTGGTCCAACGGCTGAAAAATGCAATACCCGAAGCAAAATTGGAATTGGATCAAGCTTTGAATTCTTGGTCGGATTTTCAACAGCTTCCGGTTACTGGGGCACTGGCGACCAAATGGTACAAGGAAGGATTGGTCTTGATCGGCGATGCGGCACATACGATAGGGCCGATTGCGGGACAAGGCGTGACCCAAGCATTAAAGGATGCCATCATTCTCTGCCAGATGATTAAAGGCCACCTTCACCGTGACGTCGTAGACTCCAGCGTGTTGCATAGCTTCCAGCAAAACCGGTTTCAAGAAGTGAAATCGTTGTACAAGCTTCAGAGTTCGCAAGAAAAGTTCCTAATGGCTACTTCCTTCTCCGGGAGATTAACTCGCCGGACGGTGTATTGGATGATGATGAATACTCCGCTTAAGAAATCTTTAGCTATCAGAATGTCCATGAAAGATATTGAAACGATGATGGTTTAAGGGGGAGTGAAACCGTGGGGCTCGAACAAGTGAAGCTCGTCGAGTTACCGAAAATTTCGGATTCTCGGGGCAGTCTTACTTTCATTGAGAATAAGCATATCCCTTTTGAAGTACGCCGGGTATATTACCTTTATGATATTGGTGCCGGAGAAAAGCGCGGTTCACATGCCCATAAAAATTTGCAGCAGTTGATCATTGCAGCTTCCGGCAGCTTTGACGTGGTCTTGGATGATGGAAAAAACCGCCAAACCTTCCACTTAAATCGTTCCCACTGCGGGTTATATTTGCCAAGGCTGCTTTGGAGGGATCTGGAGAATTTCTCTGCTGGTTCCTTCTGTCTCGTATTGGCTTCCGAACCGTACGACGAAAATGATTATTTCAGAAACTACGATGAATTTATTGAACATGTAAACGGAAAAAAAGGAGAGCCGGCCCGTGAATATACCTTTTCTTGAGTTAAAGCCGACCTATGATGAATTAAAGAGCGAGATCGACGCTGCCGTCATGGCGGTTCTTGACCGCGGCTGGTATTTACTGGGCGAAGAAATTACCGCCTTCGAGGAAGAATTTGCCCGCTTCATTGGGGTGAAGCATTGTATCGGTGTCGGGAACGGATTGGATGCGTTGACTATTGCTTTACGGGCGGCGGGAATCGGAGAAGGGGATGAGGTTCTTGTTCCGAGCAACACGTTTATCGCTTCTTGGCTGGCTATTTCCTATGCAGGTGCCCGTCCTGTGCCTGTAGAACCGGATCCCGCCACTTATAATATGGATCCGAATGGTATCGAAGGAAAGATCGGGAGTAAGACGAAGGCGATCCTTCCCGTCCATCTTTATGGCCAGCCTTCCGATATGGATCCCATTATGGACATTGCCGAACGTCATGGGCTGGTCGTCATTGAAGATGCGGCTCAAGCCCACGGCAGTTACTATAAAGGGAAAAGAACAGGCACCTTCGGAGCTGCGACCGGATGGAGCTTTTACCCGGGCAAAAATCTCGGCGCATTCGGAGACGGCGGGGCGGTAACGACCAATGACGATAAGCTGGCCGAACAAATTCGCGCGCTAAGGAATTATGGCTCGAGAGTCAAGTATGTGCATGAGCTTCAGGGGGTAAACAGCAGGCTGGATGAAATTCAGGCAGCTGTGCTGCGTGTGAAATTACGATATTTGGAAGATTGGAACGCAAGACGTAAAGCGATCGCAAGCGCCTATCTAATCGGTCTGGAAGCGGGAGATCTGATTGTTCCCCATGTCCCGGAATGGGCGGACCCGGTGTGGCATCTCTTCGTCATTCGTCATCCCGAGCGTGACCGGCTACAGCAATTTTTGGACGGGCATGGCGTGAAGACGACCATTCATTACCCTATACCTCCGCATCTGCAGGGTGCATATAAGGACATGGGAATGGGCGAGGGGAGCCTGCCCTTGACCGAGCGTCTTCATCAGGAAGTGCTCAGTTTGCCCATAGGTCCCCATTTCAGTCAGGAAGAAGTCCGGTATATCATCGGTTTGGTGAATGACTTCAGTCATACCTACCAGGGACGCAGCGTATCCGTTATCTGATCAACGAAGGAGGGACTTGATATGAAAGGGATTTTGTTGGCCGGCGGACATGGAACCAGACTGTATCCGTTGACTCGCGGGGTTACCAAGCATCTGCTTCCAATCTATGATAAACCGATGATCTATTACCCGTTGTCTGTGCTGATGCTCTCCGGTATCCGGGACATATTGATTATCGGCACCGAACAAGATACGCCGCGGTACCAAAGTCTGTTCGGGGACGGAAGTGACCTGGGATTATCGATTTCTTATGAGATTCAGGATCATCCGAACGGTCTTGCCGAAGCTTTCCTGATTGGCGAATCCTTCATTGGAAAAGATGATGTCGCACTTATTCTGGGAGATAATATTTTCTTCGGACAAGGGTTCACGACTATGCTGCAAGAGGTAGCACAACGCAAAAGCGGCGCAACCGTATTCGGCTACCGCGTCAAAGATCCGACCCGGTTCGGCGTCGTCGAATTCGACGAACAGCAAAGGGTTCTATCGGTCGAAGAGAAGCCTAGAGTACCCAAGTCGGATTTTGCGGTTACAGGTCTTTATTTTTATGATAACGATGTGATTCGGATTGCTAAATCGATCCGTCCTTCAGCCCGCGGAGAGCTGGAGATCACGGATGTGAATGCGGAATATTTATCCAGAGGCAAGCTGCATGTGGAGCTGCTCGGAAGAGGCTTTGCATGGCTGGATGCGGGAACGCACGATTCTTTAATGGAAGCGGCCCAATTTATTGAAACCTTGGAGAAAAGACAAGGCTTTAAAATCGCCTGCCTTGAGGAAATCGCTTTTAACCTGGACTACATCGATGAAATGCAGCTGCAGCGGCTTGCCAAAGGACTTAAGAACGATTATGGACTGTATTTGTCTGAAATTGCTCAGAAAAAACAAAGCCATGCTAAATCATACTATAAACAGGAGGTGTATATGGTATGACCCTGCAGAAGACAAGCGATAAAAAAGCGATTCTTGTCACCGGCGGATCGGGCTTTATCGGTTCGAATTTTATCCTTCATGTTCTTTCAAAGTATGATGGGTATCATATCGTGAATCTTGACAAATTAACGTATGCCTCTGTAAAGGATTTTGGAATCGAAGCAGGCCGATTCCCTAACTATACCTTCCTGCGCGGTGTGATCGAGAATAAAGAGCTTGTCGACTTCGTATTTTCGACCTTTGATATTCGCGGAGTGATTCACTTCGCAGCGGAGTCCCATGTGGATAATTCAATTGCCAATCCGGCTGTTTTTATGGAAACGAACATCTTGGGGACCTTTACCCTGCTGAATGCAGCATTAAATCACTGGATGGGTGGCCCGGGCAAAGTAAAGCCAGGTTATGAAGAATGCCGGTTTCACCATGTATCGACGGACGAAGTGTACGGAGCGTTAGGGGAAACGGGCAAGTTCACCGAGGAAAGCAGCTATGCCCCCAACAGCCCTTACAGTGCGAGCAAAGCCAGCTCCGATATGATTGTTAGGAGCTTCAACCGAACCTATGGATTGAACACGGTAATCACTAACTGCTCGAATAATTACGGCCCGCGTCAGCACGATGAGAAGTTTATCCCCACGATCATCCGATCCGCATTGAACGTAAAGAAAATTCCGATTTACGGAAACGGCCAAAACGTAAGAGATTGGCTGCATGTGCAGGATCATGCGGAGGCCATCGATCTCGTTTTTCACCGGGGTGTGAGCGGCGAGACCTATAATGTAGGCTCCGATAACGAGTGGAATAACATTCAACTTGCAGAGCAAATATGCGCGATTTTGGATGATTTGGCTCCGGAAACGCTCCGGGAAGCGGGTTTGAACAGTTTCAGCGAATTGATGGAGTTTGTCAAGGACAGACCGGGGCATGATTGGCGCTATGCCATCGACTCCTCCAAGCTTCAAAATGAAATGGGCTGGCGCCCCAGGATTGCATTTCAGGATGGGCTTCGCCAAACGATAGAGTGGTATAAGACACGGTATCAAGATCTCGTTATGTCTTAAAGGCGGAAAGGAGTAAAAGGATGGCACGGTTTTTGTTTGCGGTATGGCCTTCCGCAGGTCATGTAAATCCCGGCTTGCCCTTGGCCAAGGAATTGGCGGAGCGGGGGCATGAAGTGATGTTTTATACCAGTACGCATTTTAAGGAAAAAGTGGAAGCTACTGGGGCGACGTTTATCCCATTCAAAAACGTCAGGAATTTTTCCGGATCCACATTAAACGAAGATTTTCCCGATATGCCCAAGTATAAAGGAATAAAATTTTTTAAGTGGGGAATAAGGAACATTATTGCAAATACCATGGAAGGGTTTGACAAGGATATCGCTGAAATACGTGAGAAGTTCAAGGCGGATGTGCTTGTAATCGATCCAACCTTCACGGGATTGATTCCCATTCGGCTCCGGGGCGATAAAATCAAGACGGCCTGCTTCGGCATTCTGCCTCTATCCGTAACCAGTAAGGATACGGCACCGTTCGGTCTCGGAATCTTGCCCAATCATTCTTTCATGGGACAAATGAAGAACCGCATGTTAAATTTCTTTGTTCAGAAGATTGTGTTCAGTCAGGAGCAGAACCATTTTAATCAAATTTTGAGCCGAATGAATTTGCCCAAGCTGGATCCGTATTTTTTCGATGCGGCCGTGCATTACTCTGATCTTTATTTCCAAGGAACATGCCGTTCCTTTGAGTACCCGCGTTCGGATTTGCCGTCGAACGTGAAATTTGTAGGCCCTTATAACCCTCCTGTCACGGCTGTGAAGACCCCCCTTCCCAAGTGGTGGCCGGATCTGAATTCCGGTAAGCCTGTCGTTCATGTAACCCAAGGAACGCTGGCGAATGAAGATTTCAGTCGTCTGATGATTCCAACCATTAAGGCGTTGGCTAACAAAGATGTACTGGTCGTGGCGACAACGGGGAACCGCCCGATATCCATGGTAGGCGATCACCTGCCGAAAAACGTTCGTGTTGAGCCGTTTATTCCTTATACCGATCTGATGCCTCATGTTGACATCATGATTACGAATGCAGGCTACGGCGGCGTTCATTATGCGATTCAAAACGCGGTACCGCTGATTGTGGCGGGTAAGACGGAGGATAAGCCCGAGGTGTGTGCCCGGGTGGAATGGGCTGGGATCGGCATCAATTTGAAGACGGATCGTCCAACCGAACAACAAATCTCGTCTGCGGTGGATACGCTGCTTTCAAGCCCGCGGTTCAAACAAAGGATTACGGAGCTTCAACAAGAGTTCTCGAGCTATGATGCCTACCGAATTTCCGTCACCCATTTGGAAGAGCTTGCCGCGAGCTCACAATAAACTCCGGTGGGGTACGAGCGCTATCGCTCCTACAGGGGATACCCCACCTTCTGCCTTTTGCATTGTTCTGCTTATTCAGGTTTCTCGTCAATCGAAAAATAACCCGATCCACAGTAAATGGGGATCGGGTTATTTTTAAATGCTATGAAAGCGGTTGATTTTTAAGGGTGCGTAATCCCGCTAAAAAGGTATTGATGAGCAGCTCGAGGCTGACATTCGTGTCAGGCTGAGACCCGAAACCTCCCTTTTGCTCAAGTGAAGCGAACCCGTGCATAATACTGCGCAATCCACGTGCTATATGGAATGCGGTTTCCTCTTCCAAATCGTATGCGCTCAAAACCTGGAGGACCAAATCGACGATTTCCTGTCCCAACCGTTGTATTTCCGGGTCCGATGGTTCGAGAGCGACCTGAGTGACTTCATACAATCCGGGGTGGGAGCGGGCGAAGGAGACATAGGCTTTCCCCATCTCATGTATCGCATTGTCCCCGGATCGACCGATAGCCGAACGGGTCAAGACAATAAGGAGCTGCTCGAGACCGTAAATGGCCAGTAATTTCCGTAAGCCTTGCAATCCATTGACGTGGTTGTACAGGGAAGGGGAACGGATATTGAGCTTCTGAGCCAATGAGGTTAATGTAACTTCATCGATACCGTTGGTATCGGCGATTTCCGTAGCTGCTTCTAAGATGGTGGTGAGACTAATTCCTGGTCTTGGCGGCATAGTTGTAACTCCTTTGTTATGTGTAGATCCCAAGTTGGGCTTCCGCTTCGGCTATGGCTCTGCCGATAGCGGCATCCGGCTGTTTCAGCATCCTGCCATGCCCGACAGCGAGCAAGGACGGATGATAATCCTTTAGCTTTCTCGCGCTATCCAGCGCAGTCTGCTTATGCCAAGTGGCCATGGCGGGGAAAGGAAACCAAGGTTTCAATTTACCGGATACGGCAATGCCGCCCCTGGTCTGAAAAGCGTCGCCGGCAATGAGAATGTTGTTGCGCGTGTCGAGATAGGCCATCGATCCCGGAGTATGTCCCGGGGCGGAAACGGCAAGCAACGATCCGATCCGATCTCCATCCCGCAGGAGAATGTCGGCCCGCGTATTCAGCTTTTTAGGCACGCCGCCGCGAATCGGGGTATTGGGCTCATCCGGGGCTAATGTGCAATCTCCGGCCATTAACGGAGCATCCCTATGAGAGATATGAACCAGTAGTTCAGGGGACGCCTGTTTTACAGCGTCAAGCGCTCCTACATGATCCTCATGCGCATGCGTTAACAAAATCCGCTTGATCGGTTTGCCGATGCTGGCGGCCGCCTGCAAGATTCCCTTCGAGCTGAACGGCAACGCGGCGTCGATCAAGGTTAGACTGTCATGTTCCTCAACCAAATAACAATTTACAGGAAAAATCCGTGGAAGAAATGCCAATTGGTAAATTGTCTTTTCGTGAATGATTTGCATGCAAAACCACCTCTTAATGTTATTATAACTAATAAAATTAGTATTATCAATAATTATCATTCCTTGGCTGCTAAAGTGAATTAGCTGGAAAAGAAGCATTCTAAGTAAGACGGGGGTATCGGAAGGAAGTCCTAAACCTATCAAGACGATGATCAATAAGCTTGTGGCGGTGCAAGACTAATGTCATAGAAATTATAAGTAAACCTTACTATTGTTTCAAAATTGGTATTAAGGTAAATTGATAAAGTAAGAATAATTCATAATACGCTTAATTCTTTGGATAAAAGAAGCGGGGGAACCAAGTTTTCTGGGGTGAGTACACTTATTAAGTGTTAGGGTTAACTTTCGACCCGAGTCCGTCAGCTAACTTCGTCAGCGTAGAAAGAAAATAGTAGAAGCATTAATGAGGACAATGATACTTTTGTGCTCTATTCCCTCGCTTCCTTTTTTCGGTTAAGAGAAAGAAGGAGACAGCATGCTTAAGAGCGTAACCCAAGAGGTGAAGAAGCTTTTTCTGTTGAAAAAGTCGAACGCCTCCGTACAGCGTCAAGAAGAGATTCTTCACTTAAAACGACGGCTGGAGACTTTCGAAATCCAACTTTCGAGTTTGGCAAACCGGCCATTAGACGTCGAAACGCAGACTTTAATGGAAATAAGCAAAACGGTCGCACAAAACAATGAGCTTCTAAACAGACTTAGTTCGGAAAGGGGATTAGCAGTTCAACAATTACTGGCCCATCACGCCAGCATTTGCCCAAAAATCTTGGAGGATCATTACCAATTTATCTTAACCATGGCTCATATTATCGGTGGTCCGTATCCTTGTCTCAGAAAGTACATCAGAAGCAGTATTTCATGAGCCGTTTGAAGGATAAATAACGATAGCATTTCAACACAGGCTGCCGGACATTGGCAGCCTGTTTGAGCTATTGCTTGAGTTATTTTCTATCTTTATTGAATGAAAGCGAGGGGTTTCTCCACATATAGATTCCCAGTAAAATCATCCAACAAAGCAGCAAAATATTGGCCGGCATATTGATCGCCATATCTAACTCAGAGAAACCTGTATAGGCCATCACTATGCCGGCAATTGCAGTAGGAACGCCGCCGGCAAGCGCTAAGATACCTAACCATTTAGGAAAACGCGGGTCTTTCATCAATGCAAAGCCGTAGATCATCACAGTGATACCGAAGAGCAAGCTAGCGATACTCGCTAGTCCTATCTCGATTTGTCTGACAGCAAATACAGAATTGAAAAGAGCGTCTTTTTCGTTCCCCTGGGCCTTTGCCAAGTGTTTACCATTACCTTCAAGGCTATACCGTCAACGGCTTGCAATGCGGCTGCTACCGCTAAGCTCGC
Organism: Paenibacillus gyeongsangnamensis; assembly: GCF_027533625.1. Classification (GTDB taxonomy): domain Bacteria; phylum Bacillota; class Bacilli; order Paenibacillales; family NBRC-103111; genus Paenibacillus_G; species Paenibacillus_G gyeongsangnamensis. Next base: position 39,268 of record NZ_JAQAGZ010000007.1, on the reverse strand, counting down.
TGCAGCGCTGACAGCTCCCAAAGTGACTGCAGCGCCGGCGGGCCCCCCTGCTATCCTTCGAGCAAGGAGTACAAGCGACGCCACCATCAAAAAGACGCCGGAAAGCTGTGTTAAATGGCTGGCCACCCAGTTGGGGTCAGCGGCGTACTCCTTGAAAGCTGCCGCAGGCATATTAGGGTCCTCATGCATAGGGTGTAATAATGTGCCGACCAACAAGAATAGTGCTCCGATCATCGCAATCATTGCTGCAAACCTAGCTTCTCTTTCATAGTTACCATCCATAATCGCATCTTTAATAACATTAGGCACTGGGCTAACCCCCTTTCCATTTTTAATTTCCCATTTATTCGTTACGCTAACCCCCATTTATTTTATCATAAGGAAACTTCCTGCACCCTGGTCCCAGGTCGGATTCAATCACGGTTAAAAAAGGTAGAGTTAGGAACTCTTTTTTGATTTATTTTAAACTAATATAATTAGTTTTATAAATAATTAAATTTGTAAAATTATTTTTTTAATTTGTTTAAAATTGTATTTAATTCGTCTTATTAGTTAATAAATTATTTACTTGCCTAAGGAATTTTCGTCTGTTATTTTGAGATTGACAGAAACTAGGTGGATAAGATTATTATAACTTGACCAACCATAGACCTAACATCATGATTATAGTCCTATGATCAGCGCTAAGGTCGATACCTTTTATCATGTTGAGGAGGACAAGTATGAAACCGAAGAAAAGAGTTGTTGTAACGGGGATCGGAATCATTTGCTCATTGGGAGCCGACAAGCATGAAGTCATCGATAACATGAAAAAAAACCAAACCGGCATAGGACCTATTACCCGATTCAATACGGATAAGTTCCTTAGCCAAATCGGAGCCGAAGTGAAAGATTATGCTCCGGAGAAGTATTTTTCAGAACAGGAACAAAATTTATATGACTATTGCAGCCAGTTTGGCATCATTGCTGCCAAGGAAGCCTTGACTGAGAGTGGAATTGAAATTACCCGGGAGAATTCGGCACGTTTCGGCGTGGCTTTCGGTACCTGCAACGGGGGGATCAATTCCTTGGAGGAGCAGGCAACCGTAACCGATTTGGATGTGGAGCGCACCTCCCGGTACCCTTTCTACCAACAGGGTGACAATATCGCGATGAATTTCGGGCTGCATGGGCCTGTAAATACGTTAAACACTGCTTGTGCCGCAAGCGGGAATGCGATCGGCTTTGCATACGATATGATCACGGAAGGTTATGCCGATACCATGCTAGCCGGCGGATCGGATTCCATGTCCTCTTCGGTTTACGCCGGATTTAACGTGCTGCAAGCTCTTAATCCTGTACCGTGTTCCCCTTACAATAATAAATTCGGGTTAAGTCTGGGAGAAGGGGCTGCATTCGTTGTTCTGGAATCTCTTGAAAGTGCGCTCAAGCGGGGCGCGCACATTTATGCTGAGGTTTGCGGTTACGGCTTAAGCAGCGATGCTTATCATGAAACCGCGCCGGAACCGGAAGGCCGCGGCATTCAGCTAGCTGTGGAGTTTGCATTATCCAATGCAAACGTCTCGAAGGATCAAATTGACTATATCAACACACACGGAACGGGAACCAAAGCCAATGACTCTGCAGAGCTTTTCGGTCTGCGCCAGTTGTTCGGCGAAGAGCGTTTCAATCAGATTCAGGTAAGCTCGAGCAAAGCATACTTTGGCCACAATTTAGGAGCAGCCGCTGCAATCGAATACGTGACAACGCTATTGGCTCTAAAGGATGGATTACTGCCTGCTACTTTGCACTTTGAATCCCCGCGGGATGGGGTCAATCCGTTGAATCTCGTCACCAATGAGATGAAAGAAAGCACCGTACAGTACTTTTTGTGCAACAATTCCGCTTTTGGCGGCCATAACGCCTCCATCGTTTCATACAACTGGGCGTACGGGCAGCGTACCGTGCAGGAAACCGAAATCCGCGAACCTAAGCGCGTAGCCGTGGTCGGACTGGGAACCGTCTCAAAATGGGGTCATCGCTCCGGCAGCATTCTGCCATGGCTGATGGAAGAAGAGGCGACGTCTTCCAGCGAGTCCTTCTCCTTGAAAGAATACAATAAAGATTTGTATGAACGCCGGATGAACCAATTATCTCAAAACAGCATAGGCGCCGCCCATCTGGCACTTCAAGATTCCGGTATAACGACCCAAGGGAACCAGCAGGACATTGGTTTGTTCTATGGAACTTCCCGAGGCAGTTTGGAAAGTGCGCAAAAATATTTGACGGCCATTTTCGAGAAAGGCCCGGATCATGCAAGCGGGGTATATTTCCCGGACATGGTGCTCAATTCAACTGCCGGAAAAATCGCAAAGAAGCTTGGGCTGAAAGGCTACGGAACCTCGCTGAGTACAGGCGGAAACGACGGATTGATCAGCGCGCTCTATGGGTATGAAACGATCCGTGCCGGAATCCAGAAGTATGGTTTGATCGGCACGGGGGACGAGCTCTCGGCCATGTCATCTAAAGTGGACTCGGCAATTGGGCTAGACAGAATCCCATACGAAATGGGAGAAGGCAGCGCATTTATGGTCATTATGGACTTGGAACAAGCACAAAACGAAGGAAAAGAAATATATGCTGAACTAAAAGGCTTTGGAACCGCCTTTAGCGGGACGCAAAACGGTTCTGACGGAGAAGTACTGAAGCGGGTGATTAAGATGGCACTGTCACGTTCCGGATTGGATGCTTCATCCATTGACTTTGTGTTCTTTAACAGCACAAGCGGAATGGACGAGCCTACAGCCGACCGGCAGGCGCTCAGCGAAATCTTTGGCGATAGACAGGTGCCCGTGTTGTGTCTGAATGACCGTTTCGGTTATTGCGAATCGGCAGGCTCCTTATTCCATCTCACCGCTGCTGTGGATGCGCTGCGTTCGAGCCGATTCATTGAAGCCCACGCCTTAGAGGCGGCCGCAGCTTCGTCCCTGGATAGAATCGTACATGATGGCGGCGTCGGACTTGTTGTAAGCTCCTCCTTAAACGGCAACTATACAGCTGCAGTTGTTGCCCAGTGGGATAAATAATTTAAGGTTTCTGTGAATGATTCCTCATGGAATCCATTCATGAACATATAAAAAGATGAGATGGGAGAGAAATAATTATGAAATCGTTGGAAGAAATCAAGAACACCATCAAGCAAAGCATTTTGATCGATCGTTTGGAGCTTGAGGACATTACTGCAGAGGAAATTGAGGACAATGCACCGCTGTTCGGCGAAGGACTCGGATTAGATTCGGTAGAGGCACTCGACGTTGTTGCCGGCTTGGAAGCTGAATTCGGTGTTAAGCTGCAAGGGATGGATCAGGAAGAAATCAAGAAGCATTTTTATTCGGTAGAGACTTTGTCCCAATTCGTATCCGATCAATTGGCCTTGTTGGTGAAATAATAAGACATTCCCAAGCTGTGCAGCCGGTGAAGAAAGGTTTCATTTTATCACGGGCTGCTTCTTTTCTTATTATGAAATAGACCCCATGGAGGATTATCGGCAATGAAGGATGTTACGATTATCGGCGCCGGTCTCGGCGGCTTAGTTAGCGGAGCTAATCTCGCGAAAGCGGGAATGAAGGTTCGGGTTCTTGAGAAGCATATCATCCCGGGAGGCTATGCTACGTCATTTAACCGAAAGGTTCAAGGAATAAAACGGCCGGTGGAATTCGAAGTTTCGCTTCATTTGATCGGAGATTTGGCGGAAGGCGGTGCTCTGCGGGAAGTATTGACCGATTTGGGCGTGATGGACCGCGTCGAATTTATACGCGCTAAAAGCTTGTATCGAGCCGTATTTCCGGATAGCGATGTCCGGGTTGAATCTTATGAAGCCTATTTGCGAGCCTTGCAAGAAAGGTATCCGGAAGAGCAGAAAGGCATTGAAGCTTTATTCGAACAATTTGTCCGAATTCGCAAAGAAATATTATTTATGATGAATAAGACGAACAACGGGGAAACGATCGATTTATTTACGGATGGACCGACCGTGTTAGCTTACAATAATTTGTCGCTGGGACAAGTGCTTGACCAATACATCGCTTCTCCCGAGCTTAAATCGGTTTTTTCGCAGCAATGGGCGTACTATGGGCTGCCTCCTTCGCAAATTTCTTCCGTTTACTACGCTTACGCATGGACCGAATATTTGTTGTTCGGCGGTTTTTATCCTAAGGGACGCTCTCAACAAATATCCAATGCTCTTACCGAGATTATTAAAGAAAACGGCGGCGAGGTTCTTACAAGACAACACGTGACGCAAATTGTGGTTGAGGATGGAAAAGCAAAGGGAGTCAGGACGAAAAAAGGGGAGTTCGCCTCCGATATCGTCATCTCGAACGCCGATCCGGTCCAAACGTTCGGTCAGCTTGTAGGTTATGAAAAATTACCGCGCCGTTACGTAAAAAAGCTGGAATCGCTCAAGCCGAGCTTGGCTTGCGTTCAGGCTTACTTGCTGCTCGACATTGATTTTCCAACCGTTTATGGAGAAAAAGATCATGAAATCTTTGTAAACGAATATTACGACCTTGAGCAAGGATATCGGGATACGCTGGATGAACGCTACGAGACGATGCCGTTTGGCATCACCATCTACGAAGTCATGAATCCCGAATATCAAGCGAGCGGTAAAACGACGATGTCTTTGTTTGTGTTAAGCCGTTATGAGGACTGGAACGAATTGGACGAAATAAATTATACACAAAAGAAAGAAGCAGTCACCCGCATCCTTCTGAATAGGCTGGAACGCCTTTATCCGGGTGTGAGCAGTCACATCGAGCACGTTGAGCTGTCTACACCCCGAACGAATCATTTTTACACGGGAAATGTGCAAGGAGCCATCTACGGCGCCCAGCAATCGGTTGATCAGTGCCTGCATCGCAGGCTGCCCCAGACGACTCCCATCGAAGGACTTTTTCTTGTGGGTGCATGGACCCAGCCGGGAGGAGGCTACAGCGGAGTCATCTGGAGCGGACATAATTTGGCCCGTCAGCTGCTGCTCCAAAACAAAGAGGTGGTCGTACAATGAGGATGAAAGATCGGGTTGCCATCATAACCGGCGCTACTCGCGGGATAGGAAAATCCGTACTTTACCGATTTGCTGAAGAAGGAGCAATCGTGATAGGAGTTTACGCCAGCAGCGAGCATCTTGCCAGGCAAATCGAGGACGAGCTCCGTCCACAAGGTGTCAGAACCGCTTTTTTCAAAGGCTCGATTACGGATCGCGATTTTGTTCGCCGCTTGATGGAGCAAGTATATTCGGATTACGGCAAAATTGATGTACTGATCAATAATGCAGGGATTGTAGCCGACAATTTTACGTCTCAAATGTCATTGGATGAATGGGACCGCGTCTATCGCACGAATTTTGAAGGTACATATTCCTGCTGCATCGAGGCAATCCCGTATATGGAACGGCAAGGAAGCGGGAAAATCGTCAACGTCATTTCCGTCACCGGGGTGCTCGGCCGTGAAGCGCAGACCAATTACGGGACTTCAAAAGGCTCCATTATCGGTTTGACGCGCATGCTGGCGCGCCGTTACGCTTCCAAAGGCATTTATGTGAATGCCATTGCTCCAGGGATGATCAATACGGAGATGATAGGCCACGTTCCGAAAGACAAGCTGGATAATTTCCTTGTGCATACGGATTTGAAGAGATTGGGCGAATCGAGAGAAATTGCCGATTCCGTGCTCTTTTTATCCGGAGAAATGTCGGATTATATTGCCGGCGGCGTGTTAAAAGTGGACGGGGGCTTTATGAGATAGGAGGAAATCATGTGAGCAAAGCGATCTTCATCACGAACGGCGATCATGCTTTTAATCAATCCATAGCGAGCCGTGAGCTGGCTGGCGGGCATCGTATAGGGCTCCATTGTACGAATCAGGTACAAGCCGAAGCGTACCGAAATTCGTTGGGAGAGGGCGCAGCGGAACGCCTGCATCTATTCTACGGCGTACCGGCCGATGAAGCGGGAGCTTCGTCCGTTATCGAAGACGCCGTCGCTAAATTGGGCGGATTGGATGTACTGATCCACGGAAATGAAATGCTGGACGAAGATCAATTGTTCGAGCAGGCGAAGGACGAGTTGGGAAGCTTGATTCCATCTTTGTTCCAACGCATTTTCCTGTGGAATCGATCGGCTATCGGTTACATGATAAAGCAAAAATCCGGAAAAGTTATTTTCCCTGTTATCTATGATACGTTGTACTATGATCATTACCCATGCTCTCCGATTTTGAACCATGGAAAAATATCATTGATGAAATGTTTGTCCAGAGAATGCAGCGCGTTTCGTATTGACGTTAACGTAGTGTCATTCGGTTACTATGATGCGGGTTTTGACAAAGCGGAAAAAAAGGAAAAGCAGCGGGGATTGGAAATCTACGGATTGAAGCCAGTATTGAAATCGTTAGATGACATGCTGGAAGTGCTGGATTTTGTAATCGGCGCTCCGGGCAGTTTAATCGGAGGCCAAAATATAGAGATCGGCGTAGGTGTAGAAACCAATCTGTAATGGATGAGGAGGAATTTGTTTGCAATCCGTGAGAATCATAGGCGTCGGAACCGCTCTTCCCGGGGAGCCTATTCCCAATTCCAAGATGGAAGAAGTATTTGCGCTGCGGGAAGATTGGATTGACCTCATGATCGGTACAAAAACGCGCTACTTTGCAGTGGATTTGGACGAGAAGCGCGTCAAGTACGATCTGTGCGATCTTGCCTATGAAGCGGCGCAGCAAGCGCTGAATAAGGCTGAAGTCGCAAATTCCGAGATCGATCTTATCGTGATGTCGACGGCTACGCCCGATCATCTGATGCCGGCCACAGTGAATCTGGTTGCCGATCGATTGGGGATGAATCGCGTACCTGCTTTCGAGATTCAAGCCGGCTGCTCCGGAGCGATTCAAGGATTGGAGGTCGCTTATCGCTTTTTAAGTACGGGAGCTTATTCCAAAGCGCTTGTCATCGGCGGCGACGTTTGCAACAAATACATGAATTTTCGCCTCGATTTCAAAAAATTGCGTTCCTCGGAGCTGATTAACTTGGCATTGTTCGGTGACGGTGCGGGCGCTGCCGTACTTTCAACGAAACCGGAACGCGATGGTCTGAAAATCGAGTACATAGTAAATCGTTTCGAAGGATTGAACCGTGAGCCCGGACAGGTCATGAACTGGTTCGGGTCGCCGAACAGCCATGAAGAAGGCAAAAAAGTCCAGTCGGCCAAAGAAGATTATAAGGCGATCGAACAGGGAGTTCCGGTCATGGCCAAAGAAATGCTGGAAGAACTGCTTGAACAGCTTCAATGCTCTTCCGAAGACGTAAATCATTATATGCCTCCGCAGTTAGGGGGACATATCACGGACAAGATCGTTCAATTCCTCGAAATTGACCCGCACAAAGCGATCAATTGTGTCGCAGAAACGGGAAACAACGGGAATGCCCTTCCATACTTGCAGTTGGAAAGATTGTTCGAAATGATGAAGCCTGGGGAAAAGGCCGTGGGCATTGCCATAGAATCTTCCAAATGGATCAAGACAGGCATCGCAATAACAAAAGAGGAAGCTTAAAAAATGGACACTAAAGAACAAATCCATTATATTCGCCAACTGAAAAGCCAAAATCTTCTCGGAGAAAATCGCACAAACGTCGTCCATATCATCAAAGAAAATCGAAATGCGTTGTTTTGCGAAAAAATCGGCTATACTTTCAAAAATGTTACCCTTGAGGATTGGAATGCCTCCGGCGAGAAGCCTTTGAAACCTTTAAAGGTTGCTGTGATAAGCAATTTTACGTCCGACGCTTTCGCCCTTATGCTTAGACCGTTGCTGCTAAGCGAAGGCATTTGGCCTGAGCTGTATACGGCCGGATTCAATCAATATTATTATGAGCTGATGAATGAGCACAGCGGCCTGTATGAATTTTCTCCGCAAGTGACGGTCTGTTTGTTTGATGAACGTTTAATGTTGGATGAGCTGCCTCGCGAATGGGGCACAGCCGATTTAGAGGAAGCCTGCGAGAGAAAAATAGAACAATTCAATCAGCTCTTGAACATTTATCATCAGCAGAGCCAAGGACTGCTCGTGCTTCATACGGTACCGTTGTCTTCAGACACCTACAACATCAAGATCGATTATAAAACGAAAGCACAATTAAGCCGTATTTGGAGATCTTTCAACATCAAACTTCTTGAATTGGCCGAAGAATGGAGTCAGGTCATCACACTGGATACGGAAGTATTGCTGCAGGAGCATCAGGTGTCCAGGCTGCGGGATCCGCGATTGATGCAATACGGAAGCTTCAATTTAAGCGAAGAAGTGCTGTTTGCTTTTGCTGCGGAAAGCGTAAAAGTCGCGAGAAGCATCGTGGGCTTAACGAAAAAAGGCCTCGTATTGGATCTGGATAATACCTTGTGGGGCGGGATCGTCGGCGATGACGGCTTGAACGGAGTCCAATTGGGAGATTCGGCGCCGGGTAAAATTTTCGTTGAATTCCAGAAGGCCATCCGGCACTTGAAGAACCAAGGCGTGCTTCTGACTGTGAGCAGTAAAAACGAAGAATCCTTGGTGCGGGAAATGCTGGACCAGCACCCTCATATGCAGTTAGGGATGGAAGATATCGTGATGCTTCGCGCGAATTGGAATCCCAAACATGAGAACATCGAAGCCATTGCCGAGGGATTAAACATCGGTTTGGACAGCTTGGTATTCATTGACGATAATCCATTTGAACGAAACCTGGTTCGTGAAGCTCTTCCCGCTGTCATAGTGCCTGAAATGCCGCAGGATCCTTCTTATTATCCGGAAACGCTGCTGTCTTCGGGTTGGTTCAATACGATTAAGCTTACTTCCACGGATTTGAACCGGACCAATCAGTATAAAAAGGAAGTCGAGCGCGATCAGTTGATGAAATCGAGCGCCTCTGTAGAGGACTATTTACAGTCTTTGGATATGCATCTGCATATCCTGCCTGTGAATGAATTTTACTTACCGCGTCTCGCCCAATTAAACGTGAGAACCAATCAGTTCAATATGACGACACGCCGATACCAGGAATCCGAAATCGAGCATATGGAAGGCAGCGGCAGCTACTGGGTATTCGGGTTTCAAACGACGGATCGTTTCGGCGATTACGGCATCATCGGCAGCGTGATTGTAGAAAAGCAAGTGACAGCTTGGCGGATTCGAAACTTCTTGATGAGCTGCCGTGTTTTCTCCAGGAAAATTGAGACGGCGATCCTGCGCCATGTTTTATTGAAGGCTCAAGAAGAGGGAGCGCGCGAGATCATCGGGGAGTATATCCCTACAGCGAAAAACGTGATCGTCAAAGATTTTTACGTGCAGCACGGTTTCGAGCGTGTTCAGGGTGACCGGTTGTCGTCAGACGATAAGGCAAATCCCGAGCTTGAAGTCTTTGTCCATACGTTGGAGCATATTCCGGACGAAGTGACATGGATTAAGATGCATACAGGAGAGGAGGTTACCGCTCTATGATCGACATAAAGGACCTTAAGGAAGTGATCGCTGACGTTCTGGATATGGATGTGGAAGAGATCCATGACGACATCATGCTTGAAGAGTTGAACGATTGGGATTCCGTCAATGCCGTACGCTTGATGCTCCACATCGAATCGGCCCTGGGGATACGCCTTCCGGTGGAACAGATGATGAAGGCGACCAGCCTGAAGGAGCTGCTCGCGGCAGTAACCGAGGAAACCGTTTGATGAAACCTTCCGAAGAGAAGCCGGCAATTATCGCGTTGCCGAAGGCGAGAAGGCATACGTATTATTTTCTGAATTATGCGGATGAATTTAAGTCGGTTTACCTGGATACGGAGATTGATATGTCTGAGGTGAAGAGACGCCGGGATAAGCTGAAATTATCCGGACATCGCATTAGTTATATCGTGTTCCTAATTGAAGCGATCTCTCGGGTCATCCGGCTTTATCCGGAAGCTAACTCTTCCGTCAAGCATGGGATGATTCCCCAAATGGCCGTTTATCACCGCATAGCCGCGAAATTTACGCTCGACAAAACGATGGATGGAAGACGATTTGTGATGTCGGGTATCATCCCTGATTCGGATCAAATGCCGCTCGAAGGTATGCAGAAGATGATCGAATATTACCGCGACACGGAAGCCGATGAGATTACGGAATTTGCCAATGTACGCAAGCTGCAATCGATGCCGCTCTGGTTAGGCCGGTGGATATACAGGCTTGCGATGGGAAACCTTTCGCGTCGCGCTAAGCTCCAGGGCACATTCACCATTACATCTCTTGGACACCGTCCGATTCAAGCTTTCTATCCGATCATCTCAAATACGCTCTGTTTTGGTGTAGGAGCGATAGAAGACAAGCCCGTCGTGATGGCAGGTCAAATAGCAATACGTCCCATGATGAAATTGAGTCTTGCCTTCGATCACAGAGCAATCGACGGAGCGCTTGCCGCCGATATTCTTACAGAAGTGAAAAAGGTTCTGGAATTCGCTTCGGAATCCGATGAAGCGAGCACACAGGGAGAAGAGGTGACTCCAGTTGGCGCGTCGACCTAAAAAGGACAAATATGACGTTATCGTAATCGGTGCAGGAATGGGAGGCTTGAGTGTCGCCACCTATCTGGCGCAGCAAGGTTATTCCGTGTTGGTTGCAGAACGCCATTATTACGCCGGCGGGTACGCCCATTCCTTCAAACGGCACAAGTATACTTTCGATGCTGCCGTTCGAATCGTAGCCGGTGCGGAGAAACATGGCTTGCTTCACGATCTGCTTGAGAAAGCAGGACTTGCAGGTGTGTTACCTTTTATTCAATTGCCGGAAGTGTTTACGGCCTTCTATCCCGAGCACCGGTTTACGGTGCCGAGGCATACGGAAGGGTTGATCGAAACTTATTCACGCCTCTTTCCGGACCAGAAGGAAGGCATCGTTCGACTCGTTCGCGAAATGCAGGAAATTTATCACGCGACCATTGAGCTTCTTCACGCCAGGGATCCTTTCCATGTCATGTCCAATCCGGTGATCATGAAGTATCGTTATATGACATTTCATGATTTGCTGGTCCGGCACTTGACGGATGAAAAAGCCGTATTTACGTTCGCCGCTTTGTGGAGCTATTACGGCTCGCCGCCTACTCGCGGCAGCGCACTGTATTTCGCCTATGCGATCATGAGTTATTTTCAAGAAGATATTTATTATTTAAAAGGAAGCTTTCAGCAGCTGGCCGATGCGCTGGTCGGGCGCATTGAGGAATTAGGCGGCGAAGTATGCCTGCGCAATGAAGTGCAGAAGATCGTGGTAGAAGACAGAACGGCCAAAGGGATTATTTTGCAAACGGGAGAATATGTGGAGGCGCCGATCGTCATTTGCAACGGAGATTTGAAAAAGATGGTGCACGGACTTGTCGGCGAAGAACATTTTCCGTCACGTTATGTCAAACGGCTTTCCGAAATGACCGTATCCATGTCTGCTTTCGAAGTATTTATCGGAACGGATCTGCCGCTGGAATCCTATGAATTAGCGCACGAAACGTTTATTTATAACCTGTATGATTATTCGGAATCGTACGAAAGACATTTGAACCTGAAACAATATGGAGCTGAAGGCTTATGCGGCTTAGCGCTCTCCTGTCCTACGCTGGCCGACCCCAGCTTGGCTCCGCAAGGCAAGCACACCGCGATACTGACTACTTTGGTACCCTATGATATCGGTCAAGATTGGAAAGAACAGAAGCCTAAATATCAAGAAGCGATGATCCGAATTGCGGAAAAGGCCATCCCGGATTTAAGTGGGCATCTTGATTTTGTGGAATCCGGCACGCCTCTCACTTTGGAGCGGTATACGAACAACAGTCAGGGAGCCACCTACGGCTGGGAGCAGAACATGAAACAAATGACGTCAAGGCCGCAGCACGGCACGTCCATTTCCGGACTTTACGTGTCAGGGCATTGGACCGATCCGGGCGGCGGAGTCGTATCGGCTGTATTGTCCGGATACAAATTATATCAGAAAATTATCGACGAAGCCGATTTCAAGGCAAGCGCCTCGTCGGTACTGGTTCAGGCAGGTGAGAAGGCATGAGTAACGTTCAAGTCCACATCAATGATGGGATTCGTTACATTGAATTGAACAACCAGCAGACGAAGAACAGTCTGGATCTGCAGATGGCAACGGATTTGTTTCAAGCGGTACGGTACGCGAATGAGGATCCGGATTGCAAAGCGATCGTATTTCTCAGCTCGGCTCGAGCCTTCTTCTCCTCCGGTCCCGCGCTTGAAGGGTTAATCGAGCTTTCCACGCGGCAGGATGGGCCGGGGCTGCTCGACAGCGTGGTTGAAAAGCTAAACAAAATCATCTTGGAAATCTACGAGTCTCCGAAGCTGACGATTGCCGGTATTCATGGTTACGCCTATGGCGGCGGACTCAATATCATGCTGGCTTGCGATTATCGGATTGCCGAGGAGAAGACGAAATTCATTGAGAACTTCCACTATATGGGCTTTACTCCCGATTTGAGCGCGAGCTATTTCCTGCCCCGGTATATCGGTCTTTCACGAACGATGGAACTGCTGTTGACCGGACGATTGTTTACGGCGAAGGAAGTGGCCGATTGGGGACTGTTTCATGAAGTGGTTGAGAAGAGATCCGTCATGCTGGAACGGATTGACCAGTTGTGCCGCCAGATTCTGCAGGGGGAAGGAAGAAATCTCCCGAGGATGAAGGAATTGCTGCGTTCGTCCTTTTATTCCACCTTGGAAGAGCATCTGGACAAGGAAAAGCGTTATTTAACGGATTGCTTTAAGTATCCCGAAATCACGGAACGTCTGAAAAACGTCGGCAGTTTGTCATTTATCAATTGACATGGAGGTTTGTTAACAAATGAGCGTGTTGGAAAAAGAGCGACTGAACGTGCTGGACAAGCGTCCGCATGAAATATTAAAGCAAGCTCCGCCATTTTTGTTTATCGACCGAGTGCTGCGTTTGGAAGGCAATGAAATCGAATGTATGAAGCACCTCGCTTATAATGAGCCTTATTTTGCAGGGCATTTCCCGGGTGAACCGATCGTTCCCGGAGTTCTCATGATCGAAATGGCGGCGCAGGCCAGCATGCTTTTGTCGATCTCGCTGGAGAATTCCGATCAAACCGAACCGAGAATCGGTTATTTGGTACGAACCCAGGATTTTCGCTTTTACAATCCCGGCCGGCCTGGGGACAGCTTGCATATCATCGTGGAGATGAAAGAGCAGCTGGGAAATTATCACACGACCAAGGCACGCATCATCAACGGACATGATCAATCCAGAATCGCGAAAGGCGAACTTATCTTCTTTCTTCCGTGAGAGGTGATTGCTTTGCTTGTGGGCATTGGATTTGATCTTGTAGATATCGAACGGATCGACAAAATCGTTGCCAGGGAAGAAGACTCTTTTATACGCGCGCTGCTTTCCGACAGGGAGCGCCATCTGTACGAACAATTCCGGAATCCGAAGCGCAGGACGGAATGGATTGCCGGCCGTTTTTCAGCGAAGGAAGCGGCGGCCAAAGCACTCGGTACCGGTTGGACAGGGATTGTAACTCCTAAGTGTCTGGAAATACTGCCCGATTCTCTGGGAAAACCGGAATTGACCGTTCCGGCTGAGGTAGGGAAACGATTTGAATTTCCGATTCGGTCGCATGTGACGATTACCCATACGAAACATACGGCGGCTGCGATCGTCTTCATTGAGAAAATGGAGATTCGACTTGAAGGTGAAGCAGGTTATTTTAGGGAGGGGATAGTGTGAGCTCAAACGTCGCTTTTGTATTCCCGGGTCAAGGGGCGCAAAGCGTAGGCATGGGGAAAGACTTAACAGACCACTTTCCCGGGTCCCGTGCCATTTTCGAAGAGGCGGATCAAGTGCTTGGTTACCCGTTAAGCCGCCTGATTTTTCATGGGCCTGCCGATGAGTTGAAAAAGACGTACCATACCCAGCCGGCGCTGCTGGCAACCAGCATAGCCTTCCTCGAAGCATTTAAGCCTTCTGTCGCAGCACCTCATTATGTGCTAGGGCACAGCCTGGGCGAGTATAGCGCGCTTGTGGCTACGGGTGTGCTGTCCTTTGCGGATGCGGTTCGCATCGTACGGGCAAGAGGACAGTTTATGGACGAAGCCGTTCCCTCCGGTCAGGGGGAAATGGCCGCTGTGATCGGGCTGGATCGGGAAGAGTTGACTCTTCTTTGTGAGGAAGCGAGCCGGGGGGCGGGATTGGTTGAGCTGGCCAACATCAATTCCGGCAGCCAGATCGTGATTTCCGGGACCAAGGAGGGAGTACGGGCTGCAGCCGCTTTGGCCGAAGCACGCGGAGCCAAACGGGTTCTTCTGCTGGAGGTGAGCGGACCGTTTCATTCGTCCTTGATGAAACCGGCTGCGGAACGGCTGATCGGGGTGCTTGCGGACGTGACCTTCAGGGAAGCCCGGGTTCCAGTGATCGCGAACGTGTCCGCCGAGCCTCTTACCGATCCTGAGGCGATCCGCCAATCCTTAATCAGGCAAGTATATTCCCCCGTTCTGTGGGAAGACAGCATTAAGCGGCTTCTTGCGCAAGGGGTAGATACCTTTTATGAAATTGGTCCGGGAACCGTCTTAGCCGGGCTGATCAAAAAAATCAACCGTACGGTGACAGTGCGCTCCATCAACCATGTGGATGCGCTTCTGCAATGTGAGGTGTAAACTGTGTTTTTTCAGAAAAAACGGCCATACGCCATCATTTCTTCGGACCGAACTCAAACCCAAATTCCCGACGGCTTGGTAAGCAAATGTCCACAATGCACGGCTATTCTATACGCCAAGGAACTGGAGAAAAATCTGAAGGTTTGCTCCAAATGCGGCTACCACTTTAAGGCAAGTGTCATGGAGCGCATTCAAATGACGTTTGACGGCGGATTGACAGAGTATGATTCGGACATGATCTCCGAAGATCCGCTGCAGTTTCCCGGGTACAAGGACAAATTGGCGGTACAGAAGGAGAAGTCGGGTCTTAAAGAAGCTGTCGTTACCGGAGAGGGCGAGATTGGCGGCTTTCCCGTTGTCGCCGTTATTATGAGCTTTGATTTTTTCGCCGGCACGATGGGATCGGTAGTGGGCGAGAAGGTGACGCGAGCCGTCGAGACAGCCATGCGCAAAAAGCTTCCGCTGTTGATTTTCTCCACGTCCGGCGGAGCCCGTATGCAGGAAAGCATCCTGTGTTTGATGCAGATGTCCAAAACAAGCAGCGCCATCGCCAAGTTTCAGGAACAGGGCGGGCTGTACATTTCGGTGATCACCGATCCGACCTACGGCGGGGTTTCCGCGAGCTTTGCCATGCTGGGCGACATCATCCTTGCAGAGCCTGGAGCCGCCTTCGGATTTGCAGGCCGTATCGTAATTGAACAGACGATCAGGCAGAAGCTGCCTGATAACTTTCAAAAATCGGAGTTTCATTTGCAGCATGGACAACTGGATCAAGTGATGCACCGGAAAGATTTGAAATTGTCCATTGCCCAGTTGCTTGAATTTCATCAAATCCATGAGGAGGTCGTTTAGCATGAAGAATGATCTGCCTTTTGAAAAAGCGCTGTCGGAACTTCACAATAAAATCGAAGAGCTTCGCCATTTCTCACGGGAAAAAAATATTAATTTTTTTGAGGAGATCGCTTACCTGGAAGAACGATACCGCAAGCTGAAGGATGAAATCTACAACAATTTAACGGCTTCGCAAAAGATGCAGATCGCCCGGCATGTACAGCGTTTCACCACGCTCGATTATATCCAGTGCATGTTTACCCAGTTCTTCGAAATGCACGGGGACCGGTTGTTCGGCGACGATCTGGCGATCGTTGGCGGCATTGCCAAATTGAACGGAACACCCGTTACCGTCATCGGGCATCAAAAAGGAAGAACTACCAAAGAGAATCTTAGCCGGAATTTCGGGATGCCGCATCCGGAAGGTTTCCGCAAGGCGCTCAGGCTTATGCAGCAGGCGAACAAATTTAACCGTCCGATCATTACCTTTATCGACACGCCCGGCGCCTTTCCCGGCGAAGCTGCTGAGGAGCGCGGGCAATCCGAAGCGATTGCCCGTAACCTTTACGAGATGTCCAAGCTGGAGGTTCCGGTCATTTGTATCGTGATCGGTGAGGGGGGCAGCGGCGGTGCGTTAGCTCTCGGAGTAGGGAACCGGGTATTGATGATGGAGCACGCCATCTATTCGGTTGCTTCGCCCAATGCTGCGGCAGCGATCTTGTGGAAAGACGCCGCCAAGGCGGACAAGGCGGCGGAAGCGATGAAGATCACTGCTCAGGATTTGCTCGAACTAGGTATCATCGACAGCATTATACCGGAGCCGGCTAACTGTGGTATCGAAGTCCAAGCTGCCTTAATTAAGAATGAAGTGCTTCGCCACCTGCGGGCGTTACAGGGAATGGATAAGCGGCAATTGCGAGAAAACCGCTACGAGAAGTTCCGTCAAATGGGAAAATATACATTTGAAAACCATGAACCGAATGAGAACGTCGACATGTTGGAGGAAATAAACCCCAAGATTTTGGTGAATGTTTAATCCGATAACGAATAGGTATTTTTGCCCTAGGACGGAGGAGAATAATATATGCTGAGTTTTAATGAAATTAAAGAGTTGATTAAGACGATCGACGGCACTTCCGTAGACGAGTTTGAAGTAGAGAGCGAAGGCCTGCGTCTTGTCATCTGCAAACGGGGTAAGACGGAACCCGCCATGGCGTATCGCCCGTCCGTTCCTGAAATGACGCCTGCTCAGCAAGTGCAGCCGTCTATCTTGGATAAAGAGCAATCCGGCTATCAATTGGCTTCCGCTGCATTGGCCGGCTCGGTTCCATCGGAAGCTCAGCCGAAAGCGGACACGCCAAAGGATCTGCATCCGATCGTGTCGCCGATGGTAGGTACGTTTTATCATGCGGCTTCTCCAGATTCGCCTCCATTTGTCAAAGTTGGAGACCAGGTGAATGAAAACACCATCGTCTGCATAGTGGAGGCCATGAAGCTGATGAATGAAATCGAAGCGGACCGTAAGGGTGAAATTGTGCAAATCCTAGTGGAAAACGGCCAATTGGTGGAATACGGTCAACCGTTATTTTTGGTGAAATTAAAATGAGCAGCATGAGGAAATTTCGCAAAATTTTGATTGCAAACCGTGGGGAAATCGCTGTGCGGATCATTCGCGCCTGCAGAGAACTCGGCATACAAACGGTGGCCGTTTATTCCGAAGCGGATCGCGAGGCACTCCACGTTCAATTGGCTGATGAAGCTTATTGCATCGGACCGGCCGCTTCCAAGGACAGCTACTTACGTTTCACGAACCTGATGAGCATCGCTACATTGACCGATGTGGATGCCATCCATCCCGGATACGGTTTTCTTTCAGAAAACGCCGATTTCGCCGAGCTGTGCCAGAGCGTCAATATCAAATTTATCGGTCCTTCTTCGTCTGCCATCGCAAGAATGGGGGATAAGTCCTCAGCCAAACAGACGATGAAGGATGCGAATGTTCCTGTTATTCCCGGATCGGACGGTATTGTCGAATCGCTTGAAGATGCCATCCGGATCGGACGGGACATTGGATATCCGGTTATTATTAAGGCGACGGCCGGAGGCGGAGGCAAAGGGATACGCATCGTAGATAATGAAGAAGAGCTGGTCCGCCAAATCACGGCGGCAAAGCAGGAAGCCGAGAAAGCGTTCGGCAATGCGGGCGTTTACCTGGAGAAATATTTAACGGGCATGAAGCATGTGGAAATTCAAATTATTGCTGATCATCATGGAAATGTTGTGCATCTGGGTGAGAGAGATTGCTCCATCCAGCGCAGGCGCCAGAAGCTCGTGGAAGAAGCGCCATGCCCGACGCTGACGCCCGACATTCGGGGGCGTATGGGGGAAGCCGCCGTGCGCGCTGCCAAGGTAGTCCATTATGCCGGAGCCGGAACGCTGGAGTTTCTTCTAGGTCCGGACGGGAACTTTTACTTTATGGAAATGAATACCCGGATTCAGGTGGAGCATCCGGTTACCGAGATGGTTACCGGCATCGACATTGTGAAAGAGATGATCCTCATTGCAGAAGGCCATCCGCTCTCCTTCCGTCAAGAGGATATTACGATTAACGGCTGCGCCATCGAGTGCCGCATTAATGCGGAAGATCCGAATCGTCGCTTCATGCCGTCGCCGGGCCCAATTCAGTTTTACTTGCCCCCTGGAGGATTCGGAGTGCGCGTCGACAGCGCCGCGTATCCTGGGTACACCATCCCTCCGCACTATGATTCGATGATCGCCAAGCTGATCGTATGGGGAGCGACAAGGGAAGAGACGATCGCACGAATGCAGCGGGCGCTTAATGAATTTTTCATCGAGGGGATTCATACCACGATTCCGTTTCATATGAGGCTGCTGCAGCATCCTACGTTTATAAGTGGGAACTTTGACATCAAATTTTTAGAAGTGCACGATGTTAACGAATCGCATTCGGTAAAACCGGAATTGGAGAACATACAACGTTAATCGAAGTCCGACCAGAGAGCGCCCGAGCGAATTCGCCTCGGTGTTCTCCTTTTTTTAGGGCAGGGGAAGGAGAAAGATTCTTATGGGTGTTGAAATGCTGGTTTCCCTGTTAAAATCGCTTAACTTGATTTTGCGGTTTCTTCTTGAGGTTTGCGTTGTGATTGCGCTCGGGTATTGGGGATTCAAAACGGGAAGCAGTACGGCTGCTAAATATATTATTGGGTTAGGTACGCCACTACTCATTATGGTGGTCTGGGGGACGTTCGGTTCCCCCGGCGCTTCCATTCCGCTCGTCGGATGGCCGCTCTTGATGCTCGAGATCGTTATCTTCGGATTAGCCGTTGCAGCCCTTTATGGCACCAGCCTCCCGAAACTGGCTGCAGTAATGGGGGGAGTGTTTGTAATTAACCGTATCTTAATGTATATGTGGGGCCAATAATGAAAATCTATGGTTTATACGGTAAAAGCGGTACCGGTAAGAGCCATAAATCCAGTGAAGTTGTTGCACGTTATCAAATCGATGCCGTAATTGACGACGGTATTTTGATCATGAATAAGATGCGAGTAGCGGGCAAATCCGCCAAAAACGAACGTTTCATGTATGCTGCTACGAAAAGAGCGATTTTCTTTTCGGAATCCCATCGCCAAGAGGTTTACAACTTTATCAAGAACACTAAAATTAACAAAATGCTTGTGATCGGCACTTCACAAAAGATGGTTGAAAGTATTGTGAAGCGTTTGGATTTACCGCAAGAAATCGAATGGATTCCCATTGAGTCATTTCAATCGGAAGAGGAATTAAACCTGGCAAAAGCAAGACGCAGCGTAGGCTATCACGTTATCCCGATTTATCCGGTTGAAGTGGAGAAAACCTACCATGGATGGTTTAGTAAACAGGTGATCCGTCTTGGCCAGCGGAAAGAGGAAGTTACACTGGTTAAACCGTTATATTATAAAAATAAAATTACGATAGATCCGCAATGTGTTCGTGACCTGGTTTCGATCGCTGCCGACCCTATTTTGCAAATTCATTCGGTTAAAGTGGACAAAGAAAAAGTGTTTATTAGTTTGTCTTTACAACAAGGATATACGATCGAGAGTTTGCGGCAATGGAGAAATCACTTAATTTCCATTCTAAACAATTCCTTGGGAATTCCATATGATGTAGACGTGGAGTGGCGTGCTATCCTTCCCGCCAAGCAGGCAAAAGGAAAAATAACTAAATTTTTGAATGGATTGTGATGTGATTACGTTTGATGATTTCAAAAGAAGGATGCTCTGTTTATCCGATTATGGTTCCGACACATTATAGTTTAAGAACTTTTAATTTTTATTTGATAGAGGAAGCCGGTTCTTTGTCATTGATTGATGCCGGCGTGGATTCCGAAGAATGCTGGGGAGCGTTCATCAGGATGATGAGCGAAAACGGGTTTACTCTTCATGACTTGACTCGAATCATTATTACTCATAGTCACCAAGACCATGTCGGCTTGATCAATCGTATTTCTTCAGTAAGAGAAATCCCGGTCTATGCCCATAAAGAATCGATTCACCGTTTGAAAAGAGACAAGGAGTTTTTGTCCTTAAGGGTAGCATTCTTTCAACAGCTATATCAAGAAATGGGTTGCGGTACCTCCGGGGAACGGCAAGTACAAAAATTGAAAGAGGATGTACGGGAAAATGAGAAAAACAAAATCCGCGGGGACATTTTGCCGTTAAATGACTTTAATACGGTAGCGGGGCTGCAGGTCATCGAAACACCTGGCCATTCCCCCGATCATTTGGTTTTTTTCCATGAACAGCGCAAATGGCTTTTTATTGGCGACCATCTAATCAGCCACATGTCCAGTAACGCGCTTGTAGAACCGGACCGGACAGGCAGGCGGATCATGACTTTAATCCAATATGTGGACTCGCTTAAAAAGTGTTCGAGTCTCGATATCGAGATTGCTTTCTCCGGACACGGAGAACTGATTCGCAATCATAAAGAATTGGTCATGACGAAATTAAGCCGAATCCATAAAAGGGCGGACATGATTTTGCTTTTGGTTGCAAGCGGAATTTCAACGGCGGCCGAGCTGGCTGTTTCCTATTTCAAAGAATTATATCAAAGAGAGTTTTCTTTGGTCATGTCGGAAATCATCGGTTATTTGGATTATTTGGAAATGCAAAATAAAATCCAAAAAGAGCTGAAAGACGAGATATGGCATTATTACATATACAAGGCAGATGGAGTGTGAAGGTTCCATGCCAAACCGGCCAAAGCAAAAGAAACTTTATAGGGTAACAGTTGAAGTATTTTGGAATAAAGCAGGCGTAATTCTGCTCTTAACCACGATCCTATTTTCCGGCTGCTCTAATGGCACGCCCCCCACTGCCGCTTCAAAGAATGAGCAAGCTTCGGAGCAAACGGTCAAATCGGTGAAAACGGTTAAGGTCAGGATGCAAGCCTGGGACAGCGCCAAAGAACTTGCAGCGAATGTCATTCCGTCACTGGAGATCAATATCGTCCTGAAAGTCGACGGCGATGCCCTGCATGTACTGAAAAAACGCGGCGACACCGTCCAAAAGGACGACGTGATTATCGAGCTTGATAAAAAGGACATGATGCGTCAAAAACAAAAGCTGCTTTATGAACAAGCCAGCCTCGAAGAACAGTTAACCAAGGCTAAACGGGATTTGAACGATAGCATGTTGGAGCTGACGAATAATTTGTTCATAGCCAAGCAAAATTTGGACGATACGACTAAACAATACAACAAGACGTTGAATGATTATGACGTTGGCCTCGCGACCAAGCAGCAAAAGGAGCAATTGGAATCTCAAGTAAATAATTTGAAGCTGAATCTTCAGATTTTACAGCAGAAGCTCGATACTTTGAAAAACAGCAACCCGCTTTCCTCCCTTCAATACCAATTACAGGCCAACGAGATTAGCATGCAAGATGTGGATTCGAGTATCTCCAATTTTGACGTTAAAGCGCCGACAGCCGGAATTTTAACCGAGATGCCGATCGAGGAAGGGATTACGCTTGCACGCGGGCAAAAAATCGGTGTCGTGCAGCGGCAAAATCCGATTAAAATACGAGCCGAAGTAACGGAAACGGACTTGCCCTTTGTGCAAGGCAAGCAAACCGTTCCGTTCAAGATATCCGGTTCGCCGGATAAGCTCCAAGGGAAGGTTACTTACTTGGCGAATGTAGCCGACAGCCAAACAAGAACCTATGCGTTGGAATTGGAAGCGGCCAACGACGACGGTCGTCTGAAATCCGGTATGCGCGTTCAATTGATTCTCGCCGACAACGGGCAGCAGCAAGTGGTTGCCGTGCCGGCGGATAGCATTCTTCGCCAAGAAGGCGAGCCCTTTGTTTACATCGTTAATGGAGACCATGCAGAAAAACGGATGGTTAAGCTCGGGCGCAGCAAGGAATCCATTCAAGAAGTTGTCGCTGGACTCCAGCCAGGCGATGTTTTGGTCGTCTCCGGACAATACCAACTGCAGAATATGGAGAAAGTAAAGCCAAGCGAATAATCCCCTAACCCATTCTCTGCTAGGAGGTTATTCTCAATGAGTGAAAACGAACGCACGCGAACAAAAATCATCGAAGCTGCAACCCGGCTATTTTCCTGCAATGGATATTACAACACCAAAGTATCCGACATCGTGAAAGAAGCGGCTGTCGCTCAGGGAACCTTTTATTTGTACTTCAAAACAAAGGAGGAAGTCTTTCACTTCCTTGTTATGGACTATTTGGGGAAGCTGGAGGACGTCGTTCAAAAAAATATCCAAGTAAAAGACAGTGTTGCATCTCAGAGCGCCCCTCCGGCAAAAGATGTTTTCAATTATTACTACAATCTGTTTCACGATCTGCTAATGATTTATTTTGAGAATAAATCGATTTGGTGGATAACGGTGCGGGACGGAATGAATTTTTCGAAGCTTACAGCCATTCATACTTCCTTTAAAGAACGTCTGGCGCATCTGTTAATTTGTCATTATCCGGATGAAAAAATGGCTTACGCCAGCATCGGTATGGTTGCGGAGTTGACTTTCACCTGGTTTTATATCCGAAAGAAAGGGGTAGAATCGGTTCCCGAGCTGGCCCGCACACTGGCCGAAATTCATATCAAACTGCTGGAAAGTTAACGGACCGGATTTCCGGGAGGAGGATGAATCCGTTTGATTGCGAAGCTGATGAAATATCAAAAAATTACGCTCTTGTTCTTTTTCATTTTCGTTTTGGTGGGCATTTCCAGCTTCACTTCTTTAAGCCAACGGGAGAATCCCGAGATTACCGTATCTACGGCACTCGTCAGTACGATCTATCCAGGGGCCTCACCGGAAAAGGTCGAACAGCTCGTCACCAAGCCTTTGGAAGAGAAAATCAGGGAAATGGATCATATCAAGAACATCGATTCGACTTCGTCCACCAACGTTTCCGTCATTACGGTAGAGATGGAGCCTGGAATCGACTATAAGCAGTCGTGGGATACCTTAAGACAAAAGGTGCAGTCGGTACAAAGCAAATTACCTGCCGAAGCCCATCAGCCCGAAGTGAAGGACGATTTGGCCAAGACGGCGGCTCAAATTATCCATTTAATCGTGGACCGTCCCGAAGATCTGGAGTTGCTGCGCCCTATTACGAAATTTTGGAGGGAACAGCTTCGCACGGTTTCGGGCGTCAACGATGTAGAGATTGTCGGAATTCCCGACAAGGAAGTAAAAGTGATTCTGGACAGCGATAAGCTCGAAGCCTTTCGCCTGCCCTGGTCGAACGTGATGCAAGCTTTGCAGAACGCCCACGATCGTTCGCCGATTGGAAATGTGAATGAAAATAACCGCGACGTTTACGTCCAGCTGACCGGCGAGTGGGAGTCCGCCAGCGATATTGCGGATACCGTTATTTACCGTCCGGCCGGACAGGGCAATACGATTAAACTTCAGGATGTCGCCAATGTCAAAATCGGTACGAAAAAAGTGGAAGAACAAGTGTTTCACAACGGCAAAACAGCGGCCGATGTAGTCATTTACCCTGCGAAGGGCCAAGATATACCGTCACTGCAAAAAAGGATCGACGAGAAAGTTTCCGAATTGCAAGCTCAGCTTCCCTCTAAAGTGAAGATGGTATCGTTGTTCACGCAAAAGGAAAGCGTCAATAAGCTGTTTTCCGATCTGACGCGAGAAATGCTGATTGGCATAGCTGCCGTTCTGCTCGTCTGTTCCATGGGACTTACGTTAGGTACGGCCATCATGGTCGCGCTGGCGATCCCGGTTTCCATCGCGCTCGGTTTTATCCCGATCGGCATGTCGTCCATTGACTTGAATCAAATCACCATCGTAGCACTCGTCATCGTATTAGGTATACTCGTAGACGATGCGATAGTCGTAAACGACAATATCGAACGCAGACAATCGCTCGGGGATTCGCCATCGGTTGCATCGCTGGAAGGCAGCCGGGACGTGGCCATTTCCATTATTACCGCAACGGTTGCCACTGCAGCGGCTTTCTTCCCGCTATTTTTCCTAAAGGACAATATCGGCGACTTTATCCGCCCGATTCCCGTCGTTGTAAGCTTGACGCTAACGGCATCCATGGCCATGTCTCTGACCATCGTTCCGATTTTCCGTAAATGGACCGGCGAGCGCGCTCTTCGTATGGGAACCGCAGTCCGGAAGAAGCCGCCCGGACTTCTTGGCGGGCCGTTGCAGAGCCTTAGCGTATATTACGGGAAACTCATTCGCCGTTTGTTGAAAAAGCCGCTGCTAACCGGTATGGCGGCGCTTATTATCGGAACATCCAGCTATGCGCTGCTGCCGCTGCTTGGCGTTCAGTATTTTCCAAGCGCGGAGCGGGACGAATTTTTGCTTGATGTTACAATGCCCGTAAGCAGCAGCTTCAATCAAGTCTCCGACATGATGCAAAATTTATCGGCCTGGGCGAATCGCCAGGAGGGCGTCCGTTTTGTCACTGCCTATGCCGGGAGAACAGCCCCCAAGTTTTATTACGCCGAAACCGTCTCTACCGACACAAGAATCGGACAACTGTTTGTCAAGGTCGACGAGTCGCGCGTCCATACCGGTGAACTCGTGTCCAACTGGCGCCGGCAGCTTAAGATAATGTACCCGGACATCGAGCTTCTGCCTAGAGAGCTGGAGCAGGGCCCCCCTGTCGGAGCGCCGATTGCCGTCAAGATCAGCGGTCCGGAATTAAGCGAGCTTAGCGTCCTCTCCAAACAGGTGCAGACTATTTTAAAGGGCATTCCGGGAACAGCCAACGTCTCCGACGATGTCGGCGAGGATATGTATACGATGGATCTTCAGCTTGATAAGAACAAAGCGCGTTTTTACGGCGTGAGCGAGAAGGACTTGTCCGCAACCGTGCGGCTAGCCACGGAAGGCGTTGAATCTGCCAAGCTTGAGCTCGATAACGAGAGCATTCCCGTTACTCTTTATAGCGGACCGGATAAGTCACCATCGATGAAAACGGTGGAAGGTTTGCTCATTCCGTCGCAAACCGGGGAGCTATATCCGATCAAAGAGTTTGTTAGCTTGGGCTCAAACCGTATGATCACTTCCGTTCTGCATCATAATCTGGTGAGAACGATTACGGTGAGAGCTTATACGGACGGGCGTTTGCCCGCAGATATCGTGGCCGAGCTGCAAAATAAAGTGAAGCAAATCCAAAAACCGGAACGTTACACGTTTGAATATGCCGGCGAGAATGAGGAACGCAACGACGCGTTCGTTTCCATAGGCAAGCTTTCGATTGTCGTCGTATTCCTCATTTTCATCATTATCGCGATGCAATTCTATTCCTTGTCCGTTCCGTTTCTTGTAATGACTACCGTCTATTTAGCTATGGGAGGCGCATTAATCGGACTGTTCGTGACCGGAGCGCCAATCGGTTTCATGGCGCTTATGGGGTTTGTCAGCTTAGCGGGGATCGTAGTGCGTAACGGAATTGTGCTTATCGAATTTATTGAACACGCAAGGCAAGGCGGCATGGAGCTGTATGACGCCATTGCCGAATCCGGCCTGGCGCGGCTTCGTCCTATCCTGCTAACATCCGCTACGGCCATTGGAGGCTTAATGCCCATGGCGATCATGGGTGGCAGTCTGTGGCGTCCAATGGCTGTAGTCATCATTTCGGGACTTATTTTCTCCACTCTACTGACGTTGTTTATCGTTCCTTCGTTCTATTTAAAGCTTGCCCAGTGGAGGGACAACCGCAAGAAGAAGCGCAGCGGAGCGGTAATGGAAAGCTCTCCCGTTCAAGGTCAGCCCGTTTCCCGATAAGAATCGTTTTCAGCAGCAACGAGACTGCTGCAAAAGTGAATATGACTTTTGCAGTGCTCTCTCTGCTGTATTGGGCTGCTCATTTATGTACAAGACAGCTCGAGTTCATTAAAGTATTTTACACTATCGATCATTGGAGTACAGTCGTTATGGTCTCCTTTAAGATTGATTTCAAAGATGAAATCTTTATCCATAACGTACGGCTTCACCATTTTCCAATCGATTTTTCCTTCACCTAACGGAAGCGAATCATGCTTCTCTCCCATACTATCCACTAAATGAAAATATTTGGCATGCTTTTGAGTAGATTCAAGAATCTGCTGTAATTTTCCGTTATCGCCCCTGCAAGCTATAAATGAATGACTTACGTCGATATTTAATGGCAAGTCGAGCGGCCTGATTAACTCATCCAACAAATAGGGATTATCGAACGAAAAAATACCCTGTATCGTATCCTCCCATACAAATCGATCCGATGCGAAATCAAGAATATCTTGTATTCGCCTTCTCATCTTTATTGTACTCTGCTTGTCCGAATTAGAACTTATGGTATTCACATAATGGGCATGAATTACGGAGTGTATGTTTTCATTGTGGCAAATAGTTGAAAGAATTTTAGATGTTTCGTAATAGTAATTCCGCATATCTTCATCTTCGGAAAGGATGTCCAGATAAACTCCATTATGCGTTGAAGGCTGATGCAAGTAGACTCGAATATTAAGATTTTGTAGGAATCTTATTTTTTCAACAAGTCTGGATGTGTCCAATAAATCGTATTCGTCAAGATACAATTCGATGATTTCGGGGTTATATTGTAAACGGTCTTGAATACTTTGGTCACTCAAATTACTTTTTATCCTGACAAATTTCATCATCTCACCTCTCACTTTTTGTAATTCCAACAATTCCTCACTATTAAGGATAACTCTATAATAATCTTCAGAGCAAGCGGTCAACATTTCATTTTCGTAAAGATGTTCTCCTTTTTGTTCTGCCTTTACACGATATCCCGGGTCTGTTAAAATGGTCACAAATGTTAACCGTAATTAAATTTACGTGGTTAACGTTTAAAATTGCTCAATAGCGGGTGATTGTTGTGGCTTCTCTTTATGAACAACTTGCAGCCTTGGATAAATCTCATGTGTGGCATCCTTTTACCCAGATGAGAGATTATAACAACGCTGATCCTCTCATCATCGAACGCGGAGAGGGCGTAAAGCTGTATGATGTTCTTGGGCGGGCATATTATGACGGTTTCTCCTCCGTATGGCTGAACGTTCATGGCCATAACGTTCCGGAGCTCAATCAGGCGATTACGGATCAGCTGGGGCGAGTGGCCCATTCCACACTGCTTGGCATGGCGAATATTCCTGCGATTGAGCTTGCGGAGAAGCTGGTGAGGATCGCTCCGGCGGGATTAACGAAGGTGTTCTACTCCGATTCGGGGGCAACCGGCGTTGAGATTGCTCTGAAAATGGCTTATCAATATTGGCACAACAGGGGAGTATACGCGAAAAAGAGCTTCATCACCATGAACCAAGCGTATCATGGCGATACGATTGGCGCGGTCAGCGTAGGAGCGATTCCTCTGTATCATGACGTTTTTCGTCCGCTGCTGTTTCCTTCTCATGTGGTACCGTATCCTTATTCGTACCGTCATGAAGGAGGCGCCGTGGGAGCGAAGGAGGAGACGTTGTCCGCGATTCAAACCATATTGGAGACTCGTTCGGACGAGATCGCAGCTCTCATCGTGGAACCGATTGTACAAGGGGCAAGCGGCATCATCGTCATGCCGCCGGGTACGCTTCGCGATATCGCTTCGCTGTGCCGCAAGTACGGGGTTTTGTTCATTGCCGATGAGGTAGCCACGGGCTTCGGCCGGACCGGCGCTATGTTCGCCTGTGACCTGGAAGGGGTATCCCCGGACTTCATGGTGGTAGGGAAGGGACTAACCGGCGGTTACCTGCCTGTGGCGGCTACCCTGGCGACAGATGAGGTGTATAACGCTTTCTATGCGGATTATGAAGAGCAAAAGTCATTCTTCCATGGTCATTCGTTTACCGGTAATCCCTTGGGCTGCGCGGTTGCACTTGCCAGTCTGAAATTGTTAGAGGACCGGAAGATCGTCGAAGGTGTCCGAGTGAAAGCGGACTTCGTGGCTGCGAAGCTGGCTGCATTAGCGGATAGGTCGCATGTGGGCGAGGTTCGGCAGCAGGGATTGATGATCGGCATCGAGCTGGTACGGGAGAAGGCTTCACGTCGGTCTTACGATTGGGCGGACCGTATCGGTGTCCGTGCGAGCCTCCGGGCACGTGAGCTGGGGATGCTCACG
This sequence comes from Paenibacillus gyeongsangnamensis, assembly GCF_027533625.1. Taxonomy (GTDB): domain Bacteria; phylum Bacillota; class Bacilli; order Paenibacillales; family NBRC-103111; genus Paenibacillus_G; species Paenibacillus_G gyeongsangnamensis. The sequence goes on along the minus strand of NZ_JAQAGZ010000007.1, from coordinate 11,084 downwards.
AGGCCCCTTGGCAATGTAGTTGTCTTCATTCCTCCACTAGCCAGCACAGTAGGAGAGCTGGAAGAAATGACGAATATTCTCGCCCGGGCGATCTGCGAAGCTACGGAGGGGAGCTGAGATTAGCAGGTATGAACCGACGAATACGCGGACTTTTCATCACGGGGACCGATACGAATGTCGGTAAGACCATAGTGACTGCGGCATTGGCTGCAGCACTGCGCGCAGATGGAATGCAAGTAGGCATATGGAAGCCTGTGCAATCCGGCGCCCCGATAGGCAGCGGGGTGACGGATGCGGAGAGGCTGGTGCTCGGAGCCGGACTTGATGAGCGGCCTGAGGCGATCGCGCCTTTCAGCTTTCGGGCTCCGCTTACCCCCGTGCTTGCCGCAAAACAAGAGGGAGTGAAGCTGACGCTTCACATGCTGCTTGCGGCCGGCGAGCCGTTGATCCGGCGGTATGATTCGCTGCTCGTTGAAGGGGCCGGGGGGATCGCGGTCCCGCTGACAGAGGACGCGTTGGTGGCGGATCTTATCGCTAGGCTCGGGATATCGGCTATGATTATAGCCCGTACAGGGCTCGGAACAATTAACCATACCTTACTGACGGTCTCATTATTACGCCAGCGTGCGATCCCGATTGTGGGCATTGTAATGAACGAAGGGGGGCAGTATGATGCCGACAAGGATCCTAGCTTCACTACGAACGCGGAGCTGATTGAGCACTATAGCGGGCTGCCCGTACTTGGGCGCTTCCCGTCGCTTTCGGGAGAAGCTTGGACGACGGAAGACTTGGCCAATGCCGCCCGAGCCTCTTTAGACCTCAATGCTATAAGGCGGGCGCTTGGATATTAAACTATGGAAGGATGATTTTTCGTGACGACAAGTGTTCATTTTACCGATTGGGCCCATCTTTCACGAAAAGCGATTGCAGGAGAAGCTATTTCAGAGCAAGAAGGGCTGGCTGTACTTGAAGCGGATAACGATGATGTTCTGCCGTTGATGCAGGCTGCTTATACGGTGCGGAGGCATTATTTTGGGAAGAAAGTAAAGCTGAACATGATTATTAATGCCAAGAGCGGCCTTTGTCCGGAGGACTGCGGGTACTGCTCGCAATCGATTGTATCGACGGCGCCGGTCAAAAAATACTCGATGCTGGACAAAGAAACCTTGTTAGCCGGCGCACGTGAGGCCATGTCCCGTAAAGCGGGGACTTACTGTATTGTAGCGGCAGGTAAAGGGCCGACGGACAAAGAGTTGGACCAAGTGGTCGAGGCGGTAAAGGAAATCCGAGAAACGATGCCGCTCAAAATATGTGCATGCCTAGGAATTCTGAAGGAGGAACAAGCCGAGAGGCTTGCCGATGCGGGAGTTCACCGGTATAACCATAACCTGAACACGAGCCGTGCCAACTATCCTTCAATTACAACCACCCATACATACGACCAGCGCGTGGAAACGGTAGGCAAGGTGAAGACCTACGGGATGTCTCCTTGCTCGGGCGTCATTATCGGCATGGGGGAGACGAATCAAGAGATCGTAGAGATGGCTTATGCACTCCGTGAGCTGGATGCGGATTCGATCCCCATCAACTTCCTGAACGCCATTCCGGGTACTCCGCTCGAGAATGCGGGTCGAACCCCGGCTATGAAAGCGTTAAAGGTGCTCGCACTGTTCCGCTTTATCTGTCCTTCCAAGGAGATTCGGGTCGCCGGCGGACGAGAGGTGAATCTCCGTACACTGCAGCCCCTATCACTCTATGCAGCCAATTCACTCTTTGTCGGTGACTACTTGACTACAGCGGGTCAAGAAGTCACGACAGACCACCAGATCATTGAGGATTTGGGATTTGAGATTGAAATGTGTGCATTGTAAGGCGGTGAACCGCTGATGGATTGGATGAATATCGAGCTGGAGGCTTGGGCCGGGGAAGCAAAAGAGCGGGTTCTGCGGGAAAGCATCCCGGCAAGGAATCGAACCGGTTATATCGAGCGTGGGGGACGGCTGCTGCTCAATTTGTCCTCTAATGACTATCTTGGATTGGCCGGACATCCGGCCATTTTGGAGGCGATGCGGGATTCTCTGCTGCATGAAGCAGCGGGCTCGGGCGCCTCTCGACTTGTAACGGGAAACGGCCCTTCCTTCAGTCGCTTGGAAGAAGCCGTTGCCCAGTGGCAGCAGAGCGAAGCGGCGCTCGTATTCGCCAATGGGTATGCGGCGAATTCCGGGGTAATCAGCGCCCTCGTGGGTCGGGGCGATGTAGTCTTCAGCGATCGGCTGAACCATGCGAGCATCGTCGATGGCATCACGCTTAGCCGTGCGGAGCATGCGCGTTACCGTCATAACGATATGGAGCATCTCCATTCGTTGCTGACGAAGTATCAGGGTGCCAGGCGAAAGCTGATCGTAACGGATACCGTCTTCTCTATGGACGGTGATCATGCTCTGCTGCGCAAGCTGGTTCAACTCAAGCGCGAGCACGGAGCGATGCTGATGGTAGACGAAGCGCACGGCAGTGGAATTTATGGCGCTCATGGCGAGGGGTTGTGTCATAAGATGGGCTTGAAGCACGAGGTGGATGTGCACATGGGCACGTTCAGCAAAGCGTTCGGAGTCTATGGCGCTTATGTCTGCGGCAGCAGGACTCTCATCCGATGGCTGGTTAATAAAGCACGGCCGCTGATCTACTCTACCGCGCTGCCTCCCGTTGTACTCGCGGGTGTATACACTGCGCTGGAGCTTGTTCGGACGGAGGCGATACGCAGGGTACAATTGGATGAGGGAAGCCGACTGCTGCGAGACGCGCTTCGCGAAGCCGGCTTCCGGGTAGGTTCCGGCGACTCTCCCATTATACCGGTCGTCATTGGCGATAACGATACCGCCTTATCATTCAGCTCTGCTCTGGAAGAGGAAGGCATCGCCGCCGTTGCGATCCGGCCGCCTACGGTTCCGGAGGGTACGGCCCGAATACGTTTCTCCGTTTCGGCGGCGCATACAGCGGCCGATCTGCTCGATGCTGCGGTCCGCATACGCCGAGTCGGTCTTCGGATGGGAGTGATTGTCTCATGAAAGGGATGGAATATGGCAGAAGGAGCAGTTTCCCATTCGAGACGGAGGGCAGCGGGATGTATACATCGAATACAACGATTCTGTGGCTGACAGGATGGAGCATGCCGGTGACGATCTTTGATCGGCTCCAATCGCTTCTGCCGGAGTTTCACCATCATTCCGTGGATTACAGCTCGGCAGGTGCAACGGAGGAGCTGCTGGATCGGATAGAATCAGCTGCAAAACATTGCAGAGCTGCATCAGATAGGGAAGTCGCTGCATCAGCGTCCCACCCTAAGCTGGTCATCGCAGGCTGGTCACTCGGCGGCTTGCTGGCTCTTCGGCTGGCAACCAACGGTGATGTGGACGGCCTGGTGCTAATCGCCTCAACGGCCCGTTTTGTACGCCCGAAAGAAGCAAGAGACCGGGGCTGGCCGGATGTGTATCTGCGTCAGATGAGATCAGCGCTTGCAGAAGATCGAGCGAAGGTTGAATCCCGGTTTCGCCGGACGCTGTTCACGGATGAGGAACGGGAAGCGGGGCTTGAGGCCGAGCTGCCAGGTCCCGGCAGTTGGACAACCTCTGCCCTTCAGGCAGGGCTTCAGCTGCTCAGCGTGGAGAATGTCCTGCCTCTGCTGACCGACCTTCTACAGCCGGCGCTAATCGTGCATGGCTTGGAGGACAGCATCTGTCCATACGGAGCGGCTGAAGAGCTGTACAATCAGCTGCCGCAGGCGGAATTAATCAAGCTGGAGGGGTGCGGACATGCGCCTTTTCTTGGGCGAGAAACCGATATCGCGTCCAGCATAAGGAGATGGTGGAATGGTAAGCAGAGTTCAGGCGATACGCAACCGGTTTAATCGGAGCGCAGCGGGAGCCTATGACACCCATGCCCAAGTACAGCGGCACATGGCCGATTGGCTCGCCGATTCGATGTCTTCTAGCGGATTCCTATCGGGGGCGGAAGGCCTTGATGTGCTCGAAATCGGCTGCGGCACCGGCATATTGACTGAGCTGCTGCTTGAAAGGTGGCCTTTCTTACGGATCAAGGCAATCGATTTGTCACCCGCCATGCTGGAAGCCGCTGAACGGCGATTGCGTTTGAGAGCAGCCACAGAGCAAGCCAATGCTACCGTGATTCATTTTCTCCTCGCTGACGTCGAGGCATGGGCGGCTTCCGCGCCTTCGGCTTCGTACGATCTGATTGTCTCGAGCGCTTGCTTTCAATGGCTGAGCTATCCGCAGGAGACGCTTCGTCAGTTGTGCCGCATTCTTCGCCCCGGCGGACGGCTGCTCTTCTCGACCTTTGGCCCGGACACTTTTCGCGAGCTGCATGAGTCTTTCGATAAGGCCTACTATGCCAACGGAATGAAGCCGCAGCGTCATGGACTATCTTTTCCGGCTGCGATCGATTGGCAGGCTTGGCTTAGCGAAGCGGGCTTCTCCAATGTTCAAGGGGAGCGGAAGCTCCAACATCATACTTATCCTTCCGTTAGGGCCTTCTTGCATTCGATCAAAGCTGTGGGAGCCAGCACATCGGAAGCAGCCGTGGACCATGGTTTAGGAGCCAGGCACTTATTCACAGCTATGTTTGAACAGTATGAAAGAATGTTCCGAGTGCCCGAAGGCGGCGTTCAGGCAACTTACGAGTTGTTCTTGCTTCAAGGGACCTTATGAGCTGGAAATAGACCCTTGACTTACGAAGCGCACATGGCTTCGCAAGCCGGCAGCTAGGAAGAACAACGCTGCCAAAACCATCGGAATAGGCAAAAGCGATATGGAAAAAGAGAGGCTTGTGCGGTCAGAAATATAACCGATGATTGCCGAACCAGGAATATCGCCTAACAAATGCATAATCAGCAAGGCAATGGATTGGGACGTGTTCCAGAGCGGCTTTTCCGTTACGTCGAGAATGAATGCGGAAGCAACTCCGACATGCATGAGCATGAATAATGTGGAGAAAAAGAAGAAAGTGATATTGTGCATTGCCACTCCGAAAAACAAAAAGACGGCGGACAGCGTCATTACCAGTGTTAGAATGTAAGCCCTCCCGCGAGGATTGCGTTTTTGCCAAGCGTCGCCAATCCAGCCGCCCAGGGGTGCGCCGATCAAACCGGCAAGTACTTGAATGGCGCCGGTAACGAGGCCGGCTTGACCTAAGCTGTAGCCAAAGTCGCGAACGAACAGCGAGGGAGCGAACAGCACGATGGAACCGAACGCAAAGCTGATTCCTGAATAACCGAGGCAGGCAAGCATGTAGGCCGGATTCCGGAACAGGGAGCCAATCCCCTGGAGGTTCCATCGCCAACCTGCAGGAGCGGCAGCGTCGGCATCCACCGCGCTGCTCTCAATGCGAAGTCTCCAGGTGAGCACGGCAAGGATTAAGCCGGGAAATCCGACGAGCGCAAAAGCGGCCTGCCAACCGACTTGTGCACCGATAACGCCGCCCAGCAAAACGCCTGCGGCTCCGCCAACCGGTATCCCCAAGTTAAATAATCCTAAAACGATGGATCGCCTATCTTTTGGAAACTGCCCTGATAAAATGGCGCTTGCCGTCGCCGCATAAGCGGCTTCCCCAAGCCCGACAAACGAACGGAACAAAAACAGAGAGGATAGCGACCAAGCAAAAGAGGAAAGAAAGGTGGCTACACTCCATATGCCAACCCCGATGGCGGCAACCTTGTGAGGCTTCCATCGGTCCGACCAAATGCCGAACGGCAGCGCAGTAAACGAATAGGTAATCATGAACGCGGTTCCGAGCGAACCGAGCATCAGATCAGTCGCATGAAAATGTTCCTTCAGCAGTGGAAGAACGCCGGAAGTGATGTAGCGATCTAGATAATTGACAATATTCATTAGTAAAAATAACGTGAAAATTCGGCCTCGTGTCAAACGGTTTCCCTCCCCAAGTCCTCTATTCCCTTACTATTCTATAACACTTGTATTATTTTTACTATTATTAATATTTTTAAAACTAATATTAATTTATAAAAGGCTAATATGAATACTCCGAAAGTTGAGCATTTTAGACCCTTTAGTCCGAGAATTCCCTAGAAAAGATTAAGGGGATAATGGTTTCCACTTTGAAAATTAACTAATATAATTAGTTTTAAATTTATAATATTTTATTTTTATTTTCCAAATACATTGACACACTAATTATATTAATTTAAATTAAGCCGTAGTACACTAAATTTTTACATTTAAGAAGTGATAATGGATGGGCAAGGGAATAAGCCGAGTTCCAGTTCTAAGTTAGGAGGGAATATTTTGATTAACTCTAACGATTTATATGAATTTATAATGAAAGAACATAAAAATAACAACCAAATTTCTTTAAATTTCAATCGGTCAGTTAGTTACAGGATGCTTGAAAATGAAGTTGAGAGATGTTGTTTGAAATTATCAAATGAGGGAATTAAAGAGGGGAGCCGGGTTGCCTTAAGAGTGGTACATTCGTACTCGTTGATCTATTTAATTCTTGCGTTGTGGAAAAATAATAACCAAGTAATGTTACTCGACCCGCGCTTAAAAGAAAATGAGGTAAATGAACTCATTCATATTGCTAAACCTAACTTTTACATAGAATCTATTCAACAACATAGTCTGCTAGCCAAATTTAAGGAAGAAGTAGAAATAAAACTCGTTAAACATTATGACGATTCGCATTCTGATCATGTTTCATTAATATTAAGCTCTTCAGGTTCAACCGGAATTCCAAAGATCATAGGGAGAACCCCGGAATCTATTATTGAAGAAATAAAAAATACCGCCAAACAAGAAGGTTCAATAAGGAAGGACGATACGGTTCTTATTTTATCTTCATTACATCATAGTTATGGTTTAATTACCGCGTTGTTACATTCGCTTTATTCAGGAGCTACGGTTACATTTTCGCAATCAAATCAAAAAAATGAAATCATTAATACATTAATTAATAAGAAGGTAAGTGCTTTATTTGCCGTTCCTGCTCATTATGAATTGTTAACAAATTCATTTGAACAGGCAGCTTATCCTCGATTAAGAATAGCGCTATCGGCAGGGGATATTTTAAAAGAAGAGACATTTGACAGGTTTCATGATCAATTCGGAATTCCGATTGGCTTGAATTATGGAATGACCGAAGTGGGAATGATCTCTATCGATTTTCTGGGAAGATTCCCTCAAACCTGCGGTCCGAATCTGCTGTGGATTCAATTACAAAGTATTGAACGATCAACTATATTTATGTCTTCCGCATAGTTCATATCTAACTCAAGAAACGGATAACAGATATGAGGATCAATGGCTTAAAACGAACGATATCTGTGAAATGAAACGGGTGCTTAATACGGAAGTTCTCATCATTAAAGGAAGATCGGACTCGTTAATTATTATTGGCGGATTAAAAGTGAATTTGATGGAGATTGAAATGAAATTGAAGAATTTTTCGGAGATAAACGAAGCGTTGGTCATTTTTAATGACAAAGATCAATGGATAGAAGCCTATATTTCTCCTAAAAAAGAGATCGAGCTCACAACATTATTGTCGTGGTGTAAAGAACATTTTGCGCATTATAAAATACCCAAACGTTTTCATCTGGTTGAAATGATACCGAAGACCGCAACAGGCAAAATAAAACGAGTCATAACGGAACCTATAAGTCCAATTCAAACTCTATCAACTTAAAAGGGGATGGTAGAATTGCCACCTAGTTATTTATTTGAAGAAAGCGTGGATAATGAACGTTATATGGATAAAGCTTTAGAAATAAGCGAATTCGCCAAAAAAAACTCCCAAATAATTGATAAAGAAAACAGATTTCCTATTGAAAATTTTCATTTATTAAAGCAACACGGTTTTATGGGGCTCATTATTCCAAAAGAATATGGCGGTCTGGGACTCGGTTATGAAGTTATGGTTGAAATTTCGAAAATATTATCCGCAGGATGTCTTTCAACCGGAATGATGTGGTCTATGCACTGCCAGCAAGTGGCCATATTGGTGAATCATGCTTCCGAACAATTTAAACAAATGGAATTGCGGGATATTGCAGAAAACGGCTTTTTAATCGGGTCAGTAACTACAGAAAAAGGGAAAGGAGCAGATTTATTAAGAGCGCAGGCCCCTTTGAAATTTGAAAATGATAATATATTAGATCATATTTTATTAGATCGATTAGCCCCTGTAGTATCCGGTGGATTGCATTGCGATGCTTACTTAATTTCCATGCGAAAAGATGATAGCGCGAGAGAAACAGATGTAAAGCTTGTATATGTTAGACGCAGTCAACTCGAAATAGAGCAAATTTCCGATTGGAACACCATGGGGATGAGAGGTACAAACAGTGTATCTTTAGACCTCAAAGGAAATATTCGTCTAGAGCAAATTATTAATCCCACTCAAGATTTTCTTAATATTGCTACGATCACTCAAATCCCTATCGCACTCTTGACTTGGGCGGCAAGTTGGTTGGGAGGTGTACAAGGTGTTTATCGCTCGTTTAGGAATTTATTAAAGGATCCGACTACGAAACAGCACTTTAATGTAAGTTCCGATCTCCTGATGGAAAGACTCGGAAGAATCAGACTTAAGTTGGATACGGTTGAATCCTATTTACGCGAAACATTAAACGAATACGAAAAATATAGAAATCATGAAATGGAATGTTTATTCAGACCTGCTTTCCGAATTAAAGTGAATAATGTAAAAATACTCGCTTCCGAGCAACTATTCGAAATCGTCAATGACCTTATGAATATTGCCGGGCTCAAATACGGGTATTCTGAAAATAAGCAGCTGCCTTTGGAAAGGTTGTTTAGAGATATACGTTCGGCTAGTCTAATGTATCACAACGATAAATTGTTAATTGCGAGCGGAAAGTTATCTTTGATGGATTAAGATGATATAACTTCAAAAAAAGGAGTTAGCGAAAGAATGAACGATCAAGAATTTTTGCTGTTTGAATTTAATGACAGACTCAATAATCAAGAAAATATGATCTTTCGTAATCCGGTTAAAATTATTTCGGCTGCTCAAGTGAATGAGGTGATGCCCGCTTTGCGTGAAATCGATGAGGCAGTAAAAGAAGGTTATTATGCTGCAGGGTATGTATCTTACGAAGCCGCCCCAGCCTTCGATTCTGCATTTCAAGTTTGCGGCAATGCCAATATGCCCTTGCTTTGGTTTGGTCTGTTTCATGAGCCTGAATATACAAAAAAGGATACAGATATCCAATATCGAAAGGGAGAATTTAATCTTTCAGAGTGGAAACCTAATATATCTATGGAGACGTATCAAAAACATATCGCATTAATAAAGGATGCGATCTTGAGGGGAGATACGTATCAAGTAAATTATACCATTCGTCTCTTAAATGACTTTGAAGGGGATGATTTTTCGTTCTATCAATGCCTTAGTCAGTCGCAAAGAGGTCAATATTCGGCTTATTTACAAACCGGACGGTTCCGAATTCTTTCTGCTTCTCCGGAATTATTCTGTTATTGGGACGGCAGGAAAATTGTCACAAAACCAATGAAGGGCACTGTAAAACGCGGTCTAACAAATGAAGAAGATCGAACGTATCATGAATTTTTGGAAACCTCAATAAAAAATAGAGCGGAAAATTTAATGATTGTAGATTTATTGAGGAACGATTTGGGGCGGGTTGCTGAGGCGGGATCTGTTAACGTAGATAAAATCTTTGAAATTGAAACGTATCCTACAGTTTTACAGATGACCTCAACCATATCAGCTGCTACGCAAGAAAAAAAATCGCTGACTGACATTTTTTCCGCATTATTTCCATGCGGTTCCATTACAGGAGCACCCAAAGTAAGTACAATGGGTTTAATCGCCGAACTTGAGCAAGTGCCAAGAGAAGTCTATTGCGGAGCCGTCGGTTTCGTTTCCCCTAATGGCTTCTCCGTATTTAATGTAGCTATTCGCACAGTGGTGGTCGATACTTTATTGAATACAGCGGTATATGGAGTAGGGGGAGGCATCACTTGGGACTCTACCTCAGAAGATGAATACAATGAAATATTAACCAAAGCCGCTCTGTTAACGGAAAATAAAAAGAGCTTTGAATTATTTGAGACCATCCGATTAGAAAACGGGAATTATACCCTTCTGGATTATCATCTAAATCGAATGAAGTCATCTGCCAAGTATTTCGACATTCCATTTAGAGAACACGAAGTAAATTCACTATTGGAAGAATATAGTATACAACACTCTAATGAGTTACGTCGTATAAAGTTATTGATGTCTATGAACGGTGAATCCCGAATTGAATCTGAACCTCTGCAACTCATGATAAACGATATAAAAAAAGTCTCATTTGCCGGATCTCCTATTAATCCAAAAAACCGATTTCTCTACCATAAGACAACCTACCGTGAAATGTATGAACGGCTAAAAGAAAGCCGACCGGATGTTTTTGACGTTCTTCTTTGGAATGAAAAAGGTGAGATTACCGAGTTTACAATAGGAAATATAGTTCTGGAAATTGGTGGAAAAAAATTCACGCCTTTAAAGGAATGCGGCTTATTACCCGGGACGTTTAGAGAATATCTACTCCAAGCTGGGCAAATTGAAGAGTGTATTTTAACGAAAGAGGATATAAAAAGAGCATCAAAAAGTTGGTTGATCAATAGTTTACGCAACTGGGTTCCTGTGGAATTTGTGAATTCATGATTTAATTCGATTGAAAGGATGATCCGCATGATTTTAGTAATCGATAATTACGATTCCTTTATGGTGCTACAAGATGTCAAGACAGTTTTTTTAGATTTTTAAGGTGTGAAATCTTGCACAATGTTTGTTGTAATTGCCCCGAAGGGACAAGCAGTTAATCGATCAGTGATGGAAATATTGAAAGATATTACCACTGAAGAAGATGTTCATAGGTTGAGGACGTAGCCCAAGCGAAGGCGCGGGAGAAAGGCTTTCTCTTTTGTCATTCACATGTGGATAATAGAATAACGTCACGGTTATACACAGCAGCCGGCGTATGGTTTTGCAGAGACTGATGCGGCAGATAGTGATTGTGCAGATGA
>NZ_JAQAGZ010000069.1 GCF_027533625.1 Paenibacillus gyeongsangnamensis | reverse complement strand
ACTTAGATGTTTCAGTTCCCCTCGTCTGCCTCTTTACTACCTATGTATTCAGTAGTAAGTGACTGCGAATTACCGCAGCCGGGTTCCCCCATTCGGACATCCCCGGATCAAAGCCTGCTTACGGCTCCCCGAGGCGTTATCGTTGTTCGCCACGTCCTTCTTCGGCTCCTGGTGCCTAGGCATCCTCCGTGTGCTCTTATTAGCTTAACCTCAGAGCAATTCGTCAGAATTGCTTGCTTCAGAAGCATAAATGCTTCGTTAGCGAACATCGGTAAGCATAAAGCATTTCAGATACTTCAGCTATTGTTACTTTGTTTCGATATCCAGTTTTCAAGGAACAAGTCATTGTCATTTTTTAAGTGACAAAAAACATCTTAACATACGCGCTCATATCATTCAAGCGGTAGCTTTTGGTGGACCCAAGCGGGATCGAACCGCTGACCTCCTGCTTGCAAGGCAGGCGCTCTCCCAGCTGAGCTATGGGCCCAAATTTGCCCCAAAAAGTGAAGAGAAGCTCTGAGGTTTTTCCGAATACTTTTCGGGAACCCCGATCTTTTCACTATTCAGTTATGGTGGGCCCTAGTGGACTCGAACCACCGACCTCACCCTTATCAGGGGTGCGCTCTAACCAGCTGAGCTAAGGGCCCTCGCATGCATCGGGCTGAACACCCAACTATCCTATGCAAGGTATAACAAAAAGGTTTCATAAGAAAAGCCCACCCTTGGTGGGCTTGCTTGGCGACGTTCTACTCTCCCAGGACCCTTCGGTCCAAGTACCATCGACGCTGGAAGGCTTAACGGTCGTGTTCGGGATGGGTACGCGTGGTTCCCTTCCGCCATCATCACCAAACATTGAAAGGCATTACCCTTTCAAAACTGAACACGAGTGAGTGCGTTTCAACCGTGAGGTTGCTTTATGTCCGCTGCCCTGCAGGCAGCATGGACTCCATAGAAAGGAGGTGATCCAGCCGCACCTTCCGATACGGCTACCTTGTTACGACTTCACCCCAATCATCTACCCCACCTTCGGCGGCTGGCTCCTTGCGGTTACCCCACCGACTTCGGGTGTTGTAAACTCTCGTGGTGTGACGGGCGGTGTGTACAAGACCCGGGAACGTATTCACCGCGGCATGCTGATCCGCGATTACTAGCA
>NZ_JAQAGZ010000068.1 GCF_027533625.1 Paenibacillus gyeongsangnamensis | reverse complement strand
ACCCTCTGTGATGAGCCTTTCCAGACTGCTTCACCTAACAAACTAATCTCATGTTGACGTCCCACAACCCCAGGGGGCAAGCCCCCTGGTTTGGGCTAATCCGCTTTCGCTCGCCGCTACTGACGGAATCACTTTTGTTTTCTTTTCCTGAGGGTACTTAGATGTTTCAGTTCCCCTCGTCTGCCTCTGCATCACCTATGTATTCAGTGATGAGTACGTATCAATTACGATACGTGGGTTCCCCCATTCGGACATCCCCGGATCAAAGCCTGCTTACGGCTCCCCGAGGCGTTATCGTTGTTCGCCACGTCCTTCTTCGGCTCCTGGTGCCTAGGCATCCTCCGTGTGCTCTTATTAGCTTAACCTAAGATCTATTCGTTAGAATGGATCCATTCGGAAGCTAAAAGCATTTCAGATACTTCAGCTATTGTTACTTTGTTTCGATATCCAGTTTTCAAGGAACAATCCTCTGCCGAACTTGGCAGGAGTATTAGATTATCACACCGCTCAAGAAACTACAAGCGGTAGATTATGGTGGACCCAAGCGGGATCGAACCGCTGACCTCCTGCTTGCAAGGCAGGCGCTCTCCCAGCTGAGCTATGGGCCCAAATTTACCCCAAAAAGTGAAGAGATGCTCTGAGGGTGATTCCGAATACTTTTCGGGGACCCCGATCTTTCACTATTCAGTTATGGTGGGCCCTAGTGGACTCGAACCACCGACCTCACCCTTATCAGGGGTGCGCTCTAACCAGCTGAGCTAAGGGCCCTCATTATGAAATTCACCACTAAAAGTGGCAGGCTTGGCGACGTTCTACTCTCCCAGGACCCTTCGGTCCAAGTACCATCGACGCTGGAAGGCTTAACGGTCGTGTTCGGGATGGGTACGCGTGGTTCCCTTCCGCCATCATCACCAAACCTGCAAGTTTCGCATAGCGAAACCAATTGAAAGGCATTACCCTTTCAAAACTGAACACGAGTGAGTGCGTTGCAACCGTGTGGTTGCTTTATGTCCGTTGCCCTGCAGGCAACATGGACTCCATAGAAAGGAGGTGATCCAGCCGCACCTTCCGATACGGCTACCTTGTTACGACTTCACCCCAATCATCTACCCCACCTTCGGCGGCTGGCTCCTTGCGGTTACCCCACCGACTTCGGGTGTTGTAAACTCTCGTGGTGTGACGGGCGGTGTGTACAAGACCCGGGAACGTATTCACCGCGGCAT
>NZ_JAQAGZ010000067.1 GCF_027533625.1 Paenibacillus gyeongsangnamensis | reverse complement strand
AAAGACCGTAAAAAGGCGCTCTATAAGCCCAAAAAGTGAAGTGAGCCGTCTGCAGGAAGGGAGTCCGAGGGGCGCATAGTACCAATGAATGCAGGACAACACAACCTGCGGGAGGGAAGGAGCCCTACTTTGTTCATGTTTCTTAAGGAGGTACGAGTCAGTGAATGCCAAGAGGCTAACGACACCAAAGGAAAACGTTCAACAACTCCAAGAGAAACTAGGTCATGCGGCCAAGGAGAACAAGAAGCGTAGATTCCATGCGCTCTATGACAAGGTCTACCGGATGGACATTCTATGGGAAGCGTGGAGGAGAGTACGAGCCAATAAAGGGTCGGCTGGAATCGACGGGGAGACACTTGCGGACATCGAAAAGCAAGGAGAGTATCTCTTCTTGTACGAATGCCATCGAACCCTCAAAGAAGGCAAGTATCATCCTCAGCCCGTAAGACGGCACTACATTCCGAAGAAAGATGGAAAACAAAGACCGCTAGGTATTCCCACAATCCGAGACCGGGTCATCCAGATGGCGACGAAAATGGTTATGGAACCGATCTTTGAAGCGGATTTTCAGGAATCCTCGTTTGGATTCAGGCCGAAGCGAAGCGCCAAGCAGGCGCTGGATCGTATCCGAAAAGCATGCAACCGTAAAGGCAATTGGGTGGTCGACGTCGACATCCAAGGTTACTTCGACAACATCAATCAGGAGAAGCTGATGAAACTGGTGGAAATACGGATCAGTGACAGGCGTATCTTGAAGCTGGTACGGAAGTGGCTGAATGCAGGGGTCATGGAGGAAGGAACGGTTCGACGTTCGGATCTGGGAACGCCGCAAGGGGGAGTCATCTCCCCGCTGCTCGCGAATATCTATCTGAACTACTTCGATATCCTATGGGAGCGACATGGTAGCGGACTCGGGGAACTTACGCGTTATGCGGATGACCTCGTAGTCGTATGTAAAACGAAGAAAGACGCAGAACGGGCATACGAACTTATTGGTGCCATTATGGATCGTCTTGAACTGACGTTACATCCGACCAAAACACGTATTGTCGGACTATGGACAGGAGAAGAAGGCTTTGATTTTCTCGGCATGCACCATCGTAAAACGAAAGCGGAGACTTCTCAAGGGAAGGTGTACTATACAACCCAGCAGTGGTTAGCCCGGAAAGCAGAAGAACGCATCCGGGAGGTCGTAAAAGAACGTCTGGCCCCGCCGAACATGAGGCATAAATCATTTCTCGAACACGTGGAATGGCTGAATCCAAAGATTCAGGGGTGGAGGAACTATTACTACACGGCCTACAGCCAATTAAAGCTGGCAAAATTGGACAGGTACATTTTGCAGAGGCTCACGAGATGGTATGCCAAGAAAAGACAGCGTGCAAGATGGATGGGCTCGCTTCAAGAAGTAAGATTTCTGGCCAGTCAATGTGGACTTAAAACGCTCTTGTGATCTGCATGCACATGAATGACGAACATCGGAAAGCCGTATGAGGGAAAACCTCACGTACGGTTTGATGAGGAGGGGCAGATTTCTCTGCCCTTTACTCTAGTA
>NZ_JAQAGZ010000066.1 GCF_027533625.1 Paenibacillus gyeongsangnamensis | reverse complement strand
CTCCCTCAGAGAATAAGGTTTTTCTCACGTATGCTCGCTCATTCGCAGGATTTCACGTACCTTGTTAAGTAGGAGTTTAAACGAGTGGATAATGTGGCTAGTCAGATCCGTTAGAGCGCATGCGGGAATAGAAGGTGTTGATCATATTACAACATCTTCCAAAAAAAGTTTTTGCTGCACGTCTCTCTCCACAAGGTCCTTGGGATTCACTCTCCCAAATCTCGACGGGTCTAAGCCCTCACATTCCTTCGTCCTATCTATCCAAGGTGTGGAGTCCGATCAACGTTAACGGAACGGGTCTAAGCCCTAAAGCGCAATAATCTCGGTACTCCGTGCTTTCTTTGTGAAATCCTGAGAATGAGCCAATCTACGTATCTTGGTTGCGGTTTTAGTTTTAAGCTGCTAACGGTATCTGAGCCTTATCTGCAGAGAATTTTTGTCCTTCTTTCGCCATAGCTACGAGCATCCGAGCCAGTTTCCCAATCAACTTTATCATTGACTGCATTTTCGTCATACGTTTCACTTCAATATTGTGTGCATGCAGGGCTTGGAAAGCACTATTATGAGATAAAAGGCTAAACACAGTGAAGTACAAATGCTTACGTAGTAACGAGTTGCCTCGTTTCGTGAGCTTAATTTGCCCCTTGTATTTACCAGAACTACGTTCTGCCAAGTTCAATCCTGCCTTTCGTAATAACTGATTTCCGTGAGACAACTGACGTAAGTCCCCGCCAAATGCTAATATGGCAGCCGTTGCAGGGACGGAAACACCGACAGATCGAACGAGATCTGAACAGGGGATTTCGGGCAATACCTTTTCAATCATCTTGTCCGCTTCATCAATAATTTGGCAGATTCTTTCATATTCTTCGATGAGGTGCTTCAGTTCCCATTTGTCTTCTTCAAGGGCAGTAGCGTCTCCAACGCTATGTCTAGCGAGTGCTTGAATCTGGGTCGCCTTGTTCCTGCCTCGCACACCGCCAGGTCTAGTCATGTACTCTCCCCAGATGTGCACCATTTGCTCCGGAGTTAACTGCAACACGTCAGATGGGGCTGGAAAACGACGCAAAGTGGCCAATGAACGAGTGCTAAAAATATCTTCGAATGCTTGTCTGTATTCTGGAAAACGGATATCCAGCCAGCGGTGGATTCTGTTCTTAACCCGTCCAGATTTAACAACCCAATGCTCTCTATTTGTAACAATAACCCGTATGCGACGGAACGCTTCTTCCTTTGGGGAGAAGGGCGTGTAGAACCCGCGGCTCACCGCATCGGCAATGACCAGTGCGTCCTTGGGGTCATTCTTTGAGGGAGAATTATC
Source organism: Paenibacillus gyeongsangnamensis (assembly GCF_027533625.1). Taxonomy (GTDB): domain Bacteria; phylum Bacillota; class Bacilli; order Paenibacillales; family NBRC-103111; genus Paenibacillus_G; species Paenibacillus_G gyeongsangnamensis. The sequence continues at coordinate 465 of NZ_JAQAGZ010000066.1, read as the reverse complement.
CCTGTTTTCCTTATTGCGTTTGGTGGTCATTGGATTGACAAGGACAACAGAAATACCTTGTTGCACCAACCAATTGGCGATATTGAACCAGTAGTGACCGGTACTCTCCATTCCCACAACGACGTCATTCATGCCGTGCATTTTCTGTAATTTACGTATGCTACTTTTTAAATGCTCAAAGCCGGCATGGTCATTTGAAAACATAATTGGGCGATTAGTGAGGACAATACCTCGAAAATTAATGGCTTGAGCAGCATGTTTCTCCTTGGCAATGTCGATGCCTATGACAAGAGTGGAAGTGGAAATACGCTCTACACGTTGATTTTGAGCTTTAATTAGTCTAGACTTCATAATAACGCCTCCTAAGGTGAGTTCTGAGGGCCGCAACCCAGTACATACTCATCCTAGCGAGGCGTCCGTTTTTCTGCAAATTGAATCTACTAACACCTACAGGAATGTTAACGG
>NZ_JAQAGZ010000065.1 GCF_027533625.1 Paenibacillus gyeongsangnamensis | reverse complement strand
ACGGACGGGATAAGCGCTGAAAGCATCTAAGCGTGAAGCCCCCCTCAAGATGAGATTTCCCAGTATGTAAGACCCCTTGTAGACGACGAGGTAGATAGGTTCGGGGTGGAAGCGCGGCAACGTGTGGAGCTGACGAATACTAATCGGTCGAGGGCTTATCCTACAGGTTTTGCGACAGCAAAACCACATCGGAAGCATAGCAAAAGCAAGATTACTCAGCGAAAGATACGATGTTTCGATCCAGTTTTCAGGGCGAAAGCTCTGAAGCGCGCAAGCGCAGGTTTGGTGACGATGGCGGAAGGGAACCACGCGTACCCATCCCGAACACGAACGTTAAGCCTTCCAGCGTCGATGGTACTTGGACCGAAGGGTCCTGGGAGAGTAGAACGTCGCCAAGCTAGCGGAAAATAAGCCCGTCCGATCAAAATTCGGACGGGCTTATTTTTTATGGAAATATTGAGATGAATAGCATGGCTTGAAACAAGAAACAATGAACACGTAAAGAAGAGCAGAGTGAGGTGACGTCTATGGATACACGAGAGCAGGACGTGTCAAAAGTCCAGGAAGATCTAGAAGCTCATCCTCGCAGTGGCTTAAGAACGAATGATCAGAACCAGCATGTTGATTTGGATGAGGATGGAGCGATCCAGGAGCAGGACCGGCTAAACGTTTGGAGCTAATAGGCACAAAAAAAGTTGCAATCGTCTTAGACGGTTTGCAACTTTTTGGATTTTCGGCCATAGGTCATGCTAAAGAATTTGTTGAACAAAGTCTTAACCATATTAATTTCTTCAGGGGTAAGGTGCATAACGGAAAAATAGGTTTTGGTCTTATCGTCCTCTTTAAAGGAATCCCAAGTTAGAATTTTTCCTTGTTTTTTGGCTTGCTCTAGGCATAGGCTTATCCACTTTTTGATACCACCGGTGCAGATCTTAAAATGATTCGGTACAAAATACTTTTCCGATTGCAAAAGATCAGGCTTTAGCTTTAATAATTGGGCGGCATTCAAGGCATCATCCAATGCGGAGTGGTGCTGGCCTATTGGGCTTAGCGAGTGCTCGGCAAGGGCCTGCTGCAGGCCTCCCTCGAAGAAGGAGGTGAAATCCAGTAAGTTAACCAGCCAATCGCTTGCTACATTATTAACCTTGCAATCCACAAACAAATTGAAAAAATCGCTCCCGCCCCAAGCCAACATAGTGTAATCTGTACCGCAAAAATCGATAAAACGTGAAATCACCTTAGTGAATGGATCGCTATTTAGAAGCGTTGTTTTGGGGATCCTGCAAAACTGCAACGCAAATTGATTGATAGGGTAGAGCGGGCGGATATAGCTCTGAAAGGTATCTATGACTTCAAGCTTTTCATTTAGCTTTACTGCACCGATTTCTATAATTTCCATAGGATAAACGTTGTAATGTCTTCTTCCGTTGAATTCCAGGTCTAGAACAATGTAATTCATATTGTCACTCCTTTCTTCTACCATAACATGAATCATTTCGATTTCCTATAGAATTTGATTACCACACGGAATAAGCGATAAGTCAGCGTATGTCTAAAAGTTGGGACTTGAACTATTCATGTCTATATGATAGAGTTATCTCTTGTCGCTATGCATCAGTCTATTTTATAGAATAAATGATTCTGTTGCAAACCGATAGGATTTATGATATATTGTACCTCGCTGTCTGATGTAACGAATTGCGTCTGGTCAACAGGATCAACCTCTGATTGGATAAACAAATAGTTGCAAAGCGGCGAAGAAGTATGGTATAGTGATCCTCGCTGTCTGATGTAACAAATTGTCGATCTGGTCGTCAGGGCAATCCTCTGATTGGATAAAACAAGCAGTTGCAAAATGAGAAGCGATATGGTACATTGTGAATCCGGCCGTGAGAACGGTACGGTGAAACGAAAGAAACGAATTGCTCTTTGAAAACTGAACAACGAGTGAGTGCAATAAGAGAATGAAAATTCTCGTCAGCATTAAGATTTGAGCTTAATCAGCTCTGTTCGATAAAGATTTACCTTTATTGGAGAGTTTGATCCTGGCTCAGGACGAACGCTGGCGGCGTGCCTAATACATGCAAGTCGAGCGGACCCTTCGGGGTTAGCGGCGGACGGGTGAGTAACACGTAGGCAACCTGCCTGTAAGACCGGGATAACTACCGGAAACGGTAGCTAAGACCGGATAGCTGGTTTCTCCGCATGGAGGAATCATGAAACACGGCGCAAGCT
>NZ_JAQAGZ010000064.1 GCF_027533625.1 Paenibacillus gyeongsangnamensis | reverse complement strand
CCGCAAAAATGCGGCAGAAGATATAATCCGTGGCAGCCCAAATCCAATGTCACTCCCCCGCCGGTTTGAGCAGGATCAAACCAGTATGTTGGAAGCATGGTTTTATCCAATGCCGCTTGATGAGCGCGTCTGAAATAGGCTGACGTCACGCGGCCGAGCTTGCCTTCATCCACCAGCGTTTTGGCGTAGCGGTATGGGCCAATGATCTTGGATTCTAGTGATACAGCAAATTTCACACCATTGTCGAGGATGGCCTTTTTGATCGCGAGACAGTCTTGTACCGTTAGAGCTAGCGCTTTATCGGTGAAAATATGCTTTTTGGCGTTGGCGGCCTTTATGATGACTTCCTTGTGCATTGCGGTGGCACACTCCACCATTACCGCATCTATATCTTTTCTGCTAAGTACGCTATCCAAGTCGCCTTCATAAGCGACCCCGAACTGTTCGGCAAAAGCTTTGCCTCTTTCTTCATCATCATCCCAGACCACTTTTAATTCCGCTATTCCGGTCTTTAATGCTTCCTTTACAAAATTTTTGGCATGAACATGCCATGCGCCAAGTAATGCCAAATGAACCATATTTCTCGCCACCTCGTTATAAATTTTAAATTGGAAAATACAAATACTTAGCTCCTGTCTCATTTTTCGTGATTATGTCACGTTATTATGGCTTCTCCACACAACTTCTGGATTCCTTTGGTGAAAATGAACTTTTTTTATCGAATATTCAGATATTGTTAACCGTTTGTCAATCGAGCCCTAGGATTGTGCGTCAAGGCTTGGGGATCTCAATGCACACAAGTTTGTGTCGTTGAACAGCGCACGTGGTTCCTACTCGGTGAATATGTAACGAATTTTCGTTGGTTAAAGGAAGCATATGTACCTGCCGCGTTATTGAGCTATTGTAACCCGTTAGTTTAAAAACAAACACACCTTAACAATATATAAGGTGTGTTTAATTACGACTTTCCTTTAATTTCGAATAATATTCATCAATAGGTCGTAGCCAATTGTTTCGAGCAACTTTATTAGCAGTGGCACTATCTTGACCTTCAAATGCCTGTAGAATAGCCTCATGTTCTTCAACCGAATCATGTGTAAGAATTATAGAATTATGGAAAAATAGTCTGCGAACATGAGCTTGAAGCATTGATATCGTATTGCTGATATATAGATTTTGTGTGACTTCAACAATTCCATTATGGAATTGTTCATCCAATTTTAATGCGGGATAATATTCACCTTTCTTAATAGCTTGTGAAAACTCCGTGTTAATTTGACGTAGAGAATCAATGATTTGTTGATTAATAACCGGTGTTGCAAGTTCTGCGGCTAAAGCCTGTAATACAGCTAAAGGCGGCAAAATTTTCGATATATCTTCTTTATTTACCGCCGTGACCTGCGTAGTCACTCCCGGATGCATTTCAACAAAACCTTGCACTGCAAGTAATTGCAAGGCTTCCCTTATTGGGGTTCTACTTACTCCCAATGCCTCCGCTAATTCAGCATCATTCAATTTTTCTTCAGGCAGAAGGGTACCATCAATAATCCACTCTTGTATTTGGTTGAATGCCCTCTCTTTCGCAGATATTCGATTTGGAGCAGCGAAATTATTAGGTATCGGCATTGTTATTCACCATCCACAATTTGAATCTTATATAGTATATTCCAATCTTATGTATAATGCAATATATTGCATATATCATGGGGCAGTGTTACTATTCCTATATGCAATATATCGCATTTTACATTCAGGGAGGGAAGTTATGGAGAACTTATTTATGTACATCTTAATAGCGGCGATGATGGTTATAGCACCGGGGGTAGATACAATTCTGGTAACGAAAAATACACTAACTTTGGGGATAAGAGCAGGTCAGTTTACCACGTTTGGTATTGCAGCAGGTCTTTCCATTTGGACAATTGTAGCAGTGCTTGGTCTAGCAGCGATTGTTGCTCAATCCATCGTCTTATTTACAACCATTAAATACTTAGGAGCGGCTTACCTAATCTTCCTTGGGATTAAGTCTTTTATTGCTAAGAATACTTTCTCATTCGAAATGAATAACTCAGAAAATAATGAACTGAGGAACCCGTCTATCGGTCAATACAAGAGATGTTTTTTACAAGGGTTTTTAAGTGATGCTCTTAATCCAAAAACAGTTATTGTGTATATTACACTGATGCCCCAATTTATCAATCCACACCAAAACGTTTATTTACAGTTGGTAATATTAGGGTCAATCCTCATTCTTGCTGCTATTTTGTGGTTTTTAATTGTAGTTCATATTTTGAATTATATTCGAATCTGGTTTAGTAAAAAGAAAGTCCAAAATATCTTTAACAAAGTAACAGGGATTATGTTAGTTTCAATTGCAGTAAAACTCGCCTTAGAAAAGAGATAGTCCTAGCAGGAGATATCGAGTAGGAGGGGGCGACTAGCCCCCGTCCTCTCACACCACCGTACATGCGGGTCCGCATACGGCGGTTCCAAAAGGTTAACAAAGCTCCAGGTAACGAGAAAGCAAACTTTTCAGCCCTTTCGCTTCCCAGTAGGAAGTTGGAAGGGCGTTATTTGTGTTCCGGGACATTTCCCACGCTCCCCGCCGGGAATTCGCCATCATGAACGCGACCCAATCCGGCACTCCAAGCGCTCGGAGTTCGCGGATACGGGTACGTACCCGTTTCCACTGTTTCCAGAGACACATGCGCAGCCTTCTGCGAATCCACCCATCGAATTTCTCGCAGTACTTCTTTGCCGAAGCCAGCCGGAAATAGCCAATCCATCCCATAAGATAGCGGTTAAGGCGTGTTATGCGGCCCTCCATCGACATCGAGCGGGTTCGGTTCGTTAGCTCCCGGATCTTCTCCTTGAACCGGGAGATTGTCTTTGGCGCCAGACGTACCGTTGCCTGCTTATTCGACAGAAAGCTGAAACCAAGGAACTTTCGGTTCCATGGCCGGTCTACCGCACTTTTATCTCGGTTCACTTTCAGTTTGAGTTTTCCTTCCACAAAGCGAATCACCGATTCCATGACTCGCTCGCCGGCGCGTCTGCTCGCGACAAAGATATTGCGGTAAGTAGCCCGAGGGAATCGCACCCTCAGGCCCTCTCAGAACCGGACGTGAACCTCTCGGCTCATCCGGCTCCCATTATCCAGCCGCAGGCAGTATTCCTAACTGCCAATGGGCAAAGAGTCTGGGAAGGTTCTTCGCAAGTCGACCCAGCCATCTAATTGCCCGAATCTTGTGCCTCTCCAGTTTCTTGTATTTCCTTCTAGCCCACTGGAC
>NZ_JAQAGZ010000063.1 GCF_027533625.1 Paenibacillus gyeongsangnamensis | reverse complement strand
CAATTGCGAGAGGTTCTGAACCGCTTCTGATTTCCACCGATTCAGGACATTGCTATGAATGCCGTGCTCTGAAGCGAGCTGCGAAACCGACTTTTCTTCCTTCAGAATTTCCAGTACGATGTGGGCCTTTTCTTCCGGCGTAAACTTCCTTCTACTGGTCGTCATACAACTAAGAAACTCCTTTTTTTCTGTCTAGTTTCTATGTAGCATTATACCTCTGCCAACGCATTAAGCTTGTTAATCGTTTTCCAGTTACGCATGGTAGAAGGTACGTTCAGCTTATAAAGATTGTTCGCAAGCTTTGAATTACGGACGCCATCACGAAGTAATAGGTAAACCTCCCTACCATTAATTCGAAATTCATCATTCTCATTTTGGAAAGCACTCACTTGTTTAATCCCTTCCTGCGTAGGTGGTTCGAGCAAAATTGAAACGTAAAAAGTTTCTACGTCTGTCGATACTTCGGCTTCTTTTAGCACCGCTTCAGTGAATGGACAATTTTCAATAATTCGTTCCAGTTCTAAAGATGTTCTTAATATAACGGTGAGCGTAAAAGAGAAAACCTTTGCTGTTTCTTGTTCTATCCGTTTGCGTAGTGTGTCCGCATCTTCCGCCGATTCAAACAGTACGTTGCCACTTTGAATGTACGTTTGCACTCGTTTACAGCCAATTGATTGAAATATATTCTTTAATTCAGCCATCTTAATTTTATTGTGTCCGCCTACGTTGATACCTCGTAAAAACGCAATGTAAATAGTCATTCAAATCACCTCTTCATTTAAATGTTCCGTTCTTCAACCTGCACATTCCTGCCAGTTACTTCAATGAGGCTGCCGTTTCGATGCCGCGGCAGCCTCATTGTATTGGTATTGAACTAATTTTTCCCATTAGTGTTAGACTCTGCGATTTTAATCTATGTTTCACATGTTTTAAGGAATCTATTTATTTTTTACCAGCTCCATTTCCAGAAATAAATTCTTGTAATATTGTTTTTTTCGAACAAGTTTTAATCCAACTTTATTAATTAGTTCAAGAGTATTCCGGTTTAAATGACAGCCATCGCAAACATGTTTCCAGATGGGTGTTAACCAATCCTGTATTCTCCCTAGTATCGGACTGTCCAATCGGACATGCTCTAATAAAAGGATTATCCCGTTAGGTTTACATACTCTTTTTATTTCTTCTAACGCCTTTAATGGGTTTGGATAGTACATAAAACCAACGTGCCAACAACAGTATCGAAGGTATTGTCTTCAAAAGGGGATTTCTTCTGCATCAGCTAAAATAACATCAATCGGAACTAAAGCACCGTTTGCTCTTATTAGAGAACGATTCATCATCAATAGTTGCGGTTCTATTGCGATTACTTTATCAGCCCGTTCGTAAAATGGAAAGTTCAGTCCGGTACCCGACCCTATTTCCAACACTTTCCCCCCAGCATTACGTATCAGTGTTTTTCTTATTTCAGTTAATCCTTTTTGTTCCAGAGGCTGCATCATCAAATCATAGATTTTTGCAAACCATTTTCCCATTTTCAACTCATCTCGCGTTCCTTTTATTTATCAAGAAGTAAAGGGGCTACCTACTAAGCCAAGTTTGGACATAGACACCACTGAAGATCCTAGCCATTTTATATTCAAGATTATTACCTCTAATGATAACATAGACTAGAGGTGTTAAACCGTGCTGTTTACTCCGCTTAAGCCAATGCTTCTACGCGCATTGCAAAAGCCGACCGCGAGAGCCGGCTTATTTATTGAGCTATCTCCACTAGCTTTATCATGTGTGGCCATCAAAAGACCCAGCCATCGATGCCGTCGTCATACATGACTTGGCTGCCATCGTCATCGATGAAAATGGCAGCGCGAAACGCCTTAAGGCGAATTTATCGACCACTGCTCCTTAAGCAAGCTGCAGAGCCGCTTTAAGTTGCCCGCTTCTAGCCGATGGACGGCTTTTAATTCATGGTAGTCCCGGCTGCGGCTGAACAAGGAAATGGGTATTCCCTCCTGCTGCAAATGGTATTTGGCGTTCAGCGGATACGGCTGCGATTCGATCAATGCGGCCGTACTAAGAAAGGCTTGCAGCCATTCCGCCTTCTGCGGCTCGCGTCTCCAGTTATTTGCAAACCATACATAGAGTTCGGGATGAAAGTTGGCCATGATGCCGCTGAACCCCGCCACTCCCATTTTTAATGATTCGAGCAGCGTGGCGGAGTTGGCGTTAAATATTTTTAAACGGCTGCCTCTGACCGCTTCCATCTTCGCCCGTAAATCGTTCAGGCTGCAGGAGGTATCCTTCAAGAAATAAAATCGCTGCCTTGAGGAACACCATCTCAACAGCTTCGGGCTTAAAAGCCGCTTGTACGGGTAGGGGCATTCGTATAACCCGAAACGAATCCCGGGCAGCCTCTCGAGTAGTTTCTCCGCAAGACGAATCCAGACCTCATCTGGCTCCTCCGGTTTGGCAAGGCGGTTGGTCACCAGGACGAAAGCGTCGATACCCGTGGCGGCGATACGCTCGATCTCATCGATCTGGTGTTCCAATTCCGGGCTTTGGAGAAGAAGAGCGGCATTCATCTCGATATCAAACAAATCTCCATCGACAACAGGGACAAGCTGAACCTGATGTTTGCGTCCCGGCAGTATCCCGATCTCATGCTTCGCTCCGATGCATCGCCGCTTCAAATGGAGACGGCGCAAAATGCCGGGGACATCGTGCCTTTTTCAAACCTGCTGAAGTATGCGCCCAATTGGACGAAGCTGCTTCAAACGAATCCGGCTGCAAAAAAAGCGATAACGACCGCGGACGGAAACATTTACGCTTTGGGCCTCGTACAACAAAACAACGTATATTTAGGCATACGCGACCAATGGCTGATCAACAAGAAGTGGCTGGATCAGCTCGGTTTGCGGGTTCCGACAACGACCGAACAATTCGCCTATGCGCTTTTAAGGCGAATGCCGGAATCGGGAGACATTCCGAAAGACGTGATCCCGTTTTATTTTCGTTGGGATCAATATGTAGGCGGACCATTGGATTTGTTCGGGGGCTCCTTCGGCATCCTCGTGCCGGATCAAAACTATGTGGCGGTCGAGAACGGCAAAATCCGCTTCCAGGCGATGAATCCGGAAGTTAAAAAGCCGCTGGCCTACTTGCACAGGCTGTACGAGGAAGGCTTGATCCCGCCTGAAGTATTCACGGACGACTGGGGCGCATTTGAGGCGAATTGGCGGGCCAAACCGGAGATTGCCGGATCTATGGAAGCCTACATCAATCCGAATCCCGACGTATACGTGCCGATGCTTCCGCCCAAAGCGGAGGGAGTCTCCCGCCAGCTGTTTCGCCGGCAAACCTGGATCGTCCGCAACAATCAGTTCACCATTTTCAAAAATGACAAATACCCGGTCGCCACGGCCCGGCTGGCGGATTTGCTGGCCGATCCCGATTGGACCGTACAAGAATTGTACGGGCTATTCGGAGACAGTACGAGGAAAAATGACGACGGGACGTATGACATTTTCCCGGAAACCGGGAACGAAATATATGGGTGCATGTAAATTACTCAAACTTCGCAGCTTGAAATAGGCAGGTAAGCCTTGAGAAAGCTGGGCAAACCTGCGATCCATTGTTGGAGTTGACTTTTAATCAATTTTGAGATCTTTTTGCTTGCCTTTGTTGCTACCTCGTTGATCAATTCGATGAGTTGTTGCAAAGCTACCACCCAATCTAAGGTGCTAACCTCATCGCATAACAAATAAAACAAACCACCAAGT
>NZ_JAQAGZ010000062.1 GCF_027533625.1 Paenibacillus gyeongsangnamensis | reverse complement strand
TCACAGTCCTTGGTTCCCGACATTTCGTCGAATATATATGGCGTTGTCGGGCTGACCAGCAACCCTATCATGTTAAGTTTGGACTTTCCCGAAAGGGGAGGTCTGTTTGCACCTGCACGTAACTGTTTTGGAATCCCCCGATTCCTTATTTTGCCAAGCAACCTTGTGGGGTTCGCTCATAGAGTCTGGCCTCAACAATCTTTCACGGATTCAGGATGATGATTTAAAAGCGTAAAAGCTTGAAGCAAGTACGAAGCCATTTCATGCGCCTCAGGCCCTTTGACTGGCTGAGAGTTACGTTCCACCGCTTCAAAATAAGCATTAAAGTACTGTTTTGCGAGTTCATGCTCTTGCTCCATTAATGTGAATTGATCCATTTCTTCACCAAAATACCAGGTAATCAAGGGAAACATATGCTCTTCTTCCCATTTTGAATGAGCTTCCAATTCTCTCTTAAAGACGGTAGCTTTCCTTTTCAGATCCCTTAACACTCCGATCCAATTAATTGCATCTTCATTCAAGCCTATTGCTTTAGCCATCCCATATAACTCAACCAATTTAATCTTAAGCAGCACATGTTCCTCTTGTAGCCTCTGAATCGATTCGTTCAGTTGGTACAATGGATGTCCAATCGAATTATATGGGTCTAACGGCAAATGTTGTTTCATAGCTAATTCCTCCGTTTATATTGACTTACTACCTTATTGATGATTACAGTGTAGCTCCGAGTAGACGATAAATATGTGAAAAAAATCACATACGTCCGATGTATTTTTTGCATATGAAAATTTATATTCACTATGTGATTTAATTCATATGATAGGATCATTTATTCCTGCAATACTGGTTATACCAATACTTTTCTGTATCTAATTTTACTCACATGGAGGTTATGTAAAATGAAAGGAATTAAAAAATCTCCCCCTCGGCATCCAGAGAGGGTCCTACAATTTGGAGAAGGGAATTTTTTAAGGGGATTCTTTAACTGGATGCTCCATCAGATGAATCAAAAGGAATTGTTTAATGGTCAAGCGGTTGTTATACAACCCATTTCCAGCGGGATGACAGATATGATTAATGAACAGAACGGGATGTACACTTTGCTTCTGCGAGGTATTCAAAACGGAAATAGAGTCGAGGAGGCAGAATTGATTACATCAATACGCCGCGGAATCAATCCTTATACGGATTATAAATCGTTCTTGCACTGCGCTTCGAATCCGGACCTGCGTTTTATCGTCTCCAATACCACAGAAGCCGGGATCGCTTACGAACCGAATGACCAATATCATCATGCTCCACCCTCTTCTTTTCCCGGCAAGCTGACTGTGTTTTTGCATAAAAGGTTCATAGCATTTCACGGAGACCTTTCTAAAGGGTTCATCATTCTGCCCTGCGAACTGATTGACCGCAATGGAGACCAGCTGAAACAGATCGTACTTCGCTATGCCAGACAATGGCAGCTTGGAGAAGATTTCGAGGAATGGCTGGAACATAATCATTTTCTTAATACACTCGTAGATCGAATTGTAACCGGCTACCCGAAGGAGGAAATAGGAAAACTTACTGCTCGCCTCGGTTATGTGGATCATCTATTCAACACGGCAGAGCCCTTTCATTTATGGGTTATTGAAGGTGACAGGAGGCTTTCTGGAGAGCTTCCACTCGTCGATGCGGGACTTAATGTCATATGGACCAACGACTTGACTCCCTATAGAACCCGGAAAGTTCGCTTACTTAACGGTGCGCATACGATCGCATTAAAACTACACGAGCCGGGGGAGATAATTCTAAAATATGGCTTTCCTATTGGTCGTGCATCCCATCGAATTGAACCCGGAGAATGGGTACATACTCATAATCTGCGAACAAATCTGAACGGGGTCATCGAATATCAGTATAATCCGCAAGCGGCTATCGTTACCCAAAAAGAGGATTCCGCGGACATCTTTTGTCCTCAATTCTTAGGTTACATCCGTGATAATGGGGAGGTAGGCATACGTAATGAAATTTGGATCATCAATACCGTTGGATGCGTCAATAAAACAGCGGAGCGGCTTGCCGCAGATGCAAACAAACTCTATCCCAACCTGACGGACGGAATATTCTCCTTCTCGCATCCGTACGGATGCTCTCAGCTCGGGGACGATCAACTGTATACACAGCGCATATTGGCTGGCTTGGTACGGCATCCGAATGCAGCGGGTGTTCTTGTCCTTGGACTTGGATGCGAAAATAACCATATCGGTGAATTCCAAAAGATCATTGGACCTATCGATGAAAATCGAGTTAAGTTTTTATCCATCCAGGAGACAAAGGATGAACTGGAATGCGGCCTGCAGCTGATCGGTGAACTAGTAAATTATGCTCAATCCTTCAAACGTGAACCTTGCCCCGTCTCCAAACTGTTAGTTGGACTGAAATGCGGGGGTTCAGATGCGTTCTCCGGCATCACGGCCAACCCTTTGCTCGGACATTGCTCTGATCTGCTCGTCGGCTATGGGGGGTCTACCGTACTTACGGAAGTGCCTGAGATGTTCGGAGCCGAAACCATTCTAATGAATCGCTGTTCAGACGAATCTATTTTCTCCGATACGGTTCATTTGATAAATGGCTTTAAAGAATACTATACCCGGCATAATCAAGTCATTTATGAAAATCCGTCTCCCGGCAACAAGAAAGGTGGAATCACTACACTGGAAGAAAAATCCCTTGGGTGCACTCAAAAAGGGGGAACCAGCCCTGTAATGGCGGTTATTCCTTATGGAGGACAGGTTCAAGCCACCGGACTGCAGCTGCTTGAAGGACCGGGCAACGATATGGTTGCCGTTACAGCTTTGACAGCTGCAGGTGCTCACCTGATATTATTTACCACAGGCCGTGGAACGCCTTTAGGAGCCCCTGTTCCTACAGTCAAAGTATCCTCCAATTCGGAACTAAGTGAACGGAAACGGAACTGGATTGACTTTAATGCAGGCGTTCTTCTTGAGAATCGAAATTTATCGGAGCTCGCTGAAACATTGCTGGAGTATGTGTTGAAGGTTGCATCAGGAGAGACGCGCTGCTGCAATGAAAGAAGCGGCTCTCGGGAAATCGCCATTTTTAAAGACGGTGTTACGCTGTAAGAATATTTGTTTCGGAGGGAGCTTTGACTCCCTCCTTTTTTTCATAATGATTGATTCAATTACCCTGTTGCTCCAACCGTTTTATAAATTCTTCCGCGGCGCTATATCCCTGTTGACGAAGGTACCAGTTGTTTGCGGCTGCTTCCACTAGTCCCGCCACATCTCGCCCTGGTTGAAGCTGAATCTGGAGATATGGAATCCGAATATCCATATATTCAGTAAACTTCGCTTCCTGCTCCAACTCATTATTAAGTGAATCCTCTTCCCATCTCGTTAATTCAATATCAAGAACGATAGGGGTTTCCTCTTGAAAGGCTTTACGTCCATAGAGTCGTGATACGTTAATTAATCCAATACTACGAAGGGCAAGGAACTCTTTCGTTTTTCCGTCATGAGTACCGATAATGGTTTCAGGACTAATTTTCTTCAAAACAACAAGATCATCGGCCACAAGACGATGACCTCTACGAATAAGGGTGTGTGCGGTCTCGCTTTTTCCCACACCCGAGTTGCCACGAAGTAAAATGCCGATACCAGATACATTGACGCAAACACCGTGGATACTTATCTCTGGAGCTAAACATTTGGCAAGGTAAAGATCGATCAATTCAAGGAATTTGGACGTCGTTTCCTTCGTACGCAGAAGAGGAATCCCCTCTTCCTCACAATACTTTATTAAATACTTAAGCCCTTCCAAATTACGGGTAACTACAAAGCAAGGCGGGTGATATTCACAATGTTTCCGATACGATCATTTCGTTCTTTCTCACTCAGCGTGTGCAGATAGTTAATTTCTTTTTTACCTAAAACCTGTACGTGGGCATGTGAAAAGAATTCAAAGTACCCAGCAAATTCAAGTCCTGGCCTATTGGCACGAGACCTCGTTATCGCTTGGTCCAACTGCGTACTTCCGGCAAGAATCTCTAATGAGAACCGATCAACCAAATCTTTAACCGTCACTGATTTCATGTTTCACTGTCTCCCCCACACTTAAGATTTATAAAAATATATGAAGAATGCATTTTACCTACTATAAGAGCCTGTTCAAAAAGCTCATAAAATAGCATAAAAACAAAAATGCACCGAAGCGAGAAATGGTAAAATGAAGGTACCCCTACCAACATCAAACCATACGCGAGGTGCATTTTTATGGACTTGCAGCTTGAACTGCTGCCCTACCACTACTATAACACACTCGGTTTTGATGCGGAATTAATTGATTACATCGATCATGTGGATGACTTCA
>NZ_JAQAGZ010000061.1 GCF_027533625.1 Paenibacillus gyeongsangnamensis | reverse complement strand
TATAACGGATTTGATGAAAATCAAAGTCAACCAGTACCGTGAAAGATACGGACTTGAACCAATCTAACTCACCCAAATCTATGAGTAACGAGGAACTTATGATCTAGTACATTCAGTTAGAGGGAACGCGGAGTGCTGGGAAACTGGCACGCTCCGTGTGGAGCAGGGGAAAAGCTGGAGATCACTTCAAACGCTTACCTATTGCAACCGATAGCGCGGCGATGAATGTATTTACATACCGGTTAGAGATGTTTACGCGTCCGTTCAATCGTATCGAAAAAATTTAGGTTGCGAGCCAACAAAACATAATCCTGTTGAGCCGGGGATGGAACAATCGATCTTAAGATTTCCAGATAATAATGGATATTTTGCAGAAGCCGGTCTAAGGGCAATTGTGCCGGCTTTAATCCTTATGACAGCGAAGCAAGCAGCCGGGGTTTTGGGTTTCACGCGTGACGTTGGTGATCGGCAACCCATCGTCTGTTTCACAACTCCCCGTATCCAAGAAATGTACGATCGTTTCAAAGAAAACGGAGTGAACATAGTAAATGAAATTTACTTGAACCTACTGACCATCTACAGGCGCTGGAATGTAGGGATGGAGTGAAAGGAACGGATAACGATAGTGAAAAAAGAACTGCTGTCCGACGACACAACCATAGGTGCTTTGAGATCCCCGTAAATAGAGGATTTTTTATTGGAAAGCACACATGTTAGTATCGCAGTGTCACGACACAAACATGTGTGCATAACAGCATTAAGCAAATGGGAGGATAGTTTAATCAATATTATGGGTGTAGAAAGTACGAAATTTGTAATTGTATAAAAAAATTATCGAGTACATACGTGAGTAGCAAGTAGTTCAGTAACCCACATGAATATGAACGTGCCGGACAGTTATCGATAATTACAGTTAAATGGAAGCAGTCTATTGATCAATGGCAATAAAGACGCCACATAAACGGTATGATAAAATTAATTGTATACGTTTACATTTTTAATTTTCGTAAAAATCATAAGGTCTGATGCAGACAATACCATGACTTTGTCGCCGTATTCGGAGAAATTTCCTTGCGCAGACGTTAGTTTACGTCAACCAACAAGCCTGGCGTAAAGGCCTCTTATCTGGACTATTGGACGAACTAAAGCTTAGCGCTTAATGACTGCTTTTCCGTTAACGCTACCCATCTGCCCTTTGGAGCATCTGGACCTATAAATTTGCAAGACTCAAGTACGTTATTTAAAGAGGGGGCAAATTGAATGTTAAAGAAAAATATTTCCTTTATGTTGATATCCACATTATTATTTACCACTGCTGCTTGCAGCAGTAATAAGGGATCCTCATCCTCAGGTGATACTGCAGTTGGAAACGATAATGAGAAAGCGAATCTTGTCATTTATTCACAAGCTAGCTCTGGGTTTGATGAAAAATTCGGAACTTATCTTAAGAAGAAATTCCCGAACTATACGATTACCTCTATTACAGGGACACCAGAAGTTACTCTACAGTCATTAATCACTTCAAATCAACAAATTGATATTGTATGGGATTCGATCGGTTATTGGCCAAACAATATGCTGGCGACTGGCTTGGAATATGATATGACCGAATTACTCAAGAAGCATAAGGTTGATTTGAACAGGTTTGAGCCTACACTTGTCGACGCCGTGAAGGGAGAACGATTCAATAACAAGATACTCGGACTGCCCGTCTATAACAATAATATGGTTTTATTTTATAACAAAGATATCTTCAACAAATTTGGCGTTCAGTATCCAAAAGACGGCATGACTTGGGATGAGGCGATTGAGCTAAGCCGTAAACTGAACAAGAGTGATGGGGGCAAGAACTACTTCGGTTTATACGTTTCCATTAACCACTATGTTCGGACCAATCAGTTCTCCGCAGACACTGTGGATCCCAAAACACTTAAGACAACAATTAATACCGACGATAGATGGAAAAAGATGTATCAAAAACTATTTATCGACGTAGCGAACGATGCAGGTTACAGGACATACTTGGATAATATGAAAGCCAGCAGACCGGGTGAATCACACTTTTATACGGATAAAGAGCTTGCCATGTTCGGATTCTTGTCCTCTTTGACTTTAGGAAAAGAGTTGGAAACGATGAACTGGGATATGGTATCTTTACCGACTTTCAGTGAAATGCCGAAGGTCGGGTCGCAATTCTATCCGGTGGTTTTCAGCGTTACGAAGACATCAAACCAGAAAGATGCCGCGATGAATGTTATTAATTATCTTGTCTCTGACGAATACCAGTCGGCTGCTTCCAAAAACGGACAAATGACGGTGCTTAATAACGACAAGATCAAGAAAGAATTCGGCCAAGATACGAAATGGAAAGATAAAAACGTAGGTGCGTTGTTTTATAATAAAGCCGCCAAAATTAACAATAAATCCGATTATGAGGACATTGTAGAATCAGCATTGAGGGGTGATCTGGTTAACTTGATGAAGGGTAGTACCGATATTAATACTGCACTTAGAAAAGCGGAAGAAAAGGCCAACAAATCGATTCAAGAGGCAAAAAAGTAGCTCTTGCTGATCAACGGGATAAGGCAATGCTGGAGAGCAACCCGAGTGGTTGATCCGTTTTTATATGGGTTAGGTGGGAGTGTTGAAAACCTCCCATCTTTTTCATATCAACCCAAATTGGCGAATAAGGCTTCGTTAACCGATAATGAGGATTTTAATATTGAAATGAGGGAAACTCTTTGAAAAAAAGACCGAACAGTATGGCGTACATACGCCTATTATCATCGAATAATGCACGCATATGAAGAAGTACGGCACTGCAGGGATGATCAATACCGCATGGGAACGGTTTTTGTTTGAAACGAACGATAAATGGGATCGTACTCGAGGCGGAATACGGTTGGGGACATACGGCAAGCGGCGTCGAGCAGTTTAATCGAAACTTTGCCCGCCTGCACTTCGGCTTGTCTTTGCCAGAAGTCGTGGATTGGTTCTACAAGCTGACCGCTGAGCAATTGCATGCCGAGGGAAAAAATCGAGCTGAAGAACACGGAATCGTTCAAGCTGAGGGATAGGCTGAAATCGGAAAATACGTACGGAAACATTTCGCTAATCGGAAAAGGAGGCGCCTCATGGCTATCGGACAAACTTTCACAGGACACGTTACCGCATGGACCGATCCGGAATTCGGTTATAATGATTATTCAGCCTCTAGAGCAGGATGGAAACCGGATCATGTATTTTACGAGCAACTGCTTTTGCCGCGACAATGAAAGCATGCTTATCTCCGCCGTTCGGGACGGGATTGAGAATTTTTATGTGATTCGGTTTTTGGAAGGGACCTATACGCAGGTGACGGACGAAAGCGGGATTGACATTTCGCATGCCTATTTTGATAAGCCAAGAGATCTTCTCTACTATGCCAACGGGCATCAGATCAAAAGCGTGAATATCAAGACATTCGAGCAAAAGCTGGTTTACGAATCCGATTACCAATTTTCTTCCATTACAGTCACATGCGACGGCGCGTACTTGCTTTCCAGCTATCCTTTCAAATATTTGTTACCGGAAACGATCAAGACCCGCGCACAGTAGAACTATTCCGTATGTTCAAGATTCATTTGCAGACAGGTAAATGGAGCCGCATTTTGGACCGGAGCTTTGATATCGACCATATTCAATGCAGTCCGACGGACCCAGATCTATCTTCTGCTCTCGAGGATTTTACAGCACGCATCATCGGATCTGGCATTCCAATTTAGACGGCACCAAGGGAGGTGCTTTGGGGCCCGAGCAGCCGAATGAGCACCGAACACATGAATATTACACCCCGGATGGCAGGCGGATCGCTTATCATGGGAAGTTTTTTAAGATCGATGAGAATGAACGGTTTAAAAATATCGGCCATACTTGGGGATCGATGAACATCGACGGTACGGACGACAAGTTCTATCGGTGCCTGCGCGGCCTTCAAGCCGGTCACAGCAGTATGTCGTTCAATCAGCAGATGGTTGTAACCGACGGCAATGATTACCTCAGCCTGCTTCGGCTCAACGATCAAAATCCGAAGCTGATTTCGAGCCTATTTTCCGGCACCAATCCAGTATGAGGGCGAACTTCGTGCATGCACATCCGTGCTTCAGCAATGATGATCAGTATATCGCCTTTTGCACCGATTTTATGGGGAAAGATCGGGGGAATTTATATCTGCTAGACTTGCAGAGCAAATAGCTTATCTTATCGAAGTGTCCGACGACACAAACATAGGTGCTTTGAGATCCCCGTAAATTGGGGATTTTTTATTTGAAAGCACATCACTAGCGTTGCATTAAAATCGTTTGGATAAGTTGTCGAATTATTCTGAACAACGATTCAAGCCGCATCGCCAAAAGGTCGATCACCTCTGAAAGGTAGCTCTGTCCATTTGGTAATTATATGGTAATTTACTCATCCATCCAACAACGCTACTTATTGCTTTTTCCGTCTGCCCTCGGATATCCTTTGAGGCAAGCGATGTATTCGTTCCATCCAGTCTTGAACGGAATCCCATAACAAGATTTTCAACCATCGGTAGAGCTGAAGCAGGCTGTGACGAGTTCTTGTTTCCAGTTTCACCAATACCAGTAAGCAAAAAGCAATCAGTGCTGTCCATATTTGGTTCATAACGGCTTGTTCGCTTG
>NZ_JAQAGZ010000060.1 GCF_027533625.1 Paenibacillus gyeongsangnamensis | reverse complement strand
ATGGAACGAATACATCGCTTGCCTCAAAGGATATCCGAGGGTAGACGAAAAAAGCAATAAGTACCGTTGTTAGATGGATGAGTAAATTACCATATAATTACCAAATGGACAGAGCTACCTTTCAGAGGTGATCGACCTTTTGGCGATGCGGCTTGAATCATTGTTCAGAATAATTCGACAACTTATCCAAACGATTTTAATGCAACGCTAGTGATAACATTATATACAAATTAAACGCTATTTCAAATACCTGCATATAGATTCTACTATGTATAAAAATAGAGGATATATGCTCATATACTGAACATATTATCCTCTAATTATTGTACTACAATTAACCGCGGCAGCTCCTTTTTCTTCCTTTTTACTTCTCCACAAAATCAAGCATTTTGTACATATGTAGATGTAATTATGAATTAGGAAAAAGCCTTAGCAGAATTTCCCCAAGGCTTCTTACCACCGATGATTACGGAAAATTAAATCAACGCTTAAATATCAATTATAAGGATAAAATATCTCTAATTACCAAATATGTGTAAATAATATATCTCTCAGCCTCTTCAATGGTTACTTCTGAATGGGTACCTTTGTTGGTACATAACTTATCTTATGTACTGAAATAAACCGCTCTCACAAGAGAGCGGCTTATGGAATTTAAAAGATTCGTGTAAATACCGGTTTATTTTTTGAATTCAGGGTACGGTTGGTTTCCTTTTGTTGCCAACCAGTTCGCACGATAGAGTTTATCACGATCGGCTTTATCTGGTTGCGAGAAGTCTTGCTGTTGCATAATGGCAGCCATCGGTGCATTTTGACCGTTGATGGCAGTGATTGGATAGGTTTCCTGTTCTACATTATATTGTGTGAAGTTTGGATGATTGGTGAACGAATTAAGCATCGGAATTGCAGATGCATCGTATTGGTTCAGCGGTTTCATCCCTAAAATCATTTCCATCGTCCGAATCATCGAATCTTGATCGTATAAGGTACTATCGACCGATCCTTTTTGCGTATAAGGGCTGATCACAAGCGCTGCGGTGCGGTGCGCATCTACATGGTCGCTTCCGCCTTGCGGATCGTCCTCCACGACGAAGATGGCGGTATCCTTCCAATCCTTCGAATGGCTGACCGTGTCGACCAGGCTGCCGAGGGCGAGGTCGTTTTGCGCCACCATCGCCTGCGGCGTAAGCTTCCCCGGTTTCGTACCGACCGTATGGTCGTTCGGGAGATAGACCATTTCGAATTGGGGCAGGCTGTCGTTTTGCTCGAATTGCTTAAACTCCTTTTCCCATTCGTGGTATCGGTCCATATCGGAAATATTATAATTCCAGCCTGGGAAATTCGGATCGTAATGGCTGCCGATCGCGGGATCGTCCGGTTTCCAGTCGCCGTCCGTTCTCGTCGAGCCATGCCGGTCATAACCCGGCGATGTCCAGTAATTGATGTACTCGCCGTAATCGCGGAACGAAACGCCGGCCCGATTGGCGCTATCCCAAAGATAGCCGTTTTTCGGCTTCAACGCTGGTACATCGACTCCGTACGTTTTGCGTCCATCCGAGTAATCGGGCAGCCAGGTTTTCTCCGAATAATCGTTAGAGTCCGCCCCGATCGCCCATATATGCCCGGAATCGCTCACTTCGCCGTCGGTATATAAGTTGTCTAAGAGTACGAACTGATTCGCAAGTTTGTGAGCATTGGGCGTGATGTTTTTCCCATACTGAACTAAACTCGGATCTCCATTTCCTTTAGGCATATCACCGAAAACTTGGTCATACGTTTTGTTTTCTCTAATGACGTAAATCACGTGTTTAATGGGTGATTTTTCCCCGTCGGAACGTGGAATCGGATCATTTTTATTTCCCGTAAGGCTACTGAACCAACCATCGCCATGTACTTTCGCAACTTGGTTATTATCATTCACTTGATCCGTATATTGCTTTAATTGCTTGCTATCCGGCAAATTAATAAAGGACATCGTCCCTTGCATCATGTTTCCGATATATTGATTTTGCGTATTTGGACCCGCACCTAAACCTTTGGCGTTAAGGACCATTAATTGACCGCCGTTGACATAGACGCCAGTTGGATACCATGCTGTGGGGATAAGACCTTGAACCGTGTTTTTAGCTAAATCAACAACAGCGACATCGTTATTGCCAGCGTTTGCAACATATAGCGTTTTTCCATCGGGACTCACGGTTAAAGCATCAGGCTGGCTTCCAGTCACGGC
This sequence comes from Paenibacillus gyeongsangnamensis, assembly GCF_027533625.1. Lineage (GTDB taxonomy): Bacteria > Bacillota > Bacilli > Paenibacillales > NBRC-103111 > Paenibacillus_G > Paenibacillus_G gyeongsangnamensis. Next base: position 2,456 of record NZ_JAQAGZ010000060.1, on the reverse strand, counting down.
ATCTTTATAAGGGGCCAAAGAGATGGTTTGGATGACTTGTTCTTGTTTCGGATCGATGACAGAAATTTGATCGCTATCCGAGTCGGATACATACATGTACCCGCTCATTGGGTTTACTGCGATCGCATTCGGATGTAGCCCAACTGATATCGTTTTTTCAACAGATAAATCCTGAGGATTTAACACCGTGACACTGCTTTCGCCCCAATTGCTAACATAGAGTGCCTTCCCGTCTTGACTAATTTGAGCAGTATACGGATCCTTGCCAACAGCAGCAGTAGCTACAACTTGTTTACTCGCAAGATCAATTTTGGATACTGAATTGCTTTCGTTGTTAGCAACGAACAGGAATTTTCCATCAGGCGATATAGATATTCCCATTTGTGTTTTTTCTTTTAATAGAATAGGAGATTGTTCAGTTAATGTTCCGTTGGCAAATTGAAACACTCGGATTTTGTTGTTTCCGCCAGCCGATGCATAAAAGGTTTTGCCATCCGGACTAAACGCTGTACCAAGATACAGTCCTTCACTATTGGTATACGGAATTGTTTGAACGACTTGTTGTTTTTGAATATCGACAACTTGTAGAGATTGCGTGCCTTGCCCATCGTTGGAAACCACTAAGTAGTGATGGTCCGGGCTTAATGATCCTCCCATAGGAAAGTCCCCGAGATTGATTTGTTTTCCTGCCGGCGTGAGTGTCCAGCCGTGAGGATTAACCCCGGTGTTGTCCGACTGGGGGCCTGCCACAATATTGTAAGAAGCCATAGCTGTTCCAGATCCGACTACCGTTGCCGCCAATGCAATGGCAGAAATCTTTTTACTAATTTTTTTCATAAGTTCTCTCCTTTTTAAAAAATATCAATTTCTCAGCAGTGTTGATTTGACTACATTTTTACTATGAATTAACAACTGCTGTATTTAAAGTCTAGAAGAGATTTGTTAGTTGATTGTTAGAAGAGTTTTAAGATTTTCTCAGATACCTTAAATTGGTAATATCGGTTCAATTATACAATTGATTATGTCGAATAGTGTTATAATATACCGTAAATTAGTGATATTCGTGCTATTATACTAATTGATGATGTCGAATTATGATTTATACGGGTCTAAAGTTAGAACATACGGAAACATATGGACCATCAAACGATGGGGTGAGTGGAGCGCGGTGCTGCTTTCGTCAGCCTTAACGATAACATTGATACAACCACGGCGGCCGGTAAGGCGATGTTTGGAATGCTGGCTGTATTTGCAGAGTTTGAGCGAATGATTGTGGAACGGACAAAGGAAGAATTGGCAGCATCCAAGGCAAGGGGGTGTAACGGAGGTCGTCCGAAGATGGACCAGCGCAAAGTGGAGAAGGCGTTGTAGCTGTATGATAGTAAAACTCTTACTGTGAGAAATCTTAATTATAGATACCAATATATATCATATGTTTGCGGGTAGTATCAGCAACGCTGGTACTACCTCAACTACTCGGGTACTCCAAAATATAGGCCAAACACCGCACCTATTAAGCTCTCGCTCTCAGCGCCAAATATTCGGAGGAAGCCGGTCTTGTTCAAAACCTATCGCCTTACAAACTGCTACATTTCTATGATATGATTTGCTGCTCCCAAAAGATGAAATTGCCTATTGTTCCCATAGACCAAATGCTGGATAATTCTACCGACATCGCTGCCGGCAAAGCCGCAGGAACGTACACGGTGAAAATAGGTGCTCCGGATCCGTTGGCTGATATTAATGCAGGCTCGCTTTATGAAGCGGTTCCGATGATACTGGAAATGAGATATCGGCTTCAGTAAAATAATGATTAGGAAAGTCATTACCTGTTTAAATAACTCCTATTCAGGTTCACAGTTTAACCAAAATGACCTATGAATTATCATAGGTCATAGCATTTTTCATTATGGGTGATTAGGATATGAGCAATAGAAAATTGAGGACACTTACAGAAGACGATATATTGGACGGAATTGAATACGATCAAAGTGGGGGAATAAAATACCATCCTGTGTTTCACCCTAAGCATGGTATACCTTTTACTGATGAAGAGATGGAATATCTATGCTTCTTTTGGGACTATGATGAGACCCGAACCTTAGCTTTTGCCCTCGGCAAAACAGAACAGGCCTGCAGAAAGAGAGTACTGAGTCTAAGAAAGCGCGGAGCATTTGATTTTTATAAGTACCAATACGCAAAGAAGCTGCAAGAATAATGTACACCCAATCGCATTGTCTCTTATGGTGCTACAAGATGTCAAGACAGTTTTTTTAGATTTTTAAGGTGTGAAATCTTGCACAATGTTTGTTGTAATTGCCCCGAAGGGGCAAGCAGTTAATCGATCAGTGATGGAAATATTGAAAGATATTACCACTGAAGAAGATGTTCATAGGTTGAGGACGTAGCCCAAGCGAAGGCGCGGGAGAAAGGCTTTCTCTTTTGTCATTCACATG
>NZ_JAQAGZ010000006.1 GCF_027533625.1 Paenibacillus gyeongsangnamensis | reverse complement strand
TTGTTGAACGTTTTCCTTTGGTGTCGTTAGCCTCTTGGCATTCACTGACTCGTACCTCCTTAAGAAACATGAACAAAGTAGGGCTCCTTCCCTCCCGCAGGTTGTGTTGTCCTGCATTCATTGGTACTATGCGCCCCTCGGACTCCCTTCCTGCAGACGGCTCACTTCACTTTTTGGGCTTATAGAGCGCCTTTTTACGGTCTTTTAAAAAAAAAAAAAAACTTCCGTGCAGGGGAGGGTCTCCCCAGTTCACTGCATCCTCTTTCATGCCATGCCGATCCCCTTACGCCGGAGGATTCTTCGCTGCCGCTCCAAGTTCCTAGCAGCTTCCATGGCCTTCATCCACATTGACGGGACTCGGCTCCCTCTTCTCCCTCTTGCGAGGCCTTTTTAACGACGCGGCAGGATTCACTTTATGTTACGGCCTGGCATGTTGCTTGCCCTGTCTCTGACAGGTACTTCCGTCGATGCGCTTCTACGTACTGCTTTCGCTATACGTAGGCATCCTAGCTACGCGGGGGCTTGGTCCCTCCCGCGACCGGACTTTCACCGGCAAGAAGATGCGTGCCTCTGGGCACGCTCAACGAAAAAAGACCAAAAACGGATTTTTGTCCGTTTTTGGTTCCTCGTATCTGTTCCTGTCGGAATCCGGTTCCGACGGGCCTTTTTTTCACGTGAACAATGCCGTGCAATCTGTCGTTTCCTGCGCTTTCCGGGGAAATATTCAGATCGTATCAACAGGCCTAGTGCAAGTCGGAAGAGTCGTCATAATCGTATCGGAAGCCGTCGAGTCCCGCCCCGCCTTCCGAGGACGTCTGATGCATGGCCGCCGCTGCATTCACCTTCAGCTTCGAGAGCACCTCTTGAAACGGCCCGGCCTTCGATTCGCTATCCTGCTCGCGGATGGCAATCTGCAAAGCTTGCTCGATTACGGCAATATCATGACTGGTGAAATCCATGTCCGCAATCCCTCCCAAGGTTTGGTTTGATGGCTTACTCAACTATTCTGTCCGCTTTCCATAGTTTTCATACACTGCGAGCGAGGCCGGTTTCCTCCCCTACACATACAAAAACCGGCCCGAAAACGGCTTCAGGCCGGCAGCGCAGGCTGCATGTCATACAAAAGGCGGATCCCATGCCCGCTTGCGCCAGCCTAATGAGGCGCTCACGACATTCAGCTCCCGATCCAGCTTCACGTCGACGCCGAAGGGCAGCTGATGGTTATACCAGAACCTCACGTCGCGCCATTGCACCTCAAATCCGTCTCCCTGCTCCTTGCAGATCACATGAATTCGCTGGGCGAATTGCAAAAAAGCCCTTACTCCGTCCGTCGCCAGCGTCGCTTGAATAATCGAATTGCCTTCGTCCTTCGCGTATACATCCTGCACCTGCACCAGCTTGCCGCGGACCGTCCCGGTGTAAAAGTAGCCGTCGGTTTCCATCACGAATTGCCAGCGGAACCAGTGAAGCGACGGTACGACGTGACAGATGCCTTCCATAGAGAGCTCCCGGCGTACCCTGCTGACGACCCTGCGTTGATAGAGCGCCCTTATCGCGATATAGACGAAGGTGATCCCGTAAACGCCGGCGAACATCCAGCCCGGGTTCCAGCCCGAGTTGAGCCAGACGACCAGTCCGGCCGCATGGATCGCAAACAAGAACGGATCGAAGAGGGACAAAATGTCCCAATGATGCCATCGCTTATTGAACGGTCTCAAGCACTGAACCCCGTAGGCGTTGCATGCGTCCAAAAAGACGTGAAAGACGACAGCGGCGAGCGACCATCCGTACAGCAACACCCAATGATCGCTGACCGCAAACGCATAGGATAATGTGAACGACAGCGCCAGCGGCCATAAGAACAGGGCCGGAACCGAATGCGTCAATCCCCGGTGAACCCGGATATATGCCGCATAGCCTTTCACCCGCGCTATGGTGTCAAAATCCGGCGCATGCGATCCGATCATCGTCGCGGCGAGCACCGCGTGGGCCAGCTGCGGATCGTTTGCGACCGTCGGGCTGAGCATAGCCAGCCCGGCCAACGTCGCCCCGAACAACAAATGACTGCCTGTATCCATGTCGACTTTTCTCCTCCTGTCAGGCGGTATGCATCTTCGTGCTGTCGCTGTCCGGTTCCGCAGCCTCCGGGTCTTTCTCCCAGCGCTCTTCGGCGTTGAACCAGTAAAACCAGGCGTCCGGCTGCTGCCGGATCACTCGCTCCATGAAGCGGTTTAATACATTCGTGGCATCCGTTCGCGTCGCTCTCGTAAACGAAGAATACAAATGCAGCGGCTCTTCGAAAAGCAATCTGTGCTTGAAACCCCGCTCCCGATAGCCGTAGAACGGGATGACCGGCACCTCCTGCTCGATCGACAGCATGGCGGCGCCTTCCGGCATGCGCGTCCGCCTGCCGAAGAAACGGGAAGCCGGGAATGCGGGCCGCCAGAAATCGCCCAGCAGAAACACGACTCCCCCTGAGGCCAAATGCTTCTTCAACCGCCGGTACAGCTCCAGTGGAGGCGTGCTATCGTAATCCAAGCCGGGACAGCCCAGATTCAGAAATTTTAAATATAACGGCCTCAGCTCCGGACTTCCGCCGGTGGCCACCGTGAGGCAAGAATAATGGCGGCACAAATACCAATAATAGTAGAAGAAATTTCCAACATGCGGCGTATAGACAATCGCTCCCCGGCCGAGCTGGAGCGCTTCCTTCAAGCGATGCTCCCCCTCCACCTTGAAGCGCCACCCCGCGCTGCCTTCGAGCCGCCGGGATTCGAGCAAAATCTCGTACAGAGCAAGCACCACATTCCGATAGAACCGGTGCGACCACTGCGACAGCTTGCGTTCCGAACGTTCGTCCAGCAGGTCTCGCATGTTTCCTTGAACGCGGCTGCGCAGCCCTTTTCCCGAAAGCATATAAAGCAGCAGCGCGGCGGCCGAGCAGCTCCACAGCATCACGAACCTGGGCAGCCATCCGCAGACCCGCGCCAGCCGGTCAAGGCTCCGTTCATCGCTAGTTATCCTGCCGATCCAATCGTACACTCCGTCCACTCCCTCTACTCGTTCAAAAAATGCTTTTTATAACGCCGCGACACCCGGTCTTTTTCCAGAATGATAAAAAAATCGACGGTATCGAACAGCGCGTCATAAGCGGGATCTCCTCCGATCTCCGCGCCAAGCCATTGATAACCTTTCATAAGCGGCGGCAGCTTGCGGAAGATCTCCTTCTCGCTCAGCTCGCTCTCCACCCGCTGAAGGCCCTTGATGCGGTGCGTCTCCCGAGGCTGTATGCCGTAACGTTCCGTAATGACGCCTTTGTCCTGCAGCATCGTATAAATCAGGTTCAGCTCTTCTACCGAATGCATGTGCACGCTGGCGCACCCAATCAGGTAGTGATAATGACGCTCCGTGATATAGGCGGCAATGCCTTCCCACAGCAGTTGAATCGCCTTGCCTCCGCGGTATGCGGGCGCGATGCAGCTGCGTCCGAGCTCGAGCGTTTGCTCTTTATGCCGGGCAAAGCCGTTCAATTCAAACTCCGTTTCCGAATAGAAGCCGCCTTCGCGCATTGCTCTATCGCCGGGAAGCAAACGGTACGTGCCGATCACCCGTTCCGTCTCGAGGTCCTTTACGATCAGATGATCGCAAAATTCATCAAAAGCATCCTGCTCCAAACCGCTGTCGTTCAACATTTGCATGTTGCGTTCTTCTTCAACGAACACTTCGTACCTAAGACGGAGCGCCTGCTCCAGGTCACGTTCATCCTTAGCCAGCATAACGGCCAGCTGCGACGGCTGCAAACTGATTTGGCTTGCCGCACGGATCATCTTCAACACACCCTTCTCCAAAGAGGTTTGAACCCTAATCTAATCTTAGCGTAGCATCCGTTTATTAAGGCCGCGTTTACCTGTTGTTAAGCTTTTGTAAGGATTAGGAAAAGCTGGAGCCGTCAGGCGGGGAAAAATAAAGAGACCGGCGCATAGACCGGTCTCTGGGACGATGAACATTTTATGGAGATCGACCATTCCCTTCATCCCCGCAGCAAATGATAGATAGGGATAAACAGGAAGGAGGTAATAATGGCGGCAGCGCCCATGGCGAAGCCGCTTACGCTTCCGGCCAGCTCCGAATCGCGGATGATCCTTGCCGTGCCGATGCCGTGCGAAGCCGTCCCGATCGCCGTACCGAGCGAGATGTCGTCCCGGACGCCCGCTAACCTTAGCAGACCCGGGCCCAGCATGCTCCCGATAAGTCCGGTAATCACCGTAAGCACCGCGGTAAGCTCGGGGATGCCTCCCGCTTGCCGCGAGATTTCCAGCGCCACCGGAGAGGTGACGGACTTGGGCATCATGGAGATCATCAGCTCCTTCGAGCCTCCCAGCGCCCAGACCAAGCCGGCTGCGAGCAGCAGCGCGCTGACGGAGCCAACCGTAATCCCCGACAGGATGGGAACGAAGCTTCCTCCGATGCGGCGGGCGTTCTTGTAGAGGGGAACTCCCAAGGCGACCGTAGCCGGACCCAGGAAGAAGACGATCATGTCCCCTCCCTTCTGATAAGCTTCATAGGGGATGTCGCAGAGAAGGAGAACGGCGATGACCAGCACCGAACAAACAAGAAGCGGATGCAGCCAAGGGAATCGCTTCTGCCCCAGCAATGCGATCGCATAAGCGGTCAAGGTCAGCGTTACGCCGAAGGCCGGCTGCGATGCCAGCTCATGCAGACTCATGAAGGCGTTCACTCCTTTCGGCTTTGCGCGGACTAAACAGCCGGGTCGTCCAGCCGGCGAGAAGCAGCACCCCGAACGTGCTTCCGAACACGCTGATCAGGAGCACCGCCGCCTGCCCTCCGATGAGCTTGATGAACGCTATCGTTCCGACCACGAACGGAGCGAAGAAGAGCAGCATATGACGGATGAGGAAGGCGCTCGCCTCCTCCACCCATTCTACTTTTACGATCCTTAAGAACAGACTAAGCGTAAATAAAATAAGTCCGATCACATTCGCCGGCAGCGGCAAATGAAAAGCGGTCTGCAGCAGCAAACCGATAAAATAATAAAGAAGGACAATGGTAAATCCGAGCATTTACAACTTCTCCCCTTCCCACTCATGCAGGCTCTCCCACAAATAAAGCGTTACATAGCTTGACCAAGGAGACCAGGAAGCGCCTAATGTACGGACATCCTGTTCGCTTGGCTGCACGTCCAGTCCGTATAGCTTCTTGAGCGCATTCCGTACGCCGATATCCGCAGCCGGAAGCAGGTTGGTTCTCCCGAGGCCGAAGAGCAGGAAGCATTCCACGGTCCAGCGGCCGATCCCTCTTAGAGGCAGCAGCTCCGTCATGATCTGATCGTCGGACTTTTCATACAGGCTATCCCCGTCCACCGTGCCGTCCTTCATTTTACGCGCCCAGTCAATGACGTATTCTGCTTTCCGGCGGCTGAACTGAAGCTCCTGCAGCTGCTCATACTCCAACGCAGCCACGTCCTCGGGCGATGGGAATACGGGGTATTCCACACCGTCCGCCAGGAAAGGTTCCGCCGCCGTCCGCATAAGCCGCCGGGTCAGCTCCGAAGCAAAGGACAAATTCAGCTGCTGGCCGATGATTGTCTTGCACATGCACTCGAACAAGTCGGCTTCCGTCAACAAGTGAAGGCCGCGGAACCGTCCCGTCAGCGCCTGCATTTCCGGCCCGATGGATGCCATATGCTCGTAGAATGGCTTTAAATTCACCGTTGCCGACAGCATTCTCGTTAGTTTCGTCCTCAGCTCCGAGCTTTCTTCCGGCCCAGGCGGAGGGGTCCCGGACAGCCGTACCTCCAGCTCAGGCGCTTCGGTGGAACCGACGCTTCGGATCTGTGCGAGATAGACCGAGTTCTTCGTTCGAATCGTCCGTGAGAGCGTATTCGTGTTCTCCTCGAACCGGAAAGCTTCGTGTTTAACCCCTTTCAGACGCCGAACCATAAGAGAGAAATCGTAAGGGGCAATCGGTCGAATAACGAATGTAACCATAGGAAACCTCCCGGCAATTTAGGATCACTGGCGGAATACTGCATATTCGAGCGGCATCCGTGGAATCGTATATGTTGGTGCTGAGCCACCGAACTTTTCACTTTGAAGGAGATGACTTACATGGCCAAACCGGATAACCGTGAAGACAATGTGGAGCATTTGCAAAACAACATCAATAATACCATTGAAAATCTGGAGGAAGCCGAGGACTATTTGTCCGAGTATTCGGACGAAATCAGTCCTCAGGAGCGCGAAGCCATTCAATCCAAGAATGAACGCCGCCGGGAGTCCCTGGATGCTTTCCGTTCTGAAATCAAGGACGAAGCCGCCCACCAAAACGAATAGTCCGCGTCCTTCCGTGACCGACAGCAAGCCTCCGATTCCCGATGCTTCAGGGACGGAGGCTTTTTGGTGCCCTAACGGCTTTGCGATTCTATTCGCGCTTCCGGCCGGGAACCTCATACCGGAAATGATCGTGCGCCAGATAGGTCAGCTCGTGAAACTCCTGTGCTTCGCTGACAAGCTGCTCCGCCGCAGGCCCTTGATAACGCGAGGAGATATGCGTTAGAATGAGCGCCTTCGCCCCGGCTGCCGCGGCCGTTCTTGCGGCGTCCTTAGCCGTCGAATGATCGTATCGGACCGCCAGCTCCTTGCGGTTCTCCGCGAAGGTGGCTTCATGCACGAGCACCTCGGCGTCGCGGGCAAGCTCTATCGCGTTCGGGCACGGCTGCGTATCGCCCAGCACAGTCACCACCCGGCTTGCATAGGAAGGTCCGATGAATTGCTGTGCATTGAGCACGGTACCGTCCGGGAACGTAACGTCCTCCCCTCTTTTGATTCGTCCGAACAGCGGTCCGGAGGTCAAGCCCAGCGCTTTGAGACGTTCGACGTCGAGCCGCCCTTGCTGCGGCTTTTCCACGATCCGGTAACCGTAGCTTTCAATCCGGTGGACCAGCGGCGCGTAAGTTACTTCAAACTGCTCGTCCTCGAACAGCAGTCCTGAGCTCCCCCGCTTCAGCTCGTGCACAGTGATTTCATACGTCAGATGCGATTCGCTGATGCGAAGAGACATGTCGATAAATTCCCGGATCCCCTCGGGACCGTAAATGTTAAATGGCGTATCTCCACCTTGGTACGAGCGGCTGGAAAGCAGTCCGGGCAGGCCGTACAGGTGATCGCCGTGCAGATGCGTCACGAACAGCTTTTCCAGCTTGCTGATTTTGACGGGCGCCCGTAAGATTTGATGCTGCGTCCCCTCGCCGCAGTCAAACATCCAGTACGCATTGCGCTCGGCCAGCAAATTCAGCATGACCGAGGTCACATTCCGCTCCTTGGACGGCATGCCCGCGCCTGTGCCGAGAAAATATAACTCCAATCCGATCGACTCCGTTCCGCTTGCGGTATTGTATGGAAAAGAGTGGAGCCTCGCGTTGAGCGCCCCACCCTAGTAGCATGCCCTAATTTTTGTCTACATTAAAATATCTTGCCTGCGGATGAGCGAATACGATGGCGGATACGGAGGCTTCCGGCTCCATCATGCTGCCTTCCGTCAAATGGACGCCGATGTCTTCCGGCTTCAATAGATCGAACAGCTGGATTTGATCGTCCAAATTCGGGCAAGCCGGATAACCGAAGGAGAACCGCTGTCCGCGGTACTTCGCTCCGAACCTCTCCTGCATCGTCATGCCGGCCGGATCCGGGAAGCCCCAGACATCCCGCATCATTTGATGGACGCGTTCCGCGAACGCTTCGGCCGTCTCGAGCGCAGCCGCCTGGAGCGCATGCGAACGCAGATAGTCGCCCTTGTCCCTCCACGCTGCCGCGCGGTCGCTTATGTCATGGCCTGCAGTAACGACCAGGAAGCCCACATAATCCATCTCGCCGCTCTCCACCGGCTTCAAGTAGTCGGCCAGGCACAGATATGGCTCCGTATCCTGTCTTGGGAAAGTAAATTTCTGCAGTATGCGGGAATGATCCTCCGGATCGTACACCAGCACATCATTGCCGTCTGCCTGCGCCGGGAAGAACCGGTACATGCCGTGGGCCCGGATAATGCCTTCCTGCTGAGCCTCGGCGAGAATGCCGTCCACCGTTTCCTTCAGCTGCACGGCTTTCGGATCCTTGTCCGCCAGCAGCTTGTCGACCTTGCCTTTGAGACCGAGATGATGACCGAGCAGCATCTGCATATTTACGTAAGGAATCAGATGGCTGATCGGATAGTCCCGCAGCACATGGCGCTCCAAATCCGGAGGCGTCTGTACCGGGACGGTCCGGTCGATCTCGGACGATTTCACGCGGGTCAGCTTAGGCAGCGTCTCTTCCTTGCGCCCGGCCTCCATCACATCGGATTCCAGGCTTTCTCTCAATTCGCGAATGAGCGTCTGCCGCTGCTGCGGGTCGCTCAGCTTGTTCGCGAGGTCAAGCCCGTCCATCGCATCCTTCGCGTACAGCACCATACCGTCGTATTCGGGCGCGATCCGCGTCTTGGTGAACTTCCGCGTCAGCGCCGCGCCGCCTACCATGATCGGCACGTCAATGCCCGCGTTCTTCAAATCCTGCGCCGTGATGACCATTTGCTGCGCGGACTTCACGAGCAGACCGGATAGACCGATGGCATCCGGCCGTTCCTTGCGGTACGCCTCGATTAGCTGCTCCGGCGGCACCTTGATGCCGAGGTTCACGATTTTGTAACCGTTGTTGGAGAGAATGATCTCCACCAGGTTTTTGCCGATGTCATGCACATCGCCCTTGACCGTCGCAAGAATGATTTTCCCTTTAACGGCGGATTCCGTCTTCTCCATGAACTGCTCCAGAAAGGCTACGGATGCCTTCATGACCTCAGCGCTCTGCAGCACCTCGGCCACGATCAGCTCGTTGTTGTTGAAGAGACGGCCGACCTCCTCCATCCCCCGCATCAGCGGACCGTTGATGACCTCGAGAGGCGAATATTTCTTGAGCGCTTCGTCCAGGTCGGGAATGAGCCCTTCCTTCGTTCCTTCAACGACATAGGAAGCGAGCCGCTCTTCCAGCGACAGGTTGGAAATCTTCTCTTTCTTCTCGACCTTCTTCGTGCGAAAATGCGCCACGAACTCCGCAAGCGTCTCGTCGGTCGTGTTGTAGATCAGCTCCTCGGCAAGCCGGCGCTCTTCCTCCGGTATGGATGCGTACCTCTCCAGCTTCTCCGTATTCACGATCGCGTAATCCAGTCCCGCCTTGGTGCAGTGATACAAGAACACCGCATTCAGCACCTCGCGGCCCGCTTCGGGCAGACCGAACGACACGTTGCTGAGGCCGAGAATCGTCTCGGTATCCGGCATCGCTTCTTTAATAAGGCGAATGCCTTCGATCGTTTCTTTCGCGGAACCGATGTACTGCTGGTCCCCAGTACCTACAGGGAATACCAACGGGTCAAAAATAATATCGTTCGGCTGCATGCCGTATTTGTTTACAAGCAGGTCGTAGGAACGCCGGGCAACCTCCAGCTTATCCTTGGCCGTAATCGCCTGTCCGCGCTCGTCGATCGTTCCGACGACCGCAGCCGCACCGTAACGGTGGATGAGCGGAACGACCTTCTCGAACTTCTCTTCGCCGTCCTCCAGGTTGATCGAGTTGATAATCGCCTTCCCTTGGGAATACTTCAGGCTCAGCTCAATGACCCTGTAATCGGTGGAATCGAGCATCAAAGGCACCTTGACCTTCTTGACGACCAGCTCAAGAAACTTCTGCATGTCGCTCATTTCGTCGCGGTCCGGATCCTGAAGACATACGTCGACGACAGCTGCGCCACCCTTCACCTGGGCTCTGGCAATTTCGGAGGCTTCCTCATACTTGCCTTCGGCGATCAGCCGTTTGAACTTCCGTGAACCCAGAACGTTCGTTCTCTCGCCTACCATGTACGGCCTGTTGGCGTTCTCGATATAAACCGTCTCGATCCCCGAAACGGCCGGCGGGTGAGAGCCGTTCTGCTGGCGAGGGGAATAAGCCTGCAACTCCTCCGCCAACGCCCGGATATGATCCGGCGTTGTACCGCAGCAGCCGCCTGCAATATTGATCCAGCCCTGCTCAGCAAAGCCGGCCAGCTTCTTCGCCAGCGAAGCCGGCGATTCATGGTATTGACCGTTCTCGTCCGGCAAGCCGGCGTTCGGATAGCAGCTTACGGCCGTATCCGCGAGATCCGATAGCGACCGGATGTGGTCGCGCATGAATTCCGGTCCAGTCGCACAGTTGAGCCCGATCGAGATCGGCTCCAGATGCTCCAGGGATACGTAGAACGACTCAATGTTCTGACCGGCCAGCGTCGTCCCCATCGGCTCGATCGTGCCCGAGATCATTATCGGTAGCTTTCTTCCGAGCACGTCGAACGCCTTGCGGATCCCGATGCTTCCCGCCTTTACGTTTAGGGTGTCCTGGGACGTCTCGAGGAGGAGAGCGTCAACGCCCGCTTCCATCAGAGCAAGCGCCTGCTCATGATAACTGTCCACCAGCTCGTCAAACGTGACGCCCCCTGTAACCGAGAGCGTCTTGGTCGTAGGACCCATCGCTCCGATGACATAACGCGGCCATTCCGGCGTCGAATACTTGGCCGCGGCCTCGATGGCCATCTTGGCCGCAGCCAGGTTTAGCTCGCGGGCCCGGTCCTGCAAGTCATACTCGGCCAGCACGACGCTGGTCGCTCCGAACGTATTGGTTTCCACCATATCCGCACCTGCGGCGAAATATGCTTCATGAATCTTTTGTATAACGTCGGGACGCGTCACTACCAGAATTTCATTACAACCGTCCAATTCTTCCCCGCCGAAATCGTCTGCGGTCAAATTTTCCTGTTGAATCATGGTGCCCATGGCGCCGTCCAAGATCATAATTTTTTTATTAAGTTGTTCTTGTAATGATGGCTTGCTCATAAAGATCCCCTTTCTGCCTGCCCGCCGAACGACAACCTTAGGCCGGTATTCCGGCTATACTGTACGATGTGCGTAAATAATCCACAGGATTCATCTCGGTTTTATCCCTAAGTGTACCAGAAACATAACTTGATGAAAAGAATGAAAACATGCTCCCACATAATATCCTATATATCATATCGGTTTTGTATTATATATTCCGTCGACAGAAGCCATTTTTTGCATTATAATGATGGCTATAAGCAAGGAGCATTTATTAGATGAGCGCATAGAAAGAGGGATGAACGATGGCTGAGATTCGCATTCGGAACACGAACGAACGCATTAGCGGCGAAGAGAACGTAAAGGCTTTTTTGGATAAGCAAGTGGTGTTATACGAGCATTGGAACGCCGATAAGCTGCCCGCTCACCTCAAAGAAAACTTCATTCTGAGCGATGAGAACAAGGCCGAGATTCTGGCTACGTTCGACACAGAGATCAAGGATCTCGCCGGCCGCCGCGGTTATCGGACCTGGGATATCATTGCGCTCTCCGAAGCGACGCCAAACCTCGAAGAGCTGCTTAAGAAATTCGAGAGCGTGCACACACACACGGAAGACGAAGTGCGCGCGATCACGGCAGGCAAAGGCATCTTCGTGATCAAGGGAACCGACGACGTAGGCTACTTCGATGTCGAGCTGGAAGCCGGCGACGTCATCTCCGTTCCGGAGCATAAGCCGCACTTCTTTACCTTGATGGAGAATCGGCAAATCGTCGCCGTCCGCCTCTTTATCGAAACTGAGGGCTGGATTGCGCATCCGTTTGAAGATCCTACCTTCAGTAAAGCTTAAAGCAATAGATAACCACAACAAAGCCCGCTGGCTTCCTTTTCCTGACCGGCGGGCTTTATATTTAAAGGTGTATCAGTCTCTAGTTAACCGATCGAATCGATCACTTGCTGGATTTCACGCAAATTGGTAATTTCGTAGGTAGGTACCGCAATTTCATCCTTACGAGGCAGATCGTGCCGGTTGATCCACATATTCCTCATCCCGACGAGGCCCGAGCCCAAAATATCCGTTGTCAGCTTATCGCCGATCATCACACCCTCTTCAGCCGTAATACCGAGCAGCTTCATTGCGTGATGGAAGATCGAAACGGCAGGCTTGCCTTCCCCGAATTGTCCGGAGATGACGATATGATCAAAATAAGGAGCAAGCTCCGGAACACCCGCCAGCTTCTCCTTCTGCAGATCCGGCGAGCCATTGGTCAAAAGCAGAAGCTTGTACTTTTCCTTCAATTGATTCAGCACTTCGAACGTTTCTTCATAGACGATCGGACGGCTGCGGCGTTCAGCCGGGAACATCTCTCCCAGTTTATAGCCCAGCTCTTCATCCTCAATGCCGAGCGCCTTCAATCCCCGTGTCCACGAAGCTGTGCGATAGCTTGGCGCAAGCGCTTGAAGTTTGCGGAACTCAGGTTGATCTCCTTGGGTAAAGTTGGCCCATAGTCCCTCAAAAGGATTAATACCGATCATCTTTGTGAACGGGAATGTCTCGTAAGACTCATACAAAGCTCTCGCTTCCGTTCTAACGGCGTCCTCCAGCTTCTCCGGATCCACGTCATAATGCTTAGCCGCTTCCCTGCAGGTGGCCTGGAAAGCTTCCTTCACACTGCGCTCATCCCACAGCAGCGTATCATCCAAATCAAATAAAACCGCTTTGATCGACATCGATAACGTCCTCTTTCTCCCCTGAAATGAACTGAATAAGCAAGCAGGTGAACCTTAAACTATTCTTCCTTCAAAGCGATGGCGTTTTTATTCGCAAATTCTTTAAGCGCCGCCTTCACCGGCTCCAAAGGAAACTGGTGGTAAAACCGGGTAAACACCCATCGGCTGTTCTTCGGCTGTACTATAATGACGACGGCATCCTTGCTGAAGGCAATCTCGCTGATTTGTGCCGCCTCTACCGTACGCTCGCCGCTGAACCGGCGAGAAGTCAGAGACTGCTTGCCCACCTTTAGATAAGGCCGGCGCGCCCAATAAATCAATACAGCAAGGAAAATATAGCTCGCCCCTGTAACCCAATAAAGATTGTCTTGCCTTGCTGCGCTCCGGAAGGCCACAAAGCAAAAAAAGCCTATCGCAACGAGCAGTAAAGGCCATAGCCAGCTTCGTCCCTTGAAGACGCTCGAGTCGTCCGCGACCCCTCCCGAGATCGGATTGCTTCCCGATTTCTTGCGCCGGGCGTTCGTTACTTTCGTGTTCTTCTTAACCATGCGTTCCCACTTGCGTGACATGTAAATGGCCCCTATCCGGTCAATTATCCTTTGCTGTTCTCATCCGTCTCAGCATCAACGAGCTTAATGTTGTCCAGCTGAGAGCGCAAGGATGATCTGAATGAATCGATATACTTGCGTCTTAGGACATTGCGCTCATCCAGCTCATCATCCGTCAAACCGGTCGACTTGGCTTTACGGGCGAGCTCGTTAATTCGCTTGACGGTGGCTTCATGATCAGCTTCGCTCATGTTCGGCCTCCTGTGTAAGTCTAGTATGTCTTGTCTATAACATTAATACTTTGACATTACAGGATGCCATTGTCAAGAGTAACAGGGGCAATCGTTACCGGACACTATATAACCACCTCCATCAAGCGCAGCAACTGGAGCCTAGAGAGACTCGCGTGAAAAAGGGACCACCTATGGCGTTAAGGCAGGAGCAGCTTCTGCCCTTCCTGAAGCTTGGACTGCTTCAAGCCGTTCGCCTTCCTGATTTCATCAATATAATCGCGAACGTCCTTTCCTTTGCCTGCGTGCTCGGAAGCGATGCTCCAAAGGGTTTCGCCGTGGCCCACGATCACGAACGGTTGAGCCTGAACATGCTCCGTTGCGGCAAAAGCACCTTTGTCGCCAAAGCCGCCCGCAAACAAACCGAACAAGATAATAAACAGAGAGGCAAAAAGGGCTGCAGATGACAAGCGCACGTACGTTCGCTTATTATTATGTAAGGCAGAACGTTCTGTTCTACGTTGAATTCGAATATTCGTCAGGTTGTTCGCGTTGTTGTAAGAGTTCAGTAAATTATCATTTTGATACATGGTTAACATCCCCCAAACATTTGTTCTGTTACGAATATAACACGAACAAGCGTTTGCGTCAATGCTTTTTTCGAACAATTGTTTGTACGAACTCCGGTTCTGTGTTATACTCCAAGTAATGATTACCATAAATGGAGTGATTCGCATGAGCAAGATTTCCAACCGTCAGCAGGCGATCTTGGATTTCATCAAGAATGAAGTGAAAGATAAAGGATATCCCCCCTCCGTTAGAGAAATCGGCGAGGCTGTCGGACTGGCGTCAAGCTCAACGGTTCACGGCCATCTGGAGCGTCTCGAGAAGAAGGGCCTCATCCGGCGCGACCCGACGAAGCCCCGCGCCATCGAAATTTTGGACGGCACCATGGGGGACGGCGCCTATTCCGTCTCGGTATCCCGCGTTCCTCTGATCGGACGCGTCACAGCCGGTACGCCGATTACGGCTACCGAGAACATCGAGGACTACTTCCCTCTTCCCAGCCATTTTGTGGGCGATCACAACGTATTCATGCTAAGCGTCATTGGAGACAGTATGATCGAAGCCGGAATACATAACGGCGATTATGTCATCGTACGTCAACAGCAAACCGCGAACAACGGGGAAATCGTCGTCGCGATGACCGAAGAGGACGAAGCGACCGTGAAAACCTTCTATAAGGAAAAGGATCATATTCGTCTGCAGCCTGAGAATCCGGCGCTTGAGCCGATCCGGCTCAATCACGTCACTATTCTCGGCAAAGTTATCGGCGTATTCCGCGACTTTCATTAGCGTAAAACTCCCTATCAATGTAATGCATCGATAGGGAGTTTTTTATGGAGCAATCCGGGCAAGACATATGCGTCCTCCTCTTTTACCGGATGCAAGTGCTGTATGGATCTTACCGGATGCCATTGTTCAAAACGTGCGCCCTCCATAAGCGAAGTGCCGCTGACCTCCCCCCCTACAACAGACCGCTAGTTATTAACGAGATACCAATGCAAGACGCCTGCCGCACTCTGTGACATCCGCCTCATCCGGCAAACCTCCGCGAGAGAAAGCGCCTCCCTGCTTGGCAGCACAAAAAAAACCGCTTGCCGCAGTTAAACGCAGCAAACGGTTTTTTGCATCTTAGTAAAGCGTCATATACTGTTCGCGTTCCCAAGCATGGACCTGGGTACGGTAAATGTCCCACTCGATTTCCTTAAGCTCATAGAAATGCGCGAGTGCATGATCACCCAGCGCTTCGCAGATAACGTCGTCGCGCAGCAGCTCATCCAGCGCTTGCTTCAGGTCCAGCGGAAGACTTGGAATGCCCTGCTCTTCACGTTCTTCCTCCGTCATCACGTAGATGTTGCGGTCCGTAGGAGGCGGCAGCTGCATTTTGTTCTTAATGCCGTCTAGACCAGCCTTGAGCATCACGGTAAGCGCCAGGTATGGATTGGCCGCAGGGTCCGGGTTGCGCACTTCCACACGGGTGCTGAGGCCCCGGGAAGCCGGGATCCGGATCATCGGACTGCGGTTGCTCGCGGACCAGGCCACATAGCAAGGCGCTTCATATCCGGGAACCAAACGTTTGTACGAATTGACCGTCGGGTTCGTGATCGCCGCAAAAGCGCGCGCATGACGCAGAATGCCCGCCATGTAATGTCTCGCCGTCGCGCTGAGACCGAGCTTGTCGTTCTCGTCGTAAAACGCGTTTTCTTTGCCGCGGAATAGCGATTGGTGGCAGTGCATACCGGAGCCGTTAACACCGAACAACGGCTTCGGCATGAAAGTCGCATGCAGACCATGCTGCCTGGCAACGGTTTTGACGACCAGCTTGAACGTTTGAATCTGGTCCGCCGCTTTGATCGCGTTCTCGTATTTGAAATCGATCTCATGCTGGCCCGGTGCGACCTCGTGGTGGGACGCTTCGATCTCGAAGCCCATCTCCTCCAGTGTCAACACGATTTCCCGGCGGCAATTCTCTCCGAGGTCCGTAGGCGCCAAGTCGAAGTAACCGCCTTGGTCGTTGAGCTCCGTTGTTGGATTTCCTTTCTCGTCGGTTTTGAACAAGAAGAATTCCGGCTCCGGTCCGACGTTCATCGCGGTGTAGCCCATCTCTTCGGCTTCCTTCAATGCCGCTTTCAGAATGCCGCGCGGATCGCCCGGGAACGGACGGCCGTCCGGCAAATAAATGTCGCAGATCAAACGGGCGACACGGTCTTCCGTCACCCAAGGGAAGACTACCCAAGTACTGAGATCGGGATATAAGTACATGTCGGATTCCTCGATGCGGACATAGCCCTCGATCGACGAACCGTCGAACATCATTTTGTTGTCAAGCGCTTTCTCCAATTGGCTCACAGGAATTTCCAAGTTCTTAATGGTTCCCAGCAGGTCGGTAAATTGCAAACGGATAAATCGTACGTTCTCTTCTTTGGCAATGCGCATAATGTCTTCTTTGGTATAAGTCTTGTCGGTCACGGTAAAATCTCCTCCTTCGGCTAAGTGCGTTCATTATCGAAGCTGCCCGGTTACCGCAGCGTTTGCATTCCCGGGCATTCTACTGCCGTGCCTTACTTTTTGAAGAAACGGGACAGTTCCCCCTGGATCAAGGAAACCTGGCCCGGCCGCTTCCCTCCGCCGAGCAGCTGCTGCTTCAGCATCTTGTGAAGCTGGGAATCGGTAAGCTCGCGGCGCTTCACTTCGGTTTGCTCGTTCAGAATAGTGGCATCCTCGGAATCCTTCGATACAGGCAGAAGCACCTGCTTGATTCCGGCAATGTTGACGCCTTTCTCAATCAAGTCCTTAATCTCCAGCAGCCTTTCGACGTCGTTAAAAGAGTACAGCCGCTGATTGCCGCCGGTCCGGGCGGGAATCACCAGCTCATGCTGCTCGTAATAGCGTATTTGTCTAGCGGTCAAATCCGTCAGCTTCATGACGATACCGATCGGAAACAATGCCATATTGCGTCGAATATCATCGCCCATGTCCATCACTCCTGTGCACAGAGAACCTTACCTGTATTGTAACCGTCATCCATAAACGTGTCAAGTCGTGTTAGGTTTATGCGATATGTAAATATGTGTAACAACTCAGGCAGGTCCTTGTAACAACGTGAGCTCGGCCGCCGCCAATACGTATTCTATCATTTTCCGTCCGTTAAAAATCAATCCGCCGGCAAAAGCCCGCGGTCGAGCATGTTCTGCAGCGCAGTCAGAACCCCCATCTTGCAGTGGGAATATGTCAACCCGCCCTGCATATAGGCGATGTACGGCTCGCGGATGGGCGCATCCGCCGACAGCTCCAAGCTTCCGCCTTGAATGAAAGTCCCTGCGGCCATGATGACCGGATGCTCGTATCCCGGCATATCCCAAGGCTCCGGGACCACGTGCGAATCTACGGCCGCCGCCTGCTGAATCCCCTGTACAAAGGCGATGAGATGCTCGGGGCCCGTGAATTTCAGCGCCTGAATCAGGTCCGTCCGCGGGTCGTTCCAACGGGGATGCGTCGTAAAGCCGAGCCGCTCGAATACGGAAGCGGCGAACACCGAGCCCTTCACTGCTTGTCCGACCAGATGAGGCGCCAGAAACAAGCCTTGGTAGATTGCTCTTGTCGTGCCCAGCATCGCTCCGACCTCTCCGCCGATGCCGGGTGCGGTCAGACGGTAAGCCGCCTTGTCAACATATTCGCGCTTACCCGTAATATATCCTCCCGTTGGCGCAAGACCGCCTCCCGGATTTTTGATGAGCGAGCCTGCCATCAAATCGACGCCAACCTCCGTCGGCTCCGTCAGCTCTGTAAACTCTCCGTAGCAGTTGTCAACAAATACAATCAGGTCGGGCTTGATTTCCTTAACGAATTTTACCATCTCGCCGATCTGCGCAACGGTAAACGAAGGACGCCAGGAATACCCCCGCGAGCGTTGAATGCCGATCACGCGCGTTCGCGGCGTTATGCTGCGGGCGATTTCGCCGTAATCGGGGGTTCCATCTTCCAATAGAGCCACTTCACCGTAGCCGATGCCCCAATCCTGCAGCGAGCCGCTGCCGTCGCCCGGCTTCCCGATGACCTTGTGCAGCGTGTCGTAAGGCCGTCCCGTGATCATCAGGAGCTCATCCCCGGGGCGCAGCACGCCGAACAACGCGGTTCCGATCGTATGAGTGCCGGACACAAAATGCGGCCGGACGAGGGCCGACTCGGCGCCGAACACGTCGGCATACACCAAGTCCAGCAGCTCGCGGCCGCGATCGTTATAACCGTATCCGGTGGAGCCGGCAAAATGATAATCGCTCACCTTATGCTTCTGGAAGGCGCGAATCACCTTCCATTGATTCCGGTCGATCAACCGGTCGATTTCCTTCGTTTTCCCTTCAATCTGGCGCTCAGCCGCCTCCATCCAGCCGAGCACTTGCTCTTTAAACATGGTCCGTCGTCTCTCCCTCTGCGTGTCCCGATGCCTGCCGCGCCGATTCATAGGCCGCCAGCATGTAACCGATTTTGTCAAATTCCTTGTTGTTGACTCTTACTTTGAACAGCATATCGCCGCCCTCGACTCCATTCTCCAGCACTTCGCCTACGCGGTACACCAGTGAGATGACATCGCCTTTCTCCGCGGGAATCCGGAATGTCCGGTTGTCTCCCATCAGCTTGGATTCCAGCAGCTCCTTGATCCGGACGAGATCCTCTTCACGATAAGCGGATACGCGCAGATACTCCCCTTCTGCGGTCAGCATGTCCGTTTGCTCCGGCGGGCAAAGATCGATTTTGTTAAAAATCGTCACACGATCCTTCCCATGAGCTCCCAGCTCCTCAAGCACCTGGTCTACAACCTTCATCTGGATCGACATCATCTCGGATGAGCTGTCCACCACGTGAAGAATCAAATCCGCCTCGTTCGCTTCCTCCAAGGTTGCGCGGAAGGCCGCGACAAGATCGTGGGGCAGGTTCTGAATAAAACCTACCGTATCGGTCACTACGATCTCCTTGCCTGCCGGCAGCTTCAGCGTCCGCGAGGTCGGATCCAAAGTCGCGAAC
Organism: Paenibacillus gyeongsangnamensis; assembly: GCF_027533625.1. GTDB lineage: Bacteria > Bacillota > Bacilli > Paenibacillales > NBRC-103111 > Paenibacillus_G > Paenibacillus_G gyeongsangnamensis. The sequence continues at coordinate 304,925 of NZ_JAQAGZ010000006.1, read as the reverse complement.
AGCTGGTTCTCCACGAACACGTCGGCCTGCGTCAGCTGCTTCAGCAGCGTCGATTTGCCCGCGTTCGTGTAGCCGACCAGCGCGACCTGGAACACGCCCGTCTTCTTCCTCCGCTCGCGGTGCAGGCTGCGGTGGCGGACCACCTCGCTCAGCTGGCGCTTCAGCTCGTCGATCCGGTTTCGGATATGCCGGCGATCGGTTTCCAGCTTCGATTCGCCGGGTCCTCTCGTCCCGATGCCGCCGCCGAGCCGCGACAGGTTCTTCCCGTGACCGGACAACCGCGGCAGCAGGTAGCTAAGCTGGGCCAGCTCCACCTGGATGATGCCTTCGCGCGTCTTTGCGCGGCCGGCGAAGATATCCAGGATAAGCTGCGTCCGGTCGATGATTTTTACATCGAGGTACATCTCCAGATTGCGCACCTGCGCCCCCGACAGCTCTTGATCGAAGATCGCCGTATTCGCTCCGGTCTCCTCCAGCCTTTGCTTCAGTTCTTCCGCTTTCCCTTTCCCTATAAACCATTTGCTGTCCGCATATTCCTTGCTCTGCGTGAGGGTATCCAGCACTTCCACGCCGGCGGTCTCTGCCAGCCGAATCAGCTCGGCCAGCGAATATTCCGGATCGTAATATTCTTCCCGCTTCAGCTGCTGGGTAACGAGACTGACCAGCACGGCCCGTTCCTGCGCATCCGGGGTCACTTCATGCGTCGCCCTTTTCATGAATATTTAAACGCCTCCTTTATCGGTTTGCGATCCCACCGGACATCCTCCGGACGGATCGTCATGAGTTCCTGCTTGGACGGCTGCGAAAAATGCTGGTTCAACAAGCGCACCGCGTGATTGCGCATGGCCTTCTCGATCAGATTCCGCACATACCGCGCATTGCTGAACGACATTTCGGACTGCTGCTTCTCGTTCATGATTTGCTGACGGATCTTCATCTCCGTGGCGGGCGTTAGCGCGTATTCCCGCTCCTTCACCATCAGCTCCGCGATTTGCATCAGCTGATCCACCGTATAGTCGGGAAAGTCCAGCTGAATCGGGAAACGCGAAGGCAGACCGGGATTCGTTTGAAGAAACTGCTCCATCTCGTCGGAATAACCGGCCAGAATCAAGATGAATTGATTCTTATGGTCCTCCATCGCCTTGACGAGCGTATCGATCGCTTCCTTGCCGAAGTCCTTCTCTCCGCCGCGTGCCAAGCTGTAAGCTTCGTCGATGAATAAGACCCCGCCAAGCGCCTTCTTCATCAGCTCCCGCGTCTTGAGCGCCGTATGCCCGATATATTCGCCGACGAGGTCCGCCCGCTCCACCTCGATCAAATGTCCCTTCGTCAGTACGCCCATCGTCTGCAGCAGCTTGGCGATAATGCGGGCTACCGTCGTTTTGCCCGTGCCGGGATTGCCCTTGAACACCATGTGATAGACTTGGGAATTGGCCATCAGTCCTACCTCCGCACGCATCCCGGCGATCCTCAGCAGCGCGTAAATCTCGAACACAAGCTCCTTCACGTTATCGAGTCCGACCATCCGGTCCAGCTCCTTCATGATTTCGCCGAACTGCCCATGGGCCGAAAGAGGCTTGCCGTGAAACTGGGGCTCGGTCTCGGAAATCGGCGCGCTGGGTTCCGGATTGCGGAGGACTACATTGATTTGTCTCGCGTTCGTCGTGATTTGAATGCCATCCGTCTGGTGTCCGCGTCCGCTCAAGTGCCATCACCTCTTTACTTAGTGATAGCAGTATACGCGGATGCGCGAAGGATTAACTCCTTTTTCTTTGTCTATTGTATTATCATTCGCCGCATTTTCAAAATCCCCGGCCGTTTTTATTGTACCATAAACAGGCATCGGTTCTTTAGGGGGCGTTTAGTTGTAAAAAAATAAGAACCATACGTCACCCCGCCGTATTCCGCTTCTCGTACAGCCTAATCACATCCGTCAGCTGCCGAATGATGCCGTAAGGGATGACCGGCAGCGTCACGTCCCACGGATGGACGTCCGATTTCCATACCGCGCGCAGTCCGGCGCACCAGGCCCCGTACACATCGTTGCGGGGATGGTCGCCCACATACCACGCAGCGTTCGGCGAAACGCCCAGCTCACTCATCGACAAGCGAAAGATATGCGGATCCGGCTTCTTGCAGCCGGCACTTTCCGATATCACGACGGAATCGAATTTTTGTCCGATGCCCAGCAGATCGAGCTTCTTTTGCTGCACGGCGGTTTCTCCGTTCGTAATCAAACCGAGCTTCAGTCCCTTTTCCCGAAAATAGGTCAGCACGTCCAAGGTGCCCTCCTCAAGCACGGCGCACGTCGGGTAAACCCGCCGGTAATAGGCTTGAAACGCAGGCCAGCCAGGGGCGCCGGTCCATGCCAGCCTATCCTCGAGCTCGGCATACATTTCATGCTTCGGGCGATAGCCTCCGCCATCCGCCTGCTGAACGATCCGCTTGATCTCGTCATGATCCCGGACCCCAAAGCCCGGACCAAAGTCGTCAATCATCCTTTCGATGAGACGAAGCACCGCCTGACCTCTCGCCATGAGCGTCTCGTCCAGATCGAACAAGACGGCCTTAAGCTGCGACATGTTATCCATCCTCCATCCGAGTGTTCTAGAATCACTGCTGTTGCTGCCCTGTCTTTTCCAGTATAATGATCAAGAAACGATAAATGAAATCGATGTTTAATCAATATGATATAGAGGTGATTAATATCATAAACCATATGGACCGGTATGTTGTTTTTTATCAAACGGCGGTAACGGGAAGCTTCACGCGTGCAGCGGAGCGGCTGTTCATGACCCAGCCCAGCGTAACTTATGCCATCAAGCAGCTGGAGGAGGAGCTTCAGGCCTCTTTGTTCGTACGTAAATCCAAGGGTGTGGAGCTGACGGAAGAAGGAAGCGCCCTGCTCCAGTGCGTGGCTCCGGCGATTCGTTTGCTTGAGGAAGGGCGGCGGGCGGTGGCGCAGTACGGCGATTTGGAAAGGGGGGAAATCCGGATCGGGGCAAGCGAAGCGGTAATAAAGCATTATTTGCTGGATGCCATCGAATCGTTCCATTCCGCGCATCCGAACATCCGTTTCGGATTCCGGCACGGACGGACAAGAGACATCCGCCAGATGCTGCTGGAGGGCGGAGCGGACATCGGCCTGATTCACCTGCGGCAAGACGAAGATGCGGCGCAGCTTCAGATCCATGCCGAATGGCCGGTAGAGCTGATTTTCATTTCTGCGCCCTCCTTCCTGCCTTTGTCCGAGGAACCGCGCCACCCCAAGGAATTGCTGAAGCTTCCGATGATTACACTATCCGCCCGCAGCAGTTCCCGGGCTTACGCCGAAGATCTCGCTTCCGCCTATGGCGTCAAGCTTCAGTCGGAGATGGAAGTCGGAAGCGTCGATCTGCTGCTGGAGCTTACCCGAATGGGATTCGGGTGCGCCATCGTCAACCGCAAATATGCGGAAGGGGGACTGAGAACCGGTTCGCTTATCGAGATCCCCGTCGGCACCGAGCTGCCGGCATGGCGCATCACGTTAGTTTCAAGCAGCTCACGCGCACTCCCGGCGGCGGCAAGAGCCTTTCTTCAGTTGATGTCTGCCTAACAAGAGCCGAACCCGGGCCAAATTCGACCCTGATAGGTCCAAACCTCATGCTCATGCGTCAAATAATAAACGTCGGGGTTCGTCATCACACTCCAGGCATCATATCCGAAATCGTGCTGAAATTGCCTAATAAGCAGCGACAACAGGTTTCCGTGTGTAACGACCGCGACGTGCTGCGCTTTGGAAAGCGTTTGCTCACGCAGGCATGCTAAGCCCCTGGCAGCGGCTTCCTCCGCCGATTCTCCACCCTCGAATCGCAGTTTGCCGTCATCGTACGTCTGCTGCAGGGCAAGCCTCCAATCCTCAAGCGGCTCCTTGCTGAGCACGCGCTCCATCAGCCTCTCGTCCACCCTGACGGGCAGACCGAACGCTCGGGCGAGCGGCTCCGCCGTCAGCTGCGCACGCAGGAACGGGCTGGAGACGACCGCATTCAGCGGCCTGTCTGCGAAGAATGAAGGCAAACGCTCCGCCTGCAGCGTTCCCAGCTCCGTCAGCGGAGCTTCAGGCGGCTGGCCCTCCGCTTGACAGTGACGGATCAAATAAACATGTTGCATCATGCCCCTCCTTTATATGCCTGATCTTCCTGGATGCCATGCCTTAAAAAATCGGCCGTTTCCCGGTCCGAACGGAGAATAATCACTTGTTTGCCTGCAGAGCCTGCGTCGAGCGCCTCTTGAATCCGCTTGGCGCCTTGATCCGGAAACCGCCACGCAAAGAGGACAAGCTTCAAAAATCCCCTCGTAAAGCCTTCCGCGCAGCCCTCGGCCAAATCGCTTCTCGACCTGCTCCGGTGACTCCACATTCGTTTCCAAACCCGCCATACGCACAGCAGCCTCGGCAGTTGAAGCCAAATGACCGTGTCCGCTTCCCGAAGCCTGATCTCCAAAGTGCTTCCGTAATTTCCTTCAATAATCCATTCGGAGCTGCCGACCAGCGCCCCTAGAAACTCTTTGAATTGTTCCTTTGGCGTCGGCACCCAGCCCGGCTTCCAATAAACCGCATCCAAATGGATCAGCGGGAGCCCTGTGCATGACGCCAGCGCCCTGCTGAACGTAGACTTCCCCGAGCCGGGAGAACCGATAATTATAATCCTGAACATGGTCATGCGCCATTCCTCTTCGTCGAAGTATCCGCTAACCGCCTGAGCAGCTTGGACAGCGGCATGTCATTCATCGAATCGATGCTCAGATCATGCCGGCCGAAGCTCAGCTGCTTGGTCACGGCGTTCGGCACGATGACGGTATACAGACCGGCCCGTTTGGCCGCTAACGCCCCGTTGGGGGAATCCTCGAAAGCGACGGCTTCCTCCGGACCGATCCCCAGCCGGGATACGGTCTGCAAATACAGTTCGGGATTCGGCTTCACTTCCTTGACTTAATCCCCGGTACGAATGCAATCGAACTGCCCGGTGAGCCCGAAACGGTCCAGATAGCCTGACCCAAGCTTCCTTGGAGCTGGATGCCAATCCGACGGCTAGGCCGAGCGTCTTCGCTTCTTGAATATATTCCCGGACCCCCGGCCGAATGTCGGCCTCCCGTATCGCTTCTTCGTATATCGCTCGGCGTCGGGCGCGGACGGTCTCTCTTTCGATCGGTCGGCCGATGCATTGCTCCAAATGATCGTACGGATTGAATGCGGATGACCCGTTCCGATGCAGCCGCCCCAAACGTCAAGGGCGAGCTCCGCCCCGTGTTCGCGAAATATCGTTTGAAACGATTGAAACTCCGGCGTTTCCGTATCCAATATGAGTCCGTCGAAATCGAACACAACCGCTCTAATCATCCCTAACCTCCTTTTCCATGTATTGGTATTTTACACAACAAAGCTGTTGTTGAATAGTATTATTTCGAACACACCAAAAACCGCTTCGGAAGTTGTGACGATTTTTCGAGCGGATCGTCCTACAAGCCCGATCCGGTTCAACGAAAAAAAGAAAATTCCTATAATCATCGGGAATTGTCCGTGAAGCGCTTTAAGCTTTAAGCGCGTTTCTCACGCTTAGTATATATTTTGAGGTATCCAACGGGTTGACGCCTCTCCGAGTGCGAACCGCTTCGATCCCTTCCGGGCATTCCCGGTAGCCGTCGAACTTGGTCGTGAAAGTACCTCTTCCGCCTGTCAAGCTGCTCAGCTTCACGGGAAACGTCATGGACGTCGCCACCGGTACAGAGCCGTCCACATGGAATCTCCCGCCGCGAATCACGGGAGAGTCGAATTCGCCCCGCATCAGCACGAGTTCATTCAGCAGCTTCCCTCCCAGCTCCTCCTGGGCGCTGAGCCGAAACCGCAGATAGGGCTCCAGCAGCTTAGTCCCGGTTTCGGCCAGACCTTGCATAATACCCATAGGCGTTGCCACGGCGAAGTCGAGCGGATGCGTATGCCATACATGATGCTCGCCTTCAACGAGCGTTACCTTCAGATCCGTTACCTCCCATCCGGACAGCCCCTGCTGCAGCGCTTCCGGTACCCGGCGCTCCACTTCGTTCTGGTATCCGGACAGCAGCCGCTCCGGCTTAACCACGGAAGCGTAAGAGAGCCCGCTTCCCCGGAGCCCCGGCTCGATCAGAAATTTTAGGATCGCCCAGCACGGCTTCGGCATCGTGTAAGCAACGAACCCGTATCCGCTGCGGGACGGCGTCTCTTTATAAATCACTCCGGGGCTGCCGAAAGCGGCCTGCAGTCCGAATCTGTCTTGCAGGAGCTGCGTCAATATTTCCAGCTGGATGGGCCCTGTGATCTTCAGATGCAGCTCCCGCTCGGTCGGCAGCCATTGCAGATCGAGCAGAGGGTCCTCGTCGGCGAGCTCCTGTAGTGCGGCCGTCAACCGGGCATAGTCCGTATCCCGGGCCGGGTGGGCTTGTACTGTCAGCAGCGGAACCGCAAGCTTATGTTCCGGCGGAACCCGATGGGCGCTTCCAAGTACGTCCCCGACCCGTACCCGGCTCATGCCGCAGACGGCTGCGATGTCCCCGGCCTTCAGCTCGCCAAGGTCCTCATGCTGGCCGGCATGAATCTTGCGGATTTGCGTGATCTTCTCCAAGGTGTCCAGCGTCGCGTTCCGGACCGCGTCCCGGTTGCGAATGCAGCCTCCGTAGAGCCGGACGTAAGCGACGCGTCCCATGGACTTGTCCCGCTCCAGCTTAAATACGATCCCCGACAGCTCGTCTTCCTCGGTCCCTTCCGGCGGAGGCAAAAATTCGACGACGGCATCCAGCAGCCCGCCGATACCGATGCCTTTGCCGGCGGCCCCGAACAGAACCGGAAAGACGCGTCCCCCCCTCGTCCAGTAAATGAGCCGTTCCTTGAGATATTCGCCGGGCAGCGGCTCGCCGTTCACGTACGCATCCAAAAGGGCTTCGTCCGTTTCCGCAAGCTTCTCCGCCACCGCATCCAGCCCGGCACAACGGTGCTCGTTCCCGCTTCCCCAGATCGAGGATGTGCCGCAGAAGCCATCCTCTTGTCCTAACGGACGCTGCACCGGAACAGCGCAGTCCGTTAAGACATCCCGAATTTCTTGAATCACACGTTCGGCATCGGCGCCGACCCGGTCCATCTTGTTTATAAAGATCAGTGTAGGCAAATTCAGCGCTCTGAGCGCTTGCCATAACGTTTCGGTATGCGCCTGTACGCCTTCCGCCGCCGAAATCATCAGAATCGCGCCGTCCAGCGCTCTTAGCGACCGTTCCACCTCGGAGGAAAAATCGACGTGTCCCGGCGTATCGATCAGGTTGATGCGGCAATGCTTCCATTCCAGCTCGGTCGTGGCAGCCCGCACCGAGATCCCCCGCTGTTTCTCCACCTCAAGCCAGTCCGTCTGTGCCGTTCCGCTGTCCACCCGTCCCAGGCTGCGGATCCGTCCGCTCTCATAAAGCATGTGCTCGGTAAGCGTTGTTTTGCCTGCATCCACGTGGGCTACGATCCCTACGTTCCTTAAGGCCGGTGGATGGATTTCTGAATTCATAACTAACCTTGCCCTCTCTATTCCCGTCCGGCTGCCGTCTCCATCCATTTCTCGCGAATCGACTGAAGCTCAATGGGAGTAAGCATGCCCCGTTCGAGCATCTTGGCGATCTGAAGCCAACGATCCGAATTGGCGGTGCCGATAATGGGCTTTTTTTATCATCAGTATAGTACAAAAGAGGCCGGTAGATAAGAACTGAACCTTACGTGCATTAGTTACTTTAAAGTAAGCGTTATAACGGAAGATGCAAATCAGGCAGCCGGATCGGATCCGTCTTCATTCCTTAACCGAAAGTGTGCTCCTGCCGTGAATCGGCTCTAAGAAGCATGCCGTTTACGCATCACCTGATCAAGATCTTTTGTATATTTAATATTATTACTGTATATTTATACATCATTATACAAGGAGCTGGTTATATTGACACACGATAAGCCATTTTATTCCAAGCTAGACAAGCTGGCGCTGCGAACATGGCCGGCGGCGTTGCAGGAGACGGACGGCCCGTGGGTGCTGCGCGTCTCGGGAGGCGTGACCAAACGGGCTAACAGCGTATGGACTGCGGACGGCAGCGGCGCTTGGGAGCCGACTGCCGCAAATTTGACGCGCTTCGAGAGGGCGAAGACCTTTTACAAAGAACACTGCCTCCCGCTGCGGTTTCATATCAGCGACGCATCGCCGGACGGACTGGACGAATGGCTGGCGGCCCAAGGCTTCGAGATGGAGATCCCTTGTGATTTCATGATAAGCGATGCGGAAGAAACCCTGCGTCAAACGGCGACCCGGCCGGTACCCGGAAGCGGATTCAGCCGGGTGATTGAATCCAGGCCCGGCGATCCATGGCTTGATCATTTTCTGCAGTTGGAAGGCTTCAGCGAGAAAAGTCGTTCCTTTTATAAAGGCATGTTTCAGCGATTGGAGCCGTCCAGCACCTTCATCCGGCTCATGGACGGCGCCCGCTGCGCAGCACTGGGCACCGCGGTCGCCGAAGACGGCTGGGCCGGCTTTACGAATGTGGTGGTGCACCCGGAGCTGCGCGGTCAAGGGCTCGGACGCGGTTTGCTTCACGCATTGGCCGAGTGGAGCCTGGAGGCTGGAGCTTCACATCTATTCCTGCAGGTCATTTCGGATAATGTGCCGGCTGTGAAGCTGTATGGGAAAGCGGGCTTTCGCAAGCTGTTCGGGTACCACTACCGGGTACAAGGAGAAGCAAGATAACGAGCACTTTCCGGGGTTAGGGATGAATCGGGCCAAGACGGCATAAGCTAAGGCTCGGAAAGCTTTTCCATAGACATCCCTGATAAGGAGCCATATACCTATGACTACGCAAACCCCAGCCCCTCCCGCCTTCCCTCTGCAGCATCAATCGCAGCAGCCCGGCGTGGAATCACAGATGAACCCGCGGCCGGTATTCGAAGACCGCGCTTATAAAGCCGCAGGCAAATTGACGGGGAAAACCGCCGTCGTCACGGGCGGAGACAGCGGCATCGGCCGAGCCGTCGCCGTCACCTACGCCAAGGAAGGCGCGGACATCGTGATCGCGTATTTGAACGAGCATGAGGACGCGGAGGAAACGAAGCGGCAGGTGGAGGAGGAAGGCCGGCGCTGTTTGAAGCTGGCGGGAGACCTAGGCACGGAAGCGTTCTGCAAGCAAGTGATCGAGGAAACCATCAAGGCGTTCGGCAAGCTGGATATCGTCGTCAATAACGCGGCCGAGCAGCACCCGCAGACGAAGCTAGAGGACATTAGCGCCGAGCAGCTGGAGCGGACGTTCCGTACCAATCTGTTCTCTTTCTTCTATTTGACGAAAGCCGCACTCCCTCATCTGAAGCAGGGGAGCGCCGTCATTAATACAGCATCCATCACCGCCTATGAGGGCAGCGAGGATTTGCTCGATTACTCCGCGACCAAAGGCGCCATCGTTACGTTTACTCGTTCGCTGTCGCAGCAGCTGGTCGGCCGCGGCATCCGTGTCAACGGCGTTGCGCCCGGGCCGATCTGGACGCCGCTGATCCCTTCGACGTTCGACGAGAAGAAGGTAAGCAAATTCGGGACGGACGTGCCGATGAAACGGGCAGGACAGCCCGAGGAGCTGGCGCCCAGCTACGTCTTCCTCGCATGCGACGACTCGTCGTACATGACAGGGCAAATGCTGCATGTCAACGGCGGCGTCATTGTGGGCAGTTAATCCGATTTCATCCAAAAAAGCTCCTGCTTCGCGGCAACGCGGACAGGAGCTTGATTCGTTTTACCGGGTCCATGACGGCATCGGTCAGACACCCAGGCGAAGCCTGATTTTGTCCCATTGCCATTTGGTGTAAGCCAGCGTCTCCCGGCTCTTATGCCAAGACATCATCAGAACGCTGGAATCCATCGGCGCGGCCGCCGGATGATCGTACCCCAGGAATCGGGCGATATCGAGCGACCGGACGGCATGGTACCTGTGGGTAACGATGACTGCACTGCGATACCCGTGCTCATCCATAATCTGTTTGCTGAAGAGAAGGTTCTCGTAGGTGTTTGTCGCATGGTTTTCAAGCAAAATAACGCGGCCCGGAATTCCTCTCCCCAGTAAATAATCGCGCATCCCCTCCGCCTCCGTCAGCTGCGAGTCGGGCCGGTCATAGCCGCCGGAGACGATGATGCTCCGAATTTTCCCTTCCTCATACAGCTCCGCGGCGCGATTCAACCGCTCCTTGAGCGCGGGACTCGGCGTGGTCTGCCAAAGCGCAGCCCCGAGCACAATCCCCGCATCCTGCTTCGGAAGCGAAGTATCGGGCATAGAGGCCATGCTCCACAGCACATAACCGGTCCAAAAGGCGGCGATACCGATGATGAGGAGGACCGCCATGAGCAATCGCTTGGCCCCCTTCCACAGCGACGGCTTTATGGCAACGGCCCACCTTCTAAGGACCAACACGGAAATGACGGTCTCCTCCTATCCATTATTCCTGATTAAGAAAACGGGTGACTTCCTTGAATAATTGAGGCGCCTCATGCTCCAGGCAAACCATATGCCGCGATTCCGGCAGCAGGAACAACTCCCGGCGGCCCTGCAGCCGGTTATAGATGTAAAAGGCGCTTCGGGGATGGACGATCTGATCCTGCTCCCCCTGAACCACGAGCGTAGGGACGGACACCCGCGGCAGCTCACTCTGACGCGCATAGCGAGCCAGCTTCATGAATTGGAACGCAGCGGGCAGCGACGTCCGCTTGGCCCGATCCAAGTGAGACCAATCTCGCGCACGGATGCGCATGGCCAAATGATTGACGAAGCGTCTAGGGCTGACATAAATGACCGCCGCGCTGAGCAGCACGAGGCGTCTGATAGGAAACCGGTTCGCAAGATAGGCGGCGATTAAACCGCCCATCGAGAAGCCCACGAGATCGATGGAGCCGTAGATTTGGCATAACCGGTGCGTCTCCGCGGCCGCGGCATCCAGCCAGTCGTGCCATGTGGCGCGGCCTAAAGCTTGAAGCTCGTCCTCATGCCCGGGAAGCGTAGGAACCGTGCAAGTGTAGCCTTCCTGCCTCAGATGTTCGGCGAGCGGCTCCACTTCGAACGGTCCTCCGGTAAAGCCGTGCAGCAGCAAACAATGGCGCTCCATCATTGCGGCGTCCCGCCTTGGGCAAACCGGTGCAGCCCCCGGGCCGTAAACTCCAATAGCTCCAGCATACTGAGCTGCGCCCGCCAATGCGCCGGGATCGCCTCCACCCCGTAGTAGGCTCCGGCGAGCTGGCCGTAGACCGCTCCGGTCGTATCGGCATCGTCTCCCAGATTAACCGCCAGCAAAGCGCCTTCCTCGAAGCTGGAGCTCCGGTCGAATGCCCATAGCGCCGCTTCCAGGCTTCCGGCCGCATAGCCGGTACCCTCAATGGCAGGAGGCTGCTTCTCGCGGAACGATCCGGCGGCCACCTCGGCAATCTCAGGCACAAGCCGAACCCGCTCCCAGTAACCCGACACGGGGGCATAATACGGGGCCAGCAGCTCGGACTTTTCCGTTCCTTTCAGTGCGCCCACGATCAGGCCGCCCAGATACTTGCAGGCATCCACGGCGACGATGGCCCCATGCGTCGTCAGCGAGCTGTCGCCCGACCGCACGATCGCTTCCTGCGGCTTGCCGGCATAGGCCATAGGCACAGGGGCCAGCCGCATGAGCGAACCGTTGCCGGCGGTCATCCGCTGGATCGGACCGCTGAACGGCTCGCTTGTCTTCTCGAAACGTTCAAGCGCCGTTCGGACGGTATTGCCTATATCGAAGCAGACGCCGGTGCTGCTGAGGTAACCTTCCCGGTACCAACGGACATAACGCTGCATCTGATCCCGCGGGTGAAAGCCTTCGCAGTGGAGCAAACTTTCCGCCAGACACAAAGCCATGGACGTATCGTCGGTCCACTGTCCCGGCTCGAGATCGAACGGCCCGCCTCCGGCCATATCGAGAATCGGCCCGAACGAGCCGGGCTGACGGAACTCCAGTGTCGTACCGAGCGCATCTCCTGCGGCTAATCCCAACAAGCAGCCGCGGTAGCGGTCAATTTCGGGTATCGGTACACCCATGCTTCATCTCTCCTGTTCATTGGACGTTCGTTATAGCGGTCTCGTTCCATCTCCGTGCCCGTTTCGTAAAAAGACAGCGTGGGTTCTCCACGCTGTCTTCATTCGCCGTTCTATTTCTCCGTGATGGAGATCGATTGAATCGTCACTTTCTCCGTCGGCGTGCTCGCTTCGCCGCCGTTGGATTTCACAGGCGTATCGGCGATTTTCTGCACGACATCCATGCCTTGGGACACCTTGCCGAATACGGTGTAGTTCGGCGTCCGGTTCAACGCCTTGCTATCTTCACCGGTACAGATGAAGAACTGGCTACCGTTCGTATTCGGTCCGGCATTCGCCATGGCCACGATACCGGGCTCATACGGATGCGTCGTCTTCAGCTCATCCGCGAATTGATACCCCGGTCCGCCCGTGCCGTTCCCGTTCGGGTCTCCGGCTTGAACCATGAACGTTTTGATGATCCGGTGGAACGTCAAGTTATTATAGAAGCCTTCCTTGGACAAAAAGACGAAATTGTTGACCGTCATCGGCGCGTCTTTCGGGAACAGATCGATGGTAAAGGTCCCTTTCGACGTCGTTACCGTCGCCTGATACGTTTTGTTCTGGTCGATCTTCATCTCCGGCGGCTTCGACCACGATTTCTTCGCCGGCTGAGCGGCTCCCGTCTGACCGGTAGGCTGGCTGCCTGTCGTCGTTCCTTGACCTGCCGGGGCCGGCTTGGTGCCGCAGCCCGCGAGTACGCCAGCGAGCAATGCGGCTGCGCAGAGCAAGCCGGCTGTTTTCTTCCAATGCGATTTCATGGCTTCGATCTCATCTCCGTTTATGCAATAAATTCTGGGAAGGTCCTAAGCTCTATTATACTACGCAATCCGGAAAAAATGTAAATTGTTCTCCCGTTTGTCAACGCGTTCCTGCAGGCGTACCCGCTCCCGGTGCCGTACCGGCCCCATTGCCTGCAGAAGAGCCCGCCGGATTGCCGCCTGCGTCTCCGGCACCGATAGTCCCGCCGGCAGGGCTTCCGAGACCGCCGCCTCCGGGTACGGTCGTTCCCGGCAGCGTTGAGCCGCCTTGACCCGGCGTTGTTCCCGTGCCGACCGACCCGCTGCCTGCTCCTCCGGTGCCTGTGCCGTTTCCGCCGTTGCCGCTGCCTCCGGCGCCGCCGCTTCCCGTCCCCGGCTTGCCGGTGCTGCCGTTCCCGCCGGTACCCGTGCCGATTCCGCCGTTTCCGTTACCCGTACCGCCGTTGCCGGCACCTGAGCCAGGACCGCCGGTACCGTTTCCTCCGGCGCCCGGCTTCCCGCCTTGCCCCGGCAGCCCGGGCTGCGGGTTATTCGGGTCAGGCTTGCCTTGGCCTTGACCTTGGCCTTGACCTTGGCCGTTGCCCGGCTGCCCGGGATGCAACGGATCGACCGATCCGTTATCCGGCCCGACCGTCACCTCGACCACGTTCGAGCGTGCACCCGCGGTTCCATCCCCGTTCAGCGGAACGACGACATATTGGTACATATCCGGATTGAACGCGGTGATGTCATTGACGTCCGTTGACGCCGTTGTAAGCATCGGTGCTGCCGGGAAGTCCTTATCTTTGCTTCCTTTACGGAACAATTGATAGGTGACGTTGTCCCCTACCGGGCTCCAGGACAGATGCACGGTGCGTTTTTCCTTCAAATATTCGGCCTTCAGATCGCCGATCGACTTCGGAGGCTGCGGCTTGCTCTCCGTAACATCCGGAACGCTGTCCGGCTTTTGGAACGACGTCATCGGACGCTTCGCCAGCGACTTAGACATGACCTCGCGGAAGATCGCCGCCGGTGCGCCGCTGCTCATCGAGACGTAATGCTTCGAATCGGTCTTGTCGAAGCCCATCCATACCGCAGCCGTCCATTCCGGCGTATAGCCGACGAACCAGAGATCGCGGTTGTACTTCTCAAGACCCTTCAAATCAAGCTGCGTCGAGCCTGTCTTGCCAGCGACGGGACGATCGAACTTGGCTGCGGTTCCCGTGCCGCCCGGTTCAACGACACCCTGCATCAGCTGCGTCATGTACCATGCGGTCTTCGCGCTCATCACCGGCGCTTTGCGCTCGGTTTTATAGGCCGCCACCTCTTTGCCGCTGCTGTCCACGATCTTGACGATCGCATGAGCCGTGTTCATGTAACCGTTGTTCGCAAAAGTGCTGTAAGCCTGCGCCATCTGCATCGTCGTCACGCCCTTGGTCAGACCGCCGAGTGCGATCGCGAGGTTATTATCCTGCGGATCCAGCTGAATGCCCAGCTTGCTCACGAATTGAGTACCGGTCTTCACCCCGATTTCATTCAGCAGCCATACCGCCGGTGCGTTGATGGACCGCTTGATGGCCTCGAACATATCGACCGAGCCGCGGTATACGCCGTCATAGTTGCGCGGAGCATATCCTCCCGGGTACGTCCGTTCCTCGTCCGGAAGCTGGCTGTAAGGAGTGAATTTGCCCGATTCCAGTGCCGGCGCGTAGGCGATCAGCGTCTTGAAGGAGGAGCCCGGCTGACGCGGCTGCTGCGTCGCGCGGTTTAATCCGCGGGCCACGTAATCCCGTCCTCCGATCATCGCTACGATCCCGGCGTCCTTGTTGTTCAGAATGACCATGCTGCTCTGCATCTTCTGCTGCGGGCCGTCCTTCTGGAAAAACTTATCGTTCGCATACGTTTGTTCCATAATTTTCTGAGCGTTCGGGTCAAGGTTGGTGTAAATCTTGTACCCGTTCCGCAAAATATCATCCTCTTCGAACTTATATGTGTCCTGGGCCTCGCGCAGGACGTAGTCGACATAGGTTTGATAAGAGCTGTTATTCGTCGCATTCGGAGGCGGAGAATAGTCCACGGCCGCCGCTTCGGCGCGTTCGGCCTCCGTAATATATCCCTGCTCCTGCATCAGCTTCAGTACGACACCCCGGCGTTCCTTCGCCTTCTCAGGATTCGAGATCGGGTTGTACGTGTTCGGCGCCTTCGGCATGGCCGCAAGCGTCGCCATCTGCCACAGCTTCAGCTGGTTCAAATCCGATATGCCAAAATATTTCTTGGATGCGGCCTTGATACCGTAAGCCCGGTTCCCGAAGAAAATCCGGTTCAAGTACAAGGCAAGAATATCATCCTTTTTATACTGGTGCTCCAGCGCTACGGCAATGGACATTTCCGTTCCTTTCCGGAAAAAGGTCTTATCCGCGCTCAGAAACACGTTCTTCGCCAGCTGCTGAGTAATTGTGCTTCCGCCCTCCACCATGCTGCGAGCCACCACGTCCTTCACCAGCGCCCGGCCGATACCAAGGAAATCGATCCCGGTATGCTCCTCAAAGCGGCGATCCTCCGTAGCAATGAAAGCCTGCTTCAAACGTTCCGGAATTTGCGAAGCATCGACCACTTCCCGGTTCTCGGCGGCCAGTGTAGCGACCTCGGCGCCGTTCGCATCATAAACAATGGAACCTTCATCGAGGTTGAGCTTATCGATATTCTGCTTTAGAATACGGTCACCGTTGATGATGATGAAAATATAAACGCCCATGGCGCAGATCGCCGCCAGCGCGGCCGCCACAAAAGTCCAGGCAAGTACTTTGCCTGCCGTAACCTTCGATTTCTTTTTCTTCTTCCCTGCAGTCGGTTTCTTCTCCTTCGTTTGCGATCCCGGGGGTTTCACGGGTGTTCCGGGTGTCCTTCCGCCGTTTCCTGCCATTCTCCGACTCCCTCTCCCTTCTCTGTCCTCAAACGAACATTCTCCTTGCGAATATTAACCTGAACTTGCGATTCCCTAAACAGTAAAATGATGGCACGGATCATAGGAAACGACAAATTGAATAAAACTTAGCGTTTCCTCACTTCTTAAACAAAGAACAACCCGAGTGCGGGTTGCTCTTTTGGAGTTGTATTCATTTAGACGTGCCGGAATGCGAAAAGGTTGCTCCAAGCCTCCTTGCCTGAGCGTGTACCGTTAACGCTTCGCCGCCGACTACTCGCCGCTCTCCTGCTGCTGCTGCATCAGAGATACCGGACGCTGCGGTGTGAAGGTGGAAATCGCATGCTTGTACACCATTTGCTGACGGCCTTCACTGTCTATAATGATCGTGAAGTTGTCAAAAGCGCGAATGACGCCGCGGATTTGAAACCCATTCGTAAGATATACGGTCACTGGAATGTTTTCTTTGCGCAGCTGGTTCAAAAATGTGTCCTGAATGTTGATCGTCTTGTTCATTATGGGCCCCCTCAAAAATGGTTAACGGTCAGGTGATAGCTTTCCTGCTATTATAGCACGAACTTCTTCGTAGTGGGTAGAAAAATTTGCCAAATCGCTGACGTCCACCCACTCGATATCCTTCATTCGCCGGAACCAGGAGAGCTGTCTCTTGGCGAATCGGCGCGTGTCCCGCTTTAGAAGCAGGATGGCTTCCTCCAGCGTGCCCTGCCCCGTCAAATAGGCGGCAATCTCCTTATAGCCCAGACCCTGCATGGAAACCAAATCAGTGCTGTAGCCGCGATCCAGCAGCCCGCGGACTTCATCGACCAGACCTTGCTCGATCATCAGATCAATTCGGTCTTCAATACGTTTATATAGTAAATCTCGGTCCATTGTCAACCCGACGATACACAATTCGTAAGGGGTCGTTTTTTTCTGTACCTTCAGCTGGTCGGACAGCCGTTCGCCGGTCAAGTGAGCGATTTCGAGTGCGCGAATAATCCGCCTCTGGTCGTTCGGATGCAGCCGTTCCGCCGTCTCCGGATCAACCTCCCGCAGCCGCCCATGCAACGCCTCCGCTCCGTGCGTCTCCGCATACAGCCGCTGCTCCTCCCGGAACGCTTCGTCCATCCCTCCCTCGCTGAACTGGAAATCATAGCAAACCGATTCGATGTACAGCCCCGTTCCGCCCACGATAAAAGGAAGCTTCCCCCGCGCGCCGATCTCCGCGATCAAGCGGATGCAGCGCTCCTGGAATTCCGCGACCGAGAACGGGTGATCCGGCTCATGGATATCGATCATATGATGCGGTACGGCTGCCAGCTCCTCGGGCGAAGCCTTCGCCGTGCCGATATCCATTCCGCGGTAAACCTGCATCGAATCGCCGGAGATGATCTCGGCCTGAAGGTCCTGCGCAAGCTTCAGGCTGAGCTTGGTCTTGCCGACGGCCGTCGGACCGACGAGCACAAGGAGCTTCGGCTTCGGCTTTAGGCCGGAGCCGGTGTCGGTAGTCAGCATCGAATCACCCCGTATGCGATTTTGGTCGAGGAGCGGTGCACCTCGGCGAAGCCCAGTCGGCCAAACTCGGCTGAATCGCGGTGCTCCTTGAGGATCACGGCGCGCCGGGCGGCTCTGCGCGCAAGCGCAACGGATTCGGGGCTCAGCGCCCGATCGTCGGCCAACCCGCGAATCGCCTTGATCGAGCTCGATTCCGTAATCGGCTGCCGGAACATCGGATCGAAATAAACGACGTCGCAGCTGCCCGGCTCCATCGCCTTAAGCACCTCCGCATGATCCTTCTGAAGCACTTCGATGCGCCGCATCGCTTCATCCAGTCCCGGAACCTCCGAATGATAAGTCCGAAGTCCCTGCTGCAGCAAGAATGCTGGAATAGAGGCGCTCTCGATCGCGGTTACGGCCCCTTCCGGCCCGGCAGCGAACGAGAAGACGATCGCATCCGAGCCAAGCCCTGCGGTACAGTCCACGATGCGGTCGCCGGGGCCGATGCCCGCCAGCTGCAGCAGCGGATCCTTCTCTCCGTTTCGGAGCCGCTTGATTCGGACCGCCGCCGTGCTCGGGTGAAAAAACAGCGGCAGTCTCAGTTCATGGTGATACTCCATGCGATCCTTGGTGAGCAGCAAAATATCCTCGTCCCCGAACCGCTGCCTCAGCTGAGCCAGCGTCATGCGCCGGCGCTGGATAAAGCGTCCGCCCAGCTTGCGGGCGAGTGCGGCCGCTTCGGACAGCTGGCTGTCGGAGGGATCGTAGGAGGTGGTAACAAACAACAGGATCACCCTTTTTAATTATGCTTCTAAGAAGGCCGGATAGGCTGCGGCAAACAGGTTCACACTATACGGCCTTTTTGCATTTTATCAGTTCTACGCCCCCTACTGCAAATTTTATGAAGCGAGCCATGACGGAAGCCGGCTGTGTTTGCCTGTTGCGATTCAGCTCCTAATGCGGTCGCGGCAGCACTCCGCATCGGTTGTACGCCTTACTTGTGCACTTCCGTTTTTATAAGCAACTATACAAATACAAAACCGCCCGTCGGAAACATTCCGAGGGCGGTTGGACCCGGCAGCCTGCCAGGAAACGGCGAAACATTCTTTTATTACATTACGCGCTTGAACATTTTCTCGAGCTCGTAAGTGGAGAAGCTGACGACGATCGGCCTGCCGTGCGGACAAGTATAAGGATTACGGCAGGCGGCAAGCCTGTCCAGCAGCGTCTCGATCTCCAGGGTCCCCATGTTCTGATTCGCCTTGATCGACGCTTTGCAGGAGCACATGATCGCCGCTTTCTCGCGGAGCTTCCCGATGTCTACCTGCTTGCGCTCGCCAAGCAGCCATTCGATCATTTCCTCGATGAGCGCCTGCTCCTCACCGGCCGGAAACCAATGCGGGTATGTACGGACGAGGAACGAGGAACCGCCGAACGGCTCCAGCTCCACGCCTGCCTGCTCCAATTGGGGCAGCTTGTCGGTTAGGCGAGAAGCCTCGGAAGCCGTAAACTCCAGCGTGATCGGCACGAGCAGCACTTGGCTCGCTTCGGCCGGCTTGCCGAACAGCTCGTAGTAATGCTCGTAATTGATCCGTTCATGCGCGGCATGCTGATCGACGAGGAACAAGCCCTCTTCGTTCTGCGCCACGATGTAGGTCCCGTGCAGCTGCCCGATCGGGTGCAGCTTCGGGAACGCCGGCAGCGCAGGGGGCGCTTCCTCGGCCGCAGGCGCGAGCGAGCGCAGCAGCGCTCCGGCGGCGGCGGCCGTCTCGCGCGGACTCGCCGCCGGCCGGGTCGCTGCCGCGGGTGCCGTCTCGCGCACGCGGTCCGTGGCGGGACCGGGCCGTGCCGTAGCGTCGGTGCGCGGCCACGGCGCTTCGGCAGCAGGCTTGGCCGCGCTGCCTGTCGCTGGCGGCCACGGAGCGGTCCGCGCCTCCCGCTCCGCGGGGACGCCGGCGCCCGTTGGCTCCGCCGGCTGGGCCGCCTGCGGCCGGTACAGCGCGAGCTGCTCCTGTACGACCGCCTCGCGCGGCGGCCTCGCAGCGGCAGGCTGCCCCGCCGCCGGAATAAGCCGCTGGCGTCCCAGCACCTCGCGCGCCTCGCGCTCAACCAGCTGCAGCAGCTCCTGCTCCTTGCTGAACCGCACCTCCAGCTTCGCCGGATGCACGTTCACGTCGATCAGCGTCGGGTCCATCCGCAGATGCAGCACGGCTACCGGGAAGCGGTGCACCGGCAGCAGCGTATGGTAGCCCTGAAGCAGGGCGTGCACGAGCCCGAAATTGCGGATATACCGGCCGTTGATCACCGTCGACACCGCATTCCGGTTCGCCCGGGTCAGCTCCGGCTTCGAGATATAGCCGGAGAGCTGATAATCCAGCGACTCGCCTTCAATCTTCAGCATGCTCTTCGCCGTGGCGGTGCCGTAAATCGCCGCTATGACCTGCAGCAGGTCGCCGTTGCCGAGCGTCTGCAGCAGCACATTGCCGTTATGTTTCAAAGTAAAAGCGATCCCCGGATGCGCCAGAGCAAGCCGGTACATATAATCCGTCACGTGCCCGAGCTCCGTTTGAATCGTCTTCATATATTTCAACCGCGCCGGCGTGTTGAAGAAAAGCTCCCGTACGGCGATGTCGGTACCCTTCGGCGCATTCGTCTCCTGCTTCGTGCGGATGCTCCCGCCTTCGATCACGATGCGGCTGCCGAGCCCGCTCGAATCGGGCGAGGTCGTCAGTTCGACCTTGGCGACGGCCGCGATACTCGGCAAAGCTTCTCCGCGGAAGCCGAGCGTCCGAATGGCGAACAAGTCCTGCGCGCTTGCCAGCTTACTCGTCGCATGGCGGAAGAAGGCCGTCTCGCAATCATCCGCATCCATTCCCGCGCCGTTGTCCGTTACGCGAATGAGCGACAGGCCGCCTTCCTCAATCGCCACGTCGATTCGTGTCCCGCCTGCGTCCACTGCGTTCTCCACAAGTTCCTTCACGACGGAGGACGGCCGCTCGACCACTTCCCCTGCCGCGATTTGGTTTGCGATATGCTCGTCCAGAACGTTAATGATTCCCATCGCGCTGCCTCCCGGTCAGGACCCCACGCTCAGCGTAGCCTTCGTGCCGTCGTCGGTCCAACTCAATTGAGCGAACGTTTGCTGGAAGGAAGCCAAATCCACATAGCTCGTTCCGTCTTTCAGAAGGAATGCGTCGCCGGAAGGCGTATACGTCACGGCTCCGTCCTTGGATACGATTTGAACCGTACGCGAGCTCTCGTTCCACACGACTTGTCCTCCGACCAGTTCCCCAAGCAGGCGGGCCGGGGCAAGCGTATGCCCGTTCTGGCGCACCAGCTCGAACAAATCCTGCACGCTCTGCCCGTTCACGCTCACGTTCCTGCGATCGAGCGTCACGTCAAAATGATCCGCGCCGGCCAGGCGCAGCGCCTCGATCAGCTGCGGCACCGCCCCATCCACCTTCACATCGGGCTCGAGGCCGACCTTGTTCACCTTGCGAAGCTTAGGCGTCAAATATTCTTCAATCGTGATTTTGATCGCGCCGCCGGATTTCAGCGGGAATAAGTTTTGCACGCTGCCTTTGCCGAACGTCTTCGTGCCGATCACCTTGATCGCGCCGTAATCCTGCAGCGCCCCGGTGAGCACCTCGGACGCGCTGGCGCTGTTCTCGTTCACCAGGAAATAGACCGGGATGTTCTGGGTGGTTCCGCCGCTGAAGCTAACCGGCTCGTCCACGTTGTTGCGGTTGTTCGTATGAATGAGCACGCCCTCCTTGACGAACAGCTTGGCGATACTCAGAGCCGAATCGAGCAGGCCGCCCGGGTTGTCGCGCAGATCGACGATCAGGCTCTTGATGCCCTGCGCTTTGAGCGCCGACAGCTCCAGCGAGGTCAGCGCGCCCGCATCGCTCGAGAACGAGGTCACTTTGAGATAGCCGATCCCCGGCTGGAACAGCTTGCGCACAACCGTCGGAATTTGCACCTTCGTCCGTTTGACCGTCAGCGGCTTGTCCACGCCGTCGCGCCGGATCGTCAGATCGACCGTCGTATCCGGCTTGCCGAGAATTTTGGGGGTGACGGCGTCCAGCTTCTGGCCAGCCACGCTCTCGCCGCCGACCGCGACGATCAGATCGCCCGGCTGAATGCCGGCTTCCTTGGCGCCCGAACCGTCGAACACCTCCGCTATGTAAACACCGTCCTCCTGGTACATGATGCGGACGCCGATTCCGACGTATTGATTTTCGATCGAGCTCGTGAACTGCTTCAGCTCTTCATCGGTAAAATAGTCCGTGTACGGATCCTTCAGCGTCCCCAGCATCGCTTTAATCGCCGTATCGGACAGCTTGTCCGCCGACGGGGCGCTTACGTGATTCTTTTCAAGCAGGTCCAGCACTTCCTTCACGCGGTCGGAAGCCATGCTTCCGGCCGGGGCCGCAGCCGTGTCGGCCGCCCATGCCGGTGCCGATACGGGCAGCAGCAGCGTCAGCGCAAGCGCCGCGGAGACGGTTTTACGCCAGATGGGGCGCAGCTTTTTTCTCTTCATAAACGGTTTCTCTCCCTTGATTGCTCTATTCGGATCGTCCTTGTTCAGGACAAGTGCTTCTTCAATTCAAAAATGAGATTCATCGCCGCCATCGGCGTCATGTTCATCAAATCGGCTGCCCGCAGCTGCTCCAGTACCTTCTCGCCCTTGGCGTCGCGCTTCGCGGGCCTCACCGCCGGTTCTTCCATGGCGGCGAACAAGCTTAATTGCTCTACCGGAGCCGGGGCCGAGGCGGTCGCTGGCGGGACAGCCGCTGCTGAAGCCGTTTCTACAGGAACGGTTTCAGCCTGCTGCGCCGCCGCAGTCTCCCGCTCCGCCTGCTGCACCTCGCCTCGGGCTTCGAACGCCAGCAGCAGCTCATATGAGCGGTCGATGATGCTGGACGGGAGTCCGGCGATCTGGGCGCAGTAAATGCCATAGCTCGTATCCGCCGCGCCGCGCACCAGCTTCCGGAGGAACGTAACCTGCTGGCCGCTTTCCTTCACCGCCATGCGGTAGTTGCGCAGCTGGCACAAGCTGTCCTCCAGATGCGCCAGCTCGTGAAAATGCGTCGAAACCAGCGTCTTGCAGCCTTTCCGATCGTGCAGGAATTCGATGACCGCTTGGGCGATGGCCATGCCTTCGCCCGTGGAGGTGCCCCGGCCGAGCTCGTCGATGATAACCAGGCTCTTCGGCGTCGCTTTCTCCGTCATCACCTGGATGTCCATCATCTCGACCATGAACGTGCTCTGCCCGCCGATCAGATCGTCGGCAGCGCCGATGCGCGTGAAGATCCGGTCGACGATCGGCACCTTGGCGCTCTTCGCCGGAACGAAGCAGCCGAGCTGCGCCATCAGGCACACAATGGCCACCTGCCGCATGTAGGTGCTTTTGCCCGCCATGTTCGGGCCCGTGATCAGCAGCATGCTCCCTTCGTCCTGTGCCAGCACCGAATCGTTGGCAATAAATACACCGTCTTCCAGCACGGCCTCTACAACCGGATGCCGGCCTTCCTCGACCCGAAGGTCATAGAATTCGCCGACCTCCGGCCGGACGTACCGGTTCGATGCGCTGACCTGTGCCAGCGATTGGTAGACGTCGGCGGTTGCGATCAATTCAGCCAGCTGCTGAAGCCTCGAAATATGCGCGGACAGCTCGTCCCGCAGCTCCACGAACAAATCGTATTCAAGATCGATCATCGACTCCTGCGCTTCGAGGATGAGCGCTTCCTTCTCCTTCAGCTCCGGCGTGACGAAGCGCTCCGCGTTCGCCAGCGTCTGCTTGCGCTCGTAGCGTCCTTCCTCGAGCGAGCCGGCGTTCGCCTTGCTGATTTCGATATAATAGCCGAATACTTTGTTGAAGCCGATCTTCAGCGACTTAATGCCCGTCCGCTCGCGCTCCTGCTTCTCCAGCTCCGCCAGCCACTGCTTGCCGTTTGCGCCGGCTTCGCGGAGCGTATCGAGGCGGGCGTTCCAGCCCGCCCGGATCATGCCCCCGTCCCGCACGGAGACAGGGGGCTCGTCCACCAGGCGCTCCGCGATCGCCTGGTACAGGTCCCGGCACGGATCGATCCGTGCCGCCAGCCTCGCGAGCGTCGCGGAGCCGCTCGACGCGCACAGCTCCTGCAGCTGGGGCACCTGCTGCAGCGAGCTCTTCAGCGCGACGAGATCGCGCGCGTTCGCGCTGCCGTAAGCGATGCGCGCCGTGAGGCGCTCGAGATCGTACACCTCGCGCAGCGCCTGCTTCAGCTCGTCGCGCAGAATAAGCTGATGATAGAGCCTTTCCACCGCCTCCAGGCGGTCCTGAATATGCTCCGCATTCATCAGCGGCTTCTCGATCCAGCGGCGGAGGAGCCGCCCGCCCATGGCGGTCACGGTCTTGTCCAGCAGCCAGAGCAGCGTTCCCTTCTTCGAGCGGTCCCGGACCGTCTCCGTCAGCTCGAGATTGCGGCGAGTGAACGGGTCCATGATCATGTACTGGCTCGGCTCGTACACACGGATATGCTTGATATGCGACAGGGAGCGCTTCTGCGTTTCCAGCAGGTAGCCCATCAGAAGCGCGACCGTCTCGCGGCCGCCCTCGGGCAGACGGGCCAGCTCGCTGTCCGCGAAATGGCCTTCCGGCGCAAGCCCTCCCGCTCCGGCGGCGGCGTCTCTCGGGGTCATGACCGCCGACTTCAGCCATGCCGCCGAACCGCTGCGGAGCTGCTCCAGCAGCGCTTCCGAGCCGAGCAGCTCCGAAGGGCCGTATACGTTGAGCTCGTCCAGCAGGAGCTCGAACGACCCGTCCAGCCGGGTGACGTACAGCTCTCCGGTAGAAATGTCGCAGGCGGCTAGCCCGTAGCCGCCGCCCGAATAGCTGACCGAAACGATGTAATTGTTCCGGCTCTCGCTAAGCGATCTCGCGTCCATCACCGTTCCGGGCGTCACGATCCTAACGACCTCGCGCCGGACGGGACCCTTCGCTTCCGCGGGATCCTCGACCTGCTCGCAAATGGCGACTTTATAGCCCTTCTCTATCAACCTGGCAATATAGTTTTCCGCCGAATGGTAGGGTACGCCGCACATCGGAATGCGCTCTTCGGCGCCGCCCTCCCGTCCGGTCAGCGTAATTTCCAGCTCACGGGACGCATTCACCGCGTCTTCAAAAAACATTTCATAGAAATCGCCTAAGCGAAAAAACAAAAAAGCGTCCTGTACCTGCGCCTTGACGGCCAGGTACTGCTCGATCATCGGCGTATATTTGGCCATGCTTCATCCCCCAGCAGCAACATGTTCCCCGGAGTTTTATGTATGTTCATTCCCATCTCCGAAACTATGAAAATATTATAGCATGAAACGCAGCGGAACACCTCCCTTCTATTGGAAGGGAGATATTTTCCACTTCGGCCGGAAGTCCTCCGTCTCTTTCCAGGAACGCATCTGCAGCATCATGCGCCGCAGCGGCCTCAGATAAGTTTCATGCTGCGCATAATCCGGCAGCTTCTCCAAATCGCGCCAGAGCGCGCCGAGCAGCGGGCGGATCCGCGCTTTGACCCCTTGATAGTACGCCCGCTGCACCTCCGGCTCCTCCAGCGGACGGCGCGGCAGCTCCCGGTAGTTCCCGGCGATCAGCTTGGCCAGCGCCAGCACGCCCTTCGTTACCAACGGCGAAACCATCCAGCTCGGAAGCACCCGGTACTCGAAGCCGCCGTGCCGCTGTCTCCTGAAGTCGCCGAGGAACCCATACCGCGGCTTGCGGGTTCCTGTTGAGGCATCCTCGATTAATGTCAGCGGCAGGGCCAAATAGTTGTCCAGCGCCCGGAGAAGTCCGCTGCTGAGACGAATGCCGCTGAAGTGGATGTGGCCCCCGAGCGGAAAGCCGCGGACAGGCATGCCTCCGGCAACCCAGCTGAGCCCGGAATCGCCGATTTGCCTTGCGGCCAGCTGCATCGTACGGTGCAGATTGATGATGAGCTGCTTTACATCCGTGCTCGGACGCGGCCGAAGCTCGGCGAGCGGGAATATTTTGCGGTGGCCGGGCAGCACGATCGCATCGCAGCCGAAGGGGCCTTCCTTCTCGGCATACTTCGAGGCGAAGATCACCTTGCCCCGTTCGTTCAGCAGCAAAAATTCCGGATCCGCCCCGAGCATGACCTCGCGCTTCCCGGCAGCTTCCTCCTCTGCGAGCTCGTCATCGAACCGGTCCATCGCCTCCGCGAACAGCTCGGCCAACCGCGGCGTCAGCACCGGTACCGGCTGCAGCTCCCGGACCGCCATCGTTCCGTCCGGACGTACACCCAGCCTGACAACCGCATAATCGAGACCGAGCGCGTATACCGCTTTCAGCGCTTCTCTCATCGCCTTCGATGCATAATAATTCGGCTGCTCCTTGCCGATCTCGGCGAACTCCCGCTTTTCCGGCGGCGGCACCCGAACGCCGGCCGGCGCGCTGCCCGTATAGTAGACGGGGAAGTCTCTATGAAACAGCGAGAGCGCCTCCAAATGAAAGACCGGGATGAGATACTCGTGCGACCACCGTTCTTCCTGTGGATGGGTCCCTTCCGCGGTCGGTATGGCCGTATGTATTGCCGCCGTCTCCCGGGGCATCGGCGGCTGCTGCATCTGAGTCAAGGACGGGGACATCCCGGCCTGCGTTTCGTTCCCGAAAGGATGGCCGGCCGTACCGTTTTCCCGCCCTCCCGGCTTCCTTTGCCCGGTCTCCCGTCCCGCCTTCGACGGAATCCACGCCGCGACTTGGCGTACGGGCTCCGTTCCCTGGTCTGTCCCCGGAACCTTCGCCCGCAGAATCCGTGCTATAGCAGAGCTGCGCACCGATTCCGCTTCCGGCTCGTCGAACGAGCATTCGATGCCGTGCAGACGCAGCAGCTGCGAGGCTCGTGCCCTGTTCATGGCCAGGACCGCATGCTTGACGGGCTGAAGTCTCTCCCCCTCGTCTGTATCCGGCTGATAAACGCCCCAATGAATGACAAATCTGCGCTCGCCTTTGTGCGGCAGGCTCAAGCCGCTGGCCATCCGCAGCCGGTCCAGCAGCAGCTGGACCGTTTCCTCGTTGGAATGCAGCAGAAAGGCTCTCATATCGCTGATGCCCTCCTTCACGCTAATATTCGTTTTGCAGCCAGGGCCACTTTAAAGCACAGCTGTACGTTATTCGCCCATTTTGCCCCGGACAACCGGCGTAAACAAAAAAGAGGGCTGACGCCCTCTGCCGAACCGGGAAACCTGGCATATACTGAAAGTAGAAATCAGTTCAGCTCTTCGTCCAGAAGATCCGGGTCGAGGTCTTCGAAGTCTCCGTCCACGCCGTCGAAATCGACATGCTTGTCGTCTGAATCTTCGCAGCCGTTCGGGCATACCACCACGCACACCTTAGTTTCTGCGAGCATTTCTACCTTGAACTCCCGCTCTACGCGGATCCGGACTTCATCTCCGTGGGAAGAGATGCTGGCCTCCACGCAGTTCGGTTCCTGGGTAGCGACGGCCGACACTTCGGCAGTCGACGACTTATGCCTTTTATCCAAATAGTGAAGCGGCACAACCTCGACGTATGAAATCGTTTCTTTCGCCACATCCGTTTTGGTATTTTTGTCGTAAGAATACCAAATATTGATGTCGTAAGTACCTACTACTTCCACGTTCTCCCCCGACTTCACCGCATCATATTGGTTGTTGATAATCCAAGCACCCAAAATACTGGTCGGAGCATGAGGCGGAGTGACCGTGTTTGTTACCTGCGAAAATTTGCGTCCTTTGCCACAGACAGCCTTCGTATAGATCTCTCTGCACTGCAAATCTTTATCTAATGACATCCTTCTAACCTCCTCCATACAATCATTCATTACATTTGTATGCAGGACATTCGTCTAGTGTGATAACTTTTTTTGGGCGCGCGGAATTTATAGCCTAGGATGGATTAAGAGGAACGTTCCGGCAAGGGGCGCTTCTCTTTTTTGGCTACGGCGAGGTAAGATTGCAGCTCCACCATCAGCTGCAGCAAGGCCGAACGGACCTCGAACTCCTCTCGTGAAGCGGGGAGCGGCATGCACTTGAACTCTTGCTCCAGCTCACTTAATCTTTTTTCCGAGCGCCCGGTATAATAAGGGACCTTGACGTCCCTGCTGAGCTCTTCAAACACGGACGCCAGGCTGGCGCCGTGAGGCAGCGTCTCGTAGACCTGAGAGACCAGCTGCATCATATGCTCGATCGATTCCAGCTGCTGTTTCCTCATATAAAAGTAAACGGACCACATGGTGCCTCCGGAACGCAGGCTGTTCTCGCTGAAGCGGTGAGCGGCCTTCTGTGCGGCGGCCAGCACGTCCTCCGCCTCGATCAATTCGATGCCGCTCCAGACGTAAGCGGTGTCCCTCAAGCTCATGCCGATTTCTTTGAAAATGCGGGAGAACAGCTCCTCCACCTGTCCGCGCAGCTCGGTAAGCTGCTTGTCCTCGCTGGGCATATACAGCAGGTTAATCAGCGTGGCCGTTCCAAGCCCCAACAGCAGCAGCGCGACTTCGTTGAGCATCATGTCGGCGGACAGCTGTCCCGCCGCGTAAACATGGAACATGACGACGGAGCTCGTGACGACGCCTTCCTTTAGATTCAACCGGCTGAGCACCGGATATAAGCACAGAATAAACAGGCCAATGACCCAAACATGAAAGCCGAGCGCCCAGAACAGCCCTGCGGCGAACAGGAGCCCGACAAGCGAAGCGGCAATCCGCTGAAAGGACGTGCGGAGACTCTTCTTCTTGGTGACATCGACGCCAAGAATGGCGAGCAGCCCCGCAGAGTTGGGCGAATGCAGCTGCAGCGCGGTCGAGAGATAGATGGCGGCCAGGACGGCCAGCGCGGTTTTAATAATGCGAATTCCCATATTCGACCTCTCTACTTGAATAAAAATGAAGTTGGGTTAGGATGTAACCTCATCTTAGCGTTTTTTACACCGTTCGACAACCGGCGCATGAGCCGGATCGGGCAGGTCATGTCCGCACTGCACCTTCTCACCGCACCTGCTAGGTCGATACCTTCGGGAGCTTCCCCCTGCCGATCAAAGGCTATCCGCTGAGAGCTCTGCATCCGTAACACCTCCCTTTGCGGATTTTTTCTTGCTGCGAAGAGCTTGTCCGACCCTACCCCACCGGAATAGGTAACTAAGCTTACGCAGGCCGCTTTGCCTCATGACGTGCGAAGCGCCGCAAAAAAATAAAGCACGACCTCCGCTAGGGCGTGCTTTATTTTTTCTCGATCAGCTTCCCTTCCAGAAAGGCAACCAGCTGATACATGACGGCGGCCGCCACCGCGATAATCAGCACGCTTCCGATGACAAGAGAGAAGTTGAATACTTGAAAGCCGTATATAATCAAATAGCCCAGCCCCTGCTTGGAGACGAGAAATTCCCCGACGATCACGCCTACCCAAGCGAGCCCGACATTGACTTTGAGCGTCGATACGATCGTCGGATACGACGCCGGCAGCACAACCTTGCGGAACACGACGGTCCGGCCTCCGCCGAAAATGCGGACGATCTTCAGCAAATTGGCGTCGACCTCCCGAAAGCTGTTATATACGACCAGAATCGTAATGATGACCGTGATTGAGAGCGTCGTTGCGATAATCGAAAGCATCCCCGGCCCGAGGGCTACGATAAATAGCGGGCCGAGCGCCACCTTGGGAAGGCTGTTCAGTACGACGATATAAGGATCGAGCACGCGGGACAGGAACGGAGAGAACCAAATGATTGCGGCAACCAGCGTTCCGAATACCGTTCCGAGCACAAACCCTATCACGGTTTCCCATAGCGTTACTCCGATGTGAACGACCAAGGAGCCGTCCATCCATTTCGCATACAGCAGCTTGAATATCCGGCTCGGCGAGCTGAACAGCAGGTTGTCGATCCATTTCAGCCTCGAGGCCAGCTCCCAGAGGCCCATGAACGCGACAAGCAAGATCAGCTGAACACCCCTCACGGCCATGGCCGTCCTCCGCTCCCGTGCCCGGTAATCGGAGAGCACCTGTTCCGCCAGCGCCTTCGTGCCCGCCGGACTTTCCCTTGTCTCGTCAAAAATGGATTGAATGCTCATTCGTCCGTCCCTCCTTTCCCTTCCTCCGTCTCGAACGCTCCCCACAGCTGCCTGAACAGCTCGTGGAAGCCTTCCTTCTCCCGCGCTTCGAGCGGAAGCGCCTGACGGATGCTTTCCGGCACTTCCAGTTCCTGGCGGATACGTCCGGGATTCGGCCGGAGCACGATAATCCGATCGCTCATGGCGATCGCCTCGCTAATATCGTGCGTAACCAGAATCGCCGTTTTACCCCGGGCCTTCAGCATGGAAGCCACCAGATCCTCCAGCTGCAGCTTCGTCTGGTAATCGAGCGCGGAGAACGGCTCGTCGAGCAGCAGGAGCTCCGGCTCGGTCGCCAGTGTGCGTACCAACGCGACGCGCTGCCTCATGCCGCCCGACAGCTGATGCGGGTACCGGTCCCGATGACCGGCCAGCCCCATCTCGCTTAGCAGCTCATCGGCATACTCCTGCGACTTGGCATCGAGCCTTCCGAGCAGCTCCAGCCCGATCAACGCGTTCTCCCGGATCGTCCTCCACGGGAACAAATAGTCCTGCTGCAGCATATATCCAACCTTTGGAGTAGGCTTCCAAATCGTCTCGCCCGCGATCCTGACGGTTCCCGAGGTCGGCGGCAGCAAGCCGCTGACAACCGACAGCAGCGTCGTTTTTCCGCAGCCGCTCGGACCGATCAAGCTTACGAATTCGCCCGGGTTTACGGTCAGACGGATTTGCTCCAGCGCCACATAAGCCCGCTTGGCGTTCACATAGACTTGGGAGACGTCCTCCAGCTCCACCATGCTCATACCCGTCCCTCCTAAGGTGCAAGAAAGAGAAAGCGTTTCTTTCCGCGCTCTCTCCCTGCTGCAGAATTACTTGACCGATTGTTTGGCCTTCTCCGCAAACCGGTTATCCACCAGCTGTTTCGGCTCCACCCGCTTCTGAAGCTCCCCTGCGGCCTGCATCACATCCTGCAGATTGTTCCATTCCGCATCGTCGATGATGCCGTCGGTGGCGAAGGAGCCCTGCTCTTTGTATCGCTTGACGACCCCTTTGATAATGTCTTTATCCGTGTCCGGAAAGAAGGAAGCAATCGCGTCGGTGATCTCCTCTACGCTGCTCGCTTGCACCCAGTTTTGAGCTTTTTGCACGGCGTTGGCGAATTTTTGCGTTGAGGACGCGTTTTTATCGATGAAGCTTTTCTTTGCCATAAACACGGTATACGGAAGCTTGCCGCTCTCCACCCCGAAGGAGGCGATCACATAGCCTTTGCCCTGCTTCTCGAACATCGTCGCCTGAGGCTCGAACAGTTGCACGTACTCCCCGGTGCCCGATGCGAAAGCGGTGGGTATATTGGCGAACTCGACATTTTGTATGAGGTTCAAGTCCTTCTGCGGGTTTATGCCGTGCTTCTTTAGCGTAAATTCACCGGCCATCTGCGGCATGCCGCCCTTCCGCTGGCCCAGGAATGTGGTGCCTTTCAGTACGGACCAGTCGAACGTTCCTTGCAATGGCTTCCTGGCGACAAGGAACGTACCGTCCGTTTGCGTCAACTGCATGAAGTCGATGACGGGATCGTCGCTTCCTTGCTGGGATACGTAAATCGAAGTCTCCGCCCCCACCAGCGCTACATCAATCCCGCCGGACAATAGCGTAGCCATCGTCTTGTCACCGCCCGGTGTCGTCGTAAGCTCCACATCGAGCCCTTCAGTCTTGAAAAAGCCTTTGTTGATTGCAACATATTCCGGTGCATAGAATATCGATCGGGTCACTTCACCGATTCTTACCTTGGTTGTCTCGCCCGTCCCTTTGGAGCCGCATCCGGCCAAGACGGAAGTTACAGCCAACACGCCGGCGAGCAGCAAAGCCGCTCTATGTTTTATTCCCATGGGCCAGTCCCCCCTCATCCATTCTTCACTTAGGATAGGGTATGCGCCCGCCCACGGTTTGGTGAAAAAAAGGATGGCGCACGAACGTTTATTCGTATATAATTTGCATTAGTTACAATATTTGGAAATCAACAATTGGTAAAGGTGGAACCTTCATGAAGGCTAATGTGCTTTCCGTCCCCCGGATGAATTGGAACGATTGCTACAATTCACTGGCCATGGCTATTTACGGCGTGTCCCGGTATGCGGGCGACCGCTATTCGCTGGAGGATGTGCTGTTCTACACGGGACAAGGATTTTTGGTGGATGCCGACGATACGCTCGGGCCGATGAATGGCTTCGGCGACGGGGAGCTGCTGCGCGGCGGATTGGCGCTGCTCGGCTTCGACGCGGAATGGCTCGGAGGGAACATGCACGGCGAGCCTTGGAGGGAAGAAACGACGGCGGACGCGTTATCGCGGGTCCGCGACAGTATCGACAGGGGCCTGCCTGCGATAGGCTGGAATTTGGACAACTACGAGCACGGCTTGATCTATGGTTACGATGACGAGCGTCAAACGCTATCCATCCACGATATTAACGCGCGTCAAGGGGGAGAGCTCGCCTATGGGCAGTTCGGCCGCGGGCCGTGCAACGGAAGGCCTATCGGTCCGGAGCTGTTCGTCATGACCTTGAAGCCCCGCGGCCCTCAGCCTCACTTAAACGTTACCCGGTATACGAACGAACAGGATTTATCGTACCGTACCGCACAGCGAAACGCCTTGCAGACCGGAATCCGGCTGATGGAAGGGTCTGTCCGGCCGGCACCGGACAAGCGGACCGGGACTCCTGCCATCGATGTCTGGATCAACGCCGTCGCCTCGGGCCGTGCTCATCCCTTCTTCATCACCTACAATCTCTTATGGATAACTTCTTCCTGGAAGCGTCTGGTAGATTTTTTCGTGAAATCAGGTCTGACGCACTGCATGTCCCTGCAGGATCATGCTCTTCAGCTTACGATGCTGGATGCGTCGAAGCTCTTCTTGGACAGCTTCCGGGCGTGGCTCTTGCTGCGGCAGCGGCTTCCTTTCCCAAAGGGAGGCGACCTGGCCGATCCGGCGCTCCGCGATGCCGCTTTGAGCCTGCTGCATGAAGCCAAAGCAGCGGAGCTCCAGGCGCTGGATGCTTTGAGAAAGGTTCTAGACGTGCTGGAAGCTAAAGCCGTGCAGTAAGGAGTGCCGATTTTTGTCGTTCGGTTTTGAATCGGTACTTTCCAGTTCAAAAAGACCAACCCGGTTCAAGGCTTGGTCAGATTGACGAGAAACCCGGATAAGTAGAAAAATGCAAAGGTGGTAGGTGGGGTATCCCCTGTAGGAGCGATAGCGTCCGCCTTTGTTATCGGAAAATGACCGTTGCACAAGCGAATAAATTGAAAATTTTACGGGTAACAACAGCGGCCGGAAGGGGATACCCCACCGGAGTACCAATGCAGATTTCTCTATTTCATGGGTTTCTAGGGCAGCCTGACCAAGCCCGCCACCGGGCTCGGTCTTCCTATCCCAACGATTAAAGCTTGTAAATATCGGCGTATTTCTCCGTCAAATACTTCACCAGATATTCCGGGTTCAGTTCTTCGCCTGTGACGCTCGTAATAATCTCCGTAGGGTTAAGCGACTTGCCGTATTGATAAATCTTCTCCGTCAGCCACGCCTTGATCGGCAGCAGCTCGCCATTCGCAATCAATCCGTCCACGTCGCCAAGCTCTTTGCGCATCGTGTTTGCGATTTGCGCCGCGTACATGTTCCCGAGCGCATAGGACGGGAAATACCCGAACGAGCCGCCCGACCAATGCACGTCCTGCAGTACCCCATCCCCGTTGTTCGACGGCTCGATGCCCAGGTAGTCCCGGTATTTGGCATTCCATACCTCGGGAAGATCGGCCACCCGGATGTCTCCGCTGAAGAGTCCCTTCTCGATTTCGTAACGGACCATGATATGCAGGTTATAGGTCAGCTCGTCGGCTTCGATCCGAATGAGCGAAGGCTTCACCTCATTCGTAGCCCGGTAAAATTGCTCCGCCGTCACGGAGTCGAACTGCCCGGGGTAATTACGCTGCAAGTCCCCGAAATAGCGGCTCCAGAACGGACGGCTGCGACCGACCATATTTTCCCAGAAGCGGGACTGCGATTCGTGAATGCCCATGGAAGTCCCGGTGCAGAGCGGCGTACCGATCAACTCCTCCGACAAGTTCTGTTCGTAAAGCGCATGGCCGCCCTCATGAATGGTCCCGAACAGGGCACTGTTCACGTCATCCTTCAGGTAGCGTGTCGTAATCCGCACGTCGCCGGGGTTCAGCCCGGTAGCGAACGGGTGAACGGTTTCATCCAGCCGCCCCGCTTCGAAATCGTAACCCATTTGCTTCAGTATGTATAAGCTGAACGCCTTCTGTTTCTCGACATCAAATGTCTGCTTCAGGAACGATGTGTCCGGCTTATGGCTTGAAGCCTCGATCGCACCGAGCAGCGGTACGACCTTTTCCCGCAGCGCCCCGAACACCTCATCCAGCTTAGCAACCGTCATGCCCGGCTCGTATAAATCCAGCAGCGTGTTGTACTTGTGTCCTTCATATCCCCACAGCTCGATGAACTGCTTGTTGAACTCGACGATTTTCTCCAAGTACGGCTGGAAGCCCGGAAAATCGCCCGAATGCTTCGCATCCTCCCACGCCGCTTCCGATTTCGACGTAAGGACGACATATTCCTGATAAAGGGCGGGGGGAATTTTTTTGCTCCGTTCGTAGTCCCTCAAGCCTTCGTTAACGATGCGGCGTTCGATCCGGCCCAACTTCCCGTAAATTTCCGGCTGAGAAAAATAATGCAAATAATCGCCCATTTCATCGGAGACGGACATCCGGAACTGCTCGGCGGACAGCTCGCCGACGACTTCGGAGCGCGAAGCGAGCCCTTTGCGCGGCGCCCCGGTGCGCATATCCCAATAGATGAGGCTAATCGCTTCCTCGTAGCTCTTCATTTTTTTCAGATACTGCTTGAACTCCTTCAGTTTGCTTTCCCAGTTCGCCGTTGTCACTTTGGCATGCCCCTTTCCTGAATCGGATTACTTCGATCATACTTCGTCTTGAAAACAGAAGCAAATAACCACATAATAAGAAGGATACGAAAAGTTTCTGCAGGAAGGAGTTGGATCGCGGTGCAAATCTCATTTACGGAAACGGCTGAGAAAGAAATCGCAAAGGTTTGGGGAGCGGAACATCAGGGAATGCTGAAGCTGGCTTTCGATACGGAGGGCTGCGGGTGTGCGGTCAACGGTGTTCCGACCTTATGGCTTGTGGACCAGGCTGAGAAACAGGATCTTCGGATGGAAGGCAGCCCTTACGAGGTGTTGATGGATAAGAAACACGAAGTGTATTTCGAGGAACGCATGACGGTGGATTACATCCCGGAAGGACTCCGCTTCGTGCTGAAGAGCAGCGGACAAATCTACAACGCTCATATGAGTCTGATCGACAAGCGGGAATCGGTCAACTCCCATGCCCTTTAAAGAAAGATAAACCTATCCGACCCAGAGAAAAGGAGAGAACCTACTTATGTCCCTATTATATGATCTGATCCAGCACAACCAGGAATTCGTCGACTCGAAGTCATATGAAGAATTTATTACGACCAAATTTCCGGACAAGCGGATGGTCGTCATCACCTGCATGGACGCGCGGTTAACCGAGCTGCTGCCCCGAGCGATGAACCTTCGCAACGGCGACGCCAAGGTGATCAAAAACGCGGGAGCGCTCGTCTCCCACCCCTTCGGAAGTATCATGCGGAGTATTATCGTGGCGGTATACGAGCTGGGTGCTGAAGAAGTGTTCGTCGTCGGCCACTATGAATGCGGGATGACCGGCCTCAATGCGGGCAACGTGCTCGACAAGGCCCGCAGCCGAGGCGTAACGAACGATATGATCGATACGCTGGAGCATGCCGGCATTGATCTCGGACGTTTCCTAACCGGCTTCGATGATGTCCGGGACAGCGTGAAGAACAGCGTGCATGTCATTAAAAAGCATCCGCTGCTTCCAAGCAATTTACCCGTACACGGATTGGTCATTCATCCGGAGACGGGCCGCTTGGACGTCATAATTGACGGATATGAAACCGTATAGGGGTTTGTTGGCGGCAAAGCTGAGCTTAAGGGTTTAGCTTCGATTCCAAGAGCTCGATCAGCTGCTTCTCCACATTCATCCCCACCCCCGGAGGAATGGGCCCTCCTCGGGCCGGTTCGAACGGGGGGAAATCGGTGTTTTGAGGGTCTTTGTCCGGCTCATGCCGCCGCTGACTCTCGAACTCCTCTATCCGCTTCTCCCTTTCTTCCTTCGTAAGCCCCGCCATCCCTTTGCCATCCAAGCCGTCAGGCACGCGTTTCGGCTTGATCTTCTGAAATTCCGCAAAATATTGGATTTGGGGGCCGCTCAATTTTACAAGAATCAGGTTCATGTCCGTTGCGGTAAGCTCGCCTTCGGTGCTGTTCTTGCGGATCAGCGGCAGCAAGCTCTCCGCTTGGCTTCGGGTCAGTTTCAGCTCCTCCTTCTTCTCCATCTGCAGCAGCGCCTTGAACAACAGGACGAGCTGACGCTCGTTCCGGCTAAGGAGCTCATCGTCGCTTGGAGCGGGGGGCGCCGAAGGAGTGCTTTTCGGGGGCGCTTCCATTTGACGTCCCTCGATGGAATTGCACGCACTCAGGCCGAATATGGCCAGCAGAAGCGCTGCTCCTGTTATCGTCCGCTTGCTTATGCCGAACATACCGCCCACCTCCCGCCCGAAACTTTCGCCGTTCTTCACATGCAAAATCAGGGTAACGTACAGGTTTGATTAAAATGTGAGCGCTTTGTAAAAAAAGTGTGAAAAGGCTGCGTTACTCCTCGCTCCATTCCTGCTCCGGCTTCGCATGCGGAAGCAGCGGGAAGGCGACCCGGAATACCGTCCCCTTATTCACCTCGCTCGAAACGCTGATCGTTCCTTTCATCGCCCCGACCAGATGCTTGACAATCGTAAGACCAAGTCCCGTTCCATCGGACTCGGCCGAAGTCGTTCGGGACGCTTGCGCCTTGTAGAACCGGTCCCAGATACGGCTCAGCTCCGTCTCGTTCATTCCGATTCCGGTATCGCGGACATAGAGCACCGCTTCGTCGCCTTCGGCTCGTATCTCCACCGTCACCTGCCCCCCGGCGGGCGTAAACCGGATCGCGTTGTACAGCAGGTTCTGCACGATCTGGGCGAATCGATCCGGATCGAGCTCGGCGGCGATCGGCTCCCCTTCCCGGTCGGCAAGAACGGCGATCAGCTTGACCCGCTTGTCTGCCGCCGGTTTGCGTATAATTTCGAGCACCTCGATGAGCTTATCGTTCAGCGGCATTGGCCGAAGCCGGAATACGTCGACGCCGTTCTGAATCCGAGCCAGATCGAGCAGATCGTTCACCAGCCGCTGCAGACGTTGTACCTCCTCGTTGCAGATCCGGAGGTAGTGCGCATATTTGGCCGAAGGAATGACGCCGTCCAGCATCCCGGTGATCAAGCCGCGCAGCGTCGTTAACGGGGAGCGGAGCTCGTGGGATACATTGGCGAGGAACTCCTGCCTCGTCCCTTCCCACTCCTCCAGCTGATCGACCATGAAGTTGAAGCTTCGCGCCAGCTCCCCCACTTCATCGTTGCTATCAACCGGCACCCGGGTAGTGAAATCTCCGCCGGCCACCTCGAGCGCCGCCCGGTTCATCTGCTGCAGCGGCCCCGCCAGCTTCCTTGATAGAATGTACAGAATGATGCCGACGGCGATCATGCAAAACAGCAGCGGCACGATAATGTTCCACCGGACGGCGGTAATCGTCTCGCTGATCTCGATCGCGGGGACGCTGAGCAAAATAACGATCGGCTGGCCATTCATTTGGCCCGGGGTGTAATACGTTAGAAACCCCTCCCTGCCGAGCGCTTCGAACGGATTTTGGGTTGCGGAAAAGCCGCTGACGCCTTTTAAGCCTTCAATGAACATCGGGTCCATCGATTTCGGAATTTTCTGGCCTTCACCGGCGGAGGAGCCGTTCATAATCGTGCCTTTGGCGTCAGCGAGCCATACCATGCCGTTAATGCTTCGGGCTATAATCCGAATGCCGAAACGCAGCTCCCGCGTGGAGATCGTTCCATCCTGGTATGAAGGCAACAGCTTGACGACCTCCTGCGAACGCGAGCTCAGCAGCTCCTTCTTTCCTTTGTAGAAATAATCCGTAAAATAGTAATTCCAGAATACGGCAAGGCCGACGAAGAACAAGACGCAGGTTGCCAAGAAGGAAAGAAAAATTTGAATATATAAGCTGCGCAGCCACCGCTTAATCATGCTGCCGCACCTCAAAAGAATACCCGATCCCCCACAACGTTTGAATCGTCCAGTCGTCATGAATTCCGAGCTTTTTGCGCAAATTTTTGACATGCGCATCCACCGTGCGCGTACCTCCGCTGAAATCGAAATGCCAGACGTACCCGAGCAGATCCTCGCGGGTGAATACCCGGCCGGGGCTGGCCGCAAGGAAATGAAGCAGCTCGATCTCCTTCGGAGTCAAGTCGATTCGAAACCCGTTTACCGTGACTTTGTACTGCTCCAGATCGATGGTCAAGTTGTGAATGCGCACATGCTTCTGCTTCTCCTCCGCAGGCTTTGCGGCGGGTTGAGCCGCGACCGCCTGCATCGTGCGCCGCAATACCGCCTTCACGCGCGCGACAAGCTCGTTCGGATCGAACGGCTTGACCACGTAATCGTCCACCCCCAGATTGAAGCCCCGCAGCTTGTCGATGGACTCTCCCTTCGCCGTCAAGAAGATGATCGGCACCGAACCGTACGGATCCGGCTGCTTCTTGATTTCACCGCACAACTCGAAGCCCGACATGTCGGGCAGCATCACGTCCAGCAAAATCAGGTTCGGCTCAAGCCGCTTCACGGCATCGAGCACTTCATCGCCCCGATCCACATGCAGCGGCTGGAAACCGGCGTGCTCGAGATAAAGGCGGATGACTTCCGCAATGTGCGGTTCGTCGTCAACGATTAATACCCGGGGAATTGCTGCTGTGCTCATGCTTCCTCCCTCTTCGCCCGCAGGTCGCGTTTTCGTTCGCGCTGCAGCTCTCGTTCCTGCCTTACGGCGGTCCGGTCGCGGAGCGTGTGCTTATTGAGCAAAAAGCGGTCGCTCATATCGCTGGGCTCGCCCCAGCCGCCCCTTCCGGCCGCCTCGGCCGCCTTGCGGCACATCGCGAGCAGCTCCGCGTCTCTGAACGGAAGCTCCAGATCCGTATAAGGCAGCCCGGCCAAGCGCAGCAGCTGCAGCCTTCCCACAAGCTGCTCCCGCAGCGCCGTGGCGTCAATGCC
The DNA here is from genome assembly GCF_027533625.1 of Paenibacillus gyeongsangnamensis. Classification (GTDB taxonomy): domain Bacteria; phylum Bacillota; class Bacilli; order Paenibacillales; family NBRC-103111; genus Paenibacillus_G; species Paenibacillus_G gyeongsangnamensis. Next base: position 266,257 of record NZ_JAQAGZ010000006.1, on the reverse strand, counting down.
AAGCGCCTCCAAATGCTCGTCCTGCATCATCTCCATCGAGCTGCTCAGCATCTTCACCGCACCGGCCCGGTTCCCCCGGCGGTGGTGATACAGCGAGACCGCCAGCTGAATTAAGCCTTCATATGTATCACGCATCGGATCCTGAGGCCGGGACTTCCAGAATTCCTCCATAACTTCATGGCATTCAAAGTAATCTCTAACCGTATGAAAATAAATTAAAAATTCGATATACGCATCCGCATAGGATGGCTTCATCTCGATTTCCCTCCGTAAATCCACGCAGCAACAGGCGTTTCTACAAAGCTCTTAAGCCTATTGTAACAAGTTCGTATGAAAACTGAAACCGTTGTTTACATTATACGTATGTAAGCAGTGTACAACAAAACAAAAATCTGGAGGATGAACCAATTATGTGGAAAAAACTTTCGCTCATTCTGATGGCCTGCACAATCGCCCTCTCCTTCACGGCCGGCGGTGTCGCCGATGCGAAGGGATCCTACAAATCGTCGAAAAAGAGCTACAGCCCCAGCACGACCACGCAAACGCCGAACGGCGGTATGAATAAAACGGAACCTGCGGCGGCCAAATCGCCGGCTTCGTCCACGAACCCGGCACCTACGCAGCAGCGCGGATTTTTCAGCGGCGGCGGCTTGATGAAGGGGCTGATGATCGGCGGCCTGGCAGGTCTGCTCTTCGGCGGCTTGTTCGGCGGCATGGGCTTCATGGGCCACCTGCTCGGCATGCTCGTCAACGTCTTCGCCCTAGTGATCTTGTTCGCCGTCATCCGCAAAATCTTCGTCTACTTCCGCGACCGGAAGAAGTTCAAACCGGATTCTACCCCTAGACAGTACTAATCCGGAGGAACCTTGCCATGATGATGAGATTAAACGAGCAGGATATCATCAACGCGATCTGCCTGCATATGGCGGAACGCAAGCAGCTTCACCCTTCCCAGGTCGAGGTCGAGCTGATGTGGGACGAGGATTACGGCTTCTCGGCGGAGGTGTTCGCCGAAGGCCGCAACCAGGTGATCGTCGCCGCGAACATCCTCGAAGCCATCGAGCGTTACCTGCTGAAAGAGCATAACCTGCGCGTCTTCCGTGATCAGATCCGTCTGATCCTCGAAGACGAAATTGTTGCCGATATCGCGTAATACGACATCGATTGCCGAAATCCCTCCCTCCCGGAGGGATTTTATTTGCGTTGCGGCATGTTTCGGCCGTTCTACTATTTTCCTACGCAACTTCCGGGCATAAGTCTGCGTTTAATAGAGTAGATCAACCAGAGAGAGGCTGATATATGTTGAAACGCAAGACCGCACTCCTTTTGTCCGTGTTAACCCTCTTCCTTTCCTCTGCAGGTTCCGCCTTAGCTGCGGATAAAACGTCAAAGTACCGGGTTTACCAGAACGATAAGCTTCTGACGGAAACCTCAGATTACAAAACCGCCGAGGCCTATGCCCGGGGCTTCGCCGACAGTCACGTAGAGGAAATCGGCACGCGCAAATGGCTGTGGAACAATTATCCGAGATATAAAGTCTATCAGAACAGCTATACCTCCTCCGGCTGGGAATTTGCGACGCTCGATCAGGCTGTGCAGGAAGCCTCGCACTGGGGACACGCCAGTGTCCGCGATCTGCAATCCGGCGGCTGGGTGTGGAACAACTACCCGAAATACCGGCTGTATCAAGGAGAGATTACACTCGATTCCTGGGATTTCCCTACACTGAATCAAGCCATAGCCGAGGGCAAGAAATGGTCCAATTCGCATATCATCGATTTGAGCGACAACAGTTGGACGTGGGACAACATTACGGAGTCGCAGAAAAACACGCTGCGCACGGTAGGGACACCGATTTATCAGGTAACGCAAGACTCGTACGCCCCTCCCGAGTGGCGATTCGCCTATCTGGAGGACGCCGTGAAGGAATCGCTCCGCTGGGGAGGATCCAAGATCGTCAATACGGCTACGGGTGGCACGGTCTTCTCCAATGAACGAACGTATCATGTATATCAGTACGATAATCTGTTAAGCTCCTTCATTGGAGTGGATGCCGCGATTCAATACGCGCAGCAATTCGATCATACCCGAATTACGGATGATAGCGCCCCGCGGACAAGCGGTGGAAGCAGTCCGGCCATCTGGAATAATTATCCTTATTACCGCGTATTTCAAAAAGACAGCTGGATAAGCGATTTTTCCACCATCGGAGGGGCGCTGAATTACGCGATGGGCTATACCAACGCTTCTGTCCGGCTCTACGACGGCGACGAGAAAATTTGGGACAATCTGCGCAACCTGAAGTTCTGGGGCTGGAACGGAAGCTCCGCCGACAGCACGATCCGCGCCCATGTGAATAACACCAAAGGCCTGGACGTCGTCTCGCCTACCTACTTCCAACTGGCGGACGCAGCCGGCGGATTGACCGACAGCTCGAACAAGGATACGGTCGCTTGGCTGAAGAAACAGGGACTCACCGTCTACCCGCTCGTCAGCAATCAATTCGATCAGGCGCTGACCACGCAATTTCTCTCCGCCAGCGATGCGGTGACCAAATTCGTCGGGGCGCTCACGGACAAAGCCGCAAGCCTCGGCGTTGACGGCATCAACGTTGATTTTGAAAGCGTAGCGGGCAAGGACCGGGCGAACTTCACGAATTTTATGCAGCAGTTGACAACGGCCGCACATCAGAAGGGACTTACCGTCTCCGTCGACCTCCCGCGGGGAAGCGTCAAATGGAATGCCGCCGGCGCGTTCGATCACGAGAAGCTGGGGCAAATGGTCGACTACATCATTACGATGGCTTACGACCAGTACTGGACCGGCAGCACGGAGCCCGGCTCGGTCGCCGGCCTGCAATGGGTCGAGCAAGGCGTGCAGGAGTTCCTCTCCTACGGCATTCCGAGAGACAAGCTGATCATGGGCATGCCGTTCTACGTCCGGGAGTGGAAAATCGCCCCAGACGGCACGCTGAACAGTAACCGGGCGCTGCTGCTGAAGGATTTGCCTGCACTGATCGCTTCCAAGAATCCGAAGCTGACGTACGACTCCCGCTTTAACCAGTACAAGGTGGAATATTCCGATGGCGGCTTTACGAACGTCTTCTGGCTGGAGAATGAGGAAACGATCAAAGCCCGGCTCGAAATTGCCAAGAAGTATGAGCTAGCCGGCGTAGCGGCATGGCGGTTAGGCTACGATTCATCCGATCTGTGGAGCATGATGATACAAGACAAATAAAACGATAAAGGCTGAGGGAACGTTAGCCACGTTCCGCTCAGCCTTTATCGTTTTACTGCCTGTTCAATCTGCCGGTTCCTCGGCCGCTTCCGCCCCGAGCAGCTCCCGCAGCTCCTCGAGGTAGCCAACCGGTGACTGGCAGGCATAGTTTTCGCAGACATAAGCCGTCGCCCTGCCGCCGAGTGGCAGCTTATCGCCGACCCATGGTACGAGCTTGGTGAGCTCGTCTGCGGCTTCTGTTCCCGCCGGGTACACGATCGTGAGCGCATGCGGGAGGAAGGTCGTCTGCACCTCGCGCACCATAGCCAGCGTATCCTCACGCTTCGGATCGCCTGCAATGACGATCTCCGCCGGGGCCGTCACCGCCAGGTCGAGCGCGATGAGGAACAGCGCGTGACCGGACGGATACCGCTCTACCGAGCCGGCGAACGCCCTCAGCTGCTCGTCGGCTTTCTGCGAGAGCGCCGCATTGAACGTATAGCGCGCCAGCTTCTGCAGCGTAAGCGCCGCGGCGGAATTGCCGGACGGCATCGCGCCGTCATAAATTTCCTTGGGGCGCGTGAACAGCTGCTCCCCGTCCTGGCCGTAGAAGAACAGCCCACCGTTTTCTTCATCCCAGAACAAGCGCAGCATCTCTTCGTTAAGCTCTAAGGCATGGCGAAGCCACTTGAGCTCGAAGGTCGCCTCGAACAGCTCGATCAGCCCCCAGGCCATGAAGGCATAGTCGTCGGCATAGCCGAGGTAGGCGGCCTCCCCGTCCCGGTAGCGGGCCAGCAGCCTTCCATCCTCCCGGCGCAGCTTCGTCAGCACGAAGTCGGCGGCCCGTGCCGCCGCTTCGGCATATGCCGGTTTTTGCAGCGCCGCGGCGGCCTTGGCCAGAGCCATAATCATCAGCCCGTTCCAGGACGTGAGAATCTTATCGTCCTTGTGCGGATGAATACGCTTCTCGCGGTGCTCGAACAGCTTGATCCTCGAAGCTTCGAGTCTGGATTCCTCCTCAGGCGTAACTGGATGCCGCTCGATCCGGTTGGGAATGCTGTGCCCTTCAAAGTTTCCGTCCGGCGTAATATCGTACACCTCGCAGAACAGTTCCGCCTCTTCCTTGCCCAGCACCGCTTGGATTTCCTCCGGCGTCCATACGTAGAACTTGCCTTCCACGCCTTCGGAATCCGCATCCTCGGCGGAATAGAACCCGCCCTCCGGATCCGTCATATCGCGCAGTACATAAGCGATGATCTGCTCGGCAATATTCGCATAGTGCCGGTTCCCGGTAGCCTGGAAGGCCTCGACATAGGTCATCGTCAGGAGCGCATTGTCGTATAGCATTTTCTCAAAATGCGGCACCAGCCACTCTGCATCCGTCGAATACCTCGCGAAGCCGAAGCCGATATGATCGTACATCCCGCCGCGCCACATCGCATCGAGCGTCTTCTCCACCATGCTCAGCGCCTTCGGATTGCCGGTCCGCTTCCAATAACGCAGCAGCAGCGAGAGGTTGTGCGACGTCGGGAATTTCGGCGCATCTCCGAAGCCCCCATACTGCGGGTCGAACGTCTGCTCGTACAAGTCATAGGCTCGATCCAGCATCGCTTCCGACAGCTCCCCTTCCAGGTTCGCGATCATCCGCTTTTGCGTCTCATCCACAATCTGCTCGCCGATCTGAGCGACCTTCGCAGGATCTTCCTTCCATTTGTTAGCAAGCTGCGGCAGAAGCTGCATCAGGCCATAACGACCGTATTTCCGCTCCTTCGGGAAATAGGCCCCCGCGAAGAAAGGCTTCTTCTCCGGCGTCATTACGATCGTCAATGGCCAGCCGCCCTGCCCTGTAAGGGCTTGGCAGACCGACATGTACAGATTATCGATGTCCGGCCGCTCTTCCCTATCTACTTTGATCGAGATAAAGTCGGCGTTAAGCAGCGCCGCGACTTCCTCGTCCTCGAACGATTCGCGTTCCATCACGTGACACCAATGGCAAGTGGAATAGCCAATAGATAGGAAGATAGGCTTGTTTTCGCGCCTGGCAATCTCAAAAGCCTCTTCCGACCAAGGGAACCAGTCAACCGGATTGTAAGCATGCTGCAGTAAATACGGCGATTTTTCCTTGGCTAATCTATTGGGTTTGCTGTTCGTTGTCATGGGGCATCACCTCCTTATGTTGCTGGATTTTTTTGGGTGACAGTCAAAGCTTAGCATAACCTACAGCAAAAAGAAAAAAACCTGTCTGAACATGTGGGTCGAGGTCTCAGAATGGATGCCAAGAAAAGGTGAAGTCTATTTGTTCGGAGATTTCTTGGCATTTCGTTGATCCAGATATTGCTTTAGTATAATGGCATGATTATACTGTGTATCTTTGGCAGCATATAATAGTGTGATTGTACCCCGCTCTGCCCAAATTCTGAGTTTCTCCAGATAGGGCTGAACTGAATCCGCATCTAACTCAGCGGTATACAAAGCTTTAAAAGTTTCAAATTTTTCTGGAATATGTCCAAAGAATTTGCGCAATTGATGGCTTGGTGCAATTTCCTTCATCCATTCGTTTAATTGAGCCTCTTCCTTCGTCACCCCTCTGGGCCAAATACGGTCCATAAGGATCCGCATTCCGTGCTTGCGAGGCTTTGTTCAGACAACTCTCAGCCTCTTGAATCAACGTCTTCGACCAACTTGCAGGATTGTGCTCAGACAGGGGGACATAGTTTCCCGATTCATCCAAGCGGGCATCGCGGCGTGCCTCTAAATGCAGCATCAGTGCCAGCAATCCCTGCACTTCAGGCTCATGAGGCATAAATTGTGAAAGTAACCTGCCTAAATAGATCGCTTCTTCGGTCAACCCTTTTCGGTGCGTATTCGTCTCGGTCACTTCGTCCCAACCGGTACCATATGCGGCAAAGATAGCTTCGAGTACGGAATCCAATCGCTGTGGAAGTTCTTCCGCATCAGGCATGTTGAACAGCATGCTTTCAGAGCGAATTTTTGTTTTTGCACGGGTAAGACGCTGCCCCATCGTGGAGGGCTTTACCGTGAAAACGGACGCGATGCGGGCGGCATCGATGCCAAGCACAGTCTGGAGCATGAGGGGTGTGCGTACCTTTGGGTCGATGCCGGGATGAGCGCAAAGAAACAGCATCTTGAGTCGTTCGTCTGGAAAAACTGTGTCGGAAGAAGTCGATTGTTCGGCTTCTTCCGACATCAGGAGCAAAGTCGGTGCAATTCGATTGTAGATGCGGTTACGGCGAGCTTGATCAATTAACTTCCGCCGCGCCGCAGTAAGCAACCAAGCTTCCGGTTTATCCGGAACGCCAACGCGCGGCCACGTTTCCAATGCGACAAGAAAGGCGTCCGAGATCGCATCTTGCGCAGCGTCTATGTCCCGCCAGTTTATGGCTAAGAACGAGACCAGCCGGCCATAGGCATCGCGTGCAGTTTGTTCGACAACGTCATAAGCATTCATGGCATTTACTTGATCGAAGGGATATTTTGCCTCACTTCTACCGCGTCGACGGGCGCGCGTGCTGCCCATTCCAGAGCTTTGTCCTGATCGGGTACATCGATGATGAAGAAACCGCCAACCTGCTCTTTTGTCTCGGAAATAGGTCCATCCTGCACCAGCATCTCGCCATCATGGCGGCGCAGCGTGGTTGCCGTCTCCGGCGGATATAAACCGGAGCCGCTTACCACGATGCCCGATTTTCGCAGAGCATGAACATAGTGAGACCAGCTAGACAAGTAATCCTGTTGCCGGGACGGATCTTTACGGGCAGCAAAATCCTCGGGGTTTTCATAAAACAGAAGTGTGTAATGCATGTTAGTACTCCTCTCACATTATGATATCGTGATATCACTCACAATAAAGTGACGGGATGAGATGATCTGATTTCTACAAATACCTAAAATAATTTTTGCCGATATGAACATACTTCTTAAAGCAAATTTATTTAAAGAGTACGGCAATAACAAAGGTTTCGATGAACACTCGAAAACCTCCTTCCGCCGAACGACTTTTTTAATTAAGAAAAGACAGAGCTCACTAACTGCTTGAGCCCCAAGCCTCTTAGCTTCTTGAGAAATGTTTTGATCCACGCATAATCTTTCCCCCGCAGTGCTTCGATAAAAAAAGACTTTCGATTAAGTTGAAAAGTTCGTCTTGTTGTTTTTAAATAATCGGAAAATCTCTAACAAAATCACATTTAAGCTGAGCCAAACGCCGCCGAATACGTATCCTGCAGCAACTTCACTTGGATACTGCACCTCAAAAAATATACGACTTAAACCTACAAGTATACACACAACAATCACCATCAAAGAAACCGCATATCGAACCCAAATGCTTCTAACGTGCCGTACCCATAAAAAAGCGCTAAAACCGAGCACAATGAGTGTTATAAAAGTTTGTTCGCTTGGAAACGTATAGGGCACATGACCGCTTGAAGCTACATGTCCTACTCGGTGAAACAAACGCCGTAAACCTTCATCCCACATTTCTCCCCCGATGACGACAATCAGCAGAAAAATGGTTTCCAGCATTCGATCTTTTCCTTTAAATATAATCCACAACAGGGTCAATATGACGATGGGCACCAAAACCTCAAAAGAAGCTAAGAATGCGAAGCCATTCATCAAAGATGACCAGCTCTCATCAAACATCGCGTGGATAATAAATGAAGTCACCATATCGAAATCGTCAAATTCTTTGGCTAAAAAGTCTTGAATTAAACCGATCATCAAAACGAATAGCGATAAAAAAACCGCGAATGTGACGACAACCAATATTTTCACACGGCGCAGGGAATGAAAGATCTCTTCTCCTTTTTTGAATGTACTTGTGAAGAATTCAATGATTTGAAGCTTATACTTTTTATAAAGGAAAGACAAAACAAATATTACTGCGATAATAATGGTTATAATCAACACGTATTTTTTTATTAAGACTTGATATTGGTCCCATTTCGGCCCGAAGAGCTTGCCTAAAGAAACAAACATAGCGGCCCACAGATAAGCCCCGATGTATGCATAGAGCATAAACGTTCGAAAGGGAATCCGAGTAATGCCTGAAAAATATCCTGTGATATGCCGGACTCCCGTAATAAAATAGTTAATGGTAATGACCTTGTTTCCGTATCTCTGAAACCACTGAGCAGCCTTATCTATTCGTTCAGGTCCCATATGGATGCGGGAGCCGTACCTTTCAAAAAAGGGTCTCCCCAATTTATAACCGATCCAATAAGCAAGGGTCATACCGATCGAACTGCCGGTTCCCGCCGCCAAAATACTTATCAGCCAATTTAATTTCCCTTGAAAAACAAGAACACCGCCATAACCCATAACAACTTCTGCAGAAACGGGCAGAAAAAGCAATTCCAGCATGGGTGCAAGAAATAATACGATATATCCGTGCTGATCTATCCAGTGCATGAGCCAATCAAGCATAACCCCGGCCTCCGAATCCCATTTTTAGCGTCGATATGTATATTGCCCCTATTCTGCCATTTATAACCATAATAAAGACTCTGAGCAAGTTTGCTCAAAGGGTACGCAAGCGACAGTAGCGTTAAATGGTTATTCCTGCAAATTACCTATTTCTTATTATTGTCTGTTTTCATAGATTAGTCAAAAAATCTGCACCGAAGACAATCACAGATTGACCTACCTTCAAATCACTTGCCTTCATTGCATGGAAAGCGACAGCAGTCGATACAACAAAGCGCGCCTTCTTCCAGAAATGGTATACACGAACCTCAGACTAGGTATGCGCATAGGATGAAAAGAATTTATTATGAAGCTATGCGGAGGGCATATAATGAGTATTCAATATCCAACAACCCATCAACAAGTTCTGTATCATGCTGACCCAAACGCAGTACGCACTTTAAGATCAATTCGAGATCGTATTCATCACATTTGCAACACTCACGTAAATCGATTAGTTCGTGTTCAAACCATGGATGGCCATGTTTACCAAGGTGTAATTGTAAATTGCGACAGCGGTCATGTGTATTTAAGAGTTTCACATCCTCCAGGACATCGTGCTTTTTTTGGACCTAGTGACATCCTTACTTTAGTCCTATTCGAATTGCTTGTCATCGTATTGTTGGCATAAGAGCAACTCAACCGAACTTATTCGACCCAAAAATATTTATGTTCGAATTGTAAATGTCGTGTATGCCTCTAAAAACAAGAGCCTAGGCTGCCTAGGCTCTTGTTTCTCTTATTAAGAACTACAATGGCGGTAATTGAGGTACCGTGAACAACATGACTCATCGCTTATGCAAACGAACCATCGGCTGGGCATTTGCATAGGATGAAAAGGATCGAAAGCGATTTTGAAAAGAAACCAAGGGAGAATATCGCTATGGGATATTTATATCACCCGTTCCAATGGGGCGCTTTGTCGAGAAAACTGGTTTTGTTGGACAAGAAGCAAGGCGATGTAAATGGTGACGGAATGCTGGATAACGTGTATCTAATTGGAAATACAGAAGGTTCTCCAGGAATATTTGCAGATCATATTACAATTGTCATCCAAGACGGTAAATCTAACCGAAATACAACTGTTCAACTTCAGAACAATGCTGGATATAACGCTAGGCTGTTCCTTGGAGATTTTGACAAGGATAACACACTTGACATTTTAGTTAGTATCAATACAGGAGGAAGTGGAGGATATGGTATCTTCTATATTTACTCATTTAAGAATAATAATCTCCGCGAATTGTTTAATTTCGAAAAATATAATCAAGACTATAAGTTTCATGTAGATTATAAAGACATGTATAAGGTGGACGTGGGAAGTCCAACACTTGACATGCTTTTCACCCTGGACATTAGCTACAAAGGTTATGATTATTTATCCCAATACTACAACGAAAATGGAAAACTTAAAAATCCAATAAAGGGCGAGGTTCTTGCTTTAGGATCATTATTTCCAATCGTTATAAATGAACGCGGCATGAATTATGATTTACTTGCTTTACAACGGATCATCGGAACATCTAATTCGGATACATTAGGATATGTGGTGAATCTGTTGACTTGGCACGGTACCAAGTTTATTTCATCACATCTATCAGTTTCCATAAAAGGTACAAAGTTAATTACGCATTTTTAAGAGCAACCAATTTTTTGGTGAATAAACTTAAAGTCCCTGCACTGGTTAATAAAAAAACACGACCTCAAGGCCGTGTCTGAATATTTCGCAATATCTATGGTCCTGCGGCTTTGTGTTCTCTCATTTCGGTCAGCCTACTCTTCGTTCCATCCGGATTTTGCTCGTGTCTTGGTAAACCGTACAACCTCTTGTTTTTTATCGTTAACGACCAATTGAAAGATATCCGGACGGCTGTAATGCCCTACAACATCAAAATCAAATCGGCTTTGTGTGACCTGGGTAAGATCCAACGTTGCGAACAAAATCCCTTCTTGATTATAGAGCGGCTCAACGACATACTCGCCAAGCGGCCCTACTATGGCGCTTCCTCCCCGGCTTAGAATGTCGGCGTCCTCCTTGATGTCCTCATAATAAGCCAAATCAGCGGGATATGACGCTTTGGTTGCAAACTGATTGCAAGAAATGACATAACAGCGGCCTTCACAAGCAATATGCCGTATCGTGGCCTGCCACGTATCGCGAGCATCTGCTGTAGGAGCAAGGTAAATGTCAATGCCTTGCGCATACATGGCCGTTCGGGCGAGCGGCATATAATTTTCCCAACAAATCAAACCGCCAATTCTGCCGAAGGGGGTATCAATGACGGTCAGCGTACTGCCGTCCCCTTGTCCCCATAAGAGACGTTCGGAACCCGTAGGAACCAGCTTACGATGCTTGCCCAGAAGACCTTCCGGCCCGATGTATACTATGGAATTAAATAAGGTTCCCGTACTAAATTCCTGGTCCCGCTCTACAACGCCAATAACCAGATAAACCCCCAACTCCTTCGCCAGTTCGCATAGAATCTGAGTTTCGGCTCCCGGTATGTCGATGGCGCTTGACCAATAGCGTTCCCAATCTCTTCTCCCGTCGTCAGTGCGGCTTCCGACGCGTGTTCCGAAGCTTAAGCCTCGCGGATAACCCGGCAAAAACACTTCAGGAAAAACGATCAAGTTGGCCCCTTGTTCAGCCGCATCCTTCGTCATGCTTGCAATCTCGTCCATGGCGGATTGTTTATCGAACAAGATAGGCGCGGATTGAACAACGGCTACCTTCACATGATGATTTCTCATTCCGCCACCCCTCGCTGTGTCGATGCATTCTTATAATAATGAGCCAGTTCGACGATCATGGCACCCATTCGTTCATGTTCAGGCACCAATACCCGTCTCACTCCCTCTTCCTTTAAAGCTTCGGCTGTTACCCTGCCGATCGCCACCGCCAGTACCCGTTTACGGAAACTTTCGTTGATCTCCAGATAACGGCCATGGCTTTTAGCATATTGGAAAAAATATTGAACCTGTACCGCTGTTGTAAAACAGACCGCATCGACGGATGCTTCCGTGATTTCCTTGCACAGCGTATACGAAACGTCAAAATCAGGAGCCACATGCATATACGGCAAGATAGTCCGAACTGTAGCGCCCTTCCTTTCCAGAAAGGATACGAACGATGGCATCGGTTCGCCATGAAGTTGGATTGTAACGCCTTGCCCTGTAAAATCGTAAGCTTGAAGCGATCGAATAAGTCCCTCCGTCGTCCCATCTTCATCCATGACGATCGGTTGAATGCCCAGCTGTTTCAACAGAGCTAACGTTTTGTATCCTCTCGCTCCAACATTGGAGTTCCTTACCATCTCCAACAATCGATCGTGAACGCCTATTCGCTTTGCTTGCTGAAGCAAGGCTTCCAGGCCGGTTCCCGTTGTGAATATAGACCAGTCTGTTCCGTTCTCGATTAAATGCAGCAGATCACGTTCCATCTCATGCTCTTGCAGCAGCAGCATTCCCTGCTGTGAACGAACAATAGGTGTCCCGCCTTGTCTCTCAATAATCTCGCTCAGTTCCCGCAGCTTGCGAGATCCAGCAAGGACAACCCTTTTCCCCTCCAATCCTTTGCCCATTTAGCCACTCCTTCCTATGAACCATAGTTCGGCAATAAATAAATCGGGGCTCTAACTTCGGATTTAAGCCGGATTAGGGTCGGTCCCGTAGTCACGATGTTTCTCCAAACCGGTGCGACGCCAATACATCCCAAATTCCTCACCCGTCTCCCGCTCTTGTACGAAGGATTCCAATACAGAGCGAACCGTTGGAACCAGTTGATCGAACGGCACCGTCTCCCGAAACCGAGTGTTCAATGCCGTCCCCAGCGAACTGCCTCCCAAAAACATGTCATACTTCCCGGGCGACCGCCCGATAAAAGCGATATTGGCGTTATAGGGACGCGCGCAGCCGTTCGAGCATCCGGTCATCCGAATGGTAATCTCTTCATTGGAAAGTCCCAACTCGTCGAACAATTGCTCAAACTGTGGCATAAGTTCCGGTAATGCCCTCTCCGACTCGGCTAAAGCAAGGCCGCAAGTCGGCAACGACACGCATGCCATAGTATTCTGCCGAACATTCGACAGCTCCTCTGGCAGCGGTACGCCCGCAGCGCGCAGCCGTTCTTCAATCGCCGGTCGAAGCTCGTTAGCAATTCCGCTAAGGATCACATTTTGCTGTGATGTAAAGCGAACAATGGGCCGGAAATCATGTACGATATCGCGGAGCACCGATTTCAACTGCATCGTCTCCGTATCTTTAATGCGCCCGTATGGTATAAATATGCCCAAATAACTGATTCCATCACGTTCCCGATGCCAACCAAGATGGTCATGTCCGTTATGCCACTTCAACGGCCGCGGCGGTTCCAGCTTTCGACCGAGCCTCGTCTCGACTTCTTCCCGAAACCATTCCAGCCCCCGTCTGTCAATCAGATATTTCATGCGGGCAAACCGCCGGTTCGAGCGATCGCCATAGTCCCGTTCGATGGTAACGATAGCTACGCATGTATCCAGGATCAGTTCGATCGCTTCATCTCTGGCAACATAGCATAATGGGCTTGCTAGCCTAGGATATGTGTCTTGGTCAAGCGCCATCCTCCCCATTCCTCCGCCTACCAGCACGGTATACCCACGGATATGACCGCTTTCAATATGCGCTACGAGCCCGAGATCGTTATCGTACACATCGAGGCAATTATCACCCTCCGGCACGATAGCGACTTTAAACTTTCGCGGAAGATAAACCTCGCCATACAGCGGTTCCTCCGATTTGTCATCAGCCAATTGAACAGCCTCACCATCAATCCAAATTTCATGGTACGCATTCGTCTTTGCGCTAAGCCGATCCGCCAAAGCAAGCACATCATGCTGCATCTCGGCACGGAACGGTTCGTCACCTGGTTCTGCGCAGCAGATGGTATTGCGGCCGGAATCTCCACAAGCCCCGAGCGTCGTAACCAGCGCCTCATTCAGTGTTTTGATCGTTGTTTTCAGGTCGCCTTTGAGAATCCCGTGAAGCTGCAGCGTTTGCCGGGTGGTAATACGTATGTTTTTATAATCCGAGTACTCGTCCGCCAGGCGGTCGAACGTCAAATATTGATCCGGGGATAACACCCCTCCAGGAATGCGGGCGCGGATCATCATGCTGTAATGCCGATCTTTCCCTTCTTTCGTGAGCTGTGCCCGCAGATCCCGGTCGTCCTGTTGGTAGACGCCATGGAATTTGAGCACCTGAACATTATCTTCCGAAAATTTGTTCTGTTCATCCGAAAGGGCTTCTTTAATCGTGCCCCTTAGTTGCCGGCTCTGCCGCTTGATGATTTCGATTTTCGAGATATTTTCCTCATTTGATGCTGCCAATCGACTCACTCCTTATCCAATTCCAACTTAATCACTATGATAAATGAAAACAGTTCAAAATAAACCATCCAAAAGAGGATAAAATAAAACCATCCATTTGAACGGATGAAATGACTCCCGGTGTAAACGTTGTTTAATTTCTTGATGATTTCTCACGATTGAGATGGCGGGCGATGTATAACCAACCACTTGATTGTTATCCACAACCTCCATGTTCAAGGAATAGAAAAACAATTGTCATGGTTAGGATGTAAACAAGCACCTTGATGTTTGAAATTCAGTGATATGATAAACATCATAGCGATGCTTTATTTACAAACCGAGGGTGGTGAAATCATGTGGAAACCCGATCGACAAAGCAAAAAACCTCTTTACGAACAAATTTCCGACCATCTGGAACGGAGAATTTCATATGGTGAATTTCCGCCGGGCAGCTTGCTTCCATCCGAAAGAAAGTTGGCGGAGCAGCTGGGTGTAAATCGAAGCACCGTCATTATGGCTTTTGCAGAGCTTCGGTCGATGGGAATCATTGAAAGCCGGACAGGAAGTGGAACGCGTGTAAGCAGAACCAAATGGGGGGCTATGCCCAAACATACGCCAAACTGGAGTCGGTATGCCGAAGGAGGCAGCTTTTTGCCCAACTTGCCATTTATGCGAAGGATACGGGAAGCGCTGAATCAGCATCCTTCCCTGATCGATTTTGCGAGCGGCGAACTGTCGGCGGATTTAGCTCCAAGCGATGAAATCACAACACTGATGAATGAACATCGTTACACCTCTCATTTGGGTTACGACAACCCGCAAGGATATATTCCGCTCAGGCAAGCGCTAGTTTCATATCTCGACAAATACCGAGGCATCCAAACAACCGAATCATCGGTTATGATCACATCCGGTTCTCAGCAATCGTTATATTTGATTACGCAGTGTTTATTGTCTCCGGGAGACGCTGTTGCGATTGAAGATCCTTCCTACTGCTATTCCTTGCCCATGTTTCAATCAGCCGGGCTCCGGTTGTTCCGGCTTCCCGTCGACCAACATGGAATTTGTCCCGAGGATATTCGCTCCTTATATAAAAAACATCGCATCAAGATGGTGTTTATGAACCCGAATTTTCAAAATCCGACAGGCACTGTTTTTAGCATAGAACGGCGTAAACAGCTGTTTGATGTCGCCAGCAAATTAGGGCTGCCTATTGTGGAAGACGATCCTTTTAGCTTGACGGCGTTCGAGGGGGCTGCTCCCAAGCCGCTGAAATCGATGGATTCGAACGGCTCCATCCTTTATATCGGTTCTTTTTCCAAAATCGCCGCTTCCGGTCTGCGCATCGGATGGATGGTCGCCCCGCATTCCATTGTGGAGAGGCTGGCGGATGCCAGACAGCAGATGGATTTCGGACTGAGCGTTATTCCTCAAAGTGTAGCCGCCCAGTTTATAAAATCGTCATATTTCCATCCTCATTTGGAACGCTTGCAAATACAGTTGCAATTTAAGCGGGACTTACTGATCGAATCCTTGCAGAAGGAGCTTCCGGATCTGGTAAAGTTCATAACACCCCAAGGCGGATTGCATTTATGGTGCAAGCTGCTTCATGAGGTTCATGATGGAAAACTGCTGGAAGAAGCCATTAAAAGAGGAGTCGTTTTTGTACCAGGCAGCGTTTATGGTTCGGATTCAGGCTTCGTACGGTTCACGTTTGCAAGACCAAAAACGGAGGAAATAGCTGTTGGAATCTCAAGATTTGCGGAAGCGCTGCGGGCTTTGATAGTCTCTTAGACGCAATGGTTATAACGAAAAGGTTGGCATCCTCCATGCCAACCTTTTTCCTTTGCTCCCGCTTAGCTCATGAAGCCACCATGTTGTACAACATGATCCACATCGACCCGGCAACGATGATCACCAGGATCACTAATCCGAGCATCAGGGAAATCAAATTGTAGCGAGGCTTCTTCTCTTCTCGCAAATGCATGAAGAAAAAAAGCTGTACGATCAATTGCAATACGCCGGCAGTCATCAGCACGACAGCTTTCGTTTTGCCCTCCAGCCAGCCCCCTAATACAATGGCCACCGGAATGACTGTCAGAACGATGGAGCATAAGAAACCAAGCGTATACGATTGAAAGGATCCATGCGCTTCTCCTTGTGAATGAACCGATTCCACACGAGCCATCTTAGTTCACCCCCATTAAATAGACAACTGTGAATACGAAAATCCAGACCACGTCCAAAAAGTGCCAAAACAGGCTGATCACATAGACCTTACGTTTCGTTATAGGGGTAATTCCCTTTCTGGTCAGCTGCATCATCAACGCAATCATCCATACCAATCCAATCGTCACATGCACACCATGGGTACCCACCAGTGTGTAAAAAGCCGATAAAAATGCGCTGGCGCTCATCGTTACGCCTTCATTCACAAAATGCGCAGACTCTCTGACCTCCAATCCGATAAACACCGCCCCCAGCAAGGCCGTTATGCCAAGCCACCCGATCAGAGCCCGTTGCTTTCCTTTGTGCATCACAAGCACCGCCAATCCGCATGTATAGCTGCTCGCGAGCAGAATAAATGTGCTTGCAATCACTCCGCCCAATTCGAACAAATCGGCGGGCCCCGGACCTCCATTGGTATTGTTTTTCAGAACGATATAAGCGGCAAAAAACGTGCCGAAGATCATGATATCCGTCATGAGGTAAATCCAGAAGCCGAACGTGCGCATCTCTTCCACATCCGGATGATCATGATGCCCTGTCATAGGTTGTTCGGTCAGGCTGGTTGAATTCATGAGTTGGTCACCTCCCTTATGGCGGCTTCCGTGCGAGTGATTTCTTCGACCGGAATATAATAATCGGTGTCATAGTTGAAGGAATGGGCGAGCATGCATGCTGCAACGCCCGCCAAACCCGGTATCGTGAGCCATAGCCAATGGAACACGAATCCAAAACCGGCCACAAACCAGAAACCTGCCATCACAATCGGAATGCCGGAATTTTTGGGCATATGAATGGGCTCCAGTTTTTTTGCGGCGGCCGGAACGGATGCTCCCTGTTCCCTGCGCTGCTTTTCCTCCCACCATTCATCCAGCTCCGACACTTGCGGAATTACCGCAAAGTTGTAATGCGGCGCCGGAGAAGGAATCGACCATTCCAAAGTGCGTCCATTCCACGGATCTCCCGTCATATCGAGATGGTTCCGAGAATGCTTGACGCCATTCGCAAATTGCCAGACCTGGAACAGAAAAGCGATTCCCATTAGCCCAGCGCCTATGGTAGACACCAAATTCAACTCCCACCAGCCTTTGTCCCAGCCGTACGTTACGACACGCCGCGTCATGCCCATTAACCCGAGCACATATTGCGGCATAAAGCATACGTAAAAACCGATATTCCAGAACCAGAACGCCCACTTGCCGATGCGCTCGTTCAGCTTGAAGCCGAACAACTTGGGCCACCAGTAATACAATCCGGCGAAGTAGCCGAACACGACACCGCCAATGATCACCTGATGGAAATGTGCAATCAGAAAGTAGCTGTTGTGGTATTGAAAATCTGCCGGTGCAACCGATAGCAGCACCCCGGTCATGCCTCCTACCACAAAACACGGAATAAACCCGACTGTCCACAGCATCGGTGTCTCGAACGTAATCTTGCCCCGAAACATGGTGAACAGCCAGTTGAAGATCTTTACTCCGGTCGGGATGGCAATCAGCATCGTGGTCAAAGCGAAGAAGGCATTGACGTCCGCCCCGGAGCCCATCGTAAAGAAATGATGTGCCCACACAAGAAACGATAAAATACTGATGATCATCATGGCGTACACCATCGATTTATAGCCGAACAGCTTTTTCTTGGAAAAGGTCGCCACCACTTCGGAAAATATGCCGAAGGCCGGCAGTACGATAATATAGACCTCGGGATGTCCCCACATCAGATCAGATTGATGTACATCATAGGGTTCCCTCAGCCATCCAGCGTAAAAAAATGTGTGCCGGCGTATCGATCCAGAAACAACAGCGCCAGTGTCGCCGTCAGGATGGGGAACGAGAATATGATCGCGATGCAGCTTGAGAGCACCGACCATGGGAACATCGGCATGGTCATCAGCTTCATCCCCGGCGCGCGCATTTTCAGAATGGTAACGATAAAGTTGATGCCGGTCATCAAGCTGCCGATCCCGGAAATCTGAATGCCCCAAATATAGAAGTCTTGCCCGACGCCCGGATTGTACATCAGTTCGGAATAAGGCGGATAAGCGAGCCACCCAGCGTCCGGCGAACCGCCGATAACAAAGCTCAGGTAGAATAACATGGCGCCGGCGAAGAACAGCCAGAAGCTGAGCGCATTCAGGAACGGATAAGCTACGTCCCGGGCCCCGATCTGAGCGGTACCACCACGTTAAACAGACCGAACATAAACGGCATGGCCATAAACAAAATCATAATGACGCCATGCGTTGTAAAAATCTCGTTGTAATGATCGGGCTGCATAAATTGGAACTCCGGCACAGCCAACTGCGTTCGCATCAGGAGGGCGTCTACTCCGCCGCGAAACAGCATCAGAAAAGCCGAAAAAATATACAGAATGCCGATCTTCTTATGATCGACCGTGGTTAGCCATTCGCGCCACAGCAACCCCCATTTTTTGAAATAAGTCAGTACAAATAATATGGCCAGCAGAGTCAGTCCGATGCTGACATCCGCCCCATAAATCAAAGGGTCGCCGGTTACGAAAAAATGGGAGGCGAAGCTTTTTACATTCTCCAGCAAGATTCCATGTCTCCTTTCCTCTGTTACTACTTGTTCATTTGCATGCCCTTCATCTCATGCACAGACATGTCATGATGATGGGACGTCGCATACTTGGTGACGATCATTTCAAACTCCCCTATGGGAAAAGAGGAATAAGTTTGTACCTTCGATGCGGAAGGCTTAGCCAATTGACTGTAGCCATCCAGCGTAAGCGCCGGCGAGTCCGCTTTGACCCCATTCACCCATTGATAAAATTGCTCCGGCGTCACAGATTCCACGTCAAAATACATCTTCGCAAAGTCGGTGCCGGTAAAATTGGCTCCGGATCCCCAGTATTTCCCCTGTTCGTCGGCTTGCAAATAAAGCGTCATTGCCATCCCGGACATGGCATAGATTTGACCTCCAAGTTGGGGAATCCAGAAGGAGTTCATCGGGGAGTCGGCCGTTATCTCGAACGAACCGGCACACCTTGAGGAATCTTCAGCTCATTCACGGTGGCAATTCCCTGTTCAGGGTACTGAAACAGCCACTTCCAGTTCAGGGAGGTCACTTGTACAGTCAATGGTTTGACGTCGGACTTTAGCAGCTTGGACGGCTCCAACGCGTAAGTGAATCGGACGGTAATGACCGCGATCGCCATAATAATGACAATCGGAATGCCCCACCAGATGACCTCCAGCTTGGTGCTGTGTGCCCAATTCGGCGAATACGCCGCTTTTCTGCCTGTTCTGTCCCGATAACGCCAAATGATGACAGCCGTAAGAATGAGAACAGGTACAATGACAATGGAGCAAAGAGCCGTTGAAATTAGCATCAAATCCCGCTGCTGTGCCGCAATCGGTCCTTTCGGTTGGAGTACAATGACGTCGGAACATCCGGTGGAGACTACTAGCAAAGCCATCAACATGAATAGGGATGCGAACCATCGCAGTGTTTTGGGTAAGTTCATATTTCTCAACTCCTCGTATCAGCTTGCTTATGTCAATCCGGAATAATATATCCGGAACGGCTGCCGAGTGCTTCGCTTTCTTGCCGGGGGGCAGCGACGACTCTGAGCTTTTGAATATCCGGGTCCTCCGTCCCCTTCACCGGCAGCCCGGCCTTCAAATGCCGCCTTATATAATCCACTGCTTCCGGTGTGATGATCTGCCCGGGCATCAGAATGGGGATTCCCGGAGGATAGACATACACAAATTCAGTAATCACTCGCCCGATGGATTGCTGAAGCCGTATACTCTCCGAACGCGCATAAAAGGCATCTCTTGGCGGCAATGAGAATCGTGAAGCGGCCGGAACGATAGCGGCACAAGCGCGAGTGTAAGGTATTTCCCGGCATCTGAACAACTCTGACATATGCCGCAAAGCCTGAAGCAATCGGCTGACTTCCCGCTCGGTATCGCCCAGCGTGATCAGACACAAAAGATTCTTCAAGTCACTAAGCTCAACCTCAATCTTGTACGTTTTCCGCAGCCACTCCTCGGCGCCAAACCCTGTAATGTCCAGCTGATCCAGGTGAATACAAAGCTTGGTCGGGTCGTAATGAAATACTCCCTCTTTTTCGCATATTTCATCGCCATAACAATAGAGCCCGGAAATTTCGTTGATTTGGCGGCGGGCATCCCGGGCCAACCGAATCGTTTGCTCTGCCAAGGCTTGTCCGTGCAGCGCAAGCTGTCTTCGAGCGGCATCCAGCGAAGAGAGCAGCAGATAAGAGGTTGAAGTTGTCGTCAGCATACTCATAAACGTACGAATTCGCTTGATACTTACGCGATCGCCCTTAACATTCAGGACGGAACTTTGCGTCATGGACCCTCCCAATTTATGCACACTGGTTGCCGCCATATCCGCCCCCGCCTGCATCGCGGACATGGGCAGCCGTTCATGAAAATGGAGCAGCGTCCCGTGCGCTTCATCGACCAGAACCGGGATGTTGCAGCTGTGAATAAACTCCACCATCTGACGCAAATTAATGCAGGTACCATAATAAGTCGGGTTGATGAGTAGTACGGCCTTGGTATCCGGATTCCGGCTGATGGCTTGCCGAATCGACTCTAGAGTCACGCCATGCTCGATGCCAAGCCGCGCATCCTTTTCCGGTTCGACCCATACGGGGAGCGCTCCCGCAAAGATCACAGCGGAAAGGATGGATTTATGCGCGTTGCGGGGAATAATGATTTTGTCTCTTGGTGAACAGACGGACATTAACATCGTCATAATGGCTCCAGTGGTTCCTTGTACGGAAAACAGCGTATAGTCCGCTCCAAAGGCATCCGCCGCCAACTGCTCGGCCTCGCGAATGACACCTGCAGGTTGGTGAAGATCATCAAGCGGAACGATATTGATCAAGTCGATTGACAAGGCATTATCCCCGACAAAGGATCGGAATTCCGGATCCGCTCCCCTCCCCTTTTTGTGACCCGGTATATGAAATTGCAGCGGATCGCCGGCGGCGTGCTGCTGCAGAGCTGTGAACAACGGTGTTCTATGATGATCCATGCTAACATCTTTCCTATCATTCATTCAGATCACCTCCCGCAGCTCGGCAATGACACGAACAAACTCCTGGGCTAGTTTCTGTAATGCGGCAAACTGACCCGAATTGATCCACTGCCGATTGACGAGATTTCCGCCTCGCATTTCTCGCCATCTCGACATTCAGCACCGTGCCAACACCAATAAATAAATCGTGCCCATATGCCTTTCTCAGGCGCTCTACCAATGAATAGACTCCCTCGGTGTTGGTTGTGACTTCAAGAAATCGAACGCCACCCATCGTCAGCGCTTCAACCGTCCGATCCACAGCATCCGGCTGAACTCCTCGAATCATAGCCATGATTTTTTCCTTGTTTAAATGATCCAGTAGATGCATACACGGCTCTCCCCTTCCTCGGTGTAAATCAATCCGAATATAACGGTTTTGCTTTAACCCGTAACCATCCATTCGTATTTTTTCCGTACCAACCGTTTTGTGGTCAAAGCGGTTTGCTCAAAAGCATGGACAAATGGGTGGTTACTTTTCTCCTTTTTCAAAGGGAATGACAATAAATAAGACCTTCCAATATCCGGAAGGTCTTTTTCGAACAAGCTTGTTCGTATTAGCTGTGAATCTGGACAGAACCAATTCGAGCATGAACACTAGTAGTCCCTGGCTTTCCACTCATTGCTGCGAATGCTTGAACGGCCGCATTTGCAATTTCGATGTCTTGGGTACTGCTCCCTCCACTTACACCAACACCGCCAACAATATGTTCACCGCTAACTAAAGGTATGCCCCCTCCCAGGATGACGATTCTGCCGTTATTTGTTGTATTTATTCCAAAAGTGGGGCCGCCAGGGAGCGCTGTCTGGGCTAAATTTGCTGTTGGCATTTGCATACTGACACTCGTCCAAGCCTTATTCTTTGAAATCTCAATACCAGCAATCCGGGCTTTATCTATCCTATGAAATGCGATCAGGTTTCCTCCATCGTCTACTATTGCAATATTGCTTGAGAGTCCCATTTGACGGGATTTTTGTTCGGTGGCTTCGATCAGTAGCAAGTCAATTCATCAAACGCGGAGAGATAGCTAAGGTTGACGTTAATGGAATCCGTTTTACCAATAAAATTGTACTTTGTTCTCATGAACCGGCTTACCTGGAAGGATTCATTCGCGATTTTATAACAATAGTGCTTAAAGATAGGGCAAAATTGTGAAAAAAAGAACCCACCTTCCGGTTATGGAATAGTGGGGTTAAATCCTCTCTTTGTCTCCCTTGGGTCTTCTTCGCCTAATTGAAGTTTATCCTCGTCGTCCTCTCAGTGATCTAAATAGCAAGGAAACAAACCAAATTATAAATAGGATTGCGATTATATCAAGTAATAGGGGCATAAAAGAGAAGGGTTGATGAACATATCCACCGCCGCCAGCAGGATAATAACCGCCCATTGGATGTAACATGGATCCTAAAAATGTCCCCGCGGCAAATGCACCTGCCATAGGCCAAAATGAACTTGGCTTTGTTCCGCTTGGAACTGTATTAGAGTAAGTGCTGCCGCCATAATAGCTTCTTCCCGAACTATAAGCCGTTCCACCTTTTGTTCCAGTGCTGCTTGAACTTGGATTGCCAGGAACTGTTGATTTATTCGAAGCTCCGCCGCTAAATCCTCCTGACGAAGATTGGCTATGGGTAGTTACATGTGAACTGGAGTTAGAACTATTCGTCGAAAACGTTCCAGCTCTTGGCGATGTAGTGGGTATACTGCTGCTCCTGCTTGAATGAGTAGCGGCTAACCCTATCGATGCATGTAACGAAAGCATCAGTGCCAGTGCAGCTGTTATTATTTTCTTCTTCATATAAATACACCTCACTTAATAACAATTAAGATTAGAAACCGGCATATATTGACGAATAACCCCGATGTTTGACAACTTCGGGGTTACGCCTGATATATGTTAAAAGGGGTTAACTTTATTATGAATTCAGGATATTAATTTAACCTTAAATGAATATCAGTTTTTTATTAAAAAGATGAGTACATCCCCTTTAGAGCCAATTTATCCAATCAACTCATATTCCCTTGTTCCAATATCAACTTTTTAATCTCCGATAATTCTCCTCTTACCTCACTCCTAAATTTTGCGAAATCAGCTTCAATCCGATGCAAATGGCCCTGCATATCATCGATTTCTTGTTCTGCCTTATAGTTGATGGCAAAGTCAATAATGGCCTCTTGTTTATCGCGTGCTGCCTGGCGGTTTTGACTCATCATAATAATCGGAGCTTGGAACCCTGCAATGAAAGAAAGCACCAAATTTAATAGAATAAAAGGAGGTTCATCAAAATGAATTACTTTGGTAAAAGATAAACTGTTCAACACGATCCACAATATTAGGAAAGCAAAAAAGATATTAATAAATTTCCAGCTGCCGCCGAATTGCGCAATTTTATCCGCAAATTTATCTGACCATTTCGTTGATCGCACATACTCTTCATTTATATGTTTGCGTACTTGATTCTCAAAATTTTCAACTAAATGATTAATTCTGCTTTCATAATCCTTACTTAACTTTTCTTTTGTTACTGGTTCACTCATTTTGCACCTCGTTCGTTATTACGAATTTTTGGGAGATATAATACCATCAACCAAGATGGATTGCTACCTATCTTTTCTTTTGTTCCTTACCAAATTAGATATAAAGATCACAAGAACTATACCTGCAATATTCCAATATACTGTAGCCATGATATCAATCCTTTATTCACTTATAAAATTGTATTGAACATAAACACCGCTTTTGGGACATTAATAAATTATATAAAACTAAAACGAAATTTGGGTTAATAAACGGTTAAAGTACCCGTAAAAAGAAGGCCCGGTTTCCCTTGAATAGAGAAACGCGGGCTTCAATCCGTGCGGCAGACCTATAGCAATTACTTAGTGCATGAATTATTGGAGCGTCGTTAAACCACATAATCATCCTGCCCGACCCGCTTTTTCGTAATAGTTTTGTAAATCCTTATCTACGTGCACCCATCCGGTCCACCCCAAGTGATTCGGATCCCTCATAAAATACGGGTCGTAGGCATAATCGGAATAATCGAGGACAGGAAAGCCCTCCGCTGTCACCAAACCCTTGATTTTAGAATAAAGCTGCTCCCGGTATTCCTCGTTAAAACCGATATAGTCGCTCCAAGCTCCTTTTCGTGGAAGCAAAATGAAGATGGGCTCAGCCTGCTCCTTTTTCAAAATGTCCAGAATCGCTTGCATGTCTCCGTATTCAACGGATTGGAGGTAGGAACCCGGCTTCCAGGAGTTTTTTTCCTTATTAAGCGAAGGCGCGATGTTATTCTTATAAACGGAATCGAGAAATCCGTAGGTGTTGCTGCCCGACTGCTGCTTTCCCGTTTTTTCGGCTTGCGTCAACAGCTCATTCCATGAATGGTTGGCGGGCAAAGTCGGCCGTTGATAGGGCTTCAGCGTCTTATCGAAGCGCCAGGCCTGAAGCAAATCCTGTTTCTCCAATATCTTCATACGAAGATAAGCCTCGGGTCGCATAAGGATTCCCATGAGACGGTGTTCGAAGTCCGAATCGGCCATTCCCTTCAGCTCCGTTAGGAGCAGCGGATCTTTCTTGATAACGGAATACTGCAGCAGCCGCCCCGCTTCTCTTTGCCGATCCTCCGGGGACAAATCCGAATTGAACAGAAAGCTATACCCTTGAAGCGGATTATACAGCTGGCCGAAACGTTGATCGGACATCCCTTTCGGGTTCATAAAATCGGAAGGATCCAGCATGAAAACGAGCTTTTTGTGATCCAGCGCCCCTTGTACAGCTGAAAAATTCAACAGATGAATGATACTGCTGCAGGCCGATTGTCCCACTAGAAAAGGAACAGGATCCCCTTGCTGCTCGGGAAACACGTTTACGGGATGGTAGTTTCCGAAGATACCGATCGTGGAGGAGCCGTACATAGGCAGGTAATTGCCTTGGGTATAGGCTCCGTCCTGAAGCAGTACATTCTTAAAGCGGCCCAGATCGCCGGAAGGCGCCGCCTTCGCGAGAAGATCCGCAGGAAGTAAGCGGGCCCAATAACGTTCGGGTAGAAACAGCAGGCAGCAGAAGAGCGCCGCCGCGAGCAGCATCGGTCCGAACCGCGGAGCTTTCATTGGAATGCCTCCAGCTTTGCCGCGATTTGTCGCGGGGTTGCCCACTCTTCCCTGTCGAATTCGCTGATAGGAACCTGCAGGCCAAGCTTATCTTCCAGGGCTAAAAGGAGCTCCACAACTCCGAACGAGTCGAGAAGGCCCGTATCAAACAAATGGATATCCGAATTTCGTCTTACTTCCTCCGAATGACATATATCGGCCAATAATCCACAGAGCTGTTCTTGAAGCTTATCCATAACTGCTCTCCCTTTCTCAGAAAAGTTTTCCCGAAAAAATTAAAAATCCGAAGCATACCGCATGAAACGTCACAAGTGTAGACATAAAGCGCGTCAAATAGCCATCTTTCCAGACCCCGCGGCGCTTGTTAAAGCGATCGAAAACATCGAAAGCGATCATCAGAACCGCGTGATATATCCCATAGACGATATAATGAAGCTCCAAACCATGCCATAGGCCCATCAAGCCGAACAGCGCGGCGTAACCGATATAGGATGTCAGCAGCTTGCTTGGAAACACGTGCTTTCGGGTAAGCAGCAGCACAAGGCGCATATAGACATAGTCACGGAACCAGAACGACAGCGTCATATGCCAGCGGTTCCAGAAATCTTTAATATTTCGGCTCAGGAAAGGCTTATTGAAGTTTTCCGGCGTCCGAATTCCGAGCAAATAGCTAAACCCTACGGCAAAAGCGCTGTATCCCGCAAAATCGAAAAATAAATAGAAGCTGTAGGCATACATGTAGCTCATCGTACCGGAAAATGTATGTGATTCCAGCAGAGGCCGGCCTAACCAATAAGTCTGGATCAAATAGGCTGCGATAAATTTGTAAAGGAAGCCTCGGAACAAACGATCGATTCCCTGGTAAATCAAATCGCCGTATTCTTTTGCGCTAAGTGTCTGCACGGCATCCTTGACGAATCGGCGGCGGCGATCTATCGGTCCGGCGCTAATGGTTGGAAAGAACAAGAGAAAGTTCAAATAATCTGCGAGTCGAAATGTTTTGAGCTGCCCGTCGCGAATCTCCACGATCATTTGAATGCACTTGAAGGAAAGGTAAGAAATGCCGAGAAAACCCGCAAACGAATGGAAATGCAGCACCGGAACAAGCTTTACCCAAACCAGCGGCAGCAAAGAAAGGACTACCGATCCGTAATACCAATCAGCCCTCTTCTTCGTCACCTTGGTGTATCCCCAGATCAGAAGACCCTGCCATATCGTGTATCCTGCAAGGAAATAGAGCTCCTCCCGCCGATTCCAGAACAGCATCGCCAGAAATGCAGCTGTGATGATTAGCAGCGGCCACGTATATTTGCGGAACAGCCAGCGCAGCAGCATCCCGGGCAATAAAATGTAAGCCGCCCATAGGAAATAATCAAGGGATGCATATGGAATCATAATGCCTCTTCCTGCTGGAGCCGTTTACGGTCCAGCTTGCCGTTGCCGTTTATCGGAAGTGCGGGCCGCAATACGAATTTTCTGGGAATCATGTAGGCCGGCAGGCGTTCGGCTAACAAAGTTTTCCACCCCGAAACCGTATCAACTTCGCTAACCGGCGGTTCATCGGGTACGACATAGGCCGTTAAATAATCGCAAGCCTCGGCCTTCCAATGCGGAACTACAGCCCCCGATTTCACTCCCGGCAATTCCCGCAGACGGTGTTCGATTTCCTCCAATTCGATCCGGTAACCATGCAGCTTCACTTGAAAATCGATGCGGCCGCAGCAGATCAGCATGCCATCCTGAATATAGCCGAGATCGCCTGTTTTATAAGCACGGGTGATACCCAAATCACGGTCATTGATGCTGCGGAAGGATCCGGACGTCTTCTCGTCGTTGGCGAAGTAACCATAGCTTACGCTAGGACCGCATATTACGATTTCCCCCTTTTCACCCTCACGGACTTCTCTTTCCTCTTCGTCCCAAATACGAATGCGGCAATCGGGCTTGCAAGTCCCTACCGGCAATTGAGGATTGACCGCAAGCAGGTTAGAGTCGACAATAATAGAAGTCACCGCAACCGTTGCTTCCGTCGGACCGTACGTATTGACTATGGAAGTCCCTGGGAACCGCTCCATCAGCTTGCGAACCGTTCGGGACGGCAGCATTTCCCCGCAGAACAGAAACATCCTAAGCCGAGGCAGCAGCTTCTCGGAAAAAGACGGTTCCATTAAGCAGATTTCTGCGAACGACGGGGTAGAAATCCATACGCTAAGTCCGGAACGGCTCATGGCTTCAAACATAAGCTTCGGCTTTCCGATAAGTGCCTGATCCGCGGTCCACAAGGAAGCCCCTGCTAGAAAAGCGGGATAAACCCCCATCACCGATAAGTCAAAAGAAAACGGTGCCTGATTCAGAACCACATCTTCCGGAGAAAAAGGAAATGCATCGCGCATCCAACCTTCGAAGCTCAGCAGGTTCTTTTGTGAAATGGGAACCCCTTTGGGATCCCCCGTACTGCCCGACGTATAAATGATATAAACAGTTCCATCTTCTCTCATCCTTGCAGCCGGATCAGGTTTCCTGGCGGCGTGGCTGTGAATAATATCATCCAATGACATGCTGCCTCCGCTTGAGGAATCAACTAAACGGACACCGGAAGGTAAAGAAGCGAAAGGAAATCTAGCCGGTGAGAGCACTATGCCGGCACCGGAGCTGAGCACGATCCGCTCCACCCTTTTATCCGGCAAAGAAGAATCCAAAGGAATATAAGCTTTTCCAGCTTTCATACATGCCAAGAAACAAACCGGCAGGAGAGGTTCCATATGACCGTAAAGCACAACAGGCCGTTCATTTTCAGCAGGCGATTGTTCAAGCATCCAAGCGGCCAACGCATCGGATTGCTCCCACAGCTCCCGATAAGTAAGATTCATTTGCTGGTTAGTAAAGGCTATGCGATCAGAGAAGGTTCTGTAAACGTCTTCTAAAGCAGCTATAATCCGTGTCATCATATCACCTAAAAACCGTTATAAATGAAAGTCCCGCCGGAAGGTTCGGGCTGCTCCGAGTGTATACCGTAAATCCATAATAGCCCGACTAGGATGGCTATGTAATAGATGGTCTTCCATATCCATAAAGTAATCGCGTATTGGAAAAATCGAGTTAATCTGGAATACATCGTTTCCATCCTCCAGCAACCCCTTCATTTTATTCTCCTTGCAAAATCACTCTAATCGAAACTTATTACAGTTTTTTTACACGCGGGGTTATAAGGTTGTATCAATTTGTTCCTGTAATGGTCATTCTTGGTTTCAAATATAAAACCTGTAGAGGGTTTCTCCCCCTACAGGTTCTAATGTTGTACGGCCTAGGCAATACCTTATTCGGCAGGCATAGGTTTTCCAGTCAAGCTGCTTTCGAACATGTCAATCATGTGCAAAAATCTTTCAGCTTCACGAAACACATGATCCGCCAATAAAGGATGAATGATGCTTTTGATTCGGCACGCATTGATTAAATCACTCGCTGTTTTCTTAAAGTCACGGAGAGATTTAACGGAAACCCTATTCTGGTCAAGGAACTGATCGAGAAGCGGGGCAGTTTGCGATTGCGGACGCATCGAATCCAAATCTCTGGCTTGAAATAACAATTGGTCGAATTCATGACTAAAATTGTTGGCTTGTTCTACCAGCTTCCGTTCAGAAGGATCAAGCAAATGACTGATGAACTTGGCATGATCAGCCATAATTCTCAGGAAGAACACGTTTTCGTCGATAATAGCGTCAGGAAGCGGCTCCAGCCTGCCTGCATTGAGTTCCTCCAACCGGTTTCTAAAGTAATTCGCTTCCCTGCTTACATGATCGACCAATAATGGAAAATTGTTTGCTCCCGGAAGTTGACAGCGCAGTATTAATCCGAGCACTTTTCTTTTAAACACCCAAATGTGAGAAGCGGCATTATGGACTTCTTCGTTAAACCTTGTGATCGTCTGCGGATCCTCTCCAATTGTAAAGGCATTCGCCCTATTTTCGATCGCTTCAAATATGGAATAGAATTGATTGGCTTCATTAATTAATTGAGTATCCTCACATCGGAATCCGAGTCTAAGAAATAGTGAGTGCTCCTTCATTATACGTGACCAAAATCTCACTTCATCCAAAGAACGTGCCACAAATTCATTGGACATGCCGAGGCTCCTTTCTATGGTACCTTTATTCCATACCATATGTGCGAATGCCCCTATTTATTAAATGTCCATTGTTATTTTTATGATGAAGATTACTTAAAAGCATGCGGAAATTGCTGTACAATCCCTTTTGTAAAGGCATCCGCCATTTCCAGAGCCTGCTTCTCAATCTGATCAAAGGCCTCGATGTCGGATTTATATTTTTTGGATAGCCTGAATACTGCTTCATCTTTGGTCATTCGCAAATGCTCATGCAGCATGTTCATCAAGACTGACGTGGGCCAGTTTGGGTTGATACGGTTTAGGAAAGCGGCGATTTCATCCGCATTGGCGTACCATTTTTTCTCAAATTCGGCGGCGGCTTGTTTATTGCCGGCCTTGGCCGCTTTAACAAGTTGAGCTGCCAATACAAGATGATCTCGCATTAAACTGTTGAAGCGTGCAGCGATCTCTTCACCGTAATAACGTTTAAACACGGCGGCCATATCAGGAGGATTCCGGAGGAGATGTTCGGTAACCAACGCTTCATCCGGCAAATTCGCTGCAATGCTTATGATAAGCATCCTCGTCCAAGCTACGTGCTGTTCCCAAAGCAATCGAAAAACTTGGTTTAATTCTACTTCTGCTTTACTGATACATACAGAATGTTGTATTGGAATAGATTCATTTCTTAAGAATGGCACAGCCGGTCGCGCATAAGGAGATGGATACGTTCCTGGATAGACAGCATTTATAGGACGTAAAGAAGGTTGAAACCATGGGTCTGATGTCCATGGCGTTAAATAGAACATGTATGCTTCCTCCCCAAACATAGTTATTCACCTAATAAAGCATACATGAAGGAACTGAGATTCGTTTGGGCTATTGACTACTTTGCCGATGAAGGACTTCCTTCATTTTAACATTGTATAAGAATCGGTCTCTGATGTATGGTGAAATAAAGGAGGCGGTTCGATGTTCCGTAAAATGTTACTCACCCATCATTGGAAAAAGCTGCGGATTCGTGTTTGGGAGAAAAGACTATTTCATCAATTGGAGATGATTTCAAACCGTTTTCCACTT
This sequence comes from Paenibacillus gyeongsangnamensis, assembly GCF_027533625.1. Lineage (GTDB taxonomy): Bacteria > Bacillota > Bacilli > Paenibacillales > NBRC-103111 > Paenibacillus_G > Paenibacillus_G gyeongsangnamensis. The sequence continues at coordinate 235,615 of NZ_JAQAGZ010000006.1, read as the reverse complement.
GCCATCCCATGCTCGCTTCATCTTTCTTGGGGACCCTTTTATGGCGGCTCGGTTATTATGGACCGAAAATGCAAAAAAGCCAAAATATGTATTCAAATTCCATATGACCGTTTTACCACCGCAGACGAACAATTCGTCATGTCCCATTATCGAATCCGTACAAATGCACTCCCGTATTTTATTTTCTTTCATGAATACTTTCATCTCATGGATGCTTTAACCCAATTGCGGCATAAGAAAGCAAAAGACCTTGTTGCGTACCAAGCCGCTTTGAAGAACGCAGCTCAAACGTCGACGCATTATAGGTCTCTTCATGTTGAACAAGGTGCGGATGATTTTGCTTATCGACAATATATGGACTTATGCGAAAAGGCCGGTTAAACCGACCTCGTCAATTCCAGCTTTTTCGCTTTTTCCTTTATATAGTCCGCTGTTCTCAGGGCTAACGACATGACCGTATTCGTGGGGTTCCCAGCACCCGAAGTGACAAATATACTCGCGTCACAAATAAACAGGTTCGGGATGTCATGGGTTTGTCCATAGGAATTGACAACCGAGGAATTCGGATCATTCCCCATGCGGCAGCCCCCCATCATATGGGCGGTATCCGGAATGATGAATTCGGCTTTTCCGCCGGCTGCACCCAGTATTGCGCTCATTTTGCCTACCGCATGGTCGATGAGCTTCCGATCGTTATCGCCGTAACTGAATGTGACTTTTGCGCGCGGCAAGCCGTACTCATCCTTTTCGTCCACCAATGTAACCCGATTCGTCTCACTCGGCAGAACCTCGCCGACCAGAGTGATTCTTCCGTAATAGTTGTAGTCGAGTAAAGCCTCTCTAAATCGTTCCCCCCATACCGGCCCACCCGTTGCTTTCGAAATTCCGCCCGCAAACTCGAGCGGCCTAGCTCCGTGTGAAAGTAGGGTATACCCACGAACAAAGTTATTTTTCGGATCGGTACGATAAAAATCTTGGGTAGCCGCTAACACGGGAGTACCTTTATACAGTCTGATTTCATCTTCGAATTTGGCATACACATCTTGACTGCTGTGAACCATGATGGATTTTCCGACCCAACCGCTGGAATTGGCAAGCCCATTAGGAAACTGGGCATTGGAGGAGTTGAGAAGGAGCCTCGGCGTCTCCACCACGTAGGCGGATACGATCACGATTTTTGCTTTTTGTTCATACGTTTTTCCATCGTGAATGAAGGTAACCCCTTTCGCCTTTCCGTCCTTTCCCATTAATACCTCGGTTACCATGCAATCTGCCAGCACTTCGGCTCCGGCTTTGATCGCTTTCGGAATATGTGCGATGAGTGTGCTGAATTTGGCGTCGGGCATGCACCCTTGATTGCAGAAGCCTCGATTGATGCAAGGAGGACGGCCTTCGAACGGTGCGGAAAGAATGGCAAGTGGAGCAACGGACGAGCAGATGCCGAGCTTCTCGCACCCGTTCATGAACATGTACGCGTTCGGGCTGAGAGGTTCCCTTTCCGGATACGGATAAGGACCATTGTAATTTCCCCATGGAAAATACTTTGGCCCGGAAACGGCAATTTCCTTTTCATTTCTTGCATAATAAGGCTCCAAATCCTCATAGCTGATCGGCCAATCGTCCGCGACGCCATCCATCGTCCTTGCTTTGAAATCTGCATCGTGAAACCGCAAAAATACTCCCGTAAAGTGAACGGTCCCTCCGCCGATACCTCGGCCGGAATTGTTATGCCCCATCGTTAACGGGTCGCTGCCGTCCACAATCCGGGTGTCCTGCCACCCCAGATTTCTCATCGAAAGTTCATCGCTCGCAAAATCCTTCTGCGGATCCCGGAACGGCCCCGCATCCAGAATGACAACGCTCATGCCCGCTTCGCTTAATTCTTTAGCCAGTACGCCGCCTGCGGCACCCGCTCCAACGATTACGACATCTACTTCTTCGTTCGCATGTTTTCGATTCATCATTGTTCCGGCTGCGCCTCCCATGGATCCAATTGTCCCAACTGCGTGCGTACATATCCTCGCGGATAGGCCGGACCGGCATAACCGATTTCGGACCATACCTTCGGATGAGAGCAGTATGATTCAACCGTTAAATTCAATAGCTTCCTAAACAGCGCTTCTTGCGGAATTCCGTTCCATATCTCTTGCGGTTTGGCAACGGATTCGCTAATATGCTGCAGATATTGCTTTTGCTTGGCCCGATCCAGATCCGCAAAAGAAGAAGAGTATTGCGATTGCACCCCTTGCTCGATGGCTTGGAGTCCTGCCCTAATGAGCTCCTGAGCCTGGGGAACGCCTTCTTTTCTTTGACTTTCCCCGGGTGATTGATGCATCGTTTGATCGATATGACCGAGTACGAAATCGAGCACTTCCGGCGATCGATCGTTCACGAAGAGCGAACTGATTTGTTTTACCATATCCGCCTCGTTCGGGGTAAGAAAATGCAAGCTTTTGCTCGGCTTCAACCGGGAGGTTACGATGGTTTGAGTGTGGTCATCCCATTCATCCTTCTCGTTCATGACATTGAAAGACGGATAACGACTTTGGTTTGTCATCGGCTTACTACGCCCTCCAGTAGATTGCGATTAATCCAAGCACGCTTAAGGCGGAATACATTAATGGAAGCGTGATCGGCGGTCCGATGAGAAAATTGCGCAATGCCCATCCCCCAACTCGAACGCCTACACCCCGGAAATGGAAGTAAAAGCCGATCAATCCCGACACGACGCCAATCCACATCAGTACCATAAATAAAGTATGCAGCCAACCGGCGTTATACCAGGTCAGAATCATACCCGTTATGAAGAAAATCGGTGCGGAGATGACCGGCGACCACATCGCTTTATGGTTGAAATTTTGCCGATAATGAAACATAGTCACTTGTATACTCATCATTAAAAACGCCAGGCTGACGAACAAAATGAGAACTCGTTCAATCGACCACATAGACCAATTCATGCAGCGCCCTCTTTCCACATCATTATAGTTGATTCCATTATTTCCTTTGTGCTGAGGAACTATTCCAAATTTAGATTCGTCTTCATTCTTATGGATGAAACAGGGGCTGATGCATTTCATACCCGCCTTAGTTATAAATGAAAATCGTAGTTGACATACTACTAGGAATGGGGCCTTTCTATCTGCTTGAACAAATGGAAAAGCTGGACACCGCTCATCCCAAGTGGTTATGAACGGATAAGATGAGGATGGAGTTTAACAAGATGACAAATAACATGATGGATTTTATCTGGAAGCCGAATTTCGAACGCTTCCCGCGTCGGGCAGCCTTGTCGATTTTAGTGAGGTCCATTGCAATATCTTTACTGATTTTAACCATGATTATAGGAATGGCTTACAACCCTGCATATGCCGACCCCTCCCTGCCAATTGTGGCCGACCAAGGAATTTATTCTATCGAAGTTTACCCTCTATCTCACCAACTGGTTGTACGGGTACAGGGACAGAAATTCAAAACATATCCCGTTGCCGTGGGAAATCCGTCCACCCCTACTCCAGTTGGAGAGTACCAGGTTGTATATAAAGGGAAAAATTGGGGGCCTTCCTTTGGCCCGCGCTGGCTTGGCTTAAACGTTCCTTGGGGAAGCTACGGGATTCACGGTACAAACAGGCCATACTCCATTGGACAGCATCTGAGTCATGGATGCATACGGATGCGCAATCGCGATGTCATTGAATTATATGAGATGATTCCACTCGGCACAAAAGTAACCATTTATGGGCATATATTAGGTGACCCGAATCATAAACCGAGGGACTTGGCGGAAGGCGACGTCGGAGGTGACGTACAATTGATCCAGTCTCGTTTGAAAAGTGCCGGATACTTCAAAGGGATATGTAACGGCAAATTCCGCTCGGATACAACCGCGGCCGTAAAACAATTTCAACGCGACAGTCGTTTGACTTCAAACGGTGTCGTTTCAATCAAGGTGTATGAAGCGTTGGGATTGCTGGAGTGAAGAGGGGCAGTCATGCTAACCCGCCCCTCTCAACCTTAAATCTTTGGTTCGAAGGTCTTACAATCCGTTTCCTCCGAATTTGACGCGTGCTTATTGTGGCTTACAACATAAATGGAGGAAGCGTTGCACTTATTACCCGCCCCCCAATACTTACAGGAATTCACTTCGCACAATACATCTTTTGCCATGGCTATTTCACCTCCCTTCTGTTTAAGGATGGTCGAAATAGACGTTTCTTTATACCTATAAACTATAAATTAAAATGAAAAAGCAGATGCCCTTCCCATCTTGCGTATGGGCGCACCTGCTTTTATTTTATTCTGCATCCATCGTTGGGACTGCGGCCAGAAGAGCTCGCGAATAGGGATGTTTGGCCGGTTCAGATCATCTTAATATTGCTTATTCGGGTTTGAGAAGGCTACGAACATCAGCACGAGAGCTGCATTGACAATAACTAACGGTCCACCAATCATCAGAAGCAAACTCATCGCTATACCCGGCTCCTTTCTTTTCTACAGGGTACCTTCATTCGCCGGAGGAGTGAACGTCCGTTTGGCGAGCTCAGCATCCAGCATATAAAATGCATTGCTGTCATTATCGATGCGCCTAAGCTTCTGGATAATGCTGTCGAACGTCGCTTCTTCCTCGACCTGTTCATCAATGAACCACTTAAGGAAATTGATCGTGGCATGCTCCCTTTCATTCAATGCTTCATCCGAAAGATCATAGATGCGCTTCGTTACCGTTTTCTCGTGCTCGTACGATTGCTCGAATGCATCAAGTAGCGAGTCATATTCATTGATCGGGCTTTTTAAACCGTCAATAAGCGCTCGCTTGCCGAGACGGTTAATGAAATGGTAAATTTTCATCGCATGAAACTTTTCCTCTTCCGCCTGGACGATGAAAAAATTGGCGAACCCATCGAAGCTTACCGCTGAACAATACGCCGCCATCGCTAAGTAAACATGGGAGGAATAAAATTCGTAGTTCATTTGGTCATTCAGCTTTTGAAGCAATTCATTCGATAACATCGGATCCCTCACCTTTACTTTTACTTATAGTCTCCGATTAGTTTAACTATTCCAGCCTTCCGGCATTCTTTGCTGCGATAAATAACTAGTTAGGTCTCGACGACCTACTTCGCGTCTCCCGTCCATGCAACAAACCCGGCCTCCCGGCCGGGTTCCTTGATTATTTCCGCTTCGTTTTGTTGTACCCCTTATCCCCGTAAGGCTGGAGCTTTTCAAGCCACAGCTCCAAGAGGGCGTCTACCTCGTCCTTATATTTTTTTAATTCGGACGTGTCGTTCAAAACTTCTTCACGCGGCTTGATTTGGTCCAGCTCCTCGAATACGAAGCAGTCGCCCCCGTACTTATTCCAATCCTGCTGTAATTCCATGATCGTATTCAGGTTCGTCTGTTTCATGAAGGCAAGACGGTTTCGGGCGCCGTCAAGGTCCATACTGCCGTCTACGTATACTTTACCGTTCTCTACGTTCCGGATTTGATAAACGCCCATAGGCCGAAACGACTGTTTGTAAGCAGAGGCAAGCTCCTTCTTCCGTTGTTTATCCAGTGTCATGTTGTTTCTCCAATCTTATCTTTTTGACAACCGAAATGAGCGAGACGTATTAGTAAACAAATTAATATCCCATATCTTTTAAAAGTCTGGAAAGCGTGCGCAAGCGTTCTCCGATCAGCTCATCGTCATCGCTGAGCGCTTGGCTGAACAGCTTAATATCTTCATTAATCTTATCGTTGTCCGTACATACGGCTACGGTCATGGCATCCCCTTGCAATCCGACCCGGTCGAGTACCGGATTATTGGGATCATACAATTGCTCATATTGATACGCTTCCCGAAAATGCCCCATCGTTCGGCAGACTAGAATGGCAAGGTCAAGCACGCGATGGAGCGGCAATTCCTCCGACTGCCTGGACCATTTTTCTCCCGTGTATCTCCATACTTTGGCCGAAATGTCGACCTTCCCCCTGTCATTCCATTGGGCCAATCCTAACGAAAGCCCCTTCGCATCGGAGTGATGGGCATACCTGCCGTCAACATTCTCATAATTTTCAGAAACGATCACCGGTTTATGTTTTAATGTAGTCGGTATTTTCATTGTTTTTGTCCTCTCCATGTTTACTGGATTTTTATTTACTCATTTACTAATTTACTAAATTAATAACCGCATCAACAATATTATCCCACCGCAAATCGGAAGTCAACCCCTTAATATTTATTCTGAACCACTCCAACCTGATCGAGTACTTAGTCAAGCTTGAATTTAAATCCTTTGGGAACCGTAGCTATATCTTGGCAGCTGGTTCAACTAAAATGAACCGCCAGGATAAACGGCTACGCCGTCCTTGTCTTACAAGGACCAGCGCGTTTACCAAGGTTGATGCGAAGCTATAAGTTACGAAAACTTATAAATTCTTATCAACCAAAGAAAAACCCATACCGTATGGGTATGGGCTTCATGCTCATCCGGCTTCCATGGCTTCCGCCATGGCAGCAAGCTTAAGCACGGTATTCCAGTTGCGTGTCGTTACAGGAATTTTCAGCTTCTGCAGCTGGTCGGGAAGCTTAGAATCCAGGATGCTTTGCCTGAAAAACATATATAATTCCTTGCCAAGGAGCTGGAACTCGTCCATGTCGCTCCTCACCTCAGACAGCCGATCCAGCTCTTGCACGGAAGGCGCGTCGTTAAAGAAAGTGACTTGAATGCTTTGACCTTCCGTTAACGCATCGGCAGGGTAAGGACAATTCGCCAGGATGGACCTCCATTCGGAGGAGGTTCTAAGCATCACGGCGATGGAGAAGCCGAAGCTTCGTTTAATTTCCTCTGCGATCAATATCTTCAGCGCCTCGGCAGGCTTCTCCGATTGGAACAAAACATTGCCGCTCTGGATATAGGTTTGAACACGGCTAAGTCCGGCCGCTTCCAGCAGCTTTTTCAATTCGGCCATTTTTATCTTTTGATTACCGCCTACGTTAATGCCGCGCAGAAGTGCTATAAGTCGTCATCCCGGCTCCCACTCCTCTTGTCCCCTATGTCGTTATCCTATTTTAAATTGTCCGAACTGGGTTTGTAAATTTTCCGCCATCTTCGATAAATACGAGCCGGAAGCCGAAATCTCCTGCATGGCCGCCAATTGTTCTTCGGTCGAAGCGGATACCCCTTGCGTTCCGGAAGCGGTGACTTCGGCTACCTCGACAATTTGGCTGATCGATTCGAGAATGTATTCCGTACCTTGAGACATTTGCCGGATGGCGCTTGAAAATTCTTGGACTTGGGCTGAGACCCCGTCGATGGTATGTTTAATATTTGCAAATGAATTTCCGGCATTCGAAACGAGGACGATTCCCTCTTCGACTTCATTTTTTGTATGGTGCATGGACTCGACTGCGCTTAAGGTCTCGCTCTGAATTGCGCCGATGAGTTCGGATATCTGTTGTGCGGATTGCGCCGATTGCTCCGCCAGCTTACGGACCTCGTTAGCGACAACCGCAAAGCCGCGGCCGTCTTCTCCTGCTCTTGCCGCTTCAATGGCCGCGTTGAGAGCCAGCAGATTCGTTCGGGAAGCGATATCGGTCATGGCATTATTTATTTCTCCGATGGCATTCGAACGATTCCCCAATTCTTCAACCACTTGCGCCAATTCAATAACCGTTTGATGGATCGAATTCATCTGCTGTACGGCGGTCTGGATCGACTCAGTACCCTCGGCAGCCATATTGGACGCTTGTATAGCTGTTATGCTGACGTCCTGGGAGTTTGCAGCAATTTGTTGTATGCCGGCTGACATTTCATGAATCGTTTGTGAAGCGCTTTCGATGCTCTTTACTTGTTTATCCGTCCCCGCCGCCACTTCTTGAACCGTCGAAGCGATAAATTCGGTCGCTTTACTAGTTTCTTCGGCACTTGCCGTCAGTTCTTCGGAAGAAGCGGCTACTTGTTCTGAAGTTTCCGCCACCTGCTTGATTAGTCCCCGCACATTCTCGATCATCCGATTAAATGAACGGGTTAATTGGCCAAGCTCATCCTTCGATTTGTATGTTCCTTGAACGGTAAAATCCCCCTGCTCCACCTCGGACATGGAGTGCTGCAACTCTTGTATCGGACGAATGATGATGCGGTTAATAAACCATCCCAGTAAGGCGCTTATGGCAATCGCTATAAGCGTAACCAAAGTAATAATGGTCATCGCGTGATGGAAATTGGACGCGATCGCTTGGTTTAACTGATCCGCCTTTTCATCATTCTGATCGCTAAGCTCCTGGATCGACTTGGTAACGGAGCTGCGTACATCCTTCAACTGCTTGGAAAACGCGTTGTAAGCGTCGTCTTTTTTCTGCCCCTTTGCCAAGCTGATGACTTTGGCGAGCTCCTTCTGATAACTTTGATAACTTTGTTTAAATTGGTTTAGCTTTTCAACTTCCGTGGAATCCAACTTCGTCTTGCCGTAATCCTCAAGAAGTTTATTGGTTTGTTCCAACCGGTCCATCGTCTTCTTCTCTAAATCGGAAATCGCTGCCGTTTCTTTAGTTACCAATATTTCAAGCATGTAGGCATCGATTGCTCTAATATTATATCGAATCGAGCCTAGCGTCTTGATGGGTTGAAGTTTGTCGAAATACATGGAATCCGAATCCTTATTCATTTGATTCATGTAGTTAAAGCTCGTTAAACCGACAATACCAATGAATAGTATGGAAATTCCGACGAGCAAAAGCAATTTTTGACCGACTTTTAAATTACGTAATAGCATTGAAAAGTCCCCTTTTTTCCTATATTAATAGGTAAATTATACCTTATTGCGTTGAATATATCTATCGTTTTTCGATCGGATTCGACATCCTTCGCAACGAAAAAAGGGGAAGCAAATATCGAAAATAATTATTGTATTTTTCTGAATCTTTTGATATAAATGGAGTACGTAAATTTCAGGTATGTGCGACTGGCGTAACGTGGAGTACCACGAGGGAGCACATAAGTCATAAAGCCGTACGCCTGGGCGAAAGTATGGGATCTAAGTCAAGATCCGATACTTTTTTTTCGTAAATGAAGAAGTGATCTCATGTAGAAAAGGGAGAGGATGTTCATGGATACGGTACGGAAGATGAGGAATGTAGCGATTGTGGTTTATGACCAAGTGGAGGTACTTGATTTCGCAGGACCGTTCGAGGTATTTACCGTCGGAAGCGATCGCGGCAAAGATTTCCGGGTGTTCACTGTTGCAGAGAAAGAAGGGCCCGTGACCGCCCTGGGGAATTTGAGCTTGAACCCGAGCTACACGTTCGACACCTGTCCTCCACCGGATGTTCTCGTGCTCCCGGGCGGCTGGGGCTCGAGGAAAGAAATGCATAATGAGAGAATGGCCGAATGGATTCGGGAGACGGCGGAACAGGCGGAGCTCGTATTGACGGTATGTACCGGAGCCCTGCTGCTTGTCCGGGCAATGCCGCTTGAAGGAATGACGCTAACGACCAACCGGCGGGCCATCGATGAATTAAGAGCCGTCGCTCCCAAATCGTCCGTTATCAGGGATGATGTACGTTATACGGACAATGGCAAAATCATCATGTCGGCCGGGGTTTCCGCAGGGATCGATGCGTCGCTGTACGTTGTCGGGAAGCTGCTCGGGGAAGAACGGGCCGATGACACGGCGAGCATCATGGAATACGAGTGGACCGAGAACGAACAATATGCGATTGGCGATTAGAAATGTCACGGAGAAGGATTTGGAGCCCAAAATAAAGCTCGCCAGCCCCTCATCTGCTCGTCTGTTTGTCAGCCTCGGCCCTCCGCTCTTTCAACGCGGCCAGCGCAGTTCCTTCCCGTCCCTGAAGCAGACGGCTCTTCGGCACGCCTATCCGCTGAGCCGTATAAATGCCGCTATGCCCGGAGAACACATAGCTGACGATACAAGCAATAAACATGTACACGGCCCCCTCCGAGCCGAATAGCTCAAGCCCGAGCATGAAGCAGGCCACAGGGGTATTCGTCGCTCCGCTGAATACGGCAATCAGTCCGAGCCCCGCCAAAAAAGCGGACGGAAGCATAAGCCAGCCGGAAAGCGTGTTTCCCAGCGTCGCCCCGATGACGAACAGCGGCGTAACCTCACCGCCCTGAAAGCCGGCTCCCAGCGTAATCGTGGTGAACACCGTTTTCCACAGAAAGGCAAGGGGCGCCACAGTTTCCGAGAACGATTGAGCCAGAAGCGGCAGTCCCAGCCCCAAATAATCTCTTGTCCCAACAGCATATGTCAGTCCGATCAGAACGAAGCCGCCTGCGGCGCTTCGCATCGCAGGGTGCTTAATCCAGCGCGCGAAGCCGCTCTTCAGACCATGGGTCAGCTCGCTGAAGACGCGGCTCATCAGCCCGAACAGCACCGAGGCGCCTACGACCTTCGCGATGCCCCAGCCGCTGAGTGCCGGAATCATTCCCATGCCGTAGTGGGCATGCTGTACTCCCCACAGCTCCGTCGTCACGAGATGACCGACGAAGCTGGCTGCGAAGCAAGGAATGAGCGCTTCGTGCCGGATCATGCCGATCGCCAGCACCTCGAGGCCGAATACCGTGCCGGCGAGCGGCGTGCCGAACACGGAACCGAACCCCCCGCTGATGCCGCACATCAGCAAAATGCGGCGGTCTCCTGTGCCGATGCGCAAGGCTCTGCCCAGCGCTTCCGCCAGACTGCCCCCCATTTGCACGGCGGTTCCTTCCCGGCCGGCGGAGCCGCCGAACAGGTGGGTAAGCACGGTCCCGGCCAGGACGAAGGGAGCCATGCGCAGCGGGATCGAATCGTTCCCGCCGTGAATTTGCTCCAGGATCAAATTATTTCCCTTCCCGCTGCTGCCTCCATATTTCATATACATCAAGCTCACGGCAGCCCCGCTTAGCGGCAGTAGGAACAGCAGCCACGGATGAACCAGCCGGAGCTCGGTCGCAGCCTCAAGCAAGCGGAGGAATGCGGCGGATGCGGTACCCGCCAGAAGCCCTACCATTCCGCCGAGAACGGTCCACCGGGCGAAACCGCCCGTTAAAGAAGCTAGGCGTGCGCCGAGGTCGTCCGTTTTCCAATTTGATCGATGTTTCCACATGCTTCGTTGCCAGCCCCCATCGTCCCGTTTGCGATTGCAAAAAAACAGACCCCTACCAGTCAAGAAAACACTGGTAGGAGTCATCAGCCCGAAGGCGGTTACGGCGAACTCCATCGCCCTTGCACATTGACCTCATCTTAACTTAATCCGCATGATTCGTCAATGCTTTTTCCCGTTCACGAGAAGCAGCATCAGGAACGAAATGACGATCATGGTACCGGTCCACCACCAGGCCTCCGCCGTATGCCCCGATTCCACCGCCAAATAAATCGCCGTCGGCAGCGTTTGCGTTTTGTTCGGAATATTCCCTGCGATCATCAGCGTCGCGCCAAATTCTCCGAGTCCCCGGGCAAAGCCAAGCAGATACGCCGTCGCCAGCATGCGGCCTGCGAGCGGTACCGTGACTAGGCGGAGCACCTGACCCTCCCCAGCCCCCATGGAACGGGCTACGTCCTCAAGATCCCGGTCTACGGAGGCGAAGCCCGACTTGGCGGTTTGATACACAAGAGGGAAGGCGACGACGACCGATGCGATGACGGCCGCCTGCCAGGTAAATATGATCGGAACCGAACCCCATGCTTCGGCGAGTCTTCCGATCCAGCTCTTTTTGCCTAACAGAACGAGCAGAATGAAGCCGACGACTGTCGGCGGCAGGACGAGCGGAAGCATAAAGACCGTTTCCACCAGCAGCTTGCCGGCGAAGCGCCTTTTCGACATGCCCCAAGCCGCCATCGAACCGAGTGTAAAGACAATGAGACTGGCGATGAACGATACTTTAAGCGAAGTGAGAACGGGCGGGGCCAACTCTTGCAAATCCATGGCGCATCATCCTTACTTCGGTATAGAGAAGCCGTATTTGACGAATATATCCTTCGCTTCCTTGCTTTGCAAGAAACTGTACAGCGCCTGCGCTTCCTTGGCGTGCTTGGTCGCCTTCACGATGCCGGCCGGGTATTCGATCGGACTATAGATGCCGGGGTCCACCGGCAAAGCTACCTTTACCTTCGCCGAGGTGAGCGCGTCGGTGCGGTACACGAATCCGGCTTCCGCATTTCCCGACTCGACGTACGTCAGCACCTGACGCACGTCCTTCCCGAGCACCAGTTTGGGCTGCAGCGGCTCCCACAGCTTCGCCTTCGTGAGTGCTTCTTTAGCATAACCTCCCGCAGGCACCGTCTCCGGCTCGCCGGCCGCAATGTGATGAATCTCGGGACGGTTTAAGTCCTCCAGCTTTTCTATCTTCGTCTTCCCGTCCGCAGGCACGATCAATACAAGCTCGCCGAGCAGCAGCGTCTTTTGCTGATCCGGCTGAATGAGCTGCCGGTCCGTCAGCGCCTTCATATTCTTAGTCGACGCCGAAATGAACAAGTCCGCCGGTGCCCCCTGCTCGATCTGCTGCTGGAGCGTACCGGAAGCGCCGAAATTAAACTGCAGTTTGACGTTCTTGTTGGAACGCTCATAGACGGTCTGAATTTCTTTCATCGCCTCCGTCAGACTAGCGGCAGCGGAGACGGTTAGCTCGACTTTCTCCACAGCCGCCTGCTTCTCGTCGGTTCGGGCGGACGGGACTCCCGTTCCGCAGCCCGACAAGATCAGCAGTAGAACGATAGCGGCGAGCGGTACGCATTTTAATAGATTCTTATTCATGATTGATTGCCTCCCAGCAGGTAGTTACGGGTTTTCGAATGGCGTCCCGTTATGATAAAGTGGTATTCAGTCGATCCGCTTCCGTCGGATACTTGAGGAGGAACCGAATGACCAACGATATGTCCTATACAACGGAAGAAATTGCGAAGCTGCTGAAGGTTTCCAAGCTGACGGTGTACGACCTCATCAAGAAAGGTGACCTGCCAGCGTACCGCGTCGGTAAGCAGATGCGCGTGGACGCCTCGGACCTCGATGCCTACAAACATAAAGCGAAAGGCATCGCCGATTCGGGGCTGAGGCCGATCCCGCATGCTGCATCAGCCGCTGCGATTCAGCCGCCGGCGCCGAACAAGCGTATGCCCCAGCTCGTCATAACCGGCCAGGATATCAGCCTGGACCTGCTTGCGAAGCATCTGGAAAAGCATGCTCCCGGCATTCGGCCCCTGCGTTCCTATGTCGGCAGCCTCGACAGCCTGATTTCCATGTACCGGGGAGAATCCGATATCGTCAGTACCCATCTGATCGACGGAGACACCGGCGAGTACAATTTGCCTTACGTTCGCAAGCTGCTGGGCGGCTTCTCCTATACGGTGATTCACCTGCTGTCCCGGAGCGCCGGATTTTATGTAGCGCAGGGCAACCCGCTCGGATTGCAGGCTTGGGAAGACCTGTGGCGTCCCGGCCTCCGGCTCGTCAACCGGGAGATAGGCTCCGGGGCGAGAGTACTGCTGGACGAGCAGCTCAGACTGCACGACATCGATCCGCGCCGGCTGACGGGCTACGAGCATACGGAGTCCAATCATCTGGGCGTTGCCGGTAAAGTGGCATCCGGAGAAGCGGATGTGGGGGTCGGCATCGAGAAGGCGGCCCACATCGTCGGTGGCGTCGATTTTGTCCCCCTCATTCAAGAAAGCTATGACCTGGTCATGCTGAACCGACCGGAGAACCGGGACTGGATGGAAACGGTGAAGCGCATTTTACGTTCGGAATCGTTTCACCAGGAGCTGAGTGCGATTCAAGGCTACGATCTTTCCCGGACCGGTCAAGTGCTGCTGGAAACTTAGACAAACCCCACTCCAAATCCATACTAAATATATCTAAATATCATTACTTATATCTAAATATACGGTTAGTTCTTGTGAAAATCAATACAAATCGTTCGGAACGGACACCAGGATAAACGGCTACGCCGTCCTTGTCTTACAAGGACCAGCGCGCTTATCAAGGTTGATGCGAAGCTATAAGTTACGAAAACTTATAAATTCTTATCAACCCAGGATAAACGGCTACGCCGTCCTTGTCTTACAAGAACAAGCGCGCTTATCAAGGTTGATGCGAAGCTATAAGTTACGAAAACTTATAAATTCTTATCAACTAAGAAAAACTCCTTACCGGTGTCTTTCAAAGTAAGCAGACCTCCGGTTAGCGCAGCAAACCCGCTTCGTAAGCAGAAAGCCGGAACCCCATCATATGGAGCTCCGGCTGATACGGCTGGATTGGCGATTATTTTTTGGCGGCGTTCTCGATGTTCTTGTTCACGGCATCCTCGGCTTGACGCAGGGCCGTGTTGATATCGACGTTCTTCTGGGTGACGGCCGTCACTCCAATGGGATATGGATTAATTTTACAGCCCTTAAATTCATCAATGATTCGCCTGTGATGCGGTCTGCCCGAACCGTAACTGTGTACGTTCCCGGAGCGTGAACTGCCAGCTCGCCGAGCTCGGCGGTACGGAAATCATAGGCGCCGCCCTCCGCGTAAACCGTGCCCCGCAGCTGCTGTCCGCAAGCTTCTACCAGGTAGTCTCCGCCGGCTTTGCCTTCTTCCGCTCCGTATTCGATCAGGACGCGATACGTGCCGGGCGATGCTGCTCGGAACGTCCAGGAAATGCTGTCGGCATCATTCGTCCAATGCGTAACCGTATCGCGGTCTTTCTTACCAGTATCCCAGCGCAGCTCGGTTCCTTCAATCTCGCCGTCAAATACGCTGAGCGTGTTGGCAAAACCTCGTTCCAGCAGTCGGGTCACCGGGTTTGCTTCGATTTCCCCATCATATTCCACGACAACCACGGTCGCATTCGGGTCTGTCGCATGGGAAGGAACGCGAATAACGATATCTTCCTCGCCCAATCTTTGATGCTGCAGTCCGGTCCTGTTCGGGTCTTGAAGCAAATAGGCGCTCGTTACCCTGTTGCGGAGCCCCTGAACGATAAGATCGCCGTCGCCGGGCCAATCGAAGACATGCAGGTACAAGGTCCGGCCCTTGGCGGTGCAGCGTCCCCATTGCGGCTTGCCGATCGGGCTCCCGGACGTGCCATACACGCTTTCGCCATTTACCTTCATCCACTGTCCGATTTCCGTTAAAATTTCGGTGGAATTGGCGTCGAATTCCCCCTCCGGAGTCGGTCCGACATTCAGCAAATAATTGCCGTTCAAGCTGAACACATCAATCATGTTCTGAATGAGGCTGCGAACCGGCTTCCAGTTGTGGTCCGTCTTTTTGTAGCCCCAGGACTGGTTCATCGTATGAATGGATTCCCAATCCTTGCGATTCACCCGGAGATGAAGCTGATTATCCCCGGAGTTGCCGTAATCGCCGAAGCCATCCCGCCGCACGCGGCGGTTCACCAGGCAGTCCGGCTGCAAGCTCCGCACGTAATCCACGAATCGCTGTCCCTGCTCGTCGGTCACCTTATGACCGCAATCGAACCAGAGGACGCCGACATCGCCGTATTCGGTCAGCAGCTCGCGGATCTGGGGAAACGCCTTGTCCTCAAGGTATCGCTCGTAACGGGACGCCTTGTCTTCGTCGTGAATCCAGGTTTCAAGATCGTCCCATGCCCCTATGTTGTTCGGATAGTCGTGTGTGTTGCCTTGGGAGTCCGGGTGGTGCCAGTCCATCGCATGCGAATAATAAAAGCACAGCTTGATGCCGTATTTGCGGCAAGCTTCGGCCAAGACCTTCATTGGATCGCGGCCGTAGGGCGAGCGCTTGACAATGTTGAAATCGCTCACCTTGGAATCGTACAGAGCAAACCCGTCGTGGTGCTTGGCCGTAATCACGATATACTTCATTCCCGCATCGCGGGCGGCCCGAACCCAAGCTTCCGCATCGAAACGAACCGGATTGAACTCCTCGGCGATCGTTTCATATTCCTTCACCGGAATGCGGCCTCTCAGCATAATATGCTCACCGTAAGCGCCCGGCACTTCTTTGCCTTTCCATATCCCACCCAGAAGAGAGTAGAGCCCCCAGTGAATGAACATTCCGAATCGCGCTTCCCGCCACCAGGTGAGCCGACGGTCCTGCTCCGAAGCATCCTGTCCCTTCCGCTGCTCCGGCTGCATCGAGGCCTCCGCCTCGGCATTATCCAGGTACTTATCTTTTCCAGTCATCTTGTTCTCCCCTTGTCTTGGAAACTGATGTAAGCGACGCTCCTTTATTGTATTATTCGTGTGATATAATCCATATGGATCAGATTAACGAGTCTTTATACCAAATTAACCTATTGACCGATTCTTACTAACCCGTGCCTGGAGGTGGTGTCAAGAAATGGAGTCCGCCAATCATGCGCTCATGAGCCGGCTGCTTGCCGATATGAAGCCGGAGCTTATCATTGCGCACTTAAGCAAATGCAATCTGGACTGGATTCGAGAACCGTTCACGCCGGAATATAATAAGATTTATTATATTTACGAAGGGGTAGGACGGATCAGCGTCGGAGGACAGGAGCTATTTCCCGTTCAAGGCCAGCTCGTATTTGCACCTGCAGGTCTCCTTCAATCGTTCTCCGTCACCGATCCCGGGCATACGTACCGAATGTACTGGTGCCACTTCACTTCGAACTTGAGCTTTATGAAGCTGTTCGAGCTCTTCAAGCTGTCCTATTGCTTGGACGCCGGCAATCCGGAGGAGACCGTGCAATGCTTCGTCCGGCTGAAGGAGCTGCACCGTCTGTACCAAGGTCCGGCGAAGTCGATTCGCGTACAAGCGGCGCTGCTCGACGTTATCGCCTTATATATCGAGGACGCCGTCCGGCTGCTGCCGCAGACCGCTTCCTTAAGCAACAACAAGCTGAGCGACGTGCTTCGCTTTATCAACGAGCATCTGGCCCGCGATATCAAGATCGCCGAGCTGGCGGAAGTGGCCCACCTTCACCCGAATTATTTTGTACGCTTCTTCAAAAGCCAGCTTGGCGTCACCCCGATGAGCTTCATCTACGAGAAAAGACTGGACAAGGCAAAGCAACTGATTCGCGCCTCGGATAAAACCATCAGCGAGATTGCAATCGAAACAGGTTTTCACGAAGTATTCCATCTTTCCAAGAGCTTTAAAAAAAGCTTCGGCCTCTCTCCTACCGAGTACCGCGGTTTGTACCATAGTAACGGGCATCCGTTCTAGCAACGCAAAAAAACCACCGGACCTTCTTCCTAGTCCGTTGGTTTCGAGGAGTGCAGTGATTTAATCATCTTCTTCGCTACGGCCGATGCGTTTGCCGCCGACCCAGATGATGGCGATGACCCCGCAAATGATCACGAAGAACATCCCGAGAAATAGAGGGTTTAAATGTTCCATGCTCTGATCCATCTATGATTCGTCTCCTTCCAAGTCCGGTAGTCGGTATATTTCGGCTAGGCCTCCGTACGGCGGCGGTTCGGCGAGATCAGGGCGGTTAACGGATACAGCAGAACGGCAAAGATCAAATCCATAAATAAGACCGTGAGAACCGGATGCTCCCCATGCAGCATGACACCGGTCATCGCTCCCATCATGCCGCCCATTAAGCCGGCCAGCAGCCCTTCCATCGACGCCAGCATCCCTTGGTGCTGCCCCGCGGCGAAGCCGGACGCCATCCCTATGGCTACGGCTATAACCGTTCCGACGAACAAGCTCATGGTCAAGATGCCGACAATGACGCCGATCACAAGTCCGGCCATCATGCCGATCGCCATCGCAGCCATCATCCCTGCCATTGTGGCATGCTCGAACGTCGACCGGCGTATTCTCACGACGAGATAAATAACGATGACAGCGACAAGCAGCAGCGAGCCAGTCAGCACCGTTTTCTGAAGCGGGATCTGCCCCGCTTCATGGGTCGTGCCGGTCATGGCATGGCTCCCGGAAGCCGTGTCCGCATCGCTGACGACCGTTCCTCCGCCATGCTGATGATGCGTCTCCCCCGCTATAAAGTCCGCATGAATCATGATCTTCCATCCCTCCTACCCTATATACGAAGGCGCTCATTTACTAATACTATACCCGCCTGCGTCCGCCGTTAGAATAGCTCATTCGAGCTAAAGAAACGATTAAACTGTGAACGTTATTTGTCTCTTCTGAGAGAGTACAAAAAATCCGGACGAAGCCGATCGTCCGGATTTAAATTGACGTGAAACCTGGATATGCAGAAAAATGCAAAAGGTAGTAGGTGGGGTATCCCCTGCAGGAGCGATAGCGCCCGCCTTTGTTATCGGAAAATGACCGCTGCATAGCGAATAAATTGAATATTTTCCGATAACAACAGCGGCCGGAAGGGGATACCCCACCGGAGTACCATGGCAGATTCTCTATTTCATGGGTTTCTCTACAAGCTGATCCGGACGATTCCATTCGTACGGATTCATGCCCGATTAGGGGACTTGAATCGTATAGGGCACAACGAAGACATGACCGTTCTGCTGAAATTGTCCCCATATTTTATATACGCCGCTTTTCGGGAAAGCCGTCATGAACCAGGCATCCGGCCCGGTCGCCTTCTCATCCATCGGATGCACATGCAGGTATTGCTCCGTATCCGCGCTTAGAATGACGACGTGACCGACCGCACCCAGATAAGGCTGCAGATCCGTTATCGGCTTGCCGGCTTTGTCTGTGAAACGGAAGGTCAGCGCAGCCTCCTTGCCCGGAGCCAGGTTGCCTGTAGTTAACGTGATTTCTTTGCCGTCCACGCTCTTGCTGAGGCTGGAATCGGGAACGATCGCCGCGGTTCTGGAGACCGGGCCTTGGACCGTCATCCACTGCGTCCGGGTCATCGCTCCGAATCCGGCAGGGATAAAATCCGCGATCAGCTTGTATTCTCCCCCTTCGGGAAGCTTTGTCGTCACCTCGAACGTTCCGTTCCCTTTCCATTCCGGATGCAAGTGGTCGAAGTAGGTCAGCTCCTTATTGACGGCGATCAAATGCATCTTTTTTTCGTGGTTGATATCGAATTTGTCGATAGGCTTGCCTGCAGCATCCGTCAGCCGGACGGCAATCTTCACCTCTTGCCCCGGCTGAGGCTTCTCCGGCGCGAACGTCCAGCGGGCCGATACGGCGGCCGCAGGCTCATTCTTCGAGGCGCCTCCGTGTCCCGCGTGTTCGCCGCTCCCGGCCGGCGCGGGGCCTTGTCCCGTTTGCATTCCTTCATGCGTCGCTCCTGAGGTGCTTGAAGCTTCGCCGCAGGCGCTCAACAGCACCGCTGCCAGTATGAACCATATGGCCGTTCGTTTCATCGAATCCTCCTGTGGTTGTAATGCAATTCATCGTTTGGCGCGCTGCAGTCTCAGCGCATTGAGTACGACGGAGACGGAGCTCAGCGCCATAGCGGCTCCAGCCAGCCAAGGAGCGAGCCATCCGAGCGCGGCGATCGGAATGCCGATCACATTATAGGCGAGGGCCCAGAATAGGTTCATCTTAATATTCGCCATCGTCTTCCTGCTGATCTCCAGCGCGTCCGCCACCCGGTTTAAATCGCCGCTCATCAACGTAACGTCGGCCGTTTCGAGCGCAACATCCGTGCCGGTTCCGAGCGCCATGCCGATATCGGCGGCTGCGAGCGCGGGAGCGTCATTGATCCCGTCGCCGACCATGGCAACCCGGGCCCCCGCTTGCTGCAGCTTTCTCACCTCGGCCGCCTTGCCTTCCGGAAGCACTTCCGCGACGATCCGGTCGATGCCTGCCTGCCGGGCAATAGCCTTAGCCGTTCGCTCGTTGTCCCCTGTCATCAGAATGACCTCCAGCCCATCCGCACGCAGACGGGCAACCGCTTCGCGCGAGGTTTCTTTGATCGTATCCGTAACCGTGATCATTCCGGCATACCGCCCGTTAACGGCCGTTAGCATAACCGTCTTGCCCTCTGCCTCCAGCTGCTGCATTTCGACCATTGCTCGGGCGTACTCGATGCCGAATCGGGTCATTAGCCGGGTCGTGCCGACCAGGACCGTATCTCCTTCGATCAATGCGCGTATCCCGTATCCCGGGATAGCCTCGAAAGAGGCCGCTTCCCTGAGCTTAATCCCTCTTCCCAGCGCGCCTTCCACAATCGCTTCTGCGAGCGGATGCTCGGAGCCCTTCTCCGCCGCGGCGGCACGCCCCAGCAGCCACTCCGCGCTTCGTCCCGTCGCAGGCCGGACATCCGTCATTACAGGCTTCCCATGCGTTACCGTACCGGTTTTATCCAATACGACTGCGGTGACGCGATGGGCCGACTCCAGATGTTCGCCTCCCTTGAACAGTATGCCCCATTCCGCCGCTTTTCCAGACCCTGCCATAATGGAGGTCGGCGTGGCAAGCCCAAGAGCGCATGGGCACGCGATGACGAGCACAGCGATGGCTTTTTCCAAAGCGCCTGAGAAAACGCCCGGTTCCACGCCGAAATACCACACGATAAAGGTCAGGATCGCCAGCGCTACAACGATCGGAACGAAGATGCCCGAGATGACATCGGCAATTCGCTGAATCGGTGCTTTGGAGCCCTGGGCTTCTTCGACAACGCGGATAATGTGGGCAAGCGCCGTATCTTTGCCAACCTGAGTTGCCTGCATCCGAAACAAGCCGTGGCGGTTGACGGTTGCCCCGAAGACCCGGTCCCCGGGAAGCTTGTCTACGGTCAGGCTTTCCCCGGTCAGCATGGCTTCATCAATCGATGAAGAGCCTTCCGTTACGACCCCGTCGACCGGAATTTTCTCTCCCGGCTTCACAATGACGATATCCCCTACATCCACTCGCTCCACGGGAATGACCGACTCCCGGCCATCCCTCAGCACGAGTGCCGTCTTCGCCTGAAGCCCCATCAGCGTCTTGATCGCTTCGGAGGAACGTCCCTTCGCCAGCGCCTCGAACAGCTTGCCGAGCAGAATCAGCGTGATCAGCACCGAGCTGGTTTCATAATACAGCGCAGCCGGGTAATGTCCTCCTTGACTAGCCCATTGGGCGGTCGTATACAGGCTGTAAAAGAAAGCCGCCGACGTACCCAGCGCGACAAGCACATCCATATTGGCGCTGCCGTTCTTCAGCGCTTTGTAGGCTCCGGCATAGAACGGGGCGCCGATGAGGAATTGCACGGGTGCTGCCAGGGTAAGCTGGAACCACGGGTTTATGAACGTGTCCGGCACCCGCAGGAAGGAAGTAAAGCTGAAATGTCCGGCCATCGCCCACAGCAAAGGCAAGGATAGGATGGCAGACACAGCGAGACGCCGCTGCTGACGGGCGATTTCTCGACGCTTGTGCTCGTTTGCCTTGTCCGGATCCTCTTTCAACCGAGCCCCGTAGCCTAACTGCTCCACCTTCTTCATGACGTCGTCCAAGGACAACTGCTGCCCCCGGTACTCTACCTGAGCGGTTTCCATCGTTAAGTTCACATGCGCTTTCATAATGCCGGGCAATCGATTAAGACCTTTCTCGATCCGGGCTGCGCAGGCCGCGCAGGTCATCCCGGTAATTCGTAGTGTCGCTTGCTCCGCGTCGGCTTCTTGCTTCATCGGCTCCATGCCAGTCCACCTCTCCGTTTCACATACTCCCCCGGCGTATATACCATCCCGAAAAAAGGCCCTGATTCAGGGCCCAGGATAAACGGCTACGCCGTCCTTGTCTTACAAGGACCAGCGCGTTTATCAAGGTTGATGCGAAGCTATAAGTTGTGAAAACTTATAAATTCTTATCAACTTAAAAAGTAGATTCCTCCCATTGCCGGCTTCTCGCGAATCTGATCGCAGCGAAGCCTCCTATTTCATCAGTTTATTTACGGTAACGAGCAGTTCGTCTATCACGTCGTGCTCGCCTGCCTGAATCCGTTCGACCACGCAGCTCTTCATATGACCTTCCAGCAATAGCTTGCCGACGCTGTTCAATGCCGATTGAATGGCTGCGATCTGATTCAAGACGTCGTCGCAATATGTATCCTTCTCGATCATTCCTTTGACGCCGCGGATTTGACCCTCGATCCGGTTCAAGCGGGTCATCAGATTAGCCTTCGTCTTGTCGGAATGGTGGCTGCGCCGCGCCGTCTCCTGACCGCAATGAGGATCGTGCTCCCGGTCCGATGCCTGATCTTCCATCGATTCTCCTCCTTTGTATCTCCGTTATAACATAACTCCACCATCGTATGTCAACCGAAGTTTAAGTATCAGATTAGTGACCTGGAAGACGGAAGTTGGAGCTAGTCCTTCAGCGATTTAAACAAAATGCCAAACAAATCTTCCGCGTTCAAATCGGCCTGCTCCGAGATCAGCATGCGGTGCACCCTGAGACCGTAAGTAAAGATCATGAACAGCGCAGCCATCTTGGCGCCGTCGATCTGTTCCGGGAGGGTGCCGTATTGCTGCCCTTTCTCAATCCACTGCTGCGTCGTCCGCAGCGAGTACGCGTACAGCTCGCTTAAGATGTTCGCAACCTTCGGATTATCCACCTGGCTGAGAAGGTATATGAAGATCTTGTTCGGTACCTCATCCTTCTCGGTGTTCTGCAGCATCCCTTGCGCAATTGTGCGGATCGGAAGCACGGCATCCTTCGTCTGCGGATCGTCGACTGCGCCTTGGAATCGGGTCCCCACCGTCTCCAGCTTGGATTTTAGAATAAGTCCGAACAGCTCGTCCTTCCCGGATACGTAATGATAAATAGCGCCCTTGGATAATCCCGACCGGTCGATAATATCCTGCAGGGTCGTTTGGCGGCAGCCCTTCTCCCGAATCAACTGTTCTGCCGTATCTAAGATCAGTTGAAAACTGGCACTCATGGATGGGGTGTCTGACATCGTAGGTTCCTCCTAAGATCAATTCCTCGCCCCTTTATTATATACCAACGGTCGGTTTGTTGAAAGCCCTCATTTATTGTACCCCCTATTTTGTTCAGCTCCTCTCTACATATTGCGGAAGATCAAATTACCGATAAAAGCGACCGCAGAGAGGGAAATGTTAAACCAGGCAAGGATACGCGCCGTCTTCTTCTCCTTCTTCAGATGGGCCCGCTCGTACGTTTTTACATCGAGCGACAGCATGCATATTCCGGACAGAAGCAGCAGCAGTATCG
Organism: Paenibacillus gyeongsangnamensis; assembly: GCF_027533625.1. Lineage (GTDB taxonomy): Bacteria > Bacillota > Bacilli > Paenibacillales > NBRC-103111 > Paenibacillus_G > Paenibacillus_G gyeongsangnamensis. Next base: position 212,598 of record NZ_JAQAGZ010000006.1, on the reverse strand, counting down.
TGAAATTCATATAACCGATCGAGAATCCCGTACTCATGCTGCCGCCTCCCTCTACAATTACTTTCCTTTCATTCCTACCCTGCGAATGTGAAACGATGTGGTGACCTCTACCGACAAGTTTTTATATGCGTTCTGCCAATTTTCCTTCGTCTGGATTTCCTTATTCCAATACCTCCACTGCTTTGCCCGAATTTGCTCCCCGAAGCCGAAGATGTCCGAGCCTTTTTCCTGCGTCGCTTTGATCAGATCCAAATAAGCTTGTCTTGATTGCTTGTTGAGCTCCTTCTCGATCAGCCTGATGGTTTCATCCGTAATGCGTACTTGATCGTTCGATTTCTCCAGCAAGTTACCTTCGAGATAAATTTTCACGGTGATGTGAGGCTTCCCGTTCATGATTTCCGCATCGATAATCGACTTCCGGTGTCTTCCCCCGAACAGTACAAATTCCGAAGTGCCCGGAACGTGCACGAACACTTCGCCGCCCGCCGGATTTAAGCCGGCAATCCCCATATACAAAGGGATTTCGATTGGCTTCGTTTTACCGACCATTTTATCCTTCTTGAAATAAGCCAGGCCGCTGATTTCCACCGTCCCCTGGGGCATCATCTTCACATAAGGAAGGAAGCCTTCCCTTCCTTTGGCCGACGAAGCGCTCCAGAACAATCCGAGGAAATCGTTCGGCATGCGCCCCATCTTAACCGCCTGATCCATCTGATTCATTAAATAAATCGTCGGTACCCGTTCCATTTGTGGTGAAGCCTTCATGAGCTTCGACGCCTTTTCTTCGCAAATAATCATCCAGCCCATGCGGCGGATTTCGGGATTGCGGTGGAAAAAATCGTTCAAGTTCTCAATGCCCTTTTTGGCAATCTTTTCCGACACGGCGATCACTCGTAAATGACCGTAAAACAATGGCGGCGATATGCGCTGCTGCATATTGTTCAACGCTTCGTTCATCGTATAGCCTTCTCCCTCAACGACCCATACGGTGTTCTGGCCTCCTCCTCCTCCTCCTCCTCCTCCTCCCCCTCCTCCCCCGCCGCCGCCGCCCCCGCCCGGACCTAGCGGAATGCGGCCGGGAACGGCAATCTGCATGCTGATATGAATCGCTCCGCTCTTCGGCGGAGGCAACGTATGACGCTGATGGGTAATTTCCTCCTCACGTGCCTCGGCTCCCTTCTCCGCTTCATCGATGCCGATGCCCAGCACAACGGCACGTTCCTCAATTTCCAGCCGATCCCAGCATCCAGTGAGCAGCATACAGCAAAGCAGCAGCGCAAGAGCCGGCTTACTTCGTGTTTTCTGCAGCGCGGGCGCCATCGGAGGCCCCTCCCTTCTTGCGTATCATAGCGACGATGAGCAGCAGCAGCGGATAACCAATCGTAAGCACCAAGCCGAACCGGCCGACGATCGTAATGATTTCATACATATGCATTACGTTCTGAGGAACCATGGCCGCTGCGAATAGAAAGGGCAGCACGAAGACGGAAAACAGCTTATGATCCTTGAGCCCAATCATTTTACTCATCGCATGAACCGTAAAATAATAGGTGGAGAACAGCGTCGTAAAGACGGCTGTAACCCATACGGCCAGAAATGCGGCGTCGAGCCGTTCAAGGATATTGCCCGGGAGCGTCGTCGTTTTGGCGAGCTCCAGCGTTGGCCACAATAAATTCTCGGTTTCCTCCGAGCCGAACACTCCGACAACGGCAACGACAATCGAAATGTACAATCCGCCCGCGATCAGCATCCCCCATATGCTCGCAATCATAGCCCTCCTTGGCCGGCGCATCGCCGGGATGACCATGGTATAAATAAACGTACCTTGAAACAAGCTGGCCACAACCAAAGTGCCGTGAAGCAAATCAGGCGGATTATTGCCCCATAAAGGGAGCAAATACACCACCTGCGCATTTTTAAGGGACAGCGCGACGATCAACACCGCGGGAAATACGATGAGCGGCAAATAAAAGTGATGAATGTAAGTAAACGTCGTAATATCGTTGCGCGTGGACAAGGTTGCCAGAAGCAGCATGGCGAGCACCGTGACCTCCAGCGGCGTTTTTTTCAGAACGGAGGTAATGACCACCTCTCCGAATTCACGCGCTGCCAGTGACGTAAGAACGGCAAAGAATGTGACGATCAGAATGTTGCCGATCCACGCCGGACCTTTCCCAATGATCGTGCGGCTGTAGCCTATGATCGATTGATCCGGAAATCGGATACCCAGCTTCGTTATGAGCCATAGTCCTATATAGGCTACATGCACGGCAAGCAATGTCAGCATCGGCGCTCCCGTATTGGCCGACTGTACGGCAAATAGGGGCAGGGGAAGCACCCCTACGCCGATGATGGTACTAATGAGTATCGCCGCTGCCTGAATCGCCGTGATCTGACGAGGATATTCCATGACGAGCTCCCTCCCTTTGGTTGCCTACCTTGAGCGGATCCAGCGTATTATCCGGCTCCTGGTCGAGCTTTTCCTTGACCTTGCTGCCGAGCCGGTCGTCATTCTGAGGATGGAGCATCATAGGCCGCTTCACCATCGACCACAGCGGTCCGCGGGCAACCGTATCCTTCATGCCTTGAAAATTGCCTGGCACTACGGGGCTAAGGTAAGGAATACCGAACGATTTCAAAGAAAGCAAATGATTGGCAATCAGGATGAGGCCTACCATGACGCCGTACAGGCCGAACATGCCCGCCAAAATGATGAGTGGGAAACGAAGCAGCCTAAGCGCCAGCGCCGCATTATACGCCGGGGTCGCGAAGGAGCCGATCGTCGTAAGGGCAATGACCACGACGGTGATGGGGCTGACGAATCCGGCTGATACCGCAGCCTGTCCAATAACTAGAACCCCTACGATCGAGAGCGCCCCCCCGATCTGCTGAGGCAATCGCAGCGTCGCTTCCCGCAGCACCTCCATGGAGGCCTCCATGACCAGCACCTCGACCACGGACGGGAATGGAACGCCGGCTCGTCCCCCGGACACGGCGACGGCGAACTCGGTAGGAATGAGCTCCGGATTAAAGGCGATGATCGCCACGTACAACGAAGGGGTAACCAGGGAGAAGGCGAGCGCGAGCAGCCGGAACAGCCGGATGAAACTGACGAGGAGAAAGCGTTCGGAATAATCCTCGGTCGTTTGATAGAACTGATTGAACACCGTAGGCACGATCAGGGCAAACGGCGAGCCGTCGACAAGAATGATCACCCGCCCCTCGAGCAGGTTGGCTACCGCCTTGTCCGTCCGTTCCGTGTTCTGCACTTGCGGAAACGGAGAATAGTGGTTATCCTCAATGAATTGCTCCAGATATCCGGCATCCAGGATGCCGTCCAGCTGGATAACCGACAAGCGGGCTTCGACTTCCTTAACGAGTGCTTCATTGGCTATCCCTTTTAAATAACAAACGGCCACTTTCGATTTCGTAAGCCTCCCGAGCACCAGCGATTTCACGCGAAAATCCGTCGTCGGCAGCCGGTATCGAAGCAGCGATATATTGATGCTGAGCTGCTCGATAAACCCTTCGCGCGGACCTCGGATCACCTGCTCCGTTTCCGGCTGCTGGATGGCCCGCCGTTCCACCTGCTTCGTCTCGATCATGACGGCTTCCTGCAGTCCTTCTATCAACACGATGGTGCCGCCTCGCAGCAGCCCCTCCACGATCTGCTTTCTGCGGCCTTCAAAGGAGCTCTTGCTGTGATAGATCGTATCGTACAGCAGTATTTCCTTGAGCCCTTCCAGCGGCACCTTCTTTCCCTTAAGCTGGGAAGGGGGGTTCATAAGAGGCTTTAAGATTTCCAGATTTATCGAATCTTCATCCACCATATTGCAATAGTAAAAAACAACCGCAGAGATCTGGCCGAAGATATGAAAACGGCGCAGGATCAAGTCTTCGCTTACGCCCAGCACCCCGCGGATGAAATGAATATTTTCATCAAGGTCGGGCGAGATCGGGGCTGTATCCTCCTCCTGCATATAAGAATCCGGAATGGGCTTATCCTGCTTGCTATCCTGCTTCTTACGCCTGGCCCGCTTCTCAAGCCATTCCCAGATCGTCATACCGCTTCGCCTCCCAGCCTGCTCAGACTTACATGGCTTCCATATCTTTCTTAATATGACCTTCGCCTATTGGAAATATGTATGTTTTCATTTGATTATGGAAATAGAGCGGAAGATCGCATATTGGCATAAAAAAAAAGAAGCCATTGCCTTGGCCCCTCGGTACCAATGGGAATCACCCGGTTCTTATTTATACAAGATGACGTCCTCGAGCGTCTCCAGCTTGTCCGCAATCTGCCCGAGCTGCCTTTTTCCTTTTTTCATCCCACTATTCTTTTCCTTCTTCTCGCTTCATATACTTCATGTGGTGTCTTAACTAAAGGACAAAGCTGCGAGCACGAAAGGGAACGGTGATAACGGATGTGGGAATGCGTACTTAAGCGGAATCAGCTGGAAATTCAAATGAATTCGGAGGGGAAATCGATCCGGCTCTTTTGGAGAGGTCATGCGGAGACGGATCGTCCCGGCGACGCCACAGGAGTGGAGCTTACACAATCGGACATGTTCGAGCTGATGCATACCTTCTTATCGATCAACCGCACATTCAATGAGGAAACGATGTATTTCGAGGAGCCGTCCATCGTCCTTTAGAAACTAAAGCGGTGATGCCAGGATAAACGGCTTCGCCATCCTTGTCATACAAGGACCAGCGCGCTTATCAAGGTTGATGCGAAGCTATAAGTTACGAAAACTTATAAATTCTGCCCTGAAAATAAAAATCGTAACTTGCTGCACGCCAAAGCTTTTGAAAATTTCATGCTGGGTTTTGTTATTAAAAACAGCCCTCTAAGCTCTATTTTTGGCAATAAGAAACTAAGCCCCCGGATATACAATTATTTAATGTCATTAAGTTTAAGCAGTTTGATCTTGAATATTTACTTGGAGTCCCAATGACTCGAGTCTCTTGATTGAGTTCTTTATCAAAATTTCTTTTTTTCGTTGGTCAAAGTAATCGAATCCTAGTTCGAGGTATTCTTGTCTTCGCGTTAACAAGATATGAACGATGGTTAGTATGGTATGACCAACGGCTATCGCCGCTCGATTCTTCCCTCGCCGCGCTGCGATTCGGTGGTACTGAGCCGATAAGTATGAGTTTTTCTTTCGCGCTACAGCTCGCGCCGCCTCAGTTAGGGCGCTTCGCAATTTTTTGTTTCCCTTTCGCGTTTTGGCCGACTTTTTCTTCCCCGCGCTTTCGTCATGACCTGGAGTCATTCCCGCCCATGAGCATAAATGTCCGGGGGTTGGAAACCGTGCCATGTCCGTACCGATCTCTGCTAAGATTTGTTCAGCAGTTCGTTTACCGACACCGGGGATAGAATCCAATAACTTCAGGTCTTCCGCAAAAGGGGCCATGCGTTTATCGATCTCTGTGTCCAATTCCGTGATCAGTTCGTTCACATAATCGATATGGGCTAGCTGTTTCTCGATCATGAGCAGTTGATGAGCTCCGAGTCGCCCTTCCAACGCCAGTTTTAACTGTTCTTTCTTTAACTTTAGTTTCTTTTGAGCGAAATCGGCCAAGACGGAAGCATCGGTTTCACCGTTAATCATTGCTTCCAACATGTTTCGTCCGGAAACTCCGATTACATTGGAAGCCACAGAGGATAGCTTGATGTTGCCGCCTTCCAGTACCTTTTGAAGCCGGTTCACTTCGCGTGTTCGCTCTTCAATGATGCTTCGCCGGTAACGAATAATCTCTCGCATCTCTCTTTGATCCCGATTCGGGATATAGCTTCCTTGCACCAAACCATGTCTTACTAACTTGGCGATCCATTCGGCATCTTTAACATCCGTTTTACGTCCGGGAACGGATTTGATGTGCTGAGCATTGACTACCATCGGCTTGAGATCTTCTAATTCCAACAGGTTGTATATTGGTTTCCAGTAGTCTCCCGTGCTTTCCATCGCGACATGGGTGCATCGGTTTTGCTTGACCCAGTCCACGAGTTCAATCAGGTTCCGAGTCATTGTAGCAAATGTTCGAATCTCCTTTCCTTGAGGGGTGATGATGCAGGCAGTGATGCTCTTCTTATGAACATCCAGACCGCAACAGCGTTCATGCAATACATCCATGACTTGCTTCTCCTTAGACTGGATTGATTAAGGCTGGTGCAAACTACCAAAAGGGTTATTCTGCCCTACGTGCTTCCCGAAGGAGCAACAATCTGTGATGCACCGGGTCGTTTGTGGTCCGTCTTATCAACGGGCTCGTGGCACCAAGAATTTACGACCTACCTTCGCCAGCCATAGTAGAAGTATGGACAAAATTTTCATTTATCAGTGGTGCCGCAACAGCGGCATGGGAGTCTTATCAACAAATAAAGGACAATGTCGCGGAAGCCCCTTCCGTGGACATTGTCTTTTTAGATTTCACATATCGGAAGGAAGCAGCTCCAGCCTTATCGTGAAGGTCGTTCCTTGACCGAGCGTCGAATCAAATTCAACCGTACCGCCATGCGCGTTTATGATTTCGCGGACAATGGCCAGTCCAAGACCGGTGCCTCCGATTTTTCTGCGGTCGGAATTGTCCACCCGGTAAAACTTCGTGAACAGCTTCTCCTTCGCCTCATCGGGGATGCCCAGCCCATAGTCGCGAATGCGGATCACAGCCATTCCGCCCTGCTCCAGCAGCTCCACATCCACCCGATCCGCCCCTGGGGAATATTTCACCGCATTGCTGACGAGATTGTGCAGCGCCTGCTTCAGCCGATCGGCATCCGCAAGCACGTACAGCGGTTTGTCCTCGCACCGGATGACGATTCGGTGGCTCTTCTCTTCGTCCCAGAAATCCAGAATTTCATAAATCAGCGCCGTTAAATCCGTCGGGGCGAATAAATAATCCTGCTTCCCTGACTCCATCTTTTGCAGGTCCAGCAGATCATTCAGCAGATGAGTCAGCCGATTGGCTTCCCGATAAACCGTTTGCAGGTACTTTTGGCTTTTCTCCGCATCCGGACTGCGGTCAATCAATATTTCAACGAATCCGATAATGCTTGTAAGAGGCGTGCGCAGCTCATGCGAGATCACGCTGATAAATTCATTCTTCAGCTGGTCGGCCACTTCCTCCTCCGTCCGGTCGCGAAAGGCAATATAGGCATACTTCGGCTTTCCGTTCGTATGCAAGGAGACGGAAGAGCCGGTTACCTCGTAGAATCGCCAATCCTCGCCGGACAGATGCGCTGCATATCGCTCCGAGAAGGCATGCTGCTCGCCGCTTAGCAGCTGTTCCAGCTTATGCGTCAAGCCCGGGGCCTCGGATCTGCCGGCTTGCTGCACCTGATGCCAAAAATCCCATACATCGGAATACAGCAGCGGATTTACGAGGAACATCTCCAGAAGCTTCCTGTTATGCAGCACTATGGAGCCTTCCGCTTTGCACAGGAGACGGCCATCCTGACCCGACTCGAACGAGCTGCCGACGAGCTCTTGCTGCTCCGCCAGCCGTTCCTTTTCCAATGTCAGCTCCCTCATCAAGGCTTCCTTCGTCCGCAAATCCCGGCGCAGCTCGATCTCCGTCACGACCCACCGGGCAAAATCGGCCAGCTTCTCCTGCTCCTCGGGCGGGAAACGGCGTGTGGCATAATCCAGAATGCAAAGCGTGCCGAGGGCGTTGCCTTCGGATGTGATCAGCGGGGCCCCTGCATAGAATCGGATGCCGTATTCCAGGACGAGCCGGTTCCCGGCAAAGCGAGAATCCTCCAGCACATCCTCTGCTACAATCGTCTTCTTCTCCGCAACTGCGTATTGGCAGAAAGCCGCCTCCCGCTCTGTTCCGCGTTCCCGGTCCAAGTCTTCGGGGAGTCCTATGCAGGATATAAACCACCCACGGTCTTTTGTAATGAGCGAAATTAAACAAATCGGCGCCTGAAAGATTTGGGCTACCAACCTCGTAATCCGGTCAAACGGCTCCTCCGGCTCCGAATGGACGAGCTGCAGCTCGTCCAGCTCCTGCAGCCGTTTACGTTCATCCTCATCCGAGGAGTAGATCATCTTGTTGTTCACAGCCTCCGCCCGCTCTCTTACGGAATTGATCATTCTTTAACCCATGAATTCGACATCCGGAGTAAGGAATCCTTTCCTATGACCCGCCCTTTCGGAATTGAACCCGGTTATGGCCTAAGGGCATCTGCTTTCCTCCCTCGGATACCTGTACGTTTAAGCGTTCGGGGCCTCCCACTCGATCTGAATATGCCGGTCCGCCCAATTCCTCACCACGATCTCGATGGCGCTTTCCCGCTCCTCCTCCGTCAGCTCCTCAAACTTGTAATCCTCAATCTGAACGATGGCTTCCTTCACCGGTTCACCTTCTACGGACAAACGAATCTTGATGTCCATAGGCCTCATCTCCTTTTTATGGAAAAACCAACGTCCCGCATGCGGTACGTTGGTTTTTGACTTGTATGAATCATTGAACCAGCTTACTGTACAGGGATGCGTATTGCTGCGCCGATTTGCGCCAGCTGAAATCTTTTTTCTTCAGGTTGGCGAGCAGATTGGACCAACTCTCCGGGTTTTTGTACAGCTCCACAGCCCGTTCGACCGTATACAGCAAATCATGCGCATTGTAATTGGTGAAGCTGAAGCCGGTGCCCTCTCCCGTCTCCTCGTTATAGGCTTGAACCGTATCTTGAAGCCCTCCGGTTTCCCTTACGATCGGCACCGAGCGATAGCGCATCGCGATCAGCTGCCCGATGCCGCAAGGCTCGAACAGCGAAGGCATCAAGAACAGGTCCGAAGCGGCGTAGATTTGCCGGGCCAGCTCTTCATCGAACAGAATGTTCGCCGACAGCTTGTCCGGATATTGGCTTTCCGCCCACTTGAACAGCTGCTCAAACCGGTATTCGCCTGTCCCGAGAATGACCCACTGCGCATCCAGCGACAGGAGCTCCTTAATGACCCGGTCGATGAGGGATAATCCCTTCTGATCGACGAGCCGCGTAACGAGCGCAATCAGCGGAACGTCCTTGTTGACCGGCAATCCGAGCCGTTCTTGCAGCTTCAGCTTGTTCTGCTGCTTCTTCACGAGCGAATCCCGGTATTTGATCTCCACGTAAGGGTCCGACATCGGGTCGAATTCCTCGTAGTCGATGCCGTTCAGAATGCCGGTCAGACGATGGCTTTGACTGCGCAGCAATCCATCCATATGCTCGCCGTAATACGGCGTCTGGATTTCTTCCGCGTAGGTCGGGCTGACAGTAGTAATATAGTCGCAGTATAGAAGCCCGCCCTTCAGAAAGCTCGCCCCACCATGCATTTCTAGCGCGAAGCCGTGGAAATGCTCGTCTCCCAGTGCGAAAAAGTCCTTGAATTTCTCTTGTCCGAATAAGCCTTGGTATTTTAAATTATGGACGGTCATGACGGTTTTGATCCCGGCGTAATAAGGCTGATAGCTGAAATGGGCGCGATATAGCACCGGAATCATGCCCGCTTGCCAATCGTGGCAGTGAATGATATCCGGAACAAAGTCGATATGCTGCATCGCATCGAGCACCGCCCGGCAGTAGAAAGCGAAGCGTTCCGCATCGTCCCCGTAGCCGTAGCAGCCGCGGCGGCGGAAGTAGGATTCGTTGTCGACGAAATAATAGATGATGCCTTCATGCTCGAGCTTCTGAATGCCGCAATACAGATTGCGCCAGCCCATTTGGAGCTGGAATTCCGCTACGGTCTCCATTTGCTGTGTGAAGCGGGCAGGAATATCTTCATACTTCGGTACAATGACGCGGACATCGATTCCCTGCTTGGCCAGTTCCTTCGGCAGCGATCCGATGACATCGGCGAGCCCTCCCGTTTTGATAAAAGGTACGGCTTCAGACGCGGCAAATAACACTTTCATGGCTTCCTACCACTCCTTTATATTTTCGCGCGGCCGGGGGGTTGTTGAATTCTTCGGAGTTTTAAAAAAAAGTCGGCACAAGCGGCTGCCGGTAATAGGTGTCCGCTCCAGCCCCTTTAGAAATCGTGTCCTTTGAATAAATAGTCATCGATGTGAGGACACGATTTCAAATGCGGCACGTAAACTTTCCGCCGGACACCCATTACCTAACGCCTTCGTAACCGGAATCTCCTTTAAAACGCCGGACCTTTAAATGACCTGACCGGACGCGCTTGGTTAACCAATCAGATGACCTTGGTTTTGGAAGCGATAAACGGTGCTTGTTTGTCTCCGGTGAGCACTCTTCCTCGGTTGATGAAAACGTCCTTGTCCAGGATCGCGTTCTCGATGATGACGTTCTCTTCGATTTCGCAGTTTTGCAGGATGATGCTGTTCTTGACGTAAGCGCCCTTGCGGATCTTGACGCCGCGGAACAGGATGCTGTTCTCGACCTTGCCTTCGATGACGCAGCCGTTCGCGATAAGCGAATTCTTAGCGAGGGCGTTCTCGGCATAGCGAGCAGGCGGTTCGTCTTTTACCTTCGTGTAGATCAGGTTGCGCTGGAAGAACAGCTCCCGCCAAATCTTAGGATTCAACAGCTGCATGCTGTTTTTGTAATAGCTTTGAATCGTATTCACTAATCCGGTATGCCCTTTGTGCTCGTAGCCGTATACGCCGAGCTTGTCGATATTTTTCATGATCCCGTCGCGGACGAGATGGTCGTAGCCCTGCGCGAGGCACGTTTCCACCATATCGAGCAGCAGCTCCTTGCTCATGACGTACATTTCCATCGAGATGTTGTCGGTGCGCAGGCGGCCGGAATGGTCCTCAATCACCGTCACTTGACCGTCCTCCCGGACGGCAAGCCGCCGGAATTTCGCGTATTCCTCCTCTTCCGCCTTCTTGTAGACCACCGTAACATCCGCATTTTTGCTCAAGTGGTAGTCCAGCACCTCGTTGAAATCGATGTTGCAGACGATATGGCTGCGGGAGATGATGACATAATCCTCGCTGGCGCGATAGAAATAATCGCGGTGGCTATAGAACTGGAACAGGTCGCCGCGCAATATGCGCGTCGTTTCGTGAAGTACTGCAGGAAGGATGAACAGTCCGCCGCGCTTGCGGTCGAGGTCCCATTCCTTGCCGGAGCCGAGATGGTCCATCAGGGAACGGTATTTATGCTGCGTAAAGACGGCCACGTTCTCGATGTTGGAATTCACCATGTTTGACAATGCAAAATCGATCAGACGGTACCGCGAACCGAACGGAACGGACGCCACGCAGCGCGTGTAGGTGAGCTCCTCCAGATCATCCGGCTCATTCACCAGATTAATAACCCCCATCATTCGTCTCATGAGAACTCATCCTTTCCTGGAATTAGTCGCCATGCTGATATGTTCGTTGCTTCCGATCAGGACGATATCCTGCGGGCCTTCCTCTTCCGGGGTTCCGATGACGGCTCCGTCCTCGACGACCGTACCCTCACCGATGATCGATTTATAAATTTTGACGTTGTTGCCGATGGTAACGTTAGGCATGATCACCGAATCCTTGATCAAGGTGCCCTCTCCTACCTGCACGCCGTAGAAGAGTACCGAATGGTCCACTTCGCCGAAAACGCAGCAGCCCTCGTTTACGAGCGATCGGCGGATTTGAGCCGTAGGGGACACGTATTGGCCCGGCTGAAGGGGATTAACCGAATAAATGCGCCAGGAGCGGTCGTTCAGATTAAATTCCGGCTCCGTCTCCAAGAGGTCCATGTTGGCTTCCCACAGGCTTTGGATCGTACCGACGTCCTTCCAATAGCCTTCAAAAGGATAGGCCATCATCCGCTGCCCTGTCCGCAGCATGGCAGGTATCAAATCTTTACCGAAGTCCTTGCTTGAATCGGGATCGGCCTCATCCCTAATCAAATAGTCCTTAAGCACCTGCCAGTTGAATATATAAATGCCCATGGAGGCCAGATTGCTCTTTGGCTCCTTCGGCTTTTCGGCGAATTCGGTAATGCGGTCGTTCTCATCCGTGCTCATGATGCCGAAGCGGCTCGCTTCCTCCCATTTGACCTCGATAACGGCAATGGTAGCGTCCGCGCCTTTGCTTTTGTGGAAGCGGAGCATGTTGTCGTAATCCATTTTGTAGATATGGTCGCCGGAAATCACAAGCACGTATTCGGGATCGTACTGTTCCACGAAGGAGATGTTGCGGTAAATGGCGTTGGCCGTGCCTTTGTACCAATCGCCGCCGTTTTGTTCCATATAAGGGGGCAGCACAGTGACGCCGCCGTTTTTGCGGTCTAAATCCCAAGGGGATCCGATGCCGATATAAGTATTCAATACAAGCGGTTGATATTGAGTCAAAACCCCGACGGTGTCGATTCCGGAATTGGTGCAGTTGCTCAGCGTAAAATCGATAATGCGGTATTTTCCTCCGAAGTGAACCGCCGGCTTCGCCAGCTTGCTCGTCAGAACACCTAATCTTCTTCCTTCGCCGCCCGCAAGCAGCATCGCCACACATTCCTTTTTCCGCATCGGCTTTACCCCTTCCTCGTTATGCTCGTTCCCCTCTTGCGCTTGATGATTTGGATCGGTTTAAAGATGACCGTAGCAAGCGGCGGCAAAGAAATATGCAGGCTGCACGGCTGATAATGCCACGTTTTGTCCTCCGTTTTGAGCTTGCCGGCATTCAGCCGGCCCGAACCGCCGTATTCACCGGCGTCGCTGTTGAACTGCTCCACATAGACCCCTTCGTAGGGAACGCCGATCCGGTAATTCTCGTGAGTCACCGGGGTGAAATTGTTGACGATTACGAGCGTATCCTCCGGGTTTTCCGTCTTCCGCATGAACGTCGTAACGCTCTGTTTGCTGTCATGCGGGTCGATCCAGGAGAAGCCTTCGGGCCTGTGGTCCAGCTTCCAGAAAGCCGGCTCCCGCAAGTACAGATGGTTCAGGTCCCTGACGTACCGGTGCATGCTCCGGTGGCTGTCGTAGCCGAGCATCTCCCAATCGAGATCCTCGAGGTCCTTCCATTCGTCGAATTGGCCGAACTCGCCGCCCATAAACAGCAGCTTCTTGCCGGGGTGCGACATCATATAGCCGAACAGCACACGCAGATTAGCGAACTTTTGCCAGTAATCGCCCGGCATTTTGTTAAGCAGTGATTTCTTGCCGTGCACGACCTCGTCATGCGACAGAGGCAGTACATAATTCTCGGAGTAAGTGTACATGAAGCTGAAGGTAAGAAGCTGGTGGCTGCCATGACGGAAATACGGATCGATCTCCATATACTTCAGCATATCGTTCATCCAGCCCATGTTCCATTTGTAGTTGAAGCCCAGCCCGCCTTCGTGAACCGGAGCCGTAACGAGCGGCCAGGCGCTGCTGTCTTCGGCCATCATCAGTGCTGCGGGAAAATACCCGAACACGGTCTGATTAAGCCGTTTGAGGAATTCGATGGCATCGGGATTTTCTTCCCCGCCGTATTCATTCTTGATCCACTGCTCGCGGGGCTTGCCGAAATTCAAGTAGAGAAGACTTGCCACCGCATCGACGCGCAATCCGTCAATGTGATACATGTCCATCCAGAAGATGGCGTTGGAGATAAGGAAGCTGATCACTTCCGGTTTGGTAAAATCGAACGTGAGCGTGCCCCATTCCGGCTTCTCGGCCTTCAGGGGATCGCCGTACTCGTAGAGGGGTTCGCCGTCGAAACGGCGCAGGCCGTGATCGTCCTTGACAAAATGTCCCGGCACCCAGTCCATAATGACGCCGATTCCGGCTTGGTGGCAGCAGTCCACGAAGTACATGAAATCGTGCGGCGTGCCGAACCGGCTCGTTACGGAATAATAGCCTGTGGCCTGATAGCCCCAGGAGCGATCGTAAGGATGCTCGGCCAGCGGCATCAGCTCGATGTGGGTATATCCCATCTCCTTGACGTAAGCCACCAGCTCCAGCGCAAGCTCCCGGTAGGTGTAATAGGCATCGTCGGGCTTCTTCTTCCAGGTGCCGAGATGCACCTCGTAGATGTTCATCGGCTCCTGGTACACCGAGCTGCCGGCTTTCCGTTCCTGCCACGGCTGGTCGTTCCATTCATAACCCTCCAGGAAAGCAACGCGGGAAGCCGTTCCCGGCTTCAGCTCGGACCAGAAGGCATACGGATCGGCCTTGTACTGCAGCGTTCCCGAAGAGGTGACGATCTCGTACTTGTAATAATCCCCTTCCGCCGCTTCCGGCACGAACAAAGACCAAACTCCCCAGGTGCTCGCTTTCCTCATGCCATGCTTCGAGCCGTTCCAGCCGTTGAAATCGCCGACCACCCGAACCTCACGGGCATGAGGGGCCCAGACGGCAAACCGGATTCCGGTTACGCCCTCCGCTTCTGCGGGATGAGATCCCAACATGCGGTAGCTCTGGAACAATCTTCCTTCATGGAATAAATAAAGGTCTTCCGGACCGGGGATCTCATTCTTCACGATCGCTCATCCCCCTCTAGTTTTCATTTTATCGGGCCTTAATACAACAATACTACGCCCGTCTTGAAATTCCTTTCAGCAGGTTACAAAATCTTCTTGAATTGTTTGCAAACTTGCAATGAAAACATGAAAATGCTTATTTTGTGTTCATACCCGTAAGGCAGAATATGTATGGACATGGCAAAACATGCCCCCGCAGCTCTGGACGGAAGACGATTATCCAATGGCTGCTCCTTGACCGATCGGCGGATGGAGGCGGTCCCGAACTATCCACCACTTTCTCCAAGCTTTAGCAACGATTATGACAATTGCGTGAAATTCATTCTCGTACGTTAAAAAGAAGGATTCGCCCGGCCCGCGTAGAATATGTGGAGGATAACCGGAAAGGATGGATATAACGAATGAACGACAAATTCAAAGGCCTTGTGCTTGGCCTGTCCCTGGGGGTCATGCTGACCGGATCGGTCGCCTATGCCAGCGGAACGCAAATTGAAGTCTACTTCAAGAGCCTGAAATATATGTTCGACGGGGTGGAGAAAAAGCCGACGGCCGATCAGGGCCAGGGCTTCATCTATAACGGGACTACGTATGTACCGCTTCGATTCGTCAGCGAAGCGCTTGGCAAAGAAGTCGGCTATGACGGAGACACCGGCACGATCTGGGTCGGACGCAAAGTCGACCTCGGCACGGTTGTCGCTGCATATAACGGCGGGCAAGTGACGCAAGGCGAGTATGAGAAATATCTTGCGATCGACCAGCTGCTGAATCCGGACTACGCCGAATACCTCAGCGATCCGCAGCTCAAAGATCAATATAAACAATACATACTCAATCAGCTGATTGCCTATCGGCTGCTTTCTTCGAGGGTAACGGACGACATGAAGAGCGCCTCCGCCCAAACCGTAACGGCCCAGCTCGCGCTCATCAAGAAAAATTTAACGGCCAAATCCGCTTCGCCGGATGCCGATTATGCCGCCGCTCTGACCAAGGCCGGCGTAACCCAGGAAGATCTGCAGGGGTTCATCGAGAATATGATCAACGGAAACAAGCTGATTGCGTCCGAGTTCACCGATGACAAGGTGAAGGCGGAGTACGACCGGCGCATCGCCGAGAAAACGGGCGACTTTGTGATCGCGTCGGTTCGCCACGTGCTCATCTCGAACGACAATGCGAACGGCACGGCACGCAGCAAGGACGAAATCGACAAGCGCGTCAAGGAAGTGCAGGACAAGCTGAAGTCGGGCGCGGACTTCGCCACCGTGGCGAAGGAATATACCGACGACCCGGGCTCGAAGCAAAACGGCGGACTCTATCCCGACGCTCCGCTCAAGAGCTTCGTCGCCCCGTTCAAGAAGGCGGCGATGGATCTGGAGCTTAATCAAATCAGCGATCCGGTGCAAACGGATTACGGCTACCACATTATGCGCGTGGAAGCACGCAAGACGCAAGCCTACGATGAAGTAAAGAACCAGCTGACGAATGAGCTCATTCAAACCCGTTTGAATTCCTTCATCACGAAGGACGTCCAAGCAATGATTCAGAGCGAGAACCTGCCGAAGTAATCCGGCTGCAAGCAAGCGAAAGGACCTTGACTCCCTCCCGGGGTTAAGGTCCTTTTTGCGCAGCGGGCTCTCTTGTGGATTCAAACCGTTAAATCGTGTAGAATGTGTAGGAAAAGAAAGCCGAATATTTTGTACATAAAGGATGGTTGTACGCATGTTTGCAGCGCAGGATTGGCAGGATTACGAATTAATCGATACAGGCGGCGGGGAGAAGCTCGAACGTTGGGGAACTATTGTTCTGAGGAGACCCGATCCTCAGATCATTTGGCCCTTGGTAAAAGACAGCGGCGCCTGGAGAAGCGCAGACGCCCACTATCACCGCAGCTCCAGCGGCGGCGGGAGCTGGGAATACAAGAAAGAGCTCCCCGAGCGCTGGACCGTTACTTATAAAGGTTTGTCGTTCTACATCAAGCCAACCGGCTTTAAGCATACGGGGCTGTTCCCGGAGCAGGCCGTCAACTGGAGCTGGATGATGGATAAGATCCGCGGCGCAGGCCGCCCGATTCGGGTACTGAACCTGTTCGCCTATACCGGGGGAGCCACGATCGCCTGCGCATCCGCGGGGGCCGAGGTATGCCATGTCGATGCCGCCAAGGGCATGGTGCAGTGGGCCAAGGAGAACGTACAGCTGTCGGAACTCGGAGAGCGCAAGGTTCGCTTCATTACGGACGACGTATTTAAATTCGTGCAGCGCGAGCAGCGCCGAGGCAGCAAATATGACGCCATCATTATGGACCCTCCTTCCTACGGCCGGGGGCCGAATGGCGAAACATGGAAGCTCGAGACCAATCTGTACCCGTTCGTGGAATCTTGTATGAGCATCCTGACGGATAAGCCGTTGTTCTTCTTGATCAACTCGTACACGACCGGCATTTCCGCCACCGTATTGCACAATATATTAGCCTTGTCCCTCGGGCGTTCTTACGGCGGCAGCATAACGTGCGGCGAGATCGGTCTGCCGATTACGGCTTCGGGACTGACGCTGCCATGCGGCATCCTTGGACGTTGGGAGGGGTAGGCCGTGCCGCCTGTCATTCCCGTTCTGTATGAGGACAATCATGTGCTGGTCGTCGTCAAACCGCCGAACGTTCCTTCGCAGGAAGACGATTCCCGTGACCCGGATATGCTGACGCTGCTGAAGGCCGATTTGAAGCACCGCCACGGCAAGCCGGGCAACGTGTTCCTCGGACTCGTCCATCGGCTTGACCGCCCGGTCGGCGGCGTTATGGTATTCGCCAAGACGTCGAAGGCGGCTTCCCGCCTCTCCGACGCCGTCCGGACCCGCAGCATTCGCAAGGAATATACCGCCGTCGTCCACGGACGGCCGAAGGAGCCTCAAGGGACGCTCACGCATTATTTGCTGAAGGATCCGAAGACGAACCGGGTGTCGGTCGTCCCGCCGGCCAAGAGCGGAGCTAAGGAGGCTGTGCTGGATTATCGGGTGTTGGGAAGCCGGGACGGCTGCTCGAAAGTACAGATCGAGCTCCATACCGGAAGACCCCATCAGATTCGCGTCCAGTTCGCGGCGATCGGCTGCCCCTTGGTAGGAGATCAGCGGTATGGCGGACCCAGGGCCGAACCGGGACAACAAATTGCGCTCTGGTCCACCCGTCTGGAGTTCGAGCACCCGACGACCAAAGAGACGCTGAGCTTCGTCTCAACGCCTCCACAGGGCTACCCTTCGTTGTTATGGGAAGCTTAGAACGGCGGGAACCATTTCAATCTTTTCAAAGCCGGCCGGAATATGTTATGATGAAGCTACATTCGAAGAATGAATAAAGACCGCTGATGTTCGCAGCATCGGCGGTCCCACAATAGATTGCCTCCTAAGGGCGATCAGCATTCAAGATACTTGCACAGACCTCCCGGCTACTCAGGCCCAAGGGAGGTCTACTTCTTTCTCAAGTAGGAAAGCAAAGCCAAGATGAACATGCCGAACATGAACATCATGGAGATGGAATCCTTTACTTCCATGGCAACACCTCCTTCCCGCTTGCCGGCAAGCCGGAATGACGAACAGGAGCGTGTGCCAACCGCCCTCGAAAGCCTTCTACTGTATCCACATTATACCATACAAGAACAATTATGCGAACATACATTCGCAAAAAGAGTCCAAAGTACTAGGCGTTCGCCACTTTACCAAGCAAATAGACGAGGAGCTGCTGATTATGGGACGAGATGCGTCCAAGATAGTTCTGGAGGAAATGCTCCCTGATCTTGAGCCCCCGTTCGCATTCCTCGCGGCCTCTGTCCGATACCTTCACCCAAACGATCCGCCGGTCCTTCTCATCCCTCTCGCGGGTAATCAGACCGCCCTTCTCCATCCGGTCCAGCAGCGTGGTAATCGCAGCCGGGGTCGTATTGAGGAACTCAATGAAATCAGAAGGCTTCATGGTGTCCTGATTGGAGAACATGAGAAGCTCCAGAACGGTTAGCTGGCCTTCGGTCAGTGTAGGCGACAGCTCCGTCTCCATGTGCGTACGCAGATCCTTGGACAATTTCCACCACAGCTTGGCAAATTCTTGGGTTATCACAGCCATCACTCCCGGAAATCCAATCTTTAATTCTATTATATCGATTCTCAAAGTCGAATAAAAGATTAACGGCATGAATATTTTAGGACATGCCTTGATAAATAAGGGTACCTTTAGACGTCGTTCAACATATATTGCAATAGGGATGTTCGCCTATCCGGCGAAGCTTGTCAATCCGTGCGGTCAAGGAGGAATAAGTTATGGAGGCTTGGAAGGTTCAATTGGGGGAGGAAGCTCTGCGGAAAGGAATTATTAGCGACCCTCACTGGCTGGGGCGGCTGGATGATCCGATGCCGGTGTGGGCCGCACTGCAAATGCTGCTCCAGCTTATGGAAAAGCTGGAGCAGCTGAGCAGCGAATACAGCAGCTACGATTGAACGGACCTACTATAGGAACTTCATAATTTTCGTAATCTTGTCATTCTTGCTTACCGGGAAGATCGGCTTGCCCGGAGATTTGCGGTCCTCGATCGGCGCTTGCTCCGTCGATGCGCTCGCGCGTTCTCCGGTGCTGATAAAGGCGCCGACTTCGAACGGCTCCTTCACGGAGAAAGCTCCGACGAGCTCCTCGCCGTTCGATTTTACCCGCTTGCCTTCTTTGAATTCAAAAGTGATGATGCCCTTCCCGCCGCGTCCTTGCACCGGATAATCGATCACGAGCGAACGCTTGGCATAGCCCAAGTCGGATACGACCAGTATTTCGCCCTCGTCCTCGTCAAGCCATTCCGCGCTGACGATCTCGTCGTCCTCCTTCAGCTGAATGCCCCGTACGCCGGCGGCAGCCCGGCCCATCGGATTGACCTCGGCCTCCTTGAAACGGATCGCCATTCCCTGCTTCGACACGAGCAGCAGGTCCTTCTCGCCGGTGCTGACCTTCACATCGATCAATGCGTCCTGGTCCCCTACCTTGCAGGCGACGATCCCGATGGAACGGTTTGTCATATATTCCTTGAGCTCCGTCCTCTTGACTTGTCCTTTGCGGGTAATGAAGAGGAGCGACTTGCCGGGCTCGTCGAAATCTTTCACCGGAATGACGTGAACGATCCGGTCGTCCTTCGGAATCGGAATGACGTTGACGATTGCGGTACCGTTCTCCTTCCACTTATATTCCGGAATTTGATGCACCGGAAGCAAATAATACTGGCCTTTCTGCGTGAAGATCAGCAGATTCTCCAGCGTATTCACGTCGAGAAGGTAACGGAGATGGTCCCCTTCCTTCAAGCCGGTCTTATCGATTTCGCCGCCTGAACGGATGAAGGACAGCTTCCCGGTCCGTTTGATATAACCGTCTTGGGACAAGGTTACGAATACGTCCTCCGCAGTAACCATCACCTCAAGTCCGACCTTCAGCTCTTCCACTTCATCATGAATCTCCGAACGCCGGTCGATCCCGTATTTATCCCGAATTTCCGACATTTCACTCTTGATTACGCCGAGCAGCTTCTTCTCGCTGCCAAGAATCCCCTGAAGATAGGCGATCGTCTTCTGGATGTCCTTCAGCTCCTTCTCGAGCGAATGAATCTCGAGATTCGTCAACCGGTAGAGCTGCAGGGTAAGAATCGCATCCGCCTGGCGTTCCGTGAACCCGAACTGCGCCACGAGGTTGTTCTGAGCGTCCTGACGGTTCTTGGAGGCTTTGATTGCCGCGATGATTTCATCCAGAATGTTCAGGGCCTTGACCAGGCCTTCGAGCACATGAGCGCGGTCTTCCGCCTTCTCCAGCTCATAACGGGAACGGAAGGTCACGACTTCCTTCTGATGCTCGATGTAAGCCTGCAGCATCTCGATTACGCCGAGCTGCCTCGGCGTCTTGTTGACGATGGCGACCATGTTGAAGCTATAGGAGACTTGAAGATCGGTCTTCTTGAGAAGGTAAGCGAGAATGCCCTGCGCATCGGCGTTCTTCTTCAGCTCGACAACGATCCGCAGCCCTTCCCGGCCGCTCTCGTCTCGGACTTCGTCAATCCCCTCGATCTTCTTCTCAAGACGAATATTTTCCATAGCGGTAACGAGCCGCGCTTTCACTACTTGATACGGAATCTCCGTGATGACGATTTGCTGACGCCCGCCGCGGAGCTCCTCGATCGTTGTCCGTCCGCGCAAATAAATGCGGCCGCGACCGGTACGGTAAGCCTCCCGAATCCCCTCGGAGCCCATAATAATGCCGCCGGTAGGAAAATCCGGGCCTTGAATGACGCCCATCAGCTCCTCCAGCGTAATATCCGGTCGATCGATTAATTCCACGCAAGCGTTAATCACCTCGCGCAGGTTATGGGTCGGAATTTCCGTAGCGAACCCGGATGAAATGCCGCTGACCCCGTTGACGAGCAGATTCGGATAACGGGAAGGCAGCACGACGGGCTCCTTCGTCGTATTGTCGAAGTTGTCCTTGAACTGCACCGTCCGCTTCTCAATGTCCCGCAGAAGCTCCATGGAGATCGGGGACAGCCTTGCCTCCGTATACCGCATGGCCGCGGCGGGATCGTCGTCCATTGAGCCCCAGTTGCCATGGCCGTCGATCAGCATATGGCTCATCTTCCACGACTGCGCCATCCGCACCATGCCTTCATAAATGGAGGCGTCGCCATGCGGATGATAGTTGCCCATGACGTCACCGACGGTCTTCGCCGACTTGCGGTACGGCTTGTCCGGCGTATTACCCGCATCGTACATCGCGTACAGAATCCGCCGCTGCACCGGCTTCAAGCCGTCGCGCACATCGGGAATCGCCCGGTCTTGAATAATATATTTGGAGTACCGGCCGAACCGGTCCCCGACCACTTCTTCCAGAAAGGCCGGCAAAAAGTTTTCCAGTGTACTCAAGCGTTTGGCCCCCGTTTACTCTTCATATTCCGTAAAGTCCACGTTCTCGATAATCCATCGCTTGCGCGGATCTACTTTATCCCCCATCAGCGTAGAAACCCGGCGTTCGGCCTTGGCCGCGTCGTCGATCTTCACCTGAAGCAGCGTGCGTGTCGTCGGATCCATCGTCGTTTCCCACAGCTGATCGGGGTTCATCTCGCCGAGCCCCTTATACCGCTGCAGCTCGATATTTTTGCCGAGCTCCTTGGTGAGCGCTGCGAGCTGCTCGTCGGTCCAGGCATAGCGAACGCTGCTGCTCTTGCCCGCTTTCTTCGTCACTTTGAACAGCGGCGGCTGGGCGATATATACTTTGCCGGCGTCAATGAGCGGCTTCATGTATCGGTAGAAGAACGTCAGCAGCAGCACTTGGATATGCGCGCCGTCCGTATCCGCATCCGTCATAATGATGATTTTGCCGTAGTTCGACTCGGCTTCGTCGAATTCCGGTCCCACCCCTGCGCCGATGGCGGCGATAATGGCTTTATATTCATCGTTCTTCATCACGTCGAGCAGCTTCGATTTCTCGGGATTCATCGGCTTGCCCTTCAGCGGCAGGATCGCCTGATGCTTGGAATCCCTTCCCTGCTTGGCGGAGCCTCCGGCGGAGTCGCCTTCGACGATAAACAGCTCGTTGCGGGCATAATCCTTGGATTGTGCCGGGGTAAGCTTCCCGCCCAGGTTCGAGCTCTCGCTGCGCCCCTTCTTGCCGCTGCGCACTTCCTCCCGCGCCTTGCGTGCCGCTTCGCGCGCTTTGGCCGATTGGATCGCCTTCTTCATGATGAGCTGGGCGACCTGCGGGTTCTCTTCCAGAAACACCGCCATCTTGTCCGAGACGACCGAATCGACCGCGCTGCGCGCCGAGGCGCTCCCCAGCTGGTCCTTCGTTTGGCCGACGAACTCGACCTCGCTCATCTTGATATTAATGACGGACATCATCCCTTCGCGGAGATCCTGGCCGTCGAGATTTTTCTCTTTCTCCTTCAGCATGCCTGTCTTGCGGGCGTAATCGTTCATGACCCGCGTATACGCGGTCTTAAATCCGGTTTCGTGCGTACCGCCGCCGCGCGTCGGAATCGAGTTCACGAACGAGACGATCGTCTCGGTATAGCCGTCGTTATATTGAAGCGCCACCTCGACCTCGATATCGTCCTTCTCGGCGACAAAATGAATCACATCGTGCAGAACGGTCTTCTCCTCGTTCAGGAACTGAACGAATTCGCTCGCTCCGCCGTCATATTGGAATACATCCTCCTTGCCGGAGCGTTCGTCGGTCAGCGTCACCTTCAGCCCCGAATTCAGGAAGGCAATTTCTTGTAAGCGTTCGAACAACGTATCGTGGTTAAGCGAAATGCCGCCCTGAAATACTCTTTTGTCCGGCTTGAAGGTGACCTTCGTGCCGGTTTTGCGGGTGGTGCCGATCACTTCCAGTCCATTGACCGGTTCGCCGACATGCTCCTTGCCCTGCTCATCGACCCAATATTCGAACCGCTGGCGGTGTATTTTGCCTTCGCGGTAAATTTCAACAACCAGCCATTCGGACAGCGCGTTCGTCACGGAAGCCCCGACGCCGTGCAATCCGCCCGACTTCTTGTATCCGGCTCCGCCGAATTTGCCTCCGGCATGCAGCATGGTAAACACCACCTGCGGCGTAGGAATTCCCGTTTTGTGCATTCCGGTCGGGATGCCCCGTCCGTTGTCCAGCACGGTAACCGACTGATCCTTATGAATGGTCACGTCGATCTGCGAGCAATATTTGGCCAGATGCTCGTCCACGGCGTTATCCACGATTTCCCATACCAAGTGATGCAAACCGGATGAGCTTGTGCTTCCGATGTACATCCCCGGACGTTTCCGAACGGCGACGAGTCCCTCCAGCACTTGAATATCGTCCGCACCGTAATCCGCCGGCGCTGCTACGGTTTTAGTAAACAAATCGAGTTGTTCCGTCATCGCAGCCTCCCCTAAACCCTAAGTCTTCCATTCAACTATCATGCATTATAACATTAGATTCCATTAGTTCAATACATCTTTTTTCGTGAAGACCGCAAACGAAACGATCAGGGACAGACCGCCCCACACGGTAAGAACGGCTAAAGAGAACGGCAAGTCCATCCCTTTTATCGGCGGAAGACTCCCCGTAAGATAGTCCGTCAGCCTTAAATTTACCATAAACAAATATTTCGCGGTCTCCCAGGAAGAGACCATATTGGAAAGAATCGTCCCCGAAATGAGCACGGCCAGCATGATCCCCATCCCTGCGGCCGTCGATCGTACAAGCACGGACACCATCAGCGTCATGACGGCTACGATCAGCGCCGAATACCAGACAAGACCGAGCTCCATGATCAGGAATAGCCAATGGTCGACCGGACGTACATACGAGAGGTCCAGTTCCGTTCCTTTGATCTGGAACCCGAAGAAGACAGGCATGTCCCATCCGCCATAGCCGAAAACGATTCCCGAAATGAGGTAGCATAATAAGCCGGTCGCAATCACGATCACGGATACGAAAAGCAGCATGCTGATCAGCTTGCTGAGCAGTATTTTCCACCTTTGAACAGGTCTCGTCAGCAGCAGCTTGATCGTCCCGCCCGAATGCTCGCCGGAGATCAGATCCGCCGCGACCACCATCACCATCAGCGGAATGAACAAGCCGACGGCATTTTTGAGAAACTCTCTTGTAAAGGTTACCCCGTTCGGCGCAGAGGGATTCACATCTTTATCCAAATAGTACTGCGCCAGCTTCACCTCGACCCGCCGGAACTGCTTCCATTCCTCCGGGACGCGCGCGCTTCCGAGGCTTCGGGTGTAATCGACAATCTTCTGCCGCTGCTCCGCCCTCCAGTCGGTAGTCCCGAACTGCTTCTCGTTATTCTGCGCCACCTTCAGCTGGGCATAGGTAAACATAGGGATAATCGCGGCCAAAATTATCAGCACGACGAGCAGCCTGCGCTTCTTCACAATCTTGATGCATTCGTTCATTACGAGCGGATACAGGCTAACCAATGCGTTCACCCTCCGTCAGCTCCAGGAATAAATCCTCCAGGGTCGGATGCTTGATTTCAATGCCGTAAAGTGAGATTCCCGCTTCTACCAGCTGCCGCGTCAGCTCTGGGATAGCAGCCGGACTAACCCGGGTGACAATGAAGGCCTCGTACGGCTTCCCGTTACTGTCCTGCTGATCGCCAGACCCGGCGTCCGTTTCCACAATCTCGATCGCGTTATGCCGCCCGAGCACTTCCAGCGCAGCCGTTAGCGGAACGGCCTTCCATACGACTGTGCTGGCCGATTCGTCGATCAGAGCTCCGACTTCCCCCACTTTAATAACCTCGCCGTGGCTGATGATGGCGACTCTGTCGCACATCTGCTGGATCTCGCTGAGCAGGTGGCTGGAGACGAACAGGCTCAGACCGGTGTCAGCAAGCTGCCGGATAAATTCCCGCAGCTCCTTGATGCCTTGCGGATCGAGCCCGTTCGTCGGCTCGTCCAGAATAAGCAGCTTCGGCCGATTGAGCAGCGCCTGGGCGATGCCGAGCCGCTGCCGCATGCCGAGGGAATACGTCTTCACCCTGTCGTGGATGCGCTGGTCCATGCCGACGATGTCGACCACTTCCCGGATCCGCTCTTCCGAAACCCCGGGCAGCATTCTCGCGAATTGCTCCAGGTTCTCCCAGCCGCTCAAATACGGGTATAGCTCCGGATTCTCGACGATGCATCCGACATGGCGGAGCGCCTCATTATGCTCCTTATGCACGTCTTGGCCGCAGATGGTGATCGACCCTCCGGTCGGCTTGATCAAGTCTACCAGCATCCGGATCGTCGTCGTCTTGCCCGAACCGTTCGGCCCCAGGAAGCCGAAGATTTCACCGGCATAGACCTCGAAGGATATGCCCTTGATGATCAACCGGTTGCCGATCGTTTTCTTGACATTGTTTACGGAGAGAACCGTCTCCCTCCGGTCGTCCTTCACGAGCACGCGCGGCTCCTCCTCTCTAGTTCAATATTTCGGCGATCCGCCCTGCGATCCGGGCATATCCGTCCTGGTTCGGGTGAAAGTGATCCGTATACAAATATTTCGAGAGCCCCAGCTCGAACAAATCGTAGGTCGGCACGACGACGAAATTCGGATAGCGGTTAGCCAGATCGAATGCCGACTTGTTCCACTGCTGGACGATCGGCGCCCCCGTACGCTGCGGATCCAAATCAAGGAACGGGTGGTACAGTCCGACATAGAGCACCCGGGCCTTCGGATTCGCCTTGGCGATCCGATCGAAGATGTCGCTCAGCCGCTTCAGCGCTTCCGGCATGCGGTCCGCCGCCGCTTTCGGATTGAAGCCCTCTCCGGTAGCGCTGTTCGTGAAGATGTCGCCTCCGCCTTCGAACAAATCGTTGCCGCCGATCGTCAGCAGCACGAGGTCGGCTTCCGCAATCGATTTGCCGATATCCTTCTTCGCATCCCAATCCTTGAGCAAGTCGTACGTGCGGTAGCCAGCAATGGCAAAGTTATTGTAAACGAAAACCGGCTTGCCCAGCTGCTTCTCCAGCAGATCCCGCGTCCTGCCGACGTAGCCCTTCCCGGTCAAATCTCCGGTGCCGACCGTAAGGGAATCGCCTAGAGCCACAATTTGGATCTTAGCCTTGGCGTCCCACGCATCCTGCTTGGGCTTTTCGGCCTGCGGCGCGCCTGCCGGGCCGGCTGCATCCGGGGCGGCAGGCTTAGGAAATATGATTTGATTAGCGGCATATCCGAATCCGAACAAGCACAGCAGTGTGGCCGCCATGGCGCCACCGCCAACCCAGCGCCACAACCAACGCGAAGAATTCAACCTATTCTCCCCCAACTCACGGATGTAATAAAAATGCAAAATAAGGTGCTTTATTTTTTAGAGTAGCGGTTTACAGCGCGTTTTGCAAATGCAGCCGCATGCAGTTACCCTTATTATAGCAAACGTACGTTCTGGATCAAGTCTTGCCTTGGAATCCCTTAAATGCCCGGCAGCTTCCCAGCGCCAACAAGCCCCTTGAATATCAAGGGGCAAATCCATGCGAATACAAGGGTTTATAGCTGCAAATATTTCATCGGATTTTGCTGTTCGCCGTTCTTATGAATCTCAAAATGCAGATGGACGCCTGTAGCGTTGCCCGTCTGTCCCATAACCCCGATTTTTTCGCCCTTACGGACGCGGTCTCCGGCGCGTACGTCCATCTTGCTCAGATGGCCGTACAGCGTTTCAAACCCGTTCCCGTGATTGATGACGATGCAGTTGCCGTAGCCCGACTTCAGCCCGGCGAACGTAACGGTCCCCTGATCGGAGGCCAGAATCGATTTCTCGTCGGACACCAGGTCGGTACCGTAATGAACCGTTCCCCAGCGCATGCCGAAGCCGCTCGTCACAGTGGCGTGGACGACAGGAACGGCGAACGAGCCTGTCCCTGTTCCGGACACGGCCTTCGTCCCCTGCCGAACGACCGTTTGCACGGGGGCTTCCAATAGCTGCTCGCCGGCGATCCGTTCTTCAACGGCCACGCCGTTCACTTTGACGGTTTCATAGATCAACTGCTTGACGCCGGGTTTTCCTTGCGATACGATGCGAATCACGCCGGACGCGAGCTCCTCGTCCTTCTCGTAAACGATGCCGCTCGGCACCTTCACCGTTTCCTCTCGCTGCTCCGTCGTTCGGACGCTCAGCAGCGGCTCGGAAACCGTCAGGTTCAGCACCTCTCCCACGCGTATGAGATCGTTCTTAACCTGGGGATTATTGCGGTAAATCACCTCAGCCGGTATCCCGAACCTTTGAGCGATCAGCGAGATGCAGTCTCCTGACACGACCTTATAGGCAAAAGGCTTCCTGTCTCCGTCCATCAACCGGTTCCATACCGACTCCCTTGTTTCCAATTGCTCCGGAGCGATCGCAGCATCGATCAACTCCACTCGCTCTACAAAATCGGCATCCGATTTCCTGGTGGCTGCGGAAACCGGGTCTTGCGGTCCGGCGGAGAGTGCCGTCACCCGTTTTTCTTTGGTCACGTAAGGCGCCTTGACCTGCTCCAGCAGCTCAAGCGCTTCCAGCGAATCCTTCATATAGCCGGCGACCTTGCCGTCGACCCGAAGCTCAACCGCCCATACTCTCATCTCCAGCTTCTCCCGAAGAGCCGACAGAACCGCCTCGGGATCCATCGGTTCGATGCCCGATATGCTGGGCACGAACCGCAAACTCTCCATATTCGATGTGACCTCAAGGCCGCCGTGCTGCTGCTCCCAATCCTCATACAACCGCTGCTTCCAGCGTTGGACCGTGCCCGGATCGCCGACGGTACCGATTCTTTGGTCATCCAGAAATACGTCGAAGCGCACAGGCGAACTGCCTTTCGCATATAACCATTTGCCTGAAAAACCCAGCCCCAAAAGCATTACCAAGGCAGCAGACCATTGAATGAAACCAAGCACCCGGAAAAACATGCGTTTGCTCATCAACGTTCCTAACCTCCCGCGGATGGGTCCTTTCGCGCAGCGAATGGTGAAGAACCCTAAAGTATGGCACTACCTGACCATATATATGTGGAATGAGCGGAGAAAAGACAAAAAATCTCCCTTTGCTTTCGCCAAAGCGAAAAACAAAGGGAGATGCTGACGTTACGTATTAGCCGGTTTCTTGAAGCAAGCGGTACTGGGCCTGGATCAGCCCATGATATATTCCGCGCTCCCGCATCAACGCTTCATGGTCCCCCTGCTCCACGATTCGGCCGTGATCGAGCACGAGGATATGATCCGCATGACGGATCGTGGACAGCCGGTGCGCGATCATAAACGACGTCCGCCCGGCCAGCAGCGTCTTAAGCGCCTCCTGAATTTTCAGCTCGGTCTCCGTATCGATGCTGGCCGTCGCTTCGTCCAGAATCAGAATGCGCGGATCGGCAAGCAGCGCTCTGGCGAACGAGATAAGCTGACGCTGCCCCATCGACAGCACGTTGCCCCGCTCCTGAACCTCGGTGTCGTAGCCCTGGGGCAGACCGACGATGAAATCATGCGCCCGCACGGCCTTCGCCGCGGCCTCCACTTCCGCGTCCGTTGCATTCAGCCGGCCGAAGCGGATATTGTCCCGAATGGAGCCTGAGAAAATAAACGTATCCTGCAGCACGATGCCGATTTGCGAACGAAGCGAATGCAGCGTTACGTCCCGGATATCGTGACCGTCGATCTTGATGCTTCCTTCCGTCACATCGTAGAAACGGCAGAGCAGGTTGATAATCGTACTTTTGCCCGAGCCGGTATGGCCGACAAGCGCAATGGATTGTCCCGGCTCCACCTCGAGATCGATGCCCTTCAAGGCGTGGCGGCCCGGCTCGTATTCGAACTGGATGCCTTCCATGGATACGCGGCCTTGGATTTGCGGCAGCACCTCCGCCTCCGGCTTCTCCGCAACGGTAGGCTGCTCGTCGATGAATTCAAAAATCCGCTCGGAGGATGCCATCGCCACGAGCATATTGGAGTACATTTGACCGAGCCGGTTGATCGGTTCCCAGAAGTTGCCGATGTAAGTGGCGAAGGCGACCAGCACGCCGACCGTAATTTCTCCCCGCTGAACGAGCAGAGCGCCGAGCAGGAAGAGGATGAAGTAGCCGATGGCGCCGGTCACTTCGATGATCGGGTTGAACGATGTGTTTAATGTCGCAGCCCGATTCCATATTCGGAGATGATCCTTGTTCATTTCGTCGAAGAACGCAATGTTCTCCTTTTCCTGCGTAAATGCTTGGGTGACCTTCATTCCCGATATGCATTCGTTCAAATGGGCGTTAATCCGCGATTGCCTCGTCTGGAACACCTGCCAGGAGCGGCGGATCTTCACTCGCAGCTTCGTGGAGACGATAAACATGATAGGAACCGTGATGATAATGGCCATGCCCAGCTTGACATTAAAGAACAGCAGGATGACGACGATCCCGGCCAGCTGAACGCAGTCGATCATCAGGTTCACCGCGCCGTTGGTCAGCAGGTCCTGCAGCGAGTTGACGTAATTCGTGATGCGGACGAGAATCGAGCCCGCCGGCCGTTTATCGAAGAACCGGAACGACAGCTGCTGAATATGGCTGAACAGATCGTGCCGTAAATCGTAGATGACCTTCTGCCCGATGTTGTTCGTGTACCGGATGCGGAAGCTGTTGGCGCCCCACTGGATCACGTACAAGCCCAGCATGCCCGTAACGCACAGGGCGAGCAGCTTCCCGTCGCCTTCCTTGAGCGCATGGTCGATCGCGTAGGCGATCAGCAGCGGGTTGAGCAGCTTCGTCAGGGCGCCGACCGCCATCATGAACAAAATCATCGGCAAAATTTGTTTGGCGTAAGGCCTCATATATTTGCCCAGACGTTTCATCTGGTTCCAGTCAAAGCCCTTATCCAGCTCCTCGTCGTCCTGATAGACGAAGCGGCTTTCGATTTGGGAAGCCGCGGCTTGAACTTTGTCCTGCTTCATGGCTTGTTTCCCGCTCAATGTGCGAACCCCCTTAATTTGGCCTGGGCCCCGGCCGATGCGGCAATCTCGCGCTCCGCAGCCTCGTCGTTCTCCCGAGCCGCTGCGCCGGCATCGGCAAAGAGCGGTTCGCCGATCGGAGCGGCTGGCTCATCCCACGAAGCGTCGGGTTGGTCGGCGAATTGAATTTTGTACGTTTCCAGGTAAGGCCCTTCCTCCTGCATCAGCCTTTGATGGGTCCCCCGCTGAACGACCCTGCCTTCATCCAGCACGAGAATTTCGTCGGCGTGCTTCAGCGAGGAAATCCGGTGAGCGATGACGAAGGTCGTACGTCCTTGCATCACTTCGCGGAAGCCGCGCTGGATTTCGTGCTCGGTCTCCATATCCACGGCACTCGTCGCGTCGTCGAGGATCAGAATCTTAGGATTCTTCAGCAGCGCACGCGCGATGGCAATCCGCTGCTTCTGTCCTCCGGAGAGGCCGAGGCCGCGTTCGCCCACCACCGTGTCGTATCCGAGCGGCAGCTCCATAATGAAATCATGCGCCTTGGCCAGCTTCGCCGCGCGAACCACCTCGTCCATCGAGACCTGCTTCACGCCGTAAGCGATGTTGTTGCGGATCGTCGAGGAGAATAAGAACGTTTCTTGAAATACGATCGCTATCTGCTCGCGGAGACTCTCGAGCGTAACGTCCCGGATATCCGCGCCGTCCAGCATAATGCGTCCATCTTTGACATTGTAAGCCCGCATCAGCAGCTGGATCACGGTGGATTTGCCCGAACCCGTGCCGCCCAGGAGCCCGATGACCGAGCCGGGACGCGCATCCAGGGTGAAATCGGTCAGTGCAGGCTGTTTGCCGGTATAAGCGAAGGTGACATGGTCGAACACGACATGGCCTTGAACCTGATCCGCCTTCAGTTGAACCGCATTTTCTTTATTCTTCACGTGAATATATTGATGGAGCAGCTCGAGCAGCCGTTCCCCCGACGCTTTGGATTGCGTATAATTGTTGATATGGAAGCCGATCCCCCACATCGGTCCGATGATATACCAGATTAAGCTGAAAAAAGCTACTAGCTCGCCGAGCGAAATCACTTGCCCGATCACCATCCATCCGCCGAGGCCCAGCAGAATGACGACACTCAAGTTGGCGAACAGCTCCATTAACGGGAAATATTTGGCCCAAATGCCCGACGTATTCACGTTGTTCACCTTATAATCCTCGTTGCGGTCCGAAAATTTCTCGATTTCATGGGGCTCCCGGGCAAACGATTTCACGGTGCGCACCCCTGTGATGTTTTCCTGCACGGAGGTCGTCATCGAGCTCATGGATTTACGGATCGAACGGAAGGCCGGATGAATGCGGCTCTCGAAACGAATCGCCGTAAAGGCGAGAAAAGGCATCGTCACCATCGTGAGGAGCGTCAGCTTCCAGTTGATTGTAAACATCATCACCGTGCCGAACAGCACCATCATAAACACGTTCAGCAGCTGCACGAAGCCGAAGCCGACAAAATCGCGTACTGCGCCGAGGTCTGCCGTCAATCTGGACATCAGGTCGCCCGTACGCGCCTGATCATAATACTGGAACGAATAATATTGAAGCTTTTCGTACAGCGCTTTACGCAGGTTAAACGCCGTCTTGTTGCCGAGACGTGCGCTCGACGCCCCATGCATAAACATGAAGCCGGCTTTCACCGCCATGACCCCCACGACGCCCAGAGCCAGATAAGGAACCGCTTCGAACCTGCCTTTAGTAATGACTTCGTCAATCAGATAGCGCAGCAGATTCGGATAAACCAATCCAAGCGCTGTGGCGGCCATTAGCGAGAAAATGGAAATAAATAAATATTTTCGCTCTGACCAATAAAACGATTTCAGCTGCCTGAATACTTCCATGGAGCCCCTCCTTCGATAAGCCTTGCCTTTGCCCCGGCGGTATTCGTCCGGGTGCTTCGCGGCCGGCTAACTCCCTCTTTGGTCCGCTAATTAAAGCCGAAATCCTCCCAAAAAGCAAAAGGGCTTTCGAAGGTGAAAAAATTGCCTCGAAAGCGTTTCAGCTATGGTTTGAAGTGTAGCATCATCCCGGGGGAGCGGCAAACAACCGGAACCCCCGTAAAGAGCCTTCTGCCAGAATAATCCTCCATTTCGACACAAAATTGTTGCACAATCCACCTTTTTCTACCCCGGATCTGCTAATCCCTTCCAATGTAAACCCTTTCATAAAATCGGCGGCAAAGGAGCCCTTGCCAGGCAAGAGCTCACTTCTAATTCAGTTTAGCCGATAAAACTAAGCAGCTTCTGGCGCTTGCTGCGGAGCGCTTCCAGATCGATACTCGCCTCAAGCGCGTGGAGCAATCCTTCCCCATGCTCTGCCAGCTCTTGCTGGAGCCGTTCCGCCGCTGAAGCGTACGTATCCGCCAATTGCCGGGCATAAGCCGACTCCAGCGCCGCCGTTTGAAGGTCGGCGAAACGGGTCATCGGGCCGTTCAGCTTGATCTCAAGCTCCCGCCGAAGCGCCTGCTTGCCTTCCCCTTCAAAGAACTGCTTGGCGTTCTTATAGAAGCCTTGGATCCATTTCACCGTGATCTCATCGGCCTGCAACGTATCCTGCAACTTCGGCGTTTGCAGCTTCACCGGCTTGAAGCCCTCCGGCTCGAAGGTAGGAATCCGTTCGCGAATCTGCTCCGTCCATTGCTCCGCAGCCTGGCCTGCCAGCTTATTAATTTTGTTCTCGATGCGAAGCGTCGTCGCCAGTACTTCCTGCGACAGGTCGAAGGCCAGCATTCGAAGCAGGTCCTCCCATGCGGATTGAAGCAGGCTCTTCGTATCTCTTCCTTCCTCGCGGAAGACGGACGGGTTAAAGGCCAGATTATACAGCTCCCCGAAGCGGTAGGATGTCCGCTGCTTCACGTAATACAGCAGCTCGCGGATTTCTTTCTCGAGCTCCCGGGCCTCCGCCTCCGGATTCGGCTGATGCAGGAGGCTGCGGCCGTAACCCAGCGCTTCCCGGAGCTGCGCGGCTTGCCGCTGGCGCTCGGAAGCATCCGCCTGCGCCCCTTCCATCCAGCGGTCCAATACGTCCGCCGCCCTTTTGATATCGCCGTCCCCGGAACGGATCGCGATTTCCGTCAGCTCCTCGAACGTAAACCGGACAAACTCCTGTTCGAAGCGAAGCATCCCGGTGAGCGCGAGCTGCTCTGGATCGTCCTGCAGCTTCGCCTCCAAGCCATAATAGCTCGACAGCGGATAAATCCGCGGATGCCGGATGCCGTGCTGCAGCAGATTGCTCTCTACGTGCTTCACGACACCCTCCAGCTCCTCAGCCGAGGAAGCGAGGTCGGCGGCATTGACGATGAAGAACATTTTATCCATCTCGAAGCTGTCCTTCACCCGGCCCAGTTGCAGCAGAAACTCCTTATCCGCATGCGAGAAGGCGTGATTATAATAAGTGACGAACAGAATCGCATCCGCATTTTTGATGTAATCGAAGGCGACGCCCGTATGCCGGGCATTGATCGAATCGGCACCCGGCGTATCGACCAGGACGACGCCCTGCTCGGTCAGCGGATTGTGGTAGTACAGCTCGATGCCGTCCACAAAGCAGGAGCGGGTTTCGTCAGCTGCATAAGAAGCGAACCCTTCCAGATCGACGGACAGTTCACGTCCCAGACTCGGCTCCATCGCATCCCAGCCGCGCTCCACCGCCTTCAGGAAGCTGTAATGCGGCTTGCCTTTACCCGAAACCTGCTCGGCCCGCAGCCCCCGGATCGTTCTAAGCCCTTGCTCCAGGTCCGGCGCCGGCTGGTTCAGCACCTCAAGGGAATACAGCACGTCCCCGGACAGCTGCTCTCGCGTCTTGACCTTGACCTTGGCCGTTCCATGCGGCCAGCCCTGTTCCGGCTCAGGCGGCAAAATCTTGTTGATCGCCGCCGTTGTCGGGTTCGGCGATACGGGAAGCACCCGCTCGCCGATCAGCGCGTTGGCGAACGACGATTTGCCCGCGCTGAACGCGCCGAACAGCGCCACCGTGAAGCGGTTGTTCGCCAGACGGTCCGCCTTCTCCCGCAGGGAACGGCGGATCGTCTGCAGCGCGGCCACGCCGGCGAGCTCCTGCGCCGCGGCGTCCAGCCGCGCGGCGGCTTCGCGCAGCCGGCGGCGGTGGCCGCCGCCCGCAAGCGGCGGCGCTGCCGCAGCCGCGGCCCGCGGCGCGCCCGGCGCGAACGGCGCCGGAGCGGCGGCGGCTTCGCCAGGCGCAGCGGCCTGCGCCGGCGCCAGCGGGCCGGCCGCGGCCGGGTCCGGCAGCGCCGGGACCGCGCCAGCGGGCGGCAGCTGCGCGAGCTGCGCGGCGGCGTAGGCGGCGTCGGCCTGCGCGAGCTGCTCCAGCTCGTGCAGGCCGCGCAGCCGCTCGCCGAGCGCGGCGAGCTCCGCGCGCAGCGCTTCGCGCCGCGGGGCAAGCGCCGCCGCGAGCGCTTCCGCGAGGCCGTCCGCCGCGGCGAACGCCTCCTTGCGGTACTGCGCCTTCAGCTCGGCTGCAATCAGCTTCGAGTAGTTCAGCGTATACTCGCCGCCAAAGCCCGCCGATGGGTTCACCTGCGCGGCCAGCCACTCCGGCGTCACTTCGGCGTGGATGCGGTCCGCCGCGGCCGTCACTTCCGCTGCCGCAAGACCCTGACCCGCAAACGCCTGTTTCACCGTTTGCTGCACATGCCGCGCCACCTGCGTCTCCGCCTGCGCGGCAAAATCGTCCCGGAACGCCTCCAACCGGCGTTCGATCTCCTTCGCCGTCTTCGCCGCGCCTGCGAACAAACCCGCCTTGAAGCCCGGCCGCCGGGCTTCAAGGTATACGTGCGCGAGGTCCCGCGTCACGGCCGGGATCACGTTGGCGTTCTCGAGCACCGCGCCAACCTCTCTACGCGCCGCATCCCGCAGTGTCAGCGGCAGCGACTCCAGCCGCGCGAGCTCCGCCTCCGTCTGCGCGGCGAGCACCTGGGCCTCCTCCAGCCCGTCGTCGCCCGCAAGCCTAGCGCGGAGCGCCTCCTTCGCCGGCTCGCCGCGCTCCGCGATCTTGGCGGCATGCGCCGCAGCCAACGCGCGAGCCGACTTCTCCAGGCTCAGCCGTGTCAGCGAAGCCTGCATCCCGATCAGCTCGTGCAGCAGCCAGTCAAGCTTCGGCCACTCGCTGTTCGGATCGTCCGGCCGTTTGACGGACGTATACAGGATGCCGCTTGGCTCCACATGCCAATTGGCGAAAGCTTCCCGGACGCCTTCCCGGTAGCTCTCGAACGACAGCTCCCGCTCGCGGTGCTTATCGACCATATTGATGATGAGATAGAGCGGCTTGCCCCACTCGATCATTTTTTTCGCAAAAGCCAGGTTGATCTCCGATTGGACGTGATTGTAGTCCATCACGTAAAAGACGACATCCGCAAGATGCAGCGCCGATTCCGTCGCCAGCTGATGCGCGTCGTCCGTTGAATCGATTCCCGGCGTATCCAGAAGGGCGCCGTGCTCGCCGAGGAAAGGGATCGGATACGAGATCTCGACCGTCTCGATGTCCTCCCCGTTGCGGCAGTGCTCCGCCAGCGCATCCAGCGGCACCCTCTCCGAGCGTTCTTCCCCTCCCGGTTCGGTGCTGCGGTAAATGACCCGGGCGCCGCTTTCCCCGTTCACAATGCTCACGATATTCGCGCTCGTCGGAATCGGGCTGGACGGCAGCAGCGGGTGGCCGCACAAACGGTTGATCAAGCTCGATTTGCCGGCCGAGAAATGGCCGCAAAACGCCAAGTAAAGATGCCCGCTCCGCGCCTTGTCCAGCAGCTGCCGAAATTTCCTTGCATGCTCGTAATCGCCTTCTTGCTCCGCCTGCCGAAGCAGACGGCCTACCGCTTCCGTCATGGCGCTGTCGCCTGCCGGTGTCTCTTTATTTCGTTCCCCAGTAAGTGCTGTTATGTTCATTCGTTCTCTCCTACCTGCCCATGTCGAATTGCAAAGAAAAAAACCGAATCGCTTCGGTTTTTAGTGTACCATATTTTCCGTTTCAGGTATAAAAATTTCAAATACGTCCCGATGCTGAAGGATCGTAATGTCCTTGTCCTTCACCTTCATCACGACCACTTCCGGGCGCTGCTTCATCCGGTTCAAATAGTTCTCCGGCACGCTTCCGGACTCGGATACGGTGATGCCTTCGACTTGCTTCTCCTCGTTCTCCTTCAGCGGAGTCTCGAGCACCTTCTCATAAATATCGGAAAATACCTCGAAGTCGCTTGTATATACGGAAATGCATTTCATCTTGAATCCCAACCTTTCATTCTCGGTTTCATCTTCCTCAGGCTTTCGAAGAAACAGCCTTTGGTATAGTTTTCCTTCGTTCTGTCGTTTTCATACGTTTCTTGCCTTCACGGCACGAATCCAGCAGCGGACATGCCGCACAGTTCGGATTTTGCGCCTTGCAATGGTAGCGTCCGAAAAAAATCAACCGGTGGTGCGTTTGCGTCCATTCCTCGCGCGGCACCCGTTTCATCAGCTTTTTTTCGACTTCCAGCACCGAGTCCTTCTCGCTTGCGAGGCCCAGCCGTTTGGACACCCGCTCCACATGCGTATCCACGGCGATCGCCGGCACGCCGAATGCATTGGATACGACCACGTTCGCGGTTTTACGGCCGACGCCCGGCAGCTCGGTCAGCTGCTCGTGCGCCTTAGGCACTTCCCCATCGTACTTGTCCAACAGCATTGCGCATAAAGCCTGGATATTCTTGGCCTTATTGCGGAACAAGCCGATGCGCCGGATATCCTGCTCCAATTCCACCAAGGGGACGGCCAAATAATCCTCCGGCCTCTTGTACTTTTGAAATAAATCTTTGGTTACCTTGTTGACCGTCTCGTCCGTGCATTGCGCCGACAGAAGCACGGCAATCGTCAGCTCAAACGGATTCGAGTGATGCAGCTCGCAGTGGGCATCGGGGAACATTTCGGCGATCGTGTCCAATATATGCCGAACCAGCTCTTGATTCATGTCCCGATTCCCTTCTTTCTACTACGTTTCCTACAGTGTACCGAATCCTGGGCGGCGAATCAATCTCTTCCCCCGACAAAATACGAACTTTTTACGAAACCTTCCGGAGTTGTCGTCATTTTTTTCATCAACCTACCGTCCCGGGTCTCTAAATAGAAAAAAAACCGTCCATGCCGCAGGATTGTCCTACAGCATAGACGGTACGGAATTGCAAAAGTTGCAAGGCATGAGAAATAAATTATTGCTTCTCAATCTCGATGATTTTGTCATCCAGCGTATACAGCATGATTTCCTCGTTCTCCATAAACGCATTGGCCGCCACATTTGTAGTGCCTTTATGCAAATAAGCTTTGCTGAAGAAGTTGTACGTCGTTTTGTCGCCGTTCGCCGTCGGTTTAAGCAGCAGCTGGTTCAGTACGACATCGTACGATGAAACGATGCGCTTGGATGCGTTCGCTATTTGAATCGTCAGCTTGTCGTTTGCATCCTTGATGATTTCCACCCGGTCGTTCGGCTTAATGGTCGTAATCGCAGCCGAAACGTTCCCGTTTTGCTTGATGACGAACTGCTGCCCAACCGGAATGACTTGTACGGCGCCTTGGAAGTCCTGCACGGTCAATGTAAGAGCGTTTGGATCGACAGCCGTTACTTTGCCCCGGACCGTATTCAGAAGCTGCACCGTGTCAAGCTTGCTTCCGTTGAACGTCGCCTTGACATATTCATCCACCTGAAGATCCTCGAAGTCGTGCGTCGCTTTCCCCGGATTGGAGATGCGGTCGTTGCTGTCGATCGTAAAGGTCAGCTGCGCGCCCGTATCGTCCTTCACGCTGATCTGACGCGTGCTTGTGTTCGTGACGATCGTTTTGTACACGCCCACCTTCTTGAAGGTAATCTGGTTGATGTAATCCTGCGTCAGATTCAGCTGTATGGTGATGGCGTCTCCGACCTTAAGGTCCGATAACGTGGCGCCCGACCGGTTAAGCATATCGACAGGCACCGACGATACCGTGTTGAACGTGAGGTTTTGCCCTCCCGCGGTACGAATAGTCAATTGGTTCGTAGAGGTGTTCAGCTGCGCGACGGTTCCGTCAATTTGCGAAGACAGCTGAATTTGCACGATCTTATTCTTGGACACTTTCAGGTCTACCTTCTTGGCCTTGTTCCCGAGAGCGCTGTCGATAAACATGGACTGGAAGTTGGACAACGGAATCGTCGCGTCCAAATATTTGATCGCCGTGTTGTCGCTCATCTTGTATGCGCTCAGATCCCCGTTATCCGAGCTGACCATCAAGCCCTTCGTATCCGGGTCGTATTTGACGATCGTAGCGAAGGTGATCTGCTTGATGGAGCGGCTCGTCACCGTTGCACTGACGACTTTGTTGTTGACAAGCTCCAGCTTCAAATCGTCACCCGCCTCCAAATCATAGAGGCTTGCATTCGTCAAACCGTCGATAGTCACGATGGCGTTATCGGCCAGGTAGTATGCGCCAAGCTCGTTCGTGCCGCCCGCACGCGTGATCGTCAATATCTTCTTGTCGTCGCTGATGCTGCTTAACGTTCCTTGGACGGTCGTGCTGACGTCGGCCGTTTTCTTCACGGTGACGGAGGACATCTCGTTGGTTTTGACGTTATAGCTCACTTGATCTCCGATATGCAATCGGCTCAGGTCGGCCGGCGTGCCGTCGGGCAGCGTAACGAAAGCGTTGGCAGCGATCGAATACGTCTCCGGCTGGCCGGTCGTTTTTTCAAGGAAAGTAATCTTGTTTTGCGTCTTGTCGATATTCGTGACCGTTCCTTCCGCCTGCTTGCTGACCGGAATTTGCTTCACGACGATTTGCGAAAATTTCTGCTCCTTAAGCAGCGTATTGCGGCTCAGCTGAATGACGCTGCCCGGCGCGATCGAGCTAAGGCTCATGCCGCGGCCGTCCTTATCCGTTACCGCTACGTTAGGATCGAGGTAAACCACTTTCTGATTGCTTCCTTGCTGAAGCAGCAGGATCATATCGCTTAAAACCACTTGGTTAAGCGTACCTTCGATCGTCTCGAGCTTCTGCTGATCGTTCGTCAGCTCTATGTATAACGCATTGCCCGAGCTTTGTACGACGTACACTTCATTGGTCAGCTTGATCGCGGAAGCCGGAATCCGGCTGTCGTCCTTGGCGTTATATATGACCGTATCGGTGCTCAGGTTGTAGTCTTTCGTGTCCCCGTTTGCGTTCATAACGCTGATTTTGCGGTCCGTGAGCGACATGACGTAACCGGTGACTACCCGATCGGTTCGGGTAGTCAAATTCTTGTCCGCCCGGCTGAGGAACGTCGCCATTTGCGCCCGGGTCACTTTGCCCTTCGGCTGAAAGCTGTTGTCCTCGAAGCCCTGCACAATGTTCAAGGAAACCGCCGCATTCACATACCCCGTCGCCCATGAGGAGAAATCTTTGCCGTCCTTGAACGATACGGGCGCCGAAGCCTGCTGCTGGGCAAGCGATTGCTTGCCGATCGCGCGGATGACGAGCTTGGCCACCCACTCACGGGTCGCTTCCCGAGCCCCCCATGCCGTTTTGGCGTTGGTACCGTCCGCTTCCTCCTGAATGTTGATCAGGCCCTTATCGAACGCATAAGCTACATAAGGCTTGAAGTAGCTATCGACGGCAAAAGGAAGCACAATATCGGTTTTGCTCTTCTGCACTTCCCCTTCAAGCCCCATCAGGCGCAGCGCCATGACGATGACTTCCTGTTGAGAGACGGAGTTCTCCGGGCGGTATTCGCCTTTCTCATAGCCTTGAATGACGCCCATGGCTGCAAGCTTCGTAATATGCTTGAGCGCCCAATGCGTCGAGCTGACGTCCGTGAAGGAAGGAATCGCCTGCGTGCTGACGGTTGTTCCTGAGCCGGCGATATCGGCGGCGTACGCGGGACTGCTCATCAGAACGGAAAAGGCGAGCGCCGCGGCGGCCAATTTTCGAACTTGTTTACGATTGTTACCTTTCATGAAGGGGCTCCTCTCGGTAATCCTCTGCTGTCATGTATCCATAGCTGTTATTTGGTGCTTCGCTTGATCGGATGAGGCAAGTCCATGTGCCCCATCAAGCTCTCTTCTTGCTTCCCGTCCACGAGGATGTTGATCGACTGCACTTCCGGAAATTGGAACAAAGAGCGCTGCAGCGCGGATAAGATCAACTCTTCCCCTCCGGAGCCGAGTCTTGCTTCGGGCGCCATCGATAAATCGACCGTAAGCAACCCGTCCTTTAGCGTTGCGGTTTTGAAGGTGAACCCTTTAAACAGCGGGGTTGTCTTCGCATCGCCGTTCCCCGCCTGCGCTTTCAGGACGGCCAAGTATTTGTCCGAATCCTGTTTATAGGTGATCGTTGCTTCTTTCTCTACCAAATTGTTCATCTGATCGTCGCCGAAATAAATTTTAACCTTCGCTTGTTTCTGCTGCTCTTGTCCGGAGCTCGGCAGTTGTTGTCCGGAACTCGGCGGTTGTTGTCCGGAGCTCGGCGGTTGCAGTGAAGAAGAGGACGGCTTGTCCGATCCTGAGCCTTGCGTCTGCTTTGCCGGTTCTGAAGCCGGCCCTTGCGCCGGCATCTTGGCGTGGCCGCAGCCGGCCAGCACCATCCCCAGTATCGCCGCCGCTGTCATCACTTTCAGTCCATTCTGTAGCATCGTTACCCTCTCCTCAGTTTAGATTCAACTGCTTCTTAATGGCAGCAACGATGGATGCGGCAACCCGGTCCTGGAAAGCATCCTGAAACATTTGTGAATCTTCATTCCGGTTCGTCAGGAAGCCGACTTCCATTAATATGGAAGGCATATTAGTGTTTTTAATAACGTAGAATCGGTCCTGCTTCACTTGGCGGTCCGCGAAGCCCGTTGCTTCGAGCAGATACTTATGCACGAGCTCGGCGAACGGCTGGCTCTGCTCGGAGTAATAGTACGTTTCGGTACCGCCGATGTTTTCCTTCGACGCCGAATTGGCGTGAACGGAAACATACAAGTCCGCCTTCAAATTGTTTGCGAAGGATGCCCTGTCGGCAAGCTCAATAAACGTATCGTCGCTGCGCGTCATTCTTACATCGATGTTGGGATCCTGGGACAACAGCTTCGTAATTTTGGTACCGAGCGCCAGCACGAAATCTTTCTCATAGCGCTTCGTCACCGATACGGCTCCAGTATCCTTGCCTCCATGACCGGGGTCGATCACCACTTTATAACGCGTCTTTACCGGAATCAATTTGCCGGACAGCTCATTCGGGCTCGTGCTGCTGTCGCCGAGCTTAAACGAGGTCTTCTTGGGCAAATCTATTACCATTCTAACGATAGATGGTTCTTTTGAAAATAGGGAATAACGAATTTGCGAGACAAAATCGTTTTTGTCCGGAAACTTTCCTTCATTCTGCGCATTGACTTTATCCAGCAGCGACGGATCCAGCTTCGTATTCGGAAAATCGACGACAATGCGGTCCGGGCCTTCCAAATAAAAGATGTTCGGCTTCGCGATCGCTCCCGCGGCGCGGAACGTGAGCGTATCGTCTTTCAGCGTTACGCCTTGCAAGACAGGCAGCTCGTCGTTCTTGCTTCCGCCGTTCGTTCCCTGACCTGCTGCCGGAGAGGATGGAGGCAGCGCGGGTGCGCCGGTATTATCGCCGCTCTTCCCGTCTCCCGTCTTATCCCCAGCTTTGACCGGATCTCCCGGTTTAATCTCGGAAGCCGGCTGGTCGGCAAGACTATCCGTCTTTGAGCCGCCGGGCGTGCCGGTTACACTCCCCCCGGCCCCCCCTGCCGTCGCCGCAGCGTCCTGTTTCGAATTCCCGTCGTCCGGGTTAAATAAGAAGACGGAACGCGTCAAATCGTCCCAAGTCACTTTGATTCCGAACTGCTCGCTCACGAAACGGATCGGCAGCATCGTGCTCCCGTCAATAATTGTGGGAGCGGTTTCCAATTTGTACGCTTTGCTGCCCACGGTGGCATCCTTTTTATCGATCCACAGCTGGATGTTCGTCGTTCCTTTATCGATGGTTACTTTGCGGGCTTTCGCGTCCCAAGCGACCTTGGAGCCCAGCGATTCGGCGATAATGCGTACCGGAACAATGGTGTTCTGGTTTACGATGCGGGGAGCCACCTCCGCTGCGAGAGGTTTTCCGTTAAGAAACAATTCGATAGGAGAAGCCGCCGCAGAAACGGAGCCACCCAAGCACAAGAGCGACACGATCAGCAGAGTCATCCAAGCCGTAAATACTTTCATCCTGCACCTCGTATGTTTTAATTAATGATAAAGGGTGTTCTATGTAGAACGCTGGGGGACGTTGGAACAAAACGGAAAAACAAGAGGGGGTCATGGCGAAATCTACCATTCTATTAGACTATATTCTATCAGAAAAGTTGCACGATCGACGAAATAACATAAAATTTTCACAAAAAAGAGACCCGGCTGCCGTAAGGCAAGCAAGGTCCCTCCATTTAAGCGATTTGCATGTTTTTCGTTTGATGCTCGAGCAGGCTGCGGAATTGATCGCCGGACAAATTCTCCTCTTGAATCAAAATATCGAGCGACTGTTCGAATACGATACGGTACTTTTCAAGCAGCTCGCGCGTCGATTTCGTCAGCTCGTCAAGAATTTCGGAGTTTTCCTTCATCAATTCCTGCTTCGTTACCATCTCCCGGTCGATAATACCGAGCTTCGTCAGACCGGAATCCATCATCGTACGGACCATGTTCAAGGCCTGCTCGAAGTCGTTCCGGGAGCCGGTGCTTCGACCGCCGTAGAACATCTCCTCTGCCACAGCACCGCCGAGCGCGATCATGATTTGATGCTCGATCTGCTCCTTGGTGTACAAATATTGATCCTGCTGGGGATTGTGGCGAACGTAGCCAAGAGCCTTGCCCCGCGGACTGAGCGAAACCTGGGATACGGAGCCCGGTCGAACCAGCTCTGCCGCGATCGCATGGCCAAGCTCATGAAGCGCAACGCGTTCCCGTTCTTCCTTCGTCGATTCACGGTCGGTCTTCTCGCCCAACATGACTTTGTCAACCGCCAGCGACAGATGCTTCTGCTCAATTGCCTCGGATTCGTCGCGCATCGCATAAATTGCCGCTTCGTTCATAACGCTCTCCAGCTGCGCGCCGGAGAAGTGGAACGTTTCCTGTGCGATCTGGTCCAAACTGACATCCTCGGACAGCGGTTTGTTCTTCGCATGAATGTTCAGAATATGAAGACGGCCCTTCTTATCCGGCAGGTCCACCTCGATATGGCGGTCGAACCGTCCCGGACGCAGCAGCGCGCTGTCCAGCATTTCCTTCCGGTTCGTAGCAGCCATGATCAATACCCGCGGGTGAACGCTCGTATGAATGCCGTCCATTTCGGTCAGCAGCTGGTTCAGCGTCTGGTCGTATTCCCGGTGCTGCCCCCCGTCACGCTTGCCGCCGATGACGTCGATCTCATCGATAAAGACGATGGCGCTGTCTTTGTTTTCCTTAATGGCGCGGTTACGCGCTTCCTTGAACAAATCCCGAATGCGGCTTGCGCCGACCCCGACATACATTTCCACGAACTCGCTGCCGGAGGCCGCCATGAAGACGGAATTCGTGTAATGCGCCGCCGCTTTGGCCAGCAGCGTTTTACCCGTTCCCGGAGGCCCCGTCAGCAGTATGCCTTTCAGCGGGCGAATGCCCAGGCGCTGGATCTCGTCGTAGCGGATCAGGAAGTCGAGCGCCTCCGTCAGCTCCCGCTTCGCGCGGTCTTGTCCGCCGATATCGTCGAACGTCATATACGCAGGCGCCGCTTTGCTTTTGGTTTTGCGGTCCGAGCCGATGTTCATCCCGTTACGGGCCCTGGACATAAAGAAGAAAGTAGCAAGAATAGCCGACATGAACACGAGCGGAATCACGTTCACGCCGATAAACAGAAGAAACAGAATAATGACGGGCACCGTGCCGATGAGAATCTCTTTCCCGTACTTACTCATTCGGCCACACCCCCATCTTGGCCGGTGTGCGCGGAAGCATCACATACTTGCTCGCATCCCCGTCTATCATCGTAATATATACATAACGGTCATCCATCTCCGTCGTTACTTTCAATCCGTCGCCGGCCGCTGCGCTGCGGGCTTCCAGCGTCTTCGGAATTTGGGAGTACTGCTTCGTTTCCATCGCTTGTGCAACCTCGAACAACGCAGATGACCACCATTGGTCGAGCTTAGGCGAAGAAGCGTTATCCACTTTCAGCTTGAGCGTCCGGGTTCCCAGTGCCCCTGCGCCGTCTTTAGAGATTTTGGCATACGCTTCGCGCAGGCTGACGCCCGGATCCAGTTTCAGCTCCATCACGGCATCGGTTGTATTCAAATTAAGCGAAACCAGGTGTACGCCCGGAATCGAAGAAACCGTCTTTTGAAGCGGGCTTTCCATAGCGTAGCTCTGGTAAGCGAAATAACCACCGAACAACACGGTGCCCGAAATGAGCACACTCACGACAACCGGTATGAGACGTAGTTTCATAAAATGTACGTCCCCCTTTCTTTGTAATAAGTACTATCAATATATCAATTCGAACATATGAATAGTATATCAAATGTTATATACGAATTATATCATAGAAAGTTTCAAAGACGATGTGCAATCTGTGGAATGCCAATCGGTATTATCCCTCAATTCCTGAATTTTACCTCCAACTCACTGCTCGAAAGCAAAAAAGCTCCGCGGCGGCGGACCGGAAAATGCCGAGCTGTCGGGCTTCCAAGGTCTTTCGAGACGGAGCGGATTTGCTTTTTGAACGTTTTGTGGCAACTTTCATGCGTCGGCGCTATTGGATCGTCAACCGCCAGGTATCGATGAACGTGCCGTCTTTAAACGTATAATAATCGTAAAAATAATGATCGCGGTTGTCCTTGTCGCTGTGTACTTTATAGAATACTTCCCACACCGGCTGTCCGTTCATGAGCCCCGGCATCGTCCGAAGCACCTGCGCCGCAGGCTGCTTGCCTTTGACGTTTGCTTCCGCCTGGGCGGCCGTAATCCCGTCGGCAGCCATTTCGGTATGCGCGTTGTCCCCGTTCACCCATACAATGAGAGGCTGACCGATTTTGTCTTCCCCTTGGATCACCGTCA
Organism: Paenibacillus gyeongsangnamensis; assembly: GCF_027533625.1. Taxonomy (GTDB): domain Bacteria; phylum Bacillota; class Bacilli; order Paenibacillales; family NBRC-103111; genus Paenibacillus_G; species Paenibacillus_G gyeongsangnamensis. The sequence goes on along the minus strand of NZ_JAQAGZ010000006.1, from coordinate 167,654 downwards.
CCTCTTGATCTCCTTCAAAGCGCTGAACGGTGTGAACCTTTGCAAGAATCGTCTTGCCGTAGGCAGCCGCCACCGCAGCCCGGTCCGCAGACCATTCGTCCTGCATGGCGGCAACAAACATTCTGGAAGCCAGCACGACCAGCACGACAATCGCGGCGGCGAAGCCAAGTCCCCATTTCCATTTCTTGCTCAACCGCTGCTCCTCCCTTCCCCGGCGCGGACTAGCCGGCTGTCAGCCTTTCAAAGCAGCGCTGCGCATCGAATTTTACTTTCTCTTCGTCAATCGTCAGGCATACCCCGCCCCGAACGACCCAGCGGCCGTCAATGCAAACATCCGTTACATCGCGTGAGGAAGCGGCATATACCACATGCGAAATGAAATTAGTCCGCGGGAAATAATGCGGCTGATCAATATCCAGCGCAATCAGGTCAGCTTTCATGCCAGGCTGCAGTGCGCCTACGTCGCCGAGCCAGATGGAGCGCGCTCCGTTCAGCGTCCCCATCTTGAGCGCTTCCCACGCAGGAACGGCTACCGGATCGCCCGACACCCCTTTGTGAAGCATCGCGGCGAGCCGAATCTCTTCGAGCATGTCGAGGTTGTTGTTGCTGGCAGCGCCGTCGGTTCCGAGCGATACGAGCACACCGGCCTGCAGGAGCTCCGGAACGCGGGCCACGCCGCTGGCCAGCTTCAGATTGCTTCCCGGGTTATGGCTGATCCTAACACCGTAGTTCTTGAGCACGGCGATTTCCTCGTCCGTCAAATGAACGCCATGAGCCAGCAACGTCGGACGGGAAAAGACACCTAGCTTCTCGAGATGAGCTACAGGCCGTGCTCCGTATTGGTCGACGTTCTCCTGCACCTCGCGCGCTGTTTCCGACATGTGCGTATGGATCGGCAGATCCAGATCATGGGCCGCCTGCACGATGCGCTCGATATAGTCCGGCGGGCAAGTATAAGGCGAATGAGGCGACATCATGGTCGTAATCCGGCCTTCCGCCTGGTTGTGCCAGGTTTTGGCGAACTGGACCGCTTCGGCAAGCTTCGCATCCTGCACCTCACGGGGGCAGAGACCGATGACACCCCGGGTCAGGCAAGCGCGTATACCGGCCTCCGCCGACACTTCCGCCACCTGGTCCATATGGTCGTACATATCGACGAAGGTCGTCGTGCCGGTCTTGAGCATTTCCAGCAGCGACAGCATCGTTCCCGTCCGTACATCCTGACCGGTGAATTTCCCTTCCATCGGCCACATCTTCTCCTGCAGCCATACCTGAAGCGCCATGTCATCGCCATATCCGCGCAGCAGCGACATCGCCGCATGACCGTGCGTATTGACGAAGCCCGGCATATAAAGCCTGTGTCTGCCGTCGACGACCTCATCGTAGACCGTATCCGCTGGAGGCTCCTGCTCTCCGATATATGTAATGGTATTTCCTTCGATTACCATGTAACCGTGAATCAGCGGTTTCTCTTCATTTAATGTAATAAAAATGCCGTTGTCGATCCGAGCTCTCTTCAACTTCATCCGTCCTTCCATTCCTTATATCCCGTCCGTTTCCACTGTACATCTTCAGCAGGCCAAAATCAAGCCGACGCCTTGCCCTTCATGGCAGAATCCACATATTAGGAAGAAGCTTGGCATATTCTAGATTGGATAAACTTTGATTGCTTTTCTTTGCGTCATTGTGTTATTTTTATTTTTGGTGTTAAGGGGCTTTGGAATAACACCCTTTTTTAACGCCGAATTATTAATATTTTGCAAATGCTTATAAACCTGGGAGGCCAAAACATGCTTTTCACGAAAAAAAACGACACCGACTTCTTGCTGCTGCTGATTAAAGCGTCGGAGAATACCCTCCATGCGGCCCAGATGTTCCGCAATGCCGTCATGGGTGACGAGCCGCCGGCGACCTTTTACCCGCAGTTGAAAGAGCTGGAGAATAAAGGCGATCAGATTACCCACGAAATTTTCAAAGGCTTAAACAAGGTGTTCATTACTCCGCTTGACCGGGAAGATATTATGGAATTGGCCTCCAAAGTAGATGACGTTATGGACGGAATCGAAGCGACGATCGCGCGTTTCGATTATTTGAACATTTCCGTCTCCGACAAATATATGAAGGAATTTTCCGCGGTCATCGTCGCCAGCTGCCAGCATATACTGGATGCCTTCAAGCTTCTTGCCAAAAAGAAATATATGCAAATCACCGAGCATACCGTTCAGATCAACAGCTTGGAGAACGAAGCGGATCGTCTCATGAGGGAGGGCATCCGCGAAATTTTCATGAAGCCGAAAGACCCTTATACCGATTTCAAGCTGAAGGAATTGTATGAGCGCCTGGAGCAGACTACGGATGCCTGCGAAGATGTCGCCAACATTCTGGAGAGCGTCGTGCTTAGGTATTCGTAATTCCGTTTGCCCGGGAATACCTAGCATTTCAGGAGGACATTATGCTAACCACTCTAATCATTATCGTTATTTTGGCGCTCTTATTCGACTTCATCAACGGTTTTCACGATACGGCTAATGCGATCGCGACGTCCATCTCCACCCGGGCCTTGTCTCCGCGGATCGCTGTTTTTTTTGCGGCCATCCTGAACTTTGTCGGCGCCGTCTTCTCTTCGGAGGTCGCGAAAACGGTGGGCGGTAAAGTCGCCAACCCGGCCACCATTCCCCACGGGATGGAAATCGTCGTCGCCGCGCTGATTACCGCCATCATCTGGAATCTGATCACCTGGTATTACGGCATTCCTTCCTCCTCCTCGCACACCTTGATCGGCGCGCTGGCGGGCAGCGTTATCGCGGGTGCGGGAACGAAGGCGCTGAACTGGGGCGGCTTGAAGGAAATCATTACGATTCTCATATTATCTCCGATCGTTGCATTCGCTACAGGCTTCATCATCATGTGGATCATCCGGCGCATCATTATTATCAGCGGCAACACCTCGCGAAGCAAATTGAACCGGACGTTCAAAGTGTTTCAGGTGTTCTCCGCCGGGCTGCTCTCCTTCTCGCACGGGGGCAACGACGCCCAGAAAGCGATGGGCATTATCGTTTTCGCGCTCGTGGCGCTCGGATATAAGACGACACTGGACGTGCCGCTTTGGGTAAAAGTTTGCGCGGCGACCGCCATGGGCCTCGGCACCTCGATCGGCGGCTGGCGCATCATCAAGACCATGAGCAAGAATCTTCTGAAGATCGAACCGATTAACGGCTTCGCTTCCGATTTGAATTCATCCATCGTCATCCAAACATCTACGGCGCTCGGCATGCCTTTATCGACGACGCACGTCATCTCTTCCTCCATTATCGGGACTGGGACGGTCATGAGGTTCCATGATGTGAAATGGTCCACCGTCACCCGCATGGTCATGACTTGGATCATCACGATTCCGATCAGCATGGTGCTTGCCTACCTGATTTATAAAATCATTTTTGTTTTTTCCTCCTGAGGACAAGCCTGGATCCCGCTGCTATCGGATCCGGGCTTTTTGAGTTGATAAGACTTTATAAGTTTTCGCAACTTATAGCTTCGCATCAACCTTGGTAAACGCGCTGGTCCTTGTAAGACAAGGACGGCGTAGCCGTTTATCCTGGTTAGGTTCCGATGACGCTACCGTTGTTCCCAGTCCGGCTTGATTGCGCCGATGGACAGACTGACCCTGTAATTGCCGTAATGCAGCAATTCATCCAGAAACGCGTTCAACGCCTCATGATCCGCCACGCGGACCTTGAGCCAATAACAGCCCTCACCGCTGACCCGGTGGGCCTCCTCCACCTTTTCTTCCCTTCTCAAGAACGATTGAAACCGGGCGTGGGACGCATCCAGTTTCATAAATACGGTGACAAGCGCCAGGACCGTTAAACCAAGCTTCTCCGGATTCCATTTCAGCGTATATCCGTCGATGACTCCCATATCCTCCAGCTTGCGTACCCGGGCTCCCACCGCCTGCCCAGTCAAATGAACCCTTTGACCGATCTCTTTATGGGATAACGTCGAATCCTCCATCAAATTTCGAATAATTTCCATGTCGATCTCGTCAGGAAAGCTTGTAGTCATTCGATACAACATCCTTTTCATTGTGAAAATAAAACGAAGCGATCCTTTTCACGCGCTGCTTCTCTCCCTTTCGCTATTGGCTTACAATGGTTCTATGACCTAAGCTGAAGGGAATGATACCTTAATGAAACTGCAGTTGATCCGCAATGCCACACTACGAGTCCATTATGGGGGAGCCGACATTCTGGTTGATCCTCTGCTCGGGGGAGCGGGCGTGTACCCTCCTATCCCGAGGACGTCCAATGATCGGCGCAATCCGCTTGTAGAGCTGCCCGTTCCTGTGGAAGAACTGATACACCCGGATTTGATCCTTGTTACCCACGTGCATAGAGATCATTGGGATGAAGCGGCCGCTTCCCTTCTTCCCCATGAAACTCCTCTCGTCTGTCAACCGGACAACGAAGACCTACTCAAAAATCAGGGCTTCAAGAACGTGCTTCCCGTCGAAGCCGCTTTGGAATGGAAGCACATCGGGATCCGCCGCACTTCCGGCCGGCACGGGACAGGAGACATTGCCGTCGCTATGGGACCGGTCTCGGGCTTCGTGCTGAAGGCGGATGGCGAGCCGACGCTCTATATTGCCGGAGATACGGTATATTGTCTCGAAGTGGAGCAGGCCATTCAAGCTTACCAACCGGAGATCATTGTCGTCAATGCGGGCGGAGCCCGGTTCCTTGAGGGCGATCCGATCACGATGAACGCGGAAGACATCCAGCGCGTCTGCCGCCTAGCCCCGTATTCGCGAATCATCGCGGTTCATCTGGAAGCGATCAATCATTGTCTGGAAACGCGGGAGGGGCTCCGTGCACGGTTAACGGCCGCGGGCTGCATCGCTCAGGTGGACATTCCGCAAGACGGGGAATGGCTTTGAACGATAGAGGTAGAAACGAAAATAAGCCCGGGCCGTTGGCGGCCCCGGGCCTTGCTTTGCGCAGCTTACTTAATCCAAATAATAAGCGAGGCTTTGCAGCTCGGTCGTAAAGTCCGCATGATGCACCCGGACCTCTCCCGGCACTTTAATGATGATCGGTGCAAAGTTCAGGATCGCTTCGACGCCCGCTTCGACGAACTGATTCGCCACCGACTGGGCCTCCGCCGCGGGAACGGTAATGATGCCGATCCGCACATGCAGCGCCTCGATCGTTTCCTTCAGCTCCTCCATCGGCTTCACCTTCAGGTTGTTGATCGATTCCCCTACCTTGGAAGCGTGCGCGTCGAAGACGGCGACAATCTTCATATGATCCTTCAAATAAGCGTTATAATTGCACAGAGCACGCCCCAGATTGCCGGCCCCGACCAAGGCAACCGGAATCACCTTGTCGAGCTTGAGGATCTGCCTGATTTTCTCGATTAAATAATCGACGTCGTAGCCGATACCTTTTTTACCGAATTCCCCGAAGTACGCAAGGTCCTTTCGAATCTGCGCCGGGTTCAAATCCAGCTTCACCCCTAAATCCTGTGAGGAGACGGTAGTGACGTTTTTCTTGCTGAGCTCATTTAGGAAGCGAAGATAAATCGGCAGCCGACGGACGACCGCTTCTGAAATTTTGATCGTTTTCATGCTTCATTCTCACCCATCCACTGCTTTATTCTTGGTACCAGCTGGCTTGTATTCATATGCTCGATTTTCGGTCCCGGCAGCGAATATAAGAAATATTTCCCATAAGTCGTATCAATGACCCTCGTATCGTAAATAATGACGATGCCTTTATCCGATGCGGTGCGGACGAGCCGTCCGAACCCCTGCTTGAACCGGATGACGGCCTGCGGCACGGAAAGCTTCATGAAGGCGTTCAGGTTCCGCTTTTTCAGATTCTCCGTCTTCGCCTCGACCAGCGGATGATTCGGAGGCTGGAAGGGCAGGCGCACGATCGCAAGGCAGGTGAGCGCATCACCCGGAATGTCGACGCCTTCCCAGAAGCTGCTCGTCCCCAGCAGAACGCAGGCCGGCGTGCTCTGGAAAAGCCGGGTCAGCTTGCTGCGGTTGCTGCTGTCAACGCCCTGACCGAGTACCCCGATGCCGAAGGAGACGAGCAAATCCTTCAGCCCGGCATGCACCGCTTTCAGCATCCGGTTGGAGGTGAACAGCACCAGCATGCGTCCTCTGGTTTGAAGCGCCACCTCGGCAAGGGACGGAATGAGCTTGTCGACGAACTCCTTCTCCCCGGCCGCTCCCCCGCGCAGCGTCGGGAAGTCCCTCGGAATAGCCACCAGCGCCTGCTCTCTGTAATTGAAGGGCGAAGGCAGCTGTACCGTCTTCAATTTGCCGTTCTTCTCCTCCGGCTGAAGCCCGAGCTGCTCGCATGTATAGTCGAACGATTTGCCTACGGAAAGCGTCGCCGACGTCATAATGACGCTGTCTTTTGCATCGAAGAAATATTGCTGCAGCAGCGCGCTGACATCGATCGGCACGCTGAACAGCTGTACGGAACGTCCTTTATTATTTTGTCCTGCTTCGACCCAATAGACCGTATTGTCATCGGGAATCGTCATAAAGGACCGCAAATCGTCCCGATGCCTTGCCAGCTCCTTCGCCGTTCCCCCGAGATCGGTGACCAGGCTCTGCACATCGTAAACCTCCTGCACGTCCTTTAGGTCCCCAATCAGCCGGTCCAACCGTTTGGAGGCGTCGTTAAAGGCATGATGCATTTTCTCCTCAATGCCCTGAAGCTTATCCCACCCATAAGGGAGCGCTTCCTTCTTGACGCGCAGCACCATCTGGTTCCCTTCGGCCGAGGCTTCGCTGCGGGAGAGAAGAAGCTGATACATCAGATCCGTCAGCTGGTCCCATTCCTCCTTGATCTCGATGAGCGCTTCGCAAGTCCGGTCGATCGATTCGATCCAAGCCTTGACCTTCTCGTCTCCTTCGTCCCGATGCTTCTGCAGCCGGAAACGTAGCTGGGACAGCTGGCCGGAACGGCTGTCCTTAAACAGCCACTGCAGCGTATTCAGCAGGCTGTAATAGTGAAGCTCCGTCCCCAGATGCTTACCCGCAACCTCTTCGAAATGATGAGCCTCGTCGATCACCAAATGCTTGTAAGAAGGCAGCAGCCGGTTCTCAGCCTTCATATCGGTAAACAGTAGCGAGTGGTTCGTGATGACCACGTCCGCCGTATTGGCATCGTTCTTGGCCCGGTGGTAAAAGCATTTCTTGAACCAAGGACAGTTCCGGTTCAGGCAGGAATCCGCATCGCTTTCCACTGTTTGCCAGAACTGCTGTCCCCGTCCGGCGAAATGCAGTTCTTCCTCGTCCCCGTGTTTGGTTTCGCCCAGCCAGACGAGCATTTGCGCCGCTGTGATCCGGTCGTCCTTGCCGGCGTCGAAATCCTGCGTATTGATCTTTTCTTCAAATTTGCGCAAGCACAAATAATGGCTGCGGCCTTTAAAGACGGCAGCCTTGAAACGTACGGGGAACAAATCATGAAGCAGTGGGATATCCCGCTCTCTCAGCTGCTCCTGCAAATTGATCGTATGCGTGCTGACCAGCACTTTCTTATCGTGCTTTAAGCCGTAGTATAGCGACGGGATCAAGTACCCCAGCGATTTCCCGGTTCCGGTGCCCGCTTCGATCATCAAATGCTGATCCTGCTTGAAGGCTTGCTCGACTTCCCCCAGCATTTGCACTTGGGCTTCCCGGTCCTCGTACGATTCAAAGCGCTGACGAAGCACCGCCTTGAGCCCCTCATAGAAGGTTCCGAAGTCATCCGGCATGGAACGGACATCGTCCGCATCCCGAAGCTCGTCCTCCTCGCCCCAATCCGTCACGTTCATCGCAAACTGGCGGAAATAGCGGTCCGCTTCGGTATCGAGCGGATGGTGGAGCTCCTTATACTGCCTCATTTCGTACAGGAACCAGCCGAAGTCACTGGCTGAATCCGCAAATACCATCTCGAGCCGCTGCAGCGTCAATAACGGAAGCGTTTGAAAGCGCTCCAAGCATTTAAGCCACAGCCGCGCCGTAACCTCCGCGTCGCTGTCCGCTTGATGGGGCCGTTCGTGCTCGATACCAAGCGCATGACACGCCATGGACAACTGCAGGCTAGATAAGCCGGGATACAGCACCCTGAGGCCATCCATCGTGTCCAGCACTCTGCCGTCGAATGAGAAATAACCTTCCTCATCCAGCGCCCGCTGTAGAAATCCCAAATCGAAAGCGATATTGTGGCCGACAAGAACGGCATCCTGCAGCAACGGCACCATGTCCGCCATCACGGTATCGAGCCCGGGTGCGTCCTGAACCATCGCGTCGTCAATGCCGGTAAGACTTGTAATAGAAGAAGGTATACTCATGCCCGGGTTGACGAGAGAAGTATACCTGTCTGTAATCTCATGATCGTTTATAATAAAAAGCCCGACTTGGATAATTCGATCCTGAGCCGTGCTTCCGGTCGTTTCGAAGTCCAGAACCGCGAATTTCATTGCTGCTCACTTCAATCCCTTCATTTCCTTCTCCCCTAAGCATACCAATACCGCCCGAAAAAGGAAATAGAAAACTTATCCTCATTCGCGAGAATTATCCCCCGGGACGAGCTGAAGCGAAGGCGAATTGCAATCCGCCTTTCTTCTCGCAGCAAACTCCGAGATCAAGAAGAGGCTGAACGCTGCTGGGATCCGTACGATAGGCCAGGTTGAAAAATTCGCACGCCTTCTCCGTATTCCGCTTGAGGACTTGGATGCACCCCATGGCATTATACGAGATGGCCCGCATTTGCAGATTGTCCGTCAACTGGGATAAAAAGTGAAAATGCGTATAGCTTTCGGCTTCCTCGCCTTTTTGCAAATACGACATGGCCAAATAAATTCTCGCCAGGTTAAAATCCGGCTGCTGTCTTAGCTGCTCGCCGAACGAAGAAATAGCCTCGTCGAACATATGCAGCTTATAGTAGCCTTGGCCGCGAATGAACAGATCATTTCGTTTCCCGGCGAATTCGGGATCCAGCGGATCCATGCCTCCTGCATATAGGGAACTAATTTCGTTCTGCCGCATAAACTGGCCGAGCTTCTCCTCGAACAGAAGCCACTCTTCAATACAATTGTCGCTCATGTCCTTGAGCGAGCGAAGCTTTTCCTGAAGCTCTTTTTTCTTGGAGGGTGAAGCGGATGGGTACTCGAGCATCGTGTTGTGGAGCATATCGTTCATCGAACCAAAAAGATGTTTGAACATACGGCATCCCACCTTGCTCCGTGAATTGTATCTTCATTGTGCGCGAGCCCATCCCGTTTCATTCTCCTTACAAAACGGTGGAATGAATTTCTTCCTTCAATACGCTGACGACGGCGTTATTCTCGCCCATAATAGCAATTTGCGGCACGTGACGGCGCGCCTCTTCTTCCTGCATCATCACATAAGACAAAATGATGACGGTATCGCCCACATGCACCTTTCTTGCCGCCGCGCCGTTCAGACAGATGACGCCCGAGCCCCGAGGGCCAGGTATAATGTACGTTTCAAAGCGTTCACCGTTATTGTTGTTGACAATTTGCACCTTCTCGTTAGAGAGCATGTCAACAAGCTCCAAAATATCCTGGTCGATCGTGATGCTTCCGATATAGTTCAAATTCGCTTCCGTTACGGTAGCGCGGTGAATTTTCGACTTCAGCATGGTTCGAAACACGTCTCTCGCCTCCTGCTTAATATCCTCTTTTTTATGAATGAATGGGTATGATACGGTTGTCGATCAGCCGGGTTTTACCGAATTTCACGGCCAATGCCAGAATAATCCGCTCGGCTTCCGTCAGCTTGTGCACGGGCTCCAGCGACGGATATGCCAATACCTCGGCATAATCGATCACGGCCAGCGGCGCCTCCGCAATCCGTTTCGACAAGGCTTCTTTCACGTCCGCCGACGTAAGCTCGTCTCCAGCTTCCTTCACGAGCGATTCGGCGGCCTGAAGCGCCTGATTGAGAACCGTTGCCTGCTGCCGCTCCTCCGGACTTAAGTACACATTCCGCGAGCTCTTAGCGAGTCCGTCAGCCTCTCTCAGCGTGGGACACGGTACAATGCGGACCGGCATATTCAGGTCCAGCACCATTTGCTCGATAACCGATACCTGCTGCGCGTCCTTGAGGCCGAAGAAAGCGAAATCCGGCTGCACGATATTGAACAGCTTCGTCACGACGGTCGCTACCCCGTCAAAATGTCCCGGCCGCGAAGCTCCGCACAATCTTTCCGTCACTCCGGCCACGGTTACGACGGTTTTGGTGGGAGCAGGATACATCTCCTTCACTTGCGGGAAGAAGAGCACGTCCGCTCCCGCTTCCTCCGCCACCTCCCTGTCCCGCGCCTCATCCCTCGGATAGCTTTCGAAATCCTCGTTCGGGCCGAACTGCAGCGGATTGACGAAAATGCTCATAACGACCAAGCCGCACTGCTTCCGTGCGGCTTGCAGAAGAGAAGCGTGGCCTTCATGCAGGAAGCCCATCGTCGGCACGAATCCGACCTGCAGATCGGGATTCGAGACGCGCTGCGCCTTGATATGCTCCCGCAGCTCCGCAATGGATCGAATAATGATCATAGCTCAAGTTACTCCGTTTCCATTTATATTGAAGAGGTCGAACCGGCGGTCAGCCGTTCTTTTTTAGGTTCTGCCGATCCGCCGTATAAATGCTCCGCGACTTCGCCTTCCATCTGGAAGCTGTGCTCCGGCCCCGGAAAACGGCGCTCGCGGACATCCTCCACATAGCTTTGAATTCCGGCACGGATTTGTTCGCCGATGTTGGCGTACGTTTTAACGAAGCGCTTCGGATGGAGATCGGCTCCATAGCCCAGCACGTCGTGGAATACTAGCACTTGACCGTCGCAGCCTGCTCCTGCGCCGATGCCGATCGTCGGAATCGACAGCTGCTTCGTCACCTGCTCGGCAAGCTGCTCGGTTATGAGTTCCAGTACGATAGCAAACGCTCCGGCCTGCTCCAGCGCCTTAGCGTCGTCGAGCAGCTTCTTCGCCTGTGCGGAATTTTTACCCTGCACCTTGTAGCCGCCGATTTGATGAATCGATTGCGGCGTTAAACCGACATGCGCCATGACCGGTATGCCCGCTTGAACCAACGCTTGTACGGCGGGAACGATCTCGGCGCCTCCTTCCAGCTTGAGTGCCTTAGCCAATCCCTCCTGCATAATGCGCGCGCCGTTCCGAAGCGCCGTGTCCAAGCTTCCGTGATACGTCATGAACGGCATATCTGTGACGACGAAGCTGCTTTTCGCCGCGCGGGTGACGGCTTTTGAATGGTAGATCATGTCGTCTAAAGTCACCGGAATCGTGGAGTCATAGCCGAGCACGACGTTCCCGAGCGAATCGCCTACCAGAATGACTTCCACGCCTGCCTGTTCAGCCAGCATGGCGGAAGGATAATCGTAAGCGGTAATGACGGTAATCGGCTTGCCGTCTTCTTTCATCTTTCTTAATTTGGCTGTTGTGACCGGTTTGCGCGTTTCCATCCGTGCACCTGCTTTCTTCAGTGGTTGCGCTCTTAGTATTTCGTTCGGCCATCAGTTTGTTGCAAACAATAAAAAAACCTTCCAGCCCGTCATAAAGAGGCTAAAAGGTCACATGTCCGCAATTCATATGATCCTTCTGTCTCGGTCCGAACGGCTCAGAGCAGAATCCAATCATGATAAGGGTTTTGCTATTCGGTTAACTTAACTCCCGAGCTCAAACTCGGATCTTGCCGAATGTTCCTTGAGAGTGCAATTCCTGCGCGGATACCGCCTCCCGTATGAACATTATAGCAACATTGTTACGAAAAGTCATCTCATTTCGACATCGCCGGAGTACATTTTTACCAGCTTTCCATCCTCAAGCCTCACCACAAGCGCTCCGCTGTCTTCGATCGATACGGCGGTCCCCTCCGTCCGGCCCTTCGGCGTATCAACCGCGACCGGCCTGTCCAGCGTAACCGATAGCGCCTCCCAAAGCGATTTGATCGGAGCAAAGCCCCTCTCTTGGTACATATCGTACAGCTGCTCCAGCTCCAGCATGACGCGGCACAGCAGCTCGGTCCGGTCAATCGCCCTGCCGGAAGCAATCGCAAGGGAGGTCGCTTTCGCAGCCAGCTCCGGAGAGTAGTCCCTGGGCTCCAGGTTCGCGCTTATCCCCATGCCGACGATGACATGCTGCAGCCGTTCATCCTCGGCGCTCGATTCCAGCAGGATGCCGCATACTTTTTTCCTGTCGATCAGCAGATCGTTCGGCCATTTGATGCCGACGGGCAGATGGAGATTTCCCCGGATTGCCCGGCAGACGGCTACAGCTACGAGCAGAGTCAGCTGCGGCGTGAAATTGATCGGAATGCTGGGGCGCAGGATCAGGCTCATCCACAGGCCCTTTCCCTTGGGAGAATGCCAGCTTCGCCCCATTCTCCCCCGCCCGGCCGTTTGCATCTCCGCGACGACAAGCGTTCCTTCCGGAGCGCCGGCGTCCACCCATTCGCGAGCGATATTTTGAGTGGATTCCACCTGTTCGTAGTATTTTAGCTCCCGTCCGAGTACCTTGGTTTGCAGCCTGGAAAGGACGTCCGCCACATCCAGCTTATCCGGCTTCGACAGCAGCTTGTAGCCTTTGCGCGGCACCGCCTCGAACTCGTAGCCCTGCGTACGAAGCCGTTCGATCTGCTTCCAGATCGCGGTCCGGCTCACCTGGAGCTTGCCGCTGATTTCTTCACCCGAAACAAATTCGCCGTTCGCCCTCTCGAATAGCTCCAGCAATCGATCCGTCATTGTGTATCCATCTCCTGCATTCGTTCGTATTCCGCCTCCGCCGCGGCGAGCAGCGGGCTCCGCTCGTTCGGCAGCTCGCCAAGGGCGGCTTGCTCAAGAAGCCGCTGCAGCAGCTTGCCCATCCATGGACCCGGCTTACGCCGAAGCGTCTCGATCAAGTCTTTCCCGGTAATTGCCAAATCCGACAGCTGCGAGACGGGTAGCCCTTCCAGCCAGGCAGGCCCGCAGTCCGCCCACCGCTGCTGCGCCCTGTCATCGCGCTGCAAAGCGTATAGCGAAGCCAGCGCGGACATAGCGGGAATGCCGAACTGCAGCGCCGCCAGCACCCAAATGCGCTTGGCCTCCGCCGGCAAGTCCCCATTACCCGCCTCCACAGCGTGATATGCCCCCAGGATCGAGCCGATCGCTTCCGTCTGCTGCTTGGAAAAGGTCAGCTGCCGCAGATCGTTTTCAGTCTCCAGCCGATCCGCTCCCAGCTTCATAAACCAATAAGCCCAGCGCCATTCGGCTTCCGGAAGCTCCGCCCAGCCTGGATCCGCTTCCGCGCCGTCCAGGTCCGCGAGCCGAAGCTCTTGCTTGACATACCGGAGCGCCTTACTGGCAGCCAGCAGCCGGAGAGCCTGCTGCGGGTCGCTTCCGTTCATCATCCGTTCGAGCTCGGCTCTCACCCGCTCCATCGCGATATGCCGCAGGAGCGGCAGCTTCTCGAGCAGCGCCGTCCAGGTTCCCTGCTCGATGCGAAGCCCATACTCGGCGGCAAAACGGATACAGCGAAGCATCCGGAGAGCGTCCTCCTGGAACCGTTCTCTCGGGTCTCCGACGCAGCGCAGCAGTCCGTCCCTCACGTCGTTCATGCCGCCGAACGGGTCCACCAGCTTGCCCTCGGCATCGAGAGCCATCGAATTCATCGTAAAGTCCCGGCGCTCAAGGTCCTCCTGCAGATTATCGATATATTCCACCTCGGAGGGACGGCGGAATGCTTCATAATTCCCTTCACGCCGGAACGTCGTTACCTCGTAAGGAACCCGGTTCCGCAGCACCGTGATCGTACCGTGCTGAAGCCCTGTAGGAATCGTGCGGGGGAACAGCTTCTGCACGTCCTCCGGCTTCGCCGAAGTTGCAATGTCATAATCCTTGACCGGGCGGCCAAGCTGCTTATCCCTGACGCATCCGCCGACCAAATATGCCGCGTAGCCGTGCATGTTCAGCTCCCGCACGATTTGAAGCGCTTGCTGCTCCAATGGTTCACTCATAGCCCCAATTCCTTCTTAGCAGTTCAAAGGTCTCGACTTCATCTCTTCCGGCACCGGACGGCCGAGCACTCTGTAATAGATTTCCTCATATTGCCGAGTGATCGCGTCGTTGCAGAACGTATACCGGGCCCGGTACAAACAGGCTTCCTTCATCCGGTGATAAGACGCTTCGTCTTTAAGCAGCGAGGAAGCATACAGCGCCATTTGATCGACGTCGCCGATCGGGGCCAGGAAGCCGGTTTCCCCGTGAGTGATCAGCTCAGGGATACCGCCCGCATTCGATGCGACGGTAGGCACGCCGCAAGCCATCGCCTCCAGCGCCACGAGGCCGAAGCTTTCCTTCTCCGAAGGAAGCAGCATCAGATCGGATAGCGAGAGCAGCTGCGCGACGTCGTCCTGCTTGCCGCAGAACGTGACGCGGTCGAGAAGCCCCTTCTCCTTCACCTTGCAGAGCACCTTCGACAGCTCGGGCCCCTCCCCTACGAAGAGCAGACGGGCGGGAATATCTTGCCGCACCTTATCGAAAATTTCCACCACGTCGGTTACCCGCTTCACGGGACGGAAATTTGAAATATGAATGAGAATTTTCTCGTCGGGATGGGCAAACTCCTTACGCAGCGACGCAACTTCGCGGGGATAATAGACCCGTTTGTCTACGAAGTTGTAAGCAAGGTCGATCGGCTTCTCCACCCCCAGCAGGTTCCGGGTTTCGGTGATCAGATCGCCCGAAACGGCCGTCACCGCGTCGCTCCGGTCAATGGCAAAACGGATCAGGTCGCTGAGCGATTCGTCCTGAGCGAGCACGGTAATATCGGTACCGTGCAATGTAGTGACCACCTTGAGCTGGTCGCCGACCATTTGCTTGGCGAGCAGCGCGCAAACCGCATGCGGTATCGCGTAGTGCACGTGAAGCAGGTCCAGTTCTTCGAGCTTTACCACTTGAGCCAGCTTGCTGGCAAGGGACAAATCATACGGCGGATATTTGAAGACATAATAGTCGTTAACTTCCACTTCATGGTAAAAAATATTGCGGTCAAACTTGCCTAATCGGAAAGGCATGCTGTGCGTAATAAAATGCACTTCATGTCCCTTCTCCGCAAGCAGCTTGCCCAGCTCCGTGGCGACAACTCCGGAACCGCCCAGCGTCGGGTAGCAAGTAATTCCTATTTTTAACCGGTCCATCATGCGTTGCCTCCCTCTCCCTCTCGTTTACCTCTCATCTAATCGCTCGGAATGTATTAGAACAAGTCCGCCTCCAGCGGCAGCTTGTTGACAAAACCTTCGGCAAACGGCACCAATCGTTTCTGTCCAAGCAGCCTGTCGCGCGCCTCGACACGTTCAAGATACCCTTGATTGAGCGGCGTCTGCACATAATCATTGCCTGCGCTGATCGGATCGAACTGGCTGCGGTACGCCTGCAGGGCGGCCACTTTCCGTTCATACACCCCGCTCACGTCCACCATGACATCGCATACGTCGAGATCGTTGATAAAGTAAAAATAAGTATCCTTCACCGTATGCGCCTCAAGCTCCGGCATATATTTCCGAAGCTTGGCGTTGAATACCGCCTCCTGCACCAGCTTGCTGCAAGCGATGTGATCCGGGTGACGGTCCTCCCAATAAGGAGCAAACACGACTCGCGGCTTCCAGCGGCGGATTTCCGCTACGATGCGGTCCACATGCTCCTTTGTCAAGGTCAGCCCGCGGTCCGGCAGCTCGAGATTGCTCCGCATCGCAAGCCCGAGCACCTTCGCGGCTTCCTCCGCCTCCCGGCGGCGGATCGCCACCGTGCCGTTCGAGGACATCTCGGCGAGCGTCAGATCGCAAATGCCGACGCGCTGCCCGGCAGCCGTATGCTTGGCGATCGTGCCGGCCATGCCGATTTCGGCGTCGTCCGGGTGCGCCCCGAAAATGAGCAAATCCAGCTTCCCGCTCATTACTCCATAACCCCCGGCTTATACTTGTGAACCAGCTCGCGCCAAGCGAAATCGCCGCGGTCCAGCGCCTTTACCAATATTTCCGCCGTAGCGATGTTCGTCGCGCACGGAATGCCCTGCACATCGCACAGCCTCAGCAGCGCGATGATGTCCGGCTCGTGCGGCTGCGCCATCAGCGGGTCGCGAAGGAAAATGATAAAATCCATTTCGTTAGTCGCCACCATAGCACCGATTTGCTGGTCTCCGCCAAGCGGCCCGGACATGAACCTGTGAATGTTCAACTCGGTCTTTTCCATAATGCGCGTACCCGTCGTTCCCGTTGCATATAGTTGATGATGCTTGAATACCTGTTCGTAGGCCGTAACGAAGTTCACCATTTCATCTTTTTTACGGTCGTGTGCGATCAATGCAATCTTCATGGACATGTGGACGTCTCCTCTCCTACAAAGCGAGGACATATCAACGGTCTTCGCCGTCTCTTGTCCTCACTTTTCTATCTAATCTATAAGATGCTCAAAACCGTAAATCATTCCCGTATAACCCATCACTTTTTTTACCGCGGTGTTCACGCCGGGCATATAGCCTGCGCGGTCATAGGAGTCGTGACGGATTTTGAGCGTCTGCCCGAATGCGCCGAAAATAACCTCCTGCTGGGCAAAGACGCCGGGAAGCCGAACGCTATGTATCCGAAACCCTTGATACAGCCCGCCTCGGGAGCCCTCGATCGTTTCGTGCTCGTTCGGATTGCCCTGACGCAGCTCCTCCCGAACCTCGGCGATCAGCTCGGCCGTCTTCACCGCCGTTCCCGACGGGGCGTCCAGCTTCTGGTCTCCATGGTATTCGATAATTTCAAGGTGAGGAAAATATTTCGACGCCTGCGCCGCGAACTTCATCATAAGAATCGCTCCGATGGAGAAGTTCGGAGCGATCAGCCCCCCGATGCCCTCGGCCTTGCACTGCTTGTCCAGCTCAGCGATATCCTCCGGCGTGAAACCGGTGGTGCCCATAATGGGACGAACACGGTGGCGGATCGCCAGTCTAGTATTGACAACCGCCGATTGCGGCGTCGTGAAATCGACGAGCACGTCAGGCTTGCTCTCCACGAGCGCAAGCTCCAGATCGTTCGTAACGTTGACTCCGCAGGCGTCCATACCTACAAGGCGTCCCGCATCCGTGTTAGGCACCGTTCGGGCTACAGCGGCGACCAGCTCCAATTCCGGATCGCCGAGCACCATCTTGACCACCTCGCGTCCCATTCGTCCGCTGGCGCCGGCTACCGCTACTTTAATGATCTTTTGATTCATAACTCGATCCTTCCCTTCCCGTTGGTGCTCCTTTATCGATCTGCATATATTGCTTCCATTTTTGCTCGTATTCCGGTAAGAGACGGTTTCCTATGGCATGGTTCGGATCCAGCTTGAGCATTTCCTTGACGGCCTGAATCGCCGAGCTGTATTCCTCCAGACGGGCATAAGCAATCCCGAGTAAGAGAAAAGCTTCGAGCGCAAGCGGGTCGAGATCGACCGCCTGCTTTAGGAGCGCCACCGCCAGCCATAACCGGGAATACCGGTCGTCCGATTCCTCGAACAGCCTCTCGGCTTGAACCGTCAGCTCCTTGGCCTGCAGGTGCTGGTAATGGAACGAATAATGCTCATCCTCCGGATCGAGCTCCACAGCCCGCTTCGCATGCTCTATCGCTTTAACCAATTTGTTGCTGCGCGAATAAGTGATCGACAGCTTGTAATGATAGGCTGCACAAGCCGGCGCGAGCTCGATCGCCCGTTCAAACCATGCGATAGCCTGTTCGAAATCATGCTTTAAGATGGCCTCATAAGCTTTCTTGATCGCTTCTTCGCCGTTCATGGATCCCATCCCTCCAAGCTCTGCACATAGCAAAACCGCTTCGGAAGCCTTCGCTTCCTCCAGAGTAATGGTACATCATATGAACCGGCTCAGTTATCCGTGTTAATTTTGGTCCATCGGTCGGCATCGCGCGTACGAAATTTGTGCATCACTTTGTCATGCGCTTCCGTCAGATCGATGCCGAGCGAATTGGCAAAGCAGATGGTGATGAATAAGATATCGCCGAGCTCCAGCTCGATCGAATTGTCCGCCTCCGTCGCTTTCTTCGGCTTCTCCCCGAACCGGTGATTTACTTCCCTTGCAAGCTCCCCGACTTCCTCGGACATGCGGGCAAGCATCGTCATCGGCTGGAAATATCCTTCTTTAAATTGTAATATGTATGCATCTACCTCGTTTTGGAGGTCTTTTAACGTTTTTTGCGTCATAGCCGCTTTACTGTCACCAACCTTATCGCTCTTTTATCCCGGCAGCGAAAAACGACATTATTTCGCATCAATACCATGTTAACGCAAAAGGAGGTCTCATGACAAATTTTTTTTGCATTTCCATGGCAAAACTAAGGTATGAACCCTCACCCCGGATCACTCTTGCGAAAGGAGACCGACTATGCCGGTCAAGCCGCTTGCGCATCATGCCCGCGCGATCCTGCCCATTGCCTTCGGCACCGCCGTCTATGCGTTCGCCCTTCATTACTTTGTCATTTCCAACCAGCTGATGGAAGGCGGCATCACCGGGATCTCGCTACTATTGAATTATATTTTCGGGCTTCCTCCCTCGGCGGCAACGCTTGTCATTAACGCCCCGATTTTTTATATCGGGTGGCGCATTCTGGGGAAGGAATCCATGCTCTATTCCATCGCCGGAACTTTGCTGCTCTCTTTTTTCCTCTGGGTGATGGAGCTTCTGATTCGACGCGGCTGGATCGTGCCGTTCCACACGGAGTCCGATTATTTCCTCGTCACGGCTTATGCCGGCTTCACGCTCGGCTGCGGATTAGGGATCGTGTTCCGCTACGGCGGCACAACCGGAGGCACCGATATCATCGCGCGCATTGTACAGAAGAAGCGGGGCTGGAGCATGGGCCAATTCATTCTGCTCTCGGACGTACTGGTCATTGGCTCTTCCTTGTTCTTTATCCCCAAAGAAAAGGTGCTTTACACCTTCGTGGCCGTATTTATCGCTTCGAAAATGATCGACATCATCATGGAAGGGGCTTACGCCGCCAAAGCGTTCACCATCATCACGGACGCTTCCGATGAGGTAACGAAGGCTATCACTGCCGAGCTGGAGCGCGGCGTTACGCTGTTCCCCGCCATCGGAGCGTTCTCCAAGCTCCCCAAGAACGTGGTCTACTGCGTGGTATACCGGAGTGAAATGAAAAGGCTTAAAGACCTTGTACGCGAAGTCGATCCCCGTGCGTTCATTATCATCACGGAGGTGCACGACGTCGTCGGCGAAGGCTTTAAGCCGGAATAAAGAGCGATATAAGCGAACCGTTATGCGTCTTCCGATCTGCGTATCGTGACAACGCCGTCGTCCTTCTTGGACAACCGCCAGCCGGCGAAGGATAGAGCGGACATGATGATGGACCCGAGCACAAGCGTCCACAGAATAGGATTTTGCTGATCCGCATAAGGCAGGTAGGCGGTCGTTTCCTTTTTCATGAACAATTTGTCCAGTATCTGAACCAGATGAGGTACGGCATTGAGTACGTTTTTGAAAGGATCCTCGCTGCCTTCCGCCTGTCCTTTCACAAAGGCGGTCAAGGAATCCATCTTCTCTACGTCAGTCGCACTGCGGCTGATAAGCAGGCTCGGATGCACGATGCTGTAATGAAGGGAGAGATCGCCCGCAGCCTTGCGCAGGTCCGCTTTATTCTTCGCTTTCGCCGACTTCTCCAGTTTCGAAATGTCATCCGACAGCTGCTTATAATATTGCAGCCACATGGGCTGGCTCGCATGGGTCAACGCATCGGTCGCGAGCCGAAGCCTGACTGCATTCAGCTGACCTTCGTTCGGGTTAAACTTTACGGCGTTGAAGGTCCGGGTCGCGTCGTTCAGCACGTTCGTCAGCGCACGAATCCCGTCCGCGGTTGTAATGCCTTCAAATTGAATTTTCGGAAGCTGGTCGTTCAGCTGCTTCAGAACCTCCCGGCCGCCGGATACGTCCCCTTGCGTTACCCTCTTGTACATGTCGTCCGCCGTTCGATTGAGCAGTTCCACCTTCTGAAGCTGCTCCTGCGTCGGCTTAGGGGCCGAGGCTGCACGCTCCTTCGCGCTCTGCGCACAGCCGAACAGAATCAACGGGACGGCGGCCAGCATGATGCCGACCCACATCCACTTGCTCTTCTTCAACAAACGCATCGGACATCCCCCTCCAGCTTTCGCGAACGGCGGCCCGAAAGGCGGCGCCGCATGGACAAGCTGCGTTGATTAGCTTACGCCCAGCTCAAGGGCTTCCCCGAAAGCCGCATCCTGAGCCAAGCCTCTTACTTCATCCTATGGGGGGATGTCCGCATTTAGACCGTTTTTCTATGGACAGGTTGAAATGCCGGCCGAATCAGCCAATAAATAATCGACAGGACGATGCTGATTACACTGAGTGCGATCGTATACGTTGCGACCGAAGGAAGCTCGTCCATGAGCACATCCGGCAGCCAAGGAAACACGCCAACGGCATAATCCATGTAATCGTTCCAGAAGCACCAGCACGCTGCCAATAGGATGGAAGGCCAGCGGTAGGTGTAGAAACCGACATACAGCAGCGCCTCGGCAGCCATGCCCAAATGCGAGCCCATCAGCATCCAATCCTGCCAAACGAGCGGAGTGCCCTGGTACGCCGAAGCCAAGATCATGGAGACAGCCCAAATGCCGTACTTGAACGACGTAACCAGCGCAAACGTCTCTACGAACCCTCTTAACGCGCTGCTCCGTTCCGGCTGCCGTCCCCCCGAGGTATAGCGATCGAAAAGCAAATAAACGATGACCAGGGTAAAAAACAAGCTGGCCGTCGGACTGTCGGGAACAAACGGCAAATACCATGGCGACATCTCTTGCGCCGTATAAACAAGCTGTTTGCCGTACCAGATGTAACCGTAGACGGTTCCGAGCAGATTGATCCAGAACAAGCTCCACAGCATGAACCGGCCACCAAGAAAATCGCGTGAAACATAATAGGAAAGCTTCCATGCGGACAACCAGCCCAACCTCCCGCCATCAAAGTAATTTCTAAAAAAACCTGACCGCTTGCACGGTCAGGTTCCGGGAATTTCATTTATTGCGCTTTTTGCTTGGACAGCCAATCCGCCAGCTTGTTCAGGTCGGCATCGGTCAGTCCTTTTTTGATATTATCGTCGTATTGCTTCACCATGTTGCCGTTGCCGTTCTTGATAATACCCATAATTTCATCCTTGCTGCGCTTGTCGCCTACGCCGCGAAGCATAGGAATCCCGGCGGAAGGCATCCCTTTCAGATCGCCGCCGTGACAAGATACGCATGTCGCCTTCTGATATATCTGGGCACCCGGGTCGTCCGGAGCCACGATGGCCGCGGCCTGCGCTCCCGGCTTCTTGGCGCCGCCGGTTTCGGCTCCGCCGGACTTGCCTTTGCCCGCATGCAGCTCTTCTTCGCGCTTGATATTCTCGGGGATGAGGTTCTTCGCCTTCATCTCCTCTTCATAGTGCGACCAGGAAGTGACTGTAAGGTAAACGCAGGAAATCAAGCTCAAGAACATTAAGGTCGATGCAATCGGACGCTTGTAGAAGCGTCTTTCTTTTCCCGTATCGAGGAATGGAGCGAGCAGCAAGCCGCCGAAGGCAACCCCAGGCACACCCAGTGTCCCCAGTACGACAAAATGGTTGGACGTGTAAGGATATTTCAGGAGCTGGTACATGAACAGGAAGTACCAGTCCGGCATCGGAATGAACTGGGTATTCGTCGGATCGGCCGGATAACCGAGCGGAGCCGCTTCGGACATTACGAGACATAGAACGCCGACCAGAACGACAACGCCTACCATCCATTCTTTCAGCAGGAAGTTTGGAATGAACACCTCGGATTTCCCTGGATAAGCGGAGAAATCTTGCGGAATCATCCGCGAGGATTTAGCGCGAACGCGCGAGTCCCCAACATAAACGATTTTTTCGTCAGTTTTATGACCGTGAGCCACGTATCGCCCCTCCTTTTCCAATTCTCGAGTCAAAACCTGGTGATGCAAGCGTTGCAGCGAACATCTTAGAGCGGCCCGGAAATCCCTTGCTTACGGATCATGAAGAAGTGACCGGCCAGCAGCGCGAGAAGCGCGCCAGGCAAGAAGAATACGTGCAGAGCAAAGAACCGTGTCAATGTTTGCGCTCCTACGATTTGTCCGCCTTGCAGGAAGGTTTTGATGTAATCGCCGAGATATGGAACGGAAGCGGCAATCTTAATCCCTACTTGCGTTGCGAAATACGCTTTATTATCCCATGGGAGCAAGTAACCCGTGAAGCCGAGACCCAGCATCACGAAGAAGATCAGCATCCCTACAACCCAGTTCATTTCACGAGGCGCTTTGTAAGAGCCGGTGAAGAATACTCGAAGCGTATGTAAGAACATCATTACGATAACCAGACTGGCTCCCCAGTGGTGCATGCCGCGAACAATGACGCCGAACGCTACCTTATGCTGAAGATAGTCTACGCTCGCATATGCATTGATGATATCCGGCACATAGTACATTGTCAGGAACATACCGGACAAAATTTGTATAACTGTGATAAAGAACGTCAAACCGCCAAAGCAATAAACGAAAGCGGAGAAATGATGGGCCGGGTTTACGTGCTCCGGTACCTCGTGATCCGCTACGTCTCTCCACATCGGCGTGATATCCAGACGTTCATCAATCCAGTTATAAACCCCTTTAAACATCTGATGTTACGCCTCCCTTATTACACCCGTTTGTTTGGACCAAGCTGACCGAGATACACAAAGCCGTTTTCGATCTTGAGATCATACTGGTCGAGCGGCGCAGGTGCAACGGCCAAGTTCTTGCCGTCTGCCGTATAGTGAGCGCCGTGGCAAGGACAGAAGTACTGATCCTTATATTCCGGATTCGCATTCCAGTTGACCGTACAGCCAAGATGCTTACATGTCGGGTTCAGCGCAAAGATTTTGCCGTCTTTGCCTTTGGAAATCCAAGCCTCAAGCTCAGGATCGCTTTCATACCAGCCGTCCACTTGATGCACTTTAAACTTGAAGGATGTCGGCGTGTCCGTAATTTTGGTTTCTTCCACAACCTTCACCCAAGCCGCTTGCGCTTTAGGCTGAAGAATCGGATCCACCGCAAACCGAATCATAGGTACCAGCATCCCGGCACCCATGAACGCGCCGGCTCCGCCAAGGGTATAGGAAAGAAATTGGCGCCGGGACATTTCACGGCGTTTGACCGGCTTCTCTCCATGATGCTGCGCCTCTTGATTCGTGTGATCGTTCATTCTCGTTCTACCCCCTTTTGCAACATATATCAGTCGTTCGACATAACTTTACACCAGATACTAGGACATAACTAATAATAGCTTACGTCCCTTGGTGCGTCAAGGATGGAGACACGCGTTTCATGGGCGTTCCTGTAAGCGCCGCCGCCACTGTTAACGAAATTGTCACAAGTATATTTTTCCTTTTAAATGACGGCACTATTCTTAGAATTTGCATGTTTTCCACAGAACATACATGCTTCACAGCGTTTGGTTTGCGAACCAAAGCCGGGTCATGCGCTCGGCGGCCTCCCGTCTCGCCTCTTCCGGACGATCCGACAGCTGCTCCGGTGTAAACCTCAGAATTAAATCCGCACAGACCTCTTCGATCGGAAGCTCCTCTTCCGTTCTCGGGGTCACGCAGACGACATACCGGAACCCTGCCTCTCGCTTCAGTCTGCCGCACAGGCCGGACAAATCTGCGATATCGCGGGTGTAGTGAAGAGCGGGATAAGTCACCGTACGCCCTTTGAAAGGAATCTCTACGACGTCCAGCGCATCCCTCAGCATTTCCAGTGCCATTGTAGCCTCCCATGGCTGTTCGCCGCCCTGAAGTCCCGTTAGCGGAAGTACGCATGTATCCAGATAAGGCTTCAGTTCCTCCCAGCCGCCTTGCTCGATCTCGCTGAATTTCAATTGAATCACCTTCTTTCCGTACTAAATGTAACACAAAAAAAAGACGCATGAATGCGAATTCATGCGCCTTTCACCAAAACGTCAATAATCCGGGAAGCCGCGATTCATTTACCCAGGGAGCGAAGCGAGTTCAGTTCTGTGGTGAGGGCAATAAAGGATGCTTCATCTCCCTTGGCAAGTGCCGCATCGATCTCTCTGTACAAAGTCTGCTCCCTATATTTGCGCAGTGCTTCGTCGAGCACCATCTCCGCAAATAACCCTAGCATCTGGTCGCTTGTTACGTTCATTTTGCCCATGAGAACCTACCTCCAAACCGGGTTATGATCTAACGGTTACAGCTCTGGCTTCGACTGTTCTCTTCGGTACTCCTCGCCTTTTGAGGCGGCAGCTCTCTATGCTTCGCTTCATTTGCTTTTCGTGCGACGGGAACTCATCGGTGACCAAAGCGTCAGCCCCTACTAAAGCATATTCAGCGTTATTGCCGCAGAGCAGTACAATAGCCCCCCTTATAAGGAATATGCCATCGCCTAATCCGCGAACCCGGGAATCTGCTCGCTTGATCCCCTATTACCACAACGCTCTCCAATTGAACCCCGGAATCACGGCCGCAAATGCCGGTATTGATCCGCCAGGAACCGGAGCCTCAGCGTTTGTCGAACGGGATTACAATTCGTTCTTCATCCGGTACGTAAGTGCCTTCGATCAATCGGCTTCCGAGCTTGGTCACCTGCAAGACACGCCCCAGCCGCTCATCCTCCCCTACCCGGATTAGTCCCAAATGCATCATCATCTGGAGAATGCGCTGATCCATAATGGAACCCGCCGTATCATAATAGAAGGGACGGATTAACGGCTCCAGCGCCGTTCTCAAGGAATCCGCCGTTATCCAGGCTCCCGCAAGCTGCTTGACCCAATGCACAAGCGAGATCAAATTCGGAATCGGTCCCCTGTACAGCTTCAGCCAAAACCGGTAAACCTGGTCCGGATCTTCCCGCTGCCCCTCCCCTAGGCGGGCTTGTCCCTTTTCGGTCAAGGCCAGCACCTGATGATGCTCGGTGATCAGATCCTGGAAGTAGCAGTAGTCGTAGATAAACGAGAACCGGTTCGGATAATCCCGGAACATGCGTCCGTACCCAAACCTCCAAGCGGTCTTCCCTACAGGCTCTTCGCCGACGCCGAGTCTGTCCAGAATTTGCAGAAGGCTCCGCTTGTACATCGCGTTCTCGGCCGTCAGAAGCGTTTCGTTCTCCTTTAAGTAATGAAGAAAGTGCCAAATGTCCTCTACGATCAGCTTCTGTTCATCCCGGTAGGCTTCCGGCTCTTCCGCAGGCTGGACCATGCTTGCCAGCTGCGTGCCAAGCGCGGCGATAAAGCGGCGCTTCAGGTCGGCGGGAACATGAAACAGGTACCTGGTTTGCTGCGAATGGCCGTTGAACAGCCAGCCGCGCTGTTTGAAGCGGGTGATCGTCTCCCTGGGGTTCCCCCCGCCGTCCTCCGAAGCGTCCGTGTCGAATTTGCTTTGCTGTACCCGGGCTATAAGCTCCTCCAAACTGAAGGCGCCTCGAGGATCGAACAGGAGCGAGTTCAAGAAGCGGATATCCTGGATCGTCAGCGCATCGACCTGGTTCTGAAATACGTCTCTGCGGCCGACCGTAGAAAGAATGGACTGAATCAATTCATTCTTCGAATGTCCATTGCATTCGCATTCATATGTAGTGGCGATGCGGCTTAGATCATGAATATCCGCGTAGCTTAACATGTCGGCCAAATTCATGCGTTCGTCCCTCCGTAAGCGAGCTTACTATCCATTATGGGAAAATGTCCCGGATTTAAACGCATTTCGTTATTTTTTCCGGTCGGTCAAGCCCAGTATGATGAAAAAGGCTGCGAATAGCGCCACGAAAATCCCGCTGTACAAAAAGCTTTGCCACATCGCCCATCATCTCCCGTTTGCTTCTTACTCTAGCGTATGCGGTTTCAACCGGAATCGGGACCGTGTCGACAAAAAAAATCGGAAGCAAATCCGTTAAGATTCGCTTCCGGCAGTTCAGCTCAATGATTCAATTCATCCAGGTGGCGCGTGCAATTGAGCAGATGGAAATCCCATCGCTCTCCGTGCCGTTGGATAACAGTCAAGGACGTATTTTTCAAATGATCTTCTATCGTATGCCCTTTATATCGGGCCAGAACCGGCGCGATATATCCGCCGTGACTTACGATCAGGAGGCGCTTGCCGCCATGCTCCGCTTCCGTCTCCTGCAGGAACGAATCCCAGCGCCGAAGCAGCGATTCATCGTTTTCCATGCCCAAATCCAGCTCCAGCTCCCGCCAATGCTCGCCCCAACGCTCGATCCGCTCGTCCACCGTCGTCCCTTCGAGCAAACCGAAGGCCCGCTCCCGCAGGCGCGCATCCACGCCCAGCAGAGGGGTTCCCGTCGTTTCCGCAATCCGTTCGGCCGTTTCTCTGGCCCGTGTCAAATCGCTGGAGAGGATGCCGTCCCAGGACTCGGCCGCGAGCCGTTTGGCAAGCAGTCCCGCTTGAATCCTCCCGACCTCCGCCAAGGGCGTATCCATTTGCCCCTGCATCCTGCCGGCTAAATTCCACTCCGTCGTACCGTGCCGTATCAAACCTAAAGTCGTCATGATCGGATCCTTCCTTTTCCTTTTACTTTATAAAAAGCAAAAAAGCCCCGAAGGGCGGCCGTTCGGCGCATTCCTCAGCTTCGCGTACGGGACAGCCAATTCATGATGAGCAGCGTACAAGTCAAACCGAGCAGGGAGACGAACAGCAAGTAATCCTGCATCGTATGAATCGGACCCACCTGATACGTAAACGGTTTGCTGAAGCCCTTCAAGCTGGCAACGGCCGTCGGCATTGAGTGAACATTCATGGAATCCTCTTGGCTGCTTGCAACGACAACCGGGTCTCCGAGTCGTCCGAATACGGAGGATTCCGGACCGGATGCGGTCTCTACGCCCTTCTGATGGTCCATCACCAAGAAGAGAAACGTAAACATGAACAGCGCAAGGCAAAAGGCGATGATCGCGGTCAGGTTCCGGCGAAGCTTATACGAAAAATGATACATTCGGGCACCGATCGGCATACGCCAAGATTCATCCTCATAAATCCGCTTCATTACGTTCGAGGACACGGGGCTTACG
The DNA here is from genome assembly GCF_027533625.1 of Paenibacillus gyeongsangnamensis. Classification (GTDB taxonomy): domain Bacteria; phylum Bacillota; class Bacilli; order Paenibacillales; family NBRC-103111; genus Paenibacillus_G; species Paenibacillus_G gyeongsangnamensis. The sequence goes on along the minus strand of NZ_JAQAGZ010000006.1, from coordinate 140,515 downwards.
GAGTAGACCGGTTCCGCCTCCTCCGCGGTCGAACGGATGAGCAGCGTGCTTTCCCGCCAAATCTCAAATTCTTCGGCGCACTGCTCGCAGTGCCGGATATGATCGTCGACTGCCTGCCGCTTCGGATCATCCTCCGGCAAATCCCAGTAGATGCCGAAGCACTCATGTATGTCGTTACATTTCATCGTCGATTCATCCCTTCGTACTCCTCAAAAATCGGTTCAAGAAAGTAGGGTTCCAGCTGAAGCTTCACGCTTGCCCTCGCCCTAAACAATAACGACTTGACCGAACTGACCGTCTGGCCCAATATGTTCGCGATCTCCTGGTAATCCAATTGATCGTATTCCCTTAAGATTAAAGCCGAGCGCTGCTTCTCCGGGAGGTTGTTGATCGCGTCGCGGACGAGCGAGACCTTCTCGTTGCGAAGAACCGTCTGCTCAGGCAGCGTTTCGTGAGACGTTTGCGGCTGGTAGCCGCTTTCCTCCAGCGAAACCTTCATATTTTTATTTTTACGCAGCTCGCTAAGCACGGTATTGCGCGCGATGGTGTACAGCCATGTGGAGAAGGTCGCTTCCACTTCGCGGAAGGAGTGAAGACTGCGATAAGCCTTGTAGAAGGTTTCATTGCAGAGATCCTCGGCCATGGATTCCATCTGAGCGCTTTTTAGCATATGAAAAATAAATGCCAATATTTTGCGTTCATAGCGGCGCATCAATTCATCGTATAATTGGACGTTGCCGTCCTTGATTTCTCTGATCAACTGGGAATCGGTCATGCAGCTGCGACCCTCCTTGCGAATCCTGCTTACTCCCAGCGATGCTATACCTTTTTACTGCGAAGGGAGTATAAAAGTTGCGCCTGTTTTTAAAAAAAATTTAAGAACCGGGATATTCTCCTAACTATTCGTGACATACGGTCAAAAATCCTGCTTTTCCGACAAGCTTCAGAACTTTTCCCAAAAAAAGGTGTGCACACTTACCAATTATATGTATAGGAATTCGTCATTCATGCAAAAAAAAAGACCGCCTGAGATTCAGGCGGCTGCACAGAGTGCCATTATTCGGATAGGAGTGGAGAGAAACCATACTGTACTTTTATTATATGTATCCGTTTACAAAATGTCAATAGTTTTTTTGAAAACGTTTCCTTTCTTTTAAAAAAAGAAGACTACACGTGTACCGCGTAGTCTTTTTTCAACAGCTCCAAGGCTTTGTCCATATGGTGCTCTTCCTTGAACGATAAGCGAAGCACGCCCGGTATATCCTCCCGGCTTTCGATAATCTGAATGTTGCTCAAGTTCACCCGATGGTTGCCGAGCAGCGTCGTGATCTGGCCGATAATGCCGGGATGATCCGGTACATCCACGTAAATATCGTAGAATGAATGGATAACACCCTTCCTGCGTTCCGGCAGACTGCCGCGGAACCGGTTCGCAGAGGCGAATTCCCGCTCGATCCCTTCGGCATCCCCTGTCTCGAGAAGCCGGACGAACGATGCCACTTCCCGGTTCCAATCCTGCAGGAGACGAAGCATGACTTCCTTATTGTTAATCAGGATGTCCCGCCATATGATCGGATCGCTGGAGGCAATGCGCGTAATATCCCGGAAGCCTCCCGCAGCCAGGTCGCTGTACAGCTCGTCCGCTTCATTATACTTCGCCACCTGATTGACCAGAGCTACGGCGATGATATGAGGCAGATGACTGATCGCGCCCACGATCTCATCATGATGCTTCGGTTCCACTTTAATAAGGTGAGCTCTTGTCCATTCGAGCAGCTCGGCCAGACGGTCGTAAGCCTCTTGCGGTGTCCCTTCGGAAGGCGTCAGCACGTAGAAGGCATTCTCGAACAGATGCGAAGTCGCCGCTTCGACGCCGGACTTCTCTTTGCCTGCCATCGGATGTCCCCCGATAAAAACCGCCCCGCCCAAATTCAGCCGCTCGGCGCAGGCGCTCACGGAAGCTTTGGTGCTGCCGACATCCGTAACGATGCAGCCCGGCTTGAGCGTAAGCTTCGAGAGCTTCTCAAGGTACGGCTCGAGAGAGCTGACCGGACCGCATAGAAAAATAAAGTCCGCACCCTCCGCCGCTTCATCGAACGAGGTCGTGGCATAATCCACGACCTCGCGTTTCATATACTTTTCCACCGAAGCCGGATTGTTTGAGTGTCCTATGACGGTGACACCGGGCTTGCTCTTGAATGACAAGGCCAGTGAACCGCCGATCAACCCGACGCCGAAGATCGCAATCTTGGTCATGAAACCGCCACTTCGCTTAGTACCTGCTCCAGCGCCTTGAGAAATTTGCCGTTTTGTTCTTCGCTGCCTACAGTGACGCGGATCATGGTCGGGTAGCCCCATGCCGGATCGTGGCGCACGATGATCCCTTTCTTCAGCAGCCCTTGGAACACCTCGCTGCCCGAACGCTTCACGTCGACCATCACGAAGTTGCCGTGCGCGTCGAAGTATGGGAGGCCCAGCTCATCGAATTTCGCCCACAGCTGCTTGATACCCTTGGCATTCGCTTCCCGGCAGAACTCGATGAAATTATTGTCCTGCAGCGCGGCGATCGCAGCCTTCTGCCCGAAGCTGCTCGTATTGAACGGCTCGCGGACTTGGTTGATCGAACGGATGACCTCCGCCCGGCCGGCACCGTAGCCGACGCGCAGCGAGGCAAGCCCGTAAATTTTGGAGAACGTGCGCAGCAGCACGATATTGGCGTGCTCCTTCAGCAGCGCAACCGCATCCGGATATTTGCCGCTCATGTTGTACTCGGCGTAAGCCTCGTCCAGAACAACCAGCACGTGCGCCGGTACGGCCTTCAGGAACGCGCGGATTTCGTCTTCCGTGTTCATGGTGCCCGTCGGGTTGTTCGGGTTGCAAATCCATACGATTTTCGTTTTGTCGCTAATTCGCGCAATCATTTCGTCCAGATCATGCTTGCCGTCCGCCGTCACAGGCACTTCGATCGTCACGGCGCCTTCAATCTCGGCGTTGTGCTTGTACTGAGGGAACGTCGGCCACGCCGTGATCATTTCATCGCCCGGCACCAGGAAGGCGCGGCAAATCATCAGAATAATCTCGTCGGACCCGGCTCCGAAGATAACCTGATTGGGCTCCACTCCCAAATGAGCGGCAACCGCAGCGGTCAGCTCGACGGCTCCGCCGTCCGGATAAATGCTGGTTTGATCGAGCAGGGAAGCGATCGCTTCCTTCGCTTTCGGCGAGCTGCCGAATGGATTCTCGTTGGAGGCCAGCTTAATGACCTCGGTCAGGCCAAGCTCGCGCTTTACTTCATCAATCGGTTTGCCGGGCTGGTAAACCGGCAGATGAACGATATTTTTTTTAGGCTGCACTGCAAATTCACCTCGTCACCAAATATGAAAGAATTTATAATGATTACCCTATCAATTGTCGCACAAATTGGTGAATTTGCAAGAGCCCTTTCGTTTTCGTTTGCTCATCGGCTGTTTGAGGCAGCGATTCCTCGATTTGACGGACCAGGGCGCTGCCTACGACGATGCCGTCGCATTTTGCGGCGAAGCGCTCGAACTGGTCCCTCGAAGATATCCCGAAGCCGATGGCGATCGGCAGATCCGTCGAGCGGCGGACTGTATCCAGGAAGGCGTCGACGCCGCTGTGGAAGTCGGAGCGCGTACCCGTTACGCCGAGAGACGAGACGCAATAAACGAAGCCGCTGGCCCGGCTGACGATGCGCTGGATTCGTTCGTTGGACGTCGGCGCGACGAGCGGAATTAAATGAATGCCGTGCTTCTCGGCCAAGGCGCGCACTTCCGCATCCTCTTCCATCGGCAGATCGGGGATGATCAGGCCGCTGATTTCATTCTCCTGAAGCAGCGCGAAAATACGTTCAAGTCCGGTCTGCAGCACGGGGTTGTAATACGTGAACAAGATAAAAGGCAGCTCGCATCCTTCGCTGCGGGCTTGACGAGCAGTCCGTATGACATCCATAATCGATATCCGGTGAGACTTCAGAGCGCGCTGGCTGGAGCGCTGTATGACGGGACCGTCGGCAAGCGGATCGGAATAAGGCACGCCAAGCTCGACCATAGCGGCTCCGGCCTTTTCCAGCTCTTTAATGATGCGAACCGAGGTTTCCAGATCCGGATCCCCAACGGTAATGAAAGGAATAAAAGCAGGCTGCTTCTTCTCGCGCAGCTCCGCGAATTTACGGTCAATGCGATTCATGCCCGTTACCTCCCAAATATTTCATAATCGCATCAACGTCCTTGTCGCCGCGACCGGACAAGCTTACCACGATAATTTGGTCCTTGCCCATCGTCGGAGCAAGCTTGATGACCTCGGCGACGGCATGCGCGCTCTCGAGCGCCGGAATAATGCCTTCCTTGCGGCTCAAGAGCTGCAGCGCGTCGAGCGCTTCCCGGTCCGTGATCGGTACGTAGGTCGCTCTTCCGGTTTCCCGTAAATGGGAATGCTCCGGTCCGATCCCCGGGTAATCAAGACCTGCGGAGATCGAGTGCGCTTCCTGCACCTGCCCGTATTCATCCTGAAGCAGATAGCTCATCGAGCCTTGGAATACGCCTACGCTGCCAAGCGTCATCGTAGCGGCGTGCTCCTTCGTATCGATCCCCCGTCCGGCCGCTTCCACGCCGATCAAACGTACGCTTTCGTCCTGAACGAACGGATAGAACATGCCGATCGCGTTGCTTCCGCCTCCGACCGCCGCAAGCACGGCATCCGGCAAGCGGCCTTCCAGCTCGAGAATCTGCTTCCGCGTTTCATCGCCGATAATTCGCTGGAAGTCGCGTACCATCATCGGATAAGGATGTGGTCCCGTAGCCGATCCCAGGATATAGAACGTATCGTCCACATGGCTGACCCAGTAGCGCAGCGTTTCATTGCAAGCATCCTTCAGCGTACGGGTACCCGAGGTGACCGGCACGACCTCCGTTCCGAGCAGGTTCATGCGGAATACGTTAAGCTGCTGGCGCTTGATGTCCTCCTCGCCCATGAATACTTTGCACTCGAAGCCGAGCAGCGCCGCAACGGTTGCCGTCGCCACGCCATGCTGGCCTGCGCCGGTTTCGGCGATGATCTTCTTCTTGCCCATCCATTTGGCCAAAAGCCCCTGGCCGAGCGCATTGTTGATCTTATGTGCGCCCGTATGGTTCAGGTCCTCCCGCTTCAGATAAATCTTGGCTCCGCCCAGGTGCTCGGTCAACCGGCCCGCGTAGTACAATGAAGTCGGACGGCCCGAATACCGGTGCAGCCAATAGTTCAGCTCCTCCTGGAACTTATCGTCTTTCGCATATTTCTTGAAGGCTTCTTCGAGCTCGATCAGCGCATTCATCAGCGTCTCGGGAACGTACCGTCCTCCGAACTTGCCGAATCGCCCCTGCTCATCCGGTCCGTTAAACAAAGCGTTTCACCCTTCCCACAAAACTGGTTATTTTATCCATATCCTTCATACCTTCCGTCTCCACGCCGCTAGAAACATCCACACCGTCAGGACGATAACTTTCAAGCAGCTCATTCACGTTGTCGGGGTTCAATCCGCCGGCTACGATCAGCCTCACGCCGGCCTCGCGGCACCAGGCCTGATAAGGAGGAATGGCTTCCCAAGCGAACGTCTTGCCGGAGCCGCCGCCGTAAACGGGGTCGAATGTATCCAGCAGGATCCCGTCGACGTACGGTTGATAAGACTGCAGTCTTTCTTGGATCACGAGCTCCGGCGACGTTTCTCTTGACCCAGCTCCTCCGGTCAGCGTAATAACCTTAAAGATTTGCAGACCTGGATAAGCTTCCTTCAGCCAGCGGCAGTACGCCGCATCCTCTTGTCCGTGCAGCTGCACGACGTCAAGCGGCGCTTCCTCCAGCACCGCAGCCAGCTCTTCCCGGCTGAAGTTCACAAATACGCCTGCGGCAAGCGGCCGGTCATCCCCGCGCGCTTCCTTCATGCGCCGGATCCAGGCTCCCGCCTGTACCGGAGTCACCTGCCGTTTGCTCCGCGCAAATACGAATCCGATATGATCGACCGGCAGCGAGGCGACGGCGAGCACCTGCTCCTCCGACACCAAGCCGCAAATTTTTACGCTGGTCATGAATCAGCTCTCCTTAGCAAGCGGCGAAGCGGCGTCAACCCGTTCGCCCAGCAAGTCCGATACCGCCTGCCCCACATCCGGCTGGCGCATGAAATGCTCGCCGACCAAAACCGCTTGTGCGCCCACGGACAGAAGCCACGGAATTTCCTCCGCCTTCGAGATCGAGCTTTCGCTTACGATGGTCGTCCCTGCCGGAATATGCTTCGCCAGCTCTTCCGTGGTCCGGATATCCGTGGCGAACGTATGCAGATTGCGGTTGTTGATACCGATCAGCGACGGCTGCAACGTAAGCACCCGGTCGAGCTCCTCTTGATCGTGCACCTCGATCAGGACATCCAGACCGATGCCCCTGGCGATGGCCGAGTATTCGCGCAATTGTTCCGTGGTCAATATAGCGGCAATCAGGAGGATGGCGTCCGCTCCGATGACGCGGGCTTCATAGATCTGATACGGATCGATAGTGAAATCCTTCCGCAGCAGCGGAACCTTCACCGCTTGCCGAATATCGGTCAGGAAGCCGTTCGCCCCCTGAAAATAGTGCACGTCCGTCAGCACGGAGATGCAGTCCGCCCCCGCCTGCTCGTAAGCCCGGGCAAGACGAACCGGATCGAAGTCTTCGCGGATCAGTCCTTTCGACGGAGATGCTTTTTTCACTTCGGCGATCAATCCCATAGCGCGGTGACGGCCGGAAGTAATCGCCCGCTCGAACCCGCGGCATGCCGGCAGCGTCGCGATCGTCTTTTCCATGTCAGTCAGCGTCGTCCTCTGCTTGAGCTCGGCCACTTCTTGCTGTTTCGTCGTTACAATTTTATCAAGAAACATGTCTGATTTCTCCTGTATAATGGACTAATTGCTCCAGCTTGGCGGCGGCCTTGCCGGAATCGATCACATCCGCCGCGTGCTTGACTCCCTCCTGCAGTGTATCTACCAGACCCGTCACGTAGAAGCAAGCTCCCGCATTGGCGAGTACGATATCCCTGCAGGCACCGGATTGTCCCAAGAAGATGCTGCGTACGATCTCAGCGTTGGTCTTGGCGTCTCCTCCGACGACTTCGCTTAAAGAATATGTTCTTAGACCGAGCTCTTCCGGAGTAATCGTGAATGTCCGGATGTCACCGTTCTTCAGCTCCGTCACCTGCGTCGCATCGGAAATGCTGATCTCGTCAAGACCGTCGAGGCTGGCTACAACAAGCGAGCGTTTCACACCCAGCGCCTGCATTACATGGGCGATCGTCACGGTCTTCCCTTTATCGAAGATGCCGAGCACTTGACGATCGGCCCCTGCAGGATTGGTCAGTGGACCAAGAAGGTTAAATACGGTCCGGGTTCCGAGCTCTCTGCGCGAAGCGGCTACATGCTTCATGGATTGGTGGTACAGCTGGGCGAACATGAAGCAAATGCCGACCTCCTCAAGGCAGTGTCCGGCCTGCTCCTGATCCAGCTGTATGTTCACCCCTAGCTCCTCCAGCACGTCGGCGCTGCCGCTCTTGCTGGACATGGCGCGGTTGCCGTGCTTCGCTACGCGTATGCCGCCGGCCGCTGCCACGATCGCCGCCGTCGTCGAAATATTGAACGTATCGGCGCCGTCGCCGCCCGTTCCGCAAGTATCCAGGAGCTGTACCTGCTCCGTTCTTACCCGATTTGCTTTGGCCCGCATCGTCTCGGCGAAGCCCGTAATCTCCTCGATCGTCTCGCCCTTCATCCGCAGCGCCGTAAGAAGTCCTCCGATCTGCGAAGGCGTCGCATGGCCCTCCATCAAGTCTGACATGACTTGGCGTGCTTCCGCCCGGGTCAAATTTTGCGAGCCGATCACCTTCTGAATTGCCTGCTGCACCGTCAACTGTTGTTCCATTCTTCACGCCTCCCCAAATATTCGCTCTATCATTATCCATTTCCTATCTCAAGCGCCGGCTTATTGATAGTAATCGTGATTAATCAGCGCATATTCTCTCGGTTTCTTCGCAAACACGGCTTCAGCGATTCGGATCGATTTCAGCATGCCTTTGGCCTTGTTGAACGTCTCCTGGTATTCGCTTTCCGGCACGGAATCCCAAACAATGCCTGCTCCGGCCTGTACGTAAGCTTTGCCGTTCTTGAAGATGATCGTCCGGATCGTAATGCACGTATCGAGATTGCCGGAAAATCCGAGATAACCGATGGCTCCCGCATAAGCGCCGCGCGACTCGTTCTCCAGCTCGGCGATAATTTCCATCGCGCGAAGCTTAGGAGCGCCCGAGACCGTGCCGGCCGGGAGACAGGAGATGAAGGCATCGTAGAAATCTTTGTCCTTCGCCAGCTTGCCAGTGACGTTGGAGACGATGTGCATCACGTGGGAGTAACGTTCGATTTCCATGAAAGTATCGCATTTAACGGTGCCGAATTCGGAGACGCGGCCGAGGTCGTTGCGGCCCAGGTCCACGAGCATTAAGTGCTCCGCGCGCTCTTTCTCATCGGCCAGCAGCTCTTCGGCGAGCGCCTGATCTTCTTCCGGCGTCTTGCCCCGGGGGCGCGTTCCCGCGATCGGGCGGGTTTCGACCTTCTCGTCCTCCACCCGCACGAGCAGCTCGGGCGAAGTGCCGACGACGACCTCGTCGTCCATTTTCAGACAGTACATGTAAGGCGAAGGGTTCAACGTCCGCAAAATCCGGTAAACCTGCAGCGGCGAGACGTCCGTCTCGATCTCGAAGCGCTGCGATAGCACCACCTGGAAAATATCGCCGGCCCGGATATACTCCTTCGCCTGCTCCACATTCGAGATGAATTGCTCCTTCGTCAGGTTGGATTTCACCTCGCCCAGCTCGATATCGTCCGGAATCGCATGACCGCCCATGAATAAGGATGGAAGCGGCCGCTTCATCCGCTCGATCGTCGCATCGATTTTGGCGCAGGCGGCTTCGTATGAGGCCAAGATGTCCGCATCGGTCCCATGCTTTGGCACATGCACGTTCGCAATCACCTTAAGCTGCTGCTTGAAATGATCGAAGGCAATCACCTGGTCGCAGAACATGAATTGAATATCGTTCATTTGCAGGTCATCCTTGCGATGAGGCGGCAGCTTCTCGTAATACTGGAGCAAATCGTATCCGAAGAACCCGACGGCGCCGCCCGTGAAGCGCGGCAGCTCCGGAAGCGACGGGCTCGTATAATGGCGGAGATAAGCTTTGAGCAAATCCACCGGCTTCTCATCGGATACGACCTTTCCGTCCGGACCGTCTATATACACTTTGCCGTGTTTGGCGTGCATCGTCATGAAAGGATCCGTTCCGATAAAGGAGTAACGAGCCCATTTGACCCCGCCCTCCACGCTTTCCAGCAGAAACGCCTGCTTCTCTTCGTAAAAATGCTGGAAGACGCGGATCGGCGTTTCCGTATCGGCCATCAGACTGCGGACGATCGGGATCAGGTTGTACTGTTTGGCCAGCCGCAATACTTCTTTCGCTTCCGGTGTGTACATGGACATCTCTCCTCTTCTCTGCTGGGCTCGAGCGATGAGCACAAAAAAGCCTCTACTTGTTAAGTAGAGGCGGTTCATTTCAGCAGAAGACGAAGTCGGGAGACGAACACCGGGATGAATTGACGCACGCGACAAATAAATAGAAAAGTCCAATAAGCAAACTTCTCGCGTAAGCGTCTTCCCCTGCACTCCGTTCCATAACTCACTAAGATTACTCGCTCGTCTCGTCTAAACTCTACTGAACTGTCTTGCACTCGGCTCTACTCTACTCGTTCCTAAACAACTTCTCAGAACTAACTATACTACCTCTATTGTGCTCTTGTCAATTTGGATAAATCGGGACGGAGGCGCATCGCTTCTTTCAAATAAACGTGCTGGATTTCGTCCTGCTTCTTCTCCGTATTGACCATAACCATCAGCCGGATGCAGAGCGGCAAGCTGCCTTCGACCGGTACCTCCAAGGAGCACATCAGCGGCACCAGCTCCCAGCCTTCCATTTCGCGAATGGCCCGGGCAGGGAACGTAGCGGTCAAATCCTGGGTTACGGTAACGAATACGCTGGCGATTTCATCCGGCACGATGCCGTTATTGGCAATAATATGATTCAGGAGCTCGGTGGTTGCGCTTAAAATCTCGTTCTCTTCATTGTGTTCCACGGTGGTTGCGCCGCGGATTCCCCTCACGAACATCCGTTAGTCCTCCTGTTTCATTCGATTGACGATTTGTTTGACCGACTCGGCGGAGACGTTCTTATCGATGACAACCTTGCCGATATCGGTCGGAATAATGTATACCATCTTGCCTTCATTGAATTTCTTGTCATGCATCATGGCCCGCATGATTTCGTGCGTATCCAGATGCGCCGGAATGCGAACCGGCAGTCCGAATTTACGGAAAATCCGTTCCGTGACCGTATCGATGTGTTCGGGATAACCGAGCTTGACCGCCAGCTTCGCAGCCGCTACCATCCCGATGGCGATGGCTTCACCATGCAGCAGCTCCCCATAGCCCGCTACCGCTTCAAGCGCATGTCCGAGCGTGTGCCCCAAGTTCAGTATGGCACGAAGGTCGTTCTCCCGTTCATCCTTAGACACGACGGCCGCTTTCACGCTGCAGCCCATGTACAAGCCGTGTTGAAGCGCTTCGGAGTCCAGTCCGACCAGCTTACCGGCATTCTCTTCGCACCATGCCGTAAATTCAGCATCCCAGATCAGACCGTGCTTGATCATCTCCGACAGCCCGGCTCTGACTTCGCGGTCCGGCAGCGATTGCAGCGTCTGCGTATCGTAGAACACCATCTCCGGCTGATGAAACGCGCCGATGATGTTCTTCGCTAGCGGATGATTCACCGCGACCTTGCCTCCGACGCTGCTGTCGTGCGCCAAGATCGTTGTCGGTACTTGGACGAACCGGATTCCGCGCATGTAGCTTGCCGCAACGAAGCCGGCCAAATCCCCCACAACGCCGCCGCCGAGCGCGATAACCGTCGACTTGCGGTCGAGACCGGCCTCAAGGGCCGTCGCGACAACATCCTCAAGCACCGCGAGCGACTTCGATTTTTCGCCGGAATCGACCGTATGGGCCGCCACCTTATAACCGGCGCTCTCCAGACGTCCGGCGACTTCCTTCAAATACTTGGGCCCGACATGGGTGTCGGTCACGATCAAGAGCGGCGAGCCCTTGCCGATGCCGTGCTTCTCGAAGTAAGCGCCGATCTCGCTTAACAATCCTTCCCCGATGTAAATCGGGTAGGACCGTTCGCCCAAGTTAACCGTCAATTCTTTAATCATATTCGGTTCCCCCGTCCGCCAGCCATCTTCATGAAAGCCGATTAATAGCTTTTGACCTGTTCCAGGTAGCTGTTGTAGTTCCGGCGGATTTCTTCGATCGAATCGCCGCCGAACTTCTCCATGAACGCCTTGGCCACTTCCCAGGCGACGACATTCTCCAGAATGACGCCTGCAGCCGGTACCGCGCATGTATCCGATCGCTCCACCTGGGCGGTGAACGCTTCCTTGGTATCGATATCCACGCTCTGCAGCGCCTTATACAGCGTTGAGATCGGCTTCATGACCCCTCGCACGACAATCGGCTCGCCCGTCGTCATGCCGCCCTCGAAGCCCCCTGCCCGGTTGGTTGCGCGGGTGAAACCGCGGTCCGCATCGTAGTTGATCTCGTCATGAACCGTCGAGCCTCTGCGTTCGGCCGCCTCGAACCCGATGCCGAATTCCACGCCTTTGAACGCTTGAATCGAGACGACCGCCTGGGCAATCCGTCCGTCCAGCTTGCGGTCCCACTGCACGTGGCTTCCCAAGCCTACAGGAACACCTTCGATAATGCATTCCACGATGCCACCCAGCGTATCGCCGTCTTCCTTCGCTGCGTCGATCGCCGCGATCATCTTGGCTTCCGCTTCCGGGTCCGTAACGCGGACCGGAGACTCCTCCGTGATGCGAATCAGCTCATCGATAGGCAGCTCCTTGCGGTTCACCTCTACGTCGCCGATCCGGATGACTTGTCCCGCCACTTTGATGCCGAATTCCTTCAGCAGCTCGCGGGCCATGGCCCCCACGGCCACGCGTATGGTCGTTTCGCGCGCGCTGGAACGCTCGAGAATATTGCGCAGATCGCGCTGATTGTATTTCAAGCCGCCGTTCAGGTCCGCATGTCCGGGACGCGGGCGATTCACGCGCCGCTTCGTCTCGTCGCTGCCTTCAATCGGCTCGATGTTCATTACCGATGTCCAGTGCTTCCAATCGTTGTTCTCGACCACGAGGGCGATCGGAGCGCCGGTCGTTTTGCCGTGGCGCACGCCGCCGAGGATAGCAGCGGTATCCTTCTCAATTTGCATGCGTCGTCCCCGGCCGTAACCTTTCTGACGACGGGCAAGCTGGTTGTTCACTTCCTCAAAATTAATGGTCACGTTGCTCGGAAAGCCTTCGATAATGGCCGTCAGCTGCGGACCGTGCGTTTCCCCTGCTGTCAAGTATCTCACTTCTGTCTGTCCCCTTTCATCCTATCCCACAAAAGCCCTGGACCGCTTCCCGCGAACGGGTCTCGGAGCTGTGTAACGCTTTAGCGCTTTTATGTACTCCATTCCTGTAATTATAGTATAGGTACCCTCGTTTGACAAGAAATGCGGGCATAAAAAAAGAAGCGCCGTCCAGGCGCCCTTACGCTTCATTCGATCGATCGCGCGAATCGGTTTTACCCGTTAACCGGTTGTTTCTTTAATAGGCCGACGTTGTTCGGCTGCTCCGGCTCGTTCATCATCCCCATCACCTGAAGCGAATCGATTCCGAGGATCTGAGCGCACTCCTGCATCGTAATAAAACCGCGTCGGTAAGCGGTGATCACCTTGCGTTTATCCATTCGAGCCCTCCTGTCCGCATTCTAGCTGTACCGGACGAATGATATGTTTCTAGTATGGGGCTCGCAGGCGTAACTTATACCTATGATTGCAATTTACGGTAAAAAAACGTATCCGCCGGCTCAAGCTCATATTGTCCCGGCGAGAAGATTTGCTCCGTGCTGCCCACGAACAGGATGCCGCCCGGCTTCAGCGCCTTCGCAAATTTGTGATAGAGCAGGTGCTTCGCCTCTTCGGTGAAATAAATCATGACGTTGCGGCAAATGATCAAGTCGAACTGCGTATCGAACGGATCCGTCAGCAAATTCTGCTTCTGAAACCGGATCGCCTTCTTGAGCGAATCCGCAATATGATAGGTCAAATTCTCCTGGCGGTAATACTTCTGCAAATACTTGGCCGGCACATCGCGCACCGAACGGTCCGCATAGACGGCCCGCTTCGCCTTCTCCAATGCGCCCTCATCGATATCCGAGGCGAGGACGACCGTCTCCTGCAGAACCCCGAGCTCCGACAAAATCATTGAGAGCGTGTAAGGCTCTTCCCCGGTAGAGCAGGCGGCGCTCCAGCATTTCAGCTTGCGCGATTTGCGCACCATCTCCGGCAGGAACCGCTGCTCGAGCACCTCCCAGCGGTTCGGATTGCGCCAAAACTCGGATACGTTGATGGTCATCCGGTCCAGGAACTCATAGAACAGCTCTTTGTCCTTGGTCATGGCTTCGAAGAACGCAGCGAACGTAGCATAGCCTTTCTTCATTCGAAGCGTGGTCAGACGCCGCTTCATCTGGGCTTCCTTGTACTGAGCCAAATCGATGGAGGTGTAATCCTTAACCTTTTTAACAAAAAGCAGAAAATCCTTATGTTCCTCCAAGCTGACTCCCCCGTTTAAATCCAAGGCTGTACCGTTTTTTCGTAAGATACGATTTCATCCTGCGCGAAATAATTGGCAATTTCACGCGCCGCGCTTTCCGGCGAATCCGAGCCGTGAATCAAATTCAGATTCGTATGTACGGCGAAATCGCTGCGGATCGTTCCGGGAGCCGCTTCCAACGCATCCGTCTTGCCGATCATGGCGCGGGTTAAAGCAATGGCGCGGTCGCCTTCCCATACCATGGCAAATACCGGACCGGAAGTAATGAACTGAATGAGCCGGTCGTAGAAATCTTTGCCGTAATGCTCCTCGTAATGCTTCTCGGCTTGCTCCCGGCTGACTTGAAGCAGCTTGGCCGCCACCAGCTTGAGTCCTTTACGCTCGAAGCGCCGTACGATTTCTCCTACCAGTCCGCGCTGAACGCCGTCCGGCTTTACCATTAGAAACGTTTGTTCCATAACCAAGCTCCTCTCGGGTTATAGTAGATAACGGAATAAGAGCGGAAACCTTGCTTCTTGCGGCTAACCGTCAATATGAGCGGTTGCCTACAAAATGAGCGACGCTGATTAAATCCTTTTTCGCCTGAATATCCGGCAGCTTGTCTAACGCACGAATCGCTTTGTCTATGTACTTGGAAGCCAGCTCTTCCGCGCAGCGGATCCCGTCGCTCGTCCGGATCATTTGCAGGAACGCGCTGATATCCGTCTGGCCGTCGGTCGCCTGGATGCGGACGATTTCCTCCAGAAGCTTCGGACGCAGCGCCTCGTCCTGCAGGGCGAAAATAACGGGTATCGTAATGTTCCCCTGCTTGATATCGCTGCCCGGCGGCTTCCCGATCTCCTTCTCGGTTCCGCACAGATCGAGCAGATCGTCGCGCACCTGGAAGGCCATGCCTACATTATAGCCGAAAGCATACAGCTGTCGACAGAAGTTTTCGCCGGCCTCCGCCGCCAGCCCTCCCAATTGGCAAGAAATCGCAATGAGAAGCGCGGTTTTTCTACGGATGCGCAGCAGATAATCCCGTACCGTCTGCTCCGTATGGAAGAAGAAGCGGATCTGCTCCATCTCGCCGATGCTCATCTCGACCAGCGTCTTGGACAGGATTTGATGGATCTGCGGATTCGGGAGCTTGGTCACAATGTTCAGCGCTTTCGCAAAAATGTAATCCCCCGTATACATGGCGATCCGGTTGTCCCACTTCGAGCGCACCGTAAGCTGCCCCCTCCGGGTGGAAGCGTCGTCGATCACATCGTCGTGCACGAGCGAAGCCATATGAATGAGCTCCAGAGGCACGGCCACGTGCTTGACCCGCTCCAGGTCGTATATTCCGAACTTGGCGCCGAGCAGTACGAATACCGGGCGAATCCGCTTGCCGCCTGCTTTGAGCAGATGAAGAGACGCTTCGCGGAGCATCGGATGTTCCACGTCGATGCTCCGCTCCAGCTCCTTCTCGATGTAGCTGATATCTCTTTTTAATTTGGCATATAAATCCAACAGTTTCATTCCGTCACCCGTACCACAGAATTGTCTTCCCAAATATGCAGCTTCACTTCACGATCCAGGAAACCCAGCTCCGCCGCATACCGGTAATACAGCTGCAGCCCTTCCCACTGCTTCGGACCGAAGTCATAGCATAAATTTTTGAAATAATGCTCCCAATAGGCCTCTGTTCCTCCATGCAGCGTCCGCGCATCCTGAACGAGAGCGGTCAAATCCTCGAGCGACTTTCGTTTGCTCTCGAGGAAGCCTTCATAAATGCGTTTTACCAGCTCGGGCTGCTGCTCCACAGCCTGCTTCCGGATGACGCAAATGGCGAAGGACATCCAGTGTCCTGTAAGCCGAGTCCACTCCGCCCCAAGGTCCGTCACCATATATCCCATGTCCTGCCAGCTTGCCTTAATCGCATGGTCTCCGATGAGCAGCGCGGCGTCCGCCTCCTTCATCATCGTTTCCAAGTCCGGTTCGGCATACACGTAATTCGGCTGCAGGTTATAAAACTTATTCAATATGATCTTAAGCAGATTGACCGTCGTAGCCGATGTCGTCGGCAGCATCACGGTCGTATTGTCCAGCTCTTCCAAAGGCTTCTTATGAAATAGCAGCAAGGAATGCACGTGGCTGAAGGCGCTGACCGACATGTGAGGGAAAATCATGTACTCCTCGAAATTTTCCCCATAAGCAAAGGACGAAATCGGACCGATATCAATCTCGCCTTTAGCCATCGCCCGGTTAAGGCCCGTGGGCACCTGCTGCGTCACTTCGATCTCCGTACCGAACGCGGAGAACGGAAAATAATAAAACAGCGGCCAGACATTGGCGAAATCAATGCGGCCGATTCGGATTCCCCTTGGTTTCTTCGTCATTTGGCATACCCCATCTTTTAAACAATTGATGTTCAATATCCATGCAGTCCAAGATTTTGCCGACCATGAAATCCACGATATCGTCCAGCGTTTGTGGTCCATGATAGAAAGCGGGCATGGCCGGAATGATCCTGACGCCCATTCGCGCCAGCTTGAGCATATTCTCCAAATGAATGGCATGCAGCGGAGTTTCTCTGGGCACAACGATCAGCTTCCGGCCTTCCTTCAGCATCACGTCCGCCGTTCGTTCGAGCAAGTTATCTGATGCCCCGTTAGCGATGCCGGACAACGTACCCATGGAGCAAGGAACAACGATCATCCCCTGCGTCAGGAAAGACCCGCTGGCCGTCTTGGCTCCGATATCGAACACCGGGTAATATTCGAGCTTGCCAGGCAGCCCGCCGAAATGCTTGTCCAAGCTTTCGTGTCTGCGCGCCGCGTCCCAGCCCAGCTCCTCCTTAAGCACGCGCCAGCCCGCGTCCGTCACGATGAGATGCACATGCTCGCCTAGATCCAGCAAATAGCGGCACAACCTCACACCATAGGCCGCGCCGCTCGCCCCTGTCATACCGACGACCCAAGGCTTCTTCATCCTGCGAACACCACCAGGTCAATCAGCGTAAAGACGAACACCACAATGCTCAGCGTGCTGTTCAGCGTGAAAAAGGCCGTGTTCAGCCGGGTCAGGTCCGTCGGTTTCACGATAAAATGCTCATACATCAAGAGCGCGTAGGCAATCAGGATGCCCGCCAGATACACCCAGCTCAGATTCGTCAAAAAAAACAGCCCGATAAAGCCGGCGGCCGTAACAAGATGAAACCATCTGGCAATTCGCAGCGCATTCGGAATGCCGAAGCGAGCCGGAATGGAATGAAGCCCTTCCTTCCGGTCGAAATCGACGTCCTGGGTGGCATAGATCGTATCGAAGCCGGCGAGCCAAAACACGATCGCAACGTAGAACACGAATGCGGTCCAGGAGAATTCATTCGTCACGGCCACCCAGCCCCCGAGCGGCGCGAGTGCCACTGTCATACCCAAATACAAGTGGCAAGCCCAAGTAAAGCGCTTGGTGTAAGAATAGAAGACAAGCAAAAAAACCGCGATCGGCAGCAGCTTGACGCAGATCGGGCTCAGGTTGGCCGCCGCCCAGAACAATACAACCATCGAAATAATAATAAAAATAATAGCTTCCATGGATGAAATGAGTCCGGCGGGAATCGCACGCATCGATGTTCTCGGGTTCTTGGCGTCGAATACCTTGTCGATCACCCGGTTTAAGCCCATCGCTGCACTCCGCGCCCCGATCATGGCAAGAAGAATCCAGCCGATCTGCGACCAGTGAGGCAAATGGTGGAACTTAACCACAGAGCCGAGCAGAGCTCCCATGAAAGCAAACGGCAAGGCGAACAGCGTATGCTCGATCTTGATCATTTCCAGAAAAATCTTGGTCTTTCTCCAAATCATGATGTCTTACATCTCCCTCAACTCATTTGTCCGCCTGCGGCTTGACTCCGATATGCAGCGCCGCAATCCCCCCGGTCAACGGATAGGCCTTCACATCAGCCAGTCCTGTCTTACGGAATATGTCGGCCAGCTGCTTGTGATCAGGGAAATGAATCAGCGATTCGGGCAGCCATTTGTACTGCTCATATCGCTTCGCGATCAGCTTGCCCAGCATCGGCAGTACCCGCTGAAAATAAAAATAATAGATCGATTTGAACGGCTGCCATGTCGGCTTGGACAGCTCGAGCGAAACGACCAGACCGCCCGGCTTCACAACGCGCTGCATTTCTTCGATCACCTTCACCAGATCCGGCACATTCCGCAGCGCGAACCCGATGGTTGCGTAATCGAAGGTATTGTCTTCATAAGGGAGCTCCATGGCATTGCCGCGAACCAGCGTGATCTGCCGATCCAAACCGAGCCTCCTGATCTTATCGGCGCCGACGTCCAGCATATTTTGGCTGAAATCCAGGCCGACCATGCTGCCGGTGCCGCTCGCCTCCGCCAAGGAGATCGTCCAGTCGCACGTGCCGCAGCATAAATCGATGGCGGTCGTTCCCGGCTTCACGCTCATCTTCTTCATCGTGAACTCACGCCATGCCTTGTGCCGCCGGAAGCTTAAAATGTCGTTCATCAAATCGTATTTGGGCGCGATGCTCTCGAATACGGAGTGAACGAATTGTTCTTTGGATTTACCTTGCATCTGTCGTCACCTCAAACCTCTTCCATTGCGCGGGGAGCCGACAAATATCGACGGAACGGTTCCCCGAGCGCGTAAAGCTCCGTGCTCAGTTTATCCGAATCCAACCCTTGCAGCTTCTCCTGCAGCTCTGTCATGCAATTGTTCAAGAGCTGATATAATTGCGGCGTCACCTTGTATTTCAGCCACAGGGAACGCAGCTTGACCGTATCGGTCTCTTCGCTGTGCAGCAGCTTCCGTTCATCCTTCGTTGCCGATTGAAGGACATGCCAATATCCCCAGCTGTCGCGATAAGGCTGGGACGATTCTGCCCGCTCGATTTCCTGCAGCAGAACTTCGCACCGGGTAAACAATTGGAGCAGCTCCGGCCACATGCCGCGGAATTTCTCCTCCAGCAGCGCGGCGAAGGAAAGAAACACCTGCGATTTGACCTCAACGGTTTGGCGGATATATTCGTCCGCGGTCAGCTTCAGCTGCTTCATGAGCAAATACAGGTTCATCTTCAGCCGGTTCGCTTCGCAGATGGCGCCGGACAGCTTGCCGATCAGATCGATCTGCCCTGCATGGGACAGCAGCTGATAGAAGCAGCTGGAGAAATAGTCGCCCGCCAGCACCTTGAGCTGTCTTGAACGGGCCGCTCTTTGCTCCTTCCGGTCATTGTTCACGCTGACCATATCGTGCGTATCCAGTCCCAGCTGGACAAGCGAGGTCACCAGCGCGTACAGCTCGCTGTGTCCGGCCAATTCGCTGTGCTTATTCAAAAAAGCATACAGCAGCCGTGTACGGAAATCGGGAAAAACCGGCAGATCCGTATGCTTTTGAATCATGTCGTGTTCCATATATTTTCTCGCGATTTCCGGAATTCGATAAGAGTTCATATGTAAGCCTCCGAACCGTACGTTCAATCTCTGTTCTCCATCCAAACTATTATAGCATAGTCGGACTCGTTTCGCATATGCTTACCCGGGAGTCTTTTCTTTCAAACGTTCCTGCCACCTGGGCGTATACGTTATCCGGTAATGACTGTCAAGATAAGATTGAAGCTCCTCTGCGCCTTGCGGCTTCAGCCTCGGTTCGTTCGGCAGCCATCTCTCCCGGCGGGCGTCGCTTGCAATGATGAGCTGTGCGCTGGCCCCGGGCTCCTTGGAGCCGTCGAGCACACGAACCAGAACCTGGTTAATATTGGTCGAGCTCGCAAAAATGGTTTTCGGTATTTCGTACAAGTCACTCATCAGATCTGCATTTTCGGTTACCTTCGACGCAAGCAGATCGATGCTGATGCTGGAATGGCTGATTTCCACGCGACGGATTCTTAAATGCAGCTGCATTTTAGATACGACGTCGACGACGTTATTTTCATTCACCGGCCCAGCCTTCACCGTGCCGAATACGCTCACATGCCCGTCGAGCTGGACTAACAGCGATAACGCTAACGCCACGGCGACAGACAAGATCGTTGTGATAAGAATGCGGGAAATCCATCTCATGGCGGGTCTCCTCCTCCAGGTTTTGCTTTGCAAAACCACAGGCTGTAGAGAAACCTATGAAATAGAGAAATCTGCCATGGTACTTCGGTGGGATATCCCCTTCCGGCCGCTGTTGTTATCGGAAAATTTTCAATTTATTCGCTTTTGCAGCGGTCATTTTCCGATAACAAAGGCGGGCGCTATCGCTCCTACAGGGGATCCCCCACCTACTACCTTTTGCATTTTTCTCTATATCCGGTTTCTCGTCAATCTGAGGTTTGCTTTAGCAAAACCTGCTTATGTAGGCGGGCGAAGCCATACCGCTTCTAAGGTGTTCTTGCACCTGAGCCGGCCATTTGCCAAGGTTAGCGCCATGTGCCAGTCCATCCCGCCTCTTATCATTGTACAACGAAAAAAAGCAGGCTATGCCTGCGCCGGGGAATTAAATTATTCCTGCGTATCCACTACGCCGAATCTCGTCATAATGACCGCCTTGCCTCGGATCTTGATCGCCGAAGTATGCTCCGTGAATTGAGCGATCATGACTTCGCCCTTGTCCAGCTTCTCCGTATGATGAAACTTCGTATCATGCCCGCGGGTAAGGCCGATGACCTGAACGCCGTTGTCCTTCGCCTTAATCACGAAGTAGTCTCCCTGATTCTGATTCGATTCCATGTGCTGCGCCTCCTATTTCTTCTCCTGTTCCTTTTATGATGCAGAAAAATAGGTCATCTGTCAACTTAAAGCAGGACACGCAAAATCGCTGCCCTTAGGCAGCGATCGTTTCCTTGGAGTAGGCTTCCTGCTTGCGGTTGTAGAAACCTTTGAACCGGCTCGGTACGAATTTCGCCGCGGAATGAATGAGCACGTCCGACAGCTTCACCGTGAGGTAGGCGAATACCATCCCCGCGATTACGTCGAGCACCCAATGAATTTGCAGATACATCGTGGAATAAATAATGGCGGCGCAGTAGGTCACCATCATGTATTTAAAAATCCGGTCCTTCTCGCGGAGCGCAAGGAGCAGCATGGCGAAAGAAATGGAGGTATGCATGCTGGGGAAGCAGTTCATGACGTTGACCAGCATGTCATTCTCCGTTGCAAAATGGCGGTGGAGCAAATCCGGCTGTCCCTTGACCCACCATACTTCACGAAGCAGGATCAGGTTGTAGAACAGCAGAATCAGCGGAAACTGCAATAAGTGACCGGATAAAGCATAAGACATCATCTTCTTAATGCTCTTTGTCCAATAGCTGCGGATAAGGCAAATCCAGAGCGACAAGACAAAGCCATAATTGTAAATCCAAGCGAAAATCCGGTCCAGCGTCGGCGTGTTGAAGGCACGGGCCCAAGCCGCGTTATTGAGCGGGATGCTGTTCATCATGCTGTCCCATTGCCACGGGTGACGGTTGTTCTCGAACATCCAGTTGGCAATTTTCCACCATAAACCGTTGCCGGAGCCGTAAAAGTAATAAAATATGCCAAGCAGTGGTATGCCTACCACAAAAAAACGTTTCCAATCCACATCGATCTGATCTCTTCGGACCCCCATTAAACAGATCAGCAGCAGAATAAAGCACTCGATGCTCCAATTTCCCGTGACGCCGATCCGCCACACCAGGAAGATGGAGGCGAGGATCCCGTACATCGTCCAGTCGTTGGACGCTGCCCACTGCTTTAACTTCACACCCATTTCTTTCTATCCCCCTATGACTTTGCCCAGCCTAATAAATCAATCCAATTCAGTATAACAAATATGTAATTAAAAATCTTCATAATTTATTAATAATGTGTGAATCGCGGGGACAAAAAAAACACCGGCAGTTGACGGTGTTTTCTTCATGGTCGGAGTAGCGGGATTCGAACCCACGGCCTCACCCACCCCAAGGGTGCGCGCTACCAGACTGCGCCATACCCCGAAATCAATCCCCTGCGGAAGCAAGCTTGGAATGCTTGAAACGGCAGTGACTTCCGCTGCCTCGATTGTGTCGTAATTGCGATTATAATGGGTTCGGAACGATTTGTAAAGTGGTGGTAAATAAAATTTTTCCGTTCCCCTCTACTACGGGAGAATGGTAAAAGAGCGCCCGAACGATGAAATCGTCCGAACGCCCTCGACGTATGTACAAACGAAAGCAAAACATTATTGAATTCCGTCTCTCAAAGCTTTGCCTGGCTTAAACGCAGGGATTTTGCTGGAAGGAATTTCGATCTCTTCGCCGGTCTGCGGGTTACGTCCTTTACGGGCGGAACGCTCACGAACTTCGAAGTTGCCGAATCCGACCAACTGAACCTTATCGCCGCTTTGAAGAGCCTCGGAAATAGCTTCGAAAACCGCTTCAACCGCTTTGGTCGCGTCTTTCTTGGACAGCTCGGAGCTCTCCACCACTTTATTGATCAAATCGGATTTATTCATGCCATTCACCTCCCCCCGGTAAAACATCCTCTTACATCCTTTGTTAACCGAATCCGGGAAATTTATACATTCCGCATGAAGTCCGGTAATGAAAACAAGATTATAGTAATACAGGACCTTCGTTTTTTCAAGCAAAAAGTAAAAAATGCACCCGCCGGAGTGCATTTTTACGGCATTTCATCGGTTTTACCCTTACAAAATAATCGCTATCAGCCCGCCGGAGCCTTCGTTGATAATCCGCCCCAGCGTCTCCTGCAGCTTGTAGCGCGCGTTGTCCGGCATCATAGCCAGCTTGCCTTGGATGCCTTCCCGAACGATGGAATGAAGCGATCTGCCGAAAATATCGGATTCCCAGATCTTCAGCGGGTTGTCCTCGAAGTCCTGCATGAGGTAGCGGACGAGCTCCTCGCTCTGCTTCTCCGTGCCGATGATCGGCGAGAACTCCGATTCCACGTCCACCCGGATCATATGGATCGAAGGCGCAGTAGCTTTCAGACGGACGCCGAAGCGCGCACCTTGACGAATCAGCTCCGGTTCGTCCAGCGCCATCTCGGCGAGCGTCGGCGGCGCGATGCCGTAGCCGGTCGTCTTGACCATCTCCAGCGCCTCGGCAAAATGATCGTATTCCCGCTTCGCATGCGTGAATTCCTGCATCAGCTGGAGCAGATGGTCTTTGCCGCGAATTTCAACGCCGACTACTTCCATCAGAATCCGGTCGTACAGCTCATCCGGCGCGTACAGATCAATTTCGGCCACACCTTGGCCCATGTTCATGCCGGCCAGCGCCGCTCTTTCGATAAATTCGTATTCTTCGAAATGGCTGACTACGCGGTCGACGTCGCGCAGACGGCGAATATCCTGCACCGTCTCGCGTACCGAATTCTCGAAATGGGACCGGAGCCAATGACTTTCTTCCAGCACCATAACCCAGCTCGGGAGGTTGACATTCACCTCATGGACCGGGAATTCATACAGCACTTCGCGCAGAACGGAAGTCATGTCGTCTTCATTCATATTGGCAACGCTCGTGACCACCACCGGAACGTCATGCTGAGCCTGCAGCTGGCTGCGGAGCTCTTGCGCCGCATCGCTCTGAGGCTTGGTGGAGTTCACGATCACGATGAACGGCTTGCCGACTTCCTTCAGCTCGTTGATGATCCTCTCTTCCGCATCAATGTAAGAGGAACGCGGGATTTCCGCGATGGAACCGTCGGTAGTGATGACCACTCCGAGCGTGGCATGCTCTTGGATAACCTTGCGCGTGCCGATCTCTGCCGCTTCCTGAAACGGGATCGCCTCGTCAAACCAAGGCGTATTGATCATGCGGGGACCGTTCTCGTCTTCGTAGCCTTTGGCTCCTTCAACGACGTAGCCCACGCAATCCACCAGGCGAACATTCACATTCAGTCCTTCAGCCACATGCAGCTGCACTGCGGTGTTCGGTACGAATTTCGGCTCCGTTGTCATGATGGTACGTCCGGCAGCGCTTTGCGGCAGCTCGTCGGTAGCCCGAATACGGTCGGCTTCGTTCTGAATATTGGGCAGGACGATTGATTCCATAAAGCGCTTGATGAACGTTGATTTTCCCGTACGGACCGCTCCAACGACCCCCAGGTAAATATCCCCGCCAGTACGCTCTGCAATGTCCTTAAAGATATCTACTTTTTCCAATGAGAATCCCTCCTACAGGTGGTTTAAGACGAAACTCGTACATGCTTCGGACTAGTACAAATATATGTATGAATCCGCGGAATATGATGACTGTTCCTATCTTTATTTTGGGTCGCCCCTTGCTGAAATCCCTGCCGCAGGCTCAAGCCTTCATCTCTGACAAAATATATGTGGACCCTTTGCAGGTTATTCTGGCTTCGAAAAGAAAAAAACTCTAGCAACCCGGGTAACCGGATTGCTAGAGCTGCGATAAACGTTCTATGGAGCCGTTATGGGCACGGGCGTGTTGTTCTGCCAGCGATATGCGTAAGAGCGTGACGGAACGAAGTTTGAGTTCTTCACCAGCAGCTCCCGGAGATCCTGGCTGGCGTCCAGCTTGCCCTGCAGCTGCTGCTTGTCGATGATCCGCATGATTTCCGGGGCGTAATCGATGGCCACATGCCCGGAATCATGCACAAGAAACGGCAGGAACACCTGCGGCGAATACATGCTCCTTACCTGCTCCGGCTTGATCTTCAGCTTGCCGAAATCAATATAATGAAATCCTTGCGACACGGTATCTCCAAGCGGAAGCTGTCCGCCGTACTTCGACTTGTATTCGTCGACCCGTTTTTGGAGCTCCACCGTTTGCTGGAAGGAGGTCAGATCCATCATCTTCACGGTTGGCTTCGTCTCGGCATCGACCAGCACGTAGATGGCCGTACCGCCGTTCTCGAAGGCGTTCGCCGGAATTTCACTCAAATAGCGGCCCTTCAGCTTGGAAAAGTCGATCGGATACTTCTCATACAGCGGCGTTGTCTCATCGCTGTTCTTGATCGGCAGAACGCTTGTCTTCGCTTTATATTGGTCAATCGCATTCTGTACCAGCAGCAAATATTCGCCGCTGGCGACTTGATTCTGTTTCTTCATTTCATTGGGGTACATGCACCCGCTTAAAGCGATGCACAGCACCACTGCCAGTGCGGCTCCCAGCCATGCTCTCATATGCCGTTCTCCTCCTCCCGCTGCCTTTCCAGCTGACGCCGGATCGCACTTTTCAGCGGGTCTTCGGGGATCGAAACCGTAACGTCCCCCGTTATTTTTGCCTGGCAGCCAAGGCGGTAGCCCGACTCCTGCAAGCTGCCCAGCTTCAATTGCTCATTCTTCGTTAAGGGAGCAAGTCCTGCCGCATGCTCGGGAGCTACGACGATTTTGCACATCAGACAAGAGGCATTGCCGCCGCAGCGTACCTGAATGGGAACACGGGCTTTACCCGCCGCACCCAGAACCGTTGTGCCGGGACGAACCTGCAGCGTCTTCCGGCTGGGCAAAAATGTAATGACAGCCATCCCGCATGCCTCCTTCTCAGCCTAATAACGGCGCCGCTCCGATGAGTCTTCTTGCCAGAAGCTCCATCTCGCCGGTAAACCGATTGCGCGCCAGCAGAGCCTCCAGCGCTTCGATATGACGTTCCGGCTGCCGTCTGCACGCCGCTCCGATCGCTTCGTACCTGTCCTCTCTTTGCCTTAAAAGGTTAAACAGCAGCTCATGGACCAGCGGCATCATCCGGATCGGGTAGTCCCAAGACGGCGAGGGGCGCCACTCCGCTGCGAATGCATCGCCTAGAAACCCCGCTTCCACCGCGTATTCGCAGCCCAAGGCGCGTACTTCGAACGCCCCCACCAGCTCCACTTTAATTCCTTCAATATCGTAATGGCTCAGGACGGAGCGATAAATCGCTGTCTCGCTCTCCTGCCGCTCGTCGGTCGAATAGCGCGACAGCCGCTCATGAATCGCCTCCGCCAGCGTACGGTCGGCATATATATCCAGATCGCGGGGCGATGCCGCAAGCGTCACCCCTTGCAGCAGCAGTCCCGTACTGCCCCCGACCAGCCAGCCGCCGGGCAACGGAGCCGTCTGGCGGCCGACCTCGGACAGCGCGCGGCGCATCGCCTCCGGAAGCCTATTGTTCTCCTCAATGCTCATACGATCATCCTGTTTCGTCTTTATAATTTCGGTCTTGCTTTAGAAGTAAGGCTTGTGCGTTACCGTTACCGTTCCCGCCTGCTTTACCTTGGCTTGACATCCAAGCCGGAAGCCCTGCTCCAGCTCTTCCGGCTCTAGAGCATCCAGCTCCTCCTCCGTAGGAGCATTCAGCAGCTCCATCCCTTCTGTAACCTGGCATCGACAGCGGGAGCAGGTGCCGCGCATGCAAGAAAAGCCCCAATCCACTTCGTGCTTCAGGGCGATATCCAGGATCGACCAGCCGGTTTCCGGCTCGACGGTTTTGCGCATTCTTCGTCCATTCAAATTCAGCATACGGCCTGTGACTCCTTTATCCTAGAACATTGATATGAGCATATATAACATGATCGGAATAAACATAACGAAAGCAACGGCGGACAAGACGATCCGCACCGCCCCCTTCGTCCGGGTCCGTGCAAAAGTAATGAGAAAGGAAGCAAGCACCATCAGACCGATGGCGATAAACGATGCCCACATCTTGTCCAGCGATGACATAAAGAACGTTCAACCCCCTGAATATACATACAGATATCTCCATCATAACACAAAAAAAGCATGAGCGCGCAGAACCGCGGCTCATGCCATAAAACTGTAAGTTTTACTTCTTCATGATCATTTTCATGAGCGATTCCAGGTTGTTTGTGTTCAGCTTGCTGCTCTTGATCGCATCGATCAATTCAATCGTCGTTTGCTCGGATACCGGAACATTCACCAGGCCCGCAACCTGTTTGATCAGCTGCCGAAGCTGCGCATCGCTCTGGATGGTGGAAGGCTTTACGCCGCTCGCCAGCTTGTAGATGTCCTTCTCCGTAACGTTCTTGCCGGTCTTTTTCTTGACGACGTTCAGCACGTCTTTTGGCATATTTTTGTCAGGCATGGAACGATCCTCCTCAGACTGACTGCGTTGTCACCGCCGGTCGGGCGGCAATCGCGTTGCGTCTGAGGTATTATATGATGTTCTCCGCCTTCCCGTGTAGGCGCATGTCTATCCTTTCAAATCGCCCGTATCCGGCCTGCCGCTCAGCTTAATTTTCATGCTTGCGGTCCCGTTCCATCAAATCCTCCACGGCCGTTTTCGGATCCTTCCCCTCGAATAAGACCCGGTGCAGCTCCGCCGTAATCGGCATCGTAATCTTATATTGCATGGCCAGGCGATAGGCGGCCTGCGTTGTGCGCACACCTTCCACCACCATGCCCAACCGGCTCAACACCTCTTCAAGGGACAATCCTTGAGCAAGCATCGAGCCTGCCCTCCAGTTGCGGCTGTGCCGGCTCGTACAAGTAACGACCAGGTCTCCGATACCCGCCAATCCCGAGAATGTCATCGGATCGCCGCCCATGGCCATACCGAGACGCGTAATTTCGGCAAGGCCCCGCGTTAGCAGCGCTGCCTTGGCATTGTCGCCGAAGCCCAGGCCGTCCGACAATCCGGCTCCGAGTGCGATGATATTTTTCAGTGCGCCCCCGACTTCAACGCCGACCACGTCATCGTTCGTATAGACGCGGAAATCCGAGTTGATCAACAAATCCTGGGCACTCTCGGCAGCCGCCAGCTCATCCGCAGCCACCACAATGGTCGTAGGACAGCGCCGGATCACTTCCTCGGCATGGCTGGGGCCGGAGAGTACGACAATCCGGCGAGGATCGTAGGCCGGCAGCTCTTCGGCGATCACTTCGCTCATTCGCTTGAGCGAACCGATTTCAAAACCTTTCGTCGCATGAACGACAAGCGTATCCTTTCCTAGATGCGGCCTGATACTCGCCGCCACTTCGCGCATGGCGGAGGAAGGAGCGACAATAAAAACCGCTGCCGCATCCTTAGCCGCTTCCTCCATCGATACCGTTGATCGGATGGAAGGCGACAGCACGGCATCGCTTAAGAACCGGCTGTTTCTATGAGAGGCGTTGATTTCGGCCGCCTGCGATTCATTGCGCGTCCACAGCCAAACCTCATGACCGTTGTCCGCAAGGACGGATGCGATCGCCGTTCCCCAGCTCCCGGCGACCAGGACCGCCGTTTTTATCCTGCCTTGACTCAACAATTCGGGCACCCCCTGCTTATCCGTTAAGCCGACTTTTTGGCGCCGAGCTTGTTCTCTTTGCCCTTTACCAGCTTCACAATATTGCTTCTGTGCCTTACCCAGGCAAAGACGAACAGAATCAGGCTAAGCACGAAGATTTCGGTCGGCTTATGCATTATCCATATAAAAATCGGTAAAAGTGCCGTAAGCAGCAGCGAGCCGAGCGAAACATAACGCGTAACCGCAATAACTATAATCGCGATAACCCCGGCGATCAGCGCCGGAATAAAAGCCAGCGAAGCCATGACGCCAACCGTCGTGGCAATCCCTTTGCCTCCCCGGAAGCCGAAGAAGACAGGCCAGTTGTGACCGGCTATGACGCAGACGCCGGCCAGCACTTCCACAAGCGGATTCCCTCCGCTGAGCGCGCTCCCGATCAGGACGGCAGCGACCCCTTTCAAGCCGTCCAGGAGCAGCACGGCGATGCCGGGGCCTTTGCCGAGAACGCGGAGCGTATTCGTAGCTCCCGCGTTCCCGCTGCCATGCTGGCGAATATCGATTCCTTTAAGCAGCCTTCCCGCCAAATAGCTGAAGCTGACCGAACCGAGCAAATATCCGATCAGCAGCGAAACGTAGCCTATCAAGTCTCATCTCTCCTATTCATCATCCGATTTTCTTCGTGTATATAAACGAAGGGGTGTCCCTTCAAAGCCGAAGGCGGCACGAATCTTATTTTCCAGATAACGCTGATAAGAGAAATGCATCAGCTCCGGATCGTTTACGAAGAAGATGATGGTCGGAGGCTTGACCGCGACCTGCGTTCCATAATTGATCTTGAGGCGCTTGCCCTTGTCCGTCGGCGGCGGGTTGATCGCGACCGCATCGGAGAGCACGTCGTTGAGCACATGTGTTTGGATGCGGAGCGCATGCTGCTCCGCCACGCTGTTTACGACCGGGAGCAGCTTATGGAGACGCTGCTTCGTCTTGGCGGATACATAGACGACCGGCGCGTATGTCATAAATAAGAAATGGTCCCGGATCTTTTGGGTAAACTGGTGCATCGTCTTGTCGTCCTTCTCGACGATATCCCATTTGTTGACGACGAAGACCGACGCTTTGCCGGCATCGTGAGCATAACCCGCGATATGCTTGTCCTGCTCGATGATGCCTTCCTCCCCGTCGATGACCACAAGCACGACATCGGCGCGTTCGATGGCTTTCATCGCCCGCATGACGCTGTATTTCTCCGTAGTCTCATACACCTTGCCCCGTTTACGCATACCGGCGGTGTCGATAATTACGTATTTCTGACCGTCCTTCTCGAACGGTGTGTCAATGGCGTCACGGGTCGTACCGGCAATGTCGCTGACAATGACGCGTTCTTCGCCGAGGATGGCGTTCACCATGGACGATTTACCTACATTCGGACGGCCGATGAGCGCCACTTTAATGACATCCTCGCCGTATTCCTCCTCGGTCGTATCCGGGAAATGCTGAATGACCTCATCCAGCAAATCGCCGATCCCCGTTCCGTGGGAACCCGAAATCCCGACGACGACCGGGAAGCCGAGGCTGTAAAACTCATAGATGTCGTCCATCCGCTGCAGATTGTCCACCTTGTTCACGGCGATGATGATCGGCTTCTTCGCTCGGAAAAGCATTTCGGCCACTTCGCTGTCCGCCGGGGTGATCCCTGCCTTGGCGTCCACCATGAAAATAATGACGTCCGCCTCTTCGATGGCCAGCTCCGCCTGCATGCGAACGGAGCGCATAATGTAATCCTCGCCTTCGATCTCGATACCTCCGGTATCAATGACGCTGAATTCTCGGTTCAGCCACTCCCCCCTGCCGTACAGACGGTCGCGGGTTACACCCGGCTTATCCTCCACGATGGCCAGCTTATCTCCGATAATCCGGTTGAATATGGTCGACTTGCCGACATTGGGTCTACCTACAATAGCTACAATAGGCCTTGCCATTTCCTTCATTCCCTTCTATCTCACACCCTCAGGGCGCTGCAAACCAATCAAAGACTGACTTGGATTCGAATTAAAGCTAAGCCATTATAACAAATACTGGTGCGTTAGTAAATGAACTTGCCATCTTGCCATCGGGGTTCCGCTATTCACCGGACTTCTAGTGCTTCACAATGATCAATGTCCCGTTTAGCAGATCGTGTGTGGAAGCATCCAATATTTTTTCCAGCAGGAACGCCACCTTCTGCTGCTCGTCCGCCGTTCCGACAATGAAGATCGGAGCCCCGCCGCCAACTCTGTCTTTATCTGTCGTAACTACCGCCATAATTTGTCCCATAAATCAGCTTCCCGCCTTTCCTGACGGCTGTACATCCGCTTCCGAAGGCATCCGGATGGCGCTCTCCAGAATCGGAGAATTCTTGACTAGCTCGACCGCCTTGGACGCATCCCGCTCTTGCGGCAGCAGCAGGAGCGCAAGACGCCCGTCCTTCAAATTCAGCTTGGCCAGCGGAAGCAGGGAAGGCTCGCCTTCGTCCCGGTAAACGCCGAGAATCGTCGATGCGTCATGCAGCAGCGCCTGCCTCTGGCCCGGATTCGCCAGCGTCACCCGGCTGTTCTTGTTCTTCGGGGTCAGGACCAGACCGAGCGCTCGCTCCCCAATGACCTTCTGGGAGTCGCTAAGTCCTACGTTCATGATATAAATATCGTCCACGAACAGACTAGGTCCGTCCAGCCGTACCTTTCCCTGCGCCACTTCCGCAATGGCTCTGATGCTTTTTCCCGTCTTAAAAACGTTCGTTAAGATAACCGCCGCTATTCCTCCGGCAATTCCCCAATACCAGGCCCAGACGATGCTGAAAAACGAACTGACGAAAGCGGCAAAGATGACGAGGTAATTGCGCCCCTCGAATACCATGGCGATCCCTTCAATGTAGGTCGCGCCGCGGGGGACAAGCTCCATGCTGTCAATTTGGGCTAACGTCTGGCGTTCCATATTGCGCACATCGCGAAACTGCTGGGCAGCCATCGCCAGAAACGTGATCGCCGTGTAGTTCTTATCGAGCAGCGAAGGCACGGCTACGGCTCCAAGACCGGCGGCAATCAAACCGAGCGACAGATGAATGATTCGTCCGTGAGGATAAGTCGGATACTGCCGGTAATCCGTGCGAAGCATGCTGAGTCTGGTGATCATCCCGAAGATCACGCCCACGATAATGCCGACCGTATATTTTTGCTCAATCAGCCAGGCCCACATCAGGCTCCGCCTCCTTCCCGGGTGCAATTTCGCTATCCGAGGATGCGTTCTCCGTCGTTCCGCGGCTTCTTGCATGCTCCCACAGCCTGCGCAGGCCGCTCATGGCGCCTTCGAGCAGCAGGGAGATCCCTCTGGTCAGAAATACAGCCTCCCACCAGTTATCCTGAAATCCGGCGTCGCCCCAGCGGACGGGTTTATGCTCATGATGCGATACTCCATACAGTAAATCGCCTGTCAAGAGCCCCAGGGAGAGAGCCGCAAGCTGAGCGAACGGACGGCGCAGCAGAACAGCCGCCAAGCTTCCGGTAAACGCCGCTTCCGTATAGGTGCTGCCGGCAAGCAGCAAACCCGGAAGCACATGCAAGCTTTCTTTCAAAAAGAAAGCAACCGATCCGAGCAGCAAACCGACAGAGAGCACGTGCGTGCGCAGAAGCCATCCATGTGTATGCCGTAGTCCCCACACCACCGTAACGGAAAGCAGCAGAACGCAGCCGTCAATCTGCCAATCATGCCAATGAAACGACCATCGCATAGCCACTGCCCAAAAAACAAAAAAAAGAAGTAGACTCGTACGAGTAATACCTCTTAATATAATGTCTTTCCAGCCGCTTGCGAATAAAATGAGCGCCACCAGCATGAGCAGCAATGTTAAATATCCTTCATTCATTCGCACCCACCCATAGAAAAGCATGTTTGACTTTTCCTTAGTATGGCTGAATTTTTAATATTTAGTCGTGTTAGGATAAGCCGTTCCTGCCGGCATACCGGGCGAGCTCGATGCCGCGGGCGGAACACCACGCCGCCGTCTCTCCTTGGATAACGATGGGAGCATTACGCAGCTCATCGACGGTGCACGCACCGAGAGCGGTCATCAGAAGCCTCAATTCATCATGAAGCCTCAGGATAAAAGCAATAAGCGCCGGAGTGCCTTCCGTCCGCAGCACCTTAAGTATGGCTCCTGCCATGCCGACGGCCGAAGCGCCCAGCGTTAATGCTTTGCATATATCAATCGAGCGGGAGATACCGCCCGTGGCAATGACCGCTGCCTCTTGGCCTCCCCTTCGTGCAGTCTCCAGCACTTCAAGAAGGGAGATGCTCGTCTTGCAGCCCCAATCGTTCAGCCAATCCATGGGTGTCTCCCGCCGGGCATTCTCGATCGCCGCGAAATTCGTCCCCCCTGAACCGCCTACATCGAGGATGCGTACGCCCGCTTGAAGCAGCTTCTCCGCTCCTTCACGGGCCATTCCGAAGCCGACCTCCTTGACGATAACCGGGACGCCGACGTTCTCCACGATCGTCCGCACCCGCTCCAGCATGCCGCGAAAATCACGGTCTCCTTCGGGCATAATCAATTCCTGCATCACATTCAAATGAATTTGCAGTGCATCCGCCCGGAGCATCTCGACAGCCCGTAAAGCCTGTTCCAGCGTCGCTTCGCTGCCCAAATTGCCGAACACCTTACCGTGCGGATTCACCTCGCGGACAATCTTGTAGCTCGAAGCCGTCTCTGGATTTTTCAAAGCGGACATTTGCGATCCAACCGCCATGGCGATTCCCGTCTCCCGGGCCGCGACGGCCAGCTCGCGGTTGATGGCTTCGGTTTCCCGGGCCCCTCCGGTCATTGCATTAATAAGAATCGGCGAGCTCAAGGAGAGTTCGCCGATTCGGGTATGCAATGAAATTTGTTCGGAGGCGATGCCGGGAAGGCAATTCGGCACCAGCTTCATATCGCCGAAGCCGTGCTCCCCGCTCTGTCCCAGCTGCAGCGCATACTGGACATGTTCCATCTTTCTTGGAATGCGCACTCCGTTTCCTCTTTTCGCCTGAAACTTACTTGAATTTGCTTAGCTTGTCGCCGAAACGCTCGCCCAGCGTCAGGTTAAGCCCTTGGTTCTCTTCGTGAACAACGGACTCACGCTGTCTCGGCGCGCGCTCGCGTTCTTGTCTAGGCTCGCGGGCAGGCGCTTCTTCGGTTTCCTTGATGCTGAGGGAAATCCGCTTCTCATCCGGATTCATATCCAGAACCTTCACTTGCACCTCTTGGCCTTCCTTAAGCACCTCGAACGGTGTTGCGATATGGCGGTGCGAAATTTGGGAAATGTGCACCAAGCCTTCTACGCCTGGAGCCACTTCGACGAACGCGCCGAATTGAACCAACCGCTTCACCGTGCCGCTAACGATCGAACCGATTTGAATGCTGTTGCTGACTTGCTGCCAAGGTCCCGGCTGAGTCGCTTTGATGCTGAGGGAAATGCGCTCGTTCTCCGGGTCGACCTTCAGCACTTGCACCTTCACTTGGTCGCCTTCCTTCACCACTTCGGAAGGAGTCTCCACATGATGCCAAGCCATTTCGGAAATATGAACAAGACCGTCCACACCGCCGATGTCAACGAAGGCGCCGAACTGGGTCAGGCGCTGTACCGTACCGGTCAGCTCTTGACCTACGGACAAGCCTCTCAGCGTTTCTTTCTTCTTCGATTCGAATTCCTCATCAAGCACGTCTTTTTGGGAAAGAATCACTTTGTTCTTCTCGCGGTCCATTTCCTTCACGCGGAGACGGAGCGTGCGGCCTTTGTAATCGCTGAAATCTTCAACGAAATTGCGTTCTACCATGGACGCGGGCACGAATCCGCGCAGACCGACATCAACGACCAAACCGCCTTTTACGACTTCGGCGACTTTTGCTTCAAGAACCGTTCTGTTCTCCATATCGGCGCTGAGCTTATTCCATGCCTTCTCGCCTTCGATGGCGCGCTTGGACAGAACGAGCTTCTCTTTGTTGTCATCGATCGTAATGACTTTCAGCTCCAGCTCTTGACCGACTTCCACGCTCTCGGACGCATTGTCAATCGAGACGGAAGATAGCTCCTTCACCGGAATCACGCCGTCATACTTGTAGCCTACGTCCACGATCGCTTGGTCGGCATCGACTTTAATGACTTTGCCGGTGACGATATCGCCTTTTTTCAGAATGTTGACATTCGCCATGGACTCCTCTTGGGATACTTCCTTGGCTTCGGTTTGCAAGTCTTTGATTTCTTCTGACATCTTCATGCCCTCCTTAACGACTACCAACAAAATGTATTTGGGTTAAACCATTGCTTCATACTTATGATTTACTTAGTATTCCACCATTTCTCATTTCGATTCGTGTCTTTTCGCCATCTCGCGGATCACGGACATGATCTTGTCGGTGGCTTGCTCCAAGCCTTCGGAGCCGGCGCCTTCGAATTCGCTTAAGTCAAGCGGCGGTCCGTAAATTACTTTCACTTGACGGAAGAGCGAATAGCCTCCCACGATCGCTGCGGGAATGACCATTGCTCCCGACTTCAAAGCCAAGCTGGCAGCGCCCTTCTTGCCCATGCCGCCTGCGTTGCTGCGCGATCCTTCGGGAAATATCCCAAGGATGTTGCCATCCTGCAGCAGCTGAAGGGACAACCGAATCGACTCCTTGCTGACGCCTCCCCGCTTCACAGGGAAAGCTCCGATCTTCGGAAGCACGGCTCCGAGCACCGGTACGTCGAACAATTCCGCCTTAGCCATGTAATTGACCTTGCGCCGGAGCGGGCTCCCCAGAATCGGAGGATCCAGATTGCTCGTATGATTGGCGCACAGGACCACAGCACCTTTGTCCGGGATGTTCTCAAGTCCCTCCGCTTTCAGGCGGAACAGGAAAGCGAACAGGAACCGGAACAACTGGCGAAAGCTAACATACAGCATTTCAGGTCCCTCCACCGACGTGCGACTTGCAAAGCTCGAGAATACGTTCGACCACTTCGGGAACGGTCAGCTCCGTCGTGTCAAGCAATACCGCATCGGGAGCTTGCATCAATGGGGCGGCTTCCCGCTGCTCATCCATACGGTCCCGTTCGGCAATATCTCGCTCTAAACGCTCTAGCGTAATCTCTGGCTGCGAATCGCGGATCTCCTTATAGCGGCGTTCCGCTCGGATCTGCACGCTGGCGGTAAGAAAAATCTTGACTTCGGCATCCGGCAGCACATGCGTGCCGATGTCGCGTCCATCCATAACGACGCCTCTGGAAGCGGCCATTTCCTTCTGTTTCACCGTCAGAATGCGCCGGATATCGGCGATGGATGCTACTCTTGATACATTACCCGTTATATCGGCGGTTCGAATCACTCCCGTGACGTCTTCTCCGTCGACATATACCATCTGACCGTTCTCTCCGGGCACTAAACGGATGTTCATCCGTTCGGTAAGTGCGATCATTTCGGATGTTTGCTCCGGCGACAGGCCCGCTGAATTGATTTTCCAGGTTACAGCCCGATACATTGCCCCCGTATCCACATACACGAAATCAAGCGCACCGGCTACAAGCCGGGCAATGGTGCTCTTCCCTGCTCCCGCCGGGCCATCGATGGCGATGTTGAACTTTTCCAAGGTGCGGCCTCCTAACACAGATGAAGCGGACAAGCTCGATCGAAAAAAAAACAGGCCGAAGCCTTCGTACACAGAAAATTATACCATAGGATGCTCCGGGATTGCAAAATGAGCTGAAGGTCTAACGATCCTTCTGGTAGGCAGAGCCGGCTGAACGGTAAGGTTTGCCCTCCAGTTGCTCGACCTTGACCAGCAAATAACGAAGGTGCGGGCTTTGCAGAAGAAGCTGGGACAGAACAAGCGCCGCCAGCGCGCCTAGCACAAGCACGGCCAATATTTTCTCCACTCGGCCGGAGAACGTGATGAACATGTCCTCGTATCCGTCCGCCGATTCTTTTTCATGATGATGATCTTCCATCCGCGCCGCCTCCTGCCGCCTTTTGGAAAGCAGTTTTCCCTTAGTGCGCGCGGTTTATTCCTGGTCCTCCGCCTATCTCTTCCGGAAATCGAGCTGACGCTCGAAGCAGAAGCGGATGATCTTTTGGCGGTCGCGGTCGGTAATTTCCGAGAACCGCAGCATCACCTGCTGCTTAGAATTCTCCATCGGCTTCACCCGAACAATCTCGCTTTTGAAAGGAACATGCTCGATCTGATTGTTCTTGTAGGGCACGAGCAGCCAGCAGCTTACCGTATACCCGGAGGAAACCGGAATGTAGCTGTCGCAGACCAAAGAAATTCCCCCGCCTCCGACGTCGTCCGTTAAGGAGACGAATTTCAGCTGCTCGGAGAATTTGACCGCAATCTCCAGCTCCGCGGGAACGCGCAGGAAATTGCGCCGTTGGACTTTGGTTATCGCATCGGGCTCCGGCTTCTTAATGAGAACGAGCCGGATCACATCGTCCGTAAAACCGAGTACGGAGGTGTTGAAGTAGTTCTTCACGCCCCCCTCCGTTATGAAATAAGCCGACAATTCGTCGCCGGGATAGAGCCGTTTCAGCTTGCCCGACTTCTCGTTGATCGGCACCTCCATGCTGATGTACGTATCCGTAATGTCGGCGATGCGGGACTTGCATTCCTGCTTCGCCTCTTCTTCATCGATCGAATTGATTTGTATATGCAGCACTTGGTTCACTTTTGGCAGCAACTTCTGCACCCCCAGGTCGATTCCTTGCAGTTCATGAGCCGGAAGCGGAACTTCGAGCCTATCCATTATTATAGCACGTGAGGTAAATATGGAAAGAATAAAAGTATAAAATGTCGTAAACCGGAAACAGCGGGGGAAAGTTGAAGCAGAAGCGGCAACGCAAAGAAGCAGCCTTCTCTACCCGAGAAAGCCGCTTCCGCTTCAGAGCCGTTATGCTTGTGTTTGGGCCTGTTCGGCCGTCAAATGGTCAATCTTTTCATGGGAGCCGCTCTCGGTATTAATGAATATGCGGTATTGTCCTCCGTTGACCCGGCCCGTGAATTGATAGCATTGCACCTCTTCATCGATGTCGTTGCGAATGAGAGCCTTGCTCACGCCGTCCACCTGGAAGTTCGGGCTCAGCGTCTTCCTCGCCTCGTCCGCCGTCAGCTTGGGCGCCTTCAGCTGCCGCTCCTTCTTATTAAAGACATAATCGGTGGCTTCAAGTCCGGTAATTTCCCCGTTGTCCAGGGCTACCTTCACCGCCACCTTCTCCAAATAATTGGTGACGTCATTCTTGTGGGAGGCAAAGGTCAGGCTGGCGACATTGTTATACTCATCGTAGCTGACGGCCGTCATATCCTTATAATTATGTTCATCCAGGAACTGGGCTGCCTTATCCCGAGCGGTACGAGCGTCAAGCGACTTCTGCGGCACATCCCTTGCTGCAGAGAACCATAGCAGCTGGCCGCCCTTCTTGGAGTAGTCCATATGGATGCCGTCATGGGAATCCGGCTTCGGTACGGAAGCGCTGAACGACTGATATTCCGTCCCGCCGCCGTTTTCTATGACCTGGACTGCGGAGCCGTCCTGCAGCCCAAGGAATTGCGCCGCCTTCTGCTTCACTTCGTCCGCAGATACGATATTGCCGCCCAGCATGTTTACATCGCGTTTTTGGTGTACGCTCATCACAGCCGGACTCCAGTTGATCTCGGGATACTCCCCGACCTTCTTATCCACTGTCGTGAAGCCGTCGATGATGACGTTGTCGGCATGCTCCTTTTGCGAAGCGATGGCCAGCTCGACATCCATCCAGCGCAGGTTATTCTGGATGACCTTCGATTGGACGCCGCGCAGCTCCTTCGACATATCGGCGGAGTGCTCGTACAGTGTGTTAAGCGTCTTGAGCTCGTTTTCGTCGAGCGGCTGCTTGCTCAAGTCCCTTACGGCGGCCCGGTAGGAAAAGCTGGAGATGTTCGCCAGAAGCTCCTGTGTCTTGTTAAAGGGCAGCAGCGTGAGCGGGAGCTGACCGATCTCGTTCTGGGCTTGACTGGTGATCCGCCAAACGTTGATCAAACCCTTCTTGTACACATCCTGGGAAGTCGAGTTGACCGCCAGCGTGTTGCCCAGCTCCGTATGCAGCTTGTCCATATGAAAGGACAGATCATGGAACGCCCGCTGGTATTGGTTTTCCGCCTTAATGAGAATAGAGTTTTTCTCTTGATGCTCCAAATACCCCCATACGCCGGTACCGATCAGCGCCAGCACAAGGATTGGAAACATGACCATACTTAGTCTTTTGTACATGTTCGTAAATCTCCCTTCATCCGCCAAACTTGGGCTTAGTTTGCGCTTGAAGGGCGTACGTTTATTCAGCCTTTGACAGCCGCCTTTATTTTTTAGAGACGGTTTTCATGTCCCAAAAAAAACCGGTCCCTCCGGACCGGTCCTGTCAAAAATCATGCGTCTCGATATCGAATTCGGACTCATTATTGCAAATGCACTGTTTGAAGCCGGTATCGATCCGGCCTCTCTCTCGGCGCCCTTTCAGCACGAATTTCTCACCGCAGGCTTTGCAGCGGATCGTGACCTTGACGCGGGGGCTGATTGCATTCATCGTTTCCCTCCGATTCATTCATGGATTATATCTTCCATTATGAACCATCCGGTCAAATTTTAACCCGTTCCTCGCGTCTTGCCATACGGAGAGGCGATCTTGCGTTAGCCAGTTGAACCTTCCATAAGCTCCGCAGCCATAGAAACGTCATCAGCGGCACCATAAACCATATCCAATACGCCTTGGTGATCAGCAGCGTATAATCGAACACCCCGTGCCAGAAGATCGGCAGCAGTAAGGATAGCGCCAAATGCTTGTGAACCTTTCCCTGCGAGAACTTGGCCCGACCCAGGTGATAGCCCATCATGACGCCGAACATCGCGTGGGCCGATACGGGAAGCAGCGCACGCATCACCAGCTCGTAGAATGTCGGACCGTTCAGGAACGCGTAGAATACGTTCTCCAGCGTCGCAAATCCCAGCGCAGCCGCAACGGAATAAACAATGCCGTCATACGGTTCATCGAACGAGGTATGCTTGAAGATAAGGAAGTAGATCAGAAACCATTTGAAAAATTCCTCTACACCCGACGAAATAAGGAACGTGAAGACGAACGGACTGTCGCCGAGCCCATGGCCCAATGCCCTTTGAAGCACCATGACCGGGAACACGAGCAGCAGCCCGAAAAGGAACATCTTGATGACCAGGGAAATCGGTTCGGGATCGTAACGATCCTTTAAATAAAAATAAGACAACAGAGCGACACCAGGCGCAACCGCCGCCATCAGCACAGGTAAGACGCTCAAGGTGTCCCCCTCCCTTCAAGCTTTCCGCAGGAAAGCTGTATAAATCAAACCCAGCCGCGGAAGCGGGCGGCCTCCGCCATCTTGCGGACACCGACCATATACGCGGCGAGCCGCATATCGACGTTTCTCGTCATATGAACATTATAGACATTCTCGAAGCCTTTTTCCATCATTTCTTGGAGGCGCGCATGCACCTCGGCCTCGGTCCAATAGTAGCCTTGATTGTTTTGGACCCATTCGAAGTACGAAACGACGACCCCGCCCGCGCTCGCCAGCACGTCGGGAACGAGCAGCACGCCGCGTTCCGTAAGAATGCGAGTCGCTTCCAGCGTCGTCGGCCCGTTCGCCGCTTCCACAATGATCGGCGCTCTAATCCGTGCGGCATTCTCCTCGGTGATTTGATTCTCGATGGCGGCCGGTACGAGAATATCGCACTCCTGCTCCAGCAGCTCCTTGTTCGTCATCGTATCCTTGAACAGCTTGGTTACCGTCCCGAAGGAATCGCGCCGGTCCAACAAATCGTCGATATCCAGGCCCTCGGGCCGGTACAAGCCGCCGTACACGTCCGAAATGCCGATCACCTTCGCGCCGGCATCGTGCATGAACTTCGCCAAATAACTGCCCGCGTTCCCGAACCCTTGAATTACGACACGTGCGCCCTGGAGCGGAATATTCCGCTTCTTCAGCGCTTGGTCGATCATGATGGTAACCCCTTTGGCCGTCGCCGTCTCCCGTCCATGGGACCCTCCGAGCACGATCGGCTTGCCGGTGATGAAGCCCGGGGAATCGAACTCGCGGATACGGCTGTATTCATCCATCATCCAGGCCATAATTTGCGAATTGGTCATCACGTCCGGAGCAGGGATATCCTTAGAGGGGCCGACTAGCTGGCTGATGGCGCGGACATAACCACGGCTGAGCCGCTCAAGCTCACGGAACGACATTTGGCGGGGATCGCAAATAATGCCGCCCTTGCCGCCTCCGTAAGGAAGGTCGACAATGCCGCATTTCAAGCTCATCCAGATGGACAGCGCCTTCACTTCATCCTCATTCACGTCCGGGTGAAAGCGGACCCCGCCCTTGGTGGGTCCGACCGCATCATTATGCTGTGCCCGGTAGCCTGTGAACACCTTGACGGTATCGTCATCCATCCGAATCGGAATACGAACCGTAAGCACGCGCATCGGTTCTTTAAGCAGGTCGACCATTGCCGCGGAATAGCCCAGCTTGGTGAGCGCCTGCTCAATGATGTATTGCGTGGACAAGAGCACGTTCAAATTTTCAGACACCCGGAATCACCCTTTGCTTATCATGTTGGACCAGGATAAACGGCTACGCCGTCCTTGTCATACAAGGACCAGCGTGTTTATCAAGGTTGATGTGAAGCTATAAGCCTTCGAAAACTTATAAATTCTTGTCAACTATGAAAAACTCCTAACGGAGTCCATCAAGCAGCCTGATCGTTGGCAGCGGAAGCTTTTGTTGATAAACTCCTCAGTCATACGGCCCCATTCAGCCGCTTACGTCGCTTGGGTACAAGCTTATGGAGACTCGCAGAACTTGGCCTGCTGATGAAAAAGCCGCATCGGAATCGTCGCAAGCGAGCCGTTGCGGTGCTTCAGCAATTGCAAATCGGCGCTCTGCCCTTCCTCACCGTACGCTGTGCCGGAAGGCTTGAGAAGCATAATGACGTCAGCCGACGCCTCGACCCCTTCGGGGAGTCCTTCCTGCTCGAGATCCGAAGGGATGGCGGCCACGACCGTCCCGCCCCATTCCTTGCACCACTGCTTGAAGGAGTATGCCAGCAGCGTCAGACGCTCCTGAATCGTTGCGGAACCCGAGGAGGCCAGTCCTGTCAACGGAATGCGTGACAGATGATCGATGAAGACGATCGGCATCCTGCCGGCAACGGCGGCGATCCGCCCGATGGACCGAATGACCTCAGCCTGCGGCATATCCATCGAACATTCCACCGTCCACAGCATCTTGCTGATTTGTTCGTATTGCTTATTGGCTTCTTGGATCCGATCCGGCTCCACCTTGCCGCTGAGCACCCGCTGCGGCTCGATTCCGATGATCCGGGCCACGCTCCGCGCCCACAGCTCGAAGCCGGTCATGTCCCAGGACAAATAGACGACCGGCGTTTGGTGCAGCGCGATGTGGTCAGCCATCTGCTTCATGAGCATCGTTTTGCCG
Source organism: Paenibacillus gyeongsangnamensis (assembly GCF_027533625.1). Classification (GTDB taxonomy): domain Bacteria; phylum Bacillota; class Bacilli; order Paenibacillales; family NBRC-103111; genus Paenibacillus_G; species Paenibacillus_G gyeongsangnamensis. The sequence goes on along the minus strand of NZ_JAQAGZ010000006.1, from coordinate 99,065 downwards.
GATGAGGCTGCGCCGGCAATCAAATAAAGGCCGCTTCGGAAACCGCCGAACAGCGCGTCGTCCAGCAGGGTAAAGCCGGTCGGAATGCCTGTCCCCATTCCCCGGTGCCTCTTCATGTATTCTTCGGTATAGACCGTAATGTTCTTGACGTCCGGAGCGACCGGGATATGCAGATTCTCGGCCATCGTATGGTTGAGAACGCTGATGAACGCATCCATCGGATCCTGAACGCGAACGAAGAAATCGTTCACATCCCGGAACGACTCCGGCAAACCGACGATAAAGGTTTCCTTCGCCACTGACTGCAGCATTGTTTGTATTCTTACACTTTCGCGCCGACCTAATTCATCGTTGCCAAGGCAGATAAAAACCCGCTTCTCCCTCAGCCGCTCCGCATGGGTTTCCCTGAAGCTGAGCCAGGAAGGGACGCAGACGGCCGGAATCCTAGCCTGAGCCAAGCTGAGCACATCAAACAGACCGCCGCATAGGACGACATCCTCGGTAACCGATAAAATCTCCTCATTGAACATCAGCTCTTCCACACCTAGCAGCGCCTTGTACTTCGGCTCCCGGTGGTCGATCGCTCTTCCGATCAGCTCTACGGCCACGCCATCCCCGTTCGTAACGGGGATAATGATGTGGTTCTCGAAGAAATCGCCCAGCTTCCCCGAATTCACATAAAAGCCGATTTTCCCCGGGTCGAAACCAAGCCGGAACGCCTCGGCCGTCTCCGGCTGAATCCCCCGCTTCCGCAAATAAAAAAACGCTTCCTCCCGAAGCTGTTTCTGATAATGCGCTATCCATTCCTCTAAATCCAAAGACGATTTGGCGGTCCTCATCGATATCCCCTGCATCTTCGTCCCCCCCGCAAAAAAAGCATTCCGCAAAAACAACAATGTTTTTGTGAATGCTTTGTTTTTCTTTGATCAACTTCCTACTGCTGTTTCTTTAAAATTTGGAGCAGAGCACTTTCACCGCATCCGACTCGATCACGGTTTTCCCGTATTCCTCCAGCACCGCCTGGGTTACCGAAGTGGCTTCGCCGAATTCGGACAGGACGGCAACAACCGCCTGCAGTCGGCTTTCCTCCATCTCGACGGCTTCGAGCAGAAGAATCCATTTGCCTTTGTATGAATACAGGGTGCCTCCCTCGATCAAGAGCGGATTGACGACCTTCGCCATGCGGAGCAAATCCTCAAAATCATGAAAAGCGTAAGTGATCTGGTCCGTCTCGTCCATCGTCACTTCCAGCTCGTATACTTCCTCCATCTCGTCTTCCAAGGCGTCGTCGGAATGACCCAGGTTCATCTTGCCGCGGGTTACGATGACGATCATGCCTTGGGCCGGAGAGGCCAACACTTCAACAGCCAGCGGGCCTGTCGCGTCAAAGCCAAGTTCCATGTAGGCTTGGTCCATCATTTCGCTGAACAGCTCATGCACCTTGGGGATTTCTCTCCACATGTCATCCTTATGGATGCCGCGCTCCGTTAAGTCATCGAATGTGAGGAAAATCCGTATCTTGTCTTGACTTAAACGCTCCATTTTCATACTGGATTCCTCCCTTGCCGACTGTAATAACAGCTTATGAAGTAGTGTAATCAAAGGTGAGCCATTAAACGAACACCCATCCTTGCAGTGAACGGGTAATTCAAGGCTTGTATTCAATTATACGTCTATTATATCACAAACGTAAAAGAAAAGAACGGTTATAACCCTAATTTTACCCCGGCAACGGAAAAAAGGCACAGACCGCGCTCGCACCGCTTGGGCGAAGGTCTGTGCCTTGCTCGTTAAGACAAACGGAAGCGCGTCCAAAGAGGAAGCAGCTCCCTTATTGGAGATGGGCGCTTTGGCGGTCTTCGCCGCCGGCGGATACGATTTCGTCCACCTGCGCCCTGAGCTTCGGGTCGTCGTTCACCATCGATTTCACCTGGTCCAGCCCGCCTGAATCATGCTCGTGGGATTGGACGCCGGCGGACATTTCGCATGGGCTTGCGTCTGTGCGTCCGGAATTGGAGAAACGATCGACCGTCATCTTCGCTTTGTTCATCATGCTTCCGAACTGATTGCCGTTCGTCATGGCCGCCCACAACTGCAGCTTCGACCGGTTGGTAATATAAACGGCCGCTGCCGCTCCGACCAAACCGCCCAGCAAGAATGTGCCCAGTCTCATGCGTATCCCTCCGTTGTTTAGATTCCGAACCTAGTTTCCGCTACCGCTGAACGGGGCATGCATGATAAAATAAGGAAAATTCGGTTTCTTCATCTCACACAAGAACAGGAGATCTTACATCATGTTATTGAACCGCCAGCCTTGGATCCTCTTTGCCGCCGCCGTTCTGCTTGCTTCCTGCTCAGCCAAACCCGCTTCTCCGCCTTCCAGTGCCCAGGTCCCAAGCAGCGCGCCTTCCGGTACCTCAAGCAAGACACAGCCGGCCGCTTCGGGAGCGGACGCGACACTTCCGGCAGGGGCCGCGGTTAAACCGTCCGATTCTGCGCAGCCCGAGACTCCCAAGACGAATCCGCCGCAAGCTGCCGAAGCTGAGACGCCGAAGGAAGTCCGGAAGCTGTACGCCATGAACCCCAAAACGTACGATATATTGCCCATCGATCCGGCGGAAACCGATAAAAAAGCCGTGCTGCTTACGTTCGACGACGGCCCCAAGGACCTCGAGATGAATCAAGGCTTGCTCGATACGCTTAACAAGCATAAGGCGAAAGCCATATTTTTCATGAACGGTTACCGCATTAAGCAAAAGCCCGAGCTGGTGAAGCTTGTTGCATCCCGCGGAATGGCTATCGGGAACCATTCCTGGGACCATGACGATCTCAGTAAGATGAGCAAGGACAAGATTGACAAGCAAATCGGAGACGTGCAAGCGATTGTGAAGGAATTGACGGGGAAGGCTCCCGAATTTTTCCGACCCCCGTTCGGCTCGGGGAATGCGGACGTCAGATCGAAGGTGAAAGAGGAGAACATGCTGTACATGACCTGGTCCAACGGCTCAAAGGACTGGGAGATGACGGTGAAGAACAATCACCCGGAGCAGGTTGTCAGCAATGTCCTGGAGCAGCTCCGGCCGGGAAGCAACATCCTGATGCATGAGCTTCCATGGACCGTTCAAGCGCTCGACGAGCTGCTTACGAAGCTGGAGGAGAAGGGATACCGGTTCATCGATCCGGCATCCATTGAGATTAAACCTTAACGAGCTTCCAGCCCCAAAGGAGAAGACCTGAAACAAGGAGTATAAAAATCCACAGCAGCGACCGATAAAAGAAACGTACCCATCTTTCCCGTTCTGTCGGATGTACCGTTTTCCGGGGAGGAAGGTAATGTTCGTCGGGCTCGGCGCTCGGCGCCGGGCCTCCTTCCGTTTGCGGGGTCTTGCGCTGCTCCGATGTAAATCGTGCGTCCATTTAATCCTCTCTCCTGTAGCGAAGAATACAGCCCATCGTGAAATCTATAACAAAGTGGGCGACAATGGGTGTCCAGAGCGTGCCGGTATGCACGTAGATCCACCCGAGCCCATAGCTGATGCAGAAGACGAGGCCTGTCATCAGCCAGTGCTGCAAATACCGGACATGAATCGCCGCGAACAGGATGCTTGTCCAGTATGGTCCCCAGTAAGACTGGATCGCGCCCCGGAAGAGCAGCTCCTCGCACACGGCTACGAGCAGGGACAATACGGCGATATGCCAGAGCGGCCGATTGCCGAACAGCATTTGGTTGATGCCGCCGTCATCGGTAACTTCCGGAGGCACCCAGCGGCCGACCGTGAAATCGACGATCAGCACGAGGACCGCAAACCCGACACCCCACAGGAGAACCGTACCGTAGCCGGGATGGAATGAAAACATGTCCTTCAGATTTGGTCTTCGGAACAGTAGTATGACCGACGCCACCGTCAGGACGAGCAGCTGGGTGACATACAGATTGATCAGCAAGTAACGCTCGTCGAGCTCTTCCGGGTTCAGCTGGCGAAGCCGGAAACGCTTGAAATTAAATTTTTTCATGTTTCTTCCTTTTTTCGACATTTTCACCTATACTATCAGCAAAGAAAACGAAATTTGAGGTGCTTTAGTCATGGAAAAGCGTCTGACCCGAACGGACTATTTGTTCTCCATCCTGTTTATTTTTATGCTTGTTCTGGCATTGGCGGCTTTCTTCTACGGCCTGCGGGTCGGGCAAGAACGCTCTGCACTCAAGTATGAAGAGCAGATCGCCAAGCAGAACGAAGCGGCCAAAGGCTATACCGCATATGACCAACAGTACTTGGTGTCCTTCTATCATACCATTTATCAGCCTTACAGGGAATTTCATAAGAAATGGTTCGAGAAAATGGACGAGCTGTCGAACGGCCGCTCAGCCGACGCCTCATTGATTACGAAGGAGCTGGCCAAACAGGCGGAGGAAACGTATACGGCGCTCTCCTCCAAATCCATGCCGGACTCTTCTCCCCTCCTCCAGGAATCACTGAAAGACTATATAAAGAGCCTGAAGCTGTTCGGTGAAGCGCTCCGGGGCTTCGCTTCGAAGGCGAACGCCCAGCCCGGACCGGCTTACGTGTCGATGCTGGACGGAGACGCATACCTGGGAGAAGCCAAAAGCTTTGCCCTAAAGGCTGATAAGGAATATTACGATGCCATTATCAAATGGAATCAATCGATCAATCCGCAGCTGCAGCAGCCGGATATGAGCAAACCGCTTCCATTGAAGGACTGGAGCCAGCTCAGCCTCAATATGAAGAACGATTACAGTGCGCAGCTGATGCTTTCGGGCAAGCTGTTCAAAGCGTTCACCCCTCAGGATTTGACAAGCCGGATCGATGATATGATCGCAAGCGGCCAAACGAAGAAGCTGAACCTGGCGGATGTCCGTCAAGTGGTCGACGTCCTGCTCGCGACAGATGCGGTCCGGCCCGGCGACTTCATGCGCTTCAAGAATCGCTGGTACGCAAGCGAAACGCTTCCGCAGCTGCCTTTCTTCACGAATTAAGACGAGCGCAACCCCAGGATAAACGGCTACGCCGTCCTTGTCATACAAGGACCAGCGCGTTTACCAAGGTTGATGCGAAGCTATAAGCCCACGAAAACTTATAAATTCTTATCAACGAACGAAAACAAGCCTTGTTCCTATCCGGGAACAAGGCTTATTTTTTACGCAGAAGTATCCTATGCCGCTTCGCTTTGTCAATCATACTGGAATCCCCTGTAATAGGCGAGTGCCGCCATCCCGCCCTCCACATTGATCACTTCGTCAAAGCCGTGATGCTTCAAATAAGCGCAAACGTTCGCACTCCTCACGCCATGAGCGCAAACCACATAGATCGGACGCTCGCGGGGGAGCTCGTCCAGCCGGCCGGGGATCGAGTTCATCGGGAGCAGCTCGAGCTCCTCCAGGTGATAATAATCCCATTCCATCGGTTCCCGCACATCAATCAGCTTCGCCTCTTTCAACGAACCGTCCTGCAGCTTATCCAGAAACTGACGCGGTTCGATCGATTCGAAATCGTCCAACCTTATCCCTCCTCTTGGGCCGGGCGCCTTCCGGTACACCGGGCCCGGTACCATTGAAGAATAGCGAAAAATTTAAAAAAGTTCAAGCTCGGCAGCCATTGCATTCCCTTTGGAATTTTCGATACAATAAAGATGAGGCTAGGCCAATGTAACGCAGCTATGCAGCAAAGCATCAGCCCGCGAAAGGTTCACAAAATTTTCGTAATTGGAATTGCGTTCGACACCTATTGACAAGGCTGATTTTTGCATGGTACGCTAATGAAAAATTTCACTTGCAACACATGACGATGACGGAGCCAAGCGTAAAGAACCGTTCAGAGAGCCGGTGGTTGGTGCGAACCGGACGCCCATTCTTATGCAGAGCACTCCTGAGTTGCTGCACTGAACCTATCAGTAGGTGCGGCCGGCCGGAAACCGTTACCTTTCCAGGGTCACATGTGACCCCTGAGGCTGTTCGCGCGAGCGGACGGTGAAATAGGGTGGTACCACGAGAGCACAACTCCTCGTCCCTTGTATACGCTAGTCGTGTCGGGATGGGGAGTTTTTTGCATTCCCGCATCCGGCGGCAATAAAACTATGGAGGTTGAAACGATGTTTAAAGTACTGGTCATGGACGGCATCAGCGATATGGGGATTCAGCTGCTGTACGATGCACCCGATGTTGAAGTGGACAAGAAGAACGGCTTGTCAGAGGATGAGCTCATTGCGATCATCGCCGAATATGACGCACTCCTCGTGCGGAGCGCCACGAAGGTGACCGAGCGCATTATGGCCGCAGCGCCGAAGCTGAAGGTCGTCGGTCGGGCCGGCGTCGGCGTGGACAACATCAACCTGGAGGCGGCAACGAACCGCGGAATCGTCGTCATCAATGCGCCGGACGGCAACACGATCGCGACGTGCGAGTTGACCTTCGCGATGATGATGTCCATCGCCCGTTCGATTCCTCAGGCTTATAAGAAAACCGTCGGCGGCGAATGGGACCGCAAGACGTTCGTCGGCGTCGAGCTGCGCAGCAAGGTGCTCGGGATTCTCGGCATGGGCCGGATCGGCGGAGAGGTCGCCAAGCGGGCCAAGGCGTTCGGCATGGAAGTCATGGGCTACGACCCGTTCCTGACTGAAGAGCGCGCGGAGCAAATGGGCGTCAAGCTGAGCTCGGTCAATGATATTTGCGCTAAAGCCGATTTCATTACGGTGCATACGCCGCTGACGAACGAAACGCGTCACATGATTTCCCGTCCGCAGTTCGAGATTATGAAGAAAGGCGTTCGCATCATCAACTGCGCCCGGGGCGGCATCATTGACGAGAGAGCTCTCGTGGAAGCCATCGATACCGGGATCGTCGCCGGCGCAGCCTTCGACGTATTCGAGCAGGAGCCGCCGCAAGCGGATCATCCGTTCCTGAACAATCCGAAGATCATCGTAACGCCGCATCTCGGCGCATCCACCGTAGAAGCCCAGGAGAACGTCGCGATCGACGTATCGGAGGAAGTGCTTCATATCCTTCGTAACGAACCGTTCAAGAACGCGGTGAACATGCCGCCGGTCCCTGCCAACGTTCTGAACGCGCTGCAGCCTTACTTCAACCTCGGCGAGAAGCTGGGCGCATTCCTAGGGCAATCGATCGAAGGCGCCGTGAGCGAAATCGTCGTCAGCTTCTCCGGCGATTTGGCCGACGTAGACACAACGCCGCTGACCCGTTATATCGTCAAAGGCATTCTGGCGAATCAACTCGAAGGCGTCAACATCGTCAATGCGATGCACCTGGCGAAGAGCCGCAACGTGAACGTAGTTACCCAGAAGTCGGCCTCTTCCAAGACGTTTACCAACCTGGTCTCCCTTACGCTCAAGACCAAGAACGAACAGCGCTTGGTGGCCGGTACGCTGCTCGCCGGCTATGGCGAGCGCATCGTGCAAATCGATCAATATCCGGTCGATATCGCCCCAAGCGGCAACCTGCTCTTGATTTCGCACAACGACAAGCCGGGTATCATCGGTAAAGTCGGTACGCTTCTTGGCAATAACGACGTGAACATCGCCACGATGCAGGTAGGGCGTAAAGTGGTCGGCGGTCAAGCGATCATGGTGCTCACAACCGACAAGCCGGCTTCCAAGGAAGTGCTGCAGCAGTTGGAGCAGCTGCCGGAACTGACGCAGGTGCGCGAGCTTTCCCTGTAAACCCGCCGATGTTTCACGAACAACAAGATAAATAGGCAAGCTTCAACAAAATACGAAAGCCTCCGACGAAATCGGAGGCTTTTTGCTCGTTGATTTACGCTAAACGACGGGGCAGCGTGATGGAAAATGTCGTGCCCTGTCCCGGCTGGCTTCGCGCCGTTACCGTTCCCTGATGGGCTTCAACGAGGTTTTTCACGATGGACAGGCCAAGACCCGTCCCTCCCGACACCCCTCTTGTACGAGCCTTGTCGGCCTTGTAGAAGCGTTCGAAAATATAAGGCAAATCGTCCGCCGGAATGCCGTAGCCCTGATCGGTGATTTCAATCAGTACCGAATCGGCGCCCTCCTTCGTCCGCTGCCCGGTAGCCCGGATCTCGATCTGAGCCTGCGGCGGCGTATGCCGGATCGCATTGTCCAGCAGGTTCGTCATCACTTGCTCCAGCCGGTCCTCATCCGCCTGCTCCAGCACGAGCTCCCCTTCCGGCAGGCTGCAGATTACGGCCACCTCGCGCTCCTTGGACAATGCCGCGAATTTGCGCTGGATGCGCCGGAGGAACGCAGCGACGTCCAGCTCCCGGAAATGCAGCTCGAGATTTCCTGTCTCCATCTTCGCCAGATCAAGCAAATCCTTCACGAGCCGCCCCATTCGCAGAGATTCGTCGTGAATGACCTGAGCCATCTCCTGGCGCTCCTCCGGCGAACCGGCGATGTCGTCCAGAAGCGCCTCGCTGTACCCCTGAAGCATGGACAGCGGCGTGCGCAGCTCATGCGAGACGTTCGCCACGAAGTCTTTGCGGAGCTTGTCAAGCCGGTGCTCCTCCGTGACATCCCTCATTACGGCGACGACTCCGCGGACAGCGTCATGGGAATAGAGCGGCGCCATGACGACCGACCATACCTCGCTCTGGACATGGAGCTTGGCCGTCAATTCCTTGGATTCGGAAATTACCGTTTCGAACAGCGGACGCATAGGTCCTGGGATCGTCTGCGAGCCCGAAGCCGGAGACAGATGATGATGGAATCCTTCGGGTCCCCCCTCCGGCCATTCGATGGCGTTCCAATCGCGAATGATTTTGTCTCCCTGCGGGTTGGTCAGAATGACGCGGCCGTCCGCATCGAAGGTCATGACCGCATCGGCCATAGACCGGAGCACGCTGCCAAGCTGTTCCTTCTCTTGATGAAGCGCCTTGATCGTATCGGACAGCTGCTCTCCCATGTGGTTGAACGTCTTCCCCAGCTCCCCGATCTCATCCGATGAAATAATCGGCACGCGGGTGCCGTATTCGCCTTCGGAGATTAGATCGGCTGCTTTTTTCAGCTGCTGCAGCGGCTGTGTAATCTTCGTGAGCAGGAAGAACGCGAAGAAGGTCGTCATCAGAAATCCGCATACGCCGACCACGACGAACAGCTTCTTCACATAAGCCTGCGTTTCCTCCGAGGATTGCGTCAGCTGATACATGATCAATGCCCCGGCGATGCGGTTCTGCGTTTCATTCATGAATGGAACCGCCACGGCGGAATATTGGCTGTTCAGCGAGGAATTCGAATTCATGCTGCGGTTGCGGTTGTCGATCGTCTCCCCCGCGAACACTTTCTGCAGTGCGGCATCGGAGAAAAAATCGCTGTAACGGTATACTTTGTCCTTCGTCTGCCCGACCGGCGTATCCATCGGCTTCAAGTCCGTCGTTACCATAATGACGCTGGCATCCTGCGCGCTGAGCAGCTCATTGACGACCTGAAGGTAGCGGCCTTCATCCTTGTGAAGCGATATTTCACCGGCTACCTTGGCGGCTAGCTTGGCCAGGTTGTCGGTTTGGTCCTGCGACTTGGGGAAGGACGTCTCGATGTACTGGAACAAAAAGAGGCTGAGCGTCAGCAGGACGACGACAACCAGCCCGATAATAGTGATCCATAGTTTTCCGACAATGCTCTTAAGTATAAACACGTTACTTCGGCACCTCTAGCTTATAGCCTACGCCCCATACGGTCGTGATCATGGAAGCCGCCTCCGGCGATACCTTGTTCAGCTTCTCGCGCAGCCGCTTTACATGGGTGTCTACCGTGCGCAAATCTCCGAAGAACTCGTAGTTCCATACATCCTTCAGCAGATCCTCCCTCGAGAATACCTTATCCGGGGAAACCGCCAAATAGTGAAGCAGCTCATATTCCTTCGGCGTCAGCGCGACCTCTTGTCCGCCGGCGGTTACCCTGTGAGCATCGTGCTCGATGATCAAATTCGGGAATACGATGTTGTTGCTGGAATTGACTTCCTTGGACAAATATGCCGTTACCGAGGAGCGGCGAAGGATCGCCTTTACCCTGTAGATGACCTCGCGGGGGCTGAACGGCTTAACGACGTAATCGTCCGCTCCGGATTCGAAGCCCTGTACGCGGTTCGTCTCTTCGCCCTTGGCCGTCAGCATAATGACCGGCGTCGATTTCACCTGGCGCAGCCGGGCGCATACTTCATTGCCGTCGATTCCCGGCAGCATGACGTCCAGCAGGATCAGATCGTAATCGGTCTCCACCGCCATGCGAAGCGCCGTCTCGCCGTCCTCCGCCTCCTCGATCAGGTAGTTCTCCTTCTCCAAATACATGCGGAGCAGGCGGCGAATCCGCTCTTCATCGTCAACGACTAATATTTTCATCTTGATTTCCGACATGGATACGTCCCTCTTTCCTTATAGATTGGGTCTTGCATGATAAGTTAGACACCTGAGTAAGAGTGCAAGCCTGCAATGACGAGATTAACGCCAATTAGTGTGAACATGACCACCAGGAAGCCGATAACGGAAAGCCAGGACGACCGTTTGCCCTGCCAGCCGCGGGAAAAGCGAAGGTGCAGGTAGGCGGCGTAGAACAGCCACACGATCAATGCCCATACTTCCTTGGGATCCCAGCCCCAGAAGCGTCCCCAAGCCTCCGCCGCCCAGATCATGGCGAAGATCAGAGCCCCAAGGGTAAAGATCGGATAGCCGATCGCGATCGCCCGGTAGCTGATCTCATCGATATCCTCCGGATCGATGCCTTTCATGAGAGGCTGCAGCACGGCGCCGAGCGGCTTCCGCGCAATCAGGCGAAGCAAGCCGTACAGAACCGCTCCGCATATTACGGTCCAGATAACGGTATTGAATTTACGTCCAGCGTTGGAGCCCTTCATCCAGGACGGGGCCTCGAACGGAGCTTCCGTCATCCCGAGGAACGGCTGCATGTTTACCTGGACGCTGTTGTAAGGCTTCACCAGAGGCGGGAGCACGTAATCGACCGTTTGCTTCACGGTGGATTCTACATTGTTCTTGTCCGTTACGGTCACGTCATTGGCGTACTGCGCATGGTAGCCGGCCGCATTGAAGCCGAAGATGGCTGCTACGAAAGCAACGATCATCACCAGCGTGAACAGCGTAAATTCCACGCCGCGCTGCTCCCGCCGGTCGCCCTTCTCCTTAGAGCCGAATTTTACGTTCTGCAGCAGGTACATCAGTCCCGCCGCAAAGCCGACTGCGAAGAAGGCTTCTCCGAGGGAGGCGGTCGTCACGTGAATTTTGAGCCAGTAGCTCTGCAGCGCCGGAATGAGCGGCTGCACGTCGTGTGGGAATACGGAGGCGTACGCGATCATGATGATCGCCACCGGGAGGGCGAATATTCCCAGTACCGGCGCGCGGTAAATCAGAAATACGATAATAAAGGCCAGCACGATCATCATGCCCAGCATGGTCATGAACTCGTACATGTTGCTGTTCGGGATGTGCCCGGCTTCCGCCCACCGCGTGAAGAAGTAAGTGGCCTGCGAAGCGAAGCCGAGAATCGTCAGGGCAAAGCCGGCATTCCCCCACTTCTTCACATAGGCTTCCGGATTGTCCACCTGAAGCGATTTTTTTCCGGTAATGCCGATGACGAAGACCAGCAGGGAAACGCAATAGATACAGAATGCAATTAACAAGAAAGTACTGCTCACGAGCCGACCGCCCCTTTTTCCAACGTTTTGGGATCGACGTCAATCCCGTTCTGATGCAAGATCTGAGCCACTTCCTTGCGCATGCCGAACCAATTCTTATTCGTATGCGCGCCGAGCGTCAGCCGGCCTTGATCGATACGCACCCAAATGCGCCGATGATGCCAATAGAAGCCCATGATCAGACCGATCATGGAAATGGCCGCCCCAAACCAAACGTAAGGCATGGCGCGATCCACCCGGATGTTCAAATAGCTGACGTATTCCGAGAATTTCACGTCGTCCATCGACTGTACGGACAGCTCCAGCTTCCCCGCGAGAGCCCCGTTGATGTCATCCTGCCGGAAGTTCACCTTATCCACCTGGCGCGGGAAGTACAAATACGGCTCTCCGCCCGGCTTCAGTCCCGGTCCGGTAACGGAAAAGACGAATGCAGGCGTTTTCGGGTCGTTCGACTTCGTAATCGGCGAGCCCTTCTCATCCAAGGCGAACTCGGGAAAGTATGCTTTGAGCTTCAGGCTGTAAGGTCCTGCCTTGTATTCGTCCGCAGGCTTGTTCATGGAGAGCTCGAAGCTGCCGTACACCTCGCCCGTTTGCTTGTCTTTCAGCGAGGGTTTAACGGAGATCAGCATCGGCTCCGGCTTAAAGTCGAATTGATAAGCCATGAAGCCCTTGTACTGAAGCGGCTCATTGACGATGATCTTCTGCTTGTGGACCTCTTCCAGCACCGGTTCCTTGGACGGGTCGTTGCAGTCTGATTTGCAAGTATACAGCACGGCATCGGTTTCATAAATCTTCGGCACATCCTGCCCTTTCGAGCGGAAGCTCTCGGACATCTCTTCGGGCTTGTAAAACTCGATGGTAAATTTCTCGTTCTTTAGATAATACGACGTATCCGGAATCTTGACGATCCGGCCCTCGGGGAAAGCCACGTGCTGGTCCATATGCCAGCCCGGTATGCTTCTCATAAGTACGGCGGCAAGAAAAATGATAAGTCCGATATGGTTGATATAGGGGCCCCACCGGCTAAAACGGTATTTCTCCGCGAGGAGCGCCGTGCCGTCCGCATGCACTTTATAATTTTTTTTCTTCAGCGTTCCGGCAGCCTTCGAGACCCACTCCAGCGAAGCCTGCTCGCCGGCTTCACCGCCTGCCGCCTCGGCAATCGAGCCGCTGTAGGTCACCTTCTGCCGCGTCAGGAAGCTGAGATGCTTGCGGATTTGCTGGTTGCTGAGCGCGCGGTAGAGCGGCAGCACCCGGTCCAGACTGCAGACCACGAGCGACGTGCCGATCATGAACAGCAAGGTGACGAACCACCAGGACTCGAAGGTATGGGAGAACCCGAGCTTGTAATAAATTTCACCTAGCGTGCCGTACGTATCCTTGTAATACGTCGACGGGTCCATATTGAGAAACGTGCTTTCCTGGGGATATATCGTTCCCAGAGCCGACCCGAGCAAGGTAATGATAATTAAATAAATGGCGATCTTGACGGATGAAAAAAAGTTCCAGACCTTGTCGATCAGGCCCGGATTCTCCCGCTGCGACCGCCGTGCCACACCGTCATACCGCATCTCCAGCGGCTCGCTGGCGTTCTCCTCCTCCGTAAGAGGCTTGCCGCAAGACTCGCAAAGCACAGTGCCAACATGATTCTGGTGGCCGCATTCGCATTTGGTGTTGTGAATCATTTGTCCTCCTCGTCGGCTGCAAAAGACCGTTCCCGTGGAATAGGAGATTGCCTCCGGCCGCTCTTGAAATCAAGTTTTATTACATTCAAACGGCCATAGGTTAAAACTTGATTTCAAAGGCGGCACGTAAACTCTGCGGCAATCCCTATTCCACTCTTTGTCTTTTGCAGCCTCCGCATCGTGATAGTAGTAAAGGCTTCGTCTGCCTTGAAAACGGTCAGACCAACATCAGAATAATAGGCCGGATGGAGCTCAGTTCAGGAGGGAGGCAATCGTTTTGTCGATGAACGCTTCCTGCATCTCGCCGATCTGGATGACGCCGATCTTGCCGTCCGGCTTCACGAAGAACGTCGTCGGATACTGCGAAACGCCGTACCGTTTGCGCATCTCCTCGTTCTTGTCGAAGAGGATGGTAAAGCCGACCTTGTATTGATCGATGAAATTTTGCACGGCGACCTTCGGCTCGTCCAGGTTCAAACCGAGAATCTCGACGTTCTTGCCCGCCCACTTGGCTCTTTGTCGCTCCAAAGCCGGCATTTCGTTGCGGCACGGCTCGCAGAACGTTCCCCAGAAGTTCACGACGACCACTTTGCCTTTATAGTCGGAGAGCTTATGCGTCTTGCCGTCGAGCCCGGCGAGAGTGAATTCCGGCGCGCCCGCGCCGACGGCCGGCTTTTTGTCGCTGGAGTACAGGTTGTTTGCGAGCGTCAGCCCGCCGACCACCAAGATGACGGCAAAAATGGCGATTTGGATCCACCTCTTATTTTTTCCCATCCTTATGCACCTTCAAACCATAAATTGTCTTGTCTTCCCTATCATTATAGCGAAATTTGGCGGAAGGAATTATTCGGGATTTTGAATTTTATGTGTCCGCTCTTTCCCTGCGGCAAGCGCGTGATCCTTCAGTTCCTTCACTTCCTGGGGCGTCAGATGACGATACTTCCCGCGCGCCACGCCCGCGAGCAGAATCGGGCCGAACTGCACCCGCTTGAGCTTCTGCACCGGATGATGGATCGCCTCGAACATGCGGCGCACCTGACGGTTTCTGCCCTCATAAATCGTAATCTTGATAATGCTCTCTTTCTTGTCCGGGTCGACGTCCTGATAATCCACCTCGGCCGGAGCGGTCATACCGTCCTCCAGCTCGATGCCGTTCTTCAGCTTGTCCAGCAGCGAACCGTGCGGAACGCCGTTCACGGTAGCCAGATACGTCCGCGGAACGTGATGCTTCGGATGCGTCAGCAGGTGAGCGAATTCCCCGTCATTGGTAAGCAGCAGCAACCCTTCCGTATCGTAATCCAAACGGCCGATCGGATAGATGCGTTCCTTAATATTTTTGAAAAATTCCGTAACCGTCTTCCGTCCTTCTGGATCGGATGCGCTCGTAATGACGCCCTTCGGCTTGTTGAACAGCACGTACACCTTCGCCTGGCGGCGGATCGGCTTGCCGTCCACCTTAATAAAATCCTGCCCCGGATCCACCTTTACCCCGAGGGTCGTCACCACCTCATCGTTGACTTCGACCCGCCCGGCGGTAATAAGCTCTTCGCACTTGCGTCTGGAGGCAACCCCCGCCTCAGCCAATACTTTCTGTAATCTTTCCATGTCTACGTTATTCACCTCAAAGCTAATGATACCTATCCTCGGGTGAAATCACAAGTTGAGACCATGGGAAAAAAGCCCCGGGACACGAAATCGAATGCGGGAAGATGTCGCCGGGTTCAAAAGAATACTTCTCGGAAAGCCCCAGCACCAGTTTATTGAGCAGGAACAGCTGCTCCTTCTCGCTCGCCGTAAGCTCGGAACGCTTGCCGGAGAAATCGCCTTCAAGGCAAATGTGAATATAGAGCGGATCCGTTTGCTCCGAGGAAGGAAGAATGATGCCGTTCTTCCCGATAAAGAAGTCGTAGCCCTTGCCGTTGATGGCGGAGCAGGCGGAATGATGAATGACAATGCCGTAAAACTGCACGCAGGTCACCTCTTTCAGGTTCGCTGGTACAGTATATGAGCGGAGAAATGAGTGGGTGCAAAGCGGGGAGTCAAGCGAAGACCAGGTAGCAAATAATAACGGAGGCAAAAAAACCGACCGCGTCGGAGATCAGTCCCACCTTCAGCGCATAGCCCGCTTTGCGGATGCCGATCGCGCCGAAATAGACCGTAAGGACGTACAAGGTCGTATCCGTGCTGCCTTGAATGGTCGAAGCGATTCGGCCGATCATCGAGTCGGGCCCGAACTGCGAGATCAGATCCGTCGTGAAAGCAAGCGAACCGGCGCCCGTAATCGGCCGAAGCAGCGCCAGCGGCAGCACCTCGCTCGGAATGCCGATCTTCAGGCAAATCGGCTTCAGCCATCCCATGAACAGATCCATCGCGCCGGACGCCCGGAAGACGCTGATCGCCACCATCATCCCGACCAGGTGGGGGATGATGCGGATCGCCGTATCGAAGCCGTCCTTGGCCCCGTCTACGAACGATTCGTAGACGGGCACCTTCCGATAAGCGGCATAAAGCGGAATAAAGACGATAATCACGGGGATGGCCCATGACGAGAGCAGATTCACGAATTCGATCACAGCCCGCTCATCCTTTCCCCGAACGGATCGGCGTGTTTCGTTTGCGGTACCATTTGTCCACCAGGATGGCTGCCACTGTAGAAACGAAGGTCGCCATCAGTGTCGTTCCGACAATCTCGGCCGGATTGACCGAATTGTAGCTCATTCGGATGGCGATAAGCGTCGTCGGTATCAATGTAATGCTGGCCGTATTCAGCGCCAGCAGCGTGCACATGGCCGGGCTTGCGATATCCTTGTAAGGATTCAGCTTCTGCAGCTCCTGCATCGCCTTGATTCCCATCGGCGTAGCCGCATTGCCCAGCCCCAGGATGTTCGCACTCATATTGGACATGATGTATCCGAGAGCGGGATGATCCCGCGGAACGCTCGGGAACAGGAAGCGGACGATCGGGCGCAGCAGCACCGCCAGCTTTTGCAGCAGCCCGGCATCCTCCGCGATCCGCATGATCCCTAGCCAGAACACCATAATGCTGATCAGTCCGAAGCAGACGGTTACCCCGCTCTTCGCTCCGTCGAACACCGCTTCCGTCACCAGCTCGATGCGTCCTTGAAAAGCGGCGACAACAAAGCCGGCCACGATGAAAAACAGCCAAATGAAATTGACCATCCCGTCCCCTCCGATCTAAGCCGTTTTCCCGGTAAACAATACCCTAATCAGCATTTGCAGAATATAAGCATATTTCTGCGCCCAGGTTGACCCACCAAGGTCGGATTCGTTGAAGTAAAAGGCAGACCGGTCCTTCAGCAGCAGTCTCGGACTATCCTTCGCATACAAGGGAACCGAGCCGATCCGCTTCCCGTCCAGCATGATCTGCAGCTCGCCCAGCTCGCCCAGCCGGTAGGCGGCGGAGGACGCATCGTTCATAACCGGCTTCCGGGTAAACCGGCCTGTCTCTGCTGCTTCCGCAGGATAAACGAAGGAGGCGCCGGCGACATAAGGCGTGCCCTCCACCGCATCGCCCTTCGAGACCAGCGGAAGAAGCGGATAGTGCTTGAACCCGTAATCGAGGAGCCGCTGATGATCGAGCCAATCGTTCGAATCGCTCAGCGTCACTACGGCCAGCTGCTGGCCCCCGCGGGTGGCGGAGGAGATGAGACAGCGCTTGGCAAGCTTCGTGTATCCGGTCTTCACGCCGTCAGCTCCGTCGTATAACGAGAGCATTTTATTTTTGTTCACCCAGCTGTAATCCCAGCTTTCGTTAGGATTCGGCACTTTCTTCACTTTCGTCTTGACGATCTCGGCGAATACCGGGTTCCTCAGCGCGTAGGCCGTCAGCTTGGCCATATCGTTCGCAGTCGAATAGTGGCCTTCCTCATCGAGACCGCTTGGATTCTTGAAGCTGGAGCCGCTCATGCCGAGCATACGCGCTTCTTCATTCATTAAATAAACGAATCCTTCCAGACTCCCGCCGACATGCTCGGCGATGGTCATCGCCGCGTCGTTCCCGGAACGGAGCATCATGCCGTAGAGCAGATCCTTCAGGTTCATCTCCTCCCCGAGCTTCAAATAAATCGAAGAGCCTTCCTTGAGGTAGGCGTTCTTGCCGACCTTTGCCTTATCGGAGAGCTTCCCGTGCTCGATAGCGACGATCGCCGTCATGACCTTGGTCAGACTGGCGATTCGCATCGGCTTGTCTCCCCCGGAGCTGAAGAGTAGCCGTCCTGAAGTGACGTCGATCAAAGCCGCCGCCTCCGCACTGGTCGAAATCGCCGGCGCCGCCTCCGCTGCTCCGGGTAGCCGCGCTCCGGCCCAGAGCAGCAGCAGGGCCAGCCCCAACAAAATGGTTTTTTTCATAGATATCCTCCCGCCGGCATGCGCATTTGAGCCCCTACTTGTACATGTATATGCTTATCCCAAACGGTTATTCCGTCCCTGGCGCACACGGCAAAAACCCCGTAAACGACAAGCGGGAACGCTTGCGTTTACGGGGTAAAGCATCCGGATCTTTTCCTATGCCGGATCGGCCGCCGGTTCAATGCAGCCGGGATCGTCGTTCTGGACCTTCCCGACTCTAGGGTCAACGGGGTAATACCGCATCTCCTCCGGCGGATAGACACGCAGCAGATCGCCAAGCACCTTCGGATGATTTTCACTCCGATCGAGCCACGTACGCTCGGCTTCCCGGGTCAGGATCACCGGCATCCGCTGATGCACTTCGGATACCAAGGCGTTCGCGTCTACGGTAAGAATCGTGCAGGTGGAAAGCTTCATGCCGTCGTCTGCTACCCAAGTATCGTACAAGGAAGCCATGCCGAACAGCTCCCCGTCCTTTCTCGTAAAGCGCATCGGCTGCTTCGAACGCCCGGCCGGCTTCCATTCATAGAATCCGTCCGCCGGAACGATACAGCGCTTCCGTTCGAGCAGCCGCCGGAACGAAGGCCGATCCGCCGCCGTTTCCGACCTCAGGTTAATTAAACGGTATGCGCCGCTCTCGTCCTTCGACCAAGCGGGGACAAGCCCCCAACGGAGCTCTCCGAACCGCCTTTCCTCCGCCTGGGACCCGCCCGGGCCTCCGATGATCGCCGGAATCCATTGTCCCGGAGCGATATTATAGCGGGGCTGATACTTGCCCGGCCTCCCGTCCAGCAGAAACCGCATCACAAGCTCGTCCCATGAAACGGTAATCGTGAAACGTCCGCACATGAAGGCAGCTCTCCCTTCGCAAACCGGTATGACTTTATTATACCTCAGTCGACGTGTTGAATGAAAACGGTTAGCTTCTGCGACAAATCGAGCTCGTACGGGACGCAAGGCTGCGCTGCCGAATCCTTGAACACGCGAACGACCGGACGCTGCGGCACGGCCGGATTGATGCCGACGACTACCCCGCTCTCACCCGTACTGAGACGGACCGACAGCCCCAGCGGATAGATGGCCACATGGTCGCGGAATACGGCAACCTTCTTCTGTTCGTACAGCGTGCCGACACCGGCGAACAGCATCTCCATCGCCTGATGCGGCAGCATGGCAAGCCGATGGGCCCGGTGCGTCGTCATAGCGTCATAGCTGTCCGCGACGGCAATCCACTTGGCGTACTCGTGGATCTCTTTGCCCTTGATCCCGCGCGGATAACCGCTTCCGTCCTCACGTTCATGGTGCTGGAACGCGCAGTGTGCGGCCAGCAGCGGAATGTTCGGCTCGTCCTTCAGCAGCTTGAAGCCGATTTCGGTATGCTTCTTCACTTCGTTGAATTCTTCCGGCGTTAAGCTTCGGGGGAGCTTGAGGAGCTCCTGATTAATCTTGGTTTTGCCGATGTCATGAAGCAGCGCGCCGATTCCAAGCGTGAGCAGCTCTTCGTTTCCGTAGCCGTTCACCATGCCGAGCATAGTGGCATAAATGCATACGTTCAGGGAGTGCTGGTACAAGTAAGAATTCAGCACGTTCATATTCACCAGCATAAGCAGCGTATCGGGCCTCGCGCTGAGGTCGTCGATAATCATCTTGATCACGTTTCCAAAGGCACGTCCAAGCACATGGCTCTTGGACAGCTTCTGCTTGCTGCCCGTCTCCATAAACTCGCGGAAATGCGTTCGTATTTCCTTCAGCGCCTTTACCCGGGTTTCATCGGAGATCGCATCCTCAATCTGCACGTCGTCTGTCGCAGGATCAAAAATATACAGATAATCTATACCGAGCTGTTCAAGCCGCGTTATCAGTCCTGAGGTCAGCTCAACGCCGGAATTCAGAAGAATAACGCCCTCTTCGCTATAAATGCATTTGCCCAGACGCATCCCGGGCATGCAATTTCTTGTAGGCAGCAAACGCATGAATTTCCTTCTCTCTCATGACTTTGGACCTAATCCTTTAATTTTCCTAAAAATAATATAGTGCATCCGATATGAAAGAGCAATAACGAATATTGTCGTATTGCAGCAAATTGGACGACGCCTTCGCGCCGTCCTCAAAAAGAAAAAGCCGTCCGAAAAACGGACAGCCCGGAAGGGTTATAGTCGTTAAACTACGAAATTTTGATTCTCGATATTGTTCGTTACATGGGTCGTTCCTTCCGTTCCGATACCGGTTTTCATACCGGATTTCATCATTGATTGGATCCGGTCCACCACACTTGGCGCGGAATCGATCAAGCGCTCTATGAGGTGCGTTTGGTTGTCAAGAGGTACGACCTTCACCCCGTGCTTGCCTACAACGAGAAAGGCGATCGGCGTGATCGACACCCCGCCGCCGCTGCCTCCCCCGAACGGCAGCTCGACCTTGGCGTTCATCATGTCGCCGCGCTGTCCCCCGGCTGCGGATTCCTCCGTAACGAATTCGCTGCCGCCTGCCGCGAAACCGAAGCCCACTTTGCTGATGGGCATAATGACGCTGCCATCCGGCGTTTCTACGGGGTCGCCGACAATCGTATTCACGTCGACCATTTCTTTAATATTTTCCATCGCCGTCTTCATCAGACCTTGAATCGGATGATCGGTCATCATGTATATCCTCCTTTACAGATTCGCCTTTGGTGGAGTAAACAATTATAGAATGCCCGCCGGGCGTCCCGCTTATGTAATAGCCGATCACGTCTTGAACAAAACCCTTTGCCAGGTGCGGATTCCGCCCTTAATACGGGCGATCCTTAGCAGAAGGAGGCAACCGGCATACAGCAGGAAGCCGAGCCGGATTTCCAGCTTGAACATCAGCTCCATCGTAAAATGAAGCTCGTTGAACGCCGGCATGATCTGAAGCCTTGGCTGCGCCTCCAGCCGTATTTTACGAAACAGAAAGGCCAGCATCGACGACTTCAAGCCCCACAACATGCCTACCACACATGCGGTCTGTGCCGCATCGCCGATACCGACGGAGGTTTTCCATACAAAGGATGTGCAGCGCACTCTCTTCAGCGTATCGAGAAGCCAGACGTTAAACTGAAAACAATGCTCCAGCAGCAGCTTCGCATTCTCGAAAGCTGTCTTGATTTGGGCTACCGTAATCCCTTGCTTCTTATCTTTGACCAGCTCTGCGTCCGACTTGTCCACCCGCTCCGACTTCATGTCCAGCCGCTCCAGCAGCTTATGCATTTCCAGAATCGGAATCGTATAGCGGAATCTCACCATACCGAATAAGGCATGGAGATCCAGTGTCAGCTCGTCATTTTCATCCTGCCTCGTAAACGTAAACAAAATACGAATATTACTCGACAAGACAAGCCATGCGAGGAGCAGCAAAGCCCCGGCCGTCCACCATGCCCAAACCATTCCCGGCTCCTACCTTCCTTCCCTCCGTACGCCAGGCGTATTGCGACACTCGTCTATCTCCCGACGTCTTAGCTTGCATTACCCGCATAATTAGAAGCCAGGATAAACGGCTACGCCGTCCTTGTCTTACAAGAACCAGCGCGTTTATCAAGGTTGATGCGAAGCTATAAGCCCACGAAAACTTATATATTCTTATCAACTAAAAAACTCCCGCAGCCGGAAGTGTCTTCGTAACCGGATCTACAGGAGTTAGTATAACCTTGATTTGGCAAATCATGCGGACTTCAGACGTCTTCCGGATCGGGCAATTGATCGAAGGTAAGCTGCTCGCCGTCCAGCTTCTCGAACAGGAGCCTCGTTTCCTCCTCCAGATTGTCCTCATTCTCGAACAGCGACGTTTCAGGCAAGTCTCCCAAGGACGCCAGCGCAAAATGATCGAGGAACGACTTCGTCGTTCCGTACAGGATAGGCCTGCCCGGAGCATCCGCCCGGTCCACCTCCTGGATCAAATCCTTCCCGACGAGCGTCTGCAAGGGCCGTTCCGATTTTACGCCGCGGATTTCTTCGATCTCGACGCGAGTGATCGGCTGCTTGTAGGCTACGATCGCCAGCGTTTCCAGCGCCGCTTGGGACAAGGATGCCCGGGATGGCGAATAGGCGAGACGCTCAAAAAAAGGAGCGTGCTCCGGCAGCGTAGCGAGTTGGAACGTTCCGGCCAGCTCGACGATCTGAATGCCGCGGCCCGCGCGCTTCAGATCGGCTTGAAGCTCCTGCACCAGCTCCAGCGTAAATCCGGCGTCTTCCTCCAGCACTTCCGCCAGCTGCCTTACGCTTAAGCCCTCGTCTCCTACGACGAACAGCAGTCCTTCAATAATCGATTTCATCCGGCCAAACTCCATATGCCACGCCATCCTTTCTTTCCTCAATCACAATATCGTCGAACGCCTTATGCTGAAAGCAAACGATTTTCTTCACCTTCATCAGCTCCAGCAAAGCAAGGAACGTTACGACGATCGCATCTCGCGTTGCATGCTCATCCAGCAGCTTCGAGAAAAACACCTTGCCGCCGTGATGCTCCAGCGATGCAAGCACTTCAAACATCCGGTCCTTGACCGAAATCTCATCCTTCCGGATTTTGGCCACCATATGACGGCTCTGCATCCGGCGCAGCGCCTTGCGGAACGCATTCACCAGATCGCCGACGTGCAGCCCTTTGACCGGATTCTCCGGAATTACGGGAACGTAAGGCGTTAAATCCTCGGGCTCCCGGGTAAAGATCATGCTCCGCTCGGCTTCCTTGTCCCGCAGGTGATCGGCGATCGCCTTATACTTGCGGTACTCGATCAGCTTCGCGACAAGCTCCGCGCGGGGATCATAATCCTCGTCCATCATATAGTCCTCGAATTCGAGATCCAGTACGGGAGGCTTCGGCAGAAGCATCTTGCTCTTGATGGACAGCAAGGTGGCGGCCATGACGAGAAATTCGCTGGTAACCTCCAGCTCCAGCTCAGTCATCGCATCTAGGTAACCCATATATTGATCCGTAATCTCTTTGATCGGAATATCGTATATATCCACTTCCGCCTTGTCGATCAAGTGCAGCAGCAGATCCAGGGGGCCTTCAAAGGTTTCGAGTTTTACCGTGACTTTCACTTTCTAGATCGTTCCCCCTTGCACGATCCACAGCGTCAGAGACGGCTATAGACCGCTTAAGAAAATTGTTTGGACAGGTTCGCCATTTCGATCGCCGTAACGGCGGCCTCCCAGCCTTTGTTGCCCGCTTTCGTCCCCGCGCGTTCCACCGCTTGCTCGATGGAATCGGTCGTCAAGACGCCGAAGATCGTCGGCACGCCGGTTTTCAGGTTGACCGCGGCAACGCCTTTCGCCGCTTCGTTGCATACGTAATCGAAGTGAGGCGTGCTGCCGCGAATGACGGCGCCGAGCGTAATGACGGCATCGTACTTGCCGCTCTCGGCCATTTTTTGCGCGATCAGCGGAATTTCAAAGGCGCCCGGCACCCAAGCAATGTCGATTTCGTTCTCCTGTACGCCGTGGCGCTTCAGCGCATCCTGAGCGCCGCCCAGCAGCTTGTGGGTGATGAATTCGTTGAACCGGCCGACCACGATACCGTATTTTAACCCTTGCGATACTAAATGTCCTTCATATATTTTCGCCATGTCTCTTCTACATCCTTTTCTGAATGAAATTTTTTTCTACAAAATACAACAGTTACCGACTCAGGTTAAATATTAAACTCCAGCAGATGGCCGAGCTTGGACTGCTTCGTGCGCAAATAACGTTGGTTGTCCTCGTTCTCCTCCATCTGAATCGGCACCCTCTCCACCACTTCGAGACCGTAGCCTTCCAGGCCCCGGATTTTCCGTGGGTTGTTCGTCAGAAGCCGGATTTTGCTGATGCCGAGATCTTTCAAAATTTGCGCGCCGATGCCGTAATCCCGCAGATCGGCCGCGAAGCCCAGCTTTAAGTTCGCATCGACCGTATCGAGTCCCTGCTCCTGCAGCTTATAGGCCTTGAGCTTGTTGATCAGCCCGATGCCGCGGCCTTCCTGGCGCATATAGAGCAGCACGCCCGAGCCGGTCTCGTCGATCTGCTTCAGTGCGGCAGCCAGCTGCGGCCCGCAATCGCACCGGTGGGAGTGGAATACGTCACCGGTCAGGCATTCGGAATGGACCCGCACCAGCGTCGGCGATTCGCCGCTGATCTCTCCCTTGACCAGTGCGACATGCTCCTTATTATCGACCTGATTCGTATAAGCGATCGCGCGGAACTCGCCGAAGTCCGTCGGCATCCGCACCTCCACCTCGCGCTCGACGAGCTTCTCCTTCAGATTGCGGTACTCGATCAAAGCCTGGATGGTGATGATCTTCAGCTCATGCTTCCGGCTCAGCTCCAGCAGCTCCGGCACGCGGGCCATTTCGCCGTTCTCCTTGATGACCTCGCAGATGACCGCCGCGGGATAGGCACCGCACATCCGGGCCAGGTCGACGGCCGCTTCCGTATGCCCCGCCCGGCGGAGGACGCCGCCCTTCTTCGCGATCAACGGGAAAATATGTCCCGGTCTGCGGAAGCTCGACGGCCTTGTCTTCGGATCGATCAGCGCCTTGACGGTGCGCGACCGCTCCGAAGCCGAAATTCCGGTCGTCGTCTCCACGTGGTCCACCGAAACCGTAAACGCGGTCCCGTGGTAATCGGTATTGCGCTGCACCATCGGCGGAAGATCCAGCTCCTGCGCGCGCTCTTCGGTGATTGGCGCGCAGACGAGACCGCGGCCCTCTTTGATCATAAAGTTAATGACCTCGGGAGTCGCCTTCTCGGCCAGCGCGATGAAATCGCCCTCGTTCTCGCGGTCTTCGTCGTCCACCACGATGACTACCTTGCCTCTCATCAAATCATAGATCGCTTCTTCGATCGAATGGAAGCCGTTCGTTCCCGTCATGTTCCTCACTCCTTGTCTCATTACATAAATCCGTGCTCGGATAAAAAGGACGCCGTCAGTCCGCTTGCCTGGGACCCGCCTCCATGACCCTTTCCGTAGGTCAGGAGCCTTTCGATATATTTGCCTAACACATCGCACTCCAGATTGACTTCGTCGCCCGCCTTCTTGTACTGCAGCACCGTCTCGGCCAGCGTATGGGGAATGATCGAAACCCGGAAAGAGGTTTCCTCCACGTCCACTACTGTAAGACTAATGCCGTCGATCGTGATGGAGCCGTGCGGGATGACGTATTTGAGGATCGTTTCGTCTTTGGGGGCAACCCGGAAGACGACCGCATTCTCCTCCGCCGTCCGCGACGCGATGATGCCCGTGGAATCGACATGCCCTTGCACGATATGCCCCCCGAAGCGGCCCCCAGCCGCCATCGCCCGTTCCAGGTTGACCGGGGCGCCGGCGGATAACCGCTCCAGGTTCGTTCGCCGGAACGTTTCCGGCATGACGTCGACGCTAAATGAACTCGAGTCGAAGGCTATGACGGTAAGACAGACGCCGTTCACGGATATGCTGTCTCCCAGATGCACGTCCTCCAAAATTTTCGCCGCGCCGATGGTGAGCACCATCGCTTGGCCTTGTTTCGCCATCCGGCGCATCGAGCCGATTTCTTCAATAATTCCCGTAAACATCCTTCTACTGCGCCTCCTTCCCGCCCGCATACTGCGGATAGCCGGTAATGCATAAATCTTCGCCGAACGATTGAACGCTCATGCGTTCGAGGCGGATCGCCTCGCCCATCCGCTCGAAGCCGGCGAAGTCCATACTCCCGGGCGCGAGGGCCCCGCCGCCGATAATCTTCGGTGCGAGGAACAGCACCAGCTTATCGACAAGGCGCGCCGCGAGCAGCGCGCCGTTCAGCTTGCCGCCGCCTTCGACGAGCAGCGAGCCGATCTCGAGCTCGCCGAGCTTCGCCATGGCGGCGTACAAGTCGACTGCCGGGCCCGGCCCGCAGTCGATCACCGTGACGCCGCGCGCTTCGAGCTCGCGGCGACGCGCCTCCGGCGCCCGGTCGGTCGTCAGGACGACCGTGGGCGCCGCCCCGTCCCGGACGAGCTGCGCGTCCGGGGGAATTCTCAGCGCCGAGTCGACGACGACGCGCATGGGGTTCAGACCCGGAACGGAAAGCCGGGTCGTGAGGGCGGGATCATCGGCTAACACAGTGCCGATGCCGGTCAGGATCGCCAGGTGGCGGTGGCGCAGCGTGTGCACGAACGAACGCGAGGCGTCGTTCGTGATCCACTTGCTGTCGCCCGTCTTCGCGGCGATCTTGCCGTCCAGCGTGCTGGCGGTCTTCACGGTGACGAAAGGGCGGCGGGTGACGATGAACTTGTTGAACGCTTCGTTCAGCAAGTTGGCTTCCCCCTCCAGCACCCCTTGAGTCACCTCCAGCCCGTGTGCACGCAGCCGCTCCAGCCCGCTCCCGGCCACGAGCGGGTTCGGGTCCGTGGCCGCCACCACGACCCGCTTCACCCGCTCCCGGATGAGCCGGTCGCTGCAAGGAGGCGTGCGCCCGTGGTGGCTGCACGGCTCCAAGGTCACATACGCGGTCGCGCCCTCCGCCTCTGCGCCAGCCATGTTCAGCGCGTGCACCTCCGCGTGCGCTTCGCCCCGCTTCAGATGCGCGCCCATGCCTACGATGCGGCCGTCTTTCACGATCACGCAGCCGACCGCAGGATTAATGCCCGTTTGGCCGGAGGCTGAGGAAGCGAGCTGCAGCGCAAGGCGCATGTAATATTCGTCGTTGATGAGCTCCACCGGTCGTCCCCTCCTCAGCTTTGAACGCAAAAATGCCCCTCTCTTCCGGAGAGCAGGGGCATGGGTTAACAAGATTAGATGGAATGACGGATGCGTCAGCAAAGAAACCGCGCCATTCACAGACATTCGGTCCAAGCTGATTCGACACGCAGCGCACGTTCGGTCTAGTCTTGCTCGGGGTGGATCGCCGCAGGTAACCAGGGATAGACTCTACCCGAATCCTGTGCGAAGAAATAACAAATAACCCTCAATCTATGTGAAAAATCACACATGAGCAAACAAACAACCGCCGGCTTCCCCGGTCGAATTCCGATCCGCTATTCTTCTTCTCCCATCCAGACTATACTGTCGGTCTCGGAATTGCACCGAGTCCACCGGCTTCCGGTCGCGGGAATGCGATCGGCTGCACGGGTCACGGACTGAGCTTGGGGCTCTGGAAGCCCTTCATCATCACCGCCGGTAGGGAATTTCACCCTGCCCCGAAGAATAAACAGCGTTCTTATGTTGTTGGAACGGCATGGCTGCCACTTCCAACGTTTGTTTGAAATATTATCATCTGCGCTTGAAAAAAGCAAGGCTTTTGACATATTCCTTTATTTTTCCGATGAATTAACAAGGCAATAACATGGCAAAAAAGGTCCTGCCGGAGCAGGACCCGATTTCCGGATCGATTATACTTCCACGACTTGAACGGATTCCATTTTGTCGCGGCCTTTGAAGGCGTCGACATGCTCCATGCCTTTTACGACTTTGCCGAATACCGTATGCTGCCCGTCCAAATGCGGCTGCGGCTGATATACGATATAGAACTGGCTGCCCCCCGTGTTGCGGCCGGCATGCGCCATCGCGAGCGCTCCGCGCTCATGCTTGTTCGGGTTGATTTCGCAGTTGATCGTGTAGCCGGGACCGCCGGTACCGGTGCCGTTCGGGCAGCCGCCTTGGGCGACGAAGCCCGGAATGACGCGATGAAACACGAGACCGTTGTAGAATCCGGAATTCGCGAGCTTCTCGAAGTTCGCGACGGTATTCGGTGCGTCCTTCTCGAACAAATCCAGCACCACTTCATTGCCGTCGGTTAATTTAATAATCGCTTGTTTAGCCATCGTATGTACGCTCCTTTATTTTCGTCGTTCCATGAATCGACCTTATTTTACTATGAAATGAGGGGAGATACAAATATCGGCACGACGATAAACACTCTTGATCCGGCGGACCGGGTTTGCCGTGCCGCGCGCCGGGTGAAAGCCGAATAGCGCTTGCTTCCTCTCCATTCGGGGAAACAAGCGCTCCGTATATGATATCGCGAAGCCTTACAACGATGGGGTACCGACCTTAGCCCTCATCCGTTCCGGGATCAGATCGTTGCCGACCAGATTCTCGTACGATTCCCGGGTCACTACGACGTCGGAACGGCCGTTTTTCACGAAGACGACGGCGGGACGGCGAATCCGGTTATAGTTGCTTGCCATCGCATAATTATAAGCGCCGGTGCAGGCGACAGCGAGCAGGTCGCCGCTGGTCACAACAGGCAAACGGACGTCCCAAATCAGCATATCGCCGCTTTCGCAGCATTTGCCGGCGATGGATACGACTTCCTCGCCCGGTTCGCCGGCCCGGTTCGCCAGCATAGCCTCATACTTCGAATCGTACAGCGCCGGCCGCGGGTTATCCGTCATGCCGCCGTCCACCGCGACGTATTTGCGGACGCCCGGTATGTCTTTGTACGTTCCTACGGTGTAGAGGGTCGTACCGGCATCGCCGACGATGCTGCGGCCGGGCTCCGTCCAAATCTCGGGAAGCGGATAGTTCGCCGCTCCAAAACGTTCCTTTACCGAATCCGTAATCGCTTTGACGTACTCCGATACCGCCAGCGGCGTGTCCCCGTCCACATAACGAATCCCGAAGCCTCCGCCGAGGTTGACTACGGTGAACGTCACATCCAGCTCGCCCCGCACTTGTACGGCGAAGTCCGCCACTTTCTCCACGGCCAGCTTGAAGCCGTCGACCTCGAAGATTTGCGATCCGATATGCGAATGAATGCCGAGCAGCGTCAGGTTCGGAAGCGTTGCCGCCTCCCGGACCGCTTGATAGGCCGAGCCGTTGCCCAGATCGAAGCCGAACTTGGAATCCTCCTGCCCGGTCGAGATGTATTCGTGCGTATGCGCCTCAACGCCCGGCGTAATGCGCAGCAGCACGTTCGCCTTCTGGCGCTTCTCGCCCGCGATGGCGTTCAAGAGCTGAAGCTCCACGAAGTTATCTACGACAAAGCAGCCGATCTTGGCTTCGAGCGCCATCTCGATCTCGTATGGCGTTTTGTTATTGCCGTGGAAATGAATGCGTTCCGCCGGAAATCCCGCCTGCAGGGCGGTATACAGCTCTCCGTCGGACACAACGTCGAGCGACATCCCTTCTTCTTCGACGATGCGGCACATCGCCATGACGCAGAACGCTTTGCTGGCGTATGCAACTTGATATTTTAACCCGGAAGCCCGGAATGCGTCCACATACTCGCGGCAGCGCTGACGTACGAGCGTCTCATCCATAATATAGAGCGGTGTGCCGTAACGCTGAGCGAGGTCCGTCGTATCGCAGCCGCCGATCTCCAAATGGCCCTGCCCGTTAATTGTACTGGTGCCGTGTAAATACATCGCTCTCTACTCCCTCTTCCCCTTTAAAGACATTACTTTTAAAGTAACACAGGAGAACCCGTTATGACAACAGCCAAAAAGCGGCCTCCTCCCGCTCACCGGCGGGAAAAGGCCGCATACAAGGGTACGGATCGTCACGACTGCGGCTGCCTCGTTCCGTCCTGCGGTTTCGTCAGGCTCATCCGATGCCGCATGGACATGAACGGCCTCCGCACCATAACACCGTACAAGGCTCGGGCGTTGAACGGAATGAACGGCCACAGGTAAGGGGAATTGTAAGAGCGCTGGAGCGCCAGATAGACGATAAGGAACGTCGACGCCAGCACAAAACCGGGCACTTTGAAGAATGCCGCGGCCAGCAGCAGGCCGAGCCGGGCCAGCCGATTCGCCAGACTGAGCTCATAGCTTGGCGTAGCGAACGTTCCGATCGCGGCGGCCGACAGGTACAAGATAACCTCGTTGACGAACAAGCCCGTCTTGACCGCCACGTCCCCAATAAGTATCCCCGCCACGAGACCCATGGCTATAGCCAAAGGCGCCGGCGTGTGCACCGCGGCCATCCGCATGAGGTCCGTCCCGAGCTCCGCGATCAGGAATTGACCGAGTAGCGGAATCTTGCCGACCTTCTGCGGTCCGATGAATTCCAGTCCCGCGGGCTTCAGCTCCGGCGAGGTGACGATCAGAAACCAGAGCGGCAGCAGGAACAGAGACATGGCCATGCCGATGAACCGGACCCAGCGGAGATACGTTCCCACTGCCGGCGTCTGGCGGTACTCCTCCGCATGCTGAACGTGATGAAAGAATGTGGCCGGAAGAATCATCACCGACGGCGACGTATCGACGAACAGCACGACATGTCCCTCCAGCAGATGGGCGGCGACAACGTCCGGACGCTCCGAATACCGAACCATCGGATACGGATTCCAGCGCTTGGAGACGATCGCTTCTTCCAATTGCTTCTCCGCGAGCGGAAGCCCGTCCACCTTCACTTCTTTAATCTTAGCCTTCACGTCCTTCACCAGTTGACCGTCGCAAATATCGTCAATATAAGCGATGCATACGTCCGACTGGGTTCGCGTGCCGACCTGCGTAATCTCCAGCTTCAGTTTCGGGTCGCGAATGCGCCGCCGAACCAGCGTTACATTCGTGAGCAGCGTCTCGACGAAGCCGTCCCGCGATCCCCGGACGACCCGTTCCAAGTCCGGTTCCTGCGTGGTGCGCACCGGGAAGCTCTTGGCGTCCACCAGGACGGCTTCCTTCTGTCCCTCGAAGAAAAAGGCCGTTCCGCCCATCGCTACATTATCGATCGCTTCCTTCAGCTTGTCCGTCTTCTTGACTTGGATATGCGGAATAAGCGCTTCGTCAAACAGCCGGATCACGTCAAGCTTCGCTTCGGCATTTTCCTGCTCCCCAGGCTCGCCGTACCCTCCTGGTCCATCTCGGAGCCCCCGTTCTTCACGATGAATCTGGTCGGCATAAGAGAGGCGCTCGAGAATGGAAGTCAGCACGAAGTCTTTGGCGAAGCCGTTATAATAAAAGATCCCGGTCTTCTGGCCGCCGAAGACCATTTCGCGGAAGATGACATCGAAGCTGCTGTACAGCCCGACAGCTTCCTCCAGTGCTTCCTTCAGCACTCCGAAGTCCCGGCTAATCCCCGTTTCGGGCGTCAGCTTCCCCACAGCCGCCGCATCCGCTTCCGGCTCCCGGGCAGATGGCGTCCCGGCCCCCTGCTCTCCACCGTCCGAGTCTTTAACGGTGTCCAGAATGTTACCGTTCTCGTCGATTTCAAGCTTCTCCATCTGCTCCTCGCCCGCCATGTTTTCTTCCTTTGCCGACTCTTCCCTCTCTTCCCTGCGGCTGCCTCGAATCAGCTTAGCCTTGCGAATGCCTCTATATTTCACCATGACAATTCCTCCTCCCGCTCATCCATTGCCCTAAGTATCATCCACGCAGTGTACCCCGCATCAGCCTAAAACATGCAGCCAATCGATCAAGGAGCCGAATACTTTGCCGAAAATCATGGCCATCAGAAGCCATAGCATATATCCCTCCATTCCGATCCGTTTCGCCAGAATCGGCAGCACGTTGATCACTTCCGTCAGCGCAGCGGCCAGCATGCCGACAAAACAGCCTGCGAGCAGACCGAACAAGGAGGCGGACAGCGGGAATAATCTGTAAACCCATTGGAATATGTCCGTCAGAGTAAAAAAAAGCGATCCCAGCACGACCGCTCCTTCATATTTACGTATCTGCTTGAAGGAGCTTGTGATCTGGGCCAGGCGCGGAATGATATCGAGCACCACCAGGAAAGCGACCATTCCGCTGCCGACCGCGACGCCGCCGGCAAACCCGATAAACACGAGCACGACGATGGCCAGCAGCAAGGTCAAGACGACCCCTCCTTCTCATTTATCTTGAGATATTCTTCGGCAATCACATAGTGATTGACGCTCTCTTGGTACATGAACATCTCGACCTCGAGGGGACTCGGTTCTTCATTGAACTTCTTCTTGAACAGATGGTTGAAGAAGATGATCATGCCGGCCCCGATGCCGATCGAATACGGAATCTGAAGCAGAAGCGGGTGCTCGCTTTCCCTGCCCGTCAGCAGCTTGTAAATATGCCGGTGTACCTCCGCCATGGATACGTCGGCATGAAAGTTCATGATCGCCAGACCCGATCCGACGAACAGCAGCAGCCACACCAGCGCGATCAGCAGCACGTTCGGCTTTTTATACCGGTCCACCACCTCGACCAAGCCATGCGGCTCTCCGAAATGTTCAATTTTCATAAAAGGAAACGACTCTTTCACCTTGCGTACGATCAGGAGCATATCGATCAACACGATGCTGCCGTCCAGCTCGTCCGGCCGGTAAAGCACGATGCCGGAAAGCTTGTCTTCGTACTCGGGCTCCGCCAGCAGCTGAGCGATTTGCCCCAGACGGACCGGTTCGCCGCGGCGGATGCGCAGCCTTTTGCGTATGCGAATGTACAGTACCGGATTAGAAGAAGCCTCCACTGGAGCGGTCCCTCCTCCTGCAGCCTTTTCCCCGTAGTATGAAGTAAAACCAGATCAGGTAAACCTTCAACGCTTTTCCAATAATTCACTCCCGTACTGTGCATAAAGGGGGTAAGCGATACAGAAAATAAATCCAAGAACACCATTACACACAAGGAAGGTGCAAGGTATGGCTAAGACGGCTTTGACGTTAGTGATCATCGGGGCACTGAACTGGCTTCTTGTGGGATTGTTTCAATGGGATCTGGTGGCTGCACTGTTCGGCGGGGACTCGCATCGCGTTTCTTCCGGTTTAAGCCGCATCATTTATACGCTTGTGGGACTGGCGGGTTTGTACTGCATCAGTCTATTCGCTTACGATTTCCGTACGAGAGCGAAGTAAGGGCTCGGGTTCAACCAGGATAAACGGCTACGCCGTCCTTGTCTTACAAGACCAGCGTGTTTACCAAGGTTGATGCGAAGCTATAAGCTATGAAAACTTATAAATTTTTATCAACAAAAAAAGACCAGACAGCTCATTGGGCTATCTGGTCTTTTATGGATTGAAGTATTTTCTTCTCTAACCGGGAAACCTGAACCTGGGAGATGCCGAGGCGGTTCGCTACCTCGGACTGGGTTTGATCGCGGAAGTAGCGGAGGTAAACGATAAGCCGTTCCCTCTCGCTAAGCGAGCCGATGGCCTCATTGAGCGCCAGCTTATCAAACCATTTATCCTGGCCTTCGTCCGCAATTTGATCCATCAAGGTGATGGGATCGCCGTCGTTCTCGAAGACGGTTTCATGGATCGAAGACAACGGTTTATTCGCTTCCTGGGCGAAGACGACGTCCTCCGGCGTAATTTGGAGCTCCTCCGCCACCTCTTTGATCGTAGGAAGCCTTCCGTTGCGCTTCGACAGCTCGTCCTTCGTCTTCCGGATCCGGTTGGCCAGCTCCTTGAGAGAGCGGCTGACCTTCAGCGTGCCGTCGTCGCGGAGGAAACGCTGAATTTCCCCGATAATCATCGGAACGGCATAGGTTGAGAACTTCACGTCGTAGGAAAGATCGAATTTATCGACCGATTTGAGCAGGCCGATGCACCCGATTTGAAACAAATCCTCCGCCTCATAGCCGCGGTTAAGAAACCGCTGCACGACGGACCAAACCAATCGAATATTGCAGTTAACCAAAGTCTCGCGGGCAAGCGCATC
This sequence comes from Paenibacillus gyeongsangnamensis, assembly GCF_027533625.1. Taxonomy (GTDB): domain Bacteria; phylum Bacillota; class Bacilli; order Paenibacillales; family NBRC-103111; genus Paenibacillus_G; species Paenibacillus_G gyeongsangnamensis. The sequence continues at coordinate 65,841 of NZ_JAQAGZ010000006.1, read as the reverse complement.
GCCGGACTGGCTCAATGCAATCAGCCGTTTGACCTCGGCATCGTCCAAATAGCTGTGAGAAGCATGCTTCAAATCCACATCCATATGATCAATCCCCTAAATTGCCGCACATCCGTGCGCAAATTTGGTTGAACCGTACCGCATTCCCTTTTTTAGTTAAACAACGCTTTTTTCGACTCGATCCGCTTCTTCATCCGAATGGTCGTGCCTACGCCGAGCTCGGTCGCGACCTCCACCTCATCCATGAAATTCTCCATGATGGTGAAGCCCATGCCCGAACGCTCCAGCTCTGGCTTGGACGTGAAGAGGGGCTGCTTGGCCAGCTCCAGATCCTCAATGCCTGCTCCCTGATCCGTTACCGTAATGCGGACCATGTCCTGCTCGATTTCGGCGGAGATGGTCACAATCCCATCGGGCGAGTTATCGTAGCCGTGGATAATCGCATTCGTCACCGCTTCGGAGACGACCGTTTTAATATCGGTCAATTCATCCAGGGTGGGATCCAACTGGGACACGAAGGCCGCAACGGTCACGCGGGCAAACGATTCGTTCTCCGACCGGCTGGCAAATTGCAGCGACATAAAATTCCGTTCACTCATGATACGACCTCCAGACTTTGGATCGCTTGTCTTTCGTTCTCTTGGATGGACAAGATCTTGAACAATCCTGACATTTCAAACAAGCGGTAGACACTTGCACCGACATCGCATACGACCATCTTGCCGCCCTTGGCCGTAATTTGCTTGTAACGGCCCAGAATAACGCCCAGCCCGGAGCTGTCCATAAAGGTCAAATCCTTGAGGCTTAGAATGATATGGCTGCTGTGGCCCCGCAGAATCGCTTCTTCCATTCGGGTCTTCACCGTCTCGGCCGTATGATGGTCCAGCTCCCCGGCAAGCCGGACAATCAGCGCTTTCCGGTAATGCTCCAGCTCGATATGTAAACTCAAGTGCTGCTCACTCCTTCCTTTTCTGCACACTCATTTCTACGCTAAGGAAGGCTTTTCCTGCCCCCCGACAAAACTAGAAGAAATGCGCGACATTTTGAAGAAAAGCGACACATTGCGCAGAAAGCGGCGCATGAAACCGGGCCGCCGCCGGAGCGGTGAAGACGGACAACCCCGAAGAAGCGGTTCGCCTTCGGGGTTGTCTCGGATGTCGGATGGCTGTCGTTCGTACCCTAGTCGATGAAGAACAATCGTTTGGCCGTTCGTTTCGTGAGCGTCCAGAAGCCGGCTTTTTTCACTTCCACTGGCGATTCCAGGGCAAATTCCTTCAGAATCTGATCCCCCCTGTACACAACGAGCTTGCCGACATTCTGACCTGTTGCAATCGGAGCCTTGAGCTCAGGGTTCAGCTGCACCTCATGGCGGATGCCGTTCGCAGCCTCGCCTTTCTTGAGCAGCACGCTGTACGGATGCTTTGCGGTCAGCTGCACGATCGGCACCTCGCCTTTGCTGATTTTCAGCTCGCCCATCGTGTCTCCGGTCTTATAAATCGGAAGATTCGTGTACTGCGAGAACGAGTAATCGAACAGCTTCGTCACTTCCGCGTTCCGTGTCTTCGTATCCGGTTCGCCCATGACGACCGCGATGATCCGGAAATTATCGCGCTTCGCCGTCGCGCTCAGGCAAAACTTCGCTTCGCTCGTATATCCCGTCTTGAGCCCGTCCGCTCCGGAATAGAACCGTACCAGTTTATTGGTGTTGACGAGCCAGAACGGCTTTGGCGTATCCTTGCGCAAGTAGTCCTGATACACCCCAGTAAATTGCGTGATTTCTTCATGCTTCATCAGCTCCTTCGACATCAAGGCAATGTCGTAGGCCGAGGAGTAATGACTTTCGGCAGGCAGACCGTTCGGATTGGAGAAATGGGTATTCTTCATCCCCAGCTGTGCTGAGCGCTCATTCATCATCCGTACGAAAGCTTCTTCCGAGCCCGCCAGCTTCTCCGCCATCGCGACCGATGCATCGTTGCCCGAAGCCATCGCAATGCCTTTAAGCATATCCTGAACCGTCATCTCTTCGCCGGGCTCCAGAAAAATTTGCGATCCGCCCATAGAGGCCGCATATTCGCTGGTGCGCACTTTCTCGTCCATCTTGATCTTGCCTTCGTCCAGTGCTTCCATGATCAGCAGCATCGTCATGATCTTGGTAATGCTGGCCGGAGGCAGCTTGGCGTCTTTATTCTTCTCATAAATGAGCGTTCCGCTATCCGCATCAATGACCGCCGCCGAGGTTGCGCCCGGCGCCAAGTCAATCGGCGGGGCTCCTTTGCCTTCTTCAGCATATGCCGCCGGCATCGCGACCATGAGAAGAAGCTGAATAGCCAATAGCGTTCTACCTATCTTGCTGGTCATAACCTGATCTACCCCTCCTGATCGGAAACTGTAAATGAGTTGCAAGCACTGATAATCAGTGTTGACGCTTTTCGGGCAAAATATTCCCAAGGAGGGGCTGTCGGCCATGGAATTGAAGTGAAGCTTAAAAACAAAAAAAAAGGAAGCAAGAGGCTTAGGCCTCCGGCTTCCTTCCCGGTCCTGCTTTATTGTACAACCAGCTTCGTCTTCATGTTCGGATGTCCCGGACCGCAAGGCAGCACACAGTGTACTTCATACGTGCCCGGCTTGTCGAAAGTTACGTCCGCCGTCTTGGTGTTATTGTCCAATTTGACGTTCAAGCCAACGATTTCCAAAGCATGAAGGCCTTCTTTGTTTAGCAAGGATACCTTCACCTTCTGGCCGGCCTTAACCGTATATTCCGGTTGATCGAATTGATAGTTCGTTGCCACGAATTTCAAAGTTGGGCCTTCCGCCGCTTGGCTGGCTTGCTCCGCTTGTCTGAGGGAGACATTCTGGAACAGCACTCCCGCACCGAGCAGACAGGCAATAAGGAACAACGAAAACATGATCCATTTTTGCATCGATATTCACCCCTTACTGTTTACCTCTTTGACGTATAGTCTTATTGTACAAAATCGTCAGCTGTTTACACATGCCCTTTCCCGTTATACAGGTGAAAAATTTGTGACAAATTTCATAGTTTTGCCAGGACAGGCTGCAGCTCCTTTGCTATTTTAGCATAAATGGGAACGAACAACAAAAACCGTTCAACCAGGATAAACGGCTACGCCGTCCTTGTCTTACAAGAACCAGCGCGTTTATCAAGGTTGATGCGAAGCTATAAGCCCACGAAAACTTATAAATTCTTATCAACCGGAAAAATCCCCTCTTTGGAGGGGATCGCTGCCTGGCGGATTACCGCTGGAAACGATCGCGGATTTGGAACCCGGTACCGCGTTCGAGCTTCTTCGCCTCCTGCTCTTTGAGCAGGTTGATGTCCCGGGTAATTCTGCAGCGGCAGTCGGCGCAGAGCTGATTTTGCCGTATCGGCTTCCGGCAGGAGCCGCAGGTATAATGCAAATTCGGATATTGGCTGAGCAGCAGCTTATTCTCCTTAATAAAGCCGAGAATTCGGCTTTCGCTAACGCCCGTTGCGTTCGACAGTTCGGCATTGGCCGCCTTCCGGTGGTCTCGCAAATAAGAATAACATGCGTTGAAATCGTGCTCGTAGCTATCAATGCATGCTTGGCAAAGGTTTCGAAGGTTTTTTTGAAATACTTTGCCGCAGCTCGGACAGTTCGCAACCTTGAGAAGGGTCATGAGGCATCACACCTTTATAGGAATTGGGAGCATGAAGCGAATGGATATGGTCCTAAAGTATCATGATATACATAGATCAATATACCTATTTTACCACAGATCCGCCTTTTCCGAATAGTCTTTTCTAAACTGATGCCCCTCGTATAGCGATGGAAAGGCGCTGCCATACTAAGAAGGCATTCATCAAGTTCCCGGGAGGTGTAAACCCATGTCGGACAAGCAGCAGGGCCATGGCAATCAGAATACGACGACACGCAACAGCGACAAAGGCGCCAAAAAATCCAAATAACGCGCAAAAAAGCGGCTTCCCTTGATTCACGCAGGGAAGCCGCTCGCTTTTTTGCTGATCTTAGGTATTCACTTCAACCTCGCGAATAAACCGCCTTAGCAGCTCGATAAACGCCGGCTTCGTGCGATTCGCTGCCGCTACGACCTGCTCATGCGTGAGCGGCTTCAGCTCTTTACCGACAGCCATGTCGGTGATGCACGAGATGCCCAGCACCTTCAGTCCGGCGTGCCTTGCGGCAATGACCTCGCCGACCGTCGACATACCGACCGCATCGGCGCCCAGTCCGGCCAGCATAGTCAGCTCGGCCGGAGGCAAGTAGTTCGGGCCGCTGATTCCCGCGTACACGCCCTCTTGAACGCGTACCGAGCTTCCCCGTTCCTTCCCTATCGCCTCAGCCATTCGCTTCGCCAGCGCCAGAAGCTTTCGGTCGTACGCCTCGGACATATCCGGGAAGCGAAGACCCAGCTCGGGATGATTGACGCCGATGAGGGGATTGTCCCCGGTCAAATTGAGGTGGTCGCGGATCAGCATCAAATCTCCCGCTTGGAAGCTCCGGTTCATGCCTCCCGCCGCGTTCGTGACGACCAAAGAGCTAACTCCCAGGAGCTTCATCACGTAGATCGGGAACACGACCTTCTTCATGGAATAGCCTTCGTAATAGTGAAACCGGCCCTGCATGCCGATGACCGACTTCCCTTCCAGAAGGCCGATGACGAACTGACCTGCATGTCCTTCAACCGTAGATACAGGAAAATGCGGAATTTCCGAATACGGCAGGATGACGGGCTTCTCCATCTGTGACGCGATATCGCCGAGACCGGAGCCTAGTATAAGGCCGATCTCCACCGGTCTGCGGTCGATCCTATCCCCGACCCATTGGGCGGATTCCTGAATGTGCTGCACGTAATTGGCTTCCATTGCACTCGCTCCCCTTCCCGGTTAAAGTAACGAAGCTTGTTACATCTTCGGAATAATTCCCAGAATTAGCTGCAGAAACTTTTGTTTCACCCGTTCCGTCGTTTCCATGACTTCTTCATGGGAGAGCGGCTGATCGAGAATACCCGCCGCCATGTTGCTAATGCAGGAAAAGCCCAGCACTTCCAAGCCGGCGTGGCGTGCGACAATCACTTCGGCCACGGTGGACATGCCTACCGCATCGGCGCCCAGCGTGCGCATCATGCGAATTTCCGCCGGCGTTTCGTAGGAAGGACCCAGCAGCCCGATGTACACACCCTCCTGGAGCCGAATTCCCTGCTCGGCAGCGACGGCCTTGGCCGCTTCGCGCAGACGCTTGCTGTAAGCCTCGGACATATCCGGAAAACGAACGCCAAGCTCGCTGAAATTCGGTCCGATGAGCGGGTTGCGGAATGTAAAATTAATATGATCGCGAATCAGCATCAAATCGCCGGCCTGATAAGAGGTATTGACCCCTCCCGCTGCGTTCGTTACAAGGAGAGAACCGATCCCTAGCTCTTTCATGACGCGCACCGGAAACGAAACGGTATCCACGCCGTAGCCTTCGTACATGTGGAAACGTCCCTTCATCAGCAGCACCTCACGGCCGGCCACCGTGCCCAGCAGCAGCTCGCCGGCATGACCTTCAACCGTGGATACCGGAAAATGAGGGATATCCTGGTACTCGATAACGACCGGATTCTCCACCAGATCGGCAATGACGCCAAGACCCGAGCCGAGAATCAGCCCAATTTCCGGCTGTCCCGTATACTTAGAGCGGATATAGGCCGCCGCCTCTTGAATTTTGGTAATCAACGATTTTTCTTCCATGCGGTTCATTCCTCCAATAACGAGATCAGATCATTCGTAAGCCCATCGTTAAAAAACGTTCAGTGCCTGTCCAAGCCCTCTCCCGCACCAAATAATGCCCGTGCAAGGCTTCTTCATGTGCGGCTATACTAGCTTACCGCTATTATCGCAAATCAAAAGCTTCTTTGCAAAATGATTCCACAAATAAACGATCCGCGCATGGCTTTCCGTGCCGGTTTGCTGAAATAACCGCTTCCTTAAAAAGCGCATGAAAATGGTTGCTTTGGAAAATAATAGACATGCTATTTCATATTATTAAATTCTCGTCTATGGGGGGAGTCCTTCGAGATGATTCGTATATTACCTAAAGATAAATTTCACGGCAGCAACAAGAGACGGGCGTCCGGCTCCTCCGGACAGCCTTTATTTGCGGACTTGGATCTGAATCTGTTGTGGCTGCAGACCGAGCTCGGGAACAGTCCGGATTTGACCGTACGCCGCCTGACCAGCCCGAATAATCCGTCGATCCGAATCGCGTTAGTATTCATCGACGGCTTGGTCGACGCCCATATCATCGCGCATCTGATGTCCGAATCGCTCATACCGGAGCTTAGAGAGATGTCTCCAACGGGAGGAGCGAGCGAGCTTCTTCGCCTGTTCTTGGAACAGAATCTCGCGACAGGAAGCGTCAACCAAGTCGTTCAGCTTGAACAAATTTTCGGATCGATCTCCGAAGGGAAAGCGGTCATTCTGCTGGACGGCCTGACAATCGCACTGACTGCCGAAGCATCGGGCGGCGAGAAACGCGCCGTGGAAGAACCGACCTCCCAAACCGTCGTCCGCGGACCCAAAGAGTCCTTCACGGAAAGCATCCGGACCAATACGTCTTTGCTGCGCAGAAGAATCAAATCTCCCGCGCTTCGGATTCAAGTAAAAAAAATCGGAACGCAAACCCAAACCGATATCGCTATTGTCTATTTGCAAGGTATAGCTAACGATTTGATCGTGCAGGAAATTCAAAATCGTTTGGATTCCATCAACACGGACAGCATTCTGGAGAGCGGCTACATCGAAGAATTCATTCAAGACGCCACATTCACTCCGTTCCCGACCATTCAAAACACGGAACGGCCTGATGCGGCCGCCTCATCCATTTTGGAGGGACAAATCGCTATCCTGGTTGACGGGACGCCGTTTGTTTTAATTGCTCCCGTTACGTTTTTCAAGTTTTTTCAATCCAGTGAGGATTATTATCAGCGTTACGATATCTCTACTTTCCTGCGGATCATCCGATACGTCGCTTTTCTCGTCTCCATGCTGCTGCCTTCTCTTTATATCGCCATCACCACTTTTCACCAGGAGATGCTGCCGACTACGCTGCTCGTCAGTTTAGCCGCGCAAAGGGAAGGCATTCCGTTTCCGGCGATCATTGAAGCGCTGATTATGGAAATCACCTTCGAGGTGCTCCGCGAAGCAGGGGTCCGCATGCCGAGGGTCATCGGGCCCGCAATTTCGATCGTCGGCGCCTTGGTCTTGGGACAAGCGGCCGTGCAAGCGGGCTTGGTTTCTGCCGCGATGGTCATCGTGGTATCCTTTACCGCCATAGCCAATTTCGTCATTCCGTCGATTAACATGGCCATTGCGGCAAGACTCATCCGTTTCGTCATGATGTTTTTTGCCGCAACGCTCGGACTCTTCGGCATCATGTCCGGGTTAATGATCCTGCTCATCCATATGGCCGGACTGCGCTCGTTCGGCATTCCTTACCTGATGCCGCTCGCACCGCTGATTGCGTCGAATCTGAAAGACGTATTCATACGGTTTCCATGGTGGGCCATGATCAAGAGACCGCGGTTTATCGCTTCAGGCAATATGCAGAGACAATCCGGAAACCAACAGCCTAAACCTCCGGATGATCGTCTTCTAGAATAGGAGAACAGGCGCATGTCACAGAAGATATCCACATCTCAGGCGATTATTTTGATCATCCAGCTCATTACGCCGACGGCGATTCTGGTGCTGCCCAATATCGTAGCGGGCTATTCCGAGCAAGACTCGTGGATTTCCGTGTTGTTGGCCATGGCATTCGGGTTAGCCCTTGCCCTATTGTTCGGCTCCATCAGTCGGCATACGGCCGGGATGCCTTTCATTCCTTGGCTGGAGACCCGCTTCGGCCGAATCGCCGCCCTTGTCGTCGGCATCGTGCTTTTCCAATATTACTTGATTACTTTAGCGGAAATTTTTCAAGAATTTGCAAATTTCCTTGTGGATAATATCCTGGAAGATACTCCTCGCTTTTTTCTGATGATGATCGCCTTGCTGGTTATCGTGTATGCCGCATCGCTTGGAATCGAAGTCATGGCCCGAGTCGGCGTGTTTGTCTTTATCATCGCCAACCTGCTTTTCGTTATCAGCATGTGTCTTCAAGCGGGAAATTTGCATTTCCCTTATTTGCTTCCGATCGGGGAGCATTCTTTCAAGAAATTGATCCAAGGGAGCGTATCGCCCATCAGCTGGCTGGCCATGGTTCAAATTATTTTATTTTTAGGACCACACCTGAAAAAACCGTCCGATGCAAGAAAAGTTGCGGTTTGGGGCGTCGTCCTGTCAGGGGCCGAGCTCCTTTTGACGGTGATCGTTTCGGTTGCGGTATTTGGTCCGCAGCTCAACCAAATCTATACCTATCCCAGCTTCAGCTTGATTGGAATCGTTAAAATCGGCAATTTCCTGGAACGGGTGGATGTTATATTCATTTCCATCTGGATTTTCACCATGTATGTCAAAATGTCTCTCACGATGTATGGGTTGTTTCAATCATTTTCCCACTCCTTCCGGATCGGCAGCAAACATCCGTTTTTGATTGCTCTAGGGATCTTGTGTCTCCTTACTTCTGTATCTTCGTTTCCAAAGCAGTCCGATCTTAACTATTACTTCCAAGTCGTTGATCCCTTGGATGCATTGCTCGTTAACGTTCTGCTTCCGTTGATATTATGGGCGTTCCTGCTCGGAACCTCGAAAAAAATAAGGAAACGGGGTGGATAGCTGTGCGGCTGAGGCCTTTTGCATTCATTCTCGCTCTGGCAGCTTGCTGCTTCGTAACGGGGTGCTGGAATCGGGTGGAGTTGAATGAGCTCGCCATTACATCGGCCACTTCGTTTGACAAGATCGACGACAAGACCTGGGAAATATCTTATCAGGTCGTTATCCCCTCCGCCATTTCTGCAGGTACGGGAACAAGCGGCGGCGGCGGTGGTCCTTCCCTTCCGGTTATTGTTTATTCCACCAAGGGCCCGACCATTCGCGAAGCGATTTCAAACAGCTATAGGGAAAGCTCCCGCAAGCTGTTCTTTGCGCACAACCGCGTTTTTATTATAAGCGAAAAGGTAGCCCGCGAGGGGCTGGATCAAATTATCGACTTGTATTTACGAAATCCGGACGCCAGGGAGACGGTTAACATTCTCGTAACCTCAGGCAAGGCCAAACATATTTTAGAACAGCTGACACACATTGAAAAAATTCCCGGCGAAGCCATCCAGAAAGTAATATCCATCGAGTCTAGAAACGCGTCCATTCTTCCCAATATCATGGTGTATGAGCTGGCACAGGCCACTTTGGGCGAATCCAAAAGCGCCGTGATTCCGGAAATTTACTTATCCGGGGGAGTACGAGCCGATAATATGGACGAGCTGAAACGAACCCATCTTGGATCCGCGATGAAGCTCGGCAGACTTGCCGTCCTGAAGGAAGGAAAGATGGTGGGCTGGCTGTCCAAGGAGGAGGCTCTCGGGGTTTCCTTCATGTCGGGCAAATTCAAATCCGGCAATATTACTTTTGCCTGCAGTCCGGAATCTGACGGGAGCGAAAAAACGAATGTCCGACTGTTAACGTCAACGACAAAGCTTACCCCGAAACTGGAAAACGGGAAATTAACCATGGGCATCAACATTAAGGGAACCGGCATTCTCCAGGAAACGAATTGTTCTTTGGATTTGAATAAGCCCGCCAACATCGCTCAATTGGAAAACGGTCTGCGCCAGGAGCTCCAAAAAATAATCGAAGCATCCTGGAAGAAAACAAAGGATATGAAGGTCGATGTCATGGGTTTCGGTGAAGCGGTTCACCATAAGTATCCCAAAGAGTGGAAAAAAATGAAGAAGGATTGGAGCTCCGTTCTAGCATCAGCAACGATCGAACTCCATATCAAATCCTCCATCGTGCATGTCGGTTTAAGCAATAAATCGTTTAAGCTTTTGAACCGGAAAGAAGGGGGAGATTAGATGATTGCCTCCCTCATCATCCTTGGCTATGCATTGCTCCTTTACTGGGGCTTGCGCGAGATATGGAAACAACGGCGGATTTCGGAAGCCATCTGCTATATTCTTTTGGTCGGATGGTGCGCCTACTTAAGCCTTGCAAAACTCTTTCACGGCCCTTTGATTACCCTTGTATCGCTGCACAGGATTTTACTGACACCCTTAGGCATATGGTTGAAGCAATGGATGGAAGGAGGCGCAGGAGGTTGAGTGAAGAGCGGATCTCGAAACATCAACTGGCGATGATGATTGTGCTTTTCGAAATAGGCAGTACGCCGTTATTTATGCTTGGCATGAAAGCGAAGCAGGATGCCTGGCTCGCCATGTCGGCAGCCGCAATCATAGGGCTCCTGCTTCTGCTCTTGTTTCTTGGATTACAAAAGAAAGAACGGCTGCTCAGTTTGTTCGGGATGCTGAGGAAATATTTCGGCCGGCGGTTCGGGTCTTTCTTGGGCTGGTCCTATGTCGTCTATTTCGGCTACGAATCCATGAGAAACGTACGTGATTTCGGAGAGCTCATGAATCTCTCCTTATTGTCGGAAACGCCTAAATACGCCATTATGTCAATCATTGTCGTGATCTCCATGTACGGATTGATGAAAGGCTTGGAAGTTTTTTTCCGATTGCCCGAAATCCTCGTTCCTCTGGTCTTCTTCAGCTATGCCGGACTTATTCTTCTGTTTGCGGTCGCGGAGCTCGTTCATTTCCAGAGGCTCTCTCCCGTGCTGGAGCAAGGGATCGGCCCAGTGCTTCAAGCCGCTTTTCCGGAAATCGTATCATTTCCTTTCGGACAAATGGTCATTTTCCTGCTGTTTTGGCGGTTAGTTCAAGAGAGCGAGTCCATCGGCAAAACGACGGTTTGCAGTTATCTTTCCGTAGCTGCATTTCTAATCTTTATGAATGCGTTGAATCTAGCCGTTCTGGGGCCGGCATTAGCCGGTGTAAGTTCGTTTCCTTTCCTGCAATCCGTTCAGCTAATCTCCGTTGCCGAGGTGTTCGAGCGGATGGACGTGCTGATGGCGCTGCTCATTTTCAACGGGCTGCTCATCAAAATGATGGCATTTCATTTATGCGCCGCGATGGGGATAGCCGAGCTGACTTCAATCCCTTATCAGAGATGGGTTATACCCGTGGGGCTGGTGATTTTCGCCACCTCCTTCCTGGAGCCCAGCTATACGGTTCATATTTGGGTCGGTCTCGTGATCAGCGTGAAAATTTTTACGATATTCCAAATCGTGATCCCCGTGCTGCTTTATACGGTTATGGGAATCCATGGGCTGTACAAGAAAAAAACCACCGCATAGGGTGGTTTCAGACTGCCGGATCCGGCGAAGAGTCGTTACGCTTTCGCCCTCGGATGAGCCTGGTCATATACCTCTTTCAGCTTGCTGCGGGTTACCTGGGTATAAATCTGCGTCGTCGAAATATCGGCATGGCCGAGCATCTCCTGGACGGAACGAAGATCTGCTCCGTTCTCCAGCAGATGGGCTGCGAACGAGTGTCGAATCGTATGGGGCGTTATTTCGCTGCGAATACCCGACTCGTGCGCATAGCGCTTAATAATTTTCCAAAAGCCCTGCCGCGTGATGCGCGTACCCAAATGATTGATGAAGAGCGCCTGCTCTTCCTTCGATGGTTTGAGCAGCCGCGGGCGCATGCCTTCGATATATTGCGTCAGGCAAACGGCGGCCATTCTGCCGAGCGGCACGATTCTTTCCTTCTCGCCCTTGCCTACGCAGCGGATGAAGCCCATCTCGGGATTCACGCTGTCCACATTCAGCATGATGAGCTCCGTCACGCGTATGCCGGTGGCGTAGAGCAATTCGAGCATCGCTTTATCCCGCAGCCCGTTAGGCTGCGTGACGTCAGGCGATTGAAGCAGCCGCTCCACCTCGGCTACGCTCAATACCTTGGGCAGCCGTTTCTCCTGCTTCGGCATTTCCAGATGGATCGTAGGGTCCTGCTCGATGACGCGTTCCTTCACTAAATAATGATAAAAAGCCCGAATCGAGACCATACTCCGGGTTACGGTCGCCGTCGCCCGCCCCTTCTGCTTCTGCGCAAGCAAATACCCGGCCACATGCGTTTTGCCGCTCTGCCTGATTGAAGAAACGCCCGCAGCCTCTAAAAACTCTATGTATTGGTGCAAATCGCGATTGTACGAATCAATCGTATTGTCCGCCAAGTTACGCTCGTCGGATAGAAATCGGATAAACGTCTGCAAATCGTTTTTCATGCGCGGCCCTGTCCCCTTCTTGTTATGCAGAACGCCCACATGGGGTTTTATGCGTTTCCTAGCTCTGTACTATTCCACACCTGCACCCGGATTTCCTGCCGACGATAGCAAAGCTTATTCTCCGATCAAATAAAACAGCTTCAGCCGCTCCCCCATCGACGCTTTATCCCGGAGACCAAACGGTTCGTTCGGCTGAAATACTTTGATAGCCCTGCCCGACGGCTCCTTATATTTCTGCGCCGGCTCGATCCACTGGGTCACAAGCAGCAGCGCATGGTAAATAAGGAATGTAAATGCGGTAAACAGCACGATAAATCGGAAGCGTTCCATCCACTTTCTGGCATGAAAGACCATAGTTTAGACCTCCTTTACAGGCTGCCGTTCGAAACCTGCTCTCGGAAGCTTGCGGCTCCCTCTAGGACTAACCTATGATCCTTCGTGCGATATTATGTTGTACCCCCGATTAAGAGATCGGAAGCAGCGTATCCAGCACGGAATAAGGCTTGCCTAACGCTTCGGCCACCGCGCCGTAGGTTACGTGACCATGATATGCGTTCACACCCAGCTTCAGGGACGCATTGCTGTACAGCGCACGCGTAACCCCTCGGCCGGCCAGTTCCATCGCATAGTTGATCGTCACGTTCGTTAAAGCCAGCGTGGACGTCCGCGGAACGGCGCCGGGCATATTCGCAACAGCGTAATGGATGACGCCGTGCTTCTCATAGGTGGGCTCGCTGTGCGTCGTGACCCGGTCCACCGTAGCGATGGAGCCCCCTTGGTCGACAGCAACATCGACGATTACCGCCCCCGGCTTCATCTGTTTGACCATCTCTTCTGTCACCAGCTTCGGCGCTTTGGCCCCCGGAATCAGTACGGCCCCAATCAGAAGATCGGCCTTTTGCACGGCGTTGGCGATGTTAAACGGATTCGACATCAACGTACGGATCCGTCCGCCGAATACGTCGTCGAGGTATCGGAGCCGGTCCCCGTTCCGTTCGATGACAACCACGTTCGCCCCCAGCCCGAGCGCCATCTTGGCCGCATTCGTACCGACAATGCCTCCGCCGATGATAATGACGTCCGCCGAAGGTACTCCGGGTACGCCGCCGAGCAGAATGCCCCGTCCGCCGTAGAGCTTCTCCAGATACTGCGCGCCGACCTGAACGGACATGCGTCCTGCTACCTCGCTCATCGGCGTCAAGAGCGGCAGGCTGCCGTTCGGCAGCTGGATCGTTTCATAGGCGATAGCCGTCATTCTGCTCTTAAGCAGCGCTTCAGTCAGCTCGGGCTCGGCCGCCAAATGGAGGTATGTAAACAAAGTCAGCCCCTCACGGAAATAACCGTACTCCGCCGGCAGCGGCTCCTTCACTTTCATGATCATTTCGGCTTTCGCCCAAACCTCGGAAGCTTCGGCTACGAGCTGCGCGCCTTCCTTGATGTATTCCTCGTCCGTAAAGCCGCTTCCCATCCCCGCTCCGGCTTCCACCAATACGGTATGACCGGCATGGACGAGCATGGCTGCACCGCCCGGGGTCAAAGCAACGCGGTTCTCGTTATTTTTAATTTCCTTAGGGATCCCGATTATCATCTAAGCCGCCTCCGTTACCTGTCGTTATATACTTCACCTTATGTATAGATTCCGCCAATCGTCCCGGAATATGTGAACAAAGCAAAAAACCTTCAGACTTGATTGGGCTCAAGCGAAGGTTTACAATCACTGTTTGTTCTTCTCGCGGCACCGGTGACAGATGCCCTGAAAGTCGAGGCGGTGGTCCAGCACTTGGAAGTTGAATTCTTTGTCAAGCCGCTCCTCCAGCGGTCCGAGCCAATCTTCCATGATTTCGTCCACGGCTCCGCATTGCACACAGATCAGATGATGATGATGATGATGAGTGCTGTCATTGCGAAGATCGTAACGCGCCACGCCGTCGCCGAAATTCATTTTCTCCAAAACATGCAGCTCGCTGAGCAGCTCCAACGTGCGGTATACGGTGGCAAGGCCGATCTCGGGAGCCTTGTCCTTCACGAGCATGAACACGTCCTCCGCGCTGAGATGGTCTTCCTCATTCTCAAGCAGAACCCGTACGGTCGCCTCCCGCTGGGGCGTCAGCTTGTAGCCTTGCGATTGCAGCTGCTGCTTAATTTTTTCAATGCGAGATTCCATGCTCCTCCCCCTACATGTTTTGCCGTAGGCAAAACAACTTCGAAAGCAACCACTCGGGTTTTGCGGCAGCAAAACCGTCTTCGTAAGCAAAACCGGCTCCAAAACCAAGTGTTGCCGTAAGGCAAAATCAACGCGTTGAAACGTCTGTCAAACGCATAGAAGCATCCGGCCCCGCACCCCTGTAATCCAGAGTAAACGCGGAAATGGCCGCATGCTTACATTATAGGTCGTGCCGCGTATCAAAGTCAAACCTTTTAACCGCTTCTTACGAAGCCGAGCCGAGCACAAGCATCGGCGTGACCCATTTCATCATCACGGGAGAAACTTGGGCCTCCAGCATCGCCACCCCGGCCAGCAGCACGGCCGATGCCAGCACCGTAGCCGAGAAACGCATGAACGGCTCGTATAAGGTCCCTCTTTTCTGAAGGAAGCGGTTTTTCACCAGATGTACGGTAAAGGCCATCGCCGTAACGCTGCAGACGAGCAGCACCGGAATGGCGATCAGGTTCTGCGGTACGACCGCGACGAGCGCGAACAGCAAGCCCTTCCAGGACATCGTCCCGGCCAAATACCCAATCGTGAAGCCGATCAACACGCCTTTCAAAAAATCAAGGATGAGAATCAGCGGGAGCCCGACGACAGAAACGCCCAGCACCCAGATAATGAGGATCCATTTAATATGCATCGAGAACGAATCTCGGAACGATCCCTGCACGTCCCCACCCAGCGCCCCCTGCTCCACGGAGGAGAAGAAATTGCCCAAGTACCGGGTAATCTCCTGCTTCTGGTCCATTGACAAGGCGTTCACCATGACAGCTCCGAATACGACGCCGGTGACGAATATGACTCCTACAAACAAATAAAACGACAGGTGCTCCTTCATATATTGCTGCATCGACCGGTTTCGTCCCATAGCGGAATAGCCCCCCTTGTCCGAATAGTACAGGATATGAGGGGCTGTCCCGCATTATGACTTATGTTTGGACCTTGCCGTATTTGCCGCCTCCGCCAACCGCAAGCTGGAGAGTCCCGTCCCTTGCCGCGGTCAAGTATCGGGCTATCGATTCACCCGCCGCCTCCGCAAGCTCCTCGAAGCCGGCCTCATGCAGTAATTTCATTTCGGTGCCGAACCGTTCAATCAAACGGCGGAACGTCTTCGGTCCGAGTCCGGGAATATATTCCAGCGGCACCTGGTACACATAAGGCGGACGGCTGGGGGGGACGAACGGGATGTCGCGGTCGGCCAGCTCCAGAATGCGGTCCATGACGCCCCGCACAATCCGCCGGCTTCCGCAATACAGGCATCGCTCGGTCGCAATGGCGTCCGCTTCATCGAGGATCCAGCCGCAATCCCCGCAGTAGGTCCGGTGATATTTGCCCAGCCGGGGATTGAGCCCGTAGTTCGCGAGTACGCCGCGGCCTTCTTCACCGGCCAGCGCTTTGCGGAACTCCTCGAACGTCGGCTCCATCAGGGCAAGCTTATTGTACTCGCGTCCGATCTTCGGTAGCGAGTGCGCGTCCGAATTGGTCAAGAACGTATACCTGTCCAGCTCGCTCAGGTAGCCGGCCATCTCGGAGTCGGCGCTGAGGCCGAGCTCCACCCCGGCGATGCCGTCCAGGTCGAGCAGATGCGACATCCGCGTCGAGCAGCTGCCGTACACGCTCTTATGCGGCGTGAAGATATGGGCCGGAACGAGCAGGCCGCCGCGGGACAGCACTTCGGCCTGCAGCGCCTTGGCCGGAACATAAATCCTCTGGGAGCTGAGCTGCACGTTCTTCATATGCTTGCCCAGCCAGTCTGTAAACGCCCGCATCTCCTCAAGTCCCGGCATATAGGCCATAAGATGTGCCGTTCCGAGTCCTTCATCCCTCACCTCGATCTCACAGCCGAGCAGCACTGTTGTGGAATGATAACGAATGCCCCCGCCGGGCAGCTCCGTCATTTCCCCCCGGTCGAGGTAGCGGAGCATCTCGCGCTGCACTCCCGGCGAATGGCAGTCGATAATGCCGACGATGTCCATCCCTTTGACCTGCGACGCTTCCCGCGCGATATTGTAGAACGTCAGATTGTTCGCGGCGCTGATCTTGACGGCTTGTCCCTCTTCCGTCCGGCCGATATGGATGTGAAGATCGGCGTAGTAGCTTTGCATGCTACAGCGTCCCGCCGAGCTTCATAATTTGCCAGGCGTAGACGGCCATGATCGTTTTGGCGTCGCTGATCCGCCCTTCGCGGATGTAGTGCTGCGCCTGTTCCAGGGTAATCGCCTCCACCTCGAGGAACTCGTCTTCATCCGGACGTGCCTCGCCCTGCGACAGGTCGTCGGCCACATAGAGGTGAATCAATTCATCGGCAAAGCCGGGCGACGTGTAGAAGGAGCTGAGCAGCTTAAGCGATGCGCTGCGATAGCCGGTTTCTTCAGCCAGCTCTCTGGCGGCGGCCTCCTGCGGATGTTCTCCCGGATCCAGCTTGCCTGCCGGAATTTCCACCTGGCTCTTCTCCATCGGTTTGCGGTATTGCTCCACGACAAGCATCTTGTCGCCGATCAAGGCGAGCACCGCAACGGCACCCGGATGCCGGACAATCTCCCGCGTGGCCGTGCTTCCGTTCGGCAGCTGTACGGTATCCACCTGCAGCGATATGATTTTCCCCTGGAAGATCGGTTCCGTGCTCAGCGTAATTTCTTCAAATTTTTTATCGGTTTTATGGCTCATGAAGTGTTTCCTTTCCTGGGAAAATGAGGTAGTAAAGGGTAGAAGAAATCGTTCACGTTTGATTATATCACGTTTTACGCAAGAGTTCGCAGATTGGGGAACTAGATAGGCATATCCATGCAGCACCCCGCATACGCTGGAGGTAACAAGTCTAGTAATCTATCTGGATCGGGGGAATGACTATGAAAACCTATGCTACGCTCCATCAGCTTCGTCTTGTAGGAAAAGGTTGGGAAATCAGACGTTACTTGCAGGATGCGCTGCGGCAGACGGCGCGCAACGTCCGTTTAACCGATTATCTGGAAGGCAATCCGTCGCGGGGTGTCCGTTCTAAGCACGCGTCAAGAGCGCAATAGCCGAAAAACATACTCCGCTGCGGTGCATATCGCCGCGAAGAACGAAGGACTTTCCCGTAGTCCCTTCCCCATGGAAGTGACCGAACCGTAGGCCGACAGCGCCTTTTCCATGGCTTCAACCGAAGGGGCCTCCCGCCATACCGGCTCATGCTTCCGGTCCAGCCCGGAAGACTGCAGCTGGCTCGTCAGCCTCCTCGATTCCTCAGGCTTCAGAAGCGGCAGCGGCAGCCTTGTCTTGGTGATGACGATATCTCTAAGCACCGTAACCGTATGATGGCTCAAGCCGCGATGCCGCTCCCGCTCTTCCTCGAAGCTGATCCGGGGAATAGGCACGGGAAGTCCGCCGAGCACCGCCGCCGCATGGAGCAGCTCCCCGGTTTCAATGCCGGAGTGGCCATATTCCGTAGCGGTGCCGACCATCCCGGGACCTTGGATCACAATGGCCAGGTCCGCTTCCAGCACGACACGCGCCGCGAGCAGCCCCGTGTATTTGTTGACCGTCTCAACGTCTCCTCCGTAAGCGTGACCGTAGGTCACCGTACCGGTCAGCCAATCGAGCTCACGCAAACGGCGAACATGCCGGCTGAGCCCGATCGGCAGCGCGCCGCCGTCTCCCATGACGTAAACGATCCGCGGCATGTGAAGCCCTTCCGCCTCGGCCAAGCTCCGCATCCAGGCAACCGCAACAGGAAGCATGCTGTGAAGCTCACCGACCAGGACCGGCATGCCGTCCAGCCGGCGTCCGCCCGACATCAGCGAATGATAGGGGCTTACCGGCTCTTCCGCCGCAAGCACCGCCCGCTGCAGCGATGTATATCGCAGCTTCATGATGTGACCGTCATAAGGGTTCGAAGCGTCTTCCTTCCTCCCGTACGATTCCGCCGCACCGTTCATCGGAGGCAGGACGGCGTGCACAAAATGCATGCCTCCCGTACCCAACCCGAGCTCCACCGCTGTAGTATTGAGCAGCACTCGGCTTCCCGGGAGAAGCGGGCCGTTCAACTGAAGGTCATAGAAAGCGCCCGTCTCCGATCCGTCTGCCATACGTACCGTGCATTCGAGCAAATCACCGTCCTGCGCTGCGATTTCTTTCACCACAGCGATCTCCCAGCGGATGCCCATGCCAGCATCCCCCTTCCTCCTGCTATTCAAAAATCGCTGCCTCTCCCGCTTGGCAAGCCGGGAAAAGCAGCGATTTCTTCACGTAGTATCAAGTTATGCCCGGAAGCGGATATTTATCCCTTAGCAACCTCTTGAACGATGGTTACAACGACTTCCGCCGTCTTCACCAGGTCCTTCACGGCAATGCGTTCCTTGGTGGTGTGAATGTCAAGGTAGCCGATCGCCAGGTTTACGGTAGGGATCCCCATGCCGTTGAACATGTTGGCGTCGCTGCCGCCTCCGGAATGGAACGTGCGCGGCGAGCAGCCGACGTCGGACAAAGCTTTCATCGCCAGCTTCACGACAGGCACCGTCTCATCGTGCATGTAAGCGGGGTAAATCACTTCGCTTTTAAAATCGAGCGTCGCGCCCATCTCATCCGCGGCCTGCTGACAAGCCTTCCGCATGTTTTCGACTTGCGCATGCATCTTGTCCTGCGTAATGCTTCGTGCTTCGCCTTCCAGCTTGACAATCTCTACGACCACATTCGTCGCACCCGTCACGCCGCCCTCGAAGCGGCCGATATTCGCCGTCGTTTCCTTGTCGATTCGTCCGAGCGGCATGCGGGAGATCGCTTTGCTGGCGACCGTAATCGCGCTCACGCCGTCTTCCGGATTTACGCCCGCATGGGCGGAACGGCCGGTGAAGGTGATGTACACTTTGGATTGGGTCGGCGCCGCTACGGCAATGTCGCCGATATTGCCGTTGGAATCGAGCGCATAGCCGAAATCGGCATCAACCCATTTGGCGTCCAGGCCGCGCGATCCTTTAAGACCCATTTCTTCGCCCGCCGTGATGACGAATTGGATTTGTCCATGCTCGATCCCTTTTTCCTTCAGCATGCGGATCGCTTCGAACATTGCGGCGAGTCCCGCCTTGTCGTCGCTGCCCAGGATCGTCGTTCCGTCGCTGCGTATGTATCCGTCCTCGCCGATTTGCGGCTTGATCCCAACACCGGGTGCTACCGTATCCATATGCGAGGTGAAGAACAGCTTCGGCAGCGGCTTCGACGAGGTAGCCGCCAGCGTGCAGATCAGGTTGCCGGAGCCGTGGCCGGTCTTGGCGGCGGAATCGTCCTCCTCCACCTTAAGTCCGAGCGCGCCGAATTTCTCCTTCAGCACGCGGCTGATCTCCTCTTCGTGTTTCGTCTCGCTGTCGATCTTCACCAGCTCGATAAATTCGTCTACTAACCGTTGTTCCTGGATCATCTCTTTCCTCTCCGCCCTTTCTTGAGTTAAAATGCTAGTATAAGTTTCGCCGAGCAGGGGACCTTATCGATCACCCTTCGGAGCACTAATATGAGGAGCTGAATTAACCATGAAACGCAATAAACTGCTGTTCCGGATCGTCATCTACCTGATGCTCGCTTCCATGCTGCTGACGACCGTCATGTTTACGATCAATTCCATCCTCTGATCCGATTGTGCGAGGTCTAAGCCGGCGTCTGCATGCCGCAGTCCCCGGCTTCCCGCACGGATTCGATTCAATACAGCTTCGTATCCTGGTTGTACCCTTCCAAATTCTCCTTCACCCGCTGCAGGAAGCGGCCGCAGATAACGCCGTCCAGAATGCGGTGATCGAGGGACAAGCACAGGTTGACCATGGAACGGACCGCGATCATATCCTGAATGACGACAGGCTTCTTGACGATGGATTCGAACGTCAGAATCGCCGCTTGCGGATAGTTGATGATCGGGTAGGAAAGAATCGATCCGAACGAACCGGTATTGTTTACCGTAAACGTACCGCCCTGCATATCGTCCAGAGACAGCTTGCCGGCTCTTGCCTTCCGGGTTAATTCGTCGATTTCCCGGGCGAGACCGGCAATATTTTTTTGATCGGCCTTCTTGATGACCGGCGTCACGACGAAATCCTCCGTACCTACGGCGAGCGATAGATTGATATCGCGCTTCACGATGATTTTGTCGACGGCCCAAACCGAGTTCATGATCGGGTAATCCTTGATCGCGTTCACGACCGCTTTCAACAGGAAGGCGAGGTAGGTCAGATTGATTCCTTCCTGACGCATGAACTCGCCCTTGAGCTTATTGCGGAGCAGCACGAGATTCGTAACGTCCACTTCAATCATCGTCCAGGCGTGCGGAATCTCCGTGACGCTTTGGCGCATCCGGCTCGCAATCGTATTGCGGATCGGCGTGACGTCGATGAGATATTCCCCGCGGCCATCGAGCTGCTGACCTTCCACCTCGATCTTCGGCAGCGGCGGATTCTCTGATAGATGGATGCCTGTCGAACGTACCGGCACCTTCGGCGGGTTCGGCACGAATACCCCGCTGTCAGCCGAGTCCGCAGCGTCTCGTGGAACGGCCGCAGCCGCGAGTGGCGCTTGAACCTGGGTCGTTCTTGCCGCAGGCCCGGCTGCCGGACCCGAAGCGATATGCGCCTCGATATCTTTACGCGTTACCCGGCCGCCGAGTCCGCTGCCTTTCACCTCGCTCGGATTTATGCCATGATCCGCCGCAAGCCGGAGCACCGCGGGCGAGAACCGCCCCCGCATGCTCTGATCGCCATCCGCGTCTGCTGACCGGACCGCAATTTCCCCTGCAGCCGGTTCGCTTACGCCGGAGCCGGCCCCGTCGGCTGACGCTGTTTGCGGTTCCTCGATGATACAAATCGCCTGCCCTACGGCCGCCGTTTCCCCATCAGCGGCCAGAAGCTGAACCAGACGACCTTCGACGGGAGACGGCATCTCGACCGTCACTTTATCCGTAATCAATTCGCACAGCACATCGTACTGTTCAATGTAATCTCCGGGCTGCTTCAGCCACTTGCCGACCGTAGCGGATACGAGGCTTTCCGCCAGGTGGGGTACCGTCACTTCGGTTCCTTGTTTACGCTCGCTCATGTTCTCCGGTCCTCCCGCTTGCCTAATACAGCGCCAGCTTGCGCGCCGCTTCCTTGATCTTGTCCGCACTCAGCAGGAAAAACTTCTCCATCGGCGGATTCATCCCCCCAGCCGGCACGTCCGGCGCGCAGAGCCGTGCGATCGGAGCGTCCAGGTCGTAGAGAAGCTCTTCAGCGATAATCGCCGATACTTCCGCACCGACGCCGCCAGTCTTGTTGTCCTCATGAACAATCAGCACCTTGCCGGTTCTGCTCGCCGCTTCCAGAATCGCTTCCTTGTCCAAAGGCTGAATGGTGCGCAGATCCAGCACGTGAACGCTGATGTCTTCCTTCGCCAGCTCTTCGGCCGCCTGCAGCGCATACTGCACGGTTATGCCGTAAGAAATGACCGTGACGTCGGTTCCCTGCCGCTTGACGTCGGCTTTGCCGATCGGCACGATATAATCTTCATCCGGCACTTCACCGGTAATACTGAGGTAGCATTTCTTATGCTCAAAATAAAGCACCGGATCCGCATCGCGGATGGCCGCTTTCATTAAGCCCTTGGCGTCGTAAGGGTTCGATGGGGCAACCAGCTTCAGTCCGGGCGTGCCGAAAAATACCGATTCCGGGCACTGGGAATGATACAGCGCGCCGCCGCCCGTCGCCCCGTAAGGAGCCCGGATGACGATCGGACAGCTCCAATCGTTGTTGGAACGGTAACGGATTTTCGCCGCCTCGCTGATAATTTGGTTCGTAGCAGGGAAGATGAAATCGGCGAACTGCATCTCCGCCACCGGACGCATGCCGTACATGGCCGCTCCGATCGCTACGCCGGCAATGGCGGATTCCGCCAGCGGCGTATCCATGATGCGCTCTTCGCCGAACTGATCCCGCAGTCCTTTCGTCGCGTTGAGCACGCCGCCCTTGCCCACATCCTCGCCGAGCACGAATACGTTCTCGTCGCGTTCCATCTCTTCCTTCATGGCCGTACGAATTGCTTCCAAATAAGTAATGACCGCCATCGGTTATTCCTCCCCGCCTTCCGCGTACACATGCAGCAGCGTATCTTCCGGCTTCGGATAAGGCGCCGAATCGGCATAGCTCGTCGCTTCATTCAGCTCTTTCTTAATCCGGTCGGACAGCTCCGCTTCCTGTTCCTCGCTCCACAGCCCGCAGCCGATCAAATATTCTTTATATTTAATGAGCCCGTCCTGCGCTTTATTGGACTCCACTTCTTCCTTCGTCCGGTAAAGAAGATCGTCGTCCGATGTGGAGTGCGGAGTGAGCCGGTACATGACCGCCTCGATCAGGGTAGGTCCTTCGCCCCGGACCGCACGCTCTCTTGCTTCCTTCACGACGCGGTAAACCTCCAGCGGATCGCGGCCGTCCACCTTATAGCCCGGGAAGCCGTATCCGATGGCCCGCTCGGCAATGCTGCCGGATACTTGCTTGTGCAGCGGCACGGAAATCGCATATTGATTGTTCTCGCACATGAAAATGACAGGGAGCTTATGTACTCCGGCGAAGTTGCAGCCTTCATGAAAATCCCCCTGATTGCTCGAGCCTTCGCCGAACGTCGTGAACGCTACGAATTCCCGGCGCTTCATCTTGGCGGCGAGCGCGAAGCCGACCGCGTGAGGCACCTGCGTCGTCACCGGACTGGAGCCCGTCACGATGTTCAGTTTCTTATGGCTGAAGTGGCCCGGCATTTGGCGCCCGCCGCTGTTCGGATCCTCCGCCTTGGCGAAAGCGGCCAGCATAAGCTCCTTCAGCGACATGCCGACGGTCAGAACAAAGCTGTAGTCGCGGTAATACGGCAAAAAATAATCCTTATCCTTATTCAGCGCATAGGCGGCTGCCACCTGAGCGGTCTCTTGGCCGATGCCCGAAACGTGGAATGCGATCTTCCCCGATCGCTGCAGAACATGACAGCGTTCATCGAATTTACGGCCCGTCAGCATGAGCGTATACATCTCGACCGCCTGCTGATCCGTTAATCCCAGCTGGCGGTGTTTCCTCATTTGACCGATTGACATGGGCTGAGCGCCTCCTTTAAATCTAATACAAGATTTTAATACCAGGTTCTAATACTTGACCCTATAATATATTATAAACGGTTTGGAATATGAACACAATTGTACGCAGGTAAAAATCCCCGGGGCACCGCCGTCCTTGGTCTAGAAGCTTATCGATTGCCCGTCAACCGCCATCATGGCCTCGCCGAGCAGCTCCGACAGCGTCGGATGCGGATGAATCGTTTGCCCCACTTCCCACGGCGTCGCTTCCAGCAGTTGGGCCAGCGCAGCCTCCGAGATGAAATCCGTCACGTGCGGGCCAATCATATGAACGCCCAAAATATCGTTCGACCGCTTGTTCGCAATGACCTTGATGAAGCCGTCAGTTTCCCCGTATACGAGCGCTTTGCTCAGCGGCTTGAACGGAAGCTTTGCGATTTTCAGCTCGAAGCCCTGCTCCGCCGCCTGCCGCTCGGTCCAGCCGACGCTTGCGATCTCGGGGCGGGAATACACGCAGCGCGGAACGCGGTGGGCAGCGTAGCCGTGCGGATTCCTTCCGGCGGCATGCTCTGCAGCCATAATGCCCTCGTGCGATGCGGCGTGGGCCAGCTGAACGCCGCCGATGCAATCGCCGACGGCATAAATGTGGGACTCCGCCGTCTGCATAAAATCATTCACGCGGATGAATCCGTTCTCGATCTTGACGTCGGTATTCTCCAGCCCGATGCCTTCGACATTCGCTTGCCGCCCGACGCAGACCAGCGCCTTGTCCGCCGACAGCTCCAAAGTGCCGTTTTTCTTCTCAACCGACAGTGTCACGCCACCCGCTCCCGTCCGTACCGTCTCGGGAAGCACCTTCGCTCCCGTATGTACCGTTACCCCGCGTTTTTTCAGCAGCCGCTCGAGCTCGCGCGAAACGTCCTCGTCCTCTCCCGGCAGCAAACGCGGCGCATATTCAA
The DNA here is from genome assembly GCF_027533625.1 of Paenibacillus gyeongsangnamensis. GTDB lineage: Bacteria > Bacillota > Bacilli > Paenibacillales > NBRC-103111 > Paenibacillus_G > Paenibacillus_G gyeongsangnamensis. The sequence continues at coordinate 41,365 of NZ_JAQAGZ010000006.1, read as the reverse complement.
CAACCGTCACCTGAACGCCGAAGTCGCTCAGCATCGATGCCCATTCGACGCCGATCACACCGCCGCCGATAATGATCATCGAAGCGGGAAGCGCCTCCATCGTCAGCGCATCGTCACTGCTGAGCAGGAATTCGCCGTCGATCGAAAGCCCGGGCAAGCTGCGCGGGCGCGAGCCGGTAGCGATTATCAAGGCGTTGGGAACAAGCGACAGATACTCGCCGTCCTCCTGCTCCACGGACACCGTTCCGCTGCGCGGCGAAAAGATCGAAGGCCCGATAATGCAGCCTTTGCCGCGGAACACCTCGATCTTATTTTTTTTCATCAAATATTGAACGCCGCTATGCAATTGATCCACAATCGCCGTTTTGCGGGTTTGGACCTTGTTAAAATCGAGCTTGACGCCTTCCGCCAAAATCCCGTAGGACTCGCTTTCCTTCATCGCCGCAAACAGCTCCGCGCTCCGAAGCAGCGCCTTGCTCGGGATGCAGCCGCGATGAAGACATGTCCCTCCTAGCTTGTCCTGTTCGACGATGGCAACGCTTTTCCCCAGCTGCGCCGCCCGAATGGCCGCTGTATATCCGCCGATGCCTCCGCCGAGTACTACGACATCAAAATTATGCGTCATTACGTATTCCTCCTGCATTCGACTTTCTATTATCCTTACATTCTAACCTTTTTTGAAGGCAGAAATATAGTACTAAATCTGAACACGACATGAATTCTGTCATTGTGACACAAAATTCAAAACCTGGACATGAAACGGACATCCTTTTATGATACTTTAAGAATAAAGAATTAGGAAACGCGATCAAGGGCAAAGGAGCTTCGCATGAAAGTTACGCTATCTCGTTTTATCGCCATCCTGCTCCTCGTCATACCGGGACTAATGGCAACTTATGGCTTTTTGGCCATGAAGGACGCTTGGTTCGCTCAGTTCGACCATACCTCGTCCGATCCTCACGTGCTGTGGGGCAAGCTAGTCTGGGGATTGCTGCTGTTCGCGGCCGGCATCGCCTTTTTGGGAGGATGGACGTTCTTTCGGGACCGCAAGCGCAATTACGTAGCTCCCCGCTTCCGACAAAAACGCAAAAGGGAGTAGACGCAGGAGGGTTTCCGCGTTTTCTCCCTTTTTTGTACGATTACGCGCCGTCTCGTCCCAGCCGGTCCATCCAGCGCAGCATAGCATTCCCGTCGATCACCTGCGAAAGCGACCGGTTCCAGGTCCAGACGTGCAGCAGGATCAGGACCAGAAGGACGCCCCACTCCGCCGCCGGCCCCCAGGACCAGAGCACTGCGCAGCCAAGTCCGAAGCCGAGCAGGTTCGCTCCCGTATCCCCCAGCATGACGCGTGCTTTTAGGTCCAAAGGCAGCAGCAGCATGGCCCCGACGATAAACGGGAGAAGCCATAGCAAGCGAGGATCCGACTCGAACCATTCCCCGCAGAGCGCCGCAGCGAGCACCAGCGCACCGGAGACGACTAAAAAGACCTTCAGCGCACGGCCGGGGCGGAGGTCCAGCAAATTCAGCGCGTTCGCCGACAGCATCGGCAGAAGAACCCCGCAAACAGTACCCAGCAAGCTCTCATCCGGCGGCAGAACGAGCAGCGCTCCTCCCAGTACAGCTCCGGCCTTCAGCCATCCGGTGGTCGGTACGCCGCTGCTCAGCCAGGCGTTCCAGTGGGCTGACAAGCCTTTAATGCGTTTATCCCCGTAACGGTCATCCGCGAAGGAAGCCCATGTTACCAGCAGCAAGGACATATCGAACAATACAATGTCCCACGGCGGCCCTTCGCCCAAGATCAGCTTCCAAACCATCAGACCTCCTAGAAATAACTGCGCGAGCAGCCATACGAGCAGACCGCCCGCGGTTGCAACAGGCTCGCCCCTATAATTTATATCCGTGATTCCTCGGCTATACAATACCGACAATACCCAAAACCTCAGTCCGTACCCCGTAACGTACAAAAGCAGGCCGGCTGCGGGAAGCAAGGCGGCCTTCAGCATACCGGCTTCCGCCAGCAAGCCCACAGGGTCCGGCTTACCGCAGCGAGCTGCTTACCCCGGTGCCACCAGCCCGACCAGTTGCGCCCCGTCTCCCGGTGATAGAGCGGCACCTCAAGCTCCTGCACACGATACCCCATCTTAACCGCGTCAATGAGCAGTCCCACCTCCACGCCGAAGCCATCGTACCTGCCGCGCGAGCGATGAAGAATTTCCGAACGGACCGCGCGCTGTCCTGATAATGGGGCTTGAGAGCGGAATCCGCTAAGCCATCGTACGCCTCGGGCCGCCGCTCCACGAACGAGTCCGAAGCCGCCTTTCCGGCTGGCCTGCGGAAGCTTGGCTACGGTCATATCACACTCGCCTTCCAGCAGCGGCTGAATCAAATCCGGCCAATGCTTGGCGCTTGAACCGAGGTCCGCGTCCAGGAAAACGACGACCTCCCCGGACGCCGCTCTCCACCCTAGACGCAGCGCCGCTCCTTTGCCCCGGCGTGCGGGCTGTCGAAGAATCAGATCGGCATAAGGTACAGCCAGCTCGGCAGTCGAATCCCGGCTGCCGTCATCGACGACGATCAGCTGCGTCCGCATACCCGTCTGGCAAGTCAGATTGCGGCAGCCTTCTCCTATCGATTGGAGCGTACCCGCAAGCAGCGCCGATTCGTTCCATGCGGGGACAATGATGGATATGGTTTGGGCCTGCATCGGGCACCCTCCCTTGTTATATGAATAATGACTTCACGTAGGCTTTCCAGCCGGCACGCACCGGTATGGATTTCAATTCGGCTGCCTGTGCATACAGCTTGCTGATTCCTTTGGCATCGACCAGCTTGCCGCCCACCTTCATCCGGACCAGCCAGCTGCTGCCCATGCCCGGCCTTCCCTTCTCCATAAAGTCCAGCATATGGCTGTGAAGGCCGACGGTAACCATCAGCTCGCATTGCTGGTCATAGGCCAGAAGAAGCGCCAAGTCTTCGCTGGTTCCGCCGGAAAGCACCGTAGCGGCCTCCAGTCCCGCGGCTTTTACCCGCTCCAGCCCCGGCGCGCGTCCATCCAAATAACCGTGAACGAGCAGCTCCGCTCCGCAGCGGAGAGCCGCATCCGTCACGCTGTCCATATCTCCCACGATCAGGTGCGGACGGAAACCGCATTCGAGGAGCGCGTCCGCGCCGCCATCCACGCCGATCAACACGGGCCTTCGGCTCCTAATATAGCTTGTCAAAGCAACGAGATCCTGTTTATAGCCTGCTCCGCGTACGACGATAAGCACCTGCTTGCCCACGAGACACGTACGCAGCGGAGGACATTGCAGCGGCTCCAGAATGACGGCTTGTTCGTACTGCGCGTAATGAAGCGTGTTCTCGATAAACCGCCGGAGCTGCTGCTTCTCCCCCATCGAAGCAAGCGTGAACCGCTCCAGCCACAATTCCTGGGTGAAGGCTGTGCAAGGTACCCATCCATGGTCCAAGGAAATGCCATTCTTATGTATAACCGCACGCGAGGAAGCAGCAGCTTGGTCGTAATCGGACGGGGCGATTTCGAAGACAGGTACTCCCGCCTCCAGCAGCCGAAGAGCCGATTTGATCGGCAGGCTGCCCGTAATCGTCCGCCCGGCGTTAATGACGGCCCTGACCCGGGCTTCCAGCAGACTCTCCGCCGCGAGCGTGTCCATGTCGTCATGGCTGATCAGTGCGATCGCGCCGGGTTTTAACCGGAGCACTAAATTTTTGGTGATACGGTCCGCTGCGATACGGCCCCGAATCGGCAGCTTGGCCGAACCCGATAATGGTTTCATCTTCCATCCCCGACCTCCGTTTTCTAGAGCCGGAACTTTTGTTACTTTAGGCATTCAGCCCCGCTATTGGGTGCCGGCGGTCAAGGAACCGAGCGCCTGCTGCACCCGTGTAACGCCCTGAGACATCGCATGACCGCTGCCGACCGCGGCGGCGACCGCCGTCGCTTCCATAATTTCTTGCGGTGTCGCTCCCTCCGATAACGCTTCTCCCACATGATAAACCGTGCATACCTCATTGTTGGCAAACAGGCTGATGCCGAGCGCGATCAGCTGCTTCTGTTTTTTATCCAGCACCCCGTCTGCGAAACAAGCGGCTGTAAAATGATGGTATGCATCCACCATACCGGGCATAAGCTCTTTCATGTGACCGACACCGATCTTATAAGAATCGGCCTTTTGGTTCAAATCCGCGGTATTCATTCCCGTTCAATAGTCCTCCTCTAACACGTTATACTCACGTTTTAACGTCCCCGGCCAAAGGACGCTTTATGCGCTCGGAAAAATAAAAACGAAAATTATCGAAAGCACTTGCAGTTTTCCACAATAATCCAACAATTATTATGGTATAATGGGCAGTATCCCAGCATAAGGAGTCGGTTCCATGCAAAGATCATGTCAGAAAATTGTTCGTATTCAGGATGGTCTGATAACGGAAATTTATGATGGCTTGGTTTACCGTGACTTCAGTGACAATGAGAATGCATTGAAGGAATTGCTGATGGATGACATAGGGTTGGATTTCGATGCGGTAATCCATACCTACGAGAAGCTTCTCTACGATCTGGCCATGAAGAGTACGGAACTACGTTCGTTGATTATGGAAAGACTTCCGGAGGAATGGCTCGACTGGGCTTGTGATCATTATGAAGAGAAAGAAGAAACGGTGGCGTCTTTATTGAAGAAGCAGCCTATCCTATAATTACATCCTGCTCTCCCGGTTTAGCGTCTAACACCCGGCCCATACTAAGAAGCGAATTCATCGTATGGAGGTGTAACGGGCATGATTCGGAACCTGGAAAGCAATTACGATTGCTCGCAAGCCGGAGACGATTTGCATCAGCTGCAAGAGGAGCTTCTGGCCGCCCAAGCGGAAAACAACAGCCCCGAAGCGATGGAACGCGTCCGCCGGCTGGAGAATCAGATCCATTTTATTAAGACTAAGTGCGACATCCATCCGTAAAAGGGGTTCGACTTGATCCTGTTATTGCCTTAGTTCGAAGCTGGCACAACGCCGGCTTTTTTCTTTTGCCGGAGCGAGATGCCCATGGAAAGCAGCCGTCCCAATGCATAAACGGTGCTGGGGATCCATGAATGATACAAGACGGACTCCTTTAGACACCAAGCCGGAAAATTACTTCCGGGAAGTAGGCCGGTGTCACGGACCCGATTCGCTGCATATGGTGTGATATCACCAGCAAGCAGAGAGGAAGATAAGCCATGTCTTACTATCCCTACCCACCGCCGTATTCTTCAAGCTATTATCCTTATCCGCCGTATCCTTACGGTACAGCTTATCCTTACGGTTCCCCCCCATATCCTTATCCGCACTCGACTCCGGTCCAACCGATCCCCGTTCCGATTCCAGTTCCCTACCCTGTCTACGGAGGCGGATGGTACGGAGGGCATTATGGAGAGCATACAGAGCACGAACACCACGGACATCACCGATAATTCAAAAAAACGCCGGTTCGTTTGGGACCTATCCCGGGAGCTGGCGTTTTGCATTCAGTTACATGTCTTTCCCTAAATAACCAGGATAAACGGCTACGCCATCCTTGTCTTACAAGGACTAGCGCGTTTACCAAGGTTGATGCGAAGCTGTAAGTTGCGAAAACTTATAAAGTCTTACTAGAGTAAAGGGCAGAGAAATCTGCCCCTCCTCATCAAACCGTACGTGAGGTTTTCCCTCATACGGCTTTCCGATGTTCGTCATTCATGTGCATGCAGATCACAAGAGCGTTTTAAGTCCATATTGACTGGCCAGAAATCTTACTTCTTGAAGCGAACTCATCCATCTTGCGTGCTGTCTCTTCTTGACATACCATCTCGTGAGCCTCTGCAAAATGTACCAGTCCAACTTTGCTAGCTTTACTTGGCTGTGGGCCGTGTAGTAATAGTTCCTCCACCCCTGAATCTTTGGATTCACCGCTTCAAAGATCGGTTCCATAACCATTTTCGTCGCCATCTGGATGACCCGGTCTCGGATTGTGGGAATACCTAGCGGTCTTTGCTTTCCATTTTTCTTCGGAATGTAGTGCCGTCTTACGGGCTGAGGATGATACTTGCCTTCTTTGAGGATTCGATGGCATTCGTACAAGAAAAGATACTCTCCTTGTTTTTCGATGTCCGCAAGTGTCTCCCCGTCGATTCCAGCCGACCCTTTATTGGCTCGTACTCTCCTCCACGCTTCCCACAGAATGTCCATCCGGTAGACCTTGTCATAGAGCGCATGGAATCTACGCTTCTTGTTCTCCTTGGCCGCATGACCTAGTTTCTCTTGGAGTTGTTGAACGTTTTCCTTTGGTGTCGTTAGCCTCTTGGCATTCACTGACTCGTACCTCCTAAGAAACATGAACAAACTAGGGCTCCTTCCCTCCCGCAGGTTGTGTTGTCCTGCATTCATTGGTACTATGCGCCCCTCGGACTCCCTTCCTGCAGACGGCTCACTTCACTTTTCGGGCTTATAGAGCGCCTTTTTACGGTCTTTTTTTAAAAAAAACTTCCGTGCAGGGGAGGGTCTCCCCAGTTCACTGCATCCTCTTTCATGCCATGCCGATCCCCTTACGCCGGAGGGTTCTTCGCTGCCGCTCCAAGTTCCTAGCAGTTTCCATGGCCTTCGTCCATGTTGACGGGACTCGGCTCCCTCTTCTCCCTCTTGCGAGGCCTTTTTGACGACGCGGCAGGATTCACTTTATGTTACGGCCTGGCATGTTGCTCGCCCTGATTCTAACAGGTACTTCCGTCGATGCGCTTCTACGTACTGCTTTCACTGTACGCAGGCATCCTAGCTACACGGGGGCTTGGCCCCTCCCGCGACCGGACTTTCACCGGCTAGAAAATGCGTGCCTCTGGGCACGCTCAACAAATAAAAACGCCGGATTTCCATCCGACGTTTCAAAAGTTGCTAACCGTTTTTTTGCGGGAACGAACGTTACTTATCGTCCTTCGACGCGCTTCCCGCGGGGTTTCACGATACCTTATGCTCGATCCGCAGCTTATCCGCCACCATCGCGATAAATTCGCTATTGGTCGGCTTCGCTTTCGAGATATTGATCGTATAGCCGAACAAGTGGCTGATGCTGTCGATGTTGCCGCGCGTCCAAGCGACTTCAATCGCATGGCGGATAGCGCGTTCGACGCGGCTAGGCGTCGTTTTGTACTTTTCGGCAATAGCCGGATAAAGAGTCTTGGTGATGGCGCCCAAAATTTCAATGTTGTTATATACCATCGTAATCGCTTCACGCAGGTACTGGTATCCTTTAATATGCGCAGGAACACCGATCTCATGAATAATGGTTGTAATGTTGGCGTCCAAATTTTTCCCTTTGGGGAGCTGGACGACGTTCGCTTTCGACGAGGAAGAGCTTGTCATCATCGGCATGGCCGACTGGTTGGTACTCACCAGCTGACGAATCCGGTTCGTCAAAATTTCCATATCGAAAGGCTTGAGAATGTAGTAGGAAGCGCCAAGCTGAACAGCTTTCTGCGTAATGTTTTCTTGGCCGAAGGCGGTCAGCATAATGATTTTCGGCTGCGGCTGCAGGTCCATCTCACGCAGCTTCTCGAGCACGCCAAGTCCGTCCAAATGGGGCATAATAATATCGAGGATCAGCACATCAGGCACTCTGGGGCTTTGTTCGATCAAGCGCAGCACATCGTTTCCGTTATAAGCAACGCCGGTTACCCGCATATCATCTTGGTCGTCGATAAACTCGGAGAGAAGATTAGTAAATTCTCGGTTGTCATCGGCCAATAAGACTTCGATCGTTTGCAAAATTGAGCTCCTCCTTCGATTACAGCGAAAAGTGTCTTAACATTGTTTTCCTAATTATAGAATTTCGACACTTAGATTAAAATTCCTTCTGTCGAAAATTATTTTTATAGCTTTTCTTTGAAATTTATTTTATAATTAATAATTTCATGCAGGAATATACATTATTCGACAAATGAATTAAAAAAGAAACCGAAGGCTCTAGCTTGCCTTCAGTTCCTTGGAATCGCTCGGCCGAAGCATGATGCCCGCATCCTGCAGCATCCATTCGATGAAGCAGCCGTACCCGCTGGTCGGATCGTTGACGAAGACGTGGGTGACGGCGCCGATCATTTTGCCGTTCTGAATAATCGGGCTCCCGCTCATGCCTTGTACGATGCCGCCGGTTTTATCCAGCAGCCGGGGGTCGGTAATTTTGATGACCATTCCCTTAGTAGCCGGAAAATCCTGCTTCACGACATGCACGACTTCAATATCGAACTTTTCGACCTTCTGGCCGCCTATGACGGTATAAATTTGCGCCGGACCTTCCTTTACTTCCTCTGCAAAAGCGACAGGCAGCGAATTGTTCGAAAAGCTGTGATCCGGTGCTGCATACATTTTGCCGAAAATGCCGAATTGCGTGTTGCGCTCGATATTGCCGATCGCCTTGCTTTCCCTGGAGAATTGGGCGCGCTTCTCCCCCGGTTCGCCATTCTGGCTCTTGGAGATGGACGTTACGTTGGAGTGAACAATCTCGCCGTCTCCCACGACAATCGGGCTCTGGGTATCCATATCGGTAATGACGTGCCCCAATGCTCCGTATACGCCTTGATCCGGTGCGTAGAAGGTCAATGTCCCAACGCCGGCCGCGGAATCGCGGATGTACAACCCGAGGCGGTATGCCTTGTCCACGATATCGTAGGCAGGCTGGATCGCGATCTCGATCGTTTGGTTGTTGCGCAGAATCGAGAGCGTAATCGGCTTTTTGCTCTCGCCCGCGCTCTTGACGAGCTCGGCCACCTTGCTGACGTCATTGATGGCTTTGCCATTCATCTTGACGATTAAATCGCCGAGCTGCACTTTAGCTTCTTCCCCCGGGGACGATTTCTTGTCCTCGGAGACGGCCACCAGATGGTGACCGACCACCATAATTCCGGCTGATTTAAGCTTGACGCCGATCGTCTGCCCGCCGGGAATCACTTTCAGATCGGGAACGACATTTACCTTGACCGTCTTGAGCGGGATCGTGCCGAACAGCTTCAGCTTCATCTCCGCCTGGCCGGCTTGATAAGATTCGAGTGCGATCGGATGATGCAAATCGACTTGAAATGAGTGCTTTGCCGTGCCGTTGACCTTGATGATTTCCGGATGGTTCACCGTCACTTGCGCGTTTACCGGCATAGCCAGCTGCAACTGAGTTTGTTGACCTGTGAAGAGCCGAAGTTCCTCGGGGAAGGAGGCAAAACTTTGGAAGGGGGTAGTCAGACTTCCCAAACAAACGAAGAGGACGAGCAGCAATCCAATCATTCTTTTTCTCTGGTTGGAACTCAATTCGCTCACGCTCCCTTGCTTCCTTGGCTCTGGCGGCTCCGAACCGAATTCCATTTCTTCGGTAAAACCGCCGTTTGTGTACCCTTAAGTTAACCCCCGGCCATTTCTTTTATAACTCGAAAATGCTCCCACGATCGTCAGTCCATCCTTGCTTTCTTGTCATTTGCCAGAGCAAGCATTTCTTGTGCGTGCTGCAGCGTCTTGTCGGTTACCTCCACCCCGCCCAGCATACGGGCTAGCTCGTGGACGCGGCCGGTGTCGCCTAGTTCCTCTACATTAGTAAACGTACGGTCGCCATCGGTTGATTTATGAATCAAATAGTGCACGTCCGCCATGCAGGCCACCTGCGGAAGATGGGTGATCGAGAACACTTGGCAGCCGCTCGACAGACGGGACATCTTCTCGGCAATCGCCTGCGCCGCGCGTCCGCTGACGCCGGTATCCACTTCGTCAAAGACGAGAACGGGGATCCGGTCCACACGTGAAAAAATGGACTTAAGCGCCAGCATCACACGGGAAATTTCACCGCCGGAGGCGATTTTACTTAAGCTCCGCAGCGGTTCGCCCGGATTGGCCGAGATCAGGAATTCGACTTGGTCTTGTCCTTCCCGCGTATAGCGTCCCTCCGGCAGCGGATCGATCTGGACTTTGAATTGCGTTCTTTCCATATGAAGATCGCGCAGCTCGGCGACGATCTCCACGGCTAGCCGCTCAGCCACCGCCGCGCGCCGCTCCGTCAGTTTTGCGGCATGCCGCTCCAGCTCACGAAGCAGCTTCTGCTCCTGCTGCTGCAGCTTCTGAAGGGCTTCATCCTTATTTTCGATAAGATCCAGCTCCCGCTGGATTTTGGCCAGATAAGCCAAAATATCTTGAACGGAATCCCCGTATTTGCGGCGGAGAGAAGAGATCGTATCGAGCCGCTGCTCGATAAAATCGAGCCTCGACGGATTAAATTCGATCTCGTCCCGGTAATCCCGGACCTGATAAGCGGCGTCCTCCAGCTGATAGTAAGCGCTTTGCACTTGCTCGAGCAGCGGCTGCAGCTTGGCCGGGTCCAGCACCGCGATATCCTGAAGCTTATTCATCGCGCGGCTGACCGCTTCCAGCCCCTTGCTGCCGCCGTACAGCAGATCGTAAGCGTCGGCTGCGCTTTGGAAGAGCCGTTCCGCGTTGGAGAGCTTCCGTTTCTCTTCTGTCAGCGCTTCGTCCTCGCCCGGCTTCAGCTTGGCCGACCCGATCTCCTCCACCTGGAACCGGTACAGGTCCAGCATCTGAAGCGCTTGTTTGCTCGTTTCCTCGAGCTCCCGTACCTGCTTGCGCACCGTTTGATACTCGTCATAAGCCGTTTGATAAGCGAGCTTGTCCTTTGTAATTTCCGCGTCCCCGAACAGATCGAGCCAGCGGATATGCTCCTCTACCTTGAAGAGAGACTGGTGCTCGTGCTGCCCGTGAATGTTTACGAGCCATTCGCCGATATCCTTCAATTTGGCAAGGTTGACCAGCTGGCCGTTCACCCGGCTTGTACTTTTCCCCTGCGCCGTAATTTCCCTGCGGATTATAAGATGCTCCTCCGGGTCCGCTTCTATACCCGCTTCGTTCAATATCGGCCATACCGGATGATCCTCGCTGATTTGGAACAGCGCCTCAATGGTCGCCTTGTCGCTTCCGTAACGGACCAAATCCGACGAGCTGCGCCCCCCGGCGATGAGACTGAGAGCGTCGATAATGATCGATTTCCCCGCACCCGTTTCTCCCGTCAGCACGTGGAAGCCGTTGTAACATCGCAGCCCTACGTTTTCAATGACCGCCAAGTGGCGAATGGATAATTCCAGCAGCATTAGCCCACCTCTTTTATATGACGATGATTTTAGCTGAGCATCCCGAGGATTTGCTCCACGACGTGCCCGCTTTGTTCCTTGCTTCGGCAAATAATCAAGATCGTATCGTCGCCGCTGATCGTCCCCATGATCTCATTCCATTCCAAGCTGTCGATGAGTGCGGCAATAGCATTGGCCGTACCGGGCAGGCTCTTCAGCACGACCAGATTGTCCGTGTAATCGATATGTACGAAATGATCGTTCAGCGCGCGTTTCAGTCGCTGCAGCGGGTTATATCGCTGGTCGGCAGGCATCGAATATTTATACCTTCCGTCGTCCAGCGGAACCTTGATCAAATGCATCTCCTTGATGTCTCTGGAGATCGTCGCCTGCGTTACATAAAAACCTGCAGCCCGAAGCTGCTCCACCAGCTCGTCCTGCGTTTCGATTTCGCCCCCTGTAATCAGTTCGCGAATCTTGATATGTCGTTGGGCCTTCATGGCATCCTCCCTGCGGGTGTACAGTTAATCCATGCTTTTGTCGAATTGAAGCTCAAATTCAAAACGGTCCACCCGGCCGCTCGGCGTATCCACATACAGCACGCCGGCTGCCCCGGGAAGCAGCAGCTGATAAATCAGCAGCCGTTCGCGGATGATACTTCCGCTCATCTCGAGCGGACTGCGTTCCTTCGCCAGCTTCACCGCGTAGAGCTCGCCGTCTTTTTCTACAATATAATCCAGAAAGAGCCTACTTTGCAAAGTGTCCTTCCTGTTATGCGAGATCAGAACAGGAATTCGTTTCTTGCCGCCCAGGATGGTATAGCCTCGCTGCTCCAGCAAATCCGTCGTTTCATCCTCGGGAATCGTTAATCCGTCAAGCCAATCCCGGTCCCCCGTAACGGCATCGGCATCTTCAATCGTATGCCGCATTCGGCTCCGGACCGAAACGTAGCTCCAGAGGGCAAGCGCCGCTATAATGAGAACGATGACCAAGCCATCCCCGCTCTGCATGGAATCACCTCTCGTACGTATTCGAGAGACCTCCCGCCAACTCCTCCAAAAAAAAGAAAAAACTCATCCTGCTAAGATGAGTTCTGCATGCTTTGCGACTCTTTTACGACCCGATCGATATGCTGCTTGAGCTCGGCTTCTGTCCACGGCCTCCCGGCGCTTAACGACAAGTATGCGAGAAACTCGATATTGCCTTCCCCGCCTTTGATCGGCGAGTGCGTCAGTCCTTCAATCGTATAGCCCGTCTCGGCGGCAAACGTCAGAACTTGAGTCAGCACCTCGCGGTGGACCTCCGGTTCTTTCACCACACCGGTCTTCGGCACCTTCTCGCGGCCCGCCTCGAACTGAGGCTTTACAAGCGCAACTACTCGACCCGGGGCAGCGAGCAGCGCCATGAGCGGAGGAAGAATGAGTTTGAGCGAAATGAATGAGACGTCGATTGAAGCAAACGTCGGCGCAGGTCCCGGCAAATCGCCGGGTTGCATATACCGGAAGTTGGTCCGCTCCATGACGCACACCCGGGCATCGCTGCGAAGCGACCAATCGAGCTGATTGTAGCCCACGTCAACGGCATAGACATAAGCGGCCCCGTTCTGCAGCGCGCAATCGGTAAAGCCGCCGGTGGAAGCCCCGATATCGAGCATCGTTACGCCGTTCATGTCGATGCCGAATTCGTGAAGCGCCTTTTCCAGCTTAAGCCCGCCGCGGCTGACATAGGGATGGAGCGCGCCTTTCACTTGAATCCGCGAGGTGCGGGGAATCTTCGTCCCCGCTTTGTCCACCGGTTCGTCATCGACCAGCACAAGGCCGGCCATCAGAGCCGCCTTGGCTTTCTCCCGCGTTTCGAAAAAACCTTGCTCGACCAATAATACATCCAATCTTTCTTTATCCGCAGCCATGTCTTTTCGTACTCCTAAACGTTGTTAAGCGCGCTGCCTTTTTCGGGGTATGAGCGCCTTCAGCTCCGTAATCAGACGCTCCGGCGTCAATCCGGTTTCCTGCCGCTGCTCCGGAACGGAGCCGTGCTCGACGAAGTAGTCCGGTACGCCAATCGTCTTGACCCGCATACCCAGCAGGTTCTGGTTGGAATAAAATTCCATGACGCCGCTGCCGAAGCCGCCCATCTGGGCCCCTTCCTCCAGCGTAATGATCGGGAGCTCTTCCTTGGCCAGCTGCAACAGCATCGCTTCGTCCATCGGCTTGATGAACCGCGCGTTGATGACACGTACTTGCTTGCCTTCCTTGCCCATCGTTTCGGCTGCCGCCATGGCCACCGGAATCATCGGACCTACGGCAAGGATGGCTGCGAAATCGCCGTTACGAAGCACTTCCCACGTACCGATCGGGATCGGCTTCATGATTTCATCCATCGGCACGCCTAAGCCGCTGATTCGCGGGTAGCGAACGGCAATCGGGCCGCCGTCGTAAACCGCCGCCGTCTTCAGCATATGACGTAGCTCATTCTCGTCCTTCGGCATCATCAATACCATATTCGGAATGCTCCGAAGGAAAGCGATGTCGAATACGCCTTGGTGCGTCTCGCCGTCAGGTCCTACAAATCCAGCCCGGTCGATGGCGAACATGACATTCAGGTTTGCACGGCAAATATCATGCACGACCTGGTCGTAAGCGCGCTGGAGAAACGTCGAATAGACGGCAAAAACCGGCTTCATGCCTTCCTCGGCCAGTGCGGCTGAGAACGTGGCGGCATGCTGCTCGGCAATGCCTACGTCAAACATCCGCTTCGGGAAACGTTCCGCGAATTTGGTCAAACCCGAGCCTCCCGGCATCGCGGGCGTGACCGCCACGATGCGATCATCCTGCTCGGCGAGCTCAATGATCGCTTGACTGAACACTTCCGTATACATTGGCGGACCGACCGTCTTCAGTACCTGGCCGGATTCAATCTTGTACGGGCTGATGCCGTGCCACTTGTGCGAATCGGCCTCAGCCGGAGAGTAGCCCTTTCCTTTGAGCGTGATCACATGCACGAGTACGGGACCTTGAACTTTATCCGCCTGCTTCAGCGTTTCCATCAATACCGGCAGGTTGTGGCCGTCCACCGGCCCGAGGTAAGTCAGACCGAGCTCCTCGAACCAGACGCCGGAGACGACCATATACTTGAGCGCATCTTTGAGACGTTCCGCCGTCTTAGCCAGCGTCCCACCAATCGCGGGAATTTTCTTAATCAGATACTCGAACTCTTCTTTTGCCTTGACGTAATGGCGATCCGAGCGGATTTTGCCAAGATAATTATGAAGCGCTCCAACGTTCGGTGCGATCGACATTTCATTGTCGTTCAGAATCACCATCAGGTTCCGCTTCTCATGGCCGATATGATTGAGCGCCTCGAGTGCCATCCCGCCGGTCAGCGCGCCGTCGCCGATCATCGCAATGACCCGGTTGGACTTGCCCTTGATGTCGCGCGCCACAGCCATCCCGATGGCTGCGGATAAGGACGTGCTGCTGTGTCCTGCTTCCCATACGTCGTGCTCGCTCTCGGAACGCTTGACGAATCCGCAAAGGCCCTTGTATTGCCGGAGCGTATCGAACCGGTCCATCCGTCCCGTCAAAATCTTGTGAACGTACGACTGATGACCAACGTCAAATATAAATTTGTCTTCCGGGCTATTAAACAAGTAATGCAGAGCAATCGTTAACTCGACAACACCAAGGTTTGGTGCGAGGTGGCCGCCGGTCACCGACAGTTTCTCGATCAGAAACTGGCGGATTTCCGCAGCCAGTTGCTCCAGCTCTTCCAGCGTAAGGCGCTTTAGATCCTCAGGCCGGCGTATTTGTTCGAGCAGCATGCTTGTTCCCTCGCTTTCCATGGTTTGATTTTTTTCATTTGGCGGAAAAAAGCTTCATGCCGAGCCGTGTGCTCTGCAAAGTAAAAAAGCTTTCCTACCCATTGACCGTAAATATGCTAGACAAATAAAAGTAACGAATGATATGAAGAACCCCCGCTATAGGGAGTGCTTGACGGAAAATTTCATTATAAAAAACAAAATCCCTGGACAGCCGAATTAAAAAGATGCTTCCACCCGCGCTTGACGTTTGATGTCATTATAGCACACAGGACGTTTGGCGCTCAAATAAAACATCCTACAAAAGTTGTACAAGAGCTTGCGTCTAATGGTCCCGGTTAAGCAGATAATCCGCCAGCTGCAGGAGTCGTTCGGGCTGATCGAAGCCGCCTTCGCGGATCGCCTTCTTCGCTTCATCCGTCAGCTCTGCAACCTTCGCCCTCGAAGCTTCGATCCCTATAAAATAAGGATAGGTAACCTTCTGCTGCTTCAAGTCGCTCTTTACGGGCTTACCGAGCTTCTGCTCGTCTCCGATCAGATCCAGGATGTCATCCTGAATTTGAAAGGCAAGACCGACGCAGGCGCCGAACTTCTCCAGCGCGGCGAGCTGACCGTCCGTCGCGCCGGCGATGCGGCCGCCCGCTTTTAAGGAAAATACGATCAGGTCGCTCGTCTTGTGAAGATGGATGTACTCCAGCTCCTCGATTCGCGTAAGCCCCTGCTCTCCCTGCATGTCGGCAGCTTGTCCGCCGACCATTCCCGGCGCGCCCGCCAGCTTCGACAGCTCCTCGACCAGATCTGCGATCCGGTCCGGAGCCACGCCATGCTTCCGGTAAGCCTGTACCAGCGTGTAGAAGGCATGAGTCAGCAGCGCATCGCCGGCGAGTATCGCCATCGCTTCCCCGTACACCTTGTGATTCGTCGGCTTCCCCCGGCGGAAATCGTCGTTGTCCATCGCAGGCAAATCGTCATGAATCAAGGAATACGTATGGATCATCTCGACTGCTAGCGCCGCCGGCAGCGCCGACTCCCGGTCCCCGCCAAGAGCATCGGATGCCGCTAGCACAAGAATCGGCCGCAGACGCTTCCCGCCTGCCATCAGGGAATACATCATGGATTCCCGCAGTGCACCCGGCACGTCCCAGCCCTCAGGCAGCGAACGCTGCAGCTCCCGTTCGATCCAGGAGGCTTGTTCTTTGATATATACTTCTATGCCGGATTGGCTGTTCATCTGGCTTCCCCTTTATCCTCTGCGCCGGGCTGGAACGGCTTCTTCACCAGATTGCCGTCCTGCTCCAGCAAAATCTCGATCTTGCGCTCCACCTGCTCGAGCTTCTGTCCGCACAGCTGGGAGAGCCGCATCCCTTCCTGAAACAGCTCAATGGCCTTCTCCAGCGGAACGTCTCCGTCCTCCAGCTGCGCAACGATCCGCTCCAACTGATCCATCGCCTCTTCAAAGCTTGGCGTCGCCTGTTCCTGGTTACTCATTCGTCCTCTCCTCCATCGACATGGACCAGACATGACAATCGATGCGTCCGTCCACTAAGCGCAATTTGACGATATCCCCGATTTGCACCTGCTGCACGCTTTTGATCAGCTGCTTTTCCTTCTCGTCGTAGACAAGTCCGTAGCCGCGCTGCATGATCTTCAGCGGGCTCAAAGCGTCCAGATGCCGGATCGCCGATACAAGCTGCTGCTGCTTCTGTTTGGTTATGGCCTGCATAGACTGTCTTAGCAAGCGCTCCGCAGAATTCAGCCGCTTGCGCGAATAAATGGCCTGCTCCTTCGGATTGAAGGAAGCCAGCCGGCGCTCCAGCCGCATCCGCTTATCCTGCGACTTTGCCAGCCGGCCTAACAGCTTGAACTGCAGCTGCTCCCGCAGGCGGTCCAGCCGCTGCGCCGGCTGCAGCAGCAGCTGCCGGTGAGGCTGCGTCAAATAAGGAGACCGCTGCAGTCGCTTGAGCCTTTCCTTGCTCCGCTCCAGCTGTTTGGCGAGTCCGCTGTATAAGTGCTGCTGCATGTAAGCGATTTGCTGCCGGAGCTCTGCGTGATGCGGAACCGCCAGCTCCGCAGCGGCCGTAGGCGTGGCCGCCCGTAGGTCTGCTACGAAGTCGGCGATCGTAAAATCGGTTTCATGTCCGACCGCGGAAATGACCGGAAGCCGGGAAGCCGCAATGGCGCGGGCTACCGCTTCCTCGTTGAACGCCCACAGCTCCTCAAGCGAGCCGCCGCCGCGCCCTACGATGAGCACATCCACTTCATTCATCTCATTCATGGCGCGGATCGCCTTAACGATCGCCGGCGCCGCCTGGGTCCCCTGTACAAGCACCGGATGAAGCAGCACCGGAACGGAAGGGTAACGGCGCTGCAAAGTAATGATAATGTCGCGCACCGCTGCGCCCGTCGGCGACGTAATGATGCCGATCGCCTTCGGATAGCGCGGGATCGGCTTCTTCCGGGCAGGGACGAACAACCCTTCGGCTTCGAGCTTCTTCTTGAGCTGCTCGAACGCCAGGTAGAGGCTGCCGACCCCATCCGGCTGCATCTGCGTGACGTAGAACTGGTACTGCCCGTCCCGTTCATACACGGATATATTCCCGCAGGCGAGCACCTTCGTGCCTTCCCGCGGAATGAAAGCGAGCCGCTGATTGTGCGAGGCGAACATGATGCTCTTCAGCCGGCTGTCCGCGTCCTTCAGCGTAAAATACATATGCCCGCTCGTATGGCGTGTAAAGTTGGAAATCTCCCCGCGGACCCAAACGTCCTGCAGACGGTTGTTGCCTTCGAGGAGCATTTTGATGAAACGGTTCAAATCCTTGATCGAATAGATCTGCTTGTCCTGCTTATCCTTCATGGGCATCACGCCCTTACTTGCGAGCTGGCCGTCTTTTGCGCCGCCTCCAACGTGTTGCGCAGCAGGATCGTGATCGTCATCGGACCGACGGTTCCGGGCACCGGTGTAATGTGGCCTGCCACATCCACCACGTCGTCAAAATCCACGTCTCCCGCCAGCTTGCCTGTCTCCAGCCGGTTCATGCCGACGTCGATGACGACTGCGCCCGGCTTCACATGCTGCCTGCGGATCAGCTTCGCCTTGCCGACGGCAACGACCAGAATGTCCGCTTGCCGCGTAATCTCTTCCATATTCGGCGTGCGGGAATGGCATACGGTAACCGTAGCGTGCTCACGCAAAAAGAGGATCGCCATCGGCTTGCCCACGATGTTGCTCCGTCCGACGACGACCGCGTGCTTGCCGGCGATCTCGACGCCGATCTTCTTCAGCACTTCAATGACGCCCGCAGGCGTGCATGGGGAAGGGCCTTCCTTGCCGATCATCAGGTTGCCGACGTTCACCGGGTGGAAGCAGTCTACATCCTTGTCCACCGCGATGGCCTCGACCACGCGCTCCTCCGATATATGCTTAGGCAGCGGCGACTGTACGAGAATGCCGTGAATGCGACTGTCGGCATTCAGCTTGCCGATCAGCGCGAGCACTTCCGATTCCGGCGTGCTCTCCGGGAGCTTATGCACCTCGGACAGCATGCCCGCTTCCTCGCAGGCTTTGGCTTTGTTACGGACATATACATGTGAAGCCGGATCGTCACCCACGATGACGACGGCGAGCCCCGGCGTAATGCCCTGCTCCTTCAGCTTCTCTACGTGCTGTTTAATATCGGCGCGATACGCGCTTACGATTTCTTTTCCGTTAATCACGTTAGCAGACATCAGAACCGTTCCCCTTTCATGCTATGCTACTCGTTATTCTTCGTTTCCCGCTGGGTACCCTTAAGCTTCTCGAGATCCTTGATCATCTTGCCGAGCACGCCGTTTACGAACTTCCCGGATTCCTCGGTGCCGAAATGCTTGGCCATCTCGATGGCCTCGTTGACGACGACCTTCGGCGGCACATCGTCGCGATACATCATTTCATAAGTGGCCAGGCGCAATATTTCACGATCCACCCGAGACAGCCTGTCCATCTGCCAGCCCTTCAAATAATCCGCCAGCAGATGATCGATCGGCTGCTTATGCTGCAGCGTACCTTCTACCAGCTCCGTGACGTATTGCGGCGAAATTTGATCCTTCTCCTTCGTCAGCTGGGCTTCGTCCTCAGTGCTCGCTTCCTCCACCACATGCGAGATGGCATCCGCCAGCGTCACTTCGTTCATCTCGATTTGATACAAGCTTTGAAGCGCCAGTTCCCTGGCCAGTCTTCGTCTCATGTTAACAGTACGTCCTCCCTAGCTTTTGCTGCCCCTTTTTGGATGTCGGTCAATCAAAAAAATCCCCAGGCTCACCCAAGGATTTCAGCGGAACATTCTCCATTTGTCCATTAGCCGGCGCCATGTTTCTTCTGCGGGAAACACCGGCTCGTTCCGGTCCAACTTTTTCCCTATGTAATATCCAGTATATACGATAAGAGCAAAGATTAACATCTTCCAGAGCCCGAAGAACAAATAAATCAGGCCGAACAAGACGCCGCCGATCACGCCCATCGTTTTTCCCCTATGCCGTTCCCACAGCTGATCCCAAATCTGCATCCACATTAGGGCGGCTCACCTCTATTCCACTCGACTCTTGAAGGTGGGGGAAGATTGCTGCTGAATATTCGCAATAAATACCGACACGAAGGCCACCGGAATGCCGGTGATGTCTTCGATATGCTTTTTCACGTTAGCCTGCATTTCTTCCGTCTGCTGCGGAATGGAGCTTTCTCCGTCCACGATGGCCCGCAGAATGATCTCGAGTCCCGCTTCGCTGACCTTGACCCGGGCGCGCAAATCCTTCACGCCGCGCGTCCGCCCGGCCGCCTTGAGCGACAGGTTCTCTACGGTATCCAGCGAGATGCGGATATCCCCGATTTCGGTCCGTTGATCGATGGAAGGCACCGACGAACGGCTGCCCGGACGGATGGAAACGAACAGCAGCCGGAGGCCGATCAGCAGAACAACGAAGGTGACGACGATGAACGAAACAGCCGTGTGAATGTCCTTGTACACCCGATACACGAAATTGCCGGTATCGTCAAGCGGAATCAAGCCGAAGGCAGCGAACAACAGTACGATGGATACGATCAGTACGACGATGCTAAAGAGGAGCAGCAGCAATCTGTCCAGGACTTTTACCACGAATTTCGACTCCTTCCCGAATATGGAGGAAACCCCCTGACGATAAAGTAGGGGGTTCAAACGAACATCCTGTTATTTTACGCGCTGCGGGTTAGGCTCCGCCGCGGGTTCTTCCGTCTTCTCCGGCCCTTTGAAAATGACATCGTGCACATGCACGTTCACCTGCGTGACGCTCAGACCGGTCATCGATTCGATGGCGTTCTTCACGTTCTGCTGAACGGCGCCTGCAACCTCGGGTATCCGCGTTCCGAACTCGATCACGACCGATACGTCGATCGCCGCTTCCCGCTGTCCCACTTCCACCTTGACGCCTTTGGACATGTTCTTGCGACCAAGAAGCTCGGCGATGCCCCCTGCGAATCCGCCGCTCATACCGGCAACGCCGGGCACTTCCACTGTTGCCATGCCCGCGATGATTTCAATCACCTCGGGGGCGATCTGAATCGTGCCCATCTCGGTCTTTTCATAATCCGCAGCTAGTGTGCTCATGCTTTGGTCCTCCTCCAATGTTTTGCTCTCGGCAAAAACGGCTCCCCTTACGACGGGAAAAGCTTCGGAACAGCCTTGCTTTCTCTCCGGCCGGCAGGCTCAAAACTTGTCTTACCCTATACTATACCATTATCGAAAAAATATGACAATGAATGGACCGGCTTAAGAATCGGGGTCGTTCACGTCATGCTCTTCCAAAAATTTAATATCGAAATCGCCCGCCAAAAACTTCTTATGCTCCAGCAGCTTCAGATGGAACGGGATCGTGGAATGAATTCCCTCGATCGTAAATTCGTTCAACGCGCGTTTCATCCGCTGGATGGCGTCGTTACGGTCCTTGCCCCACACGATGAGCTTCGCGATCATCGAATCGTAATGCGGCGGGATCGTATAGCCAGGATAAGCAGCGCTGTCCACTCGCACGCCGAATCCGCCCGGAGGCAAATAAAATTGAATTTGGCCTGCGGAAGGCATGAAATTCTTGTTCGAATCCTCGGCGTTGATGCGGCATTCGATCGCCCAGCCGTTGATGCTCACGTCCTCCTGGCTGAAGGATAACGGTTCTCCCTCGGCTACGCGGATCATCTCCTGGATGATGTCGATGCCGGTAATATATTCAGTGACGGGATGCTCGACCTGAATCCGGGTGTTCATCTCCATGAAGTAGAACTGGCCGTCCGGCCCAAGCAAAAATTCGAGCGTCCCGGCGCCGGAGTAGTTCACGGACTTCGCCGCACGTACCGCCGCTTCGCCCATCCGTTCGCGCACTTCCGGCGTCAGGATCGGGCAAGGCGCTTCTTCGACCAGCTTCTGACGGCGGCGCTGCACCGAGCAGTCCCGTTCGCCCAGATGCACGACGTTGCCGTGCTTGTCGGCCAGCACCTGGATTTCCACGTGCTTCATGCCGGTCAAATATTTCTCCAAATAAATGCCCGCATTGCCGAAAGCCTTCTGCGCTTCCAGCTGTGCAGCCGTAATTTGCTGAATCAGCATTTCCTCGTTCTCGGCAAGGCGTATGCCTTTGCCTCCGCCTCCGGCGGTTGCTTTTATGATGAGGGGATAGCCGATCTCGCGGCCCAGGCGCACGGCCAAATCCATATCTTCCACGAGCCCGTCCGATCCGGGAATAACCGGTACGCCCGCTTCCTTCATCGTCCGCTTCGCTTCCGATTTGTCCCCCATCCGGGAAATTGCATCAGGAGACGGACCGATGAAGGTGATGTTGCAGCTCTCGCAAATTTCGGCGAAGTCCGCATTCTCGGCGAGGAAGCCGTAACCCGGATGAATCGCATCCGTCTCGGTCAGCGTCGCTACGCTCATAATGTTCGTATAATTTAAATAGCTGTCTTTCGACAGCGTAGGACCGATGCAGTAAGCCTCGTCCGCCAGACGCACATGCAGCGCGTCCCGGTCGGCCTCGGAATAAACCGCCACGGTCGAAATGCCCAGCTCGTGGCAGGCGCGAATGATGCGTACGGCGATTTCACCGCGGTTGGCGATGAGTATTTTCTGAAACTTCAAGGGGTTCTCCTCCTACAGGTTTTCGATGGAAATTTGATTTATAATCAAATTTCAAGAAAACCACTTCGTAAGCATCAACTCAGGTTTTCGATGGAAATTTTTTCTTCCCGCCGTCTTATTCCGGCTTCACCAGGAACAACGGCTGGCCGTATTCGACGAGCTGGCCGTTCTCCACGAGCACTTCCATAATCTCGCCCTTCACTTCGGCTTCGATCTCGTTCATCAGCTTCATCGCTTCAATAATGCAGACGATGCTCTTCTCCTTGACGGAGCTGCCCTTGCTCACGAATGAAGCGGCGCCCGGCGACGGCGCTTCGTAGAAGGTGCCGACCATCGGCGATACGATCTTATGTAGGTTGGCATCCTCCGCTGTCTGTTCCGCTGGGGCGGATACCGGAGCAGGGGCTTGTACGGCTGCAGCCGCAGCTGCTGGCTGCTGTCCCACCACAGGGGAAAAGGCCTGCTGAACCGGGGCGGTTATGAGAATTTGTTCGCTTTTATTCGGTTTACGGATAAGAAGGCGGCTGCCTTCGCTCTCTATTTCGAGTTCCTGCAAAGAAGTTTGATCTACCATTTTGATCAATTCTTTGATTTCGCTTAACTTGAACACGCAATTCACTCCTTCGGACGTTGGCTGAAACCAATAACGTTGTTATTATAACCATAATCGAAGGAAATGGAAAGAGTCCAGTTTGCCCCGGACTCTTTCGGACTCTATCTATGACGGGCCGAAGGGAGAGATCCCGATTACGGCAGGTATTGAATCGAGAGGCTTTCCGGTCCGATGCCCAGCTCCTTCATTGTCAGATCGGCGATACTGAGCGCCTGGCTCTTCTCCAGCTTTTTCGACTGTACCGTCACTTTATATTTGTTCGCATCCTGCGTTACGACCGCTTGACCGTAATCCTTGATCAGACTGTCTTCGAGATTGGAGATCTTCGTCTCCATATCCTGCAGCTTGCGCAGATCCGCTTCCGCCTTAGCCGCCGCTTCCTTGGTTTGCGACGTATCGGCGATCAGAGCCACAAACTTCTCCACTTGCTTGGAAATGTCTTCATCGCGCTTCAGCTGCAGATTGATGAAATAGTCGCTGCCGGAGGTCGCTTTGCTCTGCATCTTCTCCAGCACCTTCGCATCGTTCGATTTGGACACCGGCTGCGCGGAAGCATCGCTGCTTGCTCCGGGTTTGGCCGAGGAAGGCGTATCGGTCTTGGAGTTGTTCGCTTTCGGATCGCCTTTAGAGTCGGCTTTCGGGTCCGTTTTCGAATCGGCCTTCGGATCGGCCTTAGCCGCGCCTGTCGTACCGGGAGCCGGCGCTGCAGGAGAAGGAGCCGTTTTGCCGTCTGCGGCTGGTGCAGGCGTCGCTTTGGCGTTCTGATCGGCCTTCGGATCGGATTGGGCACCCGAATTCGCATCCGGCTTAGCCGCCGCTCCGCTCGGATTGGTGGTATTCATATGGCTGTCCAGCTCGCCGGCCGTGATCGTAACTTCCTTAGGAGTCGGTCCTTTGGTGTTCAAATCCAGCTTGTTGACATCCTCGGTAAACAAATAGTAGGCGGAGAGGACGACCATGAGACTCAACATCGATACCAGCCAAATTGTTTGTCTTTTCGTATTCATTGCTTATTCCTCCTAAAGATTCATCGTATTATTGCTTTCGGGGCAGAATCGAAATGCGGTGCGCCGGCACATCGAGCCCCCGTTCAATCGCTTCGGTGATCATTTTTTTGACGGTCAGGTTCTCCGCGCCTTTCGCTACGACGACGACTCCGCGAACCTTCGGCTTGATCGTCTTCGTAATGAGGGGCTGCTTGCCGCCGCCCGAAACCTCGTAAAGCACCACCTGCCCGTCGCGGTTCATGTCCGTGATGTGGCGGGTCGCTCCTTGCTGGTCTTTCTCGTTGGTCACCTGCTGGGTCTCCTTCATGTTGCGCTCAACCACCGTCTCCTCCGTGGAGTCGATCGTGACCAGAACCTCCACTTCGCCGACCCCGACAATCTTCGTCAAAATCTCCTTCAGCTGCGACTGGTAAGCTTCTTCATATTCCTTGAAGGTGCTGCGCTCCTTGCTGCTCGTCCCGAATACCGGGCTTGCCGCCTTGTCGGGAGAGGCCCTCCCCGTGCCGATGGGATCCACTTCTTTCACGGTAATGAAAGAGTTGAGAATCATGAACGCCGCACCGACCAGCCCAAGGAGCAGCAGCCAGCGGAACGTTTGCATGCGCTTCGTCCCGCCCGGACCGCCTCCGAGCATATGATTTAGCCATTTCCAAGGACTTCCCATTACGGTTCACCTCCCGACTGTGCTTCATACCTTCATACCGCATTAGCTTAGCTTCCGGCAGCCGGCTCCAGCATCGTCAAGGCGATTTGCTCCGGCGCCAGCTGCCATTCCTGCTCCAGCAGCTTCTCGATCTGCGCTTTCTTCGCGATAAGCGCCGGAGGAAGGGAACTTGTCTTGCCCTGAGCGGGCTTCGCTTCACCCTCCGCGCCTCCGATTTGAATCAAGACCGGCTGAACCGGCTTGATTTCTGCGACTGCGGAGACCGGCTTCGCCCCCTTCTCCGGACTCCCCGGCTTCGCGCTCGTGACCGCCGGTTCGGGATGAACGGCGACCGTAACCCCGGTAAGCACCGGCTGCCCGGATCCGTCCGTACCTGTCGTCACCCGGATCCCCTGAACCCTCACGCCCGCATATTGCTCGATGCGGATCTTCATCATCTCGGCGGCCTGCGTCTCCGCCAGGTGACGCGCCTGCGTCTCCTGCATTTTCTTCAGCGACTCGGCCTGCTGCTGAACGGCGGATAACGGCCCGAGCGCCGTCCCGCCTCCGCTTGACTGAAAGAGCGCGTTCCCTAGCAGCTCCTCCACTCCGCCGTATTTCTCAAAGAGCCCCAGCACCGGCTGCAGCAAAGTCAATAAGAGGAAGAGGCTCATTACGGTCTTGACGTAGCGCTGCATGGACCTGTTCGGCAGCAGCAGATCCACGAAGGTTGCCAGCAGAATGACGAGCACGACCGATTTCAGCCATCCGCTTAGCCAATCCATGTGCGTTCCCCCTTTTTCCCCCTAAGTTATCGCATCATGACGGACACATTGCCGGAGGCGATCATGATCGTGACGGCCAAGAAGAACATCAGACCGACGACGGCCAGGGCGGCGAATACATAAATCAGACTTTTGCCGATCGTTTCCAGACAGCTGATCATCGGATTATCGCCGAGCGGCTGCATGACAGCTGCTGAAACGTTATAGATGAAGGCCAGTGCCAGAATCTTGATGGCCGGGAAGGCGCACAGCACGAGGATGATGGCTACGCCGGCCAAGCCAACGGCGTTCTTGACCAGCAGTGAGGCTCCGATGACGGTATCCGACGCGTCGGAGAATAACCGTCCCACCACTGGGATGAAGTTGCCTGCCACGTACTTGGCGGTTCGGATGGTGACTCCGTCCGTTACCGCCCCGGCGGCTCCCTGCACCGAAACGACCCCCAGAAAGACTGTGGCGAACAAGCCTAGACAACCTACGCTAATGTTCCTCAGCAGATTCGCCAGCTGCGTTACTTTATATTTCTCGGACATGGAAGACACCATATGGAGCACCGCCGAGAAAAACAGCAGCGGAAACACCACAAGATGAATCGCCGTGCCGACGGCATGGATCATAAAGACGATCAGCGGATGAAGCACCGAAACGGATACTACGTTGCCCATGGACGCCAGAAGCGTCAGCAGCAGCGGCACGAGAGCGATCATGAAGTTCACCATGTCGGCGATGGCCGTCTTCGCGTATCCGACCGCCACGCTGAAGCTGTTGACCGCCATAATCATCAGCACCATGAAGGAAATGGCATAAGCGACCTTGCTAATGGCATTCTTCTCGAAGGAGCTCTGCAGCGTTTCCAGCAGCATGCTGAATATGGTGATGATGACGATGGATACCAGCAGCTTGCCGTTGTAGAGCAGCTCATGAAAGAAATAACGGAGCAGACCGCTCAGTATGGAGGACAAGCTGATCTGCTTGGTTCCTTGCAGAAGATCCATGAAGGCCGGCGCTTTGCTGTCCGGAAAGTACCCTCCGTACTGCTGCATGAGCCGGGTCCAGAAGCCCTCGATCTGGTCTGTCGGCAAATGCTTTGCCTGCTCCTGAATCAGCTGTTCCACCGGCGTCGCCGCCTGAACCGCTCCCCCCAGGCACCCCGCTTCCCCCCGGCAGCCAATGCCTGATCCCGGATTCAGCAGCAGCCCCGCCAGCAGGGCGAAGAGGACGATGAATCGTTCCCATCCGCCGAACCGGGACTGCAACGCAGTCCTCCTGTTATCCCATATCCGCATCCGCGGCATAAGCTTCAACTCCCGGTTCGATCCGCCTCCTGAAGCCCTCGGCCTGCCTAAGCCGGCAGCAGCTTGACCACCGTTTGAATAATGACCGAGACGATCGGAATGGCCATCACCATGATGAGGATTTTGCCGGAAAGCTCGATTTTAGATGCGATCGCTTCCTGTCCTGCATCCCGGATGATCTGAGCGCCGAATTCGGCGATATAGGCGATGCCGATAATTTTCAATATGGTCTTAAGGAAGATCAGGTTGATGTCCGCTTTCTCCGCCAGCTCCTGCAGCACGCCGATGACGGCGGATATTTTGCCGATCAGGAAGAGGAAGATCGTGATGCCGGTAAAGGCGGTGAGCAGAAAGGCGAACATCGGCTTCTGCTCCTTGATGATCAGCACGAGTACCGTGGTCAGCAGCCCCAAGCCGACAATTTGGATGATCTCCATGCGCTTACACTCCTAATGAAACAAGAAAATCGTTTTGATTTCTTTGAACAGGCTGTCGAGAAGTCTGACCACCATAAAGAGCACGACTACAAACCCGATCACCGTTACCCAGTGGGCCATATCCTCTTTGCCCATTTGCTTGAGCACGGTATGAATCATCGCGATAATGATCCCGATGCCGGCAATCTGGAATATCGCGTTTACATCCACGTTCATTGGCGGCACCTCACCTTAAAGCCTTATACGCCTAGTACATCAAAATTACGACCAGAAGCCCCATCAGCACGCCCAGGCTTTTCCACATGCGCTCGTACCGCTGCTGCTCGTCCCGGGCGATCTCCGCCTCGCCCTCCAGCTGTTTAACCGTCAAGCGCAAATGCTTGATCTGATCCTCCCGGTCCGTTAGGCCGAGGGTTGATCCCAGCTGGATCAGCGTGTCCCGTTCCTGAGGCTTCATCGAGGTGCTGCGCCAATGACCGGCGACGATGCTCTGCCAGATCTGCTGCACGGACCGTCCGCCCGACTGCGCCAGTTCCTCCCCTGCTGCGCGGAACATGGCGCTGACCGGTCCTTGACTTGCCTGAGAGGTCAAGGTCAGCGCATCCGGGAGGGGAGTGAAACCGAATACGATCTCGGTCTCGAGCCGCTGCAAGCTGCGGATCACATCCGCAATTTGACGGGGACGCCTCGCGAGCAGCAGCGCCTGATAGAAGCCGAAGAGCGTGCCGGCGAGCAGAATGAGCATGGCACCCAGCAGCTTCAGCATGCCGGGCTTCTCCCTCTGCCGCGCGCCGCCGGCGCTGCCGTTCGCCGCTTCCTCCGCATCCTGCGCATCATAGGAGTCCCCCTCTAAGCGCCAGCCGGTCGTCGAGCCGCTGCCCCAGCGTATCATATACCGCGGCGTCCGGTCCGGCGCCCCGGGATTTGCCCCGGCTCAGGACGACGAACCGGTCAAATACGCCGTCCCCGATCAGCTCCCGCAGAATCGGCCTGCTCCGGATATCGTCCACATCGCGGCCGTGCGCGGTCGCGATCACGCTGATACCGGCATGCAGCGCCTCATGAATCGCCGCCGCATCTTCCACGCGACCGATCTCGTCCACAACCAGCACGTCGGGCGACATCGAACGAATCATCATCATCATCCCCTCCGCCTTCGGGCAGGCGTCCAGCACATCGGTGCGGGGGCCAACATCAAACCGCGGCACCCCCTTCACGCAGGCCGCGATTTCGGAGCGTTCGTCGACGATCCCGACCTTTAGCGCAGGCATGCCCTCTTCGGTGCCTAGACTCAGGCGGCGGGCGATGTCCCGGACCAGCGTCGTTTTCCCTTGTTGAGGCGGAGAGACGACAAGCGTGCGCGCTACTCTGCCCACCCCGGCATCGATGAGATAAGGCAGCACCCGGGCACCCGAGCTTTTCCACTCTCTGGCCAGCCGGAAATTAAAGCCGCTGATTTCCTTGAGATACTTCACCCGCCCCTGCTCTACCACGGTCCTTCCCGATAATCCGACGCGGTGGCCTCCGGCGATCGTAATATACCCCCTCCTCAGCTCTTCCTCGAACGTATAAAGCGAGTGCTGGGTCAACAGCTCCAGCACCCCTGCGCAATCTTGACGGGTTGGCCGGTAGGCTTGTTCGGGCTCTGCAGTCAGCTCCCCGTCCGATGTGACGAAACGGTATTCGGAGCCCCGGACGATTTCGAGCGGACGCATCTCCCGGATGCGGATTTCCTGAAGCTCGGCCTCTGCGGTGTTTGCTAGAGTTGCTAGAATTCGCTGCAGGGACGATGGCATATAGGGCATTATCGTATTCAAAGTCGGATCCTCCCTTACCAAGCTGTCCATCTTTTACAATCATTTGTATGCTTGCCCTATCGAATTATGACAGATTACTTTTTTAAGATTCCGATAAAGATGCAGCTGACGCCGGCCATTACCCAGACCAGCTTCCCGATCGACAGCTTATCCGCAAGCCCTACGAGTCCGATCGTCGTCGTCGTCAGCAGGACGAAAGGACCTACCAAAGCGAGGCCGGAATTGACGAGCAGCGCCTTCTCGATTTGATTGAACCGGAGCATGAGCAGCGCCGCGAAAATTTCAATGCTGCCCGAAAAGATTCGGAGCGTGGCCATGCTCAGCACGATTTTATTCAGCATCGACATTGCATTCACCTCATTTCTGAATTCCGTTCCGTACCCATCATATGCCGGCTCGTCTCATTTTAGGCTTCATGGGCACATCCCCAATTGAAAATGCATATGATGACACGTACTTACAACTACCTTACTGCGAGGCGATCAAACGATGAAGGTTACAAAACCCCTGCAATGGCATCCCCATCTCAGCGACCCGACGGAACGCCGCGAGGCCAAACCGCGAAGCCTGGGCAAAACGATGGTGATCGACAAGGGGCTGGGGCTTCATGCGCTGGAAGATTTGATGCAAACCGCGGGAATGCATATCGATATGATCAAGATCGGATTCGGCACTTCGCCGCTCTACCCGACCCCATTGCTTCAGAAAAAAATCGAGCTCATCAAATCGCAAGATGTGCTGGTTTATCCGGGCGGCACCTTCCTCGAGGTGGCGATCCGCCAGAATGCGCTTGACGACTACTTTCACATGGTCTCTTCCATGGGCTTCAACGCCCTCGAGGTATCGGACGGGACGATTGAGGTTCCGAGAAGCCTGCGGAGCGAGCTGATTCGCAGAGGACGGGAGGAAGGGTTCCTCATCATTACGGAATACGGGAAGAAATGCTGGGGCTCGAAGATTGAGATCGACGAATTGATCGAGACCGTCATTATCGACGCCCAGCTCGGCGCCGAGCTGATCACGATCGAAGGCCGGGAATCCGGCAAGGGCGTAGGAATTTTTGACGCGCAAGGGGCTTGCAAGGATGAACAAATCGAGGAAGTGCTCCATCAGGTCCCGAGCCCGAATCTGCTGTTGTGGGAGGCGCCGCACAAGGAACAGCAGGTCCATCTTCTAAATATGCTGGGAGTGGATATTCACCTCGGGAATATCGCCCCGGGCGACATCATCTCGCTTGAGGCGCTGAGGCGCGGTTTGCGTTCGGATACGCTGCTGATGGGCAAGGAACGCCGCTCGGAGAATGAGCTCGCTCCGAATTGGGAGATTTAAGGAAAGGGGCGATGCGGGCATGAACATTCAGGTCATTCCTACTGTAATGGAAGCGAGAACCGAGGAACTTCATCATAAAACGGTCGTCGTCATCGATGTCCTGCGCGCCACTTCCACGCTGCTGACCGCTTTGGTGAACGGCTGCAAGGAAGTCATTCCGACGGAAACGGTGAATGGAGCGAAGAGCCTGCAGCAGGAAGGCGACCTGCTCGGGGGAGAGCGCGGCTGCAAAAAAATTCCCGGCTTCGATCTCGGTAACTCTCCGCTCGAATATGAACCCGCCGCGGTAACGGGCAAGCGAATTATTCTGACGACGACCAACGGCACGAGAGCGATCCAGAAAGCCGGGAAGATCAGCCGGATCCTTGTCGGCAGTCTGCTCAATGCAAGGGCATGTGCCGCCCGGGCGATGGAATGCGGCGGGGAGCTGGTCATTCTGTGCTCCGGTACCCAGGATGTCTTCTCGTTGGAGGACGGTCTCTGCGCGGGAGCGATTCTGGACGAACTGATCCAGATCGCGGGCGGGGCGGAGCCGGACAACGCGCAGACTTCATTCAAAGTGAACGATTTCGGCCTCGGCATGCTCTATGCGTACCGGGGCGTCAGGGACCGGCTTACAGAGACGCTTCTGGCCTCCGCTAACGGCAAGCGGCTGACGAAGCTGGGCTGCCGGGAGGACGTCCTCTACTGCGCTCAGCGCAACACGATCGGCATCGCGCCGGAGGTGCGCGGCGGCAAGGTTGAGGCCTTAACGGTCTGAGCTTGCCCAAGTTCTAAAACAAGCCTCTTATCATACAATGGAAAAGAATCCATAGGATAAGGGGCCTGTTCATGAACGGAGACATCCTGTTAGTCGCTCTCATCATCATCGGACTGCTGGGCCGGTCGCACATCATTACGACGGCGGCCTGCGTCTTGCTGGTGGTCAAGCTGCTCAGCCTCGACCGATATTTGCCCACCATGGAGCGTAGAGGCCTGGAGCTGGGACTGCTGTTTCTAACGATGGGGGTGCTGGTTCCCTTCGCCAGCGAGCGGATCACCCTCAAGGACATCAGCTCGATGTTTACGACATGGCCGGGCATCCTGGCGCTGCTTGGCGGGGCGGTCGCCACTTATATGAACGGAAAAGGGTTGGAACTATTAAAAATAGACCCACAATTAATTGTGGGTCTTGTTATCGGTTCCATCTTCGGCATTATCTTCCTGAAGGGGATACCGGTCGGTCCTTTGATGGCCGCCGGCATTACCGCGTTCCTTTTGAAAACACTCACGTTCCTTTTCGACAAAATCCGCTAAGGCCGCGACAATTCGACTTTTAGCTTATCTTCTCTCGGACGGGCCGCCTACGAAGGCGGCTTGATCCGTATCCAGGCCGTAAGCGGTATGCAGCGCTTGAACCACTTCGTTCAAACGGCCGTTTTCAATGACGCAGGACGTCTTGATCTCGGATGTGCTCACCATCAGAATACTGATCCCGAGCTCGGAGATGACCTCGAACATCTTCGCAGCTACTCCAGGAGTGCTGACCATGCCGGCGCCGACGATGGAAACTTTGACGAGATTGGTTTCCGAGGTCACCTCGCGGAAGCCGACGGAAGAACGGATGCCTTCGATCGTGGTCAGCGCTTTGTCCAGATCGCTGAGTCCGATCGTAAAGGAGAAGTCGGCACCGCCGTTAAGCACACCGCTCTGCACGATAATGTCAACGTCGATCTGCTCATTCGCCAGTGCGGTGAATACTTTGGCCAGTTGACCGGGCTTCTCTTCCACACCCAGAATACTGATCCTCGCCACATTCTTATCGTACGCAATCCCGCGGACCACGATGCCTTGCTCCATTGCCGCTTCCTCCTTCACATTCGTTCCTTCATTATAATTAAAGCTGGATCTGACGACCAGATTCACATTGTAATTCTTCGCGTATTCCACCGCACGCGGATGCAGCACGGCTGCGCCCAGGTTGGCCAGCTCGAGCATTTCGTCGTACGAGATATCATTCAGCTTCCGAGCCACCTTCACGATCCGCGGGTCCGTCGAGTATACCCCGTCCACATCCGTGAAAATTTCGCACACGTCCGCTTCAATCGCCGCCGCAAGCGCTACCGCCGTCGTATCGGAGCCGCCGCGTCCCAGCGTCGTAATCTCGCCTTCGGCCGTCATGCCCTGGAATCCGGCTACGATGACCACCTTGTCCTCGTTCAGCGCCGCTTTCACCCGGTCCGGACGAATATCCGTAATCCGCGCTTTGCCGTGAACCGGTTCGGTGAACATGCCCGCCTGCCAGCCGGTGAACGAAACGGCGGATTCTCCCAAACTATGAATCGCCATGGAGAGCAGCGCGACCGACACCTGTTCCCCAGTGCTCAGAAGCATATCCATTTCGCGGACCGGCGGCGCACCTGTGCAGATCTGCTGGGTTAAATCGATCAAATCATCTGTCGTATCTCCCATGGCGGAAACCACGACAACGCATTTGTGACCTTCGCGCTTGCGCTCAACAATCCGGTTCGCGACGCGCTTCATGCGCGCTGCATCCCCAACGGAGCTTCCGCCGAATTTCATAACTATAAGCGACAAAGCTGTTCACTCCTAACCGATACTTTTACATAACAATGTCTGATTATACCACAGTCGCCAGTCTCAGAAAATAGAAAGATGTCGAAAAAAAATAAGAGCCCCGCAGCAAGGCTCTTATTCAGCAAGTGTCGGTAGAGCAGGCTGGGATGCTCGCAACTTCAGCGTCTGGAACGCTTTAATCGTTCCGGTTTCGGTGACGACGAACAACCGGGCGGTATTCAAACTCCGGCACCAGTCGACGAAGCGTTCGGCCTGCTGAGCGAAGAGCGGTCCCGGCATCGTGTGCGTCCCTTGCAGCCATAGCGGTTCCGGAAGCCCCGGCGCCGGCAGCATCTCGGGATATTCCTTGACGATTCGCTCCGGCTCCATCGGGCGGTCACACGGCATCGTACGGAAATCATATATAAACGGATGCTGCCGGGGGCCGGCCAACGGATGGACGAATAACCCGCAGCCGGAACCGGAACCCAGAAGGCTTGCCGTTTGCAGAAGCCTTTTAACGGTGCCTGTCACGATCGCATCGTCCGAACTTAAGCTCAATTCGAGCTTAAGCGCCGACACCGCCTGGATCCCTTTCCTTGTGAGCGCCGGATCTCGCAGAAGCTGCCCTTGTTCTCCGGACAGCTGATGCTCCGCTTCGCCGCACATAATCCAATGCATGTCCATGAACCTCACCTCGCACGTCATGAAGTACTTCTATTGTATGCGTCGTCGGTATGTCCTTATTTTGAAGTTAAGAAGAAGCTCGGTAAAGGCATGACCTTAACTTTAATTAACCCATTCTCAGCGCCATTAACGCTTCGTCCACATAATCCCCGTCCACGAGAAGCGCCCGGGGCTCCGTACCGTATCGGACGAACCCCAGCTTCTCATAGAGCTTCACAGCGGGAATATTCGCGCTTACGACCGTTAACAGCACCTGCTCCAGTCCTTCCATGGTACGGAGCTCGTAAATCAAGGCTTGAAGCAAGCGTCTTCCGTTACCTTGTCCTTGCTCGCCAGGACTCATGTAAACGCTCCAAATGTGTCCTTTATGCCTAAGCTTAAAGGCGTTTGTCTGCTGAAGGCAGCCATGCCGACAAGCTCTTCTGCCTCGTTGTAGGCTCCGATGACGAAATTCTCGTCATTCCAACGAAACTTCTCTTTCACCTGCTCCATGGTCAGCTTCGAGGATTCTTCGTAAGAGGCTCCGAAGGAAGCCGGGAACTCCTGCAGCGCCTGAAGCCTTAAACGCCAGAACGATTCCAATTCCTCCGGAGGAATGCGCCGAAATTCCATTGTAATCCTCCTTCCGGTGATAAACTTATTCCATCGCTCGATCCGATGCTGCGGTCTGCTGCTTCGCTGCCGTCCACGATTGATTCAACAATCCGTAGAAGGTGATGTAAATGATGAAGAGGAGCAGTCCGAAGCCTAAGCTGTATGGCAGCGTCCGCAGCTTGAGGCTTTCACGTATCAACCAATAAAACGATGTCGAATTCATCAGCCAATCCCAGCTGTTCAGCCGGTACTCCCGGCCCAGCATAATGCCGTACCCCGCCAGAGCCGAGGAGGAGGCGACGAACAGCCAGGAAAGGAAGGCGCCCGTTCTTTGGCGGATGACATACTGGAATTGATAAGCCGAGATGAAGCCCAGCAGCAGCCCCTGCCAAGAAAAAAGAAAGATCACGACGAACGCATACCAATAAGAAAACGTCCAATGTCCTTTGAGCGTGTACATGTCCTTCATTACGGTAAGATGGATCAGGTCCGTCAGCAAATACGGCGCATTCGGAAAGAACAGCAGCCACGCGATACCGAGTACCCATGTCATGACGAAAACACCGCGATATGCTCTTCTTCGGTTGAGCCTGCTCGCGGCGGAGGAAGCGACGAACGGCAGCCATGCCAGGAACAGGTTCCAGATCAGAAAATCAAGATAGGTGCTCTTCGAAAACACGGTATATCCGTAATATACCGCGAAGCTAAGCGCGCCGAGGCTTGCCATGAAATAAAACAGCTTGCGGCCGTCCAAGGCTTTCATCGTCAATCGCAATCCCTCCGTTTTCAGTTAGGCCACAAGAGTGTCACGTCTATCCTCGTCCGGAATTCCGTAGTGTCTGGATCAGCCGCTTCGGAGCGGTCCGGCTGTAGGCTTCCAGCACAAGCTCCTCCAGCTCCTGCCAGGAGGCGTTCTCCAGCAGTTCGACCGATACCCAGCCATGTTGCCCGATATAACGTGTCTTGGAGTACAGCCTGGGATCCTTTTGAATCAGAAACTCCTGGGTCGTCGTCGCGGTCTTGATGGACATCGTGACTGTGCCGTCCCACTCCGCCAGCATCACGAAAGGCTTGTCCTTCACCCGGAACGAGGTATGGCCGAACGCGTCGATGGCCTCTTCGACTTCAGGATATACGGCGCACATGCTTCTTACTTGGTTCAGAATGTTTAGTCCCTGCTCTGAAGAAATGGCTTTGTGAGGTTCCATCACGGCCTCCTGAATTTAAAAAAATATCCTTCTACAACATACCACATTTTGAAGGAAAAGAAATCTTTTCCACCTTAAAGCCGTCCCATTCATCAATTCGCCTTCCACAACCGATTAGGAGGGGATAGACGTGCAGAAGAAGCTGCTCATCACAGGGGCCGCACGGAAAAATCGGCCGCTGCCTGCTTGATGGCTTGCGGAAGTCTGAACGCTACAACGTCATCGGTGCGAAACTGCACCCGGACCGTGAGAAAGGCATCGTCCCGATGGACGTTACCGACGCCGGCCCCATCAATATCCGGATCGGCAATTTTCCCGGAGATAACCGCCCCCATTCCGAGCGTTCTGCGCACATTTGGATCTCGGTGCGGGATATGGTAGCCCTAGCCGAATGCTGTGTTGAAGCGAACGATTCCATCCGTTTCTTGAGCCTGTACGGTACGTCGGCGAACACCGGCAATTATTACGATATCGGATATTTGGAGCGCTGATCGGGTACTCCCGCAGGATGATGCGAGCGTTCTGCGGGACAAGGCAAGGCGTGCCCGTCAGCCGAACAGAGACGATGAAACGGCTTTCCAAGGGAGCGGATATGTGGAGAAAGAGCCGCCGCGGCGGTAATTCGTCCAAAAATCGACGAAACCCCAGGATGACGATCGATCAATCGACCGTCATTCTAGGGCTTTCTACTATAATTTATGCCGATCCAAAAGAATCGTGGCGATTTGAAGCTCCAACTTCGGGAACGATCCGTTTCCTTCGTCGTCTCCCATCTGACGACCAGCACATTGGTACTTATATCAAAGTTTCGCTATTTTTCTTCATTTGCTCCAGTATGCCGAGCCTATCAATCTGAATCCAGTACTCTACGATTCTATCATGATCGATTCGATAGACGGCGCTTGCCAACTCAATCACTTCCTTGCCCGATGCGGCGAAGCCTTCAGCCGGTCCCACATGCTTGCCCGATTGCTTCCAGCGAACATAAACCTTATCTTCACCGGCAATCAGCTCCTGTATTTCAAGCTGAAACGTTCCGTAAGCCGCCTGCATCTCCCGGACATGATCCGCATACTCCTGAGGTGTTCGCCTAACCGTGACCGGATTCTCCGAATTCATCTGGTGAGCGAGAACCAGCGGAGCCATATACAGATGGGCGTTATCTGGTGCTTGCCCCGACCTCACTTCCTGGAAAAATCCTCTTACCACTTGTTCCGCTGTCATTTCTGTAAGCTCCTTATGCCGGTTTATAGATCATTTCGTTTTTTTGTGCATTCTAAACGACCGTTTCGTAAGGACCTAAGAATAAAGCCAACGCCACAGCGGCAGCTATTGAAGCTATTATCCCGAACACCGTCATTCTTCCAGCCTCGCGTCCTCATCCGTTACAATGGCTTGAGCTTCAATTTCAATCAGCAGATCCGGGTCGATCAGAGCTTTTACCTCAACCATCGTGGCGACAGGCCGGATGTCCTTGAAAAATTCTCCGTGCGCTCTCCCGATCTCCTCCCATCCAGAAATGTCCGTAACGAACATTCTCGTGCGGACAACATCCTTCATACCGGCCCCAAGCTGCTGCAACGTTTCTTCGATCTGCTGGAGAATCCATTTTGTTTGCATATAAGCATTATTCTTGCCGACGACCTCGCCATTCTTCATAGCGGTCGTGCCTGCTACCTCGATCGTATTCCCTACCCGAATTGCCCTGCTGTAGCCGACAACGGGTTCCCATGGCGACCCGGTTGAAACGGTTTTTCGGTCCATTATACCATTACCCTTCTATTTAAATTGTAAGCTTATCCGGCGCATCCAGTCTCTTACGGATCAGCTCGATGATCGGCTTCGTCACCTTGTCAAACCGGGAATCATCCTTCAGATCAACCCAATCCACCTCGTTTACGTCCGGATCCACTATCGTTTTCAGGCTGCCGCGTTCTTCATCTCCGACTAGCCTGGCATAATAGGTATATTTTTTCGGAGAACGGGCAAGCAGCTCGATAATCTTGACGTCATAGCTGGTTTCTTCCTTAACCTCGCGTATGCAGGCGGCTTCCGGGCTTTCTCCTTCCTCTATGCTGCCCCCGGGGAAGTTCCATACGATGTCTCCCCTTTGTACACGCTGTTTTACCATCAGCACTTTAGAAGCTTTCACTACAATTCCTTGAGAGAGCATTCGACGATCACCTGCTTTCGAACGAACTATTGCTTGGCACGGACGCATCACGTATCTAGTTCCAGCATAATTTCCATAGGTTCCTTACATTGCAAATATCCATTTCTTTCATAAAAGCTCCTGCTCCATTCACTGGGCCAAACGATAATGAATTCATGCCCTTGCTCCTTCGACCATAGCTCAATCGCATTCAGCAGCCGGCTGCCGATACCCTCCCGCCTCCATTCGGGGAGCGTATACACGTTGGTCATATAGGCAAAAGAATTCGATCTCCGGCCGGGTCTCGGCACCTTGTCGATCCGTTCCAAATAAATGTGAGAAGCAATGCGGCCCTCCGTAACGGCGACCCAGATAAACCAGCGACGGCTACGAAGCGCTTCCGTCAAGAATGTTTTACAATCGGTATAAAATAGGCCATATGAGTCCTCACCGATTCTGCACTCCGAATATTCATTATGGAAGTCCCATCTCATTCTTATCAGCTGGTCGATGTCCTCTTCCTCAGC
Source organism: Paenibacillus gyeongsangnamensis (assembly GCF_027533625.1). Taxonomy (GTDB): domain Bacteria; phylum Bacillota; class Bacilli; order Paenibacillales; family NBRC-103111; genus Paenibacillus_G; species Paenibacillus_G gyeongsangnamensis. Next base: position 3,624 of record NZ_JAQAGZ010000006.1, on the reverse strand, counting down.
CAAGCGTATTTGCATCCTCCATCTTCATCTAACCTAGTAACTATTCCGTAACAACAAATGTGACGTTCTATTCCACTGCTCTTTAAGCAACGGATCCGCCGAACGATCGCTTAACCTAGCGGCCCCAATTTTTTAGGTTCTTCTACTTATGAGTTAATTCATATCGCAAATCCTCCACCTGCTTACGAAGCTCCTTTATTTCGCGGGTCAATTCCGACCGGTTCACCGAATAACGAATGACAAACGATAATACAGCAAAAAACACAACAACAAATAAAACAAATAATAAGTTAATTAGCAAGCTGGACCAGACGAACGACATCATAAACACACTCCCCTTTTAGACAAATCCGGTACCACTTCGTGTTGCAAGCCCTTGATTGTTGAAAGACTTGCTTCTTCGGACGGCTTTATTTCTTGACATTATATAAGGAAATACCATATTCTAGCAACCTGTTCTATCATTTTTTAAATCCCTATCTACCTGGTCCTTTAACGCTTTCTCATGAATTCCGTTCTGAACGAATTGATATCGCCGTCCGGTCATTCGCTGGGCTCGATCAACGATTTGCCCCAGATGGTAGCCGGTGTGCTCGACTAAATGATATATGCTGTACATATCGATGAATTCCGCTTCATCAATCGCCGCATCGAACGCATTGAATATCCTCTCCAGTTCTTGCAATAGCATGTCCTTGTCTAGAGCGGCATCCGTGAACGTATCCTCCATCCCCTTAGCGAAAATGACGTCGGGATCCGACAGCCTGAGCGTATTCCTTTTTACATGCTCCAAAATATGCATCACGATTCCGCCTATGCTGTTCTGTTGATCAAATTCTTTGAACCATAAAGAATCCGAATTCAAAGATTCGATGCAACTTTTTAATTTCACATAGTAATGGTTCATCATGCGGTGCTTGGATATGAATCTGAATTCGCAGGAAGCGCTGTGTTCCATCAACATCCCTCCCTCCTCAGCTACGGACTATAACTCCCTTATCGTACGAAATCTTCACTTGCAATCATCATGATTTGATTATCTTTAAAGGATCCATTGTAAATGCTCACGCTGCTCCAATACTTTCGTTTTTTTAAAACCGCATTTCAAATAGCATCGAATCGCTCTTTCATTCCATGTTTGCGGATCCACGCAGACGATATCCGCCCGGATCTCCTCAAACAAATACGCAAGCAGTCGCTTCAATGCTTTTGATCCGATTCTCTTATTCCAATAAGACGGCTCCCCGATAAACAAGTCGATTCCATATGCCAGCTTGCCGGGATCGACTGAATAATCTTCTTGTTCCTGACTTAGTAATTGATAATATTGAATGTAGCCGATGGCGACGCCGTGATAAAGAATCAAACATGGAATTACCGGGTCATTTCCCAGCAATCTCGGGCCGAATTTGGCGACGATTTGTTCGCGGGTATATGTTTTGCTCCGGCCTTCGTAGTAATCTTGTACCACCTCGTCGTTCAGCCATTTCTCCAATAAGCTAATATCATTCGGACTATATTCCATCCGTCTTATGCCGATATCTCCCTCAGCAATCCATATGATGCTTTCACGCTCCGATAACATCAATTTTTATCGTTCGGCTTCGCTTTGGGAATAGAGGTCGTTTCATAGCTTTCATCCAGAAGCATTTTACCGATATACAGAATTTGCCCTAAGTGTTCTGAAAAATGAGCCGCACACTGAAGCAAAATCTCCCTATTCGTTCTTTCCTTGTTCCTGATCCGCTGCGTTTCACGAAAAGTCTCATCCGTCATACGATTGGTCGTTTCAATTAGTTCCCTAAATAAGTTCTGCGTTAATGTCTTCAAATCCGCCTTGCTTTTATAAACCGATTCAAATTCTTCATCCCGGTTCCTCGTAACCTCTTTTTTTAGGATCCCGCTGACGATTCGTTCGTTCATGTTTCCGTTGATATGAATCAGTAAATTACTGATGCTGTTGCTGCTTTCATTTGGGCGCCAATTCAGTTGATCGTCGTCGAGCTGATCGATGACGAGCATAATCCGGTGCTCGATTTCTTCAAATTTATGGATTAGCCAATCTTGAACTTCATCCATCGATAAATCACCTCTGCTCCCATAATCGTTCCAGTTGAACTAGCTTATTACTCTCGAATTCAGCCTTATAGATGTCCGGCTTCGTCGTGCTTTTCCAAAATTCATACCCGTACGAATCGTTGTAATAATTCAGAATCGCGGTCATGATATTACCGTGGGTTCCGATTGCAATTTTCTTGCCTTCGTGATCAATAATAAGCTCCTGAATGACGGGAATGGCTCTGTCCTGTGCCTCACGGATCGTCTCGCCGCCGGGAAGACAATAATCCGGATCTTGGAATGACTTTTGAACCGCTTCTAATAATTGCTGCTCATCGATCTCGATATCCAGGCTGCCAACAGCCCGTTCCCTAAGCGCTTCCAGTTCGATAATGTCTTTATTCAAGGCTGCAGCCAAAAAGCTTACCGTCTCAACCGCCCTCCTATAGGAGCTTGAGAAAATCTGATCGATCCCCTCGCCTGCCAACCGATCGGCAATCTTACGCGCATCCTCCAGACCGGCCGGAGATAAGCCTCTCCTCTGCTCCTGTCCTAACGAAAACGGGGATACGGCATGTCTAATAAAATAAACGGAGGTCATCTTGTTCAGCTCCTTAATCTAAATTGGACGAATCACTAAGCATTCTTCTGGAATTTATACTTTAAGCAATAAATCTATTTCAAGTTTTATCTGTACCAGTCGATTATCATCCTGAATCCGTGAAAGCGAATATATGAAAACAATAGAATATGAACGTCCGGTGGCTTAAAATGGAGAAAAGAGGGAAATTCTTCGTTTTTCTCAACTTCACCCCGGAGGTGCAATGATGAAACCCGTACGATTCAATCTGGACCAGTCGATGGAAACGCTGACCGCGCATTCTGGTCTAGCACTCATCGGCTTGCTTCTTTCACATACGCGAATAGCTAAGCGTCTTATTAAATACAAGTTGCCCGGTGTTCATAATCCAACGGTCACACACCCCGATGTTCTGTGCTCTTATCTGGGTTTGTTATGTCAGGGTAAGAGCGATTTTGATCACATTGAGCCTTTTCGTGAAGATAAATTCTTCGGCAAAGCTCTTGGTCTTAAGCACGTACCTTCATCGCCAACCCTCCGTCAACGGCTCGATCTGGCTGCAGCCGCCAGCTATGACTGGCAGACGATTTTGTTGGAAGAGTCGGCCGACTTACTCCGTTCGTTAGAAGTACCCTTAACGCCAGTAACCGTTACAACAGACGGGGGACAAGTTTCGTCTTGGCTTCCGCTTGATCTGGACGTTTCCCCGTTCGACAATGGTTTCACAAAGAAGGAAGGCGTCTCCCGAACTTACAAGGGAACGGATGGCTTTTCTCCTTTCTTTGCCTATCTCGGACAGGAAGGCTACGGTGTCAACGTGAATCTGCGCGAGGGCAGCACGCATGTTCAAAAAGAGGCTGCGGCATTTCTTCTGCATAGCATTGAGTATAGTCGTCGGCTGACAGACAAACGATTACTAGTCCGGATGGATGCTGGGAATGATGCAATTGAGAATCTGAACGTCTGCCTGAATGAGCAAGTTGACT
>NZ_JAQAGZ010000059.1 GCF_027533625.1 Paenibacillus gyeongsangnamensis | reverse complement strand
GAAAGCCGGTTTAATTTCTTTTGGTAGTTGATTGCAGGGCTCTTTTTGCTCTATCATATAGAGGACACCTCTTCTGTGTGGTAGTGGGTTGCTCGACACAATCACTATACCAAATGGAAGCGGTGTTTTCTATTTTTGCAAGGGATAGATTATTATCCTGATACAGCTTTATTTATCAAGGGTTTAAGACTAATTTCGCTCTGCGAAGTTTGAGTTATTTTATATGAAGAATTAGTATCTTTAGTATCATTATTGTAAAAAGTTGTATTGGATTGAGCAAATACCTCCGTTCTATCATCCACAGGATTGAGGTTTGCATCATAAAGAGCATATGTTACATCTACAAAACCATTGTTATTGGGATCGTTTTGTTGACTTGTTTGAACTGCATAAACTGCAGGATTTGAAGGTTTTGTAATTGTTGTTGAATTAAGTGTCACAAGTACACTATTGGGTCTATTCTGATCATAGCTATAATCGGGTACCCAACTTACATTCCCGTCGTAAAGATAAGCACCAACAATAGATTTACTATCTGTATTTACAGAGAATGTCGTCTTTGGACCACTGCCAGTTCCATTCGTGACAGTTCCATCCGAATATCTGACATATACTTGCTGCGGGTTAACCCCAGTATCAAAATTAAAGTAAACTATGTTGGTATAGTTGTTTACACATCCGCATAGCAACAAAAAAATCAAAGCGGAGACCAAAACCGAACTGTACGAAAAAAATCGCTTCATGTTATCCATCCTTTTACATAAATTTAGTCACAATGATGTTATACTCCGTCATTTACTAGCTGAATTACCTGCACTACATGCTCCCTCCACGATTAATGTCGAATCCACCACTCCTAACCTGTCGATTTTTTGCGGATTTAGACCTACTTTAAGACAATTTCAGAAAAAAAGATATTCCCCATACGGGGAATATCCGGGTGGTAGATATATAGCGAATGGGTGGTAGACGTTGTCTTCCGCTACAGCAAATTCATCTCTTTTCCGCGCTGCAGCGCCTGCATTCTGCTCTTTACTTTCAGCTTTCTATATATATTTTTCATGTGTACTTTGACGGTTTCGCTGGACACATTGATCCTTTCGGCAATTTGCCGATTTATCAGCCCTTGCTGAACCATGCGCAAAATCTTGGATTCCTGCTCCGTTAGTACAGAGGAAATAGCCAGGGCGTCGCCCTCTTCAACATTCATCAGCTGCAGCAGCTTCTTGACGTACAGTAAGGATACGGGCAAAGACTTGCGGATAAAGCCGCGCTGCCTATGTTGCACATATTGGGCCAGCAGATGGGCCAGTTCCATCCCTTCATCGACGAAGCTGCGAATGTACCCTTGCGGCTCCGCGAGATGCAGGGCTGCTTCCAGCTTCATGAGCGCATCCAGTGTATTCCCTGATCGATGAAGCGCCCTGCTTTGCAAAATCAGCACCCTGATCTTGTCCCTGTGCTGATCTTCATGATGAACGAGCTGATACAATCGGTCCAGCAGAACCATGGCATCGCTTACCTGTCCGCATACCATCAGCGCTCTGGCGAAATGAACATATTCCCTGACCCGATTCAGCGGGACGCTATCGCCAGGCTTGAATCCGCATGTTGACAGCCAAGCAGCCGCGTCGTCCGAGGATGGCCCGCGAAGCGACAAATGTATGCGCTCCGCTTCCAGGGTCATGACAAACAGCGGTTTGTCTTCCGAATGAATCTGCGACTTCATCTGTTCAAGCAGCCGAGTCGCCCCTTCTGCATCTCCCTTTACCTGGCTAATCCGCGCAGCGAGGATCGCAGCATGAACCAAAATCCGCGCGTACGATTGCATCGGCTTTTGCCGGAGCGCCCGTTCCGCATACATTTCCGCTTCCTCCAACCGGTCCCATTCATACAGCAGCTCGCCATAAGCGTTGTAGAAGTAGCCGACGAAAGGATAATTTTCTTTGGCCTCCCACGTCTTGATCCATCGAAGAAAAAACTCCGCCGCCGCATGCAAATCATTGAAAAACGTTAACAGGGTATCAAAATGAATTCCACGAAACGTATTGCCGCCAATCATTTGCAAATGGCTGCCTTCCGGCACATGCTTCTCGAACATGTCCAGATATTCTAAGGTTCGCGGAACGTCTCTGCGATACAGCGAAATCTCGGATGCCATCAGCAAGAGCATGCCTGCCAAAGGCTGCCACTTCGATTCGGACAACTTGTTTTGAATAGCTTGCAGTTTGGCTTCCGCCAATGCGAGTTCTCCGGCTTCGATCAATATTTTAATATTCAGACAATGAATCCCGGGTTTTTCCGCCAGAGCAGACTCTGACAGCAAGTCAAGCCACCTGCGAAGCGCCGTCCGCTTCATTTGCAGTTCGCCCAGATGCATCTCGATCAAGGAAGCGGCTTCCAAATCACGCTGGCCCGCGAGGTAGTGATCGATAGCTTCTTCATAAAATCCGTTGTTTTCGAACCAACGAGCCGCTTTCGCATGCGTTTCTACTATGCGATCAGGATACTTACGCCGAAATTGCTGCTGCAAAAAATCGGCAAACAAATGATGATATCGATACCATTCTCCGTCTTTGTCCAAAGGGATGATGAACGAATTTTGCCGCTCAAGTCTTTCAAGCTGTCCTTGACAGTCTGTCCGCCCGGTAATCGCCTCACAAAGCGCACCGGTCATCCGGCCTGTAATCGACGTTTGCAGCAAAAATCCGCTAACCTCTTCGGATTGCTTCTGAAGAAGCTCTTCCAGCAAATATTGAGCAATGTTCCGCTGCTGACCGCTGAAATCGCGAATAAAGCCGGACCGATCTTCGCTTCTTTTCAACGAGAGCGCTGCAAGATGAAGCCCGCTCGCCCAGCCCTCGGTGCGAAGAACGAGCTGGGCTGCTTCCTCATCGGTCAGCGATAAGCTCATGCAATCGCGAAAGTAGCGAATTCCCTCCTCCGGCTGAAACAGCAGGTCCCGCATCATAATTTGTTGCATTTGGCCTTTAGCCTGCAGTCTTGCCACAGGAATGGGAAGTTCGTAGCGGCTTGCAACATAAAGATGGATATGTGCGGGCAAATAGTCAAGCATGCATGCGATCGAGTCGTGGATCGACGAAAGTTCGATCGCATGGAAATCGTCAAGAATAAGCGCCATTTCATCGGAAATGTCGTTCAATCCGTTCAGTAACACCGCGATAAACTCAAGAGAATCCGATTTCAGTTTTGCCATATGCGGGGTTGTCGCTTCGCCGAAGCCCGGCTTCTCACGCTCGACAGCCTCGATCACATAGCTCCAAAATTGAACCGGATCGTTATCGTTGCGGTCTAATGAAATCCAGACAGCAGCACAGTCGCATTGCCGCGCCCACTCGCTTAAGGCGGTCGTCTTTCCGTAGCCCGCCGGGGCCGTCACGACGGTCAGTTTCGCTTTCAATCCCTCATTCAACAGTTCGATTAGCGTCGGACGCTCGACAAGCATTTCTCGCCGCGCATGCGGAATGTGCAATTTTGTATGAAGAATCATAGTTGGATACCCCAAGTCTGAAGTTAACGTCCTTGCTAAATATATCTTACTTTATTGGTCTCAAGATAGGTAGATTTAAGGGTAACCCCTAGGACTTGCCCCAGCAAACAGAAAAAGCAGCCATCACAGAAGAATTCTTGCGACAACTGCTTTCCCAGTTCGGAGCCCGCATAGCGAACCGCGATATTCCCGAGCATCTGCCGAAAGAGCCTCCGTAAAAACTCGGAAAACAAATGATGATATCGATACCATTGCCGCTGATCGTCCAACGGAACGATGAATAGGTTATGCTGTTCCAGCATTTCCAGCAGCTCCTGACAATTGGGTTGCCCGGTAACCGCTTCGCACAAAGAGCCGTTCATCCTGTCGACTATCGAAGTTTCCAATAGGAAAGACTGCTTCTCTTCGGACTGGAGGGTAAAAGCTTCCTGAAACAGATAATCGGATATACTGCGGTGTTCCCCGCTAAAAGCACGGATAAAATCAGGAACATTGCCGCTTCTTTGCAGCGATATGGCCGCAAGGTGCATTCCGCTAATCCATCCCTCCGTTCGACCGACCAGATTCGCGATCTCTTCTCCGGATAGCGGCAAACCCATGCAATCCTGAAAGTAACGAATTCCCTCCCCTAGTTGAAATCGCAAATCCTGAATCGTGAGTTTCACCATTTGGCCTGTCGTTTGCAGCCTTGCAGTAGGAAAGGGCATTTCAGCTCGACTTGTTACGTAGAGGTGTACATGAGTAGGCATACACGCAAGGAAATACGCCACCGATGCGTGAATGGGAGAAAGATCAATCGAGTGATAATCGTCAAAAACAATAACCAATTCGTCTGAAAAACTATCAAGCTCATGAATGATGGCTGTGATGAAAGGTTCAAAAGCTCCCGATTTAAGGGATGGAACATACGGGCTCACAGCTTCGGCAAAATGGGGGTGCTTACTGCTGACAGCAGCAATCGCATAGCTCCAAAACCAGATCAAATCATTATCCTGCGGGTCCAGAGAAACCCATACGGCAGGTATGCCGGTCTGCTGCAGCCACTGACTCAAGGCTGTTGTCTTGCCGTACCCCCCTGGAGCCGTTACAGTAGTTAGTTTCTTTTTTAGCCCTTCATTTAATATCTCAGTGATCGCCAATCGATCAACAAAGCCATCATGTCTAGATTGCGGTATATGAAGTTTGGTACGTAGAATCATGGTTGGCACCCCTAGTCATGCTGTAAACATCCTTTTCTACATTATATCTTATTTTAATGATTTCAAGATAGCTAGAATCGAGGGAGCCCACATGACTGCAAATTCCACGCGGGTTACAGTACGATTCGGTTTGAATGAGCTGTCCGGATAGCCGCTGACGATGCCGGCGCTTACCACTTGCTTGATCGTCGCCTCCACCCAGTGTCGAAGATATCGCTGAAGCTGATCTTCTGCTTCGTTTCGGCCATGGTGTCGTCCCCTGGGCTACGCCGAATGAATCGACAAATATCCGATATTTCTCGTCATTCCTGTCGACTTTTGTCACTTCCAATTCATTTTAGGACACCCGCTGAAATAAAAAGATCCCCTTTTCGGGGGTGAATAACATAAAAGATGGGGGATACCTCTCCTACCAGTATCTATTGTATAATAGTTATTTTGATTCTCCAGTTAGCTCAGGACGCTCTTTAAACGCGAACATTCGTTTGGTATAATGAAATCAAACGTACGTTCGGGAGTGGGTATCATGGCTAAGCAAGAATCGATCAACCTTATTCAATTTCAAAAGAAGTTTCAATCCGAAGAAGATTGCCACCAGCATTTGTTCAAAATGAAGTGGCCCGATGGGTATCGTTGCCCAAAATGCAATCATTCGAAAGCCTATGAAATTAAGACTCGCAAATTGCCTCTGTACGAGTGCGCAAGCTGTGAACACCAGACGACAGTGATTGCTGGCACGATCTTTGAGAAGACAAGAACCGATTTATTCAAATGGTTTTGGGCCATATATTTGATCGCCCAAGACAAACGTGGCGTCTCAGCCACACAGTTGTCCGAAGAACTTGGAATCGCCTATCAGACGGCTTGGACAATCACTCACAAAATCCGTAAGGCGATGGGCGAACGTGATGCTACCTATACGCTTGCTGGCATTGTCGAGCTCGACGAAGGTTTTTTCGGGGCGCCCACGGAAGGCGGGAAA
>NZ_JAQAGZ010000058.1 GCF_027533625.1 Paenibacillus gyeongsangnamensis | reverse complement strand
CTTGTGCTACATGGGTTTCTTTCGCTATATCGATTCCCACAATTAGGTGAGTGGTGGAAATTCGTTCGATCCGTTGATTTTGAGCGTCTGATTGTTTAAACTTCATAAAAGAGCGCCTCCTTGATGGTGTTGGGTTTAACCCGTTGACAGACCCATCATACCGAGGCGCTCCTTTTTTTTCAAAGTCCATTTCTTAGGACTAACAGGAATGTTTACTTTAATGGAACAAGGAGCAGCCTGCCACTGGCAAACTGCTCCTTGCTTCATTGAATTATCGTTTCCGTTAGCTTAATCCAGTTTAGTCCTGTGGCATCTCATTATTATTTTCAGCAATAACATGGCTTCAACTAAGGCATGGACGTAATTTAAGGAATCTCCTTCGGGTCGATCCCCCCTGTGGTGACATCCACGTGCGATCATAAAGAGTTCTGTTCTTAATTCAATAAGATTGCAATTATTAAGATTCCCATCGCTTTTATATGCAAGTTCCACCTTATCACTGATTTCCGCAGTTTTCTCAAACGAGCCCCAATACCTATGATGCTAAATAAAAAATCTCGCTCCATGATGCCTGAGGTTCTGGGAGATCATGAATACTTAAAACCTCGTAAATGTGGAGCGAAGACGCTTTAATCGAGACCCTGACGCATATCTGGCCAAGATGGAGCAAGAATGGGCAGAGATATATTGTTAGCTAATTTTGCTGTCGTAGAAAAAAAGACCGCCCGCCACCTGGCCAAGAAGACTAAGTGAGGTCGATCTATGTATATACTCAAAATGGCGTACGGCTCTTGCCTACTTCAAAGGATGATATTCCACAGCCAGCCAAATGCAGTCCGTATCCGCGTAGTATTGATGCCATGGATATACATACTTCGAATTAGTACCCTGTTCTATACTGCAGAACGGTACGGGCGTTGTAAATCCCGGGCTCATCTGCATATCTTCGTAAAGCGTGGCGAAATCTTGCTCCTTGAATTTTTGCATGCGGCCATAGCCGTAAATTTGCGTATGAACCTCGATAAAATCATGCTGGTTGTGAATGGCGCAGTTGCTGTTCGATGTGGCAAACCACACATTTACTTTGACAAGAAACGTATCCCTCCTGATTGGTTCGCTGCTCTGTCCGGTTATCACATAAGGGTCAAAATCCACCGTACCGATGCTGTCCTGCGGCGACCGCCAAAGCGGTGTATCTTTCAGCGCCGGAACAAGCTCTCTGACAGCGACCCAGCCGGGCTCCAAGATGACGTTTCCGATATTGGTCGTATCGGTAACAATCAAAAGCACCAGCTTGTCGGCGCTTTTAATGCTTACTTCTCTCAGAATGGCGGACGTTAAAGGCTTAACCGCCTTTTCCGGGGATTCACCAACGATCGCATCGGTCATGCCGGGATTGACAACGATGGTCCGCTCTTGGATATAGTAATCCCGCACATTTTCGATAAGCACAGCATCGATATGCCGATCCGAAAACGACAACCTTCTTATACTGTTTATCGGCACTTCCGTTTGTTCTGATCCGCTATTCGCATGATGAATTGAATTTTCCATTGAACACTAATCACCGTATCCTTCCTGGATTTCATGGACTTATTTCACATTGCCCCTAAGAGCTTCAGCGAACCGGTTATAGTACACTGAAATTTGCGAGTCGTCCGCTGTATAATAACCGTTCACGGAATACCCGATCGTGGCAAAATCCAATCGTCCGTCTCCATCATAATCGGCAACGGCAATTCTGGCTGCCGAAGCAGAGGAAACGTGCCATTTGACAAATACGCCATTCTTAACATCGATCGCTTTATAGTAGACCACGCCTTGCCACGGCACCGGACCGCGCAGCGCGACAAGGAACTCGTCATCCCCGTCTCCATCGAAGTCGGCGCATACAACGAAATGAGCCGGTCCTTCTCCCAGCTGGTTCGGATCACCATAAACGTCCAATACGACCCTCTTCCATGTAATTTTTGTCAACTCGTTATCAGTTTGCTTACAGTAAACGGCAATCGTATTGCCGTGAAACGGCTCTACTGCGGCAATGTAAGCGAACGAATCGCTGCCGATTTTGCCGGTATCCACGTCACCGCTGCCTTTAAAGCCGGTTTTGCTTTCCTCGCCCAATTCGCCGGCGCCGATCGGCACCTTTTGCCATTTCCGCTCATCCGAATCGTAATACAGCCACGTAATTCCTTCTTGCGTAGCCAGCAGTACAGAGTCGAGCTTCATACCGGATTTGGACTCGAAATTTTTCACCGTCACGCCATGGATCACATGAAAGTACGAATCGTCAATAATCGTGCCTTCCCACTGTTCTGCACTGTAAACATCCTCCGGCTGCGTAAACAGCAGCACCGGAACATCCGAGTGAACCGCTTGCGGCTTACCGACGATCGGCAGCGCAAGCACTTCCAGACGTTCGTTTTGCGTGAAATGTCCGACCTTCAAACGGTGCATCGCCGTAGCGCGTCCGATATAATGATGCTTCCACTCCTCCGTTTTATTACCCGGATTTTCCATCCAAATGATTTTCCCACCGTCCGGATCGCAATCGATCATGGTTTTGCCATATTGGTAACAGATGATGACATCAAGCAATCCGTTGCCGTTCACATCGGCATAATGCATTCCGACAGGTCCCTCCAGCTTGGCAATCGGCGTTCTTTCCCAGCCCGGATTTTCGTACCAGCCAACTTCCCCTTCTCCTAAACCGTATCCGATCAGATCGGGTTTACCGTCCTTGTCGATATCGAGCGCCTCAATCCAGTAGCCGTCCTTGCGGTGATCCTCCACCAGCTGCTGTTCGAAATATGGCGTAGCCAAACCCAGGTCTTTTACTTGCATTTACGAATTCCTCCCGATATGGATATTTCCGCCCGAAAGACCGGCTGCAACCGCAGCATTATGCCAAATATTCAGCTTTTATCGAGATCGAACTGCTGTTGTCGAATACTTTCATAAAGGAGATTCGGATATTTTCGTTATAATACCAAGCGTTTGAGCTCGCGTTTCTCAAGTGATCGGCCCGCTCTTCCGTTGTTCCGCCGGAAATGAATGCAGCCGGCTGTCCAGATACCTCCACCGATTTCAGAGGACCGGATTGGCCTGTCATTTCTCCCGGGTCATGTAAAATTGCAACAAAAAAATAGTTCTCCTGCGGGGTAAAATTATCGTGTATGCGATTGACCTCGATCTCCCGCACATTCGGGAGAGTGTAGCTATGTGAGATCCTGGTTTCCCTATACTCACTTTTGGCCAATGGATCGGAACCGCTTTGCGGATCGCCTGCAGGTGCCGAAGACCGACTGACCCCATCGTCAAGGAACATAGTATATTGACCGGATTGGCCTGGATACATGTTCAACGTAACCGGGTTCGGCTGCTGCTTAGCGTTCAATTCACCGACGAATTGCTCCAGCTCGATTGTCGGTATAACCGCCCCGGAACGAACATAAATCGGAACGATGTAGCCGATATGATCCTCATTGGCATCGATGTGCGCATCGAAGCCGCGAACTTCACCACCTCCCTCCACTGCCGGACTGAGCGGGGAGCGGTTATCCTTAAAACTGTACCAATCGCTGCCCTCGGGGAGGTAAATATCACGCTTGCCGTTCGCATTATCCTTCGACTGCTTTTCGAGCACCGGCGCAATCAGCAGGTCTTTGCCGACAAAAAACTGGTTGTTCAAAAACGGCAGTTTATCGTTAAACAAAGCTCTATCTTCGCTGTCGTTCAGGAACATCGTCCGGCAAATCGGCATGCCGTTTATTGTGTTCTCAAACATCGCATCATAGAACAGCTGCATAAGGCGATAGCGAAGCTCGATGTAATGCTTACAGACAGGCAGTACGCTCGTATACAAATAACGTGCTTCCGGCGGAATCGCGTTCAGATCAACGAACTGATAGGCATACGGCTCTTGGAAAAATTTCCTTCCTTTGGCGATGTAGTGGTTTCGGAACCATGGCAGGAACGCTCCCATCGTCGTCCAGCGAATAAACAGCTCCGGATCCGCCCAATGCTCCCAATCCTGTTCTATCTCAAATCCGCCTACGTCTGAGCCGGAAACCGCTTGACCGGAAATGCCGAGCGCCAACACTTGCGGAAGGGTGACACGCAGAAAATCCCAGGAAGATGCATTATCTCCGGTCCATAATCCGGCAAACCGGTGCATACCGCCGCGGCCGATAATAAAATTACGCTTGTTTTCTCTTCCCGGAATACCCAAATTGTTCAATCCGTGGTAAGTCGCTTTATGAAGATTATACGAAAATAAGTTCCATACTTTGATGACCGTCGTCGTATTTTCGTTACTTGCAGCTAAATCGGAATCTGATTGGGTATACATTTTCACAGAATCATCGGTTATCTTCAGCTTGAACGGGAAAGAACGCATATCGCCGCGCGTATCACGGATACACGGGGTCGTCATATCCTGCCATACCATTTCCAAGCCCATTTCAAAAAGATATTTGTATTGCTTTCCCCACCAATCGCGCACTTCTTTTCTCCCGAAATCAGGATAATGGCCTGTAGTGCCGCGATCCCCGCCATAGTACACTTCTCCGACATAAGGGCTGCCGGTGTTATAATTCGGATCTTTAAAAAAGTAATAGGTCTCGGAACCGCTTTGATAATTTTGATAGCTTTCGCCATCGTAATTCAGCGGCCCGTGGCGCAGATCCTTCACAAAAAACTGCTGCTCCAATCCGCTTCTGTATGTTAGGTAGTTATCGTCCTTATTGCTAATGATCGGTGTGATGTTCGTGCTGCACATGAAGCCATTGTTTCTCAGCCCAGTAAACATCCCCTTCGGATCGGGAAATCTGCTCTCGTCAATGGTAAACGTTTGATAATCCTTTTGAATATCGACATCGATATGTAAACCGTCAATCGGAATTTGATATTTGCGGTAGTTTTCCGCGACATTCTCAAGCTTCTTCCGCGTATCGTAGCCATAGCAGCCTTGATGATAGCCTAGCGCATACCGCGGCTTTAATCTCGATCTGCCGACGATCGAGGAATAAGCATCCATAATATCGGAGCAGCTGTCGCCAATGAAAACATAATAGTCCAAATCTCCGAAGCGTGTGCCGATCATGTATTGCTTGGAGTTCAAATAGCCCAAATCCATAAATACTTGGGAAGAATTGTCGACAAAGATCCCGTACACGCTATCTTCCGCCGGTACTCCGTAAAATTCGATGAAAAACGGATTGGAATGATACAAAGGTTCCCGGTCGTCCATCGCGCCTTGATTATAAACTTGTTTGGACATCATGTTGTCAAAATTAAAGTAGGTAAGCTGAACTTCATTTTTATATAAACTGCCACCTCCATGCTCCCCGAAGCCGCAATATTTTGCGGAAGCCGGCTTGATTTTGGCTTGAATCATCGCATAATCGTCGCTGTCACTGCCGCTGTATGTTTTTTTGCTGTAATAAATCCCCGGATTCGAATCGGACAGCACGAGGTACTCCGCTCCTGAAGCATTGAATTTGAACGCTTGGATTTGAAACGGAGCTAAGGTGACCTCTAATTTCAAGAAAGGCTTGTTATCATGACCTTTAGAAATAACCTCAACGCGGTCGTTGTACTCCTGATAATCTATAGTAAAATCCTCCATTGTATCGCACAGCTGATCGAATGTATCCATCACAACAGCACGGGTATTATACACGGTGTAATCGTCAAATTCGCTTTTTCCTGGATTGAAGCGCAGTCGGTATGTATCTTTGCGGGGGAAATAAAGAAGCATGAGGCAGCTTTGGTTATCGCTGTTCCGAAATCCGAGAGACAGTATCTTTTTACTCCCGTCGAAGGTATGAGAGAGAACCCGATCCAGACGATCCCATGATTTATAATCGTTAAAATAATCTTCAACCCGAATAAACTTATACATTTCCGTTTTAGTTTCGTAACCGGTTGGCATGTAGCCCCTCCTAAATAATAGAATTCATTCTATTGCACCCGATCGATGGTTGCCGGTAGAACGGTACCTGCGCTATGGTGGCCATTTAAGCAAACGAAACGGAATGAAGAAAGAATCCCCCCCTTTCGTAACAGTACCTTGAATATTATTGAGGTGATTTATGATTTATGTATAAAACTTAAGAGGGAATCATGAAGTGAAACTCGGGTGAGAAGATTTGAAGGAAGTGGCAACGATCGGAATCGTTCAGTTAGGCGGAGAAGAAGGGTGCTTCGCAGCTTTAATCTCTGAGGGTCTACTTCCCCGCAGCTTGTTGTGGGGAAGTTTTTATTTTACAATTCGTCCCGTAAGGAAGGCGAGAGGCCTGTGGAGAAGCACTGTGGTAGCCTGCTTCGGCAGCCATGACCGAGAGCGACCACGTAATCAAATCAACGGTGTTCCCCATGAACGCTTATGTGTTCTCGCTTGGATTTTTCTTTTCTTTATTCCACGATATGATCAGCCACAGATGAAAAGGGATTGCAACAAAGGAATAGACCGAAAAGAACAAGCTGAAATAGATTTTCCAATCAAAGTGAAGTGATTCTTGAATAAAGTTGGAAATGACGTAAACGAGCACCCCTGATCCAAGGGCATATTTGTTATAGCGGCTGTTTCCTTCGCGCAATCTGATGACCGCGGCGTATGTCCATGCGACAAATGAAAATGCCGCTAAAGCAAGAATGAAAGCCATCGGTTCCCCCCCCTTCAAATTAATTATACTCGATTGGCTGCTTAATGAGCGTATACAGTTTTTTGGTCTTGGATCGTCAGACAAACCATTTTATATATCCCAGAAGTCAGATCCTTTTAGGGGTACCGCCAGCGGAATGACGTTTGCTTTTTCTTCGTCAAGACGATGGTTCAGTTTTGATGATTTGTACTACGGCATCAATTTCTTCCAGCAAATCTGAAATCCCGCGCGTTTCAGCGATCTCTCTTAGAAAATCGACGAATTCACCTTCTTCCGTCTCGTTAAATTCGGTAATAATATCTCTTATATCCTCGGCCAATAGAGAAAGTTCCTCATTGTTGCAGCCCTCGATAAATTCAATGGTCTGATGCATGTCCTTTCTAAGCTGGTTCCATATTTCGGCTGAATCCTGTACGAATAAAGAAAAAAAAGGATTCCCCACCTTGTGACAGGGTGGGGACTATTTTACGGTTACCTTTAAAAAACGAGGATGACCCCTTCCACTCGAACTCTACCCGTTCCAACATTGGTAATTCTGAGTCGGAAAGTTCCAGCGGGAAGTATGAAAGGCAGGATGACGATGCGGGTCCCCGTCACGGTAATGCTGTTGGTTACCGGTAGGCCGGTCACAGCATTTACGAATTGATACCGGACAACAGGCGTGGTGGTGCTGCCGGTCGCTCGGCGTTGGGACACGATCACTTCTCCTGTATTTACGAGTCGGGTGACCCGGAAAGATCGGGTAATGACCGATGTCCCCGGGAAAATGTTAGGGAAGAGAAACGTGATAAGTTGACGAATGATAGTTGTACTCCGTTTGAGTGCCAATCTAAGGGAACCTTTCATGGTTTCACCTCCCGTCCACTTGGTATAAAATATGATATGTGTTGCCTTTTATTTGGTTTAGACTTGTGAGAAAGTTAGTGTTGTGTTCTTGCCAATGTCCGTTTATTTACAGACAGCTGAGACCCGCATTATTATTGTAGTTGTTTACACTCTATTGTCTTTAATTGCAAGCGTTGTTACAAAAAAAATTGTAATGGATACGTTAGCGGAATTAGGGACTCTATACAAACGATAAAGGAGCTGCAGCTGTTATCAAGACCTATTTATAAAAAGGTCAGAAGATAAAAAGGGATTCACATATTATACATGTATAATATGTGAATCCCTTTTTAATTTCATTTTGCTTCTCGCTTTGTTGAACTAACGTCTCCCGTTAACATTCCTGTAGGTGTTAGTAGATTCAATTTGCAGAAAAACGGACGCCTCGCTAGGATGAGTATGTACTGGGTTGCGGCCCTCAGAACTCACCTTAGGAGGCGTTATTATGAAGTCTAGACTAATTAAAGCTCAAAATCAACGTGTAGAGCGTATTTCCACTTCCACTCTTGTCATAGGCATCGACATTGCCAAGGAGAAACATGCTG
>NZ_JAQAGZ010000057.1 GCF_027533625.1 Paenibacillus gyeongsangnamensis | reverse complement strand
GATATCGGTTGCAGCAAGCTCCATCCTTCTCGCTCCGCCGATCAGGAAAGGCGAGGCTGCGGAAGAAGGTGATGCTGCCCAATTCGACTTTATCGGAGGAGTAGTCTTCTTTGCTGCGGTGACCTCGCTGCTGCTCCTCATTTCTAACGGGTATCAATGGGGCTGGATGAGCGGTCCCGGATTGCTAATGCTTGGAATCGCGGCAGGCGGATGGGTTGGATTTATTTGGAGAGAGTGGTCTACGGACAATCCTTTGATCGATTTATCGCTATTCGGTAATCTTCGATTTACAATTGGCAACATCACCGGCTTTCTATCCTTCATTCTCATGATGCTCCCGTCGATTCTGCTTCCGCTCTTTCTGGATCATGTTCGGCATATTTCGATTTCCAACATCGGCTTAATCATGAGCGTTCAGGCGATAGCGATGATTATCTCATCTCCCCTCAGCGGTTGGGTGGCGGATCGTTATGGAAATGCCTGGCCCTCGATTGCCGGATTGTCGGCTGCCGCTGCAGCTTTGGGGTTGATGTCGCGGTTTGGCGGCGGAACTTCGGTTATGGAGGTGGTGCTGACCCTCGGACTGTTCGGAACTGGGATGGGCTTCTTTCAATCCCCGAACAACGTCGCTGTGCTGGAGAGCGTACCATCGAGCAAAACAGGACTGACAGGCTCCCTTATGGCGACAATTCGAAATTTTGGCAGAGTCACAGGCGTTTCGCTCACCGTATTGCTGTTTCAAGTGGGGAGCGCAGGTCATTCAAGCGCCGCGGGCTATCGGGAAGGAATAACCTTCGTATTTCTCATCGGATTGGCAATTGCGGTCGCCGCGATCCTGCTTGTGATAGTCGGGGTCGGGAGTGCGGCCGGAGGCCGTTATCAACGGGAGTTCCAGACGCATAGCAGTAAAAGATGAGCTCAGCAAAGAGCGGAACGGAGGCCGAAGCCTCCTTTCGATCTTTTTTCTATTGAATTCGTGGTAAATAATGTCATAGCGTGGGTTTTACGTTATTCTGCTGGCGGTACTCCTACATTATCCTGCCACTTAGTTTAACGCCCCTCGCCAGTCTAATACTTTATTTTCCCAGTCTACACCTTTAAAACAGCAGCAGGGATATATCATTAAGCCTAAGCTTATAAAAACAAACCAAATCACGAACAATGGCGCCCGGAATGTCTCCTTATTTATTCCTTCCCGCTTCGTAAAATAATCCCTAGTAGCCAAATCTAAGATTTAGTTTGCAAATTATTCTCAATTGTTGTAATGCTGCCTTCAAAGCGAAATCGACTCTTTTTCGATCACAGTTTATGAGCCAAGTTCAGCTCATGGTTGGAGACTTTATCTGTTGAATGCAGTTGCGCTTGTTGATGGGTAGGAGAGGATAGCGCGACGCATTCACGAAATGCAGAGTGTTTGCAACCTATACATTTGCTGTAGTCCAGTTTCCCTAAAGCATAGTTAATTGCCTCACCAGTATGTTCAAAGAGTTTGTGTTTGGAAAAAATGGACAATATTACGGACATATCATTAGGATAAAACAGAAAAGGCGCCGGCCAAGCTTATTTTTGAAACTGAAAAATTTAGATCCGTTGAAGAACTAAAAGAAGCGTACCCCGAACTACACGGCAATGAAAAATGATGAATATCACGATTAGGATAAAATACGGGGCCAAAAGTGGTCGCTGACATCGCCATTTTCAGAATTATGAAAAGCATTAAATACCGGAGATATAAAGAGATCCGTCCAAACGTCATATAGGATCGTTCTAGGAAAAGCGACCCAATTTGACGTTTGCCCCCCAGTATATGTTGCTTTATAATGCTGAAATGAGAGAGGCGATGAGAGATGAGCGAGCGTGAAGTGGTCCCATAGATGAAGACGGCAAAAATCGGACCCCGGAGCGGGAGGAATTGGAGTGGGGAATGACGACTCTGCAGGTCGTCATCGATCTTTTTCCTGGTATCAAAGTGATTTCCGTAGGGAAGAAGGCCAAGTCTGCTTGTCGGAAACTTCGGATCAAAACGATCGGGCATCTCAATCACCCACGCCGCGCGGATATATTCCGTAAGCAGTTTGACGATCTGTTCAACAAAAGGTAGATAGGAAAATCGTCCATATGTAGGTAAGCGCATCACTGCGACTTACACGCCAAGGGGGAGAGTAGAGGTGACGGCATCTTCCCCTAAGAGTCGATCCATCTTTTTAACAACCGAGCAGCGTCTTGAGGATCTGGGAGAATCTCCACCGAGCAGAAGGAGTAAGCAGATTCTGGATATTAATCTATGATTAATTTGCGATCTTTCGATGGTAAGTTTAAAACAATTTGTCTCCGATTCTGATTTTGATAATACCTTCCCCCCAATAAATCATTATTATCGAGATATTCATGCATAACAACCACAACACATGAAATATGGAAGGATGAGTAAAAGGATACAGCATGCCAGAACACCACCTTTGAGCTTTTCAATATATTGTAACATACATACAACATACATGGTTAGAACTGGTAAGTGGCAAAACAAAAATAGACCCGTAGCTTAAATTAATCACGGGTCTGATTTTATTCAGGCAGGGTATGGAACATGGCGGCCTATTCTATTAAGAGTCATATGTAACCCCGCTTCTTCAGTAAGAGGAGCGGTGGGGTTATTTGCATACTTTGGAGCGTCGAGATACTGTTCTTTAACTCTATACTCTAAAGCCCCAAAATTACCTTTGAGTCTTTTCTCTTAATCCACTACAATGTGAATTAACCAAAGTGGAGGAGATGAAAGATGCAGCTTTATGTGCAGCAACTGGTCGAATTGGGCCCGGGAACGATTCACACTTTCGAGATCATGACGGGGCTGATCTTCGCTTCGAACGCGCTCGGCACCATGATTTCAGCCCCCTACCTGGGAAGGCTCGGCGATAGGCACGGTCATTTAAAAATTCTCATGTGCTCGCTTTTTCTCATCTCGGTCCTCTATATTCCTCAAGCCCAGATCACGGATCCGTTTATTCTTATGGGGGCCCGTTTTCTTACCGGTTTGTGCATCGGAGGGCTGATCCCTTCCATCAGCTCGCTGCTTCGGAGCTTGACTCCTTCGCATATCCAAGGCAGCGTCTTCTCATATAATGCCAGCGCCAGTTCCCTCGGCAACGTGATCGGGTCTTTATTCGGAGGGATTGTCACAAGCCATTTGGGTATCCCGATCATCATTTTTATCATCTCAGGCGTCTTCTTCCTTCACTTTGTGACGCGCGGATTCGGTTCCTTCACGCCGTAGGGTGCCGGAGCTGGGAACGAAATAAACGGAACCGGCGGGAGCATTCGCTTCAGTGCCGATCTTCCGCCCCGGTTCGTCCTTTTCTTTCCGGGGGGTCTTGAGTTATGATGGAAAAGACATCCCTGATGGTAATTTATTACTGTTGTCATAGCAGGGATAAAAAATACAGACGTAGGAGTGAGCAAAGATGGATTATGTAAAGCTCGGGAATACCGGATTGGATGTATCGCGGCTTTGCCTCGGTTGTATGAGCTATGGGGTGCCTGACCGCGGGCCCCATCCCTGGTCGCTGGACGAAGAAACCAGCAGGCCCTTTATTAAGAGAGCGCTTGAACTGGGAATTAATTTCTTTGATACCGCCAACGTCTATTCCGATGGAACCAGCGAGGAGATTGTAGGACGGGCCTTGAAGGATTATGCGAAACGGGATGAGGTCGTGATCGCGACGAAGGTGCACGGACGGATGCGTCCGGGTCCTAATGGGGCGGGACTGTCGCGCAAAGCGATCCTGGCGGAGATCGACAACAGCCTGCGGCGCCTGGGCACGGATTATGTGGATTTGTACCAAATCCATCGATGGGATAACAATACGCCGATAGAAGAAACGCTCGAAGCGCTTCATGATGTGGTGAAAGCCGGCAAGGCGCGTTACATCGGCGCTTCTTCCATGTATGCCTGGCAGTTTCTAAAAGCGCTTCATATCGCCGACCGAAACGGATGGACGCGATTTGTCAGCATGCAGAACTACTTGAACCTGCTGTACCGCGAAGAGGAGCGGGAAATGCTTCCGCTCTGCGAGGCGGAGAAGATCGGCGTCATCCCTTGGAGCCCGCTTGCCCGCGGCCGGCTTACCCGCGATTGGGAGGAAACGAGCGTGCGTTCGGAGACGGATGAGTTCGGCAAGAAGCTCTATGCCTCTACGGCTGAAGCGGATCGCAAGGTTGTTGAACGCGTTGCGGAGGTTGCCGCCAAGCGGGAAGTTCCAAGGGCACAGGTGGCGCTGGCCTGGGTGCTGCAAAAGTCGCCGGTCACGGCGCCGATTGTCGGAGCGACCAAGCCTCATCATCTGGAGGATGCGGCGGCTGCTTTGTCCGTAAAGCTGACGCCGGAGGAAATTGCAAGCCTCGAAGGGCCTTACGTCGCGCATCCAGTCATGGGCGGCTTAAATTAATCGAAAGCTATCGTTTCTTCTCGGCAGTTTGGCCTGAGCGTTGGACCAGACCGGAGTAAGCGATATTGGCAGAGGCCTTAAGCCGATTGGAGTCCATGTCGGATTTAATGGATGAAGAGGATGCTATATAAAAACAGAACCCGCTTTTATTGGAAGCGGGTTCTGTTTTCTATGTAAACGGCAAGCGAATTTTTATTTACGTGAGTATTACCCGAATTATGCTGAGTTTGAGCCAGTGAAAGCGCCAACGACACTCAGAGAGACATGTGATTTTGTAAATAGTCATCATGTATCGCCACAAGGGCATAAATTCAGTGTGGCCTTAAGCGATGGAAACAAGATCATAGGTATGGACATCGTAGGACGGCCGGTGGCCAGATTGAAGGATAATGGAAAAGTGCTCGAAGTAACGCGGTTGGCTGTTAAAGAGGCATACCCGAATCTCTGTAGTATGTTGTATAGGACGGCAGCCAGAATAGCGAAAGAGTTAGGATATGAGCGCCTTATCACTTCCCAAAGGGGCCTCCCTAACGTAAAACATACTTTCGACATTTGCTGACATTCTAACGATTAAGGCGATGCGGCTCGGGCAATTTCTGAAACGGTTGGGTAAACAATTTGCGTAATCGAGAAAGCATCACATAATCGGCACCAAATTTTCCTGCGTTAGCGCCTGCTGCGAGTATTATGAAGCCAAACAGTACCATCCACGGGTTAACGCTGACAGAACCGGCAAACATGTATATGAAGTTCATCAATATACCGAAGAAGGCCGACGTTGTAGTCAAACAGCCAAGGATCAAACCCACCCCAACCAGAAATTCTCCCCATGGGACGAACAAGTTGAACATTTGGACATTTGGTAATGCAACATGTTTTAAGAATGCCACATAGTTCGGATAAATCAAATCATTTGTTGCGGAATCCAGTACAGGTTTCGCTATCGCTCCTTTAATAAAACCGCTGGCGTCAAATGATTTCGCGGCGGTGAGCTTGCCCCAACCTGACGTCATCCACCTCCATCCGACATACAAACGAATTAGCGTCAGCAGCAATGCAGCGTACTTGTTCTCCCTTATCCATTTTATCAAAATTGAGCCTCCTCTACCCTTATTATTGCGCTTATATTTTTCTCTCCTGTCATAGGTAACGACGCAATAACAAAATCGGTTTGTCCAAAGTGACTTGGAAACCCCTTTGCAGTGGTCAATGACGGCTTTGCTGGGGTTGGCGTATTCCAAGGTCCGAGCCACGTCAATACCTACGAAGTATGACTTGCCATCCAATTCAGCCGTTCGAATACCTCCGAGCTCTACTAAGCAATTAATCCGATCGTCAGGGAATGGGAAGATAGAGGATCGCTCATCTCTATGGTGATCAGTTTGAACTTAAAGCGCCGGCACCTGACACAATCACAGAAAGCTGCTGTAGTTGTGGACATGCTTCCGCTGTTGGAGAAGGAGGCGAGGGAAAGACAACGTGAACATGGTAGAACTGCTCCAGGTAAACCTAAAACAGTTGAGGAAAAAATTCCTCAAGTGAATGATCGTACCGACCAATCGAGAAAACAAGCCGCAAAACTAGTCGGTACCAATGAACGATACCGATGCAAAGAAGATTAAGCAGGAAGCGCCAGAAGTGTTCGACATGATGAAGCCGAGGTAGAACGTCGTCGGTCATCATTTAATATTTAATACATTAACGCTTTGATGCGACTACTTAATTAAGATCATATGAGTTATCAAAAGTTTTGTTCTGTTGTCCAACCAAATCAGTTTCGTCAATATATGGTTTAATAACACCTGCTTTGGGTGCTGTTGCTGCGAAAGATTCCATAGGAATCAACACAGAAACTACTGTAAGCATTAAAGCAATTATGAGCTTATTTTTATTTATTATTGACATTTTAAATCTCTAATGGGAATAATTAACTGAGCAATGTGTTATTCACATACAGATTTTCCAATATTTTTCTATATGTATTCTTACATGATTATTGTCGATTTGGTGAACATATTTGCTTGAAGATCCGGCCCGGCGACATTTGTAGGGGTGGTATCAGCTACGCCGGTACTACCCCGTATTGTTGAAACCTTTTGTATGAATATGGTTCTCTTCGATTCTATGAAATTTTTATTGCAACGGTGATAGTGGATTGCGGAACGGCATCGATATATAAGCAGCAGATTCGACAAAATTGCAAGAAAACGCTTACAAGTCTATGTCTTACATCCTATATATTAATCTGGAATTTGGAGATATAATTGATTTACATAAAATATTAGTCTATCCTAAAAAATGGCAAAACCGTCGAAAGGCGGCGACGCAAAGCTACAGGGGCTAAGGGAAACTATGCCAGCCAGCTGCCGAAAAAGGTGGGCTTTTTTTGTATCTCCTGCAGGCTTAGGTGACGCCACCCGGTTCCCTTTGTGAAAGGAAGGAGATTAAGGTGAAATCGCAAGAACCGCAAGAACCGCAAGAATTAATTAAGCTGCTGCTGCAATTCGGAAGTTTCCTGTTGGCGTTATTAACCTTTATCGCTATAATCATTGTCCGAATCCGGTGAATCGACCTGGCGAAGCCCCAAACCTGTAGCCCGCGGCGATATGAAACGAGAGTGCGTGCAGCGCTCTTGTTTTTTTTCGTTTTTGCTAGTAAGCGAGAAGGAGCAGCTAACGGACACAGGAGACGCTATTGGAACAAAAAGAGCGCATCTCGAATTGTAACGGACTAACGGACCTGAGAGACCTTATGAGCGGAAAATTCGTATGAAACTAACGATCATTGAACGAATATCGGCTGAGGGGTCCTTTAGAATCCAAACATGCGAAGTTTCAAAGGAATAGAGTCTGTACGGTCCGTTATCAAACAAGATGGCTGCCTGGGGGTTCAGGTCGCTCGGACCGTAGCGTAGCGGAGGGAGCAAAATATTGAAATCTACGGCTAAGACTGTCCTCTTTGATATGACTTCGTCAGCAAGCTAAATCGGGAGTTCAATACTCCCTCGCCTCCACCATGAAAAGCCCGACCTCGTGAGGTCCGGCTTTTGTCTATGTGTGGAAAGGCAAAATTCTATTTTGCGTTCTCATCTGGCTGATGGATCCCAAATATATTACCTTCCGTAACCATGTAATACCCTTGCCATGCCATTCCAGGCAGTGCATACTTTGGCAATGCGAGCTTGCTGTGACAGTAATGACAACACGCTTGGGTGTACATTATTCTTGCAGGTTATGGTGCAAAGCTCTTAAATCCATGATAACATGATTGAAATAAAGTCATGAGATGGGGAAATTACATTGGAAAGAGAATTAGATTTATTTAAGTGGAAGCAGTACGAATCAGAGATCATCTTGCTGACAATAAGATGGTATTTAAAATATAGCCTTAGTTATCGTAATCTAGTGGAGATGATGGAAGAACGAGGACTACATATGGCTCATACAACCATCATGAGATGGGTTCACCAGTTTGGGCCAGAACTAGACAAGCGAATTCGTCCCTTTCTGAAACCGACCAATGATTCCTACCGAACGGATGAAACCTACATCAAAGTCAAAGGACAATGGAAATACCTTTACCGGGCAGTGGATTCAAACGGAAATACGATTGATTTCATGCTTTCTGAAAATCGAGATGCTCCCGCGGCCAGACGATTTTTCAAGAAAGCGTTGACTTCGCCACACAATCAACCGCCGCGCGTGATCACCGTCGATAAAAATCCAGCTTACCCTATCGCAGTCCAACAATTGAAAGACGAGAAAGCCATGAATCAAGAAACATTACTACGACAACAGAAATATCTAAACAATATAATTGAACAAGACCCTAGTTGCACCAAAACCCTTCGCTTGGATAAGAAAGTAGCGGGACTTTCTGCTCCGATGTAACAGCACTCCCTCAGAGAATAAGGTTTTTCTCACGTATGCTCGCTCATTCGCAGGATTTCACGTACCTTGTTAAGTAGGAGTTTAAACGAGTGGATAATGTGGCTAGTCAGATCCGTTAGAGCGCATGCGGGAATAGAAGGTGTTGATCATATTACAACATCTTCCAAAAAAAGTTTTTGCTGCACGTCTCTCTCCACAAGGTCCTTGGGATTCACTCTC
>NZ_JAQAGZ010000056.1 GCF_027533625.1 Paenibacillus gyeongsangnamensis | reverse complement strand
GAAAGCCGGTTTAATTTCTTTTGGTAGTTGATTGCAGGGCTCTTTTTGCTCTATCATATAGAGGACACCTCTTCTGTGTGGTAGTGGGTTGCTCGACACAATCACTATACCAAATGGAAGCGGTGTTTTCTATTTTTGCAAGGGATAGATTATTATCCTGATACAGCTTTATTTATCAAGGGTTTAAGACTAATTTCGCTCTGCGAAGTTTGAGTAAATTACTTTTTTCTTATATAAGTTGAACAAATGACCTTCCAATATCAGGAAGGTATTCGTGCCGTCACCGTCGAAGTTAGAAAGAACCCTTGATGAGGTGGTGAACGGGATGGAAAATAAAGAAGCCCTATCTGCAGTTGAGGAACGATTGAAATCAACGAAGGATCGTCGGATGTATGAACGACTCCAGACTATTCGTTTACGATTAATGAGCGTGCCTGTAAACCAAATCGCAACCATTATGTGTCGTTCTGAGAGAACGATTCGCAAATACATCCATGCCTACGAAAAGGACGGGATTTCTGGTCTTATCATTCGGGTCTCGCCAGGACGATCACCACGACTAACGAAAGCTCAACGGGACGAGTTAAAGCGTGTCATCGTAAATCAAGTACCAGCAGATGTCGGCTTCACCGCCAGATTCAATTGGACGTTGCAGCTCATTGTAGACTACATTGAGCGTACGTATGGACGTAAATACTCCTTGCGTGGTGCCTCCAAGCTCATGGAGCATATGGATATGAGTTATACGAAGCCCACGTATACCCTTGACGCTGCAGACTCTGTAAAGCAGAAACAGTTTGTCGAAGAAACGTTTCCAGCTTTAAAAAAGGGTTGAAGATGGCGAAATTGATCACCTTTTGTTTGAAGATGAAAGCATGATCCGTGATTATCAAGCCCTGCAACGAACGTGGTTTGAAAAGGGCAAGCAACGGGTGATTCGGACAACAGGTAAGCATCGCGGCGTAAAGTTACTCTCGACCGTCGACTATTGCAAAGGAAATATTGTCTGGCACGAAGATGAAGAGTACACGGCAGAAACGTTTCTGAACTTCTTGAACAAGGTGCTAGACGTCTACCCTTCGGGAAACATCACGATGGTTCTGGATAATGCTCGAATTCATCACGCCAAGATGCTTGAAACCTTTCTGAGTAAAAATAAGCGACTCACATTTGTCTTCCTACCGCCGTACAGTCCGCAACTCAATATTGTGGAAGGGCTCTGGAAGTGGCTCAAAGGCGATGTCATAAACAACGTCTTCTACCACACCGTAGCAGAGATCCGGAACAACGTTCGCTCCTTCATGGAGTCCGTCATGAAAGAGCCTCAAGTAATAATTGATCGTCTCTGTGTGCGCATGGAGTCAGACAAAATTGTGGAACATCTTTAATTCAACTTATATAGAACAAAATAAATATATCAGACCACTTAAATTTTTGAATAATACAATTGAAATGAAAGCAAGGAGCAGCTGCCGCGGCAAACTGCTCCTTTATTAATTCAACTATCGTTTTCCGTTAGCGGAATGATCGACCTTTGGATAATGAATAATTATAAACAGAGTTTTCCTATTTCTCTCCTTTAGCCGATTTTAATAATCCTTTATTGGGAGTATCACTACAACTTCGAAAAATTTCTAATTGAGGCACGCCCGTGCGTTGTCCGGCGTAATTTCCGCGCCGCCGGCCAGTGTGGCAAGACGGAAGGCTCCTGCGGAGAGGGGAATGACGCTCAGAAGGAGAAGTGCGGCGACAAACCGCTTTGCCGAGCTTTTTTTGCCGCCGCTTTGATTTTCTGAGACGCAGATTTCCTTGACTCCTTGTGCTGAGGCACGCCAGGGGCTTGATTTTCCGTGTAGACATTCGTTTGCATATCAGGCTTTCTCACGCCGCTCACTCCAGAGCGAATATCCCAACCAAGCCAGACTTATTCCCATCGGCAATGCAAAAATCCGATCGTATGGGTGATGGACCAACGAAGACAATAAGAGGGGTAAAATGGTACTGACCGCAAGCAGTCCAGCCCCCCAGCGCGACAGAATTCCGGTACGCAGCACAGCGATGCCAAACAGCAGGCCGCCGAGCAAATACAGTACCCCTGTCAGCGCATATACCGTTGCGAGGGCCCCGAGGTTCACCTCGCCGACAGTCCCGCTCACGATTCCCAAGAAGCTCTCCTCAAGCTTTGGCGCTTCGGTCGCCAACACCGGCGAGATAAAGGCTTCGACGAATTGAAAGGCCATGGTGAGCGCATAGAACAGGCTAAGCAGGAGATAGCCGGCCAGACCCAGCCAACCGGCCTCTTCCACTTGTCTGGCGTAGATCCCCGCAATGCCGATCAGGCCGAGGAAGCACATGGCGACGCTCAAGCAGTGGATGATTGCCCACCGCCCGGTGGTGACTGACGAAAGAATATCGGCTGGATGGATTGTCTGAATGACGATGAACAGGATCCCCGACGCCATAGCTGCAAAGCCAGCGCTGCGAATGAGCTTCTGGGCTGTTATCGCGGCGCGCCGCTTGGCATGCGGGCTGCTGCTGCCTTTCATGACTGCGGTTTGTCGATTCGTGTTCATGTGTTTGGCTCCTTTTTTCTCGAATAATTGTGATCTGTGCTCGCGTAGCCACCTTGTCCATTCGCCTGTTTGGGATCAATCTGAATGACTGACACCAAGGGCAGGCCGAGATCGCGCACCTTCCTAAACAAGCCGTGTAATGCGGGCTGATCGGCTACTTGGACAATGAGGACGGTTGTTCCGTCTCTTTCGTGGGTGAGGCTTAGCCCGTCAAACCAGTAGTTCCATCGGGCATCCAGGTGGCCCTTGAGTCGAAATTCGTAAAGTTCAGGCTCGTGATGGTCTTTCGTTGTTCCTTGTGTTTCGCTCATTCTTAACCTCCTCCATCATGTTCCTCAGTGGCTGCATCTTCACGACGATTCAGGCGTTCCTTTCGTAATCCAAAGATACAGCTTCATGTGGTGAGACGGCATCACCATATGTGGTGATTGATGTGGTGATTTTTCAATAGGGGGCTTTGCGGAAAAAAATAAAAAAAAGCCCAAGCAATCCAGCCAGGGCGGGGGTGATTGTAATAGGGCTCGCTACAACAAATCGAGCTCCTCAGCGCGGCGGACTGCGGCCCGACGGCTGTTAACTTGAAGCTTGTCGTAAATATTCTTGGTATGCGTCCGCAGGGTGTTGAGGGACACCATGAGCTCGCGGGCAATGTCCGGACCGCTCAGGTCGGTTCCGAGCAGCCGAAGCACGTCGCGTTCACGTTCGCTCAGCGGCTCGCTCAAAGGCTCGCTCGGCGGCTTGCTCACAACCTGTTTGCCTGGCGTTCCTCCTTCAGCCTTGTCAAAGGCTGTCAGAAGGCGCCGGACATAGCTCGGGGCGATCCCCTTTTTCGCAGCCGCTTTCAGCAGAACCGCCATAGGTTGCCCTTCGTCCACGAAGCTACGGACGTAGCCCTCCGTCTCTGCCAGATTCAGGGCACGTTCCAGCGGCGCAAGCGCAGCAGAGATGTCGCATTGCATATGGTGAGCGACGGCCTGCACGATCAGGATTTCGATTGCTCTCCCCGTCCTCCCGCCTTCCTCCGCTGCCTGAAGAAGACGCTCCAGAAGTCCCATTGCTTCAAGCATGAAGTGGCCCTCACGGCCGCTCTTATACCGGGCCAGGAGCACCCTGGCCAGGGTGATGTGCTCGAATTCGCGCTGGTAGCAAAGGTCTTCATTGACGGACAGACCCTGCTCCCGTGCCCAGTCAAGAGCTTCGCCCAGCCTCCCTTGCGCGATCCACACCCGTGTCTTCAACGCCGCAATAGGACGCACATCCAGAAAAAAGTCGCTCATATACAGGCGCTCAGCCTCCTGGAGTAGCTCGAGCGCGCCTTTCCCATTTCCTTCGGCCTCCCGAATTCGAGCCATTGCGACGCGCCAGCGGTACTTATATTGCGGGAACCCGGTGTGCTCGCCCTGCTCCTTGCTTCTCAGCAGAACCTACGTGGCGGCATGAAGATCGTTATGCTCACGGCAGAGCTCGCTCATTCCCACATAAATGTCTGCCGTTCCCCGCAGATTAGGCTCGCCTTGATCCTCCGCTAGCTGCAAGCCCCGCTCATAGGTACGCATCGCCTCGCGGAGTCGGCCTTGCGCCATCAATATTTCAGCCAGAGCGATCGCGCCATTGATCGCGTCAGAGATAGCCCCGGCCTGCTGCACGCTTGATATGCCCTCGGCGAACATCCGGCGTGCTTCCTCAAGCTCCCCGCTCCTCCAGCATGCGAGTCCCAGGAGCGCAGTTGCCGCTCCATGCGGGAGTCGGTCGTCCTCAGGCACGAGGTCGAGCGCCCGTCTGGCGTGTGACATGGCTGCGAGCACATCGCCGAGAACCAGGGACAGTCCGGCACGGTACATGGCAATCAAACCCGGGAGACGGCGAAATTCCTCCTCGTCCACAACAACGAACTCAGCCGGCAGCGCTTGCTGCCGCTCACGCAGGTCCGCCGCCCTCACCAGCCACTGCTCGGCGTCATGCAGCCAGTCCTGGGCGGCCTCCAGCTTGCCGCCGGCCAGCAACGCTCCGGCATACCAAACACAAAGCACAGGCCTGCAGCGGACCAACTCGTCAGGGATCGCCTTCAGCCAGCCCAGCATCACAGCCTCTTGTCTGCTCCTTCGGAGAGCCGGAATCGCCCGCTCAACCAGGTCCGCCCCTCGCGCGAAATCCTCGGCGGCCAGCGCATGGCGGATCGCCTCGTCCGCCATGTCATGCTGCTCGTACCATATGCTCGCGCGCCGATGCAGATCAGCTACCTGATCGGGCTGATCCGCCCTTAAATGCACAGAGAGTACCTCTGCAAACAGGTGATGATAGCGATACCACTGGCGCCTGTCATCCAGCGGAACGACAAAGAAGCTGCCCCGCTCCAGGTACTGAAGACGCGCGATGCCTTCCTTCTGGCCGGTGACGGCGTCGCATAATGGGCCATGAAGCCGGTCGAGTATGGAGTTTTGAAGCAAGAAGCTCCTGATGGGGCCGGACTGACGCTGCAGGACCTCTTCGACAAGATAGTCCATAATGTACCGATTGTCTCCGGCGAATTCCCGAATGAACGCAGGGATGTCCTTGCGCCCCTGCATCGAGAGCGCCGCCAGCTGAAGCCCCGCTATCCAGCCTTCGGTACGTATTTCCAGAGCGGTCATTTCGTCTTCCGTAAGTCCCAGTCCCATCACCTGATTGAGGAATGCGGCCGCCTCGCCGGGAGTAAAGCGCAGGTCGGAGTCGCGCAGCTCGGTCAGATGGCCCCGGGCGCGCAGCCGTGCCAGGGGAAGCTGCGGATTTTCACGTGTGGCAATGACCAGGTGCAGCTGCGGCGGGAGATGATCGAGCAGGAAGCTCAAGGCATCGTCGAGCCATTCGGCATCAAGAACATGGTAGTCGTCAAGGACGAGGACGAATGTGCGCGGGTGGGCCGAGATGTCATTGAGCAGCATCGTGAGAATCGATTCGATCGACGGCGGATGCTGGGATTTGAGCGCACGAATTGCGCTCTCACCAACATTTTCTCCAATCGTCTGCAGAGCAGCGATAAGGTGCTGCAGGAAGCGCGCAGCGTCGTTATCCCCTTCGTCCAGCGACAACCAAGCGACAGGCCGGCCGCAGCCGGCGACCCATTCGCCGACCAGAGTCGTCTTACCAAAGCCGGCGGAGGCGGAGACGAGAGTCAGCTTGCGTTCCAGCCCCTCGTTTAGCTGCTCGATCAGGCACGGCCGTTGGACAGCTTTACTCCGTGGCAGGGGGATATACAGCTTGGTGGATATAATCGGCATACCGGATTGCCCCATCCTATGACTTGATATATTTCATGATAGCTCTAATTATAGCCCAGCAGGAGCTTCTTTCAATTCCGATTACCCAGCGCCCTGAAATATTCAACAACGACCTCACGGAATTCCAGAGCGGCCCGCGAAATGTACCGGCTTCTGTGCCAAAGTAATGCGATCTGCCTTTCCAATTCGTGATTGTCCACTTGGAGATATTTGATTTGCTCACGTGAATTCCGAGCTTTGCCTGGCATGAAGGCGATG
This sequence comes from Paenibacillus gyeongsangnamensis, assembly GCF_027533625.1. Taxonomy (GTDB): domain Bacteria; phylum Bacillota; class Bacilli; order Paenibacillales; family NBRC-103111; genus Paenibacillus_G; species Paenibacillus_G gyeongsangnamensis. Next base: position 3,605 of record NZ_JAQAGZ010000056.1, on the reverse strand, counting down.
CCGATTCCGGCTTCCACAAGCGTGCTCAGCTTTGCAGGCTCATCCTCCTCATACACATATTTAGGTACAAAACCAACCGATTTGCATACACTCCCTACTTGATTAGTGATCCCTCGAGTAGTCGTTTTTCTTCGAAAAAATCTCTAGGAATTGGGGTAATTGAGTTATTTGCTGGTAGTTCAACAGTCACCCAAGATGTCGGCTGCCTATTTGTCATGATGCTATCGTTCCCGTTAGTTCAACCAACATTGAATTCTCAGGCATAAATTACATAATACATAAAAACAGTATTAAACAATTCACTGACTTTCATAAAAAGATTCGCGCAGGTGATTGATATCTCTCATCGGCGGGCGTCCGAATAGGCGGGCGTATTCCCGGTTAAACTGGGAAGGGCTTTCGTAACCGACGCGAAATCCTGCCGTTGCAGCATCCAAGCCTTCCGTGAGCATCAATCGGCGTGCAGTTTGCAATCGAATGATCTTTTGATACTGAAGGGGGCTCATTCCCGTTACTCTTTTGAAACGCTTGTGCAAGGATGTTGGGCTCATGCTTACTTTTTTCGCTAACTCTTCAATGACGAGAGGTTTAGAATAATCACGGTTGATCAGATGTATGGCATTTGAAATGCCTTGTGCATAGCTTCCGATCACGGCAAATTGCCGGATCAACGCTCCTTGCTCGCCCTGCAGTACTCGATAAAATATTTCTCGGATGATGAGTGGAGCTAGCATCTCGATATCCGTGGGTGTATCTAAAAGATTGACGAGGCGCAGAATCGCATCTAGCAAAGGAGGGGTGGACGGATTGACCAAAATACCCCGTCCCGTCTCTCCCCTATTCTGCGGGCTAGATTTCTTGTTTATATCCAGAATGACATCTGGGCTGAGCGTTAATTCTAAGCTTAAATAAGGCGTCTGCGGCGATGCATGAGTAATTTTCCCGATAACCGGCAGATGTACGGAGGTAACCATATAAGTCCCCGAATCGAACAAAAAGCTTTCGCCGGCTAATGTGGCAATCTTGGAGCCTTGGGCAATCATGTAAAGAGAGGGCATGTTGAGGGTATGCGTCGGTTCCGACTCCTGAGATGCACGCCTGAAACAAAGCTCCGGAATCGCTGTTTTGTGCGAACCGTCCATAGGCGTATGACGTGCTATTTGCCGAGCTAACTCGGCAACGAGTTGGTTCAAATTTATTCACCAATCCTGTTTCGATCAATCTGATAAGAATATTGTACCCAAACCGGACAGGAATAGGCAAGGAATGCGTTAGAATCGTCTACCTACTGTAATTTGATATTTCTTATAATTCAAGGCGAAAGACAAATTCAGATGAAAGAAGGATCTCGGTTGTGAGATTGAACGAGAATGTAACCATGTCAGGAATCAAAGATAAAGTTATTGTCATTACAGGCGCAAGCAGTGGAATTGGCGAAGCAACTGCGCTTCTGCTCGCTGAGCGTGGTGCGAAAGTCGTACTTGGGGCGCGCCGACCAGATCGCCTAGAGGCTCTGGCGGCCCGCATCGCGAAAGTAGGCGGTGAAGTCGCCTATGCGAGCACAGACGTCAGACGGCGAGACAACTTGACCAACCTCATCAATTTGGCAAATGAGCGGTTCGGCAAGATTGACGTTCTCGTGAATAATGCCGGCGTTATGCCAGTTTCTCCTCTTGACGACTTGCGCGTCGAGGATTGGGAGGACATGATCGACGTCAATATAAAAGGTGTTTTGTACGGCATCGCCGCAGCACTGCCTGTCTTTCGCAAGCAGGGTTTCGGACATTTCGTCAATACCGCTTCTACAGCAGGACATAAGACGGTACCGAACCAGGCAGTTTATTCCGCCACGAAATTCGCCGTCCGCGCCATCTCCGAGGGTTTGCGCCAGGAAGCCGGCGAGAAGGTGCGGGTCACGATCATTTCACCCGGTTTCGTCCGGACGAATTTCGCTGAAGGTGTGACGAATCCGGAGGTGAGGGCCCGGCTCGAAGAGTCTCGGGACAAGTTCGCGATGCCACCGGAAGCCATTGCCCGTGCGATTGCGTACGCGATCGAGCAGCCGGCCGATGTTGATGTGAACGAGATCGTGATTCGCCCCACAGCTCAAGCATAAGGTTACAGGGTATGGGGTAACGAAAGTCGAAACTGTAATAGCAGGTCCCGATGAATTGTGCATACATCGGGACTATTTTTCATTAACACTCAGTTCCGTTACATTAATAAAATAACCAATCCATAATTCTTAATTATCCCCCCTTTACTTCGCATAACTGCCCGTTTACTTCAATGAACATCAAAGAGGAACTGTCCTTGAGGCAGTTCCGCACTATCGTACTCGTTATTTCAATAATCAAAAAGAAACCGCCAGCGGCAAGTTCCTAAATATAGTCCTAAAAAACTACTTCACTTTACTTAAAAGCAGTAATCACACTTACGGATAGTTCTTCAGTAAACACGCCATTAGAGTCAATGTCGAATAAAGCGGATTTTAACTCAGTTTCAAATCGCTCTAGGTTTTCACCAAAAAGACGTTTTGATGCAAATGATGTGGAATAGAGATTTCCGATAATAGAATCTACTGTCCACGTGTAGGAATAACTCGGTAAAAGATGTCTTTCCACATTTATAAAACTTGATTTCGCTACGGTGTCCTCGAACCTTTCCTTTGGAGGCGTATATGTGGTGTTACCTGCTCTTCTTTCGTTCCCGAGCCAACGTTTTACTATTTCATTTACCTTGAGTTGCCAAAGTAACGGTTCTTGCTTCTCATTATAGTTATCAATAATAGCAATACCGCTTTTATCGTCAGAACTTTTATATAGAATTTCAAGGATTGACTCCCTATCCATCCAATGAAACGCCTTTGCAATTAAAATCAGCCGAAATGAACCCCAATCGCTTGACTTTTCTTCCGCCTTGCCTTGCAACCATCTAACGTTTTGCACCCTGTTATCGTTGGACAATCGAATTGCTTCATCTATCATCTCGGGTTCAGTATCTACGCCTATTATTTCTTCAAACCAATCACTAAATCTTAGAGCTAACTGTCCCGTTCCACATCCCAAATCAAGCAAGCGACCTTCGCCGTTAAGTGAAAACTTGTTAACCAAAAACCGAACAAGCGACGAAGGATAGAGCGGTCTGTATCGCGAGTAATACCAAGCGGTACCTTTAAATAAATCTGCACCGTAGTCAATCAAGATTTTCAACCTCTTCTCTATAAAATATTCGGCGTACAAATGGTTACAAAAGAACAACTCATTTTAACCATCAGGAAAGAATTGGTCAATACCCCAATTTTATTATATTTTAATATTACTGCCCGATAGCTTAATGGCCGTCCGATTGATACCGAGACGGCCTTGTTGTGATTTCTGTGCTATCGTACCCGTTAACATTCCTGTAGGTGTTAGTAGATTCAATTTGCAGAAAAACGGACGCCTCGCTAGGATGAGTATGTACTGGGTTGCGGCCCTCAGAACTCACCTTAGGAGGCGTTATTATGAAGTCTAGACTAATTAAAGCTCAAAATCAACGTGTAGAGCGTATTTCCACTTCCACTCTTGTCATAGGCATCGACATTGCCAAGGAGAAACATGCTG
>NZ_JAQAGZ010000055.1 GCF_027533625.1 Paenibacillus gyeongsangnamensis | reverse complement strand
TCCTTCACTTTTTCCGTGAACGATTTCGTACAAATGGGTGCTAACCATTTACCAAATGAAGAAAATAGAGTATCCTTGTCCATGGGCTTAATCCTTTTCAGTGGATTATGGACAGGAACTACCTGCCATTTCATTGTAAAGGATTTTTTTATGCCCTGATGATAAAAAGACAGAAGATTATGAACATTCAGAGAAAATTAATGCAACGCTAGTGTAATGTTATAGTTAAATAAGAACGTACATTTGTATAAGTGGAGCGCGTAGCCCCCAGCGAGAGGCGTAGCGAGGTTTAACCGAGCGTTATTATTTATGTCTTAGTGGATGGTGGAAGTCTATGAGAGTGCAAGAAGTTCTCTTAGAGGATAGCAATAAGAGATACATGTTAATTGATGGGGACGGTTCCCCTGTGGTCCCGGTGTTGAAATACCTTAAATACATGGATCATACGGGGAAAAGCAGAAATACACAGAAGACGTATTGTTACGCCTTAAAGCATTACTTCACGTTTCTGCAAGAAACAGGTAAAGATCACCTTTATATCCGGTTAGAGGACCTGGTAGAGTTTGTCGGTTGGTTGCGTAGCCCTTTTGAGAGCACCAAGGTCACTCCCCTGAAACCGATTCAATCAAAGAAGACAGAGAAGACCGTGAACCTAATGGTTACGGCTGTGACGAACTTCTACGACTATTTGTATCGAAATGAAGAACTCCCCAAAGATATCTACGAAAAGTTGATACGGCAAGTTTGGGGTAGATCAAATTTCAAGAGCTTCCTGCATCATGTTAACAAGGACAAGCTGTCGGTGCGAAACGTATTAAAAATCAAAGAGCCGCACAGAAAGATTGAGACACTTTCGAAAGAGCAAGTGCAGCAAGTGTTGGACGCAACGACAAACATCAGAGATCGTTTTCTCATCCAGTTGTTATTTGAAACCGGTCTGCGCATTGGCGAAGTCCTATCACTTTACCTGGAGGATTTTAAATTTGATCATAGAGGGCATCGTATTGTTCTAAAGGATCGGGGGGAGTTAGAGAATGGAGCCATGCTCAAAACAGGTGAGCGTGGTATTTACGTTTCCCAAGCGCTAATGGATTTGTTTGACGACTACTTGTATGAGGTCCTTGATGAGCTAGACTTCCGTTCCGATTTCGTCTTTGTGGTTCTACGTGGCGAAAATAAAGGTAAGCCGCTAACGCTAACCGCTGTAGATGTCCAAAGAAAATAAAGTACTAGACTGAAAAATAAAGTATTAGACAAGGAAAATATAGTTGTAGACTGGGAAATAGTATTAGACTGGCGATAGCATTAAACTAACGGGCAGATTTGCTGAACAAATGGGCAGGAGCACGGTAAACTTACAGAGAATATTTATCAAAGTAAGTAAAGTTTATTAATCCTGTTGTTCAATTGGAGGTTGTATGAAGTACTTTTGAAGAAGCAAAACAGATTTGGATAAACCATGTACCTAAAAGTGGTCAATCAGATACTGTTGAAGGTGAACTAATTAGGGCGGTTGAAAAGCTTCGCTACGAGGCACAAAACAACGGAAATGGTAACTGGGACAAGGGTTTTGAGCGGTTTTGCCATTATTTACGAGACATTCTCATTGATGCAAAGACATTTGATAAATCTGTTTTAGATGAAATTCGGAAAGATATTGATACTTTAATTAATTATCGCGAACCGTATCTTAAAGATGATTTATATGACAGAATTACTGACCACATTATCGAGTGGGGATTTGCTCATAATGGTCCGATAAAACGTGAAAAAGACCCAAAACAATTTAGATAGATTAATGAAGGCTCAACCAACGAAAGACGATAGCAAAATGATTATGAATGGAGAAGGTGCCGCGGCAACCTGCTCCTGATCATTGAACTAAAGGGCAGCATAGCTCAATACTTTAAGATATAATGAGACTAAAAGTGGTAAAATCATGCGGCTAATAAAAGCGGTACTATGAAAAAAATGTGGATATCAAAAAAATCATCATATAGACTATATATAAAAGAAAATAATTTTCGAATATTAGGTAGCGGTGCGAATTCCAGGAAACTATCTGGCATTTTTGGGGTGAGCAAATGAATGGAAATGCTTTAGATCAGAAGCTATTCGAGAGTTTAAAGCCGGGACTAACTTCATACTGCTACAGAATGTTAGGGTCCATTTTCGATGCGGATGATGCCGTACAGGAAACCTTTATCCGTATCTGGCAAAGCCGAGCTCAGTTCAGACATGAATCCTCCCCCAAAACCTGGGCCTACCGTATTGCTTCAAACGTATGTTTAGATAAGTTGCGGCAGGCTAAACGCCGCGCCCTTCCCATGGATTTGATCGATCCTGCGGTGTCCATCGAGGAACCTCGTCATAAGCGAGACCATTCCGCTTGGATCTGGCCGGCCCCTCATGCTGAAGGGGATCCTGAGGATTCACTGGTCCGGAGGGATACACTCCGAGTATCGTTTCTTGCACTTCTGCAAACGCTACCGTCCCGCCAACGAGCCGTGCTCATATTGCATGATGTCTTTCGATGGCCGGCCAATCAGACAGCGGAAGCATTAGGCATGACGCCGGCAGCCGTCAACAGTGCGTTACAGAGAGCCCGAGGAACGATGACTCGTACGAAGCTTCGTTCAGATGAACTCCGACATACGGACGCCGAGCCTGACCTGAACCTTCTCTCCCGCTATGTGGATGCTTTCGAACGGTATGATATTGACGCACTATTGGAGCTATTTCATGAGAACGGCAGTCTATCGATGCCACCATTTGATATGTGGGTATGCGGCCGAGCTGATCTGGCCTCATTTTATAAGATTACACGAAGCCATTGTGAGGGATCTCGGCTTCTTCCTATCTCAGCCAATGGACAAAATTCAGCCTATGCCCAATATATGTGGAGTCCCAAGGAGCGGTCATTCGTACCGTGGGGTATACATGTACTCGAATTAAAAGGCAATAAGATATTACATATTCATACCTTCATTGATAGCGAATTGTTCAGTCGATTCGAGCTGCCTACATAACGAAATAGAACTCATGAGAAAAACTTTATAAGGTACCGATGATTTTTGATATGCTCATTCGTCTGTAAAGTTGAACGGCAAAATCTAAATTCGGAGGTACGACTTCATGCAGCGCTTATTTATTTGGGTGGAAATTCCCGCGGAAAATTTGGAACGAGCCAAAACGTTTTACGAGTATCTTTTTCAGATCGAAATGCCAACCATGGCGTTGGGAGAAGATCGATATGCATTCTTTCCAGTCCAGGAGCAGTTTAATGGGGGCGCCTTGGTTCAGGGGCCTAAACACAAACCGGCAGCTGATGGCGTCACCGTGTATCTGGACGGAAGCCCTGATTTAGCAACAATCCTGACGCGGGTTATCGAGGCGGGGGGAAGGGTAGTCATGGAGAAAACGTATACAGGAAAATCATCGGGTTATCTAGGGACATTCATTGATTCTGAAGGAAATCGCATCGGACTTCAGCATATGTGAATGATGTATAATGGAACTCGAAATCAAAAAGAATAGGGGACAATTCTCGCATGAATAATATTTTCATTGATTCACATATGGAAGAGATCATTGGCCGTATCGACAATTTAACGCCGAATTCCGAACCGCGATGGGGGATAATGAACGTCGCTCAGATGCTTGCCCATTGTTCATCGTTCCAGGACATCGCGATGGGCATTTACGTTCCCCAGAGGCATTGGCTCGGAAAGTTAATAGGCCCATTGGTCAAATCTATTATTTACAACGACAAGCCACTGAAACCCAACACACCCACGGTTCCGGAGGCACGCATAACGGATGAAAAAGAATTCGAATTCGAAAGGGGCGAATTGAAACGAAAACTAAGAGCGTTTCAAGCGAATGGGCCTCAGAAGTGTGCGAATCACCTGCATCCGTTTTTTGGAAAACTTACGCCTGAGCAATGGGGAAAAGGAACTTATAAGCATTTAGACCACCACCTAAAGCAATTTGGTGTATAAGTTCAGAGAGGGCCAATCCCCCCCCATGGGGTATTTTTAATTCTTGCCGTTACAGTCGGCATGGAGAAACGTAGTGTACCTAAAAATGATGATCGCTCAACTAACGGGTACGATAGCACAATAACGATAGGCTGCCGGCATTAACGGCAGCCTGTTCATTTAACGGGCATCATAGTTTAATAATAATAGAAAAATCCTTCGATCGATGCCTTCTCTTCGTTCCGTACGTCGCAATGCAGCATTAAAAAGTAATTTCCGAACGACTATCCGACGAGTCGTAAACGGCTTGAATGATTTTGGACGACAAGATGACCGTATCGATATGCGAGGAAAGCTTTTCGCCGGAGCGAATGCAGCTCAGGAAGCCGTCGATTTCGTTCTGGAACATGTCGGTCGAGGCGTATTTCGGCGTTGTTTCGAGCAACGCTCCGTCCTTGGCGCTGTAAATGGTGAACCCTTTGCCGTACTGGAGCCGGACGCCCGCTTTGTCGCCGAGGAAGTCGATATACTTTTCGTCGACGCCGATATTTTGCGCCCAAGCGCCGTTGACCGTAATGGTGGGCCCTTCTGTGCGGATCATAGCGGTAACGAAGTCGTCTACGTCATAAGTGCCGTTGTAATTCGGAGGTCCTGCCCACATGCTGACATAGGTGTAGTTTTCCATGTCTTTCCCCAGCTTACTGTAAGCTTGGCCGGTCACGGTTTTCGGCTGCGGATCACCCGTGCAATACATGACGACGTCGAGGAAATGAACGCCCCAGTCGATCAAGGCGCCTCCGCCGGCAATCGATTTCGTTGTGAAGGCGCCACCGAGTCCCGGGATCGAGCGCTGCGAGCGGAAGCTGATGTAGATGTGATAAATTTCACCGAGCTCCCCGTTTTGGATCATGTTCCGGATCCGATTGACGCCCGTGTTGAATCGGTTGACGACGCCGATGTTGAGCACTTTGCCGGTTTCGTGCTGCACCTTTTGCATCTCAAGAGCTTCGGCGTACGTTCTTGCGGCCGGCTTCTCGCAAAGCACGTTTTTGCCTGCGCGTAAGCAGTCTATGGCGATGGAGGCATGAACATGGTTCGGCGTGCAGATGGAGACCGCTTCGATTTCCGGGTCGTTCAGGGCGACGCGGTAGTCTTCGATTGCTTCGCCGCAGCCGTAGTCCTTAACCGCTTTATCGGCTCTCACTTTGATGATATCGCAGAAATATTTGATTTCAGCGTTCGGATTGGCCAAATAGGCTTTAATATGCGCGCTGTTCGCAATCGTACCACATCCGATAATGGCAACCTTTATTTTACTCATCTTTTAACTCCTTCGCTGTTAGTATTCGGGCAATTTTTTAATAGTATTGTAATATGTTGGTGCGTCAAATTCAACTAACATGAAATAATATCCCAGCGAATTCTGTCTCTTCATGTATTACGATTCGGCTCTACACTAAACTTTGCAATAACAATTATTCATTCCAATAGTTATAAAGAAGACTGTTGAATGACATGAACATATAAGCATAACTGGCCATCATTTGACGGTTTTTTTCGTGTTATGGATACATGTTCTTGTCATTCGAAATTGACAACAACATGTATTAATTGCCGATGAATGACAAAACATGTACTCATTGCTGAGTGGATAACCACAAGGCACTAAGCTAAACCGAGGGACGGGCAGTATAGCAACATTTTTAGGCTAATATGCGTTTAATGTTGACGGGACCCCAGATCGGCTAAGGGGGTTGTTAAAAAATAATTGAGAATGGGGGTAGCAGAAGTCCCAATCTTTGTTTTCAGGATATCAACTTCAATAGTGTATCCAAAGAGTCCGGCGTCTCGAAGGCGAGCCTATACAATCATGCAGACATTCGGCAGCGGATCGATTCCTTGCGCCGGCAGCAGTCCGAAGCACCTACTCCAAAGCAAGTAAAGAGCGAGATGAACGATGCCAGCAAGGATGCCATCATCGAAACGTTAAAACGCAAAATCAAGGCACTGGAGAGCGAAAACAAAGAATTACGAGAGCAGATCTGAAAAAAGGCTTATGCCGAGGTGTATAATAAATTTTAGTGGTTAATTAAGCTAACTGGCAGTTTAATTGAACATGAATTCGGAAAGTAACCGCTTAGAAAGTTGAAGAAACTGCGTGAAATCAAGGTTTGTCGGTCACAAAAAGTTATTAATTTTTTTGCAAAAAAAACAGGACACGATGCAAATCTTGTCAAATGGTTAAAGCACCACACTATAACCAGAGAGGGAGTGTCCTTAGCACCATGGTAACACAAACGCAGACCCAGACGCCAGAACAAAAAACACGCCGTGAAAGGCGGATTGAAATCTTGGCGGAACGCCGCCGCATTGACTTTTATCGAATCGGAAAGGATATTATTTCCGCTGGGGGACCAATTTGTGACTTCCCGCAATTCGCTTCGAAGATGCTTTGAACCTCCCGTAGTGATGCCGGTTGGGGGATCCATGAAAGTCATCGCTCCATCGGTTTGGTCCGTATAAAAATACGCGTTGTGGAATCCGTCTGGCCCTTCCAAATCACTTTGATGAATTTCTTCAATATGGTGAGGATTCGTACCAATAGGAAGTTGAAGCTTCCATAAAGAAAGATCGAAATTGCCACCTGGCGCGACAGATGTTTTCAAATTCGTCGGGGTGGATTCGTTTCCTTGCGATGTTGATTTAGCTGCATTCGATGTACCGTTTCCAGCATGCTTACTTCCACAAGCCGCCAATAAGGCAATGATGATGGCGTAATACAACGAATACAGGCAGCCTTTTTGATTGCAATTTCAACATAAACTCCCCTTTGTCTTAAATTCTAAGGTATATCGGCCTCTTTTTTCCACGTTCTTAGTATAACTTATTTATCGTGTCCTGTGTTTTCATTCTATGGGGGCATCTTTTACCTATTTCAGGGTTTGAGTTAATTATAATTAATCTTTCCCTATATTGTGGATGATCTTAATGTTATGATTGTGTTGCTGTAAAAATAAATCGTAACGAGGTGAGGACAATGAAAACAAAAAAATATACGTCTTATCCTCATGTTGCTTTTTAGTTATTTTTTTACGAATACATTAGGCTCTGAGGGTAGGATTCACTCTCAGGGCTTTTATATTTAGGCAGAAGGAACGTTTAAGCTTTCTTGCCGGTCTATGACAGCCACTTACGGAGTGGCTGTTATTTTTTTAGGACAAAAGGTTGGTCAAGGTAACAATAGTGGTTTTATTTTGAAATTGGTTAGGATTTAATCGTTTGTCTTACAAATTGATCTGAACTCTATTAGGGGGAATATGTATTGAACTTGAATTACTTAGGATGGAATTCATTTTTCGCGGAAAATTTCAAACAGTGCCGGTTTATGTTTGAGCAGGCTCATACCTGGAGATTAGGGGTCGATCCGTTTCGTCGTTACCTTGTTCCAAAGGATAAGGGGCCCCCTTCTTGAGATATCGTTTCAACTTCGGCATCGTTTCCCGTTATTCACCGCTTTCCAAATATGAAAGGATGATGCTTTATTAAAAGACTCGCTCAATATTTTCGCTCATTACAATCCAGACAGTCATCTTACAGTATGATTTATGAAGGTTCATTCTATGATCCATCACAAGGGGTGACGATATGTGACCCAACCTATTGGAATAATGATGTTGCCTATTACATTGAACGGACACATAAACTCACACTGGATAAACCATGTATCACCATAAAAATACCTTTTGACCGTCTCGGCTTAGATGAAAATATGGATCAAGTTGTTCTCTCAGATTTTGCATTAAGAGAATGGGTTGATCATATTGAGGCATTAAATGAATTGATTTATAACCGGTCACGTTCTGATAAAGAAAATGGTGCTTTCTATTGTTTTCGTCCAACCAATGTGGTGTTGCAACGTAATGCATCCTTTGTCGAAGTCATCTCGGAAAAATGGTATCTATGCTTAATGATTACAGTTCAACTTCCATTCAAGAATAATGATAAAGCTATGCGCATGCTCTGCAAAATGCTTCCAAAAGAAGTGGAGGAGTTTATTGCCAAGTTTGATCTCATCAAATTAAATGCTGCCTATGAATTGGTAAAAAAACAAAATATGATTCGCGAATGGCTGAAATCCAGTGATTATTGTGCGTTTATTGCGAATGGCAGCATTTTGCCAAGAAATAAAGACAACAGCGGGCCACTGGAGGGTGCCTTGCCTTTTACATCCCCGGAAGATGTTGAAGTTGAAATTTGTGGTTTGCGAGGAATGGGAATAAAACATGGTGTGACGGTCATCACCGGCGGTGGTTATTCGGGTAAAAGCACATTGCTGGATGCACTAAATTCGGGGATTTACAATCACATCATAGGCGACGGACGAGAATTTGTGATTACAGATCAAAGTGCAATGGAAATATCTGCAGAGGAAGGCCGTTCCATAAAAAATATCAATATTACGCCTTTCATAAAATGGATACCCAATAGTTCGGCTGAACAGTTTTCGACTGACTACGCCTCAGGTTCCACATCTCAAGCCGCAAATATTATGGAGGCAATCAACTTCGGGTGTAAGCTTCTTCTTATTGATGAAGACAGAAGTGCGACGAATTTTATGATTCAAGACATCAAAATGCGTTCATTAATCAAGCATGAACCCATTACACCTTTTACGGAACGTGTCAGGGAGCTTTATGAGGCTGTTGGCGTATCTTCCGTTCTTGTTATTGGAGGTAGCGGTGAATTTTTATCCGTTGCCGATCAAATCATCCTGATGGACAATTTTGTGCCAAAAAACGTAACCCAGGAAGCAAAAAATTTATGTGAACACGACAAACCACGCGAACGTATCCCCCTTACAAAATGGGAGATAGAAAGAAAAATAACCACCGATCACTTTTCGAGCTATCCACAGGGCAGTGGTACAGAAAAGCTGATGGTTTCAACCATGGGATACATGATGATAGGTGATGAACAAATTGATATCAGAGGGCTTTACAATATCACATCACACGCCCAGCTTGCAGCTATTGCCTTTTTAATTCGAAAAATCGCTGTAAGTAATCAGGATCGCCTCATCTTTCTTCATGAAAAGATCAAAAAAGCTCTCGAAGATATGGAGAGAGAAGGAGTGGATATTGTATTTTCTTCCTTTTTTCCTGGTTTCGAAAGATGGCTTGAATTACCAAGAATTAATGAAGTATTATCTGTCATAAACCGAATGAAACATTTGAATTTTATTCAGCTTGAGCCCTCTGAACACCTCTAATTACGACATAAATATACGTTTATCCAATTAGGAGACGGGTTGAAGTGGAGGATGGCTGTAGGATAGACTCTGCGCTAACCTAAACAAAGGCCCCGCTCGATATTGAGCAGGGCCGTGTCCGTGATAAAGAAGAAGGGGGGAAGTCTTGCTGTAATTAGGGAGTTAAACCAATGGACGTAACCGTGCAATGCGAAAAATGTAGCTTGTAGTTTCTTTTAATGTGTCGCGGTTTTCTTACGCGCATTTATTTTATGATTGTTGAGCGACACAAACATGTGCGTTTATACAAAACTGAATACGTTGCTCGCCGCTAACGACTTACCGGATGTAACCCTCGTCTGGGACCAGAACGTGCCGAGTTAAATCATAATAAAACCTCCTATTAGAGCAATTAATTCTAGTTTAGCATCAATCAGGAGCTTTACGAAGCCGCCCAGATTGATGGTGCAAACCGCTGGAAGAGGACTATGCGTTTTGCCAACAGGATCGCTTCATCTGTTACACTGCCGCCTGAATATATCATCGAAGGCATCCGCGCAGACTGCGGGTTTGCGGATCCGGCGGTGATGGGCATGGCTTCGACTTCTTTGATGAACGAAAGGAAGTCCTTCATCCCGTTGGTGTTCCCCGGATAACTAACGGCGAACGTTAGTTTCAGTTAAATGAGAAGGGAAACGGAGGAAAATCAGTGTCATTCGCAGAACGTCATCTTGCCGAATATCTGATGGTGAACATTCCCACGGGTGAAGTGCAATTAAGAGATGACCGAATCAAGAAATCGTGGATGGTTCGAGTAGATGCTTTTCGGTTTGCGACAATTCCCGTCACCAAAGCCTTGTTTGGCTCAATCATGCATCAAGCAGACTATGATCCTGACGATATGCAGATTCCAGTTACGGAAGTGTCTTGACAGGAGGCGATCGCTTTTTGTAATTCGTTTTCGCGACAGTCTGGTCTAAAGGAATGCTATGCGATAAACGACGACGGCGAGGTCATTTGGAACAAACAGGCTGATGGATATCGGCTCCCGACAGAAGCGGAATGGCAATACGCGTGTAAAGCGGGAACAAATGGTTACCGCTATGGCGTATTGGATGCTATTGCCTGGTATCGCGAAAATTCGGAAGGCAGTGTCCGAGAGGTAGGGAGAAAGGAACCAAATGTTTGGGGGCTCTACGATATGTTAGGCAACGTATGGGAGTGGTGTTGGGACATCTATGATGTAAATGTATACGGTACCTATCGTGTTTTTCGTGGCGGTAGCTGGGCGGAAAAAGCGAGGGGCTGCGGGGCCACGTGCCGACGTCGTAGCCATCCTACGTTTCGGATCGACGATTTAGGCTTTCGGCTCGCGAGATCTTAGATTGAACTCCCTCAGAGAATAAGGTTTTTCTCACGTATGCTCGCTCATTCGCAGGATTTCACGTACCTTGTTAAGTAGGAGTTTAAACGAGTGGATAATGTGGCTAGTCAGATCCGTTAGAGCGCATGCGGGAATAGAAGGTGTTGATCATATTACAACATCTTCCAAAAAAAGTTTTTGCTGCACGTCTCTCTCCACAAGGTCCTTGGGATTCACTCTC
>NZ_JAQAGZ010000054.1 GCF_027533625.1 Paenibacillus gyeongsangnamensis | reverse complement strand
CTACGTGTTACTCACCCGTCCGCCGCTAACCCCGAAGGGTCCGCTCGACTTGCATGTATTAGGCACGCCGCCAGCGTTCGTCCTGAGCCAGGATCAAACTCTCCAATAAAGGTAAAACTTTATCGAACAGAGCTGATTAAGCTCAAATCTTAATGCTGACGAGAATTTTCATTCTCTTATTGCACTCACTCGTTGTTCAGTTTTCAAAGAGCAATCTTCCGACAAATTCACGCCCGGAAAGTAATCCAAGCTTTGTCATTTGTTGTCGTCCGTTTCAACGGCGACTTTTATAATATATCACATTTGCCTATCTCATTGCAAGCATTATTTTTTTCTTACTTTCTTGCTCACGCTTGCCCATCGAGCGGCGAAGACTAATTTAACACATCCGCCGACAGGAAGTCAAGCCTTTTAGCCGAACCTTTTTTTCGGGATAAAAACAACACCGGCAGTTAACGCTAATAGCAGCCGATCAGCCCCGCCCGGCCCGTACAAAACAAGAAGGACCCCGCATCCAGCGATGCCGAGTCCTCCATTAGTTATTCGATCATTCCTTCGACAGGGCTGCTTGCCGAAGCATATCTTTTCTTCGGGATGCGTCCCGCAAGGAACCCTTTGCGTCCGGCCTCAACGGCCAGCTTGAACGCTTCCGCCATAAGCACCGGATCCTGAGCTCCGGCTACCGCCGTGTTGAGAAGCACACCGTCCGCACCGAGCTCCATCGCCAGAGCCGCATCCGCCGGTCCCCCGATGCCCGCATCAACGATAATCGGCACCTTTGCTTCTTCAATAATAAAACGAAGGTTATTCGGGTTCACGATCCCTTGCCCCGAGCCGATCGGAGATGCCCCAGGCATAACGGCGGCCGCCCCCGCCTCCTGCAGCTTGCGGGCCAGTATCGGGTCGTCGGATGTATACGGAAGCACAATGAAGCCCGCTTCGACGAGAATCTTGGTCGCTTCGAGAGTGCCTACCGGATCCGGAAGAAGGGTTTTGGGATCGCCGATGACTTCGACCTTGATCATATCGCACAATCCGGTCGCTTTGGCAAGCCTAGCGATACGAACCGCTTCCTCCACCGTATAAGCGCCGGCCGTATTCGGCAGCAAAGTGAACTTTTTCAAATCCAGCGATTCCAGAAAATTCGGCGCATCGGGATTATCGATCGGCAGCCGGCGAATGGCGAAAGTCAGTACCTCCGCCTCCGATGCCCGAACCGCTTGCTCTTGAATATCGAGCGCCGGGAACTTGCCCGTTCCGAGCAGCAGACGCGATTTGAATTCATAAGGACCTATCTTTAACGTATCACCCATTAGAAAAAACCTCTTTTCTCTACATAAAATATAATCGTTTTAAAGGATGATTCCCAAGAGTACCGGCAGACTTAACCCCCGCCGACAAAATGGACGATCTCTATCCGGTCGCCACCCTTTACAGGTGTTGCTCCGTAAGCATCCCGTTCAACGATCTCCAAATTCAGCTCCACTACGAGAATCTTATTTTCCAGCTTAAATGCCCGGAGCAGCTCCTCAACCGTGGCAACGTCCTCCACTTCCCTTTGCTCTCCATTGACTACTAGACGCACCTAAAAGACACCTCCCCTTTCCTTGCAGCTTCATCCGGAATAAGCGCCTACCCTTCTTTTAACACCCCAAAGTAAGTACGCATTGGTCCGGACGGACGATCCTAATAATCCATGAAGCTTACTATGCCGTTCAATCAAAAAAAGCCAACCTGCTGCGTAGGTTGACTTGAGGTTCAAATGCCGGTATCCGGTACTCCGGTACTCCGTCAAGCATTCGTCCACTTCCCTACGCTGGTATGATCCAACAGACGGCAAGCTTAAAATACCGGCCGTCTTCAGGTTCCAAGGGTTAAAGAATCCGCTTCTTACTCTCAGCCCCGCATCCTAAGGGCTCCCCCAGTGGCTATTCGATTGTCACGGTACATTATATCACAGCTTGAAGCTTTTTACATCGTATATCGCAGTTCCATCAATGATAAATCGGCTTCCATCGTAAAAGCGACTTCCTTGGCGAGCGATTTCCTTACCAGCTTGTTCAGCAGAAGCGGCAGCTCCGACCGGACCTCGGCCAGCTGATCCACCTGCTGCAGCTCTTCCATGCTCCAGGCCTCCTCGCGGCTTGCGAGCAAATGGATCAGCAGCCGGCAGCAGCGCTCCATCTTGGACATCACCGAGAATTCGCAGGCCAGAAGCACAAGCTGCACCCTCTGCTTCAGCGTTTCCTTGCTCAACGTCAGCTCTTCGTACAGCTTGTACACGCCCGGGTTCACCGTCTTGACCTGGCGCCAGACCATGACTTCCGGGTGACTGCCCGATTCGATAATGACGATGTGCGCCCAGTGGTGCAGCGCCTCCAAAATATTATTGTAGGCATCCAACAAATGCTCTTCCAGAATATATTCTTTGCTCTGCAGGTAGCTTCTTAAGAATTTGGTAAACTCGATCAGCAGCTTGTGCTCCCGGAGCTCCATGGGGAATTCGAGTACCTTGTGACGGAGGCTCTCTAAATACATGTCCCGATCCAGAAGTATCTCCCCTTTTAAAATCCAATAAATAATGTTGCGATGCTCTCCATGCAGAATCGTCTCGTTCAAGGTGTCCGGAGTAAGCCATCTTTCTTGTATACGAAGGTTGTCTTTTATATAATGAAACTGTTGATAATTGCGTGCAGGATCGCGGCAGACGACCAGCAGGAGCAAATCGAACCCGTCGGTCACCGCTGAGAATAAAGAAGGATTGTCGATGGCGGATACGCTGATGACGGCTTCATCCTGACGAAGCTTATCCAGCCGGTATGCTTTGATCGTTTCCATGTGAAGCCCCCCAACAACATTTGGACGCTTGTTGCAACGTTATCCTTTATTTCTACATCCGCGAGTCAGTTTCCTGCAATGTTTTTGTGACAAAACTCACAATTCTTACGTGAAAGAAGTGACATTCATGAGATTTAGATCCAGTAAAGTAAACGAATTCCGTTTATGGGGGCTCCTGCTCACCATGGGCGGAATGCTGCTCATGATTCTCGGACTGGCCGGGATCGTATTCGACTGGGGCACAGCCGGCCGATGGGTAGCTGTCGTCTGCATGCTGGTCGGAGCGATCGCAATGCTGGCGAGCATGGGAATTTATTTTGCGGCAGGGATGATGTCGACCAGCGCCACTGTGGTCATGTGCCCCGAATGCGGCAAGCCGACCAAGATGCTCGGCAAGACCGACCGCTGCATGTACTGCAAAACGATCCTATCGCTTGATCCGGCGCATGATCCGAACCGTGCGTCCGCAGCTCAGGCACCGGGTACGCCACAGGAGGCTTCGGGCCGTTAACGACAAAAAGCTTCCTGTCCGCGCAAGCTGCGCGGCAGGAAGCTTTTTTGTGTTACGTACATACGTTATGGTCCGGCCAAATAGCTGTCGATCAGACTCCAGACCTCCGGTGTTTCATACCCTCTTCGCCAAGACGCCACGCCCGCTAAATCGTATTTCTTGACGAGCTCCATACGAGCCTTGATGGACGTTTCATCCTCCATCCAGATCTTGATGGTCTTGCCGTCCTCCTGGTACTCCAAATAGTTCTGACCGGTTTCAGGAGAGAATACGGGCGTCAGCTTCTTTTCCTTGATGATGCGCTGAGGGGTTTCCATAAAGACGGCCTTCGAGGTCACCTTGCCGGTCTTCGGGTCTTCCGTCCATATCCGGGTGTAGAAAGGAATGCCCAGGATGAGCTTGGAGGCAGGAATTTGATCCTCCTTCATCAGCTGCACGACCGACTTCTCCACCCAGGGAAGAGAAGCGACCGAGCCCGCCTTCGGACTGCTGGCCCAATATTCGTCATATGCCATCAGCATCATGTAATCGAGCGAATCAACCAGCGCCTTGCGGTCGTAGAACAGAGACCAGGATTCGCTGTCGGATTTGCCCGTAACGTCCATCGACAAGATCAGGCCTTGCTCGTGAAGCAGCGGCGTCATCTCCCGCACGAACTGCACGAGGTTCTGTTTATCCTTAAGGCTCACATTCTCAAAATCGATATTGATGCCTTGGAGCGAATACATCTGGGCGTAGGCAAGCAGCTGCTTGATCATCTTCATCCGTTTGTCGTAAGAGGAGAGCGCATCCGTCGTCCGCTTCGGCTCAAAGCCGTTGCTGAACAGCGCCCATACCTGATAGCCGTTGGCGTGGGCCCATTTGACATAGGCAGGGTCGGCGGCGTTCTTGATCGTTCCTTCGCCGTCATCCAGTTGGAACCACGTCGGGCTGACCACATCCAGTCCGGGCATGGCCGGGATTTTGGACGTATCCGGATTTTTATTCACGATCTGCTCCCAGGTGACATTAATCTTGCCCCGTTTCGGTTTCCAGGGCACAAAGCTCTTCGGCTCCTCTTCCTTCGGAATGACCTCATCCTGGTCCGGCGTTAGCTGATCCTTCTTCACATAACCCATGTAACCGTTAGGCAGCTGGACGTGAAGCCATTCTCCTTCTTCGCCCCAAACCAGTACGCGCTCTCCCTGTTTTAAATCCACATAGATCGTATTCTTAATCGAAGGGCCGCTGCGAAGCGGAATCGTACGCTCCGGCTTATCCGGATAAGCGATCGCTTTGCTCCAATGCAATGAATCGCCTTCTTTGAACATCAGCACGGCCCCGGTCTCCTCGGATTCGCGCAGTTCCACGCCGTATAAGCTTTTGAGCGGATCCATGGGAATGAACTGGATACCGCCCTCTTCGACCGCCGGAAATTTCAAGTTAAAAGGCTTTTCGTTCACCATGACCGTCAGCTGGCTTGTTCGAAGGCGGACAACCTTGTTCTGCGTCGTAATGATAATCGACCCGGTAGATGCCTCGTAGGTCAGGTTCGGATCCAGCTCGTTCTTCACCGTATCTATCGGAAGCTTCAAGCTTTCCTTCTCCCCGATCGCCGCATGCTCCATCATTTTCCCCTGGTAGAAAACCGGTTTCTTCAACCCTCCGAAGTCCGGCTGCTCATGCTTCGAGTTCGGGACGTACTTGTCCCATACATAAATGCCTAAAGCCGTTCCGCAAAGGATGGCTAATAAAAGAATGAAGGTCCATTTGCGGGAAAAACCGCGCCCGCCGGCGCTTGTCGTATGCTGCATCGGGTCCATTGCTTCACTCCTGTTGTAGGAAGATACCTTGTTATAGACGTCAAGATAAACGTCTGCGCCGTCCTTGTCTTACAAGGGCCAGAGCGTTTATCAACCAAAAAAAGACGTATCCGGTTGCACGGAGCAACGGCGAATACGTCCATTATACAGGAAATCTCTTAATCTATCATGTCGAAGGATGGGCTGCGAGACAGTCCGAGCATATCCCGTACACTTCGACCCGGTGGCTTTTCACCCGGAAACCCGTCATTTCATGAGCCGCATGCTCCAAATCATCCAGGGGCTTGTAGGCAAAATCCACCAGCTTGCCGCACTGCTCGCACAGCGCGTGATAGTGATCCGACAAATCCGCGTCAAACCGGCTCGAGTGGTCGCCGTACGTCATCTCGCGGACCAAACCCGCTTCGATAAATACCTTCAGGTTATTATAAACCGTCGCCACGCTCATGCTGGGAAAGCGCGGGGACAGCGCCTTGTAAATCTCGTCCGCCGTAGGATGAGACATCGTATGGAGCAGGTATGACAAGATGGCATGCCGCTGCGGGGTCATCCGGACGCCCGTTGCCTTCAATTGATGGATCGCTTGTTCCAACCGCGTACTCATGATGCTCACCGCCTTGCCGATGTAAGTATATCACTTTATTTTAATCGGCGGCTGCGTCTCTTGTCAATCGGATGACGATATGTTAATGGAGCCTTTCGTTTCCAAATGAATCGGATATTTGCCGCTGCCTACGGTTCCATTCACCAATTTCTTATCCACCGTCGTAAACGGCAAGGATGATTTAATGCTTCCTACGCTGCCCTCGCCGGAAACCGTGAAATCCCCGTGCGTCGGCAGCTTCAGGTCGATGCTGCCGTGCGAGGTGCTGACCTGCCAGCTGCCCTGCACGTTCCGGCTTACGACTTCGACGGAACCGTTCGTCGTCTCGGCCTTCAGGTCTTTGGCGACGCCGTTCACCTTAACGGAGCCGTTGGTCGTATGCGCTTGTACCGCTCCGTTCACATCCTCCGCCTTAATCCCGCCGTTGGTCGCCTCCAGCACGGCATCCCCCCGGTGTCCCGTAAGCTGGACCGCACCGTTCGTCGTAGTTAAACGAATCGAGCCCGCGGTCCTGCTCGCAATCACCTGGCCGTTGGTCGTCCCCAGCTCCAGCGCGCCTTCCAATCCGCTCACTTGGATTTCTCCGTTCGTCGTTTGAGCACGAAAGCGCTGCAAGACAGGCAGATCGGCGGCCGTCATCTTGCCGTTCGTCAAGTCAGTATCGAAATTCAACTTTTGATTCGCGGGCACAGTGATGACGAGATCCATGCGCGGCCTTCTCTTGCCGAGGAAGCTGCCGTACTCCTTGCCTGCCGCGGTCACGGTCAGCGTGGTCCCGGACAGCTTGCTGTCAATCACCGATTCATCGGCGATCCGCTTCGCCTCCGCATCGTCCTTGCTCTGCACATACACGGTCAGCGCAACTTGCATTTGATCCACGTTTCCGCTTTTCAGAACGATATTGCCGCTGCGGTTGCCCAGCTTCACGTTCTCGACGCCGCTTCCGAGCGGAATGGAGGTGACGCCTTTATCGAATTTCTGACCGTCGGTAAAAGCGCCGATCGCATCGCCGATGTTGAAATCGCCCATATCCCCGAATTTCTTAAAGAAATCGGCCGACTGCATGCTGACGATCACGACGGCGGACAGGATAACGGATAAAATGACCCCTCCGAGATCCAGCTTCAATTCCCTCTCGCTGTTCCGGTACCGCATGTTGAAGAGCAGGTACTCCAGCCCCAGCAATATAAACAGCAAAGGCCAGTGGCCGATCAAGGCCGAGGTCCAGTCGGAGCCCGTCGTCTTATCGAGCATGACGGCGGCGCCTACCGATATGAGCGTGATGGCTGCGGTATAACGTCCCGCTTTGTGCATGAGGCTTCACCTATTTCTTGATGGATTCGATATAGAACATGTACACACCGATGACGATCAGGACGACTGCTCCGACGGAGGAACCGAGCACCTCCAGTACCCGGTCCATCCAAGCCGGCTTGCCGTGTATGAAGAACAACAGCACTCCCGCGCCGATCAGAAGATATCCGAAGCCGCCGCCCTTAGACAGGCGCCCGATCGGCCGGTCCGACGGACCCG
The DNA here is from genome assembly GCF_027533625.1 of Paenibacillus gyeongsangnamensis. GTDB lineage: Bacteria > Bacillota > Bacilli > Paenibacillales > NBRC-103111 > Paenibacillus_G > Paenibacillus_G gyeongsangnamensis. Next base: position 5,083 of record NZ_JAQAGZ010000054.1, on the reverse strand, counting down.
GAGAACGGGGAAAGTCCTGCCCACCCGGATCAAATGCGCTGCGGTAGCCGAAATCGTCCGCATCCCCGTTGACCCGGTCGGTCTGCTGAAGCGCATCGAATATATTATAGAAATAAATGACCGGCACAAATAACGAGAACAAGACGATCAGCGGAATATTGGAAACGCCTTTTACGGCAAAAAACACGATCGCGACAATATCCAGCATCATCAGCAGCATCATGCTGAGTCCCCGCTGCATCAGTCCGAGATACAGCTGTCCCGTACCCGGTATGAGAAACGACAGCAGGCCCGCCAGCCACTTGCTCTTCCGAGGCCTCCGGGGAAAGAAAGGATCGGTCGGCGGACGGCGGGGAGCTCCCCACCTTTCCATCCGCTCTCTCAGAAACTCATCCTCCTCCAGGCTGTTCGTTTGTTTGTTTGGGTCATGCGGTTCTTCAACCATTATCCATTCCTCCTTTAGGTCAGCCATTGATGGGATATGAACTCGAGCCAGCGGTACAGCTGGAGGACACGTTCTTCCACGTCGGATCCGAGCGCCTCCGGGTTTAAGGTTACGAGCTTGCCCATAATTCCGGTTGCGACGAATATAAAGGTCGCCGCCGTGGCGATCAGCCCGTTGGCAAGCTCGCTCCGCCAAAAAGGGCGCTTCACCGGGGGACGGCTCTCCGGATAGCGAAGCCTGCGGGCGACCCGGTCGGGCAGGTCCTTGGGCGCTTCCAGCAGCGGCATGCTGTCAAGCAGCCGGTCCAATTCCATATAATTCTTCAGCTTGCCGCGGCAAAGGGAGCACATCCGCAAATGCCGATGGATTCGTTGGTACGCGATTTCGTCACAGCTTTGATTTAGATACCGCTGCAGTTCTTTGTCTTCCGGATGCATGATCCTCATGCCCCCTCACCTCCAGCCATTTTTCTTTCAGCATGGTTTTCCCGCGGTAAAGCCTCGTCTCGATCGTCTTCAGCGGCAGCCCCGTTACGTCGGATATTTCCTGATAGGAGAGCTGCTTGTAATGATATAAGTAAAGGATTAAACGGTATTTGTCCGGCAGTCCCGCAAGCAGCCGCTGCATCGTCTCCTGCTCTTCCTTCTGCAGCGCCTTTGCCTCCGGCTCCTCCTTGCGGTCCCCAAACCAGCCCTTCACCTTGTCGAGCAAAGCCCCGTAGGGCTTGCGACGCTCGGCACGGCGGTAATCCGTAACCAAATTGACCGTTAACCGGTACAGCCAGGTGGTGAACTTGGAGTCACCACGGAACAAGGACAAAGAGCGGTAGAGCTTCAGGAAGACATCCTGCGTCAAATCCTCGGCGGTTTCCCGATGCTCCGTCATACGGTAAATCAGCGTATAGACATAGTGCTGGTGTCGTTCCACCAGGAACCGGTACGCCGCTTCTTCGCCCTGACGGACGAGTTCGACCAGTTGTTCATCCGTCATCTGCTCCATCGTTTCACCGCCTTGCCTTTGATTTCAATCCATTAGACGACAGAAGGCGGCGCACCCCTTCATATTTCGTTGCACCTTTTCGCCCCAGGATAAACGGCTACGCCGTCCTTGTCTTACAAGGACCAGCGCGTTTACCAAGGTTGATGCGCAGCTATAAGCTGCAAAAATTTATAAAATCTTATCAACTAAAAAAGCGCCCTTCAGACGCCGGAGGCTCCGAAGGGCACGCATTCACGCCTATGCTCTAGTCGCAAGCCACGGACCGGACGCCCTCCAAATGATGCAGGTCGTCGACCGTTTGGGATACCTTGGCTCCCTTGGCCAAACGGATCGTCATTTGGATCGCAATCAGACTTTCTACCTGATTGGAGCTTTCTTCCACGGATAATTTCTGGATATCGTGTCCTTGACGGACCAGCAGCGCCGATACCTTGCTCAGCATGCCGGGAGCATCGAGCGCTTCCAGCTTGAAGTGCCGCAGCTTCTTGGTGCGCAGGTATTTTTTCTCGAGGATGTTAAGCACAAACAAGCTCATCAGCGCAAACAAACAAGCGAGCCCGGCCGCATAGAAGAAGCCCGCTCCGACGGCCAGACCGATCGCCGCCACAACCCAGAGGGAGGCCGCCGTCGTTAAGCCCGTGATCGATTTCCCCGTAAATAGAATCGTTCCCGCTCCCAGAAAGCCGATGCCGCTGATGACCTGCGCCGCCAGCCTTGCGGGGTCGAGCCGGACGTTATCCAATTTGGCAAAATCGGCAAAGCCGTACATCGACAGGAGCATGACCAGCGTCGCCCCGAGACAGACGAGAATATGCGTCCGGAGTCCGGCCGCATGACTGCTTTGCTCCCGTTCAAACCCGATGAGACCGCCCATGAGCACGGCCAAAGCCAGACGGATCGTAATGTGAAGGGGGTCGATGAACCATGGATTCATCATGAGGGTACCGCCTCCTTTTCTAAGATGGATATGATGCCTTATTGTAGCATGTTTTGGCTTGGTCCGAAGCGGTTTTGAAGAAAAATACCGAAGGAACGGGAGATGCCGCGGGCATAAAAGGATTGACTTCCCACCCCCATCGGCTAGACTAGGTATGAAACGTTTTAATTGGAGGGGCGAACAAATGCAGTTGAACACGATGGAACGAAAACAGCGGATTCTGCGGCTGGCCGCCGATCATGCGATGGACATGCCGCGCCTGGACAGCGGATTTTGGTTTCATAAAGATTTGCGGGATAACTATTATTTCGCGATACATTTGCTTGCCTATGTCTTGAACGGGGCGCCGGAGTGGAACGAGGAGCGCCGAAGCGCCGGGGAAGCGCTCGGGTCCGAAATGCTGCTGAAGGTGCTGACTCTGCAGGATCAGAATCCGGACAGCCCGATGTACGGTCATTGGCCGCTCAATCTCGGCAATGACCCTGCGTCCGCGAAGCCGCACGTACTGCCCGTCGAGCTGATGGGCTGCCTGGTGATCTACTTCTATGAAGCGTTCAAGCAGAAGCTCGCTCCGGAGCTGAAGAGCGAGTTGCAGCTGGCGATTCTGCACATCTACCAAAGCCCGGTCTACCGGCATCCGCTGGAATCGATGCATCATCACGAGGCGAAGCATACGGCGCTGAAGCTGCTGCTCGGGCATCAATTCGGCGACGAGGCGCTTCTGGCAGAGGGCACGGACTGCGCCCGTCGGCTGCTGGCGCACGTCCGCCGGTTCGGCTTCAAGGAATACGGCTGCCTGCCGTGGCACTGGCACTGGATCCAAGCCTTAACCTGCGCCTACGAAGTCGTGGAGGTTGCAGCGGCCCGGGCCGTGACGGCGGAGCTGCTCGAATTGCTGTGGCAGCTGCGGGCGGACTATTATTTGCGCGGGGCGTGGGTCGGGGCGCATTCGCGTCTGTGGCCGCACGATGCGCCGAAGGATACGAATACCCCGCACGATTATATTCAGTTCGGCGACTTCCCGGAGCCGGAGCGGTTCCCGCGGCTCGAGGGAGCGGCGCTGTATACCTACGAGGTGTCAGAGGCGGTACGCGAGCGCGCCATAGGGCGTACTGAGGCGGCCGAGGTGAAGCGGCTCGTCCGCTTCGCCGGCGTCAGCGGCGAAGTCGATTCGGAGGCGCACACGTACGCTTATGTGGCGCCGGGCTATGCCGTCGGCGGCGTGTGGGAGCGCCGGACGGAGTTCGACAACGAGCAGCTGCGCTGGGACGTGTCGCTGCCCTTGGATTCGGAGCCGGCGGAGCGCGGCGTGAACCAGCTGTATTTCTTCCATCCGGGAGTGAATTATGCGCCGGGGGATGACCGGCACGCCAGTGACTACGGTGAGGTGCTGCTGCACAAGGATGCGGTCATCCAGCTGTGGGCGGTGCCGGAAGGCGAGGCCGAGGCGCTGGTCGGCTGCCTGCCGAAGGGCGAATGGCGGTTCGGGGAGTGCAGCGGCTTCGGGAAGCTCGGGGAGCTGTACGCGGCCTTTTATTCGGCCAATCCGGTCTCGGTGGAGGAAAAGGCGGACCGCCTCTCCGTGCACAGCGCGATGGCAGACGGCTTGAACGGGATCGTCACGGAAGTATGGACGGTGGAGGAAGCGGCGGCGGCCGGACTGAACAGCCTTGCCGAATTCGCGGTGCATATGGAACAAGCCGCTCCCGGGTTCCAGACGGAACCGGTCAGCGGCGGGTTTAGCGTCAGCTATGCAACCAAGCGGAAGGATGCGCTCACTATGGCGCTCCCTACTAGAGACACGGCAGCGGCTGGTCGTCTCCTCCGGGAAGTCAACGGAGGACCAATCGATTGGAACGATTATGTCATCTCATAAAGCTTGCGGGCCTCCCGGAGAATCGGGGGGCTTTATTTTTTGAAATTCGGTCAGGGTAATCCCGGGAGCCACGAGCTGGCGCTGCACCGGCTCATACCCATGCTTGATGTATAACGCATAGGCGGGCGTATTGTTCGTCCCCGTAGATACCTTGAGGCGCATTCCAGGCAAGGCAAGCTGCTCGACATGCTTCAGCAGCCGTCCCCCGATCCCTTGGCGAAAATAATCCGGGTCGACCATCATCCGGCAGATCGTCAGCTCCTTCGCTCCTTGCTTGCACGATGCTGCGCCGATCAGCCGCCCTTCCTCCGAATACGCCCCGAAAAAGGTTTCGCCCGCATCCCGCAGCGTCTGCGGCGAATCGAACAGCGGCGGAATCTCCTCGAAGCCGATCAGCTCCGCCTCGATCCGGTAAGCCTTCTGCTGCAGACTCAGCATCTCCAGAACCCGCTGCATGTCGTTTAAATCAATAGGCTCAATCACGATTCGCCCACCTTCCCTTATGTACTCAAGCGGATGTCCAGGATAAACGGCTACGCCGTCCTTGTCTTACAAGGACTAGCGCGTTTATCAAGGTTGATGCGAAGCTATACGTTGGGAAAAACTTATAACTTACTAGAGTAAAGGGCAGAGAAATCTGCCCCTCCTCATCAAACCGTACGTGAGGTTTTCCCTCATACGGCTTTCCGATGTTCGTCATTCATGTGCATGCAGATCACAAGAGCGTTTTAAGTCCACATTGACTGGCCAGAAATCTTACTTCTTGAAGCGAGCCCATCCATCTTGCACGCTGTCTTTTCTTGGCATACCATCTCGTGAGCCTCTG
>NZ_JAQAGZ010000053.1 GCF_027533625.1 Paenibacillus gyeongsangnamensis | reverse complement strand
TGCTTACACTTCGGACAACAATACCCTTGAGGCCACTTCATTTTATACAGGTGCTCATGGCAAGCTTCTTCAGTTTGAAACTTTTTATGAAATTCGATAAGGTTCATCGATTCTTGTTTTGCCATAGAAACCACTCCCGAACGTATGTTTGATTTCATTATACCAAACATTCGTTCGTGTTGATAGGGGTTCCTGAGCAAACTGGATAATCAAATTAAACTAAATACCGTTAGTGAAATAAGCTGAATGTCGATTTATTTTGCGTGCTCGACTACCCATTCTACCGGAGTTACCCTTATAAATTTCTTATATGCTTATTTCCGTAGTATCTACTTGACTAATTTAGTGTTATATAAACTTAATGAATAATTTTTACCATTGACGAGGTTTTCCGCTATTTGTTTAATAACGACTGCAGCGCGAAATTCATGCAGGTCAGGAATCAATAAGTCGGATACCGCGATCCATTTACTATCTATGATCTCATTTTCTTCTAATTGAAGGGCACCGCCAATAATTTCACCGGTAAAATGAAACATAATGACTTGATTATTTGTGCTGCTAATAAAATTATAAACGCCCGTTGTCCCCGTAAGTGTGACATCATATCCGGTTTCTTCTTTTACTTCTCTACGTGCAGCATCTAGGATATCTTCACCCGGTTCTATCCTTCCAGACGGAAAGTTCCATTTATTCCTGGCAATCAGTTTGTTTTCTTTTATTATCAAAACCTTGTCTTCTCGAATGATAGATACACTAGCAACCAAAACAATTCCGGTTTGTGGCATATTTCTCACCTCTCCTTCTCATCATTCCCCATTACAATTTCTAATGATAACTACCCAATAAATATACTTAGGCTGCCGGTTGTTTCCATTGCAGCCTCGTCGAGTTGATTATGGTGCACTTGTTGCTTCGTCTATATCCAATAGGGCTAGCTACCCGATCAACTCTGGAAGGCTGGTCTGGTTCCGATGACGACGGTGGCGTCCAATTCTTCGGAACTGACCACTTGCGGGATCAGCCCGTTGTGAGCGAAGATCCCGACGGTCTGCGGCGCTTGCCGCTCGCTAGTCTCGATTAGCAGGTGACCTCCCGGTGCTAGCCAGAGCGGCGCTTCTGCCGCCACCCGTCGTTGGACGTCAAGCCCGTCCGTGCCTCCGTCGAGCGCCACCCGCGCCTCATGTAGGCGGGCCTCCGGAGGTAGCAGCCTGATCGCCTCAGTGGGTACATAGGGGACGTTAGCGACCAGGACGTCGACGCGGCCCCGCAGTATGGCTGGTAACGGCTCGTAGAGGTCACCTTCGTACACGTGACCACCGACGGCAGTGACGTTGCGGTGGGCACAACGCACCGCGGCGGGGTCGATGTCGACGGAGTGCAGCTCGATCCGTTCTAGGGAAGCGGCCAGCGCGGCACCCAATGCACCCGAGCCGCAGCAAAGGTCCACCACTACGGCACTTGACCGGGCAAGGGCGGCAGCCTGACTTACAAGAAACTCAGTGCGGAGTCGGGGTACGAAGACTCCCGGCTCCACTGCGATCCGCAGACCGCAAAACTCCGCCCAGCCGATGACATGTTCGAGGGGCAAACCAGCAGCTCGCCGATCCACCATGACGGCAAGGTCGTCCGGCGTCCGAGCTGCGGAAATGAGCAGCCGGGCCTCATCTTCGGCGAATACACAACCGGCGGCCCGAAGCCTGGTGACAATGTTTGAAAAAAGGGCATCTCCTTGAAAAACACCGCAAAAGTCCATTAATTTCCCTCATTTCAGAACGATAATATTTCACAGCACAATTCCGATAGACCCGTTTTCTTTCAGCACTACTTCTTCTTTAGAGAAAAATTGATATAAATCATTTTATACCTGTCGTACTTTGCTGGACAGATACAAATTCATTTTAAGAAACAATCCTGCCCGGTTTGTTCAATTATGAAGGCCACAGATGCATAATCGGTCATCTCCGTATCTTCCTATATATCATATTTAAGCTTGTAGTTGAGATTAGAATATCAAATATAGTATTGCCGAAGAGTAACAAGGCCGCCGATTGTCTCGGCAGCCTCTTGACCTTCGCCTCATGTTGCATACACAACACTACGCCAATCCAACTGACAAACTCATTTCTAAACAGTTCAGCTCTCAGTTTTGGCAAGTTTAGAACGCTAGAAATATAAGACTGGGCAAGACGGAATCCAAGGTCGTCTATGCTAAATGTCGGATGGCTGCGACGACGGCATGAAGCCCCGCAGCCCCTTGCCTCTTCAGCCCAGCTACCTCCTCGAAAAATTCGGTAGGAACCGTACACTTGTTCATCGTAAAGATCCCAGCACCATTCCCTAACATATCATACAGTCCCCATGCATTTGGTTCCTTTCTTCCTACTTCATGGATTTTGCCTCCCGAATTTTCATTATTATACCAAGCAATCTTCTCAAGCTCTCCGTATCTATAACCAGTAGTCCCTGCTTTGCATGCATATTGCCACTCCGCTTCTGTAGGAAGCCGATAGCCGTCTGCTTCCCAATCACAAATAATGGTTTCACCATCGTTATATATCGAATAACACTTTTTCAGTCCAGTTTTCTGTGAAAGTAGATTGCAAAAAGAAATTGCATCGTTAAAGAAATATTCGGTTCTAGATCTCCGTTAAAAGAAATAGGCGATTTATTTGTAATAGCATTGTATAGACCCGTAGTTACAGGATATCTGGCAAGGAGAAACGGACTTATTGTAACATTCCATTTGCTTTTTATTCGATCGTCTCTTAATTCTATTTCTCCCCTCGGAATTTTTGCCATTGGGTAGTCTATGTAATTCCTTCTTTCATTTGACACTCTACCTTCCTCCTAATAAACTTAGTTTTACAAATTTCACCTCGTTAACGACCGTTAAATCAATATAGGAATGACGTTATTTTTTTGCAAATACTGCCCGATCGTTTAACTACTAACTTGATGCTGAAAAAAAACTGATTTTGTACAAGCTTTGGGGAAAGATCATTCAGAATACGTAAATTTAAAGCCGGTAACCCATTAATATAGGGCTATCGGCTTTTTGTATTGACTTTATGGGATATAGAGAGTTGTTCAAGTAAACTGTGATTTTCCCGTCACTTCGTCGCTATCATTTTGTGGGACGAATGAATAAGACTAAAGGAGACCGCCGCAATAAATACAGCAATCGCGACGGATGCAGCCCCGATCCAACTGACCGCCAGCATCGATGAGCTTCCCGCGGCAACACCCCCAATTCCGGCAGCCGCGGCTATTCTGAACTGTAAGATGGAACCGAACAGGCTAAGCATGATTCCTGAAGCTTCTGGAGCGAGCAAGACCAGGTTATACTGGAGACCCGGGCCAGACGACCATACCGCCCACAAGTGATCGGGGGATACCGATCCGATCCGTCATGAATCCGCCGAACTTGGAACCTGTTAAGGTAGCGATGCCGAAGGCAAGAGGGCAACGCTCACTTCCCGTTCGCTCATTGGTGTAGCGGCTAGCAGGAAGGGGGCAATATACGAAAAGAGCACTGCATTTCCTAACTGCCAGAAGAACGTTACAACAAGGGCGATTACGATTTTCGAGTTCTTCAAAAGAGCGAGTTGAAGAAGCAGTTGCCTAAGGCACTGCTTCTTGTTTCGTAAAGATTACCATCATTTTAAATTTGTTACAGAGAATAAAAATAATTCAAAGTAAACATTATAATCATTAGAAAAAAAAACGGAGGTTAATGATATGAATGGACAACGTGCAACGGAGATAGCAGCTTCCCCAATTATGGCTAATGTAACCTATAATGGCATTCCGATTTACATTCAAAATGTTGATGAAAAAAATGAAACCGCCAGAATCTACCCACTTCATGAACCGGAAAATGAACAAGAGGTTCCTTTATACAGTTTAGAAGAGCATTAAAAAAAGGGGGCCGGTTTGGCCCCCTTATCTCAATTAAGAGTTAGTTTAGCGATCAAAACCAAAACATTCAATCGAGATCAATTATTTGGTTTGAGAGATTCCGTTAACGATTTGAGTCAGTGCCTCCCGGATTGGCGTAACCGGACGACCGAGAAGTTTTTCGAAATCTTTGCTCTCAATTTCTAGTGTGCCTTCTCGAATGCCTTTCTGGATGTCCACAAGAAAAGGAATGATGAATTCTGGTACGCCTGCGCCTTTCATGATGTCGGCATAGGTTGCATCATCGACCTGTTGCACAGGCACTTCCTTACCCAATACAGTGCCCACAGCAGATGCCATTTCTTCTTGTGTCATCAGCTTACCGGATAGTTCGTAGATTGTATTCTCGTGCCCGTTACCGGATATTACCGCTGCAGCAGCCTCGGCATAATCTTGTTGTAGTGCCCAGCCTACCTTGCCATTTCCTGCTGATGTCACCCAAGGAGTCCCAGCCAGGACACCTTGAATGCTGGAAACTTCATTCTCCAGGTACCAGTTATTGCGTAAAAAGGAATACGGAATGCCTGTTTTCAAAATGGCTTCTTCCGTTACCTGATGCGTTGGAGCAAGGAAGTTTTTACTTTCCTTTGCGTTCGCTAAGCTAGTATAAGCAATAAATTTAACACCAGCACGCTCTGCAGCAGTTACAGCATTTGTGTGTTGTCGAATTCTTGTTTCATTGTCCCCATCCGCAGAAATTATTAATAAGCGATCGATACCTGCAAAAGCAGTACCCAATGTTTCAGGACGGTCAAAATCTCCATGGCGAACTTCTACTCCACGAGCTCGTAACCCTTCCGCTTTCTCTGGATTGCGGACGCTGACAGCCAGTTGACTCGCTGGTACAGATTTCAATAACATCTCTACAACTTTCGTTCCCAATTTCCCTGTTGCGCCTGTGACTAAAATTTTCATCTTCTATTCCTCCAAATATGTTTTGTTGTAATTACTATTGTTATAACCTCACTAGTTACAACTAATATATAAAATAAAAGCTCTCTTAAAGGAGCTCTCATTTATTTTTTAGCATTCTCATAATTCTTCGGATTACAACAGGATTTGTATTTACGCTACCTGCAATGAAGTCCCCGGCACTTTTTTGCTTCAAGTGCATCTCTACCGTTGTAACCATTGTAGCTACTACCGAATGCTATGTCAATATCCGTACCATGAGTTGAGTAACCAGAACGGGAAACGGGAGGATCATGCGTTTAGTCTATGATCATATTTTTCCTTCAGACGCTTTATGTCTGCTCTGGGAGGAGAACCAAACATTCGAGAATATTCGCGGCTGAATTGGGATGCACTTTCATAGCCTACCCGGAATGCGACATCAGCGGCATCCGCTGACTCGGATAATAGAAGGCGCCGAGCTTCCTGCAATCGCAACTGTTTTTGAAACTGAATAGGGCTCATCGCGGTTACCTCTTTGAAGTGTCTGTGAAACGAAGAAATACTCATACTGGCTTTTTCTGCAAGCTCTTCAATTCGTAAAGGCTTATCAAAATTATTGATAATTTGTTCGATAACGTCCCTGATTCGATAGGTACTGCTTCCTTCCATTGCGATTTGCGCCAGCGCAACTCCATACTCCCCTTGCAGAAGCCTGTATAGAATTTCCTTTGTGTAGATAGGAGCAAGGAACGGAATGTCTTTGGGATTTTCCAGCAAACGAACTAATCTGAGTATCGCATCCAGAATAGATAACTCCATCTGGCCGACAAACATAGCTCGCTTAGCATTTTCTTTAGGGGTGATTTGAATTTCTGAGTCATTTAAAACCTCTAAAATTTGAATCTGAGTAAATTCAAGTTTAAAACTCAAATACGGAGCATCGGAAGAAGCCTTTATGATCTGGCCGATCACCGGCAAATTTATGGAGAAATAAGGTAGTCGGCAGGACCATACTCAAAACGCTCCTGTGCCAGCAATATCTCTTTCAAACCTTGAGCTATGAAACATAAGGAAGGCTTGTAAACTCTGTATACGGGCTCAGTCACATTAGAGTGGTGAATAAAATATAAAGATTGGATAGCGGTCTCGTAAACTCCGTTCCGACCCGAATGACGCTCAATCAATTTGAGGAGCTCATCCTGCTTTTTTAGTATTTCCTCAGACATAGGCTCCTCCTTGCTGTTTTATCTTTTTCAATTATAAGGCATATCCGTCTGTAGTGTTAGCGGTAATGAGAGGATTAGGCAATCATTTAAGACAAATGAGATACCGGTCTTTTTTTCATTTATTGGATAATAAGATTACGCCCTTTAACAATAACATGCAAAAACGCCTTAACAACATCTAACCAAGGAGGAGGACATATGACGCAGGCCAATGACCAGGTATGGTTTATTACGGGAGCAAATAAGGGCCTGGGCGCAGCAATCGCCAAGGAAGCCTTGGATAAGGGCTACAAAGTCGTCGCCACGGCGCGTAAAACGGAAGGGATTGAAAAAATTCTTGGCCACTCTCCGGACCTTTTGATCGCCAGCCTTGATATAACTAGTGAAGAGCAGGTGCAGTCTTCCGTTAACGCCTGTTTGGAACAGTTCGGACGTATTGATGTGCTGGTCAACAACGCCGGACACGCTCAGCTCGGGTATTTTGAAGAAATGTCTGAAGGGCTGATCCGACAACAGATGGAAACCAATGTGTTCGGAACCATGAAACTCACACGCGACGTGCTTCCGACGATGCGTAAGCAGGGTTCCGGCTGGATCATTGTCATCAGTTCCGCTTCGGGAATCAGGTCTGTTGAGGGCGGCTCCGTGTATAGTGCCTCTAAATTCGCTCTGGAAGGTTGGACCGAGGGCATGAGCATAGAACTTAAGCCTTTCGGCATCCAGTGTATGCTCGTTGAGCCGGGCCCATTCCGTACCGACTTTCTCAATGAAAAGACTTCCGTTATGTTCTCTGATATAGCGATCGACGACTACAAACAGCAGCGAGAAGCGATGCACTATAAATTCGTTTCGGGAGACCAAAAACAACCGGGTGATCCTGCAAAACTCGCCAAAGCGCTGATGACGGCGTTGAATGATTCTAATCCGCCTTTACGGCTGTTGGCCGGCAAGCGTGAAGGAGCAGCTGCCTTAGGCAAACTGCTCCTTGTTTCGTTCTTCGTCAGCTCAATATAGGTCGCCAGAATCCGTGTCTCTCATTTGTTGGTCAGCTATCATCCGAGCATTATGTATTTTTATGTTCTCCCTCTCCCGGTCAATTTGCCTCCGTTCGATCTTGGCTAATTTCCTTGCTATGGTTTCCAGCCTGTACACCACATAAATCGGAAAGAGTAAGAATAAAATTAAAACCGGCCAATTGACCAATATCATCGAGCTCCTTTATGATTTTTGGAGAAAACAGTTTACGATAGCTTATGACGCAGGCACCCTATCTTAAGTTCTGCTGTCTTCCTTTTTTTCTGTAACGGATGTTGAGCCAATTTTCGAATTTGTTTTCATTTTTGGACTATTATGATCGTTAATGAAGACAAAACATTTTCAAAATGGAGAGCGAACAAACACCTCTATGCACTATCCCGAATATACAGAAGCATAGGCATTTATCCCACGTATGCTTAATCTGTCCAACTTCGCAGAACCTGTAATATTTGCGAAATCAGAATAGGCACAAAGGAGTGTTTCAGGTTGATCGAAAAATCATCCCACTACTTTGCCCGCGGCAACACAGCGCGCGGAGCCCATTTCTTGTATAAATCCGCCTTTGATTGGCTGAATCAGATATTCGTCCTTACAGGGCCCCAGGGTACGGGGAAATCGACGGTCATTCGCAGCTTGGCGGATAACCTGCTGGAAAAAGGCCAGCACGTGCAATGCTTCCACTCCCCGCTTCGTCCCGACGAACTGGATGGCATCATTGCAACGGAATTGAAGGTTGGTATTGTTGATGGGCGAGTCTGCGAGGGGATCCCGAAGAACGAGGCGGGTGAAATCGTCGCCATCAACTTCGGGGAAGCACTTGACAACAGCCGTATTTTTCCTGAGCATCTAGGAACGATCGAAGAACTTAGAGGTCAGCTTGTTGATGCCTATTCAAAAGCATATGAAACGTTCTTAACAGCATTGCGGATTCATGACGAATGGGAAAAATATTATATTGAGAACATGGATTTCATGAAGGCAGACCAGATTTCGCAGGAATTGATTCAAGAACTTTACGCTGGTCACGAAAACGACACACCAACAATTGGGCGTCACTTGTTTTTTGGAGCTGCAACTCCGAAGGGCGCATTCGATTTTATTCAAAGCTTGACCGCACAGTTGGAGAGGCGGATTTTCATCAAAGGAAGACCCGGTTCCGGAAAATCGACACTGCTAAAGAAGCTTGCTGCCGCTGCCGAAAAGAATGGAATCGAAGTTCAAGTGTATCATTGCGGCTTTGATCCAAACAGCCTTGATATGTTGATTTTTCCAAAGCTAAGTACAGCCATCTTCGATAGCAATGCCCCTCATGAATATTTCCCTGATCGAGACGGGGATGAAATCTTGGATATGTATACGCTCACTATGGCCCCGGGTACCGATGAAGCATTTGCAGCCGAAATAGCCGCTATTAAAGAACGCTATTCTGCGAAAATGAAGGAAGCTACCGCCCATTTGGCGTTAGCCGAGGACATCGATTCTCAAATTAAGGCCTTCTATGTAGCAGCAACGAATTTTTCGATCGTAGAGGAACTCCGACTGCAATTACAGTCAAAATTGAATGAACTGCTCGCCCCATAGCAAGTTATAAAATAAGCGCCGACCAAAAGCGTTCTTTCTCTTACTTTCCTCACTGGGTTTAGCTGTCTCCCCGTCACTTGTGGTAAGGTTCCCCGTACATGATCTTAAACTATGCTCCCGTTAACGTAATGAAGCTGCCGTTTCTTCGCGCGGCAGCTTTGTCTAATTGTTTATTGAGCTAATGTATCCGTCCCTACCATGCAGCGCTAGCGCTGAACCACAGAATCATGAAATAATTTAACGGTCTTCAGCATCAACCAAATATCCCGAGCAAATTACCGAACTGGATCTGGACATGCGAAATTTTCAGGTTAGTTGAACGCCCTTCGCCATGCAGACCATGTATGAAGTAAATTGCCATATCTCGTTACCACATCTCAGTATCACCACTCCCAATAAAACATTAAGCTGCCGGTACAATCCAGCAGCTTGTTGAATTATTCGGCATCCGAGTTAAGGATCTGCACGTCGAAATGCGGTTTGATCGACAATCGCGGGTAGTCTTTGCGCCAATCCATAGACTTCCATATGTTCGGATGGTATGCCTTTAATTCCTTACCGATGCCGAGAACGTCGCAATTCGCTTTTTGCAAAGTCTTGATCGTTGCCACAGACACTACTTCCAGATGCTTGCTCAGTTCCTTCTCCATTCGATTCACGTAATCAGGTTTGAGCGTATGAACTTCTTGGCCAATATCAAAAACATTAATTTTCAATCGAACTCCGATGTAGACTTTCGGTAATCCGCTCGATTCAGGGTGAACGATGATCTTTGAACTATTTTTTTTGACGGAAAACCCATATTTGATGCCGTTCGAATGCCCGGTAAGCGGTTGTTTTCCCACGTTACTCCCCAATAGCTTTCCGATAAACTTTTGCCCTCCTTTTTCATTTCCTAACAGCAACATCAACATTCGGACTTGTTCTTTGCCGAGTTTCGCCTCTGTATTCTTACCTTGACGGAATAATAGGGCACCTCCGAATTCTATTCCCGAATCGGATTGTTTCACGAGTGGCAAAGCGATATCTTCCAACGGTTCTTCTCGGGATAATATAAAATGCATCATTGAAACGGTGGGCATGATTCCGTTCCTATCCAAGGACAAAATAAAATCGTTCAGCTTTTCCGTAAACGTTTTTTTAGAACCCGATATATTTTTCAGAAGTTTAGATACCGATCCGTCGAATACGACTACAGGGGTGTTGATTGACGTATAAGGTGCGCGAAGTAAAAAAGCCAGCTTTGGAATAGGATCATGTGAAGCGAACCTTTCGCTCATCAAATAGTTTCTCGTATTGATCGCTAAGAAAGGACCTTTATCAACGTATGCTCCTTGTCCTACCGCTTCGACTAAACTCGGTCCTTTGAGCTCCGTCGTCTCCGTAATCGGCTCCCCTTGTCCTTGGATGGCTTTTTTGAGCAACGTGACGACGAAATCAAGCACGACGTCGCCGCTCTTCTCGTCCAGGTCTAAACCGACCACATCCACCATATGAAGATCGCGCAGAGGCATTCGATCCCAACAACCGGTCAATAAAAGTAACATCAAAATTCCGATTACCGCTTTTTTCATCCTCCTGCCGCCGCCTTTCCCCGTGCCAGAGAAGCGACAAGCAGAATTGTCGGCACTAGGGCAATGGCAATTGCGGTAGCTGTATTATGATATACGCTAAATTTGAAAAGCCATTGACGGTCGGAGCCCCATAATCCGACCGTGAAGCAAACGATTGTCACAATCCATACGAGAAGAGGATGGTTACGGACTTCTTTGCCTAGGGCGAAAGCCAGATAACGGGCAGACAAAAACAAATAAACATAAACCGTTACCAACATCACAGCGAGCCAAACCGACATGAATACAATATCGAGACTTTGCACGACCGGCCATTTGAATTGACGGAGAATGAATACCATCGGCTCGGGAATGGAATCCAGTTGACTTTCGCTGAAGCTGTACGTCGCAATGACCGATATCAACACGTAAAAAAAGGTCGTAAATCCATTGGCCGCCGACATTGCGATCAAGAGCTCCTTCTGCTTACGGTATCTTACGAATGGAAAAACGTACAAGAGAAGATCATATCCAGCGTAAGCCCAAAAAGCAGGGAGAGCATCCTTCATAATCGGTCCGATTCCGTGAGTGCCGACTGGCAGAAAATGACGCCAATCCCCTTTTCCCGTTCCACTGATAAATACGATCACAAAGCAAATCGCAAACATGATCATAAACGTCTGCGTGATTGCAGTCATTGACCGAAGCGAAGATGAGGCGATATACGCGGCGATCCCATACATTATTCCGGTTATTACGAGCCAGGGGGTCTTAAATAACATCCATCGGCTGATGACATCGGAATAACCAACAATGACCATAAGACTAGACTCCGCGCAATAAGCGGCAAAAAGGACGTTTATGACCGATCCTAATTGTCTTCCTGCGATCGCGAATATATACTGGGGCAACGACCGATCGGCATATCTCTTTCCAAGCCAATAGATGATCAGGATGGCCGCTTGAGCGATCGCTCCCCCTATCAGTACGGACATCCATGAGTCGTAACCCGAATGGCGGGATTCTTCATAAGGGATCGTTAAAACGTGAACGCCGACTTGCGTCAGAATAACGAGGCAAAAAAGCTGCTTGACGGATATCTTTTCCAAATGGATCATTTGGTCCATCCCCTAGGATCTCTTATTCTCGTCTCGTCTTGCGCCAAGCTTTCCTTCGAGCGTTTTTTCAAGCTCCCGAGTGGTCCTCTGAGAAACGTATCCTTGATCGTGTCACTGCTAAGCCCCGAATAAAAGTACGGAATACCCATCGTGTTCAGACGTGCCAAATGCGTCAGCACCAACATAAATGAAAGCACCAAGCCGATCAACCCGAATATCGCGGACAAGACGATGAATGGGTACGATAATAATCGCGCCGCGCTCCTCATTTCGTAAGCAGGAATAACAAAAGAAGAAATGGCCGTAAACGCTACTACGACGACCATCATAGTGGAGATCAGATTAGACTGAACCACGACGGTACCGATGACGACACCGCCGACGACGCCGATCGTCTGGCCGACCGGGTTTGCGAGACGGACGGTTGCCTCCCGCAAGATTTCGAGTGTGACCAGCATAAATATCGCTTCGAGTACGGCAGGCATCGCGATGTATTGCATGGAGCTTTGCAGCGTCAGCGCGATTTCGAACGGGATTATGCGGGGATCGAAAGTGACAAGAGCCACGTAAGCGCCGGGCAAACTGATCGCGATAATAAAGCAGACGATCCGAAGAAACCGGAAGGTGCTGCCGATCAGCCAGCCAATTTGGTAATCGTCGGGGCTTTGGAAGAACGCCCAGAAAGAAACTGGAACGATGAGGCAATCCGGAGAACCGTCGGCCAAAATCGCGATTTTCCCATCCATCAGGTAAGACCTTACCCTGTCTGTTCTTTCGGACACAAGTATTTGTGGAAACAACGAGTTTTTTTTATCTTGGATTAACTCTTGGAGAAAACCGGGCGCTTCTACGTAATCGATGTCGATGCGGCCGATTCTTCGATCAAACTCCTTTAACACGTCTTTATTGGCGAGCGAATTTAAATAAAGTACGGCGACTTTCGTATTCGATCTGCGGCCAAGCTGATAATGCTTTACGGCAAGATCGGGTGTCGTGATCAGTTTGCGCATCAAATTGATATTTGTATCCAGGTTTTCGATCAAAGCTTCGTTGGAACCGCGCAGCACCCGTTCGTTCACCGGAGTGTTGATTGAACGTTCTTTTTTAAGCTCTGTTCCAAGTAAATAGAACTTCGCTTCGCCATAGAATTGGAGCACCGTCTTCCCTTCGACCAGCGCTTTCGACGCAACCGAAAGAAGCTCCGTCTCGCTGTAATCCAGAATGGACACGGCTTCACGGACGGTGACGTCCGTATGACGAAGCAAAGGGCGGATAATATGGTCTTGCACCACGGCAAGCTCGATCATGGTATCCAAATAAAAAAGCCGATAACGGCGGTCACCGGCCGCGAAATCGCTCGTTTTGAAGTCGGAGCTTTGAGACAACAGTCCTTGCAGCGCTTTCTCATTTTTTTCTAGAGACGGGTCGGCTTTCATAATAGGTCACTCCTCTCCAAAACGAGTAGTTTAACCTATTTTTCCCATCAATACCTTTCCTATTCATTCTGAAGCAGCTCAAACTGTCGCGGGCCTGCTCGATGGGTGTTATTTTTTTACTACCGTTTTGCTGAGTTTCTCTAACTCCTAATCTTTGACTGCTGCGATCAAGAAGAACATTGGGCGACGGATTTCCTCTTGCCAGGCGGGATTCTTGGCCAGCATTTCTTGGGTCGGCTGAAGTTCGGAAAGCTTCAAAATCCTGAAACCGGATTCAATTAGTGCATTAATATGCGTGGCGACGATTCGATGGTATTTGATGACATCATTATCCAGAAATCTTGCCTGCCGTGGACCTTCATTATGGTAATCGTCGACAGGCCAATGCATTTTCTCGCCTTGCAGACCGTAATGCCAGTCTTGTGCAGCGAGTGCAGTGAAAATAGGATGTTCAACCGAAAGCACGAAGGTGCCCCCAGATATAAGACAGTGATGAACCTTCCGACAGATGATGTCAAAGCGCTCAACATAGTGGAGTGCAAGAGAGCTTATCACCACGTCGAATTCTTCTGCGGCAAAGTCGATGTCTTCGATCGCGAGATGGCGATACTCGATCTCTGAATCGTTGGTCATAGCTCTGGCGCGTTCTAACATATTCTCTGAAAGGTCCACACCTACCACCGACCTGGCCTGTTGTTCACGCGCATATCGGCAATGCCAGCCGAAGCCGCAGCCAAGATCAAGTACCTTTTTATCGCGCAGTTCAGGTAACAACGCACGGAAGGCCGTCCATTCCCCGGCAGCATCCAGTCCGCCGATGGAACGAGGCATCTGACTGTAATTCGCGAAGAATCCTGAATCATCATATTTGTTCTGTTTCAAAATAACCGAAGCCTCCTAGCTTGATCTTGTTTTTCGCCTTGCCTTCAAAAGTTGTTATGGTACTCCATATTGTCCCTACGCAGTACTTTACCATCAAACTATAAAAAGCACCTATTGCAAAATTAATTCTATTCGTTAATTATTTGTTCCTGAGGATCATAGATTGAAAATGCGGCTTTCCGGCTTCTAACGGAATCATCTTAAAGTAATATAAATCAATTTGATTATCCAACTAGCTCAGGATAGGTGATCGTCGTTGCCGAAAGACAACAATGAACTAGCCGGTTGAATAATTCACTCTTGACCTCACGTCGGTTAAACCGATAGCAAAATTCATCGAGATACGCCTGTAAATGTTTTGAATCTAATCCGTGATAAGTTCCGCCAATAAAAGCTTTTGCATTTGAAATAATCGTGTGAAGCCATCTCAGAT
>NZ_JAQAGZ010000052.1 GCF_027533625.1 Paenibacillus gyeongsangnamensis | reverse complement strand
AATTTGCGTCGTGAGTCACCGGAAGAGTGGCTGGTGATTGCCAAGCAAGATGGCATGTGCTGCGAAGAACGGGACGGTAAGCGCGTCTATCTCGGTGCAATGAGCTGGAATGACAAAAAATTAATACGTCCCATTCGGGGCGTTTACCGCGTAACGGAGCGAACCATCGAAGCTGACGGGCAAATTCTGCTTACGCCAATTGTGGAAGCAGAAGTGTATTGGACAACACTCTCTTGTGCTCCTTCCCAAATCGTTAATCTGTATCGGGACCACGCGACAAGCGAACAATTCCATAGTGAGCTTAAAACCGATTTGAACTTGGAGCGTCTACCTTCAGGAAAGTTTGCTACCAACGATCTGGTGCTGTGCGCGGGGTTGTTCGCTTACAATTTGCTGCGAGCCATCGGTCAAATCTCTCTGCAAGCGCCGGACGCTCCAGTGAAGACGAAAGTTACAAGGCGGCGGGTTCGAACGGTGATTGAAAAC
The DNA here is from genome assembly GCF_027533625.1 of Paenibacillus gyeongsangnamensis. Classification (GTDB taxonomy): domain Bacteria; phylum Bacillota; class Bacilli; order Paenibacillales; family NBRC-103111; genus Paenibacillus_G; species Paenibacillus_G gyeongsangnamensis. The sequence goes on along the minus strand of NZ_JAQAGZ010000052.1, from coordinate 15,470 downwards.
CTGATCTGGCTAGCCTCCCGATTGGTTCAGCATGCTCGGGAAACCAAGTTGCGATTTGGTCGTCACAGTCCTTGGTTCCCGACCTTTCGCCGCATCTATATGGCGCTGTCGGGCTGACAAGCAACCTTCTTCAAGTTAAGATTAGGCTTCCCGAAAGGGTAGGTCTGTTTGCGCCTGCAGTTGTTTTGCTCTAGAATCTGTCGTTCCGTAATTTCCACGAAACCCTTGCGGGGTGAGCTTGAAGAAGCTACTTTCAATAATTTTTCACGGATTCAGGTGTATTCTTCATCGCCCAAAAATTTCCTTCCCTTCGTCAAATCTTTAGCTAAACTTTAGAGTAAGATGAAACGCGGGCAATTAGGCACGACAACAAGCCCCCGCAACGCCGGGGGCAGTAGGCAACTATTCCACTCTAGAAGAAATCGGGCAAATACGTCGTCCTCGCTGGAATCAACCGCTCCAGCGCATCCGCCGCCTCCGCCCCGGCTTCCAGCCTGCCGATCTCGCGCAGGAAATCGGGCCGCTGGTAGCCCAGCATCATCGCGCTCAGCGTCTGAATGCTGCAGCGCACTGACGGCACATCGCAGTCCTTCTCTTCGTCCTTATCCACGTGAGCCGTTCCGGACTCATCCACGGTCACGACGAAGCTCCTCTGGTTCCACGAAGCGTGTTCATCCGTGATCTCCAGCTTGAAGGTGCTCTCGGAGCCCGAATTGAACGGATACTCCTCGAGGAAGGCTGCCGCATCGACGATCCGGGCCATGAAATACGGTACAAGCTCCTGCTTGATCCGGGGATTATCCAGCAGGAACGGAAGGCGGTCATCCACCGGCGCCTGCAGAACAACCTTGTCGATCATCGAATCGTGATCGCTGAGAAACCGCCAGAGGCCGAGACGCGCCCCATGGTCCAGATGGACCAGCTCATGTACGGTCAGCACCTGGTTTTTGACCTGATACAGCACATAGCCTTTGGCTCGCCCTTCGTCGTCCGCATAAACCGCCGCGGTCCCCTTTTTCCGCTCGAGGATTCGCTTCTTCCACCACTCCTCCGTTCGGACCAACGTGCCGTTATACCGGGCGGCATAGGCCGTGTACAACGGATTCAGCGCGGCAACGGCCTCCTCCTCCTTCAGCCTGACCACGCGGCCCGGCTGGGGCGGCAGCTTCGGCAGCAGCTCGGCCGGGATCTCATATTTTTTGTAATCCGTATACGTTTCCCATCCGAACCGGCGGTAGAAGCCGAACTGGAACGGATGCAGAAACGATACGGTCTGGTTCTCCGCACGCATATTCCGGAGTGCCTCGCCGAGCAACCTCCCGACCAGTCCCCCTCGCCGGAATTCCGGCCAGGTGGATACGCTCGCGATGCCGCCCATCGCCATCGGCTTGCCCTGAATCCACGTTTGAAGGCTTATAATCGTGAGCTGCGAAGCGAGCTGACCGTTCACGAAAGCTCCCCATTTCGGATCGGAAGACATCTGGGACAATCGGTTCTCCCGCTCCTCCGGCGTCAGCTCGAACTGGAAGGCGAAGGCGGACAGCGTCAGACTATCCCCGTAATACGCTTCAGGAATCAATTGAATTTCGATGCCGTTCTCATGGGAATGATTCATTGGGTTCTACCGCTCCTCTCAGCTAATACAGTCCCGCAGCTATTATAAGGGTTCACCGCGGCTTACTGCTGCCATTGTAACCCAATTGTACCGTAAATTCCATGAACTTTTCCGGAAGCCCCTTCCGCTTTCTCTTTGGCGGCTCTGTTTTTTAACACTCCAAATACCCGTCCTCCACAGGAGGATAGGTCAGATTGACGTGAAACCCGATATGCAGAAAAATGCAAAAGGTAGTAGGTGGGGTATCCCCTGTAGAAGCGATAGCGCCCGCCTTTGTTATCGGAAAATGACCGCTGCACAGCGAATAGATTGAACATTTTACAGGTAACAACAGCGGCCGGAGGGGGATACCCCACCAGAGTACCAGGGCAGATTTCTCTATTTCATGGGTTTCTCTACAGCCTGACCTGTCCTCCACAAGAGGATAGGTGTTTATTTTTTTCCATCCGGGCTTTCGTCCAATCGGCATGTATCTCCCCGACATATGGTATATCATGTCTTCTGAAAGGGGGATGTCGCATGAGCCACGTTGGACTCTTTACAAGTACTGCTGTAATTCTTGTATTGTTCATTCTGCTTGTTATCGTTTCCCGCGCAATTGTCATCTAATGACGCGAAAACCCCCGTTGGGCTTGGATAATTCCGCCCTCGGGGGTTATTCCTTTCCTTCGCAGTTCAGCTTCATGATGCGTACAAGCTCGCCCTGCGCCGCACCCGTCCCGCCCGCAGGCAAGCAGATCAGACAGTCCGCATCCTTGATCGATACCATGATGCTCGATTTATCCCGGCCGGCCGGACGTACCTTCAGCTTTCCATCCTCTACCCTGGTCGTACCGCGGATATACCTCGGATAGGCGGAGCCCTTCCGGTAATCGGTCTCCAGGATCGCGGTTGCTTCATCCGGCAAAGGCGCGTCCGAGCCCATAGCCGCCCGCAGGTATGGCCGCATCAACAGCTCGAAGCCTACATAACAAGCGCCCGGATTTCCGGATAACGCAAACAGCGGCTTGCCTCTCCATATTCCTAGCGAGGTCGGACTGCCTGGCCGCATCTTGATTTTGTTAAACAGCACCTCGCCGTCCCATCGCTCAAAGAGCTCCACCAGCACGTCCTTATCTCCAACGGAAACGCCCCCCGTCGTCACCACGGCATCGGCGCTCTCCAATGCAGCACGCAGACGCAGCTCCACCTCGCGGACGTCGTCCGGCAGGATGGGGGACATGATCGGCTCCCCTCCGGCTTCCATCACTTGAGCGGCCAGCATGAAACTGTTGCTGCACCGGATTTTACCCTCGGTCAGCGGCACTTCAACCGGCAGCAACTCCGAGCCGGTCGAGAAAATCGCCACGCGCGGCCGACGAAATACCGGCACGACGGCATGCCCGAAAGCAGCCAGAATGGCGGTCTCCCCCGGCCCGATGCGCCGGCCTTTGCGCAGCAGCAGCTCGCCGCGCTGCGCCTCGTGCCCGATCGGCGTCACATTCTCCCCTGCCTCCATCGATTTGCAAATCTGCACATGGTAAGGAAGCTCCGACGTTTGCTCAAGACGGTCCGTCATCTCCAGCATGACGACCGCATCCGCTCCGTCCGGGACGACGCCGCCGGTCATGATCCGCGCCGCCTGCCCCCGCTCCAGCCGCCTCTGAGGGACCATACCTGCAGACAGCGTCTCCACAACGGTAAGCGTAGCTGGCCGGATGGGCGACGCCGCTGCGCAATCCGATGCCCGTACGGCAAAGCCGTCCACTCCCGAACGCCGGAAGTGGGGCACCGGCGTATCCGCCGCAACATCCCGCGCCAGCCGTCTGCCGAACGCTTCAGGCAGGGAAACCTGCTCCTCCTCCTGCTTCCGTACGAGGCTAAGCACAATCCGCTGCGCTTCTTCTAATGCAATGGCCTTGCGGCCGAATCTGAACTCCAACTGGGTTAGCCTCCGATCTGCGACATCCGGCGGTTCGTCGGGGTATGGCTCATCTGCTCGTCAAGCAGCACCTTGGCCATCTCATGACTCTCCGGCTTGATTTCCAGGGCTCGGAAGAACAGCCGAGCCAGCGCCTCTTCGTCCCCGATATGCCGCCGAACGTTGAATTCGTCGGACCAATACAGGCACGGCTTGATGTTCCCGTCCGCTGTGAGCCTTAACCGGTTGCACGTCTGGCAGAAGTGATCGCTCACCGGATGGATGAGCCCGAACGTCCCGGCTGCGCCCGCGATGCGGTAATTTTGCGAAGGCCCGTTCCCCTTCAGCGCTTTATCGCACTCCTCGGTCTGCCAGCCCATCGATTCGCAGCGCTCCAGCACCGTGCTCAGAGGCAAATATTTCGACTTCCAGCCGGCGTCGTCGTGCCCGATGGGCATATATTCAATAAAGCGCACATGCAGGTTTTGCTCCAACGAAAGCTTCAGGAAATCCTCGATCTCGTCATCGTTTATCCCCTTCATGAGCACGACATTCAGCTTGATCGGCTCGAGCCCGACCCGGATCGCTTCCTGAATCGAAGCGAGCACCCGCCGGATATCCCCTCCCCGGGTAATGAGCGAGAATCGGTCCGCCCGAAGCGAGTCCAGACTGATGTTGATCCGCGTGAGCCCGGCCTGCTTCAGCTTCACCGCCCGCGGCGCAAAATAAATCCCGTTCGTCGTCAGCGCGATATCTTCGATCCCCGGAATGGAGGAAAGCATGGTTACGAGCTGCTCTAAATTTTTGCGCACGAGCGGTTCGCCGCCCGTCAAGCGGATTTTGCGAACGCCATAGCCTGCAAGCACACGAACCGTTTCGGCGATTTCCTCGAACGTCAGCAGCCGTTCCTCCGGTTCGAATTCCATCCCTTCCTCCGGCATACAGTACACGCAGCGCAGATTGCAGCGGTCCGTCACCGATATCCGCAAATAATCGTGGACCCGACCGAACTTATCGACCAACCTCGTCTCCATGTCCATCCCCCTTTCGCCTGCTATCCTTTCGTGGATGCCTTACGCTTCCCTTTATTATGTCATAAAAGGTTACAAAAGCATAGCCTATAGGGCGGAGTCATCGGCTTGCAGCTTCCCCCCTGCCTTTTACATTCCTATGAACCTGACGTCAATCTTACATAATCTTCCGGATCATTCACATTGCGAACAAAATTGGTGCCGATCCCGCGTTCTGTAAAATAAGCCTCCTCCGCCACGCTGAGCTGGACCCGGTCCAAGTACAGCATAAAGCGGCTCACCTGCTCGCCCAGCATCGCCTGAACGACCGGAAGCCCGCTCCGGTGATATATCCCGTGCAGCGGGTGCACCCGCCCGCTGACCCGGGCCACCGCAGCATCCGCCGTATTCGCCTGCCTGAGCTCCCGCAGGGCGATCGCCGCCTCTGCGCTCACATAAGGCATGTCGCAGCCGACCAACCAGAGCTCGTCGCCGCCTGCCGCCGTCAGCGCCGCTTCAAGCCCGGCCAACGGGCCCTGCCCCGGATGCAGATCGGGCAGCACGGTCACCCGGCCGCCATAGGGAGCGAGCTCCCGCTCGAAAGGCGCCCGGTCCGGCGCGATCAGCAGCAGCTCGCCGCATATCCGGCTGAGCTCCCGGAGCTGCCGCTCCAGGAAGGTTCGCCCTTCCAAGGTGAGCAGCGCCTTGCTCCGGCCGTTCATCCGTCGGTTTTGCCCTCCGGCCAGGATAACACCGGTCAGCTCCGATCCGGTCCGTTCAGCCCTCATCCCGCTCACCGCCTTCCGTTGTTTGTCCCTGCCGCGCGCTTGCTGCATATCTCTTTCCCGGCTTCGTTTTGTGCCCGTACCGACCTGCTGCCGCCTTCACGGGTTCGCTCCATTACCTGTTCCGCCGGACTGCCGCCTTCACAGATGCGCTCTATACCCGTTCCGTCGGACTGCAGCTCCCCTGGATAGCTTTGTGACAGTCCCGAAGTATCCCGCTACGCTTCCAGTTCAACAAGCCGCTTCTCGAACGTCGATCTCCAGCTGCCCGACAACGCATCGACGGCTAACAGCCTGCGCATCCCTTCCGTATCGGTTCTAGCCCTGTAGTTCAACTGGTTCGCTTCAGCCACCGAAATTCCCGCCGGGTCCCGATCCCGGGCGAGCAGGGACTGCCCCGCTTCCACTGTACCCTCGCGCAGCACCCTGAAGTAGTATCCGGTATATCCGGTCCGCTCCACATCGGACGCCAGCTCCGGGACGCCGTGCTTATGCGCCAGCTTATAGCACGGCTGCCGCGGCTGAGTCACCTGTACCAGAGCCGTTCCGATCTCGAAAACATCACCGATATGGACATCGGTTTCCAGCAGCCCGGTAACGGTGAAATTTTCACCGAAAGCCCCGTAGCCCAGCTCTCGCGCGAGCCGCTCCTCCCAGAACGGGTAATGCTCGGCGCAATAAATGCACACCGCTTTATCCGGGCCACCGTGGTATTTCAAATCCCCTTGGCCGTCTCCTTCAAGGTTCACGAACGATAGTACGACCGGGCCGCCGACCCGCTGCTTGAAAATACCCGTAGCTACCGTTTTCCCTTTATAGTCCATATCCTGCGGCTTGCTTACATTCAATGATACGAGCTGCATTCCCGCTCCCCTTCCGTTCCGGTATTCCTTAATAACGGTCTGGCTTCTTTGATGTACTTCGATAAGGAGTTTTCCTTTTCGATAAAGAGTTTTCCTTATACTATATGGCAAAGAAGCCGCGTTGTCTATGACAACCGGCTCCGTTCTACCCAAGCGTCGTTATCGTATCCCCGTACTTCCCAATAGCCGATGTGCTCCTTGTCGATCAGCTCGATGCCCTGCAGCCATTTAACCGACTTGTACGCGTACATCTTCGGTACGATGAGCCGTACCGGACCGCCCAGCTTCTGCGGAATCGGCTTGCCGTCCATCAGCACCGCGACCATCACATCATCCATCCGGGCCTGCTCGAGCGAGAGCGCGTCCGTATAGACGCCGTCTCCCGAGTAAAACTTGACGTACTTCGCCTGCGGCTTCACCTTGACCAGCTCGAGCAGCGCGGAGAGCGGAATCCCTTCCCACGTCACTTTATAGACTGACCAGCCCGTCACGCAGTAAAAATCGCTTACCTGCACCTTCCGCTTCAATTGCAGGAACTGCTGCCAATCCCAGACCTGCTCCTTCTCGACCAAGCCGGAAACCGCGAATTTCCACGTTTCGCTGGAAAAGGAAGGGATATCCGTCACAGTATAGATCCGGAACTGCCCTTGGCCTCCTCCGCCTGCAGGCGGATTCGATTCCGGCAGTGGCGCAGGCGGCGGCAGCATCCGGTTGCCGTCCTCTTCGGCGAGCCCGGCGAGGTCGGTTCCTCCCGTATACGAGACGCTTTTCAGCCAGCGGTAGAAGGCCGGTCCAACCCCGAACACGAGCACGAGCCCTGCTGCCAGACGCAGGAAGGTGGCCCTGGAGATCGGCGCCCGCTGCAGCGCCTTGATTACGGCTTGAGCAGCGCTATCCGCCGGCTTGGGTGCGGAAACAGCCACCCCTTCAGCCGCTCCGGCCGTTTCCGTTCCTCTCGTTTCCGTTCCGTTCGCCGTCCTCCGTCCTGCCAACGGCTGGCGCTGCGACGCCTTCACCCAGCGGCTCCTGGAGACGGAATGATAGACCGCATAAGGTACGCCCACCCACGTGAACAAATCATGGATAACAAGCGCAGCATTGTTCCAGACCGGAGGAAACGAGCGGAATTGCCATAAGATAATGCCGGACAAAATCCAGCCGGCGAGCAGCAGCAGCACCCCGCCCAAATTCGCCCGCTGCGCCGGTTTCGGCTTGAGCTGCCTCCAGTGCCGCGGCAGGAGGGGGACGTAGATCGCCAGAACAATAACCGACAGCACACCGATCCAAATATGGGCTTGCCTCAGCCAGACGCGGCCTTCGCCCAATAAGCCGCGCAGCGGCGGCAGGAACAGCATCACACCGCTAATCGCAAGCAGAAGCAGCAGCCAACCGTTCCAGCTATGCAGACGCTTCAGCTTTTTCCCATAAGCGACACCGGACAACCAATCCGTCCAGCCCTTCTTCTCCCTCATCACTAACTCCGCTCCTTCCGTTTTCGCCCGGGTTTATTTAAGTATACGAAAGCTCCCCCCTTTTCGGTTTTATGGGGGAATGAAAAAGGCTGGAACCAGTTGTTCTCAGCCTGTCTCTTTTGCCTGCTAAACTTGCAAATACTCCATAATAATACCCGCGGTTTCCTCAATGGCTTTGTCGGTTACGTTGATCACCAGACAGCCTATCTTCTTCATCAGCGAATTGGCGTAATCCAGCTCCTCCGCGATGCGTTCGATCGTTGCATACTTTGCGCCTACCGGCAGCCCAACGGCCTTCAGCCTTTCCGTACGGATCTTGTACAGCTTCTCGGCGTCCATGGTCAGGCCCACGATCCGATTTCCCGGAACGAGGAACAGCTCCTTGGGAGCCTTCACCTCGGGCACTAGCGGCAGATTCGATACTTTGATTCCCTTATGCGCCAAAAAAATGCTCAACGGCGTCTTCGATGTCCGGGATACCCCGATTAGAACGAGGCTCGCCTTCAGCAGCGCGCTCGTATCCCGGCCGTCGTCGCATTTTACGGCGAATTCGATCGCTTCCACCCGCTTGAAATAATCTTCGTCCATTTGATGCAGCAATCCCGGCTCCCGGCTCGGCGCATCGTTGAAGGTGTCAATGAACGCCTCCATCATCGGCCCCATAATATCGACCGCCCGGACCCCGAGGCGCACCGCTTCTTCCTTCATCATCTCGCGAAGCTCCGGCTGGACCAGCGTATAAGCGATAAACCCGCCCCGCTTGGCCGCCTCTTCAACGATATGGCGAACTTCGTCTTCGCTCTTGATATGGCCAATCCGCTTCGTAGCCACATGATGGCCGTTGAACTGGCGAATCGTCGCCTTCACCACCGCTTCGGCCGTTTCTCCCACGGAATCCGAGCAGATGGTGATTTCATATTGTCGGTCTTCTCTCATCCGCTTGTTCCCCTTTATCCCAAATTCCCGTACACGTTCCCGGCATTACAGCCGTTCCATCGCAAGATCCAGCAGTACCTTCGTCATAATCGTCTTCGTGATGCGCCCCGTTACTTCCCACCTCGGCTGTTCCTTACCGTTCGAATCCTTGTAGGGCACCACGACCGGCAAGCTGTCCACCTGATGTTTTATCATCTTGCGCGCAGCTTCTACGACAGACTCCTCCGGAGCGGCATGAATCACGTTCGGCTCTCTCGTCATGACCATGCTTACGGGCATAACCGCCGCATTCGGATTTCCCAGCGTAAATTTCAGGAGATCCTTCCGCGAAATAATACCGGACAAGCGCCCTTGTTCGTCCACTACGATGAGATTTCCCACGTTCTCTAGAAAGAGCATAACCACCGCATCGTTCACTGAAGCTTGTTCCCTGATTACGATCGGTATGGCTTGGACATCCTTCACTTTAAGCCCGTTCAGCTGTCTCGAAAATTGTGCCCCGGGAGTCATTGCCGATCCGGGCGTATATCCCACCTTCGGCTTGGCATCCACCAAACCGAGCATGACGAGGAGCGCCAAATCCGAACGGAGGGTAGGCCGGCTTAAGCCGAGCAGCTCGGCGATTTGCTCTCCGGTGATAGGCGCGTGCGCCTTGACCAGCTCTACAATTTGTAATTGACGTGCTGTCAGTTCGATGATCTTTACCTCCTTAAAGCGTCCGTAGGTTGAATTGTTCCGGAATTACCTTGTTTATTCTCCCATTGTACCAGAAATCGGCACAAACGAACAGAAGAGCCGCCTATAAATAACTAAATATAATGTTATATAAAACTTAACACCCATATATATTGCACATTATATACTTAATTAATATACTATATTTAGAACCATACTATTGCAATTCTTACAATCAACCTTAGGAGGAACCGATCATGGAGAGAGAATTGGCACTGGAGATCGTTAGGGTTACGGAGCTTGCGGCTTTATCCGCCGCCAATTGGATGGGCAGGGGAGACAAGAACCAAGCGGACGGAGCCGCGACGGCCGCCATGCGGGCCATGTTCGATTCCGTTTCCATTCGCGGTACGGTAGTCATCGGGGAGGGCGAGATGGATGAGGCCCCCATGCTTTATATCGGGGAAAAAGTGGGCAACGGCCAAGGCCCTGAAGTGGATGTCGCCGTTGACCCTCTGGAGGGCACCGAGCTGGTGGCCCGGGGCATCAATAATGCGCTGGCCGTCATAGCGATTGCCGGGAAGGGCAATTTGCTGCATGCGCCCGATATGTATATGGAGAAGCTGGCCTTCGGGCCGGCGCTGGCCGGACATTTGAGTCTGACGGACCCGCTCGAGACGACGCTCCGGAAGTCCGCCGAGATTTTGAAAAAATCGCTCAACAATCTTACCGTCATGATTCTCGACCGGGAGCGTCACCAGGGCCAGATCGATACGCTGCGCAGCGTCGGAGTCCGCATCAAGCTGCTGAGCGACGGGGATGTCGCAGGAGCCATGGCCCCTGCCTTAACGGAATCCGGTATCGATCTGTATGTCGGCTCCGGAGGCGCTCCGGAAGGCGTGTTGGCTGCCGCGGCGCTGCGCTGCTTAGGCGGGGAGCTTCAGGGCCGCCTCCTGCCGGCGAACGATGAGGAGTACCAACGATGCTTGGCCATGGGGATCGCCGATCCGCACAAAATCCTGACCATGGATGATATGGTCGGGAACGACGATGTGATTTTTGCGGCTACCGGCATTACCCCCGGCGAATTTCTGAATGGCGTACGCTACATGGCCGATCAGCGCGCCGAGACCCATTCCATCGTGATGCGCGCCAAGACTAGAACGATCCGTTTCATCCAATCGTACCATTACTTGCCGAATAAGCCTTTCATCGAAGTTCGTCCATAAGCGGCGGATTGACCTTTGGTATTTCTATGTTAATATTTACGTAGGAAATATTGACATGGAAGAAGAGGGATCGCACCATGAGTATTTTATTTTATACGGCCGTCGGTTTGATCTCAGCTACCCTTGGGAGCTTAGTGGGACTCGGCGGCGGCATTATTATTGTACCGGCCCTAGTTTATTTGGGGCCTTATTTTGTTGGCGAGCATGTATCCGTGGCTACCGCGGTCGGCACCTCACTTGCCGTGCTGATCTTTACGGCGCTCTCGTCCACATTGACGTTCATGAAGCAGAAGCGCATCGACTTCAAAAGCGGAATGCTCTACTTCATCACCAGCGGTCCCGGCGCCATGCTCGGTTCTTATACGACGCAGTTCGTAAATGCCAAGTCCTTTCAGCTTAGCTTCGGGATATTTATGCTGTTGATGGCCATTCTGCTAGTGCTGCGGGATTACCTGAGGCCGCTTAAGTTACAGTGGAAAATTCAACGGACATATGTCGACGGCAAAGGCGATACATACGAATACGGGTACAGCGTGCTCCCTGCCCTCGTGATCGGGCTGCTGGTCGGCTTTGTATCCGGATTGTTCGGCATCGGAGGGGGTTCGCTTTTCGTACCGGCCATGGTGCTCCTGTTCCGTTATCCGCCGCATGTTGCGACGGCAACCTCCATGTTCGTCATCCTGCTCTCCTCGATGATGGGGTCTATTACTCATTTGGGTCTGGGAGAAATCAATTTTTGGATGGTGCTCTACCTGGCTCCGACCGCCATCATCGGTGGGTGGCTTGGCGCCCAAACTGCAAGCCGGCTCAGCACGAAAAAATTGCTATGGGTGCTGCGAATCACCTTCGTGCTGGTGGCCCTTAACATGATCAGGGAAGGTCTGGCCCTGGCTTAACATAATAATTCCTTGGCTCAGCCGGATAATTACGCTCCCCCTTTCAAACCCTAAAGATAACTTCTTTACGGAAAGGGGGGAGCTTTTTCATGAACCCGACTACCATCAAGGCGAGGTTTGGCATGCTGATCAGTCTTTCCGCGTGTCTGCTGCTGACCGCCTGCGCTTCTTCCCGGCCGCCGCAGCAGCTGTCCCTTCCGCCGCTGCCGGAGCTTCCTTCGGAACAAGGGGGCTGGGCTGCTCCTCCTACGGCGAATCCTTCGGTTAAAGCTCCGCAGCAGCGCATTACGGTCCTGCTTCCCGAACCGGCCGCTGCGCCTGTTGCCCCGGCCGCCCCCGTACCGGCTCCACCCTTGAAGCCGGCGGCCGAGCCTGAGCGAGCTCCAGCTGCGCCGAAGGCCGCAGCTCCCGTTCCATCGGCCAAACGCCAGCCCGTACAAGAAAAACCGGTAAAACAAGCCGCTCAGCAGCAGCGCTTAACTTTGGGCCAGCTCGTCAAAAAATACCCGCAGCTGCTCCTGCTCCGCGGGTCCGGCAGCGAGAAAAAAGCAGCCCTGACCTTTGACGATGCGCCTGACCGCAATTATACGCCTAAGGTCCTCGATATTCTTAAAAAACACGGCGTCCAAGCGACCTTCTTTCTGCTTGGCAATCAAGCGGAGAAGTACCCTGACGTCGTACGGCGCATCGTGAGAGAAGGGCATGTGATCGGTAATCATTCTTATAACCATAAGCTCTATACGAAGCTTTCCGACGATCTGTTCCGCTCCCAAATCCTGCAGGCCCAGAATTCGTTGAAACCGCTGATCGGCTATTCACCGCGGCTGCTGCGTCCTCCTTACGGAGAGATCAGCGAGAGCCAGCTGCTGTGGACCAAAGAGCAGGGCTACGTCGTAGTGAACTGGAACATCGATTCGCTGGATTGGAAGCAGCTCAGTTCGTCTCAGGTCTCCTCCAACATTTTAAACCATTTGTCCGCAGGCTCCATCATTCTGCAGCACTCCGGCGGAGGCCCCGGGCAAAATTTGAACGGCACCGTCGAAGCGCTTCCGCATATCATTCAAACCATGAAAGCGCAGGGCTACCGCCTCGTAACGCTGCCTGAGCTGCTCAAGGTATCCAAACAGCTGTAGCGGCATAAAAAAAGGACCAGAATCCGTTAAGGCATTCATGGTCCTTCTCAATTATGCTTTTACGGCGTTAAGCCATGCTTTGGCGATCAGAGCGTGCCCTGCCGGAGAAGGATGAACCCCATCCGGAGCCCAATAGGCTGGAGGCGTTTGCGTGCTCGCTTGCGCGAACAGGCCGTCAAGAGGGACGAATAACGTCTGATAAGCTCTCGCAAGCTCACGGACGGCTTGAATTTTCAAATCCAAATCCTCCCGCCATTGCTTGCGGTCCTCCGGCACCGGAAGCACGAACGGCTCGACGAGGATCAGCTTCGCATCCGTTTCTTCCTTCGTCCGCCTAATCAAGCGGCGATACCCTTCAGCGAAGTCTTCCATGGAAGTCGGATCATTGCGGTCGTATCGGCGCCACGTATCGTTAATTCCGATATAAATCGATACCCAAGTCGGCTTCAAATCAATGCAATCGGTTTGCCAGCGCTGCTCCAGGTCTTTAACCCGGTTCCCGCTGATGCCCCGGTTAATAAACTTCACTTGCTTCTCCGGATATTGGCTGGAGAACAAACCAGCGGCCATCAACGCATACCCTTTCCCTAAGTCCGTTCCGTTCTCACGGTTTCGTCCGCAATCCGTAATGCTGTCGCCTTGAAACAGGACGACAGCTTGATCCTCGATCAAAGTCAATCTTCTCACTCCCCAACTTGGTTATGGAATAAATTTCCTACCTATTGTAAATTTACTAGATTCAAACCCGTTTGTACATTAAAAAGACAACAAAAAAGCTTATGGAGCATGTCCATAAGCCTTCTCTTATGCTGGTAGAGGGACTTGAACCCCCACGGTTTCCCTCACGATTTTGAGTCGCGCGCGTCTGCCAATTCCGCCATACCAGCAGGTGGCGTGCCCTAAGAGATTCGAACTCCTGACCTTTTGATTCGTAGTCAAACGCTCTATCCGGCTGAGCTAAGGGCACATATATCAAATTGTTGGAGTGGTGCCGAAGACCAGACTTGAACTGGTACGGTAGTCACCTACCGCAGGATTTTAAGTCCTGTGCGTCTGCCGATTCCGCCACTCCGGCGAAAAGGTAAAGATGGAGGCGCCACCCAGACTCGAACTGGGGGTAAAGCTTTTGCAGAGCTCTGCCTTACCACTTGGCTATGGCGCCATAATAAGATGGAGCGGAAGACGGGAATCGAACCCGCGACCCTCGCCTTGGCAAGGCGATGCTCTACCGCTGAGCCACTTCCGCAAAGTTGAAACTGGGGATCTAGGATTCGAACCTAGGCATGACGGAGTCAAAGTCCGTTGCCTTACCGCTTGGCTAATCCCCAATATTCTTGATTTTGTAAATAATGGGGCGGTCGAAGGGAATTGAACCCTCGAATGCCGGATCCACAAACCGGTGCGTTAACCACTTCGCCACGACCGCCATACTAACGATATGCAATTGGCAGGGGCAGCAGGAATCGAACCCACACCAAAGGTTTTGGAGACCTTTGTTCTACCTTTAAACTATGCCCCTATGCTATTTGAAATGGTGGAGGCTGATGGATTCGAACCACCGAACTCGTACGAGAACAGATTTACAGTCTGCTGCGTTTGGCCACTTCGCTAAGCCTCCATGAATACTGCTGGTGCCGCCGAGAGGACTTGAACCCCCAACCTACTGATTACAAGTCAGTTGCTCTACCAATTGAGCTACAGCGGCATATGGTGGCTCGGGACGGAATCGAACCGCCGACACGAGGATTTTCAGTCCTCTGCTCTACCGACTGAGCTACCGAGCCATATTATAAAACAATCTTAACAAATTTTCAAGCCATCCCTTAAAAGATTAAATGGCGGAGCCGACGGGATACTCTTCGTTTCACTCCGAGACTGCGATGTACTGCTTACGAAGCTGATGCTTCGACGAACCCAATGGGTTCTCATCCCTTACAGGATGTTAAATGGCGGAGCCGACGGGATTCGAACCCGCGGTCTCCTGCGTGACAGGCAGGCATGTTAGGCCTCTACACCACGGCTCCACACTGAATATAAATTGGTTGCGGGGGCAGGATTTGAACCTGCGGCCTTCGGGTTATGAGCCCGACGAGCTACCGGGCTGCTCCACCCCGCGTCAGTAAAAATAATATATGGTGGAGGCTGACGGGATCGAACCGCCGACCCTCTGCTTGTAAGGCAGATGCTCTCCCAGCTGAGCTAAGCCTCCATGGGATTTGGTGACCCGTAGGGGATTCGAACCCCTGTTACCTCCGTGAAAGGGAGGTGTCTTAACCCCTTGACCAACGGGCCTTCTTAAGATTACTACTTGCTAAGAAGTATTGCTACGGAGAGAGAGGGATTCGAACCCTCGAGACGCTTGTGACGCCTACACGATTTCCAATCGTGCTCCTTCGGCCACTCGGACACCTCTCCATGAATGGCTCCCCGAACAGGACTCGAACCTGTGACAACTCGATTAACAGTCGAGTGCTCTACCAACTGAGCTATCAGGGAATATTTATACTTATCACTCAGGGTTATACCCTGAAAACTGGATCGAAACATTGTACTTTAGCTGAGTAATCCTGCTTTCGCTATGTTTCCTTATGCTTCCGATGTGGCTTTGCTGTCGCAAAACCTATAGGATAAGCCCTCGACCGATTAGTATTCGTCAGCTCCACACGTTGCCGCGCTTCCACCCCGAACCTATCTACCTCGTCGTCTACAAGGGGTCTTACATACTGGGAAATCTCATCTTAAGGGGGGCTTCACGCTTAGATGCTTTCAGCGCTTATCCCGTCCGTACTTGGCTATCCAGCCGTGCTCCTGGCGGAACAACTGGTACACCAGCGGTACGTCCATCCCGGTCCTCTCGTACTAAGGACAGCTCCTCTCAAATTTCCTGCGCCCGCGACAGATAGGGACCGAACTGTCTCACGACGTTCTGAACCCAGCTCGCGTACCGCTTTAATGG